>JBEIPA010000019.1:0-103960 GCA_040377305.1 Flavobacteriales bacterium | reverse complement strand
GCACGCGTGTTTCCGGTTGAAGAACGTGAGGGTGCGCTGTTCATCGGCGTTGAAGAAACGATTTGGGGTTGGTAGTTAATTTGCTAATGGGGTAATGTGCTAATTTGCTAATGAAAATTCAACGCCTTCAGGGCTTGAACTATTTTTTCTGCCGAAATTCAACTCCTTCTGAGTTGTTGTACGTGGAAGCCTGAAGGGCTTCAATTTCGGTAGAAAAAATAACGTGAATGAACCCAACCCTGAAGGGGTTGAATTTAGCGCCGTGATTCATTAGCACATTACCCCATTAGCAAATTAGCACATTACGAGTAACTTTGTTCCAAGTAAAAACGCGCCGATGTCTATCCACAAAGAGATCAAAAAAGTAACCACCAACACGCTGCAGGAAATGAAGCGCAAGGGTGAGAAAATCGCAATGCTTACGGCATACGATTACACCAGTGCTTCGATTATTGATGCAGCGGGAATTGATGTGATTCTTGTCGGAGATTCTGCTTCGAACGTTATGGCTGGTCACGAAACGACACTTCCGATTACGTTGGATCAGATGATTTATCACGCGTCGAGCGTCGTGCGGGGAATTGATCGTGCTTTGATCGTGGTCGATTTGCCCTTCGGATCGTATCAGGGAAATTCGAAAGAAGCATTGAACTCTGCAATCCGGATCATGAAAGAATCTGGTGCACACGCGGTGAAGCTCGAAGGCGGTGCAGAGATCAAAGAATCAATCGAACGAATTCTCACTGCGGGAATTCCGGTGATGGGTCACCTTGGATTAACGCCACAATCGATTTATAAATTCGGAACGTATACCGTGCGTGCGAAAGAAGAAGATGAAGCTGCGAGATTGCTTTCAGATGCGCACGTGCTGCAGAACTCCGGATGCTTTGCGCTTGTGTTGGAAAAAATTCCTGCAACATTAGCAGAAACAGTTGCATCACAACTTTCGATTCCGGTTATCGGTATTGGAGCAGGTGGAGGAGTGGACGGACAAGTGCTCGTGTATCACGACATGGTTGGACTAACGAAAGAATTCAATCCGCGTTTCCTGCGTCGTTATGCAAACCTGAATGAAGTGATCACAAGTGCAGTTGGAGAGTACGTGAAGGATGTGAAGTCGAAAGATTTTCCGAATAAAAACGAACAATACTAGTGCGCAGTACACAATTGGCAATACGCAATGCGCAGTAAATATCCACTTGTGGTATTGCGCATTGCGTATTGAAAATTGCGCATTGATTAGATCGTTTTCACTCCGTGCAAATTCACTAACCACAACAATTGCCCGATGTGATTATTCTCATGACGAATGTGATGCATAATCGTGTTGCGCATCGTTTTGCCACCTAGAATTTCCCAGTTGAGTTTGTTTTCCGCGTCCAACAATGCAGGGTCCATTTGTGTCAACTGATCCATCGCTATCTGATGCACCTTTTTGAAACCGGCGTAAATTTCTTCGTAGGGAACTCCGCAATTTTCACCTTCATCGGCTGATTTTCCCAGTGCAAAGTATTTGAGCCACGGCACTTCCGGATTTGGTCCGCCCGTTGAGCGTATGATGAGATTGTTCTCTGCCCACGTCATGTGCGCAACCAGCCAGTATACATTGTTCAACTTTCGCCCTTCTACATCGAATCGTTTTTGGAATTCGGATTCTTTTCCGGCGAGTTTCTTCAATGCAAAATGTGCAAGCTGACGTGTTACATCAACCATGTTGCGAAGTGTTTCGAGTTCTGATTTTGGATCCATAAGATTTATACGACTGATGAATTAATCATTTGGTGAATAGTACGGGAACGGCATTCTCTGCCCTTTGAGAATTAACATCATGGGCGGATCCGTCATGATCATGCGTATGATGCCGCATAATGTATGCGCATGCATTACCGTTCTCAAATCGAGCCAATGCGTGCATGCTTTGTCGGTGAAGGAATAGATCATCATACGCCCGTTGTGGATTTGACAGCCGACAACTTCCCAGGGAATATCCCATTTGGAGTTCTGGCCCCAAACGTCGGTGTTCTCGAAACGGATTCCGCCTTTGTGTGCAGTTACTGTTCCGACTTTTACTTCAACGCCAGCGTGAATCGCGCGCATCATGTCGTTCACTAGCTTGTTGCCAACGTATTTCCACAAGGCAGTTGCAACTTCATTCGCAATGCGATGATCTTCGGCTTGAGTTTGCCAGGTGCTCTTAATGTGAATGTTGATGGTATCGCCTGAAGTATCCATGATGGTTACGGTGGAAAAACCTTCATGCGTATTGATTCCATCGTAGAACTGAGTTACCGTCCCATACATGAATCCGGCAACCTCGTAAATGAACATTTCAGTGTCGTGGTACTGAATTGTACGATTGTCGATGTGAAAGACTTTGCCCACATCGCTGAGCGGATCTTCAAATACATCAATCGTGATCGGCATGTGATTACTGATTCTTCAGTTTCACCATTGTAAGAATCGTAGCGATTGCAACGGTATCACCTGTTGCACCTTCAACTCCGAGTTCATCGCGTACATCCTGCGTGCTTGCGTCGTAAACGTCGACCACCCACTTCACAATTCCGCATTTTACTTCGGAACCATCAGCGGCTTTCAGTGGTTTGTCGTTTTCGATTTTCTCTTTGCAGGTGAAGCGAACACCGATTGTCATTTTCGGATAGATCGGTTTGGTGAAACGACATTCGTCAATACCGTAGTTGAGCAACACGGGACCTTTCGGTGGATCAACAAACAATCCTGCCGCGCGCGACAAAACAAAGTATCCGTGTGCAACGGTGCGTTTGAAAATTGTTCCGTCCAACGATTTTGGATCCATGTGCGCGTAAAATTTGTCGCCACTTAGATTCGCGAAGTCGATTATGTCGCTTTCACTTACCGTGTGAGTAGGAGTGATGAGTGTTTCACCAACTTCCAGATCTTCGAAGTGCTCGCGGAAAGGATGAATTCCTTTATCGATATATTTAGCGCCAACCTGATACTGATTTGTAACTGCAGTAATCATTGTTGGTGAACCTTGAACCGCGGTGCGCTGCAAGTAATGGAACACTCCACGCTTGCCACCCATTTCTTCTCCACCACCAGCGCGACCAGGTCCTCCGTGAACGAGCATTGGTAGCGGCGAACCGTGACCCGTGCTTTCTTTCGCGCACTCGCTGTTGAGAATGAGAATGCGTCCGTGCATATCAGCTGCGCCGAGTACATATTCGCGTGCGAGTTTTCCATCAGCAGTAACAATTGATGATACCAGTGAACCTTTACCAAGGCGAGCCAGTTGAATTGCATCTTCGGTGGTCTTGTAAGGCATCAATGTGCTCACCGGACCAAATGCTTCGATATTGTGGCAGTCGAGATTACTGAACGGATTATCATTGAGGAAAATCACAGGAGGCATGAACGCGCCTTTGGATTTATCAGCACCTTTCACTTCGAATTTTTCGAAATCGCCGATTATCATTTTCTGCGTCTTCGAAAGGATCTCAATTTTCTCCATCACCTCTTCACGCTGACCCATGCCTGCGAGTGCGCCCATACGAACACCTTCCACATTCGGATCACCGATTACGGTTGAAGCCAAACGTTTTCCGAGCGCAATATGAACATCCTCAATCATGTTCTCCGGAACAATGATGCGGCGGACAGCAGTACATTTCTGGCCGGCTTTCGTTGTGATTTCACGCACCACTTCCTTGATGAAAATGTCAAACTCGGGCATCGCAGGCGTTACATCTTTTCCGAGAATGCAACAATTAAGTGAATCAGCTTCCATGTTGAACGGAACCGATTCCTCAATGAGACGCGGATTAGTTTTCAGCATTCTTCCGGTAGAAGCTGAGCCGGTAAACGTAACCACGTCCTGATTAGTCATGTGGTCGAGTAATCCGTTCGCTGAGCCGCAAATTAATTGCAAGGCACCAGCAGGAAGAATTCCCGAAGCAATAATTTCTTTCACTACGGCTTCCGTCAGAAAAGAGGTAAGTGTTGCAGGTTTCACAATTGCAGGAACACCCGCAAGCCAGTTTACTGCAACTTTCTCCAGCATTCCCCAAACGGGAAAGTTGAATGCATTAATGTGAACAGCAACACCTTTTTTCGGAACGCAAATGTGGTGACCAATGAATGTATTTTCTTTCGAGAGACGAATCACATCTCCTTCGACGCAGTATGTTTCATCCGGAAACTGGCGGCGCAATGAAGCATACGCAAACAAATTTCCGATTCCGCCTTCGATGTCAACCCAGCTGTCGCTTTTAGTTGCACCCGTTGCCCAGGAAATCTTGTAGAACTGATCTTTCTTGCTGAGTAAATGCAGCGCCAAAGCACGCATCATACGGCCCCGCTCGTGAAAAGTCATCCTGCGGAGGTTGGGACCACCAACGGTTCTTCCATAATCGCACATAGCAGCGAAATCTAATCCTTTGCTCGAAGCAGTAGCAACAATTTCTCCGTTTATGGCGTTGAAAAGCTCTTGTCCGTTTCCGTCTCCATTCACCCATTTTCCGAGTGCGTAGTTCTGTAATTTCATACTAGTCTATTGTGATTGTTGTGATGACTTCAAATGTACATATTTAGAAAATGAGGTCGGGAATTTAGGGATCGGGGAATTATGGAATTTACATGGCGATTTGACTATTTATGCTGCCCGAATTCCATAATTAACCAATCCCCAAATCCCTGATTCCGCTTTCCGTATTTTATATAAAAACCCTACATTTGAGAAACAAAATCGACCTTGTCATGTGACAAGGTTTTTCAGTCTAAATAGAGTATGAATACGAACGAAGTACAGTCGGAACAATCAGAGAGTCCTGAAGATGTAAAGGATCTGAATGCAGTTGTTCACGAAGAAGGCGAACATCATGACGAGTTGCCAACGGCAGAAGATTTCACGAGCCTAAGCCGGGAAGAGCTTTTTGCTAAACTCAACGATCTTGCAAACCAAACCGATCTTGACCCTACACGCGGAAGTGTGCAGAAGGTGAAAGAACTTTTCCGTGAGCACACGAAAGAGGAGTTGGAGAAAAAGCGCCGTGATTGGGAAGCAAACAAGGAGGATGAGCATGATGTGTTCATGCCTTCTGCTGATAAACTCGCTGAGCAATTCGAAGAAGTACTTCGTAAATATAATCTGAAACGTACAGAGCAGAAACGCACGAAGGAAGCGGAAACACGCAACAACCTTCGTCGCAAAATAGAATTGCTTGACGAATTAAAAGCTCTTGCTGAATCGAGTGAGAGCATGAATAAAGCATTTGATAAGTTGCAGGATCTACAGGCACGTTGGCGCGAGATCGGACCTGTGCCGTCTGCAAATGCGAGTGAGTTGCGCAACAACTGGCAGCATCACCTCGATCGTTTCTTCGACGTTGTTAAGATTTCACGCGAGTTGCGTGAGCTTGATCACAAGAAGAATCACGAGCTGAAAGAGGAGTTGATTGCGAAAGCAGAAGCTTTAGCGAATGAGCCATCGGTTCGCAAGTCGCTTGACGCATTGCGTGTATTGCATGAGCAGTGGAAAGAAATTGGTCCTGCTGCGAAAGACGTGAACGAGCAGCTTTGGGAGAAATTCAAAGCGGCATCTGATTCAGTTCATACACGGAAACAAGCGTTACTCGAAGACGCGAAAGAAAAACAAGGTGAGAACCTGAAGCTTAAAACAGACCTCGTGGCGAAAATGGACGCCGAGGCTGCGAAGGAATATAAATCGCACCGCGAATGGCAGGAAGCTGGTAAAACGGTGGAAGGCTTGTTCGAAGAGTGGCGTAAAATTGGTCACGTTCCGAAGGAAGACGAAGACAAGACGTGGAAACATTTCCGCGATTCCCGTCTGAAGTTTTTCAAAGCACGTGAAGGTTACTATGGTGCACAGCGCGAAACGCACAAGAAGCATGTCGACGACAAAACAGCGTTGATTGCACGTGCTGAAGCAATGAAAGATTCGACGGACTGGAAAAACACTCCGAACAAATTCAAACAACTGCAGGAAGAGTGGAAGAAAACCGGTCCGGTTCCGAAGAAGATTGGCGATAAACTGTGGGAACGTTTCCGTGGTGCCGCTGATGCATTCTTCCAGAATAAGACCAAGCACTTTGCCGAACAGGATGCGAGTTATAAAGCGAACTCAGACGCGCGTGAAGCATTTATTGCTGAGCAGAAGGCTGTAGTTCTTCCTCCGGATCTGAATGAAGCGAAAAGTGTAATTGCAGAACAGCAGAAGAAATGGTCGGAGCTTCCTTATGCGGCACGTGCTGATAAAGATCGCTTAGACAAGGAGTGGAAAGCTGTTCAGGATGCAATGATGGATCAGCTGAAGGAACGTGGTGGCGATGAAACTACCTTGCAGCGCATGCGCATTGATCAATTGCGTTCTACCGATAAAGGCAAAGAGCAATTGCAGCGTGAGCGCATGAATATCAATGACAAAATCAAACGTCTCACCGGCGAAATCAATACACTCGAAACGAATCTTGGATTCTTTGGTAAATCAAAAGGTGCACAGGCACTTGTTGCAGATTACCAGCAGAAAGTTGACAAGGCGCGGGGAGAGGTTGATCGTTTGAAGGCGCAACTGAAGCAAATTCCACGTGAATAATGTGCTAGTGTGCTAATCGGTTAATGGGCTAAAGAACTGAAGGGTGTGGAAGTTGCTCCGGTTATTTCAGATTAACCACTAACCACATTATCACACTTGCACATTATCCCAGTAGCACATTGATTTTATGCCGAATTTAATTCAGATTAATCAGAAGAAAATCACCTTTGGTGATAAGTACAGGATTCGGGTTAACGGACAGGAAGTTTTGAAATGCTCGCGTAGTATTTTCAAAATGTATCCGAAGCTTACGGTAACTGCAGTTCAGGGTGGCCCTCCCGTATTCGAGATTGATCAGCGCATTGCGATCATGTTTCAGACATCGTTCGTTTTCAATTTCGGTGCAAACAAATACGAACTCAATACCGTTTCCTGGTGGAACCGTCACTTTCGGATTCACATGGGAAAGGATGTATTCGAGATTTTCGGTCATCGCAGCAGAAGGGTTTCGATTTTTCTGAACGGAAAACAGGTAGCCTGGTTTCAATCAAGTGCTGTGCGGTTTTTCTCAGGAGATTCTTACACCATACACGCGGATGCAAACGTTTCAGTCGACTGGCTCATCGCAATTTGCCTGATGTGGGATGCTGCATTCAATCGCGGCTATCGTGGCGCAATCAGAATTAATTTCGGTTGGTTGTTTCAGGCGAAACCGTTTGATAAGACGTGGGTACCCAATTAACAGTGCGCAGTGAACAGTACGCAGTTTGCAGTGCGCAGTGAACAGTTCCCAATTAGCAGTGCGCAGTAATTATATAGTATAATCTTCAGTTACTGCGCACTGCGCACTGCTCACTGCACACTGATCATTCTTCTTCGTCGCTCGTAATATCTTCCTCAGGTGGTAATGGCAATTCCTTCGGCCAATCTTTCTGATTGATATAAATGCCTGTCACAGGAGAAACAATCTGCTTTCCGCCTTTCAGAAAAACGAAGAAGTGAATATCTTCTTTTTTGGTAATTACCTTCTTCGTGTCTTTCACAATGCTGCGTGAGAATGCACACGTGGTGGTTGCGCCATTAGCCAGAAGGATGTCCAGCACCATCATTCCTTCGATTTCATAAGTAGCTTCTTCTTCACCGTCGGCAGTCTGCAATTCGTACGTGACGTTATTGCGAATTTTGAAATCTTTCACATCGCCGTGGATGTCGAATTCATCTTCCCAGGTGTATAGAATATTTTCTTCTGATTCTTTTCCGTCGAATTCATTGTCTGCAAGTTCGCGGTCGAAATCAGGATTGACTTCTTTTACGGTGATGGTTACTTTCATGAGACAAAAGTATTCGATCGGTTCGAATTAATTCGAAAAATTGAAGATTAACAAACATCATTTTCAATTATTTCGAATTTCGAATCTTCGAATTGACGTAACTTTGTTCCGTGCAAGAGTTTTTCTACACCATTCTCGCAATCTGGCTCATCTGGAGAATATTCGGAGCGTTTTCTAATTCGAAAAAACAAAACGAACCAAATTCCCATTCGCAGACGAACAACAATTACAACAACACCCGGGGTAATGGCGATGTAATAATCGAAGAAACTCCGAGAAAAAAATCGGGCAAGAATTCTTCCGACGACGATTACGTTGACTACGAAGAGATCAAATAGCAGTGCGCAGTGTACAGTACACGCAGTCCGAAGTGTAACAGTGCGCAGTAACGTTGCTTGAGAAAATTCACTTTAAGTTATTTTAACAATGCACTACTGCGTACTTCGCACTGCCTACTGCGTACTGCTAGTCCAGTTATCACTCCATTTGATCCAAGTACTAAGTCAACCCGCCACTTATTGAAAGTCGGTTTGAATGACCTGATGTTCCCCCTAAGTTTACAGTACAATTCTGGTTAAGGTGTTTGGAAGCCTTACTCTCACTTCCCTGTAGTTGGGGACGCCTCCACGAGAGAAGGCCTACAAAAAGCAAAACCGCCGCGGACTCCCAGTCTGGCGGCGGTTTTATTTTTGGTTTAACTAAACTTATTTCGAAGCAGTTGATTCTTTCTTCACTTGCGCAACTTCTTCTTCCTTATACGGAATAAGATATTCTTCCTTCTTCTCCAGTTCCCCGCCGGTGTTGTAGTGATACCACACTCCGATGCGTTCTCCTTTTTCATTGTACTGGCCGGCAGATTTCTTCATTTGTCCCCGGGGTAACCAATTGTCCATGCCGTTATAGAGATACACGATGTATGGGTTTTGCGCGATAATATCATCCTTCGAATAATAATCAAACACGTAGTGTGTTGGCTGAGTTTTACTGAATCCTTGAAACGAAGTCAAGGTATTATCATCGTAAATCGCATGTATGGAATCGTACTGTGCATTCTTGTGAATATCATTGAAAATGTATGTTGCGTTGTACAGTTCATTTCCGTAATGCTGGTAACGTTCTTTCCAATGATTTCCCGGATGTTGTTTCGCAAACAGTGACGTGCGTTCCGGATAATACCACCACATTCCGATTTTGTGATACTCAACCAGCGATGGCTGCGCGGGAGCACCACCGAAGAGAGATTGCAGACTGATGCTCTGGCTACTTCCACCTAGACTGTAACCACCGTCATGACCGAAGTTGGTATTAGTCGCGGTTCCTGTAGCGAGCTGCGTTGCACGTGAACTCACCTGCATTGAATTCAAAGCCGTGAGTTCGATGTTCTGAAACCACAACAAACCACTCGGATTGTAAATGCGTTCTACTCCGCATGCAATCAGGTTTCCTTCTTTGTTCAAAACCTGCGTGCGTACAGTTGCAGAATCAATAGGAATGCGAATGTAGGTGAGTGAGTCATAAAGACTGTAGTTGACTTTACAAACTGCCGCACCTTCCACAAAAGTGATTTCTTCAACCAGTCGGGATTCGCGGTCAAAACGTTTGCGCACACCATTTAGTTTATTGCGGCGCCATGATTCTGTACGGCAAAGCGTGGTTGTGCCGGGATAATATTCTTCCCACTCGCCGCTGCGCTGACCATTGATAAAGTAACCCTTGATCCACGGTTTTCCCGGCGCGTAGTTCTGCTCCCATTTTCCGTTGATCACTTTTCCATTGCCTTCTCCTTTGCACCATACGCGTTCTTCTTTCCGGAGTGTAACTACACCATTATGAACCTCATCGAAATAGGCGGTGGTGCAAATCGGCATCTGTGGTGTTTCGTATTTGTCGGGAGAAGTCCACGCATACGGTGGATAATAATCGTACGCACCCTGAATCAGTTTCAACTCTTCCATCGTGAAACCCGACTCTTGTTGCCATACAAGTGCTTCCTCATCTTTAATGTCCTTCACCCACACGTAATTGTCAGTGCGTGAAATGCGTTGCGCAAGTTCTTCGTATCCCGACTTCATCATGAGATATCCAACTGCGCAATGAGTTCCATGCTCGTCAATGAAAACCGGAATGCGTTCTGTGCGATAATGATTCAACGGAAACAGCTTTGCTTCGCGGTAACCGTCGAGCAGTTCTATTAAATGCAAGCGTGTACTCATTTGATTGGCAGAAAGTGCATCTGTCGGATTACTTTTCAGAATAGGTACAACACAACTCAAATGTGCCTGAACATAATCAGCATCGGTTTTGAACGTGCGTGAATCGCCTTGCGGAGCGATCATGGAATACTTCTTCCAGTTGAAATTGAATGCGCAGAGCTGCTCATAAAATGTGGTGGCAGACGCGCTGATTGTGGCAGTTAAAAGCATGCCGGCTAATACTATTTGCTTCATAGGGTTTCAGTTTGGTTGTGAGTCCCGAAATTGCTTATCGGATACTGAATACACGCACAGATCAAATCGGTTCATTTTTGGCGAAAAACAGGTCGGATTTGAGTTATTTAACGGCTCTCAGAACGGCTTTTTGATAACTTTGCGCATTACTCAAAATGCCCTTATGAACACTGTAAGTAAGTACGTTGCGCCGGCTGTTGCAATCCTCCTTTTTGTGATGATCACTGCTTTCTTTTTCAAACCACTCGTGTTTGAAGGTAAGCGTGTAAAACAAGGCGATATTGAACATCACGAAGGAATGGCGAAAGAGATCGTCGATTTCCGTACGAAGTATAATCGTGAGCCGCTGTGGCAGAACAATATGTTTGGTGGAATGCCAGCGTACCAGACTTCTGTCTTGTATCCTTCAAACCTTCTGAACCCATTTCAAAAAGCAATTTCAGCAGTAACGCGCATTCCTTTTCCTGTGACTGCAGTACTCATGTGCATGATCGGATTCTACTGTCTTATGCTCGTGTTGAAAGTAGATCCGTGGCTCGCTATTGGTGGCGCAATCGCATTCGGTTTAACATCCTACATGATTACTCTTGTTCCCGCCGGACACAATTCTAAAATGTATGCGATTTCTTACATGGCTCCTGTGCTCATGGGTGTCTTTCTCGCCTACAGAGGTCGGGTGTGGATGGGCGGCGCGTTGACTGCGCTTGCACTCGCGCTAGAGATCAATTCCAATCACTTGCAGATCACGTATTACTTGCTGATGATGCTCGTGTTCATCGGACTCGGGGAAAATGTGCGCTTGTACGTTGCGAAGAAGTACAAGGATATGCTGAAGTCCAATGGAATTTTAGCAGTTGCTGTAGTACTCGCAATTCTTCCTAACATGTCGAACCTGCTTTTGACCAGCGAATACGGCAAGTACACAACACGTGGACCATCGGAGCTTACGATTGACAAAGATCAGCACAACAAAACAGAAGGTTTATCAATCGACTACGCTACACAATGGTGTTACAGCATTGCAGAAACGTACACGCTGATGATTCCGGATGTGATGGGTGGTGCATCGCAGGCCATCGGTGATTACGATCCCGATGCGCTCAAGAAAGTGGATCCGCAATACCAGGACGTTATCGGAGGCAATTTTGCTGCTTATTTCGGTGATGTCAGTTTCACGAGCGGACCGTATTATGTGGGTGCAATTATTTTCTTCCTCGCCATACTTGCATTCTTCATTGTAGAAGATAAAATCAAGTGGTGGCTTGCCGGTATAAGCGGACTCGCGATCATGTTATCTTGGGGCGATCACTTTTTAGGCTTAACGGAATTTTTCTTCAATTACGTTCCAGGTTACAACAAGTTTCGGGCGGTATCGATGATTCTCGTGATCGTCAATCTCACATTCCCGATTCTGGCCATGCTCGCTGTACGGGATATCATGAACAATCCGGGATTGATGAAGAAGAAAATCAATCAACTCTATATTGCGTTTGGTCTCACTGCAGGAATCTGTTTGATATTCTGGATGATGCCCGGTGCTGTTCTTGAAACAGTGAAAGTTGCAGAGCAGAATCAGATTATTTCAGCCGTAACCGGTCAAGGTGGCAATATGGACAATGCGTACGCATACGTTGCTCAGCTTGAGATTGCACGTGAAGCAATTGTTAGTTCGGATGCACGCAGGAGCTTCGGATTGATCCTTCTTGCTGCGGGAATGATCTGGGCATTTATCAGATGGAATCTTCCAAAGGGAGTACTCATTGGAACGGTGGTTTTTCTCGTGAGTGCCGATATGATTTTCGTTGGACAACGATACATCGACAAGGACAACTATGAGAAAACGAAGAAGCACGAAGTTCCTTATAAGGCAAGTGCAGCGGATAATATGATTCTTCAGGATAAATCAGATCCGTCCTTCCGTGTGCTGAATATTGCCGTGAACACCTGGCAGGATGCATCGACCGCTTACTTCCATAAATCAATCGGTGGTTATCACGGTGCGAAGTTGAAGCGGATTCAGGAGTTGTACGAACAGGTATTGGAGAAACAGATTGGTGTTGTTCAGGCTTCGCTGCAAGGTGCAATGAATACTTCGAATCCTGATTCTGTGATTCAGGCAACACTTGCTACGCAGGGTGCAATCAACATGTTCAACATTAAATACATCATCTATAATCCGCAAGGAGGAGTGATCACTAACCAATCGGCAAATGGTCCGGGATGGTTTGTGGACAAGGTGACAATTGTACCGAGCGCAGATGCCGAAATTGTAGCAGTCGGAAAAATCAATACCCGCACCGAGGCAGTGGTGGATGCACGTTATCAGGAACAGCTGAATGGATTTGTGGCAAAAACTGATACGAACGCAACCGTGAAGTTGTTGTCACACGAACCCGATAAGATTGCATACGAGACAAATTCATCATTTGAAGGTGTGATAATCTTCCCGGAGATTTATTATCCACTTGGATGGAATGCAAGTATTGATGGTAAGCCAGCTGAGTATTTCTGTGCTGATTATACTTTGCGAGGAATGCGTGTTCCGGCAGGCAAGCATACAATCACATGGGAGTTCCATCCGGACAGTTATTACTCAGGTGAGAAGGTTGCGTTGATCGGCTCGTTCCTCATATTCATTTTTGTGATTGGTGGAATTGCGATGGATGTAATTATACGTCGTAAACAGTCTCAACAGCCAGCAGCTTAACTGATGATCGGGCGAATTGCATTGTGGTTGGAACATTGGGCAGATCGCGCAAGAGCCGCTAAATACAGAAGTCGTTACAACATACACGCTGATGCTGCACTTGGGAAGTTGCACATAACCGGAAAGAACGTGATCATTGGTAAAGGGACATATTACAACTCGGGTTACATTTCAGCTGGCGAAGCATCGATGGTGAAAATTGGTGCGTGGACGGCAATCGGATACAATGTTTCTATTGTTGCAGCAACTCACGACATTAATTTTCCAACAGGTCCGGCTGCGCAACGTCCGATGACGACGGGAGATATTACAATCGGCGATGGTGTGTGGCTCGGAAATAATGTGGTTGTTCTTCCGGGATGTTCTATTGGCAATTACGCGGTGGTTGGAGCCAACTCGATTGTGAATTCAGATATTCCTGATTTTGCCGTGTGTGCGGGAACGCCGGCGCGAGTGATAAAAACAAAGGATAAAGTTGCGTGTCAGGATCACGTGAATTTTGTGAGTGCTAACCGGTAGTAAGTTTTAAAGTCAATAAGTATTAAGTCATAAGTATTAAGTCTACGGCAAATGAAAATTCTAATTACAGGTGGTGCAGGTTATATTGGTTCAGTCCTCACAAATCTTGCTTTGCAAAATGGTCACAGCGTTGTAGCGGTCGATCATCTTTGGTTCAATGAAAACATTCCGCTGATTCATCTCAGCAATCCGAATTACACGTTCGTAAAAGGCGACATCCGTCAGAAGAGTGTTTTAGAAGGTGCGATGCAGAATATCGATTTTGTAATTCACACCGCAGCAGTTGTGGGCGATCCTGCGAGTAAATTATTTCCGGAGGACACGAAGTCGATCAACGAAGTAGCTTCTTATCAACTGATTGAGCTCGCGCGCGAACGCAAAGTGAAAGGATTCATTTTCTTCTCGACTTGTTCGAACTACGGAATAGCGAACGATCTCGCGACGGAAGAAACTGCATTATCTCCGCTTTCACTTTATGCAGAATCGAAAGTGAATGTAGAGCGTCATCTCACCGATAAAGTGAAAGACATGGATTGGGTGATTGGTCGCCTCTCTACAATTTACGGAGCTTCACCACGTATGCGTTTCGATTTAACAGTGAACGATTTCACGCTTAACGGATGGAAGAAGAAGTATCTCGATATTTTCCTGCCTGAATCATACCGACCGTACATTCACGTGTTCGATCTGGCGAACGTGATGATGAACATCATAGCAAATTTCGAAACAGTAAAGAATAATGTGTTCAATATCGGTTTTCCGGGAGAGAATTACCAGAAAATTCAGATTGCAAACACGGTGAAGAAATATATTCCGGACGTGAAAATCGACATCCTGAAAGAAGGTGGCGACAAACGCGACTACCAGGTTGACTTTTCGAAACTGCACAAGTTTATCAGCGTGAAGCAAATCTTCAACGTCGACAAAAGCGTGAAAGAAATTTACGAGATGCTTGAGAATGGTTACGTCACCGACCCGACTTCTCCAGTTTACTATAACACAACACCCAAACTGCACCACGACGCCACGTCTGAAAAAAGAATGGTATTATAAACATGAGCTACCAGTCAACAGTTGATTTTGTCCGTAACCTGTATGGTACGAAGGAATTTATTCCACTGCATGCGCCTGTATTTGTGGGTCGTGAGAAGGAATATCTGGCGGAGTGTATTGACTCCACATTTGTTTCTTATGTGGGTCGCTTTGTAGGTTTGTTCGAAGAGAAGACGGCAGAATTCACCGGCGCAAAATATGCGGTCGCTTGTGTGAACGGAACCGCAGCATTGCATATTGCTCTTGTTCTCGCAGGAGTGAAAGACAATGAGGAAGTGATTTCACCGGCGTTAACATTTGTGGCAACTGCAAATGCCATTGCTTACTGCCGTGCATTTCCTTTGTTCGCCGATTGTGAGAAGGAAACGCTCGGATTAGATCCGGTTAAGCTTGAGGAATGGCTCGCTGCAAACGCGGAGATGCGTAACGATGGTCATTGCTATAACAAGAATACACAACGTCGTATAGCTGCGTGTGTGCCTATGCATACATTCGGCCATGCAGTGCGTATGGATGAGTTACTTGCAGTTTGCGATAAGTACAACATTCCCGTTGTCGAAGATTCTGCAGAGTCGCTTGGAACGTATTACAAAGGCAAGCATACAGGTGCAGCAGGGAAAGTTGGCATTCTCAGCTACAATGGTAATAAGACGATCACAACCGGCGGCGGTGGAATGATCATTACCAACGACGAGAATCTTGCGAAGCGTGCGAAACATATGACCACGACTGCAAAAGTTCCGCATCGCTGGGATTTTGTTCACGACGAAATCGGTTACAACTACCGCATGACCAATGTGAGTGCCGCAATTGGTGTAGCGCAAATGGAAAATATTCAGCGTTACCTCGACAGCAAACGTGAAATCGCAGCAGCATACCAGAAGTTTTTCTCAAATACAGATGTTCAGTTCTTCCACGAGCGTGACTTCTGCAAGAGCAATTACTGGCTTAACGTCGTGCTCCTCAAGGATCGTGATGCACGCGATAAATTTCTCACTTACACAAACGACAATGGCATAATGACCCGTCCGATCTGGACCCTGATGAACAAGCTCAGCATGTTCACGAATTGCCCGGCAATGAACCTGGATAATTCGCAGTGGTTAGAAGATCGGGTTGTGAATGTGCCGAGTAGCCCGATAGTTAAATGAAGAAACTTGTTCTCATCGGTGGAGGTGGTCACTGCAAATCATGTATTGACGTGATTGAAGCTGCGGGAGCATTCAAGATTATCGGAATTCTCGATTCGGTAGATAAAGTTGGGCAGCAAGTATGCGGACATTCCATCGTGGGTACTGATGAGATGATTGAGGAATATGCGAAAATGGGTTACGCGTTTCACATTACAGTGGGCCACATGAAGTCGCCTGTAGTACGTGAGAAATTATTCAACAAGCTTCGTGACTTAAAGGCTGAAACTCCAGTAATTATTTCCCCGCTTGCCCGTGTTTCAGCGCATGCATCTGTTGGGGCCGGAACTATTGTGATGCACTTTGCTCTAGTTAATGCCGATGCAGAAGTTGGAGAGAATTGCATCATCAACAATCGGGCACTCGTAGAACATGATGTGATTGTTGGCGATCATTGTCACGTTTCAACCGGATCTATTCTTAACGGAAATGCGCAATTGGGCAGTCGCTCTTTCTATGGCAGCGGCGCAGTAAGCAAAGAAGGAGCGATCATTCCTGAAGGCTCCTTCGTTAAGGCGAATTCTATTGTAAAATAGAACGGATTATTCCACAATAAAGTCTGAAGTTATAACCCCGTTGCTTGTTTTCGCAATCAACTGGTAACTGCCCGCACGTAATTTCGAAACATCAATTGCTGCAGCTTTAGTTGGTGCCGCCATTGATTCCGAATAAACAATATTTCCAAGTACGTCGTACACTTCGATGGATTGAATGGCTTCAACTGAAATCACGGACACAGTTGTCTTAGCCGGATTTGGAAATAGGGTTAATCCTGCTCCTTCGCCTATGCCGTTGGTCATGCCTAGGCAGGGATCAACAACAATGTAAACCGAGTCGATTGTAGAGCATACACCATCCGTAACAGTGGCAACATAAGAAGTGTTGCTGGTTGGGAAATCAGTCACCGTATAGGCAGTTGATGTCGATCCTCCGCTCCATTGAATGCTGGTTCCACCGGTTGCATTCAGGACCACGGAACTACCCGTGCAAATGGTATCGGATGACACATTTATTGATAGTCCAGGCGATTGTGTCACGTTAATTACATGAATTACCGTGTCATTTGTACAGAAATTGGTTCCTACGAACGTAACGGTGTACGATCCTGCGCTAGCGTAAATATGTGTCGGCGCAATTGTGGACGCATTGTTCCCGTCACCGAAATCCCACCAGTATGTAGTTGCATTAGGCGCATTCCCCGCAAAGTAAACCGGACTGCCTGAACATCCGTTTCCTGTGGCTGTATACGATGCATCGATTACCGGAACAGTTACGGTAACGTTCTGAACTATCGTGTCATTATTGCACGGACCGTAGGCAATCATGGTTACAGTGTATATCCCGCTGTTTGCATACAGGTGCGAGGGAGCAATCAGGGTCGACGTATTGCTGTCGCCAAAATCCCAACTGCAGGAAGTGTAATTACCGGATGTATTATTGAATGTAACAGCTGTACCACACGGAACATTTGCTGCGGTAAATGACGCTGTGGTGGTTGCACCGCTCACCGATACAACTTGAGTGATTGTATCTGGTCCGGATGGAAACTGTGCAATAGCAGAAACTGTATAAGAGCCGGCGGAAGTGAAAATGTGTGTCGGATTTGTGAGTGTAGAAGTGTTATTCGGTCCTGAAGCAAGATCGCCGAAGTTCCATGCAACAGAAATTAATGATGCTGCATTGTTCAGTGAGAAAGATCCTGTGAGACAAGCAAAAGTAGATTGAATATCAGGCGCAGAAGGACCACTTGTCATGTACAACTGGAGACTATCGACGTAGTATAGTGCATTGTTGAGACTTGCAGCCGGATAGGTAAGCACATAGCTTGTATTAGCATCGTCATAGAAATTACCAAGGGACAAGTATGTGTAATTACTGTCTGCAACAAACGAATGAGAAATTAGTGTCCAGTTCGTTTTGTTTGTAATCAGACCTGCAGTATGCAGCGCTTGGTTATTTATGGGGAATACTGCGTCGGTTCCCAGTTGTACACAATATTTGTCAGACGCATAGCGACAATTGTCGGCTAAGCTAATTCGATATGAAATAGTATATGTTGCGCCAATCTGTAAGGGGGAACTGAGCGACGTGTAAATATTTTCTCTGTAATTGGCCTGTTGACTTGGGCAAGACGGAGCTTGAGCAATGTATCCGCTACCGTCATATGCTGTTTGGCTGCCCCAGCCATTTGCCGGCACACCAACCCAATTTCCACCGTTGCATGAATTCATATATTCAGTGTGCCAGCCACCGGGATTCGAATTCCAAATGAACGATTTGACCCACCCGTTCGCATAATTGACTTGACTAAAAGCCGTTGGGCAGTTCGAATAACTCTCGAAACTGCCATTATTAACAAGATTTGTCTGGGAATAACACTTTGCTGTGAATACAAAAAGTGCGCATAGGGGTAGAATCTTCTTCATATTAGGTTACTTTGCTTCAGCAAGCTACAAAAAATATGTTTTCATCAGAAAAGGTCGGACAGAGGTCAATTCAAAGAAATGCCACAATTGTTTCGGCCTTGAAGCAGATGGATGCTCTGGATCGTAAACTTTTGATTGTTTTCGATGGTTCCAAGTATTTCGGACTACTCAGTATCGGGGATATTCAACGCGGCATTATCAAAAATATGTCGCTTGAAAAGCCGGTGGAAGACGTGATGCGCAAGAATATTCGCGTCGCGAAACCTGGTGATGACAAAGATGCAGTGCGCAAGATGATGGTGGAGTTCCGGACCGAGCTCATGCCTGTTGTAGATGAAAAGAACAACCTCGTGGATGTGTTCTTCTGGGAAGAGGAATTCACAGAGAGAATTCAACCCGTTGGAAATGACTTGAAAGTGCCAGTTGTAATAATGGCTGGTGGATTCGGCAGCAGGTTGAAACCCTTGACGAATATTATTCCCAAACCTTTGGTTCCAATTGGTGAGAAGCCGATTCTAGAAATAATAATTGACGGTTTCAATAAACTGGGCGCAACTGAATTTCATCTTTCTGTAAATTACAAACACGAGATGATCAGGTACTACTTCGATCACGTCAAAGACAAAAAATATTCACTGAATTATATCATGGAAGATAAGCCGCTGGGAACAGCTGGTTCTATTTTTCTTTTGAAAGATGTATTAAAGTCAACCTTCTTCGTTTCTAATTGCGACATCCTGATTGACCAGGATTACCGCGATATCTATAAATATCACAAGGAGAGCGGAAACGAAATTACGCTGGTCGGTTCACTGAAGCACCACAAGATTCCGTATGGAACGCTGGAGATGGGAGAGGGTGGTCGTTTGCTTTCGATGAAGGAAAAGCCAGAGCTTACGTATGTGATCAACAGCGGCATGTATGTGTTGGAACCAGATGTGATCAAAGAAATTCCTGAGAATACATTCTTTCATATTACTGAACTGATCGAAAAGGTGAAAGCGCGTGGCGGTAAAGTTGGCGTATTTCCGGTTAGCGAAAAATCGTGGTTCGATATTGGAGAATGGAACGAATATCAACAAACGCTGAAGAGCTTTGAGAAGCGAAATCAGCAATAAGGATATGCGGATACTTTTCCTCGGGAACGCGAACAATCCCTTGCTGATCAATCTTGCCATTGAATTGCGAAAGCTACGTTCAGGCTTAACAATCGACATACTTTCGGAGTCACCAGTTACTCATTCAGAATCCCGGAACGCATTCACTGCTGTGTATGCGTTGCCAGCAGGGAAATTCTTTCGTGGAATTCCGGGTCTCAAAACAGTTTGGATGGCGTTACAGTTTAAGAAGGCGCTAAAGAGAATAGAGAAGAAGTACGATGTAGTGCACATGTTTTTTATGCATGTTGGTTACACGCGCTCCATGCGATTGATTCACGAGGTAGCTCCAAAGTTTATCGTTTCTATCTTCGGAAGTGAATTGTATCGCTCCCCGGAATTGATTCTGAAGGAATTGGAACCACTAGCCTCAATGGCCGATCACGTTACTGCAGCGAATCAGCAAACGCTGACAGATTTCTGCAAGCGGTTCAAAGTCGGTGAATCGAAAACCAGCATCCGCCGCTTCGGCCTAAAACCACTCGATGCAATCGTCGAACAGAAGTCGCATAGTCTTTCAGAACACAAAGTCGCAGCGGGATTACCAGCAAACAGTTTTGTAATTGCGTGTGGCTACAATGCATCTGCCGGACAACAACACGAGTCGATAATTGAATCGCTTGGTAGAGTGAAGAATCGACTGCCTTCTAATTATCTACTCGTATTTCCGTTGGCAATGGGAGACTCTTCACGCGTTCAGTTGATCAGAACACGATTAACAGCACTCGGACTGAACTATCACTTCATTGAAAAATATTTGCCCGATGAGCAACTCGCACATTTTAGAGCGGCGAGCGATCTCATGATTCAGGTTCAGACTTCCGATCAGTTGGCTGGTGCAATGCAGGAACACATATGCGCGGGAAGTCTCGTAATCACCGGCGATTGGCTACCGTATGGTGTGTTTGATGAACTGGGAATTCAATACTGGAAAGTGAACATCCCTGAACAAGTAGGAGAGAAGGTGATTGAGTTGATTGGTGACTTGTCACACAATCGTTCGCGTGTGAAAGGAAACATGGAAAAGATTGTGAAGTTGAGCGGATGGCAATCGAATGTGAAAAGTTGGTTGGAATTGTATCCGTAAGGTTACCGAATTACATTGATGTGGCCCATCAGATGATGTTCTCCACCACGGAAATCAACCACATCAATCATCCAAACGTACGTGTCCTGCTGCACTTTGTTGCCGCGGAATGTTCCATCCCATTGGGTGTAGTAACTGTTTGATTCGAAGATGAGCATTCCCCAACGATCGAATACCATGAGGTGATATTGCGCAATACCTGTGCCGATTCCACCAAAGGTATTGTTGTGATCACCAACACCCGGCGTGAACGTATTTGGCACATAAATAGTGAATTCACCTTCGAGGTCAAGCTGAGCATAGGCGGTATCATAACATCCGTAGTTATTTCCCACAACCTGCATAGCTGTGAATCCGCCAACGGAAGTATAGTTGTGGAAAGGACTCGGCACCAATGATGACGTGCTATCTCCGAAGTACCATTGCCAGGTCGTTGCTCCAACTGATTCGTCAGTGAATTGCACTTCGGGTTGATCACCTATACTACCTAATTGTTCCCAATCGAATCCTGCTACTGGCACAGGATAAACATTGATTACCGCTCCGTTGATCAGCGTGGTAACACATCCGCTTGTAGTCACAACCGTGAGTGTTACGGTATATGATCCCGGTGTGGTATATGTGTGAAAAGGTGATTGTAAATTGGAACTGTCTCCATCGCCAAAATCCCAGGTCCATCCTGAAATCTGATCCTGTAATGTTGTAGACAGATCTGTGAAGTAAACGGTTAGCGGCACACATCCTGACAAAGAGTCAACCGAGAATGCAACTGTACTCGGTGGCATTACGAACACAGTCACTGAATCTGTGATTGTTAATCCGGAACAAGAATCGAAAACAGAAACGTAATATGTCGTCGTAACCGATGGCGTTACCGAAATACTGCTGGTGCTTCCTAAGCTATTACTCCACGTGTAAGGTCCGCCGTTGGAGGCATTCGCAGAAATTGTTGTGCTCTGACCAAAGCAGATCGTGTTGCCTCCAGTTGCGCTTAAAGTAACTGGCGTGCTGATGGTCACAGAAACTGAATCTGAATCGACACAGCCCATGGAGTCAGTAACACTTACGTAATACCATCCCGAAGAACTTGGCGTAATCATTATTGATGGTCCCTGTATTGCATTTGGATTCCAGACATAACTCATCGTGCCTGTTCCACCTGTTGCTGATGCACTGAGTAAAGTGCTGTCGCCCGTGCACACAACAGCGCTGGATGGATTCACGATGATGTTGAGAGGGAATGGAATGTTCACAGGAGTAATAGCAGTATCTGTTCCACACGCGTTTGCAGAAACTAACATCACATTGAAATTTCCACCACCTACGTATTGGTGCGATGGTGACAGAGCAGTATCTCCGGACAGATCACCAAAGTCCCATAAAGAGGAAGTGAAGTTGGATGATCCATTGGTGAACGTACAATTGCCGAAACAATCAGGTCCGATGATGCTGAACTGAGTAACGGGTAATTGGTCAACAGTTACCACTATGGAATCGGTAAGTGTGAGGCCGGAACAAGTATCAGTCACTGAAACAAAATACGTTGTCGTTATCAGTGGTGTGACAGTGATACTCGCGGTGTTACCCGGAGCGGCACTCCATGTGTATGGTCCGCCATTTGTCGCGGCGGCAGTAATTGTTACCGGCTGACCAACACAAACTGAGGTATCGGAGGACACGGAGAGAAGTACTGCAGGAATAATATTGACGTTGATTGTATCTGCTGATGTACACCCAAGTGAATCAGTTGCAGTCACAATAAATGTCGATGGTGTTGTCGGAGAAACGATGATTGAAGCACCACTGCCACCCGGATTCCACACGTAGGTGGAAGAGCCGAATCCACCGCTTACAGAAGCAGTCAACGTTGTTGGTGTGCCCGGACAAATTGAAATTGCATTTGGGGTTGCAGTCAGGTTGTACGGTGGAGGAATATTCACGTTTGAATAAGCGGTATCTGCTCCGCATGCATTGTTGCTGATGAGAGTCAGAACATAGTTACCGTTTCCGGAGTATTGATGTGAAGGATTGGTGAGTGCACTTCCGGATAAATCACCGAAATTCCAAACGCATGATGTGAAATTCGTTGATGTATTCGTGAAGCTTACATTTCCGAAACAATCCGGACCTGTGAATGAAAATTGTGTAACCGGCAACTGATCCACCTGTACAACTACCGAATCAGTTATTGTTAACCCGGAACAAGTGTCGATAACTGATACGTAATAAGTTGTTGTTACAAGAGGAGAAACAGTTATGCTCTGGGTACTTCCGGAAGTACTCCACGTGTAAGGTCCAGTATTCGTTGCTGTTGCAGAAATTGTAGCCGATTGTCCAATACAAATGATCGTATTCGAGGAAGCAGACAATGTAACGGGCGGAATCATATTTACCGTAATCGTGTCAGACGCTGCACAACCTACCGAATCACTTACAGTGACAATGAACGTGGAGGCTACTACCGGAGAAACACTGATAGTCGAACCACTGCCTCCGGGATTCCAATTGTACGTTATCGGACCAGAGCCACCTCCGCCATTTGCGGTAAGCGAAGTGGGTTCGCCTGGACATATAGTTATAATTGGAGGAAGAGCAGTTACCGATAGTGAATTGGGCACAACAACCGGCATTGAAACAGTATCGGAACCACAGCCACTTGTGGCAACCAGCGTTACTGTGTAAACTCCAGAATTCGCGTACGCATGACTAGACGCAACTCCAACACTTGTCGTATTATCTCCGTAACTCCATAAATAGGTGGCTGCATTGGTTGAAGAGTTTGTGAATGATATTGAACCGGTACAGTTTGCGCTTACCCACGAGAATGCAGCGACGGGTAAACTATCGGCGCTGATGATCACTGTGTCATAGTACTCACAACAATTAATCATCACTGTTGCCCAATATGTTCCCGGGGTTGAAACGCTAAGTGTTGGATTCGTTGAGCCGGTGCTCCACAAGTAGGAAGTGGCACCGGGTAATGTTGCATTCAACACAATACTTCCGCAGATCGCTGAATCCGGTCCGAGATTGAGTACGGTATTGGCACAGATGTCATTGATCGGTTGTGGTATCGGAGCTACTATCGGGTGATTATAAACAGTCGTAAAAGTGACTTGGGTTGGAGCAAGAACAGTCCGGTTAGTTAAGTTATTTAACGTAGCAACCGTGAGTGTTGTAGGTGTAAGGCAGCTGATGTTGCCACTGAAATCAACGGAAGCAAGCACCATATTGAACGTTCCGGTAGAATTGGATTGGCCAGTAAAATAGATATTGGATCCTATTATCGTAGCGTGTGGAGTATAATTCGCCCGAAGGTTTTCAGTAGACGCAGGGTTTCCGTATGATCTCGACCAAAGAATATTTCCCAGATTGTCTACCGAGATAATAAAGAAATTATTTCCACCGCTCAGCGTGTACCCGGTTATGAAATATCCACCTGGATGCGATAATACCCGATAGCTCATTTCAGAAGTTGAACCGGCGATGTTGTAATTCTTTGCCCACGCAATATTTCCGTTTGTATCACATCGGATTAAGCCAATACTAAAGTTTGCAGTAGCAGCACTGATATCTCCGAAATAGGAAATGGCAATGGAATCGTTGTTGTAAATGATATCCGATCCATACAACCTCGCAGATTGTGCAGCAGTATTTATCAGGTAAGTCGTTGAGAGAATATTGCCTGCAATATCATGCTTGCTCAGGTAAATTCTCATCGAATTTGTGGCTGCACCGTTCAGGTAAATACGCCCGGTTGAATAAACCCGGTTACTCGCTGTATTCGTCACTGCCGCGCAGTGATCGTCAAGAAAGGCAATGGGCGTGTAATTATAGCGGGGAGTTCCGCTTGTTACATTTCCGGTGGCGGCATCAACAACTATCGAAGCTGGATCTGCCCATGTTGGCGATGCCAAATCGTAAACTGTCAGGTAAAATAAGTATTGGGTTGAGGAAAACGTATGCATAGATTCAAAGTGAATCTCCCGTGAATCGCTCACCCGGTTTATCCAGATAAGATTTCCCGCCAGATCCATTTTGAAAAAATATCCATCCCGGTAACGTAAAACAGACGGATCAAATTCATTTCCGATTCCAACCAGAAAACCATCGGGACTGATTTCTAATTGGTGAATGACACTCGAAAATCCTGCAGCCGGTTTGAAAACACGCGACCAAAGAATGTTTCCCGACATATCAACTTTAAGAACGAGCGCACTGTCGTCTTTATATCCGCCAACAAACATGTTACCGTCCGAAGAAGCGATAACACATTGACCACCTTCATTTACCAGGTTATTACCGTATTGATTGTAGAAAGTTTGTGAGAACAAACCGGTTCCTATGAAAACCCCGACCAGTAAAGCAACGAACCGACTCCAGGCAGCGAATTGTGCTATTGGCCGTAAAGCTCTACTCAACGTAAACGATCTGTTCATGCGGGGCATACTGCAATTTAATACTAAAAGTGCATGGTGGGCCGGTCAATTGACGGGAGCGTATTATTGACCTGCAAATGCGGGAATTCAATTAGCAACAGCCTTTTTCGGAAGCGATTTGCATGAGATTTAAGCTTTTTTATGTGAATAACCATACGTGAGAGGGTACCTATGCACGCTTGTATTCAGCAACTTTGGTACAGGTACAAATCTGTGATTTCAAAAGGCTTCTTCAAATCATCTCTCGTCTACACCATCGGTGGTGCTATGCCTATGGCGTCGGGACTGGTTTTGTTGCCGTTTTATACCGACATGCTGAGCATGGGAATGTATGGCGTGCTCATGCTGTATGTTGGATTTAGTCTCATCATGCAAGTGCTTACCACGTACTCGCTGGATTATTATTTAGGTGTGCATTACATCGATGTGAAGAATGATCCGGTGGCAGCGCGAAAAATGATTGGTGCGGTGACAGGATTGTTGTTGACGTTGGGTGCTGTAATTATTCCGCTTGCTGCGATTGTGGGGCAACCCGTATTCGATAATACATACAACACAGAAGGCAATCTGAATTTTTATCCCTGGGGATTAATGTCGGTTGCCACAGGATTCTTCAATGGATTTTTCAAAGCAGCAACTAACCTCATGGTGTTCAGGCAAGAGGCGGGCAAATTCATGTGGTTTAGCCTTGCCAATTTCTTTCTAACGATTGCGATCTCTCTCGGTGGATTGTACATGTTCCCCGGAGATCTTACCGGACCAATGTATGGACGTTTACTTTCCGGTGTTGGTATTTTCGCAATGTCGTTGTGGTTTCTGGCGCGCAATTACGGAATCTCATTTAATTTCAAAGAGATAAAAGGACTACACAAGTTTTGTGCGCCGTTTCTGATTTATCTCATTCTCGTTTGGATCGTAGCGAATATCGACAAACTCATCATCAACTCTTCAATGGATGAAGCGAAAGTAGGTCTCTTCGATTTCGCAGTTCGTTGTACACTGTTGGTCGATCTTCTGCAGAATGGATTGATGGGCGCTGTGAACCCTGTTGTGTTTACGATGTGGAAAGACAGTGGAAAGAATGAATCAACATCCGAAACGAATCGTTATTTCAGTGTGTTTACGGCGATCAGCGTATTGGGCATTGCCGGGTTCACGTTCATTGTTCCTCTATTGATTCCGCTCGTTGTATCGAACACAGAATACTACGAATCATTTGTTTTCATGGGTGCGCTCGCAAGTGGATTCGCCTTTCGAGGCTTGTACTATTATTTTTTATCACCCATTCTTTATCTCAAGAAAACAAAACTGCTGCCCATTGCATTCGGATTATCGGCTGCCATTCAGATTCCGCTTACGGTTTGGCTTGCGAACAATTATTACCTCGATGGCGTTGTATGGGCGAGCATTATTGTGAAAGGACTTCAGGCTTTGTTCCTCTATCTTGTTGTTCGCAGCTACTTCAGGTTCTCGTTCAATCCATTCAAGATGATTGTGCTGCCTGTAATGTTTATCGCGTTGTGCCTGGTGCTCTGGAATTATCTCGACAAATTCGATTGGATGTGGTATGGAGGTCTTGCAGTAGTTACGTTTGTGCTCATCTCTGCAATCTACTTCCGCGAAATGAAACAGGTACTCGTTAAATTCACCGCGAAGAAACCCTGACTCTCGTAGTCAGGGTTCACGAATTCCATCAATGAAGATAAAAACCATATGAGTAAATCATGAGCCTGAAAAAAGTCCTCATCATCACGTACTACTGGCCTCCTTCTGGTGGTGCAGGTGTACAACGTTGGCTCAAATTTGTGAAGTACCTGCGCGCATTCGGTTGGGAACCTATTGTGTACACGCCCATGAATCCGGAGAGTCCCGATGAAGATGAATCGTTGATGAAAGATGTGCCGGATGGAGTAGAAGTTGTTCGAACAGAAATCTGGGAGCCATACGATCTCTATCGAAAATTCACAGGTGCGAAGAAAACGGACAAGATCAATCCTGCATTTCACACGGACAAGAAGAAAGTTTCCATGAAACAATCTTTTGGAGTTTGGGTACGCGGCAATTTCATGATTCCCGATCCGAGGAAATTCTGGATCAAACCTTCAGTCCGTTATTTGCGCGACTTTCTTGCAGAGAATCCGGTCGATGCAATTGTGTCTTCCGGTCCACCACACAGCATGCATTTAATCGCCATGCAACTTCATCGGGAGGGTTTCATTCCCTGGGTTGCCGATTTTCGTGATCCGTGGACGAATCTTGATTTCTACGATGATCTGAAACTGACTTCATGGGCCGATGGAAAACACCGCAAACTGGAACGACAGGTATTAGAGAATGCGAACGTTGTTTTGTCCGTGGGCAAAACAATGAACGAGGAATTCATTCAGATGATGAAAGATTACAAATCATCAACTGATCTTTCGAAGTTTAAGATCATCACAAACGGATACGACGAGAGCGATGTGTACAAAGGACCGATAGAAGTCGACAAGAAATTTTCGATTGCACATCTTGGCACGATGTCACACGCACGTAATCCGGAAGTATTGTGGAAAGCGTTGAAACGACTTTCGTTGGAGATTCCTGATTTCAAAAGTGATCTCGAGATCAAGCTCGTAGGAAAAGTCGATGCCTCTGTTGCCGATTCTGTTCGCAGTTTTGGATTAGGCGATTCTCTCAAACTCATTCCTTACATTCCGCATCACGAAGTAGTTAAAGTGCAACAGCAATCGCGATTGCTTTTGCTTGTGCTCAACAACACGCGCACTGCGAAAGGAATTCTCACCGGGAAATTCTTTGAGTATATGTCTGCGAAACGTCCGATTCTAGCTGTAGGTCCGGTTGATGGTGACGCAGCAGAAATTCTCATCAAAGCAAACGCAGGAACTATTGCCGGTTACAACGATGATGAACTCGTGTATTCGCAGGTGAAAGATTTCTATGCGAAGTACAAAGCAGGAAATCTGGAAGTGAATTCGTTGGGCGTGGAGCAGTATTCAAGGAAGGCTCTCACTAGTCAGCTCGTTAACATACTTGACTCATTGAAGTAACACACAAGCCTGCTTATTAGGTGCTCCTTCAGAGCGACTTCACCACGGCGTCACGGCGAGCACGGCGAAAAGTTGATTTCCTATTCGTAAAAAATAAAAAGCCGTGCTCGCCGTGTCGCCGTGGTAAAGCAGCGCCACTGGCGCTAGAATGCCCGATTTATCCCAATCACCCACCTGAATGCCACATTCTCCGGAGAGGTGTACGGTGCTTTGTTGATGAACAAAGGAACATCGAAACGAATCGTTAACGGCTTGCATGTTTGCAGTGGCGGGAAACGTTTAATCGTTAACGCGCAACCAAGTCCTGCATCCATCCGGATGTCGCTCATTGCAAGTGATTCATTCGTGTAGTTGAAGTTGATTGAGCCAACGTCTCCAAATGCATACGTTTGAAATCCAATAACGCTGCTCACTTTTGGCATTGCTCTTCCAATGAAACGGAACAACTCGTGGAATTCAACTTCCATATTGAATGCGTAGCCGGTTGTTCCTTTGTATGTTGTGCGAATGTCTTCATACCAATCAAGTTGAGGTGCGAGATAACCAGCATACCCACGTAAGTTCAATCCACCACCTGCATGGAAATGATTGATGTTGTTGCCGTATCCGCCCCAATCAGTCGGGAATAAACCAATGGAACGTGTGTATTTGTTTTCCATCAACTGTTCAGGATTCGCTCCTGAAACATACAACATCGATTCATCAGCCCAATTATTACCGCCACCAATCTGGAAGAACGTGCGCGTGTTGATGTTGATCTTTCCGAGATCGTTTCGGTTTACGACATTCATCTGGAAGAACTGGTAGTTGTAATCACTACCCAGTGCGGTTGAACGCAACTGCAAACCGATGCTTCCAACTCCTTTTCCTTTCATGTAGGTGTAAGGATGATCGTAACCAAATGTCACAAAGTTGTTGAACTTTCCAACCTGCCACTCTTCCGGATTCACAAGATAGGTGAGATCTGAAGTGTCTGCGCGATACATCATTTTGTACTGTGCCCAGAAACGATTACGCTGTTTCTTATCCCACACTTCAAATGTTCCTGCTGCGAGATCTAATCCGTCGAGGTGGCGCGCTGTAACTGCAATTGCAGAATTCTTCACGAGCTTGTTCGTTGGTGTTTGATACGAGAACGCAATATCAAATTGATCGAACTCGTTGATAGGAGCATCAGAAGGTAATTGCGACTGCAATGCACCGGTGTTGAAATGTCCGGCAAGATCAAACTTGTGAAAGCCGTTCATATACACACCACCGAGGTAAAATCCTGCTTTAATCCCATCGTAACCATTGTACCAAACATCCGGACGAGCAAGCATACGGTATTCTTTCCAGGTTGGCGGATTGTAAATCTTCGAGTCGAAACCAACTGTTATCGGAGCCTTCTTACTGTTGTTAAGCAGATTTACATCGGCCAAACGATAGGTTGTATCAATAACAACATCTTTGATTCCCGAAGGACATACAACAGTTGCCGTGTATTCTTTCTGCACATTGTCCCAGCCGATCCAGCGCGGAAGAATGGTTGCATCGGTTTCTTTCTCAAACCAGGTATTTGGAATGTAATAGTTGGTTGCTTTTCCATCGTTGCCGTAAACTGTGAAGTCAATCGGCATCTGCATTTTGCCTTTGCGTTTGAACGTGATGTCATACGTGCCGGTTGAATCGCCTTTGCTTACGCAACCAACTTTGTAGTCGATGGTTTCCGAAGTTGTGAGCCACTGATCGAAAAACCAATTCAGATCGACATGCGTGTATTGAATTACTGAATTACGGAAGTCTTCCACATACGGGTGACAAACTTTCCACTGGTTAAAATAGTTTTTCATTGCACCAAGGAAAAGTGAATCCCCGAGGACATATTGCAGATTGAACAACATCGTCGCAGTTTTCGAGTACACCTGCCCGTAACCTCCACCATGACGTAATGCTCCACCGAAATGATCGGAGTGGTTGTCGATCACAGTTTCATCTTGCGTTGCAGCAGGGTAAATGTATCCGTTGTAAGCTTCGCCCATGCGTGTTTCTTCGGGTTCGCGGAATTTCTCAGCGTAATCACTCTTGTATTGCCAGCGAATTTTCGTGTCGCCTTTGATTTTCTCGTACGACCATGTGGTGAGGAACTGCGTGAAACCTTCGTCGAGTAGTGCACGATACGTTTCGTTACTTCCCACCATGCCGAAGAACCAGTTGTGACCAACTTCGTGAGCAATCAAGTCGTAATAATCCGGAGCACGACCACCATCAAGCGTGAGCATCGGATATTCCATTCCATCGCGTGCGTCTGCAACGATCATTTTCGGATAGATGTACATTCCGAAATCAGTCGAATAAACTTCAATCACTTTAGCGGTGAATGCAGCTGCGTCTTGCCATCCGGAACAATGTTGTTCAGCGCACAAGGCAATACATCGAATTCCATTCCACGAAACTTCGCCAATGCGATAAAGAGGATCTGCAGTCCATGCGAAATCATGAACGTTCTCTGCATGAAATTTCCAGGTTTTTGTGGTGCCGTCTCTCTTAATAATTTCAGACGGGGCAGACTCCCAGGGCTTCTTTGCGAAATTGGAGATGTCCAATTGTTGTCGCAAAGCGGGCGGCAACATTTCCTGCTCGTTGGTCATTACACCGGTAGCGTCGCAGATGTAGTTATTCGGAAACGTAAGTTCTACATCGAACACACCGAAGTCGCCATAAAATTCACGCGTTAAATGCTGATCAGTTTCCCATCCGAATTTGCGATCGTAAACTGCAATGCGGGGATACCAGTGTACACCATCGTAATGTTTGTTTCCGAACTGTGTGTACATTTTCATTCGACGACGAATACTTCCTCCATTATCAAAATACGTTTTGAAATTCATAGAGATCTTCGTGGCAAATCCCGGACGAAGCGGTTTCTGCAACCAAACTTTCATCACCGTATTGTCGATTTCGAATTTCGCAGGTTGCCCATCAACCATGATGTTCTCAACCGTTGTTCCTAATCCCTGTTGTTCATACTTACCATACACAATTGGATATTTGTTATTCTTATGCAGATCATCGGTATAGGAACCCGGCTGAAACGCATTCTGATAGAGGTGGAAATACACAAAGGTGAGCGTATCCGGAGAGTTGTTCCAGTAGATCAACTCTTCGGTGCCGTCGATGATATCGGTTGCATCGTCAACGTTAGCTTTCAGTTTGTAGTACACATCCTGTTGCCAATAGCCGAGGTAAGGCGGATGATTTTTCCAATACATCGCGTTATTTCTGGAGCGGTATGGAATGTCGTTGTACTGAGCGAAAGCACCCGTGAAAATGGCGAGTGTTAAAACAGCAGAAAAGAGAAGGCGCATAGCATGGTGTGTTATTGGCAAATATAACGGTTCTAGGTTCTAAGTTCCCGGTAACAGGTATGTAGTTCAGGAGGTCAGGATGAACGGTCAATACTACAGACCACACGGAGAAGACGATATTTTGTGCCCTAAACTGAGGATACAGAACTTAGAACAGCGAAGCTAAGCTTCTCTGACCGCTTTTTCCTTCTCTTCCTCAGCCGCTTCTACAATTGCCTGTTCAACCGCTTCCTGGTGAAGCAGACTTCGTTTCTTCTCCCTTGCGGAATCAATACCTGCGTCTAATTCAAAACCCACCAGCAACATAATGGAATTAAAGTAAATCCACAGCATCACAACCATTATAGTTCCAAGGGAACCGTAGATCGTGTTGTAATTCCCGAAATTGTTTACGTACCATGAAAAAATAGATGAAGTTGAAATGGTCAGAACAGCAGCAAGCAATACGCCGGGACTAAAGAAAATACGATGACGGCGACGCGCCGGCCCGAAACGATAGAATGTGCCGATGATTACCAGAAAAAGTCCAGCCAGCACCACCCATTTTCCAAGTTGAATCCAGAATCGCTCGGCACCCTCCTTGGCAACCATTTTGGAGAGTACATATTCCGATCCTATCATCAGAAAGAGTCCAAAGAAAATTACGACGGATAGGACAATTACAAGTGCGGACGCGATTAGTTGCTGTTTCCAGACTGGCCTGTGTTCCCGCACATGAATGGAAGTGTTGAACGCATTCATCATAGCAACGAGACCGTTCTTGGAAAAATAGAGTGCTGCAATAAATCCAAATGAAAGCAAGCCACCGCTAGGGCGACTGGTAATTTCTGCTATCGTATCCTGAAGTGAGAGAAACATATTTTCAGGAAGCAGTTCATGGATAACCTCCAGCAAAGCGTACTCAAAGTTATCGATGGGAATATATGGGATCATTGTAAAGAGAAAAATGATCGAAGGGAATACGGCGAGAAAGAAACTGAATGCCATTGAAGAAGCGCGCGACTGTAACTGTCCTTTGAAAAGTCCCCGGTAGAAAAAAGTAAATACTTCGAAAAGCGAGTGACCTTCGAAGCCCGGCATAGTGATCTTATGCGAAAAGGCTACGAAGTTTCTCAACATCGACAGGCGAATCAACTTCCGGAGTAGTTTTCTAAGCACTTTGAACAGCTTTGAGGCTAAGGTCGAGACTTTTTATGCTATGCGTTAACGCACCAACGGAAATTTCATCAACACCGGTTTCTGCATAAGCGCGCACGGTTTCAGGTGTAATTCCGCCCGAGGCTTCTGTGATAAATCGCTTGTTAATTTTCTCAACAGCCATGCGCAGATCTGCGGTGGAGAAATTATCGAGCATGAGCCGATCAATTCCACCGTGATTCAAAACTTCATCGAGCTCTTTGAAATTGCGGACTTCGATTTCAATTTTTACATCGAGTTTTTTCTCTTCGCGGTACTTTCTCGCAGCATTGATCGCTGCAATTGTACCGCCCGCGTAATCCACATGATTGTCTTTGATAAGAATCATGTCGTACAATGCATAACGGTGGTTGTGACCACCTCCTATACGTACTGCCCATTTTTCAAAGTAGCGGAAAAGGGGAGTTGTTTTGCGCGTGTCGACAATTTTCGCCGGCAACCCTTTCACAAGCTGAACCATCATCCATGTACGTGTGGCAATTCCGCTCATGCGTTGCATGCAATTAAGCACAAGTCGTTCACCAATTGTTATCGAACGGGCAGGACCTGTAACTGTGAATGCAATGTCACCCTTCTTTACGTGATCGCCGTCGTTTAAACTAACGTTCAGAGTAAGGTTTGAATCTAATTCATGAAAAATGATTTTAGCCAGCTCCACACCGGCTAATACACCATCGTCTTTGACCAGCAATTTGGCTGTCTGAATGGCATTCTCAGGAATAGTACTGAGGGAAGTATGATCACCGGCACCTACATCTTCATGCAGCGCTTCGCGAACAAACTTTACGATCAAATCATTGTCTGGTATTCCGGGTTTGTAGCCGGTGTTACTCTTCGTCATCCGAATTCTCAATTCGGAACTGAGTCACAGATGTTTTACCGATGATTGTTTTCATCAGGTAATGCACGCGGTATTTTCCGTTCGTGGTTTCCAGTGTGCCTATTGCAAACTGAGAATCATTTTTCGGAACGCTTTTGTGAACGATTGTAAATCCTTTTACAGGATGCTTCACGAAGAAATCATCGAGGATGAGTTCTGCCTGAGCTTTACTGTAAATATTCTCTTGCTCAAGAACTTTGAGGTCGACGTTGTCGGCAAAATAACCGGCAACTTTGTGAGCATCACCCGTCCGGATCGCAGCAGCAACGTCATCCGGAATATCAGCTACAAGCGACATTGGAATAACGAAACACAGGACAGCTATCAGCTTTTTCATAACCTTAAATTCTATTTGCAAGAGTATTACAACAACCGCGCCAAATGACGTGACATACAGTTCCATGTACGTATCTCAAAAATAGCCATTCCCTAGTATTCTGACTGATTTAGAGGTACTTTTGATGCACACGTTGTACACAGAGTAAGGGATATGAAAATCAGGCTTTTAACCCTCGGCAAAACAGCCGATGAATGGGCGAAGGAAGGTATTGCGGTGTTCGAAAAACGACTAAAGCATTATTGCACTTTTAACATGGAGGAGTATGTGATTCCCGGCCTTAAAGGATTGAATCAGGAGCAACAGAAAACAGCGGAAGGGAAATTTATTCTGAGCAAGATCGGCACGGGAGAACGAATGATTCTTCTCGATGAGAACGGAGCTTCCATGTCTTCTGAGAAATTTGCGGAATGGATCAATAAACAACAGAATAGCGGAGTGAAAAGTATTGTGTTCATTGTCGGTGGGCCCTTCGGATTTTCAGAAGAGATTTACAAAGCCGCTGCCGCGAAGATTTCTTTATCTTCAATGACATTTACACATCAGATGGTGCGGCTTTTTTTTACTGAGCAATTGTACCGTTCGTTCACTATCCTCAAAGGAGAGAAGTATCATCACTCGTAGAAATGTTTGAACTCGAGAATTTTTCCTACATCCGCCAGATCTATCCATTCGAATGGGTGATGTTAGGGATTTATTGCATTCTCATTTTCGGATTAACTTTTTCGCGACAGGTTATCAAACAAAAACAAAACCCGATTTATCGTTTTTTCTTCTGGGGTGTTTCGGTGAAAGTGATGAGCTCCATCGTATTCTGTATTATTTACATTTACTATTATCAAGGTGGCGATACGGTTTCTTATTATGAAACTGCGCGAAGTCTCGTGAACCTTTCCATGAAAAATTTGTCGGCGTGCGTGGAGGTTATGACAAGCAAGCCTTCACTCACCGGCTTCATGACATTCGATCAGGAGACAGGATATCCATGGCCGTATATGTATTATGATTCACAGACTTTTTACGTTGCAAAGTTAATCCTGCCATTGGAGATGATTGCTTTCAAGAGTTATCTGGTTACCAGCGTACTGTTGTCTTACATTTCTTTCTTCGGCGCGTGGAAGTTTTTCATGATGCTCTGTCGTTATTTTCCCGGTTTAGAAAAGAGGATTGCAATAGCCATCTTGTTTGTTCCTTCTGTTTTGTTTTGGGGCTCCGGAATTCTCAAAGACACGATTACATTCTCGGCCGTGTGCTGGTTTATCGTCTCGCTGGACGCTGCATTCATTGCTCCAAAAAAATCGAGGTGGGCAATAATTGGAACGCTAATCAGTCTTTACATTTTGCTTTCGATCAAGCCATACATTCTCTATTCTTTGTTGCCTGGAGCAATTATCTGGATTGGCACAGTAAAAATGAAAACGATCCGATCAAAATTCATTCGTGTTGCATTCATGCCTATTGTACTAGCTCTTTCCATTGGGGGAGGATTTATGGCGCTTTCCTTACTCGGAGATTCCATGGGTAAATTCGCAGTGAGTAAAATGCTTGAAACAGCGTCGATCACACAGAAGGATCTGAAACAAGATTACTACCAGGGAAGTTCGTTTGACATTGGAGATTTCGAACCTACGGTTACTGGAATGATTGCAAAAGTTCCGGCTGCTATGGCCGTTGGCTTATTCCGTCCATACATTTGGGAGGTTCGCAATCTGGTAATGTTAGCTTCCGGCCTGGAAAATTTATGTTATTTGCTGTTGGTAGTCTTCCTGCTGTGGAAGATCATCTTTAGTCCACGCCGATTTTTCAGAGTGCTTTCAGATTACCCGATACTCACATTCCTATTGTTTTACACGCTGTTCTTTTCTGTGATGGTTGGACTTTCTACGTCCAATTTCGGAGCATTGGTGCGATTCAAGATTCCGTTCATGTCGTGCTATATCGCACTCATACTTATACTGCATCATTATCTGGGACAAGGAGCAAGCGTACGGCGGCCGCAGGTCAAGGCTTCACGAAATAACCTTTCAGGGAATCACCCAGCTTCAATTGAGTTAGCAAGAAGTTAACGAAGCGCTTGGCGAACCGCAAACCACCGCTTGACTCAATTGAGCTTCTGAACTGTTCTTCCGTTGCAGCGTAGTGTTTGTCCTCGTTCGGAAATTGACGGAGCGTGATTCCTGTACTGATGATGTTGAGCTTCTGTAATCCGGCCTGAACGAGCAACTTTTCCGAGCTATCGGTAGTGAAGTAGGTGAGATGCTCCGGGTATTCTATGATCTTCCATTTTCCACCCAGCCATTTGCGGCTGAAGGAATTAAAATTCGGTGTGGTGAAATAGAACAATCCACCTCTTCGCAACAAATGTTGAATGGCAACAGTATGTTCAGTGATGTCAGTAATATGCTCCAACACTTCAAAGGAAGTGATTACATCAAAATCGTTTTCGGAAGTGTATGATTGAATCAATCCTTCGTGCATCACAATTCCTTTTACACGTGCCGGATTACAGGCCTCCGCGGTGTATTCAGTTCCAAAAACGTTCCACCCTTTCAGCTTTGCCACTTCGAGAAAATGACCGTCGCCGCAACCGATATCGAGAAGTTTGTTGGTACGCCGATACGGTTCAAACTGATCAAGCAGTTCTTCGTATCGCTTAATCGTGATGGGAGAAATAGATGTATTACGTGGATATTTCGCGTAGTGATCAATCAGTTCTTGTGTTGTCGGAATCCGTTCCCCGAATACGAGACCGCAGTTGTGACATTGAACGAGGTATGCATGGCGAAATTCACTGTTCAGCACACCAATATCTGCAGAGGCACAGAGTGTACAATGTGAATGAGTCGGATACATGGATTATTTTTTTGCTGAAGCCAGATGTTGCTCCCACTTCCAAGCAGACGCCATCATTTCCTCCAGAGATCTTTTCGGAATCCAGTGTAGCTGCGTATTCGCTTTTGCAGAGTCAGAATAAATTGCAGTTACATCTCCGGCGCGACGATCAACAAGCTGATAATATAGTTTTCTGCCGCTTATTTTTTCAAAAGCATTAATGGCTTCCAGTACAGTAACGCCATTTCCGCTGCCCAGGTTGAATACATCGTACGATGGAGCAGACTCATCATCAATCAATCGTTTCATGGCAAGTACATGGGCTTCTGCGATATCACAGACGTGAATGTAATCTCGCACGCAGGTGCCATCCCGCGTAGGATAATCGCTACCGAATACACTCATGGAAGCAATTTTTCCGATAGCAGTTTGCGTAATTACCGGCACTAAATTGTTCGGTCGAAGATTTGGCAATTCACCAAGTAAGCCCGTTTCGTGCGCACCAACCGGATTAAAATACCGAAGAGAAATGCCTTTCGAATTCTTCGAAGAACCAAAGTAGGATTTCATCATTTCTTCGCCTTTTACTTTTGTTTCAGCATAAGGCGATTCTGCTTTTGAGAATGGAGTATTTTCAGTTACGGGCAGCTGATCAATATTTCCGTACACAGCGCATGACGAAGAAAAAATAACATTCTTCAGTTTATGCCTGATTCCGGTTTCAATAACATGCTTCAGCGAGTCGAGATTGTTGCGAAAATACATTTCCGGTTGAGCAACTGATTCCGGAACGGATTTGTATGCCGCAAAATGAATTACGCCTGTGATCTCCGGAAACTTTTCGAAAATCTTTTCGGTTTCTTCTTTTACAGCAACATCTGCTTCGATAAATGCAATCCGCTTACCCGTAACTTGTTCAATACGGTCGTACGTGTGTGCGCTTGAATTGGAGTAGTTATCTGCAGAAACAACATTGAAATCCGTTAGGTCCAGGAGCGCAACGATCGTATGCGATCCAATGTAACCTGCTCCACCTGTAACTAAAATTGTTTCTCTGCTCATAGATTGCTGTAAACCGTTCGGTAAACTTCTTCTGCGATGCCGAAATTACGATGCTTTTGCGCAAGTTGGTGAATACGCTGTGCAAGAATCTCACGATCCTCGGTAGCGAAAAGCTGTTTTATGTGCTGGGATGCTTTTCTGAATTCATCATCGCGTAATGAATCGAGCACATAACCGGCGTTGTTGTTGCGGATTATGTCGCTGTCGACCGAGATTCCTTCTCCAATGACGACAGGTAATCCCATTGCCCAATATTCTCCGTTCTTGATGGGCGTACAATAGCGACGGCTTGGTACCGGCTTGAAAGCGGAGAATGCAAAGTCGGCGACTCCCATATAGTCGGGAACTTCGGTATGAGGCACGAAGGTTGAAACAACCGTCGTGCGCTCAAGGTGTGCTTCGTCGCAATACGTGTTTATTTCTTCTTGCGGAGTTGACGTGAGCAGTAGTATTCTGAATTTCTCTCCGAATACTTCACGCGCTACACGGAAGAAACGGAATGCTTCCCGCTGCATATAGAGTCCGCCGAACTTTCCTGCATAAACACAAATGATTGAATCATTCAATCCCAACTTTGTGCGTAAGTCAGCATTATTTCGTTTGGAGAGATTGAACTGGGAAAAATCTATACAAGCCGGTTTCACCAAAAAATTCTCCGGATAATGGCCGTAATACTTTGCTGCATATTCACGCATCTCCGGTACCACACCAATTACCCATTTCGCAACACGAACTTGCTTCTTCTCAATTCCAAACAATGTTCGATATGCGATTCCGTTCGCCTTCCACGTTCCGGTTTCCACCATGGGTTGTGCGTGTGGTTCAAAGCTGTCGATAATAAGTGGAATCCGCATCTGCCTCGCAATTGCATTTCCGGGCCAACCGGCGGGCGTGCAGAACGTATGAACTACTTTAATTTGTTTCTTTCGCACAATTTTTCTGAGATGACGAAAGTTGTTGTTCCATGCCAGTGCCGCGCGTATACCAAACGGAATATATCGGAAGGAATAACGTGCAATACCTTCTTCAACGGGAATGAAAGTTTTGATTTCCCCTTCAGGTTCCAGGGTTACCAGTGTAATTTCACTTCCTTCCGGTAGCAAGTCGCGTATGATTCGCAAATAGGGGAGCGTGTACGTTTGAATCAAAGCATCTTCAAACTTCCAGTATGTGATCACAAGAACATTCATACCAGTTTGCGGAATAGTTTGAAAACAAGTGCCGGATTATTCGCAACAGCTTTTCGCATGAACTTAAATCCACGCGCTTTATTTTTACCATTCACCCACCAGCTGCCGGCGAGAATCAGATATAAGTTACCAAAACATTTGTTCTGGAACGATTCTGATTTGAACATGCCGGCTTTCGCTGCTTTCTTATAAACGCCGATATGGTCGCGCTCCATGACCTGAATGTTCATGTGCATATTGCTACCATGCTTGCGATAGGATGTGAGCACTTCGGGAATTCTCACGCATCGAAATTTGTGCGCAACACGAAAGAAGAAATTCTGATCCGCTGCTGTTGAAAAAGCAGGATCAAATCCTCCTGATTTTTCAAATGCCTCACGCGTTACCAGAACGCTGCTTGGTCCTGGTATGACGGTTCCATTCCACAGAAGCAAATCTTCCAGCACGTTTTCATCTTTTCCGATGAGAATTTCCCCGGTCGCTTTACCATTTCCGTCAATCACTTCGCAATCGCCAAACGCGAGTGAAGCTCCCGGATTCCTTTCCAGAAAGTTCACTTTCCTGGAGAGGTTGTCACTGTGAAACAAATCATCAGCATCTAAAAACGCAAGATATTTTCCAGTAGAACTCTCTGCGCCATTATTGCGCGCTACAGAAACCCCGGAGTTTTTTTGGTAGGTGTATTTGATGCGAGAGTCCGAAAATGATTTTGCAAGGGCAGCCGTATTATCGGTGGAGCCGTCATCGCAAATAATTATTTCGAAGTCAGTGTACGTTTGCGCGAGGACAGACTGCACCGTTTCTGCAAGATACTTTCCGGCGTTGTAAGCGGGAATTATGACAGAAACTTGCGGCATAGAATTAACGTTTTCAGACCTTCTGATAAATGTTCAGTTGATTTTGATATCCGATTTCAATGGCGAATAATTGCCTTGCGCGTGCAATGCATTTCTGGCCCATGGTACGCGCAACATCAATGTCCGTTAATTTCAGAATCGATTCTGCAAGTGCGTTCGTGTTCCCGTACTCGCAAAGGTAGCCATGTTCACCTGAAATAACGGCATCTGCAGCGGCGCCGGTTCGTGTAGAAACCACTGGAATCCCATTGAGCATTGCTTCTGCAATGACCAGCCCAAACGGTTCGAAATGTGCTGCGTGCAAAAATACATTCATTGTACCATACAGCGAAGCCATATTGCCGGGAGCGATTGTTCCTGTAAAGACAATGAAGTCACTTAAGTTCATATCGTGAACTTTTTGCCGGATTGCACTTTCCTGTTCACCAGTTCCGCAGAATAGAAAGCGCACATTGGAATTTGCGGCACTTACTTTTTGAACCACTTGCAAAATGTCCAGGTAGCCTTTCCAGGGAATGAATCGGGAAACAGTTCCGATAACCGTTTTCCCTTCGAGATTCCATAGTTTTCTGAACGATTCCATTGCACTTTTGTCTTGTGTCGAAACATCAGCAATGTTTAATCCATGATGTACTAACTTCACTTTATCAGACTCGGCACCTTCTTTCGCAATAATGAACTCACGGCTCTCATTAGAGAGGGCAATGACAGTTGTCGATTTTTGGTTGATCAGCTTGTCAAATCGAATGTATTGCGGATTGTGGAAGAAGTGATAGGACGCATCACCTTTCGTTGCAATTCGCATGGGCACACCGGAAGCTTTAGCGGCTGTAATTGCAGCGAGAGCATCATCAAACAAGTGTGCGTGTACCACGTCCGGTTTTATTTCACGAAACAATCTCTTCAATTTGAAATACGCTGAGATTAATCCGGTCTTACGTCTGTGCCAATCGTATTTGATCCAATGACATTTGAAACCGAATCGCTCCATTTCGCGAATCATTTTCGGCTCTTCATGGTACATACAGACAAACGACATATCGAAGTCTTTGCGTTGTGCCGCTACTTCTGCAAACCAATTGAAGTAAGGTGCAGAAGATGCATTAGAAAGCACCCAGACGATATGTTTTTTCGAAGTTAAACTCACGCAGTGGTGAATTTATAGATTGCACTTTTAATGGCAATGAATTTTAATGGCAGCGGCAATAGCTGAAAGACAAAAGAGTTTCTTAGTGCCATGTTGCCAAGTATTCGCTGAAAAAATTGCTTGAATTGGTTGTGCGATCTTTCACCGGCGGCCACTCTCAGTTGCTTTTCGTATTCCGGTTTCATTTGCACCAAAGCTTTCTTTCCGGCAAGGTATTCTGAATTTCTGCGGATATATTGTGAAAGCGTTGGCCAATCGTTATGCCACGCTAACGCACTTCGGTTGAAGACGATGTTGATCTTAGATTCGAGCGCACGCATACCGAAATCGAAGTCTTCTCCGTCTTTAAGCAGTGGATTGAATCTGTTCATCCTCACAAACAAATCGAGTGGTAAGGATAAGTTGCATGCCGTGAAAACAAAATCATCTTCCGTTACCTGAAACGAAGTCGGATGCGATTTTATCCACGTTTCTTCCATTGTAATGAGGTAAGCAGAGAATACATCACGTTTGCCTTCGGGATTTCGGAATCCATTCCCAATCAGAATGGAATTGCTGTTTGATTCATGAAATGCCCGGTGAGTCGCTACCAGATTGGGTTCAGGTAACATATCGTCATCCAGAAACAATATGATTCCGTCTTTACAGAACTCAGAAGCGCGATTTCTGATTCCGGCACGACCGGCATTAGGGAACGAATGAAAATGAACCTTTGGAAAGATGTCTTTCAGCAAATACGTATCATCAGTACTACCATCAATCAAAACATGAACAACAAAACTGTCATCAGATTGCAACTCCAGCCGGGAAAGCAATTGCTTAAGCTTTGCTTGTCCGTTGAATGTTGGTATGAAAACAGATATTTTCATGGTTATACTGATACCAGTGAAGTGTTCATGTAAATTGCGTCGAACTCCATCATTTGGACACCATCTTTCCGGGATGGAACAATAAAGTCAATCGGAGTAAATCCACAGGCTCGCAGCGCGGCGTCGGTTTCAAAGTAGCTGCAACCATTGTCGTACATTTTATGTACAGACATTTCAGTCACGATAAATTTGGTGTTCTTCAGCGTGTTCTTAGCACCGTTGATTACACGGACTTCATTTCCTTGAGTGTCGAGTTTCAAAATGGTAATCGGACCTATGTTTAGAGAATCGAGATCAACTAAATGAATGTCTACCGTCTTCTCGACTTTGAGTTGATTTTGTAACCCGCCACTTGACTCCAATTGTTCGCTATTGATTGGATTGATCGAAGACGAAACTCCGTTAAGTGTTACATATAACGGCGCTGCTCCTTTCACATCTGAAAGCGCTTCGGTGTATAACCTGATGGAAGGAATGTGTTTTGTGTTTGCCTCCAGCAATGCATACGCCTGCGGATTCGGTTCGAACGCATGTATTGTTGCCTCCGGGAAAACGGAATGGAAAAAAGCCGCGGTTAGACCATCGTAAGCACCTACATCGGCAATGGTAATTTTGCCTGTGAACGCGTTCATTTTTTTACCGAAACGCACTACACGCATCAGATGCTCATAGTGATGCGTGAAAGTGGTGTCTTTCAGATGCAGCCTTAATTTATGTCGGAATTCTCTACTGAACACTTCGCGTTATTTTAGTTTCGATGCAACATAATCCCAATACTTTCTGAATCCGTAAGGCATACTGTGATACATTTTCCGTGTGCGGTATTCTGCTGAACTTTCAATCGGTCGTGCACCAGTGTCGAGGATTACTCCATGTTCCTCGCACAATTCAATTGCATCGCGCATCCAAACTCCGCGCGACAATGCCGTACACAAATAGGGGATAGGACCATGAACATGACGCAAGCCTTTAGTTTCATGAACACCTAAATAACTATCTGTTGTGTTGCGTGAACGTTTGGTGCCTTCGGTTTCAAAAGCCCAGGGAGATTCCCCGGGAACGATTAATTCCATAAGCTTAGATTTATTCCAAAGTCCGGCCTGAAGATTCACACGATATCTCGCATCCTTTCTCGTTTCCACGAATTCGGGATCACTGGGAATAACGTCGTATGCATAATCTTCGAAGTGATCGGAAGGAAAGCAGGCAAGACGGAGGAAAGTTGCGTTTCTCTTCTCCAACAATTCCACAGAGCGACTCAGAAGGTTTTGATCCGGATGCGCATAGACGAAATAGTCTTCGAGGAGTATAATAATATTTTCTTCCGGAATTTGTTTAAGAATTTCGAGTGTGTCGTTTGACCAATCGCGTGGCGGACCAGCACAAACCGTTTTTACACGATCATCATGAAATATAATTTCGTTGGTGCCGAGATAAACCGGATACGGACAGTCGCTCCAGTGTTTATGGAGAAAATCAAAAAAAGGCTGCCAGATATCGGCGTATTTATCACACGACAATATCAGTAAAGCGGTATGTTGGTTCGTTGGCATTTATTGCGCGCTTTTTCCGAATGTGTGACGTCGTTTAAGTCCAAGATATCTTCTCATTCCTGCAAATGAAAGTGCGGCCAGTTTTACTTTGCTTAGTTCAGCTGCAGAATCATCAGCACGACCTTCGAGCAGAAGTTCATCGGATTTCCACAAGTGATAGTACGCTTTGCTCGCTAAAACCCATTCTTTAGTGGGGTGAGAATACAGTTGTTCGTACAATTGATCCCGCTCACTTCGAAAAGGGTTGACTGCACTTTCAGTCTTTGATTCTTTGTGAAAGCGAAAGCCTGCAATACAGAATTCTGTCTCGATAAGATTTTGCTGTCCGTATGTACTTAAATAACGAATCCACAAATCAAGATCCATGCAAAAATTGAGTGATTCATTCAACGGCAGGAACTCACGAAGCGTGTGGGTTCTGTAAAACATTCCCGGTTGGTTGACCAGCCCATAACCCAAAGTCATCTCGGGTTTACTGAATACGATGGAGTCAGAATTTCTGCGTGTACCACCTGCGTCGAAAAATCGTGAGCGTCCGATAAACAAATTCTTCTCTGGATTTTCACGCGCTAACTTCGCAAGCATGTGAAGCGCGCCGGGCTCCAAAACGTCATCACTATTCAGCCAGTTGAATAGCTCACCTGTCACGTGTTCCAATCCTTTGTTGATAGCATGTGTTTGCCCGCGATCTTTTTCGCTTACCCAATGCTTGATGTGTTTTTCAAACGAGCGAATTACTTCTGCTGAATTGTCATTGCTGCCACCGTCAATTACAATGAGCTCAAGATTGGAATAATCCTGATTGATCAGCGAAGAAAGTGTTTCTCCAATGAACTTGCCTTGATTATACGAAGGCACTACGATGCTGATTACAGGTAGTTGGCTCATCGTTTAGGCTTTGCAACCAGGTTTTTGTGTTCGAAGTTGAAATCCGTAACACGATTTAGTTTTTTGTGTCGCGGATCGTAAGCAAACAACTCATAATTCTTTGAAAGAATATATTTGCCGAGTTCAGCTGCAGATGTTCCGGCAGCTTTCAGGTTCGATTCTGTAAATTCTATCAGCATTACGGGTTTGTGCTGAGCAATTGTGTTCTCTAGCCCTTTGAGCACATGCAGCTCCCATCCTTCAACGTCTATCTTAATAACGCGCGGAGTGGGAATGGAACCGGATGCGATCAACTCATCTACATTAACCGTTTTTATGTTGTCGACCCGGTATTCTCCGGCTTCCGGCTTCACGGCCATTGAATTCCACGCGTCTTTACCATTGGTGAGAACATAAATATCCTGAGTGCCGTTCTTGTCAGATGCAGCTGCGTGAATTAATTCAATATTCCCCGGCGAGTTATTCAATTTGACGTTCCCGGTCAAAATGCTAAAGGTTTCGTCTGTCGGTTCAAACGCAACAACTTTCCGGCATCTTTCACCAGCCAGCAAAGTAAACAAGCCAATGTTTGCACCAATGTCAAAGAAAACGTCATCGGATTTAAGTTCCGACAACAACCACTCACGCTCTTCCCATTCAAACGCACCGCAATAGATGTGCGACGACAATTCGCTTGTCGCAGATAATCTGATCTTTGATTTGTCGGAAATGGAAATGACTACAGCTTCATTTTTAGCAGCTATAGATATCCATTCCTCGCGTTTGCGCCGGACTTCTTTCCAGAATTTTCGTTGGGAAAGTGAGAATGAAATCCGATTGAAAATCATGTCGTCCGCTGAATTTCAAGTTTCATTGTGCCCAGATTCCAATCGAGCTGCATGCTTCTTCCGTGAGGAACGATAGGTTGATTCGCAATTTCAATGAGAAGCGCTTGCTCAGCACGGTCGTAATATTCCTTATCCGGTTCTTTCAGATCGATAGAAACGTAGTAGAGTCCGTTTGCGAGTTGATCGGTTTTTATTTCCATTGAAATTATATTGGAACCTTCAATGAACGCGAGTTTGTGATCCGGATCAAAAGTTCCAATAGAACCAAAAGCTGCCGGCTCCATATTGATATTCGCTAATCGAATATCCAAAGCAACCAGGCCGCGCATTTTGCTTTCAACCTTTACCGAAAGTTTCAGAATACCAGCTTCCTGATCCTGATTAAACGAAACTTCGTGAACGAAACATTTTTTTGTTTCATTCAGTTTCCGAACTACAGTGGACTGACCGCTTTGTTCATTCAGGTATTGTTGAATGACCGGACCAGACTTTGCGAATTCTTTTATTTTCCCCTGATGTAAATAAATGGTTTTCTCACACAATGCCTGAACGGCTCCAAGATTGTGGCTTACGAAAAGAACTGTACGACCACTTTTGCTTACAGATTCCATTTTGCCAATGCAACGCTTCTGAAATTCGGCATCACCAACAGCGAGCACTTCGTCGATGATGAGGATTTCCGGTTCAAGAAATGCAGCCACTGCAAACGCAAGACGCAGTTGCATTCCGCTTGAAAAATGTTTCAATGGTGTATCCAGGAATCTTTCTGTTCCGGAGAAATCAACAATCTCATCAAATTTCGCGGCGATTTCCCGGCGCGTCATTCCCAGAATGGATCCATTCAGAAAAACATTTTCGCGTCCCGTAAGCTCCGGATGAAAACCCGTTCCTACTTCGAGCAGACTGGCAATTCGTCCACGTACAGTAATTGTGCCCGACGATGGAGGTGTAATCCGCGAAAGGATTTTGAGTAAGGTTGATTTTCCCGCACCGTTCTTCCCGATAATTCCAATCGATTCTCCTGCGTTGACGTTGAAACTAATATTGTCAAGTGCGTGAAAAGTCTCCTTCGTTGTTTTGCTCCGACTGAATATTCCCATCATAGACTCGCGAAGACTGGAATAGGGCTGTTGTTCGTGCTGAAGACGAAATGTTTTTGAAACGGATGATATTTCAAGTATCGGTTTCATGGTTATGCCAAATCAGCAAATGTTCTTTCGGTTTTGCGAAACACAGCAATTCCTATTGCAAAAAAGAAAAGGGCGGAGCACAGACTTACAATACATGGAATGATTTCCACGGGTGTGCCCAACACAAATCCGCGGAACAAGGAAATAGGTGCCGACATGGGATTGAGCGAGAGAACATGCTGAAGTGTTTTGTTCCCAATGAAATCAATCGGGTAGATCACCGGTGTAACGAACAACAGGAACTGTACGAGGAAGGGAATCACGTAGCGGAAATCACGATATTTTACATTCAACGCAGCGAGCAGACATCCAGGACCAACTGTGCCGATGACCGCAAAGAGCAAAGCAGTTGGGAGCATCCAGATCGAAGCCCAATCTGGCGAGCACTTGAACCACACTAGCATCACGATGATAACAGGTATGGTCATGAGAAAATCGAAGAACGCGACGAGTATCGAAGAGATCGGAATAATCAAACGCGGAAAATAGATTTTGCGGATGATGTGCGAATTAGAGACCATGCTGTTTCCGGCAGCAGAGATTCCCGTCGCAAAAATATTCCATAACGCTAATCCTGTGAACGCAAATACCGGATAGGGCACACTTGTGTTGGAAATGTTTTTCCCGAAGATCATTGTAAACACCAACATGAATGCGAGTGGCTGGATCAAAGCCCATGCAAATCCGAGAAATGTTTGTTTGTATTTAATCCGGATATCGCGCCATGTGAAAAAATAGAAAAGTTCGCGGTACTGCCACAATTCCTTTGTGCCGAGACTGAACTTTTCCGTAGGCTTGATTTCGTATTCCATTTATTCCGGCTTATTATTCCATGAGGAGAAATCAAGACCAGTCATTTGACTAAGCTTGTTATTGTGTGCTTCGAAAAAGTGAAGCAACTTCAGAAGTGTTTTCTCAGGAATTGGATCGTACTTTTTTTCGGTACGATTAATTCTGCGCATGGCTTCCCCAACACGATAATCCATCTGACCAGGTAATATATGCCGCATCACAGATTTGAGCGGATTTTTATTACTCAATACGCGCAAGAGAATTTTGCCATACGTCTGAGAACGCGTTACCGTTGTTTCGTTATGACGAACGGTTGTATCGGGCACAAAATCACTGTCTAATCCCATCCATTCGAATATGTTCTTGCAATAATTCGCCGGAGTAGAAATCAAGTCTTCAAAACGGATCAGACGAACCTGCTCCTTCGGGAAATACCGATAGACAATTTCCAGATGATGTGCATACAAACTCATCCCGATGAAAAACTCGTAACGCCAGTCTGTAGAATCTTTTTTCTGAATGATTTTATCAATCACATCCACAGGCTCCCGTATTGCACCGTAATTTTTTTCCATCAGGTAAGAGGAGTAAGTGCGTTCCACCGGATTCCTCAGAATGAAAACAAGTTTACAATCAGGATTATGCTCTTTCAGGCGCTTGAGACCAGGTTCGTGGATATACAAACCAGCACTTTTGGCAATGAGTATTGAATTTTGATCGTATTTAGGAAAATACTTGGAGAGTGCTTCGGGATAACCACTTTGAAATTCGGAGTCGTCAACGAAATAGGCGAATTCCTTTTGATAGTGCGTGGTCAACGCGGGGTGTTGTCCCAGATAATTTTTGAATGAAGTAGTTCCGGCTTTTTGAGCCCCAACTATCATCAATGAGATTTTTCCACCACTATTTCTGGAAGCTAATGCGCACATATTCTAGGTGTACAAGATACTCAATTCGTCGAAATACAGCGATTTTTCCATTGACAGATGCAAATACGAGGAAGCAAGTTCAAATCGTGGTGAACGAGTCGTTATCCTTTGTTCAAGTCTCGCATGGAGTCGAAGCGTGAACGGAAGTTCAGAATAGGACGTTCGAAGTACCTATAACTCAATGCGGAAACACCTACAGTGAGCAATAGTGCAGAAAGCATTTCAAGGTAAAACAGCAATGCGGGCAGTCGTTCATATCCCATGGCAAGGTTAAATTTCAGTACGCCTACAACCAGGAACATGTGAAAACAGTAAATACCATAGGAGATGTTCCCGATTTGGGACAGAAAGGGAATACGGCCAGCAGAGAATTGTTTGGGATTTCCGAAACATTGATCGCTAATTAGCAAAGCAAAGCTGAAAGCGAGTATGAATCTACCTGCAACTGCAGTAATAGGTGCATGCAACAATAGATAGTGATTGGCAAAAACAAACACTATACCTGCCAACATACTTGCGCGAAACCAGGTAGGGCGATTTCTGAAAAAATTGCGGAATGCTTCAGAATAAAAGCCATAATATGCTGCGAGTCCACCGAGTGCTAAATCACCGGCAACACTTGCGGTATGATAGAGCAACATGTCATTGTCCGTTTTATAAACGTGTCTGAATAGCGCAGATCCAATTACAATTAAAATTGCAACAATGGGAAATGAACGCTTTCGGAAAATGAGAACAATGAGCGGCCATACAATGTAGAACTGCTCCTCAACCGCTACAGACCACAGAACACCTGCGCAATCATTTCCAATACCGAAGAAGTTTGTGAGAATCCGGTCGAAATTAATTGTGAAAGTTAAAAACCAGGGAAGGTGTTGTCTCGTGAGCTCTCCGTCATAGCGACCAGTGGCCAGCGGGAAAATGAAAAAGGTAATGAGGACGATCAGAAAGAATAAGGGCCATATTCTCAGAATTCGTTTCATGTAGAAGAATCCGACATGAATAGTCTTGCGTGCTTCTTTCTCGCGGATGAGCAAATATGTAATGAGAAATCCACTAAGCACAAAGAACAGGCTTACACCCATGGCGCCAGCACCTTGAATAAGATGAATATAGCCCCACTGTTCGACGGCCGAAAGATCCCTGTTATTGACATACTCGAAAAAGTGTGCGACAAAAACGATGAGACAAGCAAAGCCTCTTACAGCATCCAGATTGGGAAAATGTGTGTTATTCAGCTTCACGTTTCAACGGGGAAAGTAGTGAGACAAGATAGGAATTATGTAAGAATGAGATTGTCCTGGATTTACTACTAGGATGGGAATGTTATCTTTATACCAGTGTCATCCGCTCACATTTTTTTCAATCGCCCTTTTGTTTCCGGCAAGGAAGCTGAAAATGTTCAGCACGTAATCGCCAGCAGAAAATTCTCCGGCGACGGCGTGTTCACCCGCAACTGCGAACAGTTCTTCGAGCAGAAATTCGGTTTCGGAAAGACTTTGCTCACCCCTTCGTGTACTCATGCTCTGGAGATGGCGGCTTTGTTGCTGAATATTCAACCTGGAGATGAAGTCATCATGCCATCCTACACGTTTGTTTCAACAGCAAATGCATTTGCATTGCGTGGGGCAAAGATTGTATTTGCAGATAGCTGTGCAGATCATCCGAATATTGATGCGAATGAAGTTACAAAACTCGTTACGCCTAAAACGAAAGCCATCGTGGTTGTTCATTACGGCGGTGTGGGTTGTGACATGGATGCGTTGTCATCGATTGCGTTGAAAAATGGCATTCACATTGTTGAAGATGCCGCTCATGGTTTCTATGCAGCTCACAATGAAAAATATCTCGGCACATTCGGATCAATTGGAACTATGTCATTTCACGAGACAAAAAATGTGTCGTGCGGTGAAGGTGGATTAATTACCATCAATGACAAATCGCTGCAGCAGCGGGCTGAAATTATTCGGGAAAAGGGAACCAACCGTAAAGCGTTTTCACGCATGGAAACGGACCATTACAGCTGGGTAGATATTGGCTCTTCTTATCTGATGTCCGAATTCAGTGCAGCAATACTGGCGGCACAATTAGAGAAAGCAGAGGCAGTTACTCTCAAACGCACGGTTTTGTGTGCACGATACAATGAAAAGTTGCAACCGCTTGCACAAGATGGGCTACTTGGTTTGTCGCCGCACATCAGCGGAAACGGGCATTTGTTTTACATCACGTGCAAATCGCTTGAAGAAAGAACAGCGTTAACAAAGCATCTTTCTGTCAAAGGAATTGATGCCGTGTTTCATTACTTATCGCTGCACAGCAGTCCGTATTTTTCAAAGCAGCATGATGGACGAGAATTACCAAACAGCGATCGCTTCATGTATTGCTTGTTGCGTTTGCCGATGTATTACGATTTAGAAATTGCTGATGTAGATCGCGTATGTGATGCAATCAGCTCGTTTTATAAGCGATGAAACCGGGTGGTATCTTCATGGTTCAGGAATCCGAAAATTGAAAATGATATCGATGAGTAAAATCTACTTTGCCTCCCAAAATCAGAATAAGATCAAAGAAATTTCCTCGGTTCTTCCTGTGGGAATTGAACTGATGGGAATTGATGCGGTTACCAGCGAAGAACTGGAAGAAACAGGGGAGACGTTGGAGGAAAATGCTGTTCAGAAAGCAGTTTTTGTTGCAGATAAAACAGGCGAATCTGCATTTGCGGATGACACTGGACTCGAGATCGAAGCGTTGAATGGTGCTCCCGGGGTTATTTCGGCCCGTTATGCAGGTGAACAGAAGAATGCGGCTGATAATTGCGCAAAAGTGCTCAAGGAGTTGACCGGAATTGCCAATAGAAAAGCACAATTTCGGACGGTTATTGCGTTAATCCGAAATGGCGAGCAACACTTGTTCGAAGGAATAGTAAACGGCTCGATTATCACGGAACCCAGAGGCGAAAAAGGCTTCGGTTACGACCCGATTTTCGTTCCGGATGGCAGCGAAAAGACATTTGCGGAGATGACGCTGGAAGAGAAAAATCAGTGGAGTCATAGGGCCCGAGCGGTCAAAAAACTACTTGACTACCTTAATCAGCAGTAAAATATTTGCCGCAGATTCGCAGATTACGCAGATTATTCTTTGCGTGCCTTAGCGGCTTCGCGACTTTGTGGTTAAAGAAGAGGATGTTGATCTAGGTAGTACGACACTTGTGGATTTATCAACAACACTTATTGAAAACCAAGGCTTTTTAGAGCCAAAACCGGCTTTCAAACAATTATCTTTGTTGACCTATGAAAGTTCGTGTTGGAATCATTTTCGGAGCCTCATCGCGAGAGCGTGAAATCTCTTTTGCTGGCGGCCGAACCGTTTATGATAATCTCGATAAATCGCTGTTCGAAGCTGTGCCCATTTTCGTGGACAGTTTCAATCGATTCATTCTTCTGAATTGGGAATTCGTTTACAAAGGCAGCATTCGCGATTTTTATCCGCCGGTTGAATTTGTACCTGCGTCTCCAGGCGAATTTCAGGTTTATGCAGAGTCATTGAATCCTTCTGAAGATGTTCAGCTGGAAATGATGAAACGTCTCGGCACTCCGTTAAACGCTGGTGATTTCAAAAAGCATTTTGATTTTGCATTCCTGTGTTTGCACGGACCTTTCGGTGAAGACGGAAAGATTCAGGGTTTGCTCGAATATCACGGAATAGCTTATTCTGGTTCCGGCATTCTTCCTTCTGCAATTGGTATTGATAAACCCGTGCAGAAGAAATTAATGGTTGCGGCAGGATTTCCTTCACCGAAGTTCATCACGGTTAGCCGAAACGATTTTACTTCGGGAAACATTTCCGCGATTTACAACAAAGCAAAAACTGAAATCGGATTTCCGCTTGTAGTGAAAGCTGCAACACAAGGATCTTCGATAGGAATTTCAATAATCACTGCCGAATCTGAACCTGCATTTGCAGAAGCAGTTGGCAAAGCATTCTTCTGCAAAACAATTTCTGCCGGCGAATGGAATACAAAATCTGCTGACGAGAAGAACGAATGGATTCGAACGGCTTCTGATATTCGTGAAGGAATCGGTCTGCCTGTTCTCCTGAATGGTGAAGCCATTTATCATCCGGATGCCCTTGAAGCGAAGCTCAATTCAATATTGAAGTCCGGAATGAAAGAGATTACACTCGAAGCACTTGATGCTGAAAGTGAAATCCTCATCGAAGGCTTCATCGAAGGAAAAGAATTCTCCTGCATTGTGGTGCAGGACGAGCAGAACAATCCGGTTGCGCTTCCTCCAACGGAAATACGTAAAGGAAAAGAGTTGTTCGATTACCGTTCGAAATATCTGCCCGGGCTTTCACGCAAGATTACTCCAATAGAATTGCCGGATGAACAAATCGAAAAGATTCGTCAGTCCTGCGAGAAACTATTCTTGACACTTGGTTTCGATGTCTACGCACGTATCGACGGATTCATTTCGAAAGAGGGAACCATTTTCCTCAACGATCCGAATACAACTTCGGGAATGATGCCTTCATCGTTCTTCTTTCACCAGGCTGCTGAAATCGGATTGAATCCATCGCAGTTTCTGAGCTTCATTATTCGCACTTCACTCATATCGCGAATTAAAGCCGACAAGAACGGACATCGCTACGATTCCATTCTGAAAACATTGGACGATGCAATGACTGCCGCGCGCAATCTTGCATCAAACAAAACGCGCGTAGCTGTTCTCTTTGGCGGATATTCTTCGGAACGTCACATCTCCGTAGAGAGCGGAAGAAATATTTACGAGAAGCTTGCATCGTCGACAAAATATCAGCCGATTCCGGTTTTTCTCACAGGTGGAACTGACAATCACGAACTGTATCACGTTCCGATCAATGTGCTGCTCAAGGATAATGCCGACGACATCAAGGAAAAAATTACGCAATGGAAAGTGCATCCGGTGATTAAAAACATCATCGCGAAGTGTTCCGACATTACGAAACGATATTCATCAAGCGATGCACTTGCCGCACCGAAACGTTTGACGTATGAAGAGCTCGGTGAATATGCTGATGCAGTTTTCATTGGCTTGCATGGTCGTCCGGGTGAAGATGGTGCAGTGCAATCGAAACTGGAAGCACTAGGAATTCCTTACAACGGTTCCGGCCAGGAAAGTTCGGAGATCACAATCGACAAGTACACGACGAATGAGATTCTTCGCAAGAACGGATTCCTCATTGCAGAACACATGCTCGTGACTGAAGAAGAGTGGGCGACGAACAAAGCCGGAATCATGGCTGCGATAGACGCGAATATCAAATGGCCATTCATCGCAAAACCGGTTGATGATGGTTGCAGTTCTGCAGTGCGTAAGATCAAAACGAAAGAAGAATTTGAAGCTTTCGTGAATTTGATTTTCCGGAAGTCGGAGGAGTTGGATCCGAAGTCGGCAGAGATTTTGAAGATCAAAGCCAAGGAAGAGTTTCCACTGAAGAAGGTTTTCCTTGTGGAAGAGCTCATTAGCCGAAAAGACGCACCGCATTTTCTCGAGATTACGGGTGGAATGCTAACGCGTTACGGTTCGAATGGTGAAGTGGAATACGAAGTTTTTGAGGCTTCTGAGGCGCTTTCAGAGGGAGAAGTCCTTTCACTGGAGGAGAAGTTCCTCGCCGGTCAAGGTCAGAATATCACTCCTGCGAGGTATGATGCCAATTCCCAAAATCGCCAGAAAATATCTGATCATGTGAAGGCAACTTTGGGTGCAGCAGCACGTCTTCTCAACATACAAGGCTATACGCGCATCGATGCTTTTGTTCGCATTTACAACCCCGATAAAGTGGAAGTCATTTTTGTAGAAGTTAATTCCTTACCGGGAATGACTCCTGCAACATGCATTTTCCACCAGGCAGCGATTAACGCATACAAGCCTTACGAGTTCATTGACAAAATCCTGGATTTCTCATTCCGCCGGAAAGAGCGTTCCCCAAAAGTTCCTGCATAGCATGAAGAAGTTCATAGGTATATTGAAAAAACGTCCGTTGATCATCAGCATATTTTTCGCTGGAATCATTCTCTTCGTTTTCCTATGGGCAACTTTTGCGTGGATGGAAAGTTTTACCCGTCACGATGAGTTTGTTGAAGTGCCTGATTTCATCGACATGCAGTATACGCAACTCGAAGAATTCACAACGGAAAAAGATATTCGCTACACGATTGTAGATTCACTGTGGGATCCGCAAAAAGCAAAAGGAGTTGTAATTCGACAGGATCCTGCTCCCGGCGACAGTGTGAAGTCGGGGCGTATGGTTTATCTGTACACCACGTCTATCGTTCCGCCGATGATTGCGATGCCGAAGCTGATCGATTTGTCGCAACGACAGGCACAATACATCTGCGAGAGTTACGGATTGAAACCAACGTTTAAGGAAGTTGACGATCCGAATCGCGGTGCTGTTGTAAACCAATTGTACAATGGGAAATACATTGAACCGGGAACACCGATTGAAAAAGGTCAGGGAATAAATCTTCATGTTGGAAAAGGGGAAGAAAGCTCTACCGACATCAGTGTTCCGAGTCTTGTTGGTTTAACTTTCCGTCAGGCGCGAGGCAAACTGATGGACATGAATCTCGAATGGATGGTTATCCCTGACGATGGCGTGAAAGACACATTGAATGCAATAGTTTACGAACAGGTTCCTGCTCCCGGAGCCGGTAGAAAAATAATACCAGGTACAACTGTTGATCTTCGCGTCACATTCGACAAGGCGAAGATTAGTGGTGATACTTCAAATCAGAATCCATGAGTAAGAAATTAGTATTTACAGCGAGTGCATTTTTAATTCTTCTATCTGCGGGAGCGCAGGAACTATTGTCTCCACTCACATCACTTGGTCCGTTGGCTGATGATGCGCGTGCTCGTGCTCGCCAGTCTGCACCGGTAACTGTGCAGGACACCATTATGTTCACTGCACAAGGATTGCGCGATAACTTCATGTATGATTCGCATCGTCCGGATACAATCATGTGGGATATGGGATTGCAGCCGGGTGTTTATGTAAATCGCGGTTGGGCAACTGCACCGGTGAATCTTGGCGTGTGTACGTTCGACGGATTGAATTGGGCTGGTCAACCGTACGACATTCTTTCTTCGGTGAATTCTTCAATGCCTTGTGATGAACTGACGAGCAAAGCAATTAACCTTTCGAATTTTGATCCGACAGATTCTGTCATGATCAGTTTCTGGTGGGAAGCGCAGGGCAGAGGATACGCTCCGAATCAGAACGACACGTTGTTGCTCCAGATAAATATTCCTGCGTGGAATTCAACACAGGAAAATTGGAAAACAGTTTGGTTCATGGAAGGCTACAATCCGCAAGGAACTGACTCAACCTTCCACCTTGCACAATTCATGTTGGACAGTGCTTCTTATTTCACGAATGGATTCCGTTTTCGTTTCAAGAATTGGGCATCGGGTTGCGGAAGCAATGACCACTGGCACATTGACGAAGTGAAAATGGATAATCAGTCTTCTGTGTTTGATACACTGTTGCCTGCGGGAGTATTTTTTACATACAACTTCCCTAGCTTGTTGAACGATTTCCAACAGGTTCCTTACGATCATTATACCACATCCAACGGATTGATGGGTAATAGCTATCGAATGACGATTCGCAACAACGATACTGACCAAAGACAGGCAACTTACTTCGTGGATATTTATCATCCGGTCAACGGTTTGGTGTTGACGGACACCGGCACTGATGGAAACATTGATCCATTTGGAGCGACAGGAATGTACGCCGATGATCCGAGCATAACGAATGTGACGACGGGTTATCCATACGCTCAACTTACCGACACAGGATTCTACACGATCCGTCATCGTCTGAAACTGGGTAATTCAGTAAGTCCAAATGCAGAAGACACGGCTTACTATTACCAACGATTCTACAATCAATATGCATACGATGATGATGGTACAGCCGAAGTTGGTTACGGCATTTTCGGTCCGGGTTCATTGCTTGCTTATCGTTTCGATTTACCCGTTGGTGTATTCGATACGCTGACTTCTGTGCAGATGTATTTCCTTCCCGTGTTGGATATAGACAATATTGACTTGCGTACATTCCGTCTCACGGTTTGGAATCACAGCACAGCGAACAACGGTCCGGGACAAATTATATACCAGCAGCGTAACGAAACTCCGGATTACTCTTTGGATTGCCCGAACCGTTTTATGCACTACACCATCGATAGTGGAATTGTTGCTCTGAGCGGAACGTTTTACATAGGATGGCAGCAGGATGCAAGTGATCGATTGTACATCGGAATGGATTTGGAAAACAATCAGCAGGATAAAATTTATTACAATACGTCTGGAGTTTGGTACACGTCTGTATTCGCAGGTTCATTGATGATGCGTCCGGTGTTTGATGCCTACTACACAACGGGTGTTGGGGAAACGAATTCCTTGTCATCGCTTGCTGTGTTTCCGAATCCGGCAACAGATCAGATTACGATCGCAGGGCTCGATGCAAACAAACAATTCAACGCTAACCTCATCGATCTTTCAGGAAGAACTGTTCTCACCCAACTGGTTTCGAATGGCGCGAGCACAATTGATGTTTCCGCACTTGCACCTGGTGTCTACGTTCTGAATGTTTCTGATGAGGATGGAACCCGTTCGGGAGTGCAGAAGATTGTAGTGGAATAGGAGATTGGTCCAGCGCGCGGTTTCAGCCCGAGGATGACAATGACAATTAAAGTTCTCTGACAAGTTTGTCGTTCTTCGCAAAAGCAAATTTGCTCTGCACTCGAGCATTTAATGCTGACTCCAATTCCTTCTGATAATCAAACACCACTTTCGTCTTCGAAATCTCGAATGGTTGTCCCTGGTACAACTCCGGATGTGAATAGAAGAACGTTTTCTGATCTCCTTCATCATTCGCTTTCGACCACACTTCACGTCGCATCAGTTCTTTCAGAATCATCTTCTCGTACTTTTCGCGCAATGAATACTTCACTTCCGGCAATGCCTCAGCTTCCACGCGCGACTTGCCTTCATTGAGATAAGGAGTAATCAGTTCCTGCTTGAACAAGAGAAAGTTTAGCTGGAAATCTTTCGACGTGTCGAGGTTCATCTCAAACGCTTCAAACATGCGCTGATGATTCAGGATATATTCATCCAGATATTTCGTTTTCGTTGCCAGCGATGAATCTCTTCTTGGAGCAGCATTAAACGCGTGCATGAACTCTTCTTTCGAAACAAGAAATCCATTCGAGAAAGCAATTAGGGCAGACGTGTCAAACGCGTATGTTCTTACGTCTGCCAGTGGCGTGTATTCACTGAATACTTGCTTGCGTAATGCCGGAACATTGGTGGACAGATTGCTCTGCTGGGCAACTAATTCACCCGAAAGGGATGCGAAGATTAAAACAATGGTAAATAATAGACGGTTCATATATTTTCTTTGCATCGCTGACATTCGACGGTTATTTCCGGTACCCTTCAATTTTCACGCCAGTCACCTTCTCCACAATAAATTTCGCCACAAACAACGGTACCAGGAGCATCAGCAAGCTTAAGAGAATATCCAAAGCCGGATAATATCCGTCGTCCATCAGGTAGCCCTGCCATTCGCGTACCATCACACACAGTCCGGAATTGTAGAATTCCCAGTAAAAAACTAATCCCAATGCCGCAAGCACATATACGGCTGCAAAAATCTTCCAGATGGAATTCACCTTCTCCTGTTTAGAGTCTGGTGATTGCTGGTTCGGATCGTAATAGGGTTGTTGGTAGTTCATACGTTCGGTTTTAAGATGCCTGTATGCTTAGTTTTCCATAAACTTCTCTGCGTTGCCTCTGCGATAGAAATTCAAAAGTGTGTTTAAGACGTGAAGTTCGCGTTCTACTTTGTAGCCTTATTTTTCTTCACCAATCCCCACCAACTACCAATCGAGAAAATAACTCCAATTATCCCAAATGCAAGCGTCAGGATAAACGGCACGGTTGTATCACCTTTCGTCACTCCGGTCTGCAAAACAAAAAACTGTTGTCCCGTGCTCAATCCGTTTTGTATCGCGAAATCTTCTGCACCAATCGGACCTGGCTCACTCTGTGTATTCACGCGCGCATAGAAAGCTGTCGGCATCATCACTCCCGGACCAATCTTCGTAATAGGATTCCCAAGCGTGTCTTCCAGTTGTTCTGCGAGTCCAACCAGGAAAACATAATTCGTCATACCATTCAACATGAACGCGTATCCAACAGGCTTTCCGGTTTCATCTGAAATATTGGCCGCTGCTGAAATAACAGCACCTGTGTCTTCAACCACGAGATAATCTCCGTAAGTAACTTGTCCGGTAGCGAGTTCCTGTAAACCAACTTTCAAATCACGTCCCTGCGCTTCTGAGCGAAGAGAAAATGTGACGTAGAAAAGTGCTGCAGATACGAGTAGAAAGAACACGCCAGCGATGATGGAGGCGATTTTATTGTTTCGGGCTTGAGAAGACATACCCGAATATACTACAAAAGCGGTGAACGTCATTGAGACACCACGGCTCGGTTGACCGCTCAACGTTTCGTAACACCACGTTTCCGCCTTGTGGGATCGCTTCTCCCGATAGCTATCGGGATCGCGATGACGGTAGCCGTGGTGTTATTACCTTAAGTCAAATTCGAGGCACAGTAGATTTCCCGGGTTAAGGTGATAGTCTGCGCATTCGATGAATCCCATCTTCTTATACATTTCAATCGCCACTTTTTGTGCCTCCCGATGCGTGTCGAGATACATGAAGTTGTATCCCATTTCTTTAGCGCGCGCTACAATTTGTTCTGCGAGTCTTCTTCCGAGATTTTGTCCGCGATATTTTTCCCGCACATAAAGCCGTTTCATTTCACAACGACCATCGCCGATGTCTTTCAGTGCAACACAGCCTGCATATTCATTGCCAACATGCGCAACGAAAAGTGCACCACCGCCAGCTTCTCCGTACACGGCTCCTAAATCCTCAAGTTCTTTTTCGGGACTTTGGTAGTCGATGGGGAAGGGGAGGGAGGAGATGTACTCTTCGATCAAAGATCGGAGTGCAGTGTCGTTAGAGAAATCGGTGTAAAGTTTTGTTTCCATTGACGATATGAAAGTACGAAACGAGTTACTTAACGCGCTCTTTCAACACCTGTCTCGCCGCCTCAATCGCACCCGGTTTGAAACGCGCATCATTCACCACTTTCTGCAGTTCTTCACTGGAAGAATGTCGGTACTGTGCTTTGTACTTGCGAAGATCACTTTCAAATTCATCTTTGATGGTTTCCTGAGTTTTCGCGGGAAAATTCTTTCGTATCATTTCAGAAATCCGGTTCCCATTCAACGCGACTACGAGCAATGAGACGCAAAACGAGAACGGTTCAAATGATACGGCAAGTGCACCCATGCCTAATTCAAAAATATGCGCTGATAGTGTAAAAATGAGCACAGAAAATATGCCCAGTACCAACGTCGCACCCAGCACAACTTTGTACGCTTTTCTGAAAACGAAATACGTGAAGATGCACACGGCAACAGCGATAAATCCGAAGTAGTGTGCTGGAATGAAATCGTAAGTGGTGACAGTATCGCCAACCACAGTTTTGGTGAAAATAATTCTGAAAGCAGTCCAGATGCTCAGAAGTGTGAGAATCAGGACAGGAATAAGTTGCTTGTGCCGTGAGAGCAAATTCATTACTGCTAAAGTACAATTCTCTTTGTCTCCGCTCGGGATGTGTGCAATTTCGGCCAATCAAATTTCTTAGACTGATCGGTTTGAATTGTTCCAAGCCTTTATGATTTACCCTCGTCTCGTTCCAGGCACATTGTCAGACTGAGCGGAGTCGAAGGCGGACAAGCACGAGGTTGCCGTTTCATTCCTCCTGCGACCCAGCTTCTTTCTCCATCATCCTTCGACTACGCTCAGTATGACAAGGAATGCAACAACATCGCGGTCAGGATATATACGGTTTGTCAGACTGAGCTGCGTCGAAGGCGGACAAGCACGAGGTTGCCGTTTCATTCCTCAACGCACAGCTTCTTTCTCCATCATCCTTCGACTACGCTCAGTATGACAAGGAATGCAACAACATCGCGGTCAGGATATATACGGTTTGTCAGACTGATAGCTATCGGGATGCGCGTAGCCGAAGGCGGACAAGCAGACGAGTCGAAATTCTCCGCAGGTGTTACACTGAAATTGCCGGATCTCATTTCAAAAACGACCAGAAAGTTCTAGGATGCTTCAATTCTGTCTGGAACGTTATCAAATCAAACTCAAATGGAACCGGCTTCTCATACTGGTTCTCTGCAGTCTCCACTTCTCCAATCACTTTATTTCCCACTTGTTCTTTGATACGAATGCCGTCGACCATAAATTCCGGTCGGATTTCCAACAAACTATCATCTTCACGAATCACGTAAAACGAAAAGTAAGTACTAGCTATGAAATAGTTTGGGTTCTGCGTAGCAATGCAGCTTTGTATCAAAGGATATTCTTCCGTCTGCAGGATTAGTTTACGTTCAAGGGTGTCTAGTAAATAACCATTTCCACCCGCGGCAACGAATACGCGTGAGCCGGCGCTGTTGTATGCAACATGCGACTTTACACCATCATTTCCTTTTGCAAAACATCCAACCCATTCCTCACCTTCATTTGACATGAACTTCACCCACAACCACGAATCAAAGTGCTCGCCGAAATGATACTCAGGAAATTCACCAGAAGGAGGAGCTACTCCAAGAAGTTCAGCGTTCACAATGCAATTTAGCAAACTGGTCTCAAGCAACAAGCCAGATTCTCATTTGGGTACATTGTCAGACTGAGCGTAGCCTAAGGGCGACAAAGCAGATGAATCGAATTCACGGCGGTTATCCGTGGTACAATGTCAGACTGAACGGAGTCGATGGATGACGGACGAGAACTGCGAGAGCATGTGTGCTTTCTTGCGGATAGCCATGTTGCAATTCTAAATGAAGTTTTTATTGGAAAATAAATGTGGCCTCAATTGAATTAAAAATAGTTACTTCTCTGACACGAACCTTTCATTCACATGGCGCTTCAGAAAATGTTTGCCTTTTATAGTCCATTGGTATATGTCTTGATTACCACGCTGCTCAATTAAATCATTTCCCACATAGTAGTTTATTACATTGTTTGCATGTTCAGGTTTGATGCCCGCCATGCTCAATGCTTCCTGCATATAGGAGACACGTTGAATCGCCTTAGCAATATCATCAAACACCTTAATCATGCCTGGTACTTTCTTGAGTTCTTCATATTCATTGTCCCAATCTAATCTTGTATTTCCATTAGAATTCTGAGAATTGGCATTTAAGGCTTGCGATTCCAAATTTGCGACCTGCTTACGAAGTAAAACAATTTCCTGATTTTTGTTTTCAAGGAGGTCATCAAAATTTTTCGCTTGATCTTGTATAGCTTGTCGCAGAGTAAGTGATTGTTCTATTGTAAGCAACTTCTTTTTTTCAACATCATTTTTCTTATCCAATTTCCATTTATCGAATTTAATAGATATCCAATAGGCTCCATTTGATGCGAATGGAACCAAAAGAATCAGAACAACCGTTGAAATTAATGGACCAATTACGAGGTGACCAACATCTGTGTAGTTTTGGAGAATATATTCCACTTTGTTTATTTCCAATTTATTCTCAGAAACAAAAAATGTCAAATACACAATCTTCCAATTCCAAATTAACCATGTAAGAACAAATGTTCCAAAGAGTGGACTGGTTGCTCGCTCATAGAGAATCGAGTTGATGGATTTTCGGAGGTCAGTCATGAAACTTATTTATTGGATCTTAATATCTGGTTGGGGTTGACAGAAAATCCGGATTCTCGCACTTCGTGGAATCACTTTGCGTGGATGATTAAGATGGTATCTTCGATTTCTTACTGATTTTTAATCTTATTCCGCGTACCGCATCTGTAAATACATATTTTTCATCAAATTTTTCAATTTCATCCAAGAAGTATGCGAGGTCAAGATTACTGGAAGTTTTTAAATCATTTAAGTCATCGAGCGATACTTTGTCAATACAACTGTCATTAATTGTATTAATAATGCGACGTAGATTAAAGAAATCGTCACAGGCTAGGTATGAATGTCCTGCACTAACATAGTCCACAATTGCATGTCCCCAAAGCCCTTCTTTTAGGTGACCGGTACCTTGCACATGAAATACTTTGGCTTCAGCCGATGCATTGAGTCGTTCCATTTTTGTTTCAAATGTTTTTATTCTTTCGTCGAGAATCGCTGTAAGTTCCTTGAGTATTTCTTCTTTTGAATTCGTTGTCTGTTGGGCTAATTCCTTTTTCAACAACTCCTCACTGATTTTCATTGTTTTTCTTTGATACCACTGTATCATGAATGGAACTAGGATTCCGATTACCGCAAATGAGACAGTGCCGACGATTAGAAGTTTGTCCCACGCCGATTGATAAAATGCGTCGACACCATTGAGTATGTCGATTGCGTTAACTGATTGATCATTCATATTGGAATTGATTTGAGCTTCTACAGCGTTTTTGTTTCGTACCAGTAAAAAACCGCCACCGTTCGATTCCATCTCACAGTAGCGGTCTTCACTTATTTCACTCTTCACTTTTATGCCCGGCTTCGCGCATTTAGCACATTAACCAATTAGCACATTAGCAGATTTATCCTGAGCGGAGTCGAAGGGTTACTTCTTCTCATCCTTCACCTCTTCAAAATCCACATCCTGCACTTCTCCGTCACCTTTCTTTTCTTCTCCTCCTTGCGGATTTCCTTGCTGACCATCAGCGCCCGGTTGTTGTTGCGCATTCTGCATCGCCTCATACATTCCCTGCAACACACCTTGCAATTTCGCAACTGCTGGTTCTATCGCCGGAATATCTTTCGCTTCGTGAACTTTCTTGAGTTCTGCAAGCGCAGTTTCAATCGGCTCTTTCTTATCTACAGCAATTTTATCGCCGAACTCTTTCAGGTTTTTCTCGGTCTGGAAGATGAGCTGGTCTGCTTTGTTGAGCGACTCTGCTTCTTCTTTCAGTTTCTTATCCGAATCGGCGTTGGCTTCTGCTTCACGCTTCATTTTTTCAATCTCATCTTTCGAAAGACCTGAACTTGCTTCGATGCGGATGTTCTGCGTCTTGCCGGTGTTCTTGTCTTTTGCAGACACCTGAAGAATTCCGTTCGCGTCAATGTCAAACGACACTTCGATCTGCGGTGTTCCGCGCGGTGCTGGTGGAATTCCATCCAGTGAGAAACGACCAATCGTTCTGTTCTGCGCTGCCATCGGACGTTCTCCCTGCAGAATGTGGATCTCCACACTCGGTTGAGAATCGGATGCCGTTGAGAACGTTTCTGTTTTCTTCGAAGGAATTGTTGTATTCGCATCGATGAGTTTCGTCATTACACCACCGTATGTTTCGATACCGAGTGAAAGCGGAGTTACATCAAGCAACAATACATCTTTCACTTCTCCGGTGAGTACACCACCTTGAATCGCTGCACCTACTGCAACAACTTCATCAGGGTTTACACCTTTCGAAGGCGCTTTGTTGAAGAACTTCTGAACCGCTTCCTGAATCGCAGGAATACGTGTTGAACCTCCAACGAGAATTACTTCGTTGATATCACCAATTGAATATCCTGAATTCTTGAGTGCAGTTTTGCAAGGCTCGATTGTGCGACGAATCAAATCGTCAACGAGTTGCTCAAACTTCGCACGTGAAAGTGTGCGCACTAAGTGTTTTGGAATTCCATCTACCGGCATGATGTACGGCAGATTGATTTCTGTTGAAGCAGATGAAGACAATTCAATCTTCGCTTTCTCTGCTGCTTCTTTCAAACGTTGAAGCGCCATCGGATCTTTTGAAAGATCGAGGTTGCCATTCTCCGATTTGAATTCTGCAACGAGCCAGTCGATGATCTTCTGATCGAAGTCGTCACCACCAAGGTGTGTATCACCATCAGTGGACTTTACTTCGAACACGCCATCACCTAATTCGAGAATTGAAACGTCATGCGTACCACCACCGCAGTCAAACACCACGATTTTCATATCCTGGCTTTTCTTGTCGAGACCATAAGCCAAAGCAGCTGCCGTTGGCTCGTTGATGATACGACGCACTTTCAATCCAGCGATCTCACCGGCTTCTTTCGTAGCCTGACGCTGTGAATCGTTGAAGTAAGCAGGTACCGTGATAACTGCTTCCGTCACTTCCGTGCCGAGGTAATCTTCAGCAGTCTTCTTCATCTTCTGAAGAATCATTGCAGAGATTTCCTGCGGCGTATATTTTCTGTCGTCAATCTGAACACGCGGTGTGTTGTTGTCGCCCTGTACCATCTGGTAAGGCACACGTGATGTTTCAGCATTGACCTCATTCCAGGTGTGACCCATGAAACGCTTAATCGAGTATATCGTTTTGCGTGGGTTCGTGATGGCCTGACGTTTTGCAGGATCACCAACCTTGCGTTCTCCGTTTTCTACGAATGCAACGATTGACGGAGTTGTTCTGCGTCCTTCGCTGTTTGGAATTACAACGGGCTCGTTACCCTCCATAACTGCAACGCAAGAGTTCGTTGTTCCAAGATCGATTCCAATAATTTTTCCCATGACTGTATGTATTGTGTTTTAGTGCTTTTTAAGTACGTCAATACATAGTCAATAGTGGTGCCAATGGGCTGATTTACGCAGGATTGGCAGGTTTGGTCAAATTGTTAAAATCAATACTGACAGCGTGGCAGTCATTCGTCCAGAGCGCGGGCTGAAGCCCACGTTGCTCATGTCATGATTTTGGACTTTGTGTTGCCTAGCCGCGGGCTGAAGCCGCGCGGCTGTCAATAAACCCGAGAATAGTCAAAGGATGAAAACACCACATCGTCAAAATCGCATGTCGGTTGTTGCCAAATCATGAATGCCTCGCGGCTGTCATAATCCCGTGATTAGTCAAATGATGAAAACGTCACGTTGTCAAAATCGCATGTCGGTTGTTGCCAAATCATGAAAGCCGCGCGGCTTTAGCCCGCGGGAGCATGAAGTCGATTCATGTATTAAGCCAGCGTCATCAGTTGTTTGAGTGCCTTGAAAGCCGCGCGGCTTCAGCCCGCGGATTCCGAGCGATCCATTGCCATAAAGAATCATGAGCACCCGCGTCGCTTCAGCGCGCGGGAGCATGAAGTCGATTCATGTATTAAGCCATCGAGATCAGTTGTTTGAGTGCCTTGAAAGCCGCGTGGCTTCAGCCCGCGGATTCCGATCGATCCATTGCAATAAAAATCATGAGCACCCGTGTCGCATCAGCGCGCGGGAGCATGAAGTCGATTCATGTATTATGCCAGCGTCATCAGTTGTTTGAGTGCCTTGAAAGCCGCGTGGCTTCAGCCCGCGGATTCCGAGCGATCCATTGCCATAAAGAATCATGAGCACCCGCGTCGCTTCAGCGCGCGGTTCGGCACATGGCACGAAAAAACCGCTCCTGATTTCTCAAAAGCGGCTTGAAAATTTTAGAACCGGATGCCTACTGACAGCCGAAGTTATCTCCGTTGTGATCCAAAAACTTGAGCGTGCAAGTAAACCTTCCGCGTGAAAGAGAATCGACTGATTGATTCGCGAGCACATACGAACGCGATGCCGATGTACGCGCAGAGAACACACCCAAACCGTTATCGATGTTTGTGTACTGCGGACGTTCCTGAGCAATACTGCTCGACGGACCGTTGATATTCATGTAATCGTTGAGCTCTTCGCCACATGCGTAAACGTAAAACTTCACACTGTCTGAACGACGTTCAATAATATTGTTATCCGGATGAATTTCAGAAGCAACGAAACGGTAAAATCCGTCCGGCTCAAACTTCACGCTTTCGTCAGCAACTTGCGATCCTGTCGGCTCCTGGTCAGCAATAAACCAACCATTGGTAACTTTTGAAGTACCTACCATGTTGATGTCAATCTCCGTGTAGTAGAAGTAAGCCATCACCTGGTAACGTTTTGCATTTGTAGCCGGATCCCATTTGATCTCCACTTTGTAATTCGCGTTGTTGCTGGCGAATCCGATGGTACCAAAGTTTGGCTGAATGATGTCGTAGTTGCTTACGATGCGTGTAGTAGCGCTCGCTTCATTTCCTGTAGAAGCATTGTTGACCACGAGGCGGTATCTGTAAGAAGTGCTCAACCAACCGGTAGGAGGAGTGAACGAATAGGCAACATACATCGGTGCGTAGAAATCACCCGGCTGTTTGTTGTAGAATGTATCAGGCTGCAAAATAATCGTAGCATCAACTCCGTCGTTGTTCGTCAAACGTTCCATGCGAACATCAAGACCATTCACGTAATTGATGGAATCGTATTGCTGCGCCATGTCGTACGCGTTGTTCGGCCCAAGAAAAGCTTTCTGAATACGGATGTACTGTGTGGTCTGGGACTGGTCAAGCATCCCGTAAACAACAGTGGTTTCTTTCCAGTCATCCAACAAATCCATTTCCGTGCTGCACATGCTGAACAGAAAAACTACGGCTGATAATCCCAAAAACTTTTTCATTCGAACGCTGATAATTTAAGAAGCCCAAAAATACTAACTTTAGTGCTTCATCCCCCCGATTAGCGATTAATGCCATCAACACATTTACCAATGGTCATTTTGGGGAGATTACTGGTGCTATTTGCTGTTGTATTGAGCAGCGGAGGAATTTCCGCTCAGGAGCCGGATACAACTTTCTGGGTTCCGAACGGTCCAGTCCATAAAATCGTTATTCACGATACCACAATAATCCTTGGCGGAAGTTTTGATCTTGTATCGCCTGTTACCGGTGCATTCGTAAGAATGGATACAACCGTTCCGAACGTTGATGCATCATTTCCAAAAGTTTTCGGAACGGTGTACGCCACGGCAAGTGATCGTCTGGGTTATGTTTATGTGGGTGGAAGTTTCACGCGGGTGGCCAACCAAAGCGTGGGCAATCTTTTTCGCCTCAAACCCGACGGCACATTCGATCATTCATTCGTACACACGGTTATCGGTACGGTTTACTGTTTGGAGGTGAATGATACTGCACTTTATATCGGAGGAGAGTTTACGCACATTAACGCGGAAGAGCGAAACAATTTCGGTGCTATTAACCTGATCACCGGAGCAACGCATGATTGTAATCCGAATGTCAACGGACCTGTTTACAGTATGGTCCCTGATTACACAGGCAACACAATGGTAATCGGAGGGGATTTTAGTCACGTCGATAATTACGCGCACCCATTTGTGGCGAAGATTGAAATGTCCTTTGGTGCAGTTGGTTCATGGAATGCAATACCGAATGTGAACGGACCGGTATTTGACTTACATATCGAGAGTGTTTGGCTGTACCTGGCGGGCGATTTCACACATTTCGCGGTTTACCCGCGCAGGGGCCTTGGCAAGGTATTGCTAAGCAACGGAAGCCTGTGGCAATCGGCGGATGCGCAACTCGACGGTCCGGTTTATACGATGTTGTTCACCGACAGTACGATTTATATCGGAGGGAAATTCACTAGTGCCGGTGGCGAGACGCGTAATAATATCGCAGCCTTAGACGACAACCTGATATTACGTCAGTGGTGGGATCTGAATGCGAATGGTGAAGTTCGTGTGATTTTTCCTCTCGATAAAACACGTTTGTTTGTCGGTGGCAATTTCACCAGAATCGCCAACGACACCGCTGGTCACGGCGCAATTATTAACAAGGCTACATTGCTCACCCGGAATTGGGATCCACAGTTCAATCAAAATGTTTACACGGCGATATGCGACACCTCACAGCGTTTATACATCGGCGGCGATTTTTACGGAGCAGGAAGTTGTCACAGAAAAAATTTATGTGCAATTAGTCTGAATTCAGGAAGGGTTACAGACTGGACGTGCGATGTTGATTCCACGGTGTACACAATGACACTGGACGGAGATTCTCTGTATCTCGGAGGGTATTTCACGACAATTGACGGAACTCCAAGAAGCCATATTGGTGCAATTGATTTGCAAACATTGACGCTGCTACCATTCAATCCGGTTGCAGATGGTGTTGTTCGCACAATCACTATAACCGACAGTCTGGTTTACGCCGGAGGCAATTTTACACTGATTGGAGGTCAACCACGTAACAATATTGCAAAACTGGATAAGTTCTCGGGGCAATCATCGACGTGGGATCCTGATTGTTTCGGTACAGTAAATTCTATACTTGTTACGTCGCAGTGGATATACGTTGCGGGTTTTTATAGTAACATAGGTGGTACTCCACGTCAGAATGTTGCGCGATTGTTTCCTCAATCGGGACTTGCAGATCTGAGTTGGGTGTGTGATACCGATGATGGAGTTTATCATGCCGAAATGCACAACAATCAGTTGGCAATTGCAGGCTGGTTTAGCAGCGTTAATGCGCAGAGTGCAGCTCAGTTTGCACTGGTCGACACATCAACCAGTGCACAACTTGCACAACTTTCATTTTCTACGGATGGATTCGTGAGAACATTCACGCAGTTTGGCGATGACTTTTTCATAGGAGGAATGTTTGATCTCGCCGGTAATACGTATCGCCCTCAATTAGTTGCTTTTGATGTTGGTGACAATGCAGTTGATCCCTGGTCGCCATTTCCCAATAGCATGCCGCTAACACTACACACAACAGGAACACGTCTATTCGTAGGGGGCACTGCAACACTTACAGCCGGGAGGTTTCACCCTTATTTTCAGGTGCTCCCTATACAATGGGTTACCTCGACCACTGACCATATACCTCCGCAATCGCGATTAACAGTTTCTCCGAATCCAACAAGTGATTATGTGGTCGTGAAAGGACTCGAGGAGCATTCAGTTTATACACTCACAGATGTTGCAGGAAACGTTCTGCAGTCTGGAAATTTGCTGGGTTCTACGGTTCAATTGTCGCTCACTGATTACTCATCGGGAATGTATTTTCTGAATGTCACAAACGCTGAGCAAATAAGTTCACAGCTACGGATTATTCGATATTGACTGGATCAAATTATACTACCTATTTTCGCTACCCATGAAAGTTAAGCTACCCCTCATTTTTGCGTTGGTGTTTTATTGCATAAAGATTAGCGCTCAGGTTCCCGACAGCACATTCTGGGTGCCAAACGGCCCTGTCCACTCCCTTATTTTGCACGACACCACGGTGATTATCGGTGGTGACTTCGACAATGTTTCACCATACTCCGGTTCGTTTGTCCGACTTGATACAGCAACTGCAATTCCCGATCAAAACTACTTCAAAGTAAACGGACCTATTCGTGCAATGATCCGCGATACTTTCGGACGCATTTATGTGGGCGGAGATTTTACGCGAGTGGGCAATACCGATGTGAATAACATTTTTCGTTTGAATGCCAACGGTACATTCGATCCTACATTCAGTTATTATATCGATGGACCTGTGTATTCACTGCTCATCGATTCGCTGTTGTACATCGGCGGAGACTTTACATATGTTGAAACGGAGCAGCGTGACAATCTTGCAGCAGTTGGTATCGATTCTCAGAATGTCTCTGTATTCAACGCGAATGTGAACGGTCCGGTCTATTGTATGGCACTCGATACTTTTTTCGATGCAATTGTCATTGGTGGCGACTTCACACAAGTAGGACCATACAATCCACCGTACATTGCTAAAGTTGAAAAGATCAGCGGCTTTCCGCTTCACACCAACGCAATTCCATGGACTGCGGTGCCTAACTGCAATGGACCCGTGTACGATATGGAATTGATTTACAATCGTCTCCTTTTCGGTGGCACTTTTACCGGATTCACCAGTATTCCCCGCGCAGGTTTAGCACGACTCGATATTTATTCCGGGAACGTTACACCAGCCAACGCGCAAATAACCGGACAGGTGTATGATATCGAACTGATTGACACACTGTGTTACATCGCCGGGAAATTCAACAGCGTACTGGGACAGCCGCGCACCAATCTTGCCTGTGTAAACCCGATTCTCGATACACTTTACTCCTGGAATCCAACAACGAACGATGTTGTTCGGAAACTTCAACCGATAGACAGCGCACGGTTTTTTATTGGAGGAAGCTTCACGCGTGTGGAAGGTGATACGTGCATTCGCGGAGCAATCGTTACGCGCAATGATACGGGTGTTGTTGCTCCAAACTGGAATCCGAAAATCAACGATACTGTTTATACCGCAGTGAGAGATACGTTCGGAAGATTATACATTGGTGGTTCTTTCTTCGCGATTGGTGGAGTTGACAGAAACAATTTGTGTGCGCTCAGTACGATTTCCGGTGCAGTAACTACATGGAATCCGAATGCAAACAACGCAGTGAAGACAATGACGCTGGATGGTGATTCCTTGTATTTCGCAGGAGATTTCACTGCGGTAGGAGGAACAACACGCGGTAGAATGGCAGCCATAAATCTGAACACACGAACATTGTTGCCGTTTAATCCGGTGGTTGGTGGAATTGCGAGAACAATTGTTGTGACCGATACGTTCGTTTATGCCGGTGGTAATTTCAACGCGTATGGAGGTCAGCCCCGCAACAACATTGGTAAAGTAGATAAGTCGACCGGCGTAGCTGCAAACTGGGGGCCGAATTGTTTGGGAACAGTAAACACGATTCAAGTCACTCCGAACTGGATTTATGTATCAGGGTTCTTCAATTCAATTGCAGGACAACCACGTCAGAACATGGCGCGGGTACATCCAACGACTGCAGCAGCAGACTTAACATGGATCTGCGATACGGATGATGGAATCTATCACGCGGAATTTTACAACGGCAAGCTTGCAATCGCAGGTTGGTTCGATGGCGTGAATGGAAATCCTTCTCCCGATTTCGCGATTGTAGACACTACGACTTTGCAATTGTCGCCACTGAATTTCAACTGCGATGTACACGTGAGTGCGTTCACCACATTCGGTGATGATTTCTTTTTGGCGGGACCGTTCGAATTGGTGAATGTAAACTATCAACCAAATCTTATTGCGTTCGACGAAGGAAATAATGCTGTAGATCCGTGGACTCCATTCCCTGATCAGGCGCCAACGTGCATGCAGGCATCAGCAACCCGTATTTTCATTGGTGGCGGAATGACGTCAGCGAATGGCCGATATCATCCATACTTCCAGGTATTGCCAATTCAATGGGTGACAACAATTGATGATCTTCATTCGGAAACGCCGCAGCTCGATGTTTATCCGAATCCAACAACAAACTCAATTACTGTGAATGATGTTGATGCGTATTCGGATTACACGCTTACTGACATCACCGGAAAGGTTGTATTGAGTGGTGTAATTAATGCAAGTACACTTCAGATTTCGTTGGAAGAATTTCCGGCGGGAATGTATTTCCTGAACGTACGTGGAGACGATCAGGTTTCTGTTGCACAACGTATTGTGAAAAGTTAAACACATAGTAACATAGTTTTCGTTTGGTGCTAAGGCGCTGCGCGAACATAGAACACACGAGTAATATCGCCAGGCGATATTACCCTCTTGTGAACTATGTCTTTCTTTCACCCAACAAGAAAACAATGGGCTATGTTTCAATGTGTTTACCTAAAAACGTACGTGGAGCCGAGTAGGTTTCTGTTTCACAACGTAGTGTGAAAAGTTAAACACATGGTAACATAGTTTTCGTTTGTTGCTAAGGCTCCGCGTGAACATGGAACACACGAGAAATATCGCCTGGCGATATTATTCTCTTGTGAACTATGTATTTCTTTCACCCAACAAGAAAACAATGGGCTATGTTCCTATGTGTTTACCTAACGAAGTTCAGGTCAGCCAGAATGTCCTCCGTCGTGAGCGCATACTTCGTATCCTGATCCAGATTGTAATTCGTGTACACCGTTAGATTACGCGTCGTAAACAATCCCAATCCGTTTTCCATATTGGTAAACTCCGGCAACTCCTGTGCACTTCCTGCATTCGCTTGTTGCACGCGGATGTAAGTCACCAAATCATCGTGCGCACTCGTGTAATACAAATCAACACGCTTAGAAACTCTTCTTACCAGTGGATTTACTTCAATCTGATTCGCGAGCATACTCAGAAAATTTCTACGTACCACGGAAATGACCATCGACTCTCCACCCTGATCTGAATATGAATCTGTTTCTCCGATAATCCAATCTACGTATTGGTTCGCAACCTGTGTTGTGTCGTAGATGAATTGCTCGTCGTACCAAAAGCGCAACTTAAGCTGATATCGTCTTCCGTACACACCAGAGTTGAAATAAAATCCAATACTTCCTGCGTCCTCAAAATTCAGAAACTGAAATCCGGTTGGACTGGTGTGGACCACATCACGCACAACAGTAACAGTAGACGTCGTCGTGTAACCTGTGACGAGATCGGTCGCGGTTAGCTTGTAGAGACTTCCATCGGTGAGTACCGGAAAAACGCCCTTGTATATGATTTGTGTGGGGTACAGAAAAATTCCTTCTTCACGCGGAATGGTGGTGTCAGGTTGCAGAACCCACGATTGCGTTTCTACATTGTTCTGAAGACGCGTGATGCGCACTTCCATATTCTCGGGACGAAGCTGAATGCTATCCTGTGTTTGTGCAAACTGCAAGGCGTTTCCTTCGCCAAGAAACACTTTGCTTACACGTACATAGTGCGCAGTGTCGTTCGGATTGAGCACAGCAAAACAAACAATCTTCTCTTCGTACTCCGAAAGAAGTTCGAGTTCGTTGTTGCAGCTATTGTGAAAAAAGGGGATGATTAAAAGCAGAGCAATCGCTATACGTTTCATCATGGTGCTAAGTTAGCAGAAGATTCGCGATTCGACGCTGTGGCGTCGCATATTCCTAACAAGCAATGGGTGTCCACCGTTTCCCGATGCGCGGCGCCGCGGGCGCCGCGCATCGGGAAACGGTCTTTTGGGAGGGGATTGTTAGGAATATGCGACTCCACAGAGTCGTTGAGTGTACACTAGAAATGCGCAATCAATCTTACACTCAACTGCCGATTAGTAAGGTAGTTTGGCACCGCATACGATCTTCCCGTCACATCTTTCACCCAATAGTAAGAGATCGTGTTATTCACCTGAAGAAGGTTGAACACCTCTACACCCATCCAAAGCGATTTGACAACTTTGTTTGCTCTGCTCTCACGCACTGCATCGTTTTTTGGTTTGTTCTTCTTGTCATCTCCGAGAATGAGATACGAGAATCCGATATCGACCCGACGATAAGGCGGCATGCGGAAAACCTGCTGCCAACGCTCGTGGTTCGGTGGACCAAAAGGCATTCCGGTTCCGAGAATCAATCCCATGTTCATTTTGCAATCGGGAAGAATCGGAAGCTCATCCTGGAAGTACAAACCTACCGTGAGAAGTTGATCCGACGGACGTGGAATCATGCCCGGATAATTCGTGATGACACGGGCAATTGTATCATTAAAGGTGTAGCCCGAAACAATCGTGTCGCCATCGGTGTTGATGTAAATATTCGAAAAGTCGTTATACAAATCTTCACGCGTGCGCAGAAGAGAAATGCTCAGCCACGATTCTGCACCTTCCACAAATTCACCGTACAAACGCATGTCGAGGCCGTACGAATAACCGCGCGCCATATTGCCACCGAAATAGCGGATACGAACATCATCAACTTCGTACGGATTCAGATTGTCGAGATACTTGTAGAACACTTCTCCGATAAAACGAAAATCACGGTTCCACGCTTCAAATGTGATATCGGTACCGAGTACCGCATGAACAGAAGTCTGAGCCTTCACATTACGATTCATTACGCCATTGTAATCACGCAGCTCACGGTAAAAAGGAGGCTGGTAATACAATCCGCCACTCGCTGTGAAAATTACGTTTTGATTTTTCCAGTGTGGATTCCATCGAAGTTGTGCGCGTGGACTGAATAAGGTTTGACCGTTGAGATCCCAGTGCTGTCCGCGTACACCAACAGTGAGTACGAAGCGTGATGAATCACGAAGTGTATCGGCAAAACGGTACTGTACATAGCCGGAAACACGGTTCGAGTACAATTGGGCGCGTGTCTTTACAAGATCCTGTACGTCGAAACTGTTGAGCGGATAAAATGGAATAGAGAATCCTGCAGAGTCAACGTAATTCCACTCGCTCAACTCGTCTTCAATGTGTTCGTACTGGAATTTCGCACCCATGAGCCAGGTGTGACGTTCGTCGTCACTTACATACGTCGAGCGGTATTCACCATTGACAATCCAGGCGTTCAGATAATTTCTGCCGTGATTCAGGAACGATCCAACACCACGGTTGAATGCAACCTGACCAAACGTTGGCTTCCCGAAATCTGCTTCCAGCTGATCAATCCAGTACTGTCCAAGTACGTCGAAGGTTTCTGTTTCGTATGAATTAAAAACAGAACCCGTCCACTTGTGATTCCAGTTGCTGTTCGTGCGATAATTGAGCGACAACGAGTGAAACTGCGTTTGAAATTGATTCACTACTTGTCCTTCGAAATACACCGTGAAGCGCAATGCGTTGTTCAGTGTTCCGAAATCTGTTTCGCGGGTGGCAGGAACGAGGTTGTATTTGTTCATCGACATTCCGCCGATGTATTCCAGATTCCATTGATCGCTGATGTCGTAACCAACCAATCCCTGCACATCGATATACGAAGAAGTGTAATCACCTTTCGTGTCAATCGCATTCAAAATGTAGCGGTTCGATTTCTGACGGATTCCAAGCATTCCATACAAACGGGTGTCTTTCGTTTGTCCTTCAACTTCCATCTGAATACCGAGAAGTGATGCAGAAAATCTTCCCGCGAATTTGGTCGGGCGACGATAACGAACATCCAGCACCGATGACATTTTATCTCCGTACTTTGCTTCGAATCCACCTGCGGAGAAGTGAATATTGTCTGTCATATCCGGATTCGGGAATGTCAATCCTTCCTGCTGACCCGAGCGCGTGAGAATAGGGCGATAGATTTCAATTCCGTTGATGTACACCAGATTCTCATCGAAGTTTCCGCCGCGAACAGAATACTGTGTACTCAATTCGTTATTCGAAACTGCCCCTACATATTTCAGCATCGCTGTGATATCCTGCGAAGGCGAGGGAAGATGGTCAAACGTTCTCGGATTGATCGGAACGCCAGGTTCGAAAATACGATCGGCGTAGATGGTTGTTCCCTTGATGGTGTCTTCCATCAGGTTGTTACGTTCCAGTTGAATGCTCAGATTCAATGTCTGGCCTGATTGAAGCGTAACAGCTTTCCTGTATTCAATATACCCGATAAGCTTGACCGCAATAATTACATTACGACCTGAAGGAATACTGATGCTGAAATTTCCTCTGGAATCTGTGTAGTCGGAAATGGAAGATGGTCCACCAACATAACCAACGAGCGCACTCTCCAGTGTGTTCAGTTGCTCATCGGTTACAGTTCCGGTAACCGTTGCAGTTTGCGCAGCGAGTACAGTACATGAACACCCGATGATGATCGTGAATAATAAACGTAAACGGAATAACATCAAGGTAGAGGTCGCAGTGATAGGCAGTGGATGTTATTTCTTCCGCATGGACTGAATAAACTTCGCCCACGCAATTGGATTCAGGAGATTATTCGGTTGATATTGTCCAGCGTAATAATTCTTATTCGTCTGTTTCTGCATTTGCGCGGTGTAAGCACCCTGTCCATCAGCATTCACCGTTTGTGCGGCAGCGACCATACGTTGTTGTGCAAGATTCATACGTGCACGTTCCATATCATCATCGGGAATGTCGAGTGCAAGAAATGAATTCTTGAACTGTTCGCGTGAAGGCCACGGATACACCACCATTTCGGTGAGTAGAATCGTATCCATCTTCATCGTCTGTACATGATTCACTTGTGAAATTGTGAATGTATCAGGCAAAATGTAAACGCCCGTTTTATAGCCGAGTGAATAGAATTCGAGCGTATCTCTTTCCTGAGCAACGATTGAATAGTAACCCGAGCCCGTACTATACACGCCACGGGTGGTTCCTTTTATCACGATTGCGACGAATGGAATAGGGAAGAGGCTGTCGGCGTCAATAGTCATGCCCGAGAACTGCACAACTTTTCGTGCATTCGTATCAGCAGATGTTTGAGCAACGCATTCCAGAGAACTTCCGCACAGAAAAGCGCATAAAGCCAAAAGCCAAAATGATTTCGATATAGTCATCACCTTACAAAATTACGAAATAGTTGGCGGGCTTTGTCCCTGCATGTGCGTCATATAAACACGTAATGCCCGAATTTATTGTCTGAACGCGTAATTTCTTTTGCCGAAGTACCAATTCCCTCAGCGGAGGTATTGTTTTCGTGGTTACATTAGACGAAATTTTCACCAATGAAACCGCGTGACATTTTCTGTCACCATTTATCATTTCCAAATAGTAAATAGTAGCAAATGAGCAAAAACAGCTTACCCCTCGCGTTCGGATTACTTCTTCCGGCGCTCGCTTTTTCGCAAGTAACAATCTCTGGAAGTGATATGCCCGATCCGGGCGATTCAATTCGTGTAAGTTATGCTGCATCATTGGGTTCGTTCGATCATACATTGACTGATACGAATTATGTGTGGGACGTTTCTTTTCTGACCCCCAATGCTCAGGAAAGAATCGAATACGTTGCCCCAACTGCTTTCCCATTTAGTTTTCTGTCTGATGTAGCAGTGACGAATTATTCACCTGATTCGTTGCCTATTATTGGAGATATTCCATCAAATTTTACCGATTATTATAAAAGTTCAGCGTCGAGCTTCCGACAGGTCGGATTATCCTTTGATTTCCAACAAGTGCTTCCTATTTCTGCGCCCATAATTTTTAGTGCAGCTGATTACGTTTATCGCTTTCCGCTAACGTTCGGTAATGTCGATAGCTGTGATGCTGCGTACGGTTTTCCGATTCCGGGGATTGGATACATCGGACAAGATCGTCACCGTGTGAACGTAGTTGATGGATGGGGAACACTCATCACTCCACTCGACACGTATATGGTGGTGCGTATGCGTACAGTTCTCGATCAGACAGACACTATTTCCTTAGACACCACGAATCAAACTGGTTTTTCTATTCCACGGCCTACTGAGGTGCACTACAAATGGCTCGCTCCGGGAATGAAAATTCCGGTTTTGGAAGTAGACTGTCAAATCATCCTCAATGCAGAAGTGGTAACTAACATTATCTACCAGGATTCTCTTCGCGATAGCCTGTTTCAGGTCAGCGTAATGGATAATGATCCGAATTCACCACGGGTTTCAGTTTATCCGAATCCGGCGAATGAAACGGTTTACGTTCAGTATGCGCAAAACGGACAAGGTGATATACAATTCCAGATGGTTGACCTTTCTGGAAAGTCCGTGTGGAATACCACGGTTCAAAACGCGAATTTGAATGGAATTCAACAAATCGACGTTTCTGCGTTACCTGCCGGAATTTACCTGATTTCAGTGATTACGGAGACCGGCAATACGGTTTCTAAAATCGTTATTCACTAGAAATCAATAAGTTAACGGGTTGCAGCTTTGTAACTAATTCAGGGTCTGATCGTATAATGAACTGATTTTCTTACACCTTGCCAGACCTTATGAATCGCTTTTCAGAAATTCTTATGGAATTCCTCTTGTCGCACGTGGGGAAAATCTGCATTTTTAAGCCAATTTTAGTGCCAGTACCTTTAAAACGGTTCAAAAAGAACGTTTATTAAATCCACTCTATGAAGAGAATTCTTACACTTTTCGCTGTTTTCTGTTTGTCAATTGCCGGTTTCGCTCAGGATCTTGCAGTTACCGCAATTACTGCCCCTGTTAGCGGGTGCGCAATGACTGCGACAGAAAACGTTACCATTCGCATTTTCAACTTTGGCGCGAATCTTCCGGCTGGCACAGCCTTTAACGTAAGTTATACCATCAATGCAGGTGCTCCGGTAACGGAGATGGTTGTGCTGGGTTCAACTTTGCTCACGAACTCCACCATGAACTACACGTTCACGACGCAGGCAAATTTGTCGACACCGGGTGTATACACCTTTGATGCGACGGTAGCCATACCAGGAGATATCAATCCAACAAATGATGCGTTCATCGGTTATATGGTAACCAATACGGCTGCATCAGTTGGAGGAACGATTGCAGGCCCTTCGAGTGTTTGTATCAGCGGGAATAGCGGCAACCTCACACTTTCCGGTCATACAGGTAGTGTTATTGAGTGGCAGCGTTCAACAGATGGTGGATCAACCTGGTTCAGCATTTCCAATACTACAACAACACAGAGCTATCTCAACCTTACTGTGCCAACTATGTTCCGCACATTGGTTCAGAATGGTTCGTGTGCGTCAACAACTTCAACTCCACTTTCAATTGCAATAGATCCGGCTACAGTTGCGGGTTCTACAGCTGGATCTGCTACACGTTGCAGCGGAGCTAACAGCGGATCAATCACACTCGGTGTTCACACTGGAAACGTAGTTCGTTGGGAGTCCTCAATTGACGGAGGTGTTACCTGGACACCCATCGCAAACACAACTAACAGCCAGCCTTATCTGAACCTTACGCAAACAACCATCTATCGTGCTGTTGTGCAGAGTGGAACTTGTGCTTCTGCAAACTCATCCCAGTCTACAATTACGATCAGTCCTGCAACTGTAGGTGGCTCAGTTAATCCTGCAGCAACAGCAGTTTGTAGCGGAGCAAATAGCGGAACACTTACATTGAGCGGTCACACGGGTTCAATCATTCGCTGGGAGTTCTCCACGGATGGAGGTGTAACCTGGTCTAACATTGCGAACACGACTACAACACAGAACTATCTGAACCTTGTAGCCTCGCGTTTGTACCGTGCGCGAATTCAAAGTGGGGCGTGCGGGGCATTGTACTCGTCAATTGCTGCGGTAAACGTGGGTTCAGCATCAGTAGGAGGAACAGTTACAAGCTCTGCTACTGTATGTAGTGGAGCAAACAGCGGCACCCTCAATCTTTCAGGTGAGACCGGTTCGGTATTGCAGTGGCAGTTCTCAACCGATGGTGGTGTTACGTGGACTTCCATTGCTAACACAACAACTTCTGAGTCTTACACGAACCTTGTAACAACTACAATGTATCGTGCGCAGGTTCAGCAAGGCGGTTGTACACCTGCCTTCTCCGCAGCGGCTACAATTACTGTGAATCCGGTTTCTGTGGGTGGAACGGTTTCCGGTGGAGTTATTGTTTGCGCGAGCGGCAACTCCGGAACATTGACACTTGCCGGTCACACCGGAACAATTACAGGCTGGGAGTCATCCAACGATTCGATCACATGGGTGAGTACAGGGAATACAACTACCTCACAGGCTTACAACAACCTGTTTGACACAACTTATTATCGTGTAATCATCACGAGCGGTGTTTGTCCTCCTGATACTTCTACTGTTGATTCAGTTGTCGTGGATCCTGTAACCGTTGGTGGTGCAATTTCTCCGGCAATGGATACAGTTTGTAGCGGCGCGAACAGTGGAGTACTTACGCTTAGCGGAGAAACAGGAAGTGTTGTCCAGTGGGAATTCTCACAAGACGGTGGAGTAACCTGGATTACAATTACCAACACAACCACTTCTCAGGCTTACAACAACCTTTCGACTGCAACAATCTATCGCGCACTTGTACAGAGCGGTGGTTGTGCACAACAATATTCTGCACAATCGGTTATTGCAATCGATGCGCAGCCAGTAGGCGGAACACTTTATTCTGATGTTACCGTTTGTGGTGGTGCAAACAGCGGCACGCTCACCTTGGTAGGTCACGTTGGAAACGTTGCATACTGGCAAACATCAACCGATGGAGGATTGACCTGGAACATTCTTTTGAATACAACTTATCAGGAGAACTATCTGAACGTTGCTGTGACTACGATGTATCGTGTGGTTGTTGCAAGTGGTGTATGCGTTGCAGATACCTCTAACGCAATTACAATTACAGTTGATGCTCCATCCGTTGGCGGCGTTGTTTCAATGGATGATACGGTTTGCGCAGGGGTTAACGGCGCTACACTCACTCTTTCAGGTGAAACCGGAACAGTTAATGGTTGGGAACTTTCGAATGATGGTGGTGTAACCTGGGTGAACGTTGCGAACACAACAACATCACAGGCATACATGAACCTTATGAACACAACCATGTATCGCGTGCGTGTGGCGAACGGCGTTTGTCCTTCCACAACTTCCGACACAGCAATGATCACTGTCGATCCTGTTGTGAACGCAGGTACACTCAGCGGTCAGACTACAGTTTGTGCGAACATCAACAACGGTCAGCTTGATCTTACCGGTTATTCTGGCGGTATCGTATCCTGGGAATTGTCGAATGACGGCGGTGTAACATGGATTCCAAACGGTAATACAACTGCAATGGAAACATACACGAATCTGATCGATACAATGTGGTATCGTGTTGTTCTTGCTAGTGGTGTTTGCGGTGGAGATACTTCTAACTCCCAGACAATTTTTGTTGATCCAAACACTGTACCGGGAACGACAACCGTTGACGATACAGTTTGCGCAGGCGTGAATGCAGGTACTGTTTACCTCGCAGGTCAGGTTGGCGCAGTTCAGAACTGGGAGATTTCTACAGACGGTGTAAACTGGATTGCAATCGCTTCAACAGCAGATTCAATCAACTACCTCAATCTTACAACTACAACATGGTATCGCGCGTGGGTGCTCAGCGGAGTTTGTACTCCTGCACTTGCATCGAACGCAACAGCAATTACGGTGAATCCGGTTTCAGTTGCAGGCACTATCGCTGGAAGCACAAGTGTTTGTGAAGGAACCGGCAGCGGAACACTCACACTCAGCGGAACTACAGGTTCTGTTGTTGATTGGGAATGGTCAACAGATGGTGGCGTAACATGGACTGCGATTGGCAATACAGGTATGTCACAAGGCTGGAGCAATCCACTCGATACTACATGGTACCGCGCAATCGTAATGAGTGGAGTGTGTACTCCTGATACATCGTCATTGGCGTGGATCATTACTTATCCGAATCCAGTTGCTGCATTCACAGCTGACACGGTTTGCTGGGGTGCATCTACAACATTCACCAACGGAACTACAATTGCTTCCGGAGGAATTCAGTTCCAGAACTGGGACTTCGGTGATAACGATGCATCTGTTGCAACAAACCCGAGTCACATATACATGAGTGCAGATACATTCAACGTTGTACTCATCACAGTGTCTAACCTTGGTTGTTCAGATACTGCAACACAAGGCGTAGTCGTTCACGGCTTGCCTGATCCAACAATTACTGTTGGTGGTACGTCGACACTTTGTCAGGGCGACAGCGTAATGCTTTCTGCAGGTTCATTCCCGCAAAACTGGTACGACTGGAGCAATGGCGATACAACAAGCACAATTTTCGCAGACACAACATTCAACTATGTACTTCAGGTAACTGACTCAGTTACTGGATGTATGGCGTGGGATTCTGTGATGATCACTGTTCTTCCTCGTCCGATTGCTGACGCAGGTCTGGATACCAATGTGAGCGCAGGTACATCTATCACACTTCTCGGATCAGGCGGATCAACTTTCGAGTGGATTCCTTCTGTAGGTTTAGATGATCCAACAAGTGCAAATCCACTTTGTACACCGGCTTACACGGTTACTTACACGTTAACGGTAACGGATGCAAACGGATGCTCTGACACAGATGCAGTAACCGTAACACTTGTGAGAGATCTTAACCTGATCATTTCAAACATCATTACTGCAAATGGAGACGGCTTCAATGACGTATGGAACGTTCAGAATATCGAGTTCTACCCGAACAACCACGTAACTATCTACAACCGTAACGGTATGGAAGTTTACGAGATGAACGGTTACAACAACAGCTGGAACGGATCATACAATGATGGTCAGCTTCCTGACGGTACATATTACTACGTTCTTGAGTTCCCTGATGAAGACAAAACATTCAACGGGGCTATCACAATTGTAAGCGAGAAGAAATAATCGGGAACCAAGAAAGAAAAGACACCATGAACAAGATCTATATCTCCCTGGCACTGATTGCAGCAACAATGTTGACTGCAGAAGCACAACAGCTTCCATTGTATAGCCAGACGTATTTCAATCCGTTCCTGCTTAATCCTGCGAATGCAGGAGTGAACGATGGAACAAATGCCTACCTCATTCACCGTCGTCAGTGGACCGGAATGCCGGGGTCTCCTGTAACGAACGCGGTGACCGTAGACGGATTCTTCGAAGACAAAAACGTTGGACTCGGTTTCGCGGTTTTCAACGATGTTCAGGATATCAACGAGCGTCTCGGAATTTATACGAGCTACGCTTATCGTTTGAAGCTGAGCGAAGACATGGCACTACGTTTCGGTGTTACAGTTGGATTCCTTGATAACCGCATCGACTATTCACGTGCAATCGTAAAGGATGCAGCAGATCCGATGTTGTTTGCACAAATGCAGCGTAAGAGTGCGTTGGATGCGAACATTGGAGTAAGCTTCAACTGGAAAGACCTTCGTGTTGGTTTCTCAGTTCCGCAACTTGTTGGTCAGCGCCAGGAATTAGCGAGCTACGACATGATCTCTTACTATCAACTGAACCGTCACTATGTTGGTACAGCAAGTTACAAGTGGATGTTCAACGAAGCACAACAACTCACGTTGGAGCCACAAGCTATTGTGCGTTTCATGCCTAACACACCTGCGCAATATGATATCATGGCGCAGTGCGGTTGGAAAGACATGGCCTGGCTTGGTGTTAGCTACCGCAGCAATTACGCAGTTGGAATTAACGCCCGCGTGAAACTGTTCGGAAACCTCAGTGCTGGTTACGCATACGACATTATCATTTCTGATCTGAAAACGTCAGCTGGAATCAGCCACGAGTTCATGCTCGGATATAAGTTCGGTCAGCTGGGCGGAGGAAACTCCGGTGGCGGACACGAACGTGCGAAGTACGATTAATTTACAAAACCGCTGTTTGTGAAGAAGCTGAATTGCATATTACTGTTGGCACTGGCACTTGTTGTGTCGGGTGGAATTGAACTGATTGCGCAGACAGGTAATCCGAAGACGATGACTACGCGCGCTGATGCATTATTTGCAAAGCGTGAGTATGAACAGGCTGCAGGATATTATACGAAGCTGTACGAGCAGTTTCCGGATAACGTTGTCTATCAGTTCCGCAGTGGTGTTTGTGCAATTTATACGGGCGATCCTGTACTTGCACTGAAGAACATCAAAGGAGCTTACGAGAAGGATCCAACTTTACCGGATGTAAATTTCTTCCTCGGGCGTGCGTATTTGCTGAACGGTTTGTACGACGATGCACTGATGCAATTTAATCTTCAGCTTGCGAAAGAGCCTGATGAAATTCAGCGTTTACGTTTGGATCAGTACGTTATCAATTGTGGTGCGGCGAAGGATCTGAATGCGAAGCCAACTAATAACAAAGTTGAGAACGCAGGTCGTCCGATTAATTCTCCGGGAGATGAGTACGCACCGGTAATGATCACAGGCGATTCGTTAATGTTCTTCACCTACAAGGGACCAAACTCCCGCGGTGGCAAACAATACATCTACGGTAAAAACGATTCGGCTGGATATTATCATGAAGATGTTTTTGTAACAAGCAAAACTTCTACGGGTTGGTTTTATCCCGGAAGCGCGAGTGATAACATCAATTCGAATGGTCACGATGCAACTTCGACCATTTCTCCGGATGGACAACAGCTCTTCATCTACAAAGCAAACAGTGAAACCGGCGGCGACATTTACGTGTCGAATAAAGCCGGTATGGATTGGACCGTACCTACCAAGCTTCCAGGAGACATCAATCGCGATGACTCATGGGAAGGTAGCGTTGCAATTACACCTGATGGACGCACGATGTATTTCGCAAGTGATCGTCAGGGTGGATTCGGAGGAAAAGATATTTACCGTGCAAAACTCCTGAGTGATTCTATTTGGGGTGACATTCAGAACCTTGGTGCGAATATTAACTCTTTCCAGGATGATGATGCGCCGTACTTGTCGGAGAACGGATACAAGATGTATTTCGGTTCACGAGGATTCAACTCGATTGGTGGCTACGATATTTTCTGGAGTGAGCTTGGTCCGGACGGAACTTCATGGCAGAGTGCACAGAATATGGGTGTTCCTGTGAATAGTTCTGCAGATGATTTGTATTACCAGCCACTGAAAGACGGAAGTCAGGCCGTGTTCTCTTCGAATCGCAATGGAGGAAACGGATTGATGGATATTTACTTCGCATCACCTGGAGTTCCTGCTCCTGAGTTGGTGACAATTCATGGGACGGTAACGTTGGATGAACAACCGATCAACGCGGTTATCACGGTCACTTACACCAACAAAGACGGAATCGTTGGTGATTACGGAGCGAATTCGGAGAACGGAAAATACACGATCAATCTTCCTGCCGGCGACAACTACAAGATCTTCTACATGGTGAGTGAGATGGAAGAGTATGCGAAAGAAATGGACGCAACTCAGATTGCAACCTATACTGCGAATGAAGTGAATGTGGAGTTCTTCTCTGATGCCTACAAGCTTGCACATCCGGAGAAATTCGGAAAGATGGCAGCTGCAGATTCTGTGAAGGCCACAACAGCAATGGCGAATCAAACCATGTTGGATAAAGACATCAAGCTGAAAACAGATTCGAGTAAAAACTGGACCGGTGACGATGAGCTTACGGCTGCGGAACCCGGATACTACATTGTAATCGGCGCTTTCAAGAATAAGGACAATGCGAAGCGAATGGAGGAGAAGGTGAAGGCGCAGAACAAGTGGGAAAAAGTCCAGCGCGTTTACAACAAGAACAACGGCTTCATGTATGTGACGGTTGCACATCCGCCCGATCAGGAAGCTTCTGTGAAATCAGTTCGTCAGGCGCGTAAAGAATATCCGGATGCCTGGATACAGTTTTTGAAGTGATCAAGGGAGTTTCCGTGATTAAGATAGTAGCATTCTCCTGATCAGAACCACTTTTTCCTGATTCCAATCTTTACTGCTTCCACTTTAGAACGCACATGTAGTTTTTCGTAAATGTTGGCCATGTGGTTGCGAACAGTGTTGGGACTGATGAATAGTTCTTCAGCGATGCGTTTGTAATTGTATCCGTCAATTAGCCTTTGCAGAATTTCTTTTTCCCGCGGTGACAAAGGATCACTGTTTGGATCACCTTCAGCGCTGCTCTTGGGCAGATCAGATTTCATAAGCAGACTCAGTGTCTTTCTGGCAATGCGCGGAGACATTGGTGCACCGCCACCCTCAACCACCTGGTACAACGCTTCAAGAATTGTAGTTGCATCCTCTTCTTTAAGCAGATAACCTGAAGCTCCGGATTTGACAGCGTTAAATATTTTTTCATCATCGTCGAATACGGTCAGCATCAGAAAACGGGTCGCCGGATAAAGCACAGACGCGACAGCCACCGTTTCAATTCCGTTCATCACCGGCATATCAATATCCATCAGCACTACTTGCGGATGTTGAGCAATCGGAAGTGCTTTCATCTTTTTTAGAAATTCATCTCCATCTCCAGCTGTGAGTGCAAGTTTAACTTTTACTCCGTCGCATAGCTTCTGTTCCATGCTCCGTCGTATCACGGCCTTGTCGTCAACAATTGCTATTGTTAATGGCATGTGTTTAATGTTTTTTTTCCGGGATTACCAGGCGAATTTGTGTACCCTTACCCGGTGCTGATGTGATTGTTATTTCTGCTCCGGCCTGCGACGCTCTGTACCTGATGTTGCGAAGACCGTTTCCATCTGACTTCTGATTCTGATCATATCCTTTACCGTCATCGCTCATTTCGAAGAGGAAGGTGTTTCCATTTCCGGAGCTGAAGTTTATTTTTATTTCAATGGCATTCGCATGTTTAAGTGCGTTCGTAAGAGCTTCCTGGCAGATGGAGAAAATGTTCAGTGTAATTGTCGGCGTGAGTGTTGTAATTTTTGCAAATGTTTCACTGAATGTAATCCGGATATCCGGCTGGTAACGAATCTGATCCATCGCATACGCTTTGAACTTGTCAGAGAATTCGTCGATTGGAATCGTATCTCTTTGAACGGCCCATATACTTTCACGCAGCTTGCGGATGGTATCTTTTGCCGTGGTACTGAGTTCATCTAACGGGTGTATGGAATCGGAGTGAGGTTGATTCGTTTTTTTCAACCATTCGATCTGCGAAAGTATCAATGCGAGTTGTGCACCTACGTTATCATGAAGGTCGCGGGAAATTCGTTCCCGTTCAGAATGAATTCTCTCTTGTGTGTGAATTTCCCGGAGATGGCGTTTGCGCTGTAAGGAAAGCAGGTAATAGGTGAAACCTGCTATCAGAATTGTACCGGATGCAAAGAGTGTCGTAAGAAACCACCACGTCGTCCACCAGGGTGGAGCGATATATATTGCCAATACTTCTGTTGGCTCGCCCCAAACTCCATCGCAGTTGGCAGTTTTAACAAGCAAATGATAGTGCCCGGGAGGCAGGTTGGGATAGCGACAATAAGATCTTGACGTAACACCTGACCACTTTTCATCAATACCTTCCATTTTCCAACTGAACAAATTCAGTTCAGGTGCAGCGTAATCCGACGATGTGAAATCGAATGAGAGCGTATTCTGTTCGTAGGAAAGTAAAAGTGATTTCAGTGCCCATGCTGAAGTGTCGCTGGAAATGGGTTCATCAAAAAGACGGATTGACGACAAGTAAACTGCAGATATCTGTGGACGTACACTGATCTCATCAGGCATAAATCCATTTGTGCCGTTAATACCACCAAAAAAAAGTCGGCCGTCTTTCGCCTGATGATACGCACCAGTATTGAATTCGTTCGATTGCAAACCATGTGTCGTGTTGTAATGAACGAAGGCGTGGGTGCGTGGATCGACTTTTGATAAGCCTTTGTTGTGACTAAACCACAATGCTCCTTTTTCGTCCTTCATGATTCCGTAAATGAAACTGTTCGGAAGTCCGTCGGCTTCATCAAACAGTTCGACACTTTCTGACTGGAGATTAATCTGAAACAGACCACTGATCGTACCGACCCACAATCTGCCATCTGCATCAACGCATAGAGATTTTACATGCAAATCTCCAATGTTCTTTTGCTGAACCCAGTTGCCGTTACTTTTGTCCTTCAACCATAATCCATGATAGGTTCCCACCAATAGCTCATCTGATGAGAGTTCAACAAGCGCACTGATGTTGCTATTTTCAAAACGGTGCACCAACTCTATTTGGGTCGCACCGTTTTTTCTCAATGCCACAAGTTGATTTCCGAAACCGGCATATAGTGTTTGGTCACTCGTTTTGCATAGCGCAGAAAGGTGAGGAATGATTGTGATATCCGGTACGATACCTCTTACTGAGTCCAGATAATCTGTGAATGAATGATCTGAAACACTGAACCTTCCGAAGCAGGAGTCGCCCATCAGCCAATAGTGAACATCATCATCCTGCGTGCTGGCAGAAATAAAACGAAATTTTCCACTTCCGTTACTTCCAGCGTGTAGCGATTTGAGATAGCTGCCGTTCGGAGCGAATACGTCAATACCATAATGGTAAACGCAGGTGTAGACAAGAGAATCGGAAGTGAATATGTTCTTGACGAGGTAAGGCTCAGCGTTGTTTCTCCTCATGGTATAAAACGCTTTCATTGCGCCGTTCTGTTTGTGTACACCGGTACCATCTGAACCTGCCCAAAGTATACCGTTATGGTCAATCAGCAAGGAGTACCACTGAATACCGGAAGTCAACGACATGAATGTGCGAGACGAAAAATCAGATTTGCAGGTGACAATCCCACCGTTTAGTGTACCAACGATCCAGCCGGATTCATTTCTCAGTAAAGCAGTCGCACGAAGAATCTCACCATCTGCAGAAGTCAAACTGAACGAGCGCAATACATTTTTGTTTCGGACATTAATGCACGTCAGTGTATTCTCAGATTCTGCAGCGCCCACCCATAGTGTGTCGTTTTCCATTTGAAGTACAGTGTGTCTGCCATACAATTTTATGCCTGGCATTACATTTTCACAGGTATTCGCCGTGCGACTCCAGCGCAGCAGTCCTGTTTGGTCGACAATCATCCAGATATTACCATCAATGTCTTTTTCGATTTGCGGACAATTTTCAACGGACAGTACGGGCAGGATAGAAGCAGCAGGAATTGATTTCTTGATTTTTCCGGTGAGCAAATCGAGAACTGCAAACCCCTTTGTATTTATCCACACCCACATTTCGTTTGTTTCACTGCAATCTAGAGGAATGTGATTTAATCCTACACCTTCGGAATACATCCGCGTGATCTTATCCGTAAAGGGATCATATCGGTCTACACCCGCGCTTGTACCAATCCAGATATAACCATATCGATCTTCAACCATTTTCGTAAATCCATTATCAGAAAGCGAATTTTGATTGCCGATCTGGTGCTTGTACACATTGAACCGTTGACCGTCAAAGCGAGCTAGACCATCTGAGGTAGCACTCCAGATGAAACCTCTTCTGTCCTGAAACAACTGCCAAATAGAATTCTGAGGTAATCCATCGTCAACTGTATATCTCACAAACGTGGATGGCGGTTGAGCTAACAGGCAGAACACATCTGCCATGCTGAAGAGCAGGAGGATTAGTTTCTTCACGAAAATGGGGCTTATTCAAAGAACGATAAAACAGAACGGGTTCGCAAATTGGCTTGAGCGCTATCTCTGTTTCACCATGTATTTTTCGCAAATAAGCGTATCACCAGGTCCGAAGCGATTGTGTTGCCATGATATTACTTTTCCCAGTGCATTGCGGTCCATGGTTAACGTTGTGGCACTTTCTGTGATTCCATCCGGGTTTTGTTTGACGAACGAGAGGCGTTTATTGTCATGTGGACCGATATTCCATCCGGCACTGAACATCAATTCTGCCAGCGTATAGTTCTGTAATTCGTTGGCAAAAAACGGTTGCTGTGTTGCCGTGCTATCCAGCTCAATCCACACCGCGTTATTCGCGAAGGAGTTTCCGTCTTCGGTCAGATACAGCGTTCCGTCATAGTCGATTGTCGACTCACTCATCAGTTCTGCTCCGTTATAAACGGTAGTAATGATCTGTGTGATTTTCCACGTACCGGAGAATCTTGCAACACGCGTATCTTCTTTCCTGCACGATATGGCGAGGATCAAGAGAAGTATAGGAGCGCAGTGGTGGATTTTCATATTCATGAATTATTGGAAGGTGTAACGTACGCCCGTGTGGAAAACGAGTCCGGTGTATCTTGGTTCCACAAAGGGTTTATACTGCAGCGAGTATTCTTCAGAACCAATCGCAAGCCAGTCTTCGTAGTCTTCAGGCAATTGGTAGGCCCCTTTGTTTGCAGAACTAAATGCACCTTTTGCAATGTTATCATCGTTGTATGCGAAGGAAGTTCCACGTACAGCACCAACGAATTGGATGCCGCCGTAAACTGACATACGTTCACTGATCTGTTTCACCGCTACAACTTTTACAGTTCCAAGGAAAGCCAGAGCATTGTAACTTCCGTTTAACAGACGTTCATTGCCATAACTGTTGCTTCCATCGCGCTGCCTGACGAAGAAGTGAATCGTTGAGTTCATACCTACCGCACCCACACCTATGTTCACCTTGAAATCTCCGCTTCCAATAATTCCACCACCCAGAATGCCGATTTCATTATTGCGCATTTTCATTTTACGCTTCTCATCAAAATCCAGATTGGCACTGGTACCGAAGAAACTTTTGGTATACGTGATTTCTCCGTATATGCGATTGATGCGTAATTGGTACCCAACGGAAATGCCTTGCAGAAACCGAACCTCAGACAATCCATCTTTGCCCATCTCATTTACATCGTTGTAACTCCGGATAAAGTTGTTGATCGAGGTAGCTTTGAAAGCCCCAACGTTATATCCAACACTGAGATTCTGACTGGCTTGTCCATATACCTGAACAACAGCAAGCAGCAATAGCAACATCAACGAGTACTTTACCTTGATCATCTTAAAAGCGTTTACGGAACTGAAATACGAGTTGAAGTCCGACGTGTGCCGGGTTGACGATTGCGTTTGGTGGAAGGCCATACGCATTCACATCGCCAGTTTGTCCGTTCAGAAGAACGAAATGATAATATGGACGAAACATTAAACGTGGCCCGGTGTAAATCTGTGCATATAGGTTGCATCCGATATTGAAAATTTTTACCGAGTTGCTCTTACTCCACCCTTTGTTGTACACTTCTTCGGAACCATATCTCGCATAAATACGGTAGAAGCCGATAGTCGCTTCGAAACCTACCCTGTTGCCCGTGCTGTTGCCGCTAAGGTTGCGGTTCAGACCAAACGCCAACTGATTGTAGGTCATCTTAATTCCGTAATAGGTTTTGCCTGATTGCGGAGATTCACGGACAGCGAGATATTTATTTCGTAGGCTGGAGAAGTGAATGCTGAATCCGGTTTTCTTTTTGGTACTGTAGTAACCGACGACAGGCCCATGATGCAGATTGATGAGTAGATCTTTTTCCACCAGATCACCGAACTGCTGCTGTGCCGTGGCACTCTCTGTAAAATTTGTTACGGCAGCCTGTACGGTACCTAGTCCTGGAACAAACCAGCAGGCACCATATCCGACGCCAAAGCCCCTTTGCGCGGTGAGCGACCTGGAGAAGAGAAGGCCGGATATAAGGAGGAAAATGAACAGACCGGAAGTCGTACGCATGCAGGTGTTTTATGCAAACGTAGAGTTCCGATAATGCTGTGGCAATGGTGCAAATGCACTAATTTAACGAGTGAACCTGCGTGTGAACACTTTTTCGTTCCCCACAGCATCCGTCACCACCATTACCAATTCATGCTTCCCTTTTCCGCAGTGCTCATCAAACGTGTACTGCAAGCGGTCTTTCTTCGGTTCGTATTCGAATAGCACCCACTTGCCATCAATAGTGCCGCGATAGGTTTTTATACCCGATAGGTTATCGCCAATCTTAAACTGGATCCATTTCATTGAAGTGAAAACGGAATCCACTTTTCCGTTCTTGTCGAAGTTCATCGGCTTCACGGTTGGCGCAGTCGTGTCGCGCATCACAAAGTATTTTCCGAAGTCTTTGATCTCGGCCGTCATTCCTTGTCCATTCCATTTTCCATCTACAACCGCAGTTCCACCCTTCGGTTTCTCACGGCACATCACCAGTTTATCAGATGATGCAGTATTTGACGGCATGTTCACCGTTAACGTGCATGCTTTATGCAACGCGGTGAAATGATCATTGATGCTAATCGTTGGAGAGACACGGGAACCTGTAGCTTTCGCAGATGTCCACTTGAAGTTCACATTCCGATATACAGCTTTTATAGGTGTTTCGAACGTGAATTCCTGTTCTTCGATTTTGTTAGTGCTGTTCCAGACGAGCATCTGCGTGTAGGGCATCACTATTTGAGCGCCCGCTTTCACTTCCGGATTTTTCGTGAGCGCTTTCACTTTGAATTCCACTTTCGATTTATTCCCGAAAACATCCGTTATCTCATACGTGAACCAACGATACTTTCCGTCATTCATAGTCACATAGCCGCGATTCACAACGGAATCATACACGGGCAATTCATTGTTCGGTGCGAGATAGCTGAGCTGAAAATATTTTCCGGTACGCTCGTGTTCTTCGTAATCGACAAAACAATTGATGTATCTGGAATCTTCAAACGGAATGCGATCGAGTGTGTGACTGTAAATTGTTTTTCCTCCGGCGAGGAGCTTCATCGCATAGACGCCATTTTTACCGTGTGCTATCGTTTCTTTATCGTATGCATCCAAACCGAAACCGATGTCGCCATAAGCAAGAATACTATCAGATGCATTCGCTAACACATACTTGTTGCCGGATTTCACGAGCGTAATTTTCTTCACTCCATTCTTGCCATTCACGTATGAACCTTCACCGGCGGCATACACCGCAAGTGTAACCGGAACGGGAGCAACGTTATCCTGAACAGGAAATCCGAACAATAAGGGATTGAGCGCCTCTTCTGTTTTCGCATCGCGTACTTCAAAATGCAAGTGTGGACCACCCGAACTTCCCGTGTTTCCGGAATAACCAATCTGCTCTCCTTGTTTCACTGGCAATTCATTGGGTTTCGGATATAAATCCACTTCGAATTTTTCTGCGATGTACTGTTGATTCTCTGCCCAGTCGCCGATCGCTGTGTTGTAAGCATTCAAGTGACCGTAAACTGTGGTGTATCCGTTTGGATGAGTTACGTACACCGCTTTGCCGTAACCCCATGGAGAAATCTTGATTCGGGAAACGTAACCATCTGCGGCAGCACGCACCGGAAGATTTTCCACACCGGATGTTGTGATATCAATGCCCGCATGAAAGTGATTAGGACGCAACTCACCGAAATTTCCCGCCAGCTTGATGGTAAGATCCATCGGTGACTTGAAATAATCTTTCGGGAACGGTTGTCCAAACAGGGGTGTTATGAACAAAGCACAAAATATCAGGCTCAAATTCTTCATCCGGATAAAAATAGGCAACATCAGCGTAATCGTCGATTAGAATCTGATAAGTGTATTCAAATATTGTTCCACTATCGAAGAAGTAGTAAGCCTGTAAGTTCTTAAGTAGGCAAGTAGGTTGACTTGCCTACTTAAAGGCTTAGCTACTTAAGACTTCCTGTTGGCACAGAAATTTCAGAATACTATTCAGAGAAAAATCTATCAACATGAAAAACTATACTACAATAAATCGACTGGTGCTGTTGGTAATAATCTGTTTTGGCGTTTCATCTTTAAACGCACAACAGGCATCGAAGAAATGGGGCAAAGTAACTTGTCGGTACGAAAACGGCGATAAATCATCACGTGGGCGTGTTGACAATTCCGGGAGAACGGGAATGTGGAAGTTTTGGGACGAACAAGGCCATCTGCACCACACCGCGACGTTTTTGCACGACACATTAAATGGGCGCTACACAGAATTTAATGCTAAGAAAGATATTGTTGTTAAAGGACAGTACGATCGCGGGTTAAAAGAAGGTGTATGGAGATTCTATTCTGAAGATGGAAAATTGATTTCTGAAAACACCTTCAGTGATGGAAAACTTGACGGGCGACAAGTAACCTGGTTTCCGAATGGCGATTTGCGTGAAGTGATGGTGTGTAAAAACGACATGATTGTTACGCGCAAAGCGTGGTATCCGGGAGGAAGAATCCGCACGATTGAATCGTATACGGACGGAATGAGTGCCGGAACGTGGTTCACGTACCCCGAACCGCTCAATGCAAATGACACCTTTCCGGTTGCGAGCGATCAGTATGTTGCCGGAGAACGGCACGGATGGCACTTTGCATTTTTGGGAGGTAAGAAAGTTGAAGAAATCCATTATGCGAATGGCGAAGCAGACGGTTTAAGTACACGTTGGGATGAACACGGTCATTTGTTGTGCGAAGAAAATTTCGCAAAAGGCAAACGCGACGGAGTGTGCGCATACTATGATTGTAATCAGAAGCTCAGAACGATCACCTATCAGAACGGTGATCTGCACGGTGCGAAGACTGATTTCGATCGGTATGGTAAAGTAATTCTGATCACTTGGTATAATACAGGTTATCGGGACTCGGCAAAAACATTTCACGATAATGGCGTAGTTGCAACGCGACGCGTGTATGCGATCGGATCATATTCGGTTGAGTCTTCGGAGTACACGGAGTGGGATGAAAAAGGGATCAAACTTTTGTACGGACGTTTTCTGGGCGATCAGAAATACGGAGAATGGTACACATACTATACGGATGGAAACAAGATGTCCGTAACCACTTATGAAGACGGAGCGATCCGTGGTCCGTATACGCGCTGGTATGCGAATGGTAATAAAATGGTTGAATACATCAACGAGGACGACGGATCAAGAACTTCCGTTGTAGCATGGAATGAGCATGGGAAAATGTTGCGCCCTGGAACAACGCATTATAACGAACTTGTAGAGAGTGCGAATCCGGGGGAGATGTACAACAATATGTTGCTCGCCCGTCGTCCGGCAATTGACAAACGCATTGCAGAAAATCGCCCTTCATTTTTTCAGAACGAAGTAATAGCGCATTATGAAACTTCATCACGGTCTAATACCAGTGATGAAAATACTGTTCACTCAGCAGCGATTGCAAATCCGCAGTTTCCGGGAGGAGATGTGGCTATGCAAAAGTTTCTAAATGAACATTTAGTTCACCCACGTCAGCTCTCTAACAAGCAGGGCACAGTTTACGTGAGCTATATTGTGGAGCGCGATGGATCGATCTCTGACCTTCACGCTGTACAGGAAGTGAATGGCGCTCCGGAATTCACACAAGAGGCGTTGCGCGTTGTGAACGCGTTTCCGCTTCAGGTTCCGGGGCAGATTGATGGTGAATCGGTGAGAAGCAGGGTGGTTATACCGGTTCAGTTTAATTTGCGATAGTACACGCAAACGGGTGTGGGGCGACGCTGGAAACGTCGCCCTTTTTTTGTGAACCAGCGTTAAAACGTACTGAGGATTTCAGGGCTCTTATTAACTTCACGTGCAATGAATCCGACCTCCGTTTATTCGGATTCATGAATTCCATTTTAGAATGAATCACGGATGAGTAAATTTTTCAGCTGCATTGCCATCTTCGTTTTACTGATTTTCAGTTTTGGTGATATCCACGCACAGGAAATCACCAAAAAGAAAGGGAAGTACAAATTCTATTATCCGAGCGGCAAGGTTAGTGCGTCGGGCAAAGTGAAGAACTATCACCGCAATGGTCAGTGGAAATATTACGATGATCAGGGAAATGTAGTGACGATTGCCAATTTCGTATTTGATACAATCAATGGCAAGTACGAGGAGTTCTACGCAGATGGAAAGCCATTTGTAAAAGGACAATACTGCATGAATAGAAAGTGCGGTAACTGGAAAACCTATGACAACACTGGGCTTATGATCAGCGATGAAAATCTGATCGACGGACAACCCCATGGAACTCAACGGTACTGGTATCCGAACGGTGTAATGCGCGATTCGATTGTTTCGAACGCTGGAGTAACGGTCTACAAAAAATCGTGGTATAAATCAGCCAAGGTTAAATCCACTGAAACTTTTAAAGAAGGTCTTCCGCATGGAACGTGGATTTTATATCCCGAGTTTTCTTCTGATACATTTCCGGAAACTACTGATGAATACAAGGACGGATTGAAGCACGGCTGGCATTATGCATGGAAAGACAAAATCCGGATACAAGCGTTTCACTATGCAAATGGTGAACTTGACGGAGTTTCATCCCGATTCGACGAGGAGACAGGAAAATTAACCGTAGAAGAAAATTATTCGAACGGGCAGTTACATGGTACGAGTAAATATTTCAGGAACGGATTGTTGCTTCGTACCGATCAGTATAAAAACGGGCTTCGCAACGGAGCTCAATCTGAATTTGCACGCGAAGGCCATGTGATGAAGCGCAAGTGGTATTCGATGGGTGTTTTAGATTCCATGTATACGTATTACGCTTCCGGAAAGACTGCGGTAAAGCAGATTTACATTCCGGGAACAACGAATTCAACCTGGACGGAGTCAGACGCAAATGGTTTTCTTCTGATTGAAGGGTACCTGAATAACGAACGGCGTCATGGCGATTGGTGTGTGTATTATACCAATGGAAAAAAGCACTCCTGCACGCCGTATAAGGATGGAGTTATTCAGGGAATATATACACGTTGGTATTCGAACGGACGGAAGATGCTCGAATACGACATTGCTGAGAACGGGCAAGTTGTGAAAGCGACAGCGTGGAACGAGCAAGGAAAAGTACTGAATAAGAATTCGAAGGAGTTCAAGGAAATATTCGACAGCAATTTGCCGGGAAGTATGTTTACCGATATGCGCGACTTTAACCGGAACGTTGTGGATAGAGTGGTGGAAGAGGGGCGAATTGCAGAGACCAATGAGGATTTCGGTGCACCAACAACAGAATGGAACCCGGAAATTGAAGCATATTGGATTGAGCAGAATCAAATGGAAGAAGACACCAATCAGGTTTATGCTTATTGCGAAATCATGCCGGAGTTTCCAGGCGGTTGGGATCAAATGCGCGAGTATGTCAGGAAGAATACAGTCTATCCGGCTACCTCGGGCAAAGCAGGAATCGTCTATGTGAGTTACGTTGTTGAACGCAATGGGTACATCAGTTCAGTTGAAGTAGTGAAAGGAATTCCTGAAGCTCCCGAATTAAACGAAGAAGCAAAACGGGTTGTGTCTACTTTTCCTCCGCACATTCCAGGTAAACAAGATGGAAGACCCGTGCGCAGCAAGTGTGTGATTCCGATCAAATTTGAGTCGCGCAAGTAAATTCCCATCGAGGAATTTCTAGCTGATAGTGTAGAGACAATCCAACAATTCCGAATTTACCCTGAGTGTTTACCGTTGAAATTCCAACGTTTAGACCAGTGCTCTTCATTGGCATGAGATTCTATGTATTGGTATTAACTAAGAAGTTTTAACCAATGAAAAGCGACATTATTGCTCATGCGAAAGTACAGATTGAGGCACCCGTTTCACAGGTTTGGGATGCGCTTACCAAACCTGAACTCGTGAAAAAGTATTTTTTTGGAACCGACCTGCACACCGATTGGAAGGAGGGTGGAGAAATTCGTTTTACCGGTGAACACGAAGGTAAAACGTACGAAGACAAAGGAACGATCTTAACTGTGGTTCCCAATCAGCTTATACGCTTTACGCATTGGAGCTCTATGTCAGGTATCGAAGACAAGCCTGAGAATTACGTGAACGTTACCTACGAACTCGCAGGCGATGGAGAAACAACGTTTGTAAGAGTAACACAAGAAAATGTTCCTGATGTAAGAACGAAGAAGCATTCTGAAGAAAATTGGTGTAAAGTTCTGAAGGGATTGAAAGATCTCCTTGAAAAAGATAAAGCTGTATCCGTACGTTGACTGCATAGACCGTGGTGGTCGCGTGTAGTATTCGGAAGACACGATAAAGAGTTTGCAACGTTAAGCAATAGAAAGCAGATTGTGTTCAGCAGCATTTGCACGGAGTACGGAGAGAAGATTGAAGTGTTTTATTACTGTGTAACATGAAACAGGTATTTACATTTTGGATTCTACTAATTCATTTGACTTTGTTTGGCACCGTAAGCGATTCTGTGGTTGTGCAAAAGGTAAGGTCATTGAGCAAGGTTGCTGAAATGTGGCAGGAGTATCCGTCTTCACATGATACTGTATTTGTTGGCAGCTTCAACAAAAAGGCAGAGCCGAGACCGGTTTACTTTCACGCAGGAAAATTTCCTAACGGATCCGAGAATGATTTTCTGGAAGCAAAATCAGGAGATGTGCTCGGACCTTATGTCGATAAGAATTGTATTGGGGTTTATCGTTTGGTGGATAAGGAAATGACCTGCGACTCCATGCAGATTCAGCAGATTCTGATTTCATGGAAAGGTGCAACGAATGCTCCACCGTACGTCAAACGCAATCGCGATCATGCAAAGCTGCTCGCGGATAGTATGTGTAAGGAACTACGGCAGCGCAGAATTTTCATCGAAGAAATCGGAACCTGGGAAACAGACGACCCGGGTTCATGGAACGGGAACCGTGGTAATTACGGATGGTTAACCAGAGAATCAGATTTTCCTGTCGATGTGCTGGATGCAGGATTCAGAAATGACACCGGAACTTTCGGAGTGGTTGAAACTCCACTCGGATTTCATGTGATTAAAGTTCTCAAGCACTCACAATATTGGGAAAGTTACTGCGCATGGGAGATTGCATCAACGATCGATACCTGCAGTAATCGTTATGGAGAACCAAGATTAACGACTTGCAGTTTTCCAGGTGGTGTAGAAGAAATGAATAATTATTTCATGACCTCGAAGTCAAAATACGATTCACTGAACCTCGGTAATGAAGAACTGACACCGGTGTTCGTTGTTTTCGATGTGCTGGAAGATGGTTCTGTGACAAACGTTGCTGTGTTCAGGCAATGGTGGATTACACCAGGCATTGTGCGTGGAATAACCTGTCTCGTAAAAGACATGCCTAAATGGAATCCCGCGCATACGTGTGAGCGAACGATGGAGGAAGGTGTGGCGGTGATTATTTACTTATGAGTATTGGCCGAATACCAATTCCGGCATAACGAACAAGTTATATCTGGTTCAATGCTTCCAACAATACTTCCCGTTTTCGTTGCGACACCGGCACAGTGTCTTTGTTGACCATGATCAATGCCCCACCATCGGCTTTGTCAAAGCGTACAACCTGCCGCAGATTGATAAGATGTGAATGATGCACGCGAATGAACTGGAAAGGTGCCAGTAGATCTTCGTACTCTTTAAGTCCTTTTGAAATGAGAATTTCCTTCATTCCGAGAATGTGAAAGCGTGTATAAGCACCATCGGCTTCACAGCGCACAATATCACCCACATTAATGAAGTGAAAGGAGTCCGCATCACGGAGAACAATTTTCTTGTCGGCGCTTTTAATGGTACCGAGACTTTCCTGAAGCACTTGTAACTGATGAACAATGTCTTTTGACTTCAGCTGCTTCGATACCCGTTCAACACTTCGCACAATCTCATCACCGGAAAATGGTTTCAGTAAAAAGTCAATAGCGCTTAACCGGAATGCTTCAACCGCGTATTTGTTATGTGCAGTAATAAATACGATTTCGAATGGTACAGAAGTGAGCTGTCTCACGAGATCAAAACCGGTACCGTCGTCCATTTCAACATCCAGAAATATTACATCCGGCTGGTGTTCTTTGATAGCGGCAATTCCATTTGCAACACCTGTGGCTTCCAGTACGGGGCTCACCTGCGGACACAGTGACTCCAGAAGAGTTTTCAGTGCATTGCGGATCGGTTCTTCATTATCTATGATAAGTGCTTTCATGTGAGCAGGGGTAAGTGAATGATAACCGTTACACCAGAGGTTTTTGATTCCAGCGTGTAATGCGCACTTGATTTGTGTTTCTGATTGAGCAGCAACAAACGGTCTCTGATGATGCCGGTTGCACGTGACGGATAGGTTTTGTCCTGTTTGTTCTCCGAAAATCCGGGGCCGTTATCCGTGATTGTAATTTTCAGACCGCTTCCGGTATTCGCGAAATGTATGTTAAGCATTCCCGGGTGGGTGATGTTTACGAACGCATGTTCGATAGAATTTTCAATGAACGGTTGAATGATCATTCCCGGTACATGAAGTTCAGTCGGATCAATATCATCCGCAACAGAAACAGCATAATTAAATTTTCCGGCCATGCGCATCTGTTGCAGTGAAAGATACTTTTCGAGGTATGCCACTTCATCTTCGATTGGAATTAATTCCTGAAATGTGCTTTCCAGGGTCTGGCGCATGATGACTGAATAATCGGACAGAAATCCGGCCGTCTTAACAGGGTCTTTTTCTCTGAGTGCCAAACCCTGTAGTGCAGTGAATGTGTTGAAGAGAAAATGAGGATCCATGCGGGCGCGATTCAGGCGTTGTTCCGTTACCAGCAGATCCTGCTTGTTTTTAAGATTGCGCTGGCGGAAAAACAGGAAGAGGAGAAGTGTGAGCAATACCGTAGCACTGATTCCGGCAGTGAGCAATTTATTATTCAGCGATGAGATTTCCTGCTGATGGGCAAGACGCTGAATTTCTTTTTCATTTTCCTCCTTGTGAAAGGCTTGCTCAATTTCATTGATCGTACGGGTGGAAATCATGTTGTTGAGACTGTCCTGAGTTGCCATGTACAGTTCATGTGCTTTCAGTGCAGCCTCGAAATTTCCGAGCTTACTGTAAACAATCCAGGATGCAAGCGCAAGATCATTCCGGTAATACAATTCGGAAAGAGCAGGCGAACTTCGGGCAGAATCCAGGTAGAGCAGTGCACGTGCTGGATTTTTCAAATGGGCATTTGCTGCTGCAATAGTTGTATACATGATCAGTATGGAACGATCCGGGATGAAATTCCGGAATTCCAATGCCTTGAGAGCAAACTTCTCCGCACTTTCGAATTGCTTATAAAACAACGCATGTTGTGCATAAACCCAATAGGCACTGGCCTGTGGGGGATTGCGCGAATAACGCACAGAAAGTGCAAGCACACTATCTGCAAGAACTTTTGCACTGTCCACCAGCACTTCACTGCTATCGTGTTGACCCGACAAAAGATAGCCTTGTGATGAGGTAACGTACACCTGTATGATGTTACCGATAACCGTGGGCTCCATCTTGTTTACAATTGCGAGTGCCTTACGGTGGTAGAACAGCATTTTGTCAAATTGTTGCCGGCCACGGTAGATCCACGCAATAGAGGAGTAAGCAATTGCAGTTGCATTGTAATACTGTACCGCGATTGCAGTTTCCGCTTCGCGTACAAGGTAGGCAAGTGCAGTATCTGTCATTCCTAGATTACCGTAGAGGCTTGCGTACAGATGAAAGATGTCTGCAATGTGCGTACTGTCTCTTGAGTCTTGAGCTTCCTGGAGAGCTGCGTTTGCTGCGACTACTGCGTTCGCAGAATCTCCGGCCTGCACATAGCCTACGGCAATCTGTTTTTTAGCCTGAAATTTTTGGATTGCATTTCCCGTTTTCTCGGCGATGGCCAGTGCTTTCCTGCTATTGTTAATCAATGAGTCAGTGTAAGCAAACTGGACAAAATATTGTTTCCCGATCTGCAGGTATGCATCCGCACGAAGGCTGTCACTTCCATTCACACAAGCGTCTCTTAAGCTATCAACCTGCAACTGTGCCGAAGCAGTTACACTCAGGCAAAGAGTAATCAGGAAAAGTAGCACCGATTGGCGTGTCAATTCAGCAGCGATTAGGACCTAGCGAAATTAAAGAAATGTGATCAGTATGCGCTATTGACTTGTATTGGATTACTCCTTCAGTACGCGTTGTCTGATCTGTGTCCCGCCTGTAGTTACTTCAATAATGTAAGTCCCGGTGGTGAGCAATTCAAGATCAATAACGGCTGTATTTCCCGTTGCAGTGTTGCTGAAAAGAAGTCTTCCGCTCAAATCAAGAATGCGGATACTGGTAATACCCGACTGGGCAACAATAGTAACCGAACCTTTTGTCGGGTTAGGGTAGCAACTAATATTTTCATGCTGTATCTGCTCGGTCAATCCTACATCTGTAATACTGTAACAGCTGGATGTATCGGTGCAGGCGTTCTGTGTTACAATGCACGCAAACAATCCGTTTGTAGTTGCCGTAAATGCAGCTGATGTTGCTCCTGCAATCGGTAAGCCTGTTCCGCAGTCGATCCATTGATAACTCGCTCCGGTCGCAGATGAAGTTAGTGTTGACCAGTAAACGGATACAGCAGTATCTACTGAATTAACCGTGAGGTTCGTTGTTACCGTACTGTCGCAACCGCTAATGGAAGCGAGTATATCAGTATACACTCCGGTGTTTGTGTAAACATTTGTTCCGACAACTACTGAATCGCCGCTGCAGATGTTCAGTGTCTGACTGATCGTATAGATTGGTGTTGCGTGTATCGTTACGATCCGGTTGGTATCGCAACCGGTTGTGCCATATTCAATCCATGAGAATGTTTCGTTGGCAGTATATGCCTGGTTTAATTCAATGCACAGAATCTGGGGAGTGCCGGGAATAAACTCAACTGCAGTCAGGTGAAGACCATTTACAAGAAATGTATCACCGGTACACAGGTTGATATCAGCAATTGCAGGTGCTGTGCAATCTGTGTATTGTGTTACGTACATGTCTTCAAGGTTCAGCGATGCAGTGTACATCATATGTACGCCGCTTGATGGATCGAAATCAGCGCTGTCGAGAAACAGTCCGGTCATATTGAACGTTCCGTATGGTGTGTTTCCTAATCCTGCAACACTGGTTGCACCGTTGATGTAACGTACGTTCTGGAAAGTACCGACTGAGTTGTATACTGCACGGAACACATTCCATCCGGATGGAGCCACTGAAAAGCCCGGACCAGGATCAAAATCATTGGACGAAAAGGAGAGTCCTGCCGCCACTATGTCGCTGCTGGTCGTAAAGTGCAGACGTTGTACGAGACAATTGGGTGCCAACGTATCAGTCCACAATGCGATACCACTCAGGTCAAACATGGCAATAGTATTACCCGCTGCAACTACGCATTGGAGGGAAGCGGACTGTTCAATGAGGCACGTGTATTCATTGGCAGCAACGCCATTGGTATGTACCCATGAAAACTGCAGATTTGTGTCAAGCGATAAGAGGAAGCCATCGTGTGTTCCCGCCGCGGGTACGATGTGAGTGCCGGGACCCGGATCAAAATCGCAGGAATCTGAGAACGCGCCCGCGATCACAATGTAACCGTTCAGTTTAACAACATCATTCGGACGGTCTTGCGCAGCGCTGCCCCAGGAGGTGCTTCTGATAAAATTTCCGTTGGATGGAGTCAGCTCAACATAATAACAGTCATGACTTCCGTTGGTTGTAAGCAATGCAACTCCCGGGCCCGGATCAGAATCTATGCTTCCTCCAAAAATTCCAACTACACATAAATTACCCGCGGGAGTAAAAGCAATTGCATTCGCCTGTGACCAATTGGATATGACCTTCGCCCAGACAAGTCCGCCACTGTGATTATATTTTGCAACAAAACTCTGAAATGCAGTTCCGCTGCCAATTAAGTTTGTCACGCCTGCACCAGGATCAAAATCAACGGTGTCATGAAAAAAACCGCACACGAAAATTCCGCTGGGATCAACCGCAACATCGGTTACCCGTTGGGTCAACTGTCCGGTAAGATGAAGAGACCACAGGTAATTTCCTGCAGTATCATATTTAATAAGCAAACCGTCTTCACCACCCAGCGTGTTGCTCATCATTACCGATCCGGCTCCGGGGTCTGCATCAATTGATGTGCTGTAAAATCCACCAAACAGGTAAAGGTTGCCATCAAAATCGGTAACGCTCTCTCCATTGATTTCATTACCGGTGCCTCCGACTGGAAACGCGAAATTAAATGTGCTTTGTGCACTTAAATTGAGTGTGACAAGGCATAACGTTACCGCGCAAATGATCAGTTTTCTCATGGTAGTGGATTTTATATTCTCAAAACTCCATGAATTGCGCGGGTAAATCGGGAATGACTTTATAACTGCAGCCATTGGCTTTACCCATCGGTACCAAATGCACTTATGTGCATGCTACTGCCTTAATAACTGCATGCGGAATAGAAATAACTGCAGGAATCAGGTCAGGGGACAACGACTCGAGCCGAAGCGTTTATTATCCTGATAACATCAATTTGTGTGACCTGGGTCTGTCGCCTCGTTTATTTAACAGCTAGTTGCATCCGATTTAGCTTAACCGTAGGTCAGTACTTTTAAATATGCTGCCGGTTGCGGAGCGATTAAACGCAAATAGTCCCGAAGCGCCATGCGGATCGGGACTATTTTTATTTTATGAAGAGTTGACTATTTCTTCTTCACTTCTTTCACATCATTCGGATCAAACGTTGCGCCTTTAACATCGCACGTAGCTACAATCTGGAATGTTGATTTCTCTGCATCAGCAAATTTTGAAAGTTTGCCGAGTCCACCAACAACTCCACCTTTTTCAGCCATGCGATCGTTGCTCGACTTAGAGTAGTGAAATGGAACTGTGTAGTCCAGTTTCTTCGTTTCTCCAGCCTTCATTGTGAAGCCAGGGAATTTCTGTGTACCCAGGTCAAACGTCTTCTCTGTTTTATCTTCCCCACGACCTGTGCTCCATTTTTCTTCAAACTTCACTTCAACGCTAACAACTTCCTGATCGCTTTTCGCAAGGAGTTCAACTGTTCCGCTGATTGAAGCATCATCTACCGAAAATGATCCCGGTACTGTTGCTGTTACTTTAACTGTTCCAATTCCAAGGAACTGTTTAATCTTTCCAAAAAATCCCATTGTAAATGTTTAATTAGTGAGTATTAGGTTTAGCCGCGAATATACTGCGGACTTTCCACTTGGAACAACCAGGATGTTGATTGTCGGCGATTTTTTGATAAATGCGGTGAGTGTCCGGTAGTTGTCGGGGGGGGGGGGGGGCCAGTGTGGCGAAGTTGTAAAGTTAAGATTAAATTT
>JBEIPA010000028.1:0-64984 GCA_040377305.1 Flavobacteriales bacterium | reverse complement strand
TTCCCAGTAAAACGTAAGCGTGTTCGCACCTGCATCATAATAATGCGCCACATCCGGCACTGCTTCGTAATCAAAGAGGTAATACCGTTCTACATCAATAACACTCTCCAGCATCACATCCACCGGCACTGTTCCTCCGGGCGCGGTGCTCGTTACTGTTCCTGTTATTGTCAGCTCTGTTCTGTGACCAGGTGCTACTGCCGTGAACTGCGAGAGATCATTATACGTTATGCCGGCTGCAGGATCGTAAGTAATCACAAGGGTGAAAGTTTCTGTTGTCAACGGTGCACCCGCTGCGTTCCACTTGTCCAACTCCAAAGGAACCGTCACTGTCCAACCTGCTGTGTAATACGTCTTCGCGCTCTCGTTGTATTTTAATCGCACCGAGTTCGTGACACGGTAGTTGTAAAACTCTCCTGCCCACGTTCCGCTGCCCGGAAGCGTAGTCATGTAAACATACTGGTCGTCCTCTACCTTAACCGTGGTCGCATTGACAATGCCCGTACCCTGCAACTTACCGCTGAAACCAGTGATGCCGGCGTGTAGGGTGGTGAAAAATGAAAATAGAAAAATCGCGCATGTAAATAGGGAACGGGAGCGGCTGATCATGGCTATGGAGCAATAATGAGTTTATATTTTGAATAGGATGCGGTCAGTGCAGGAGTGCCTTTTGTGTAAGACAGAAATTTCCTCTCAGAGAAAAACGTCTCGGTAGGTTTTGTGGTGCTGATGTTCACATAGTCAATCACCACTTTGTACATATCGTACGCTTCTTCTGCGGTATTATCATTATAGAAATACACAATCTGCGTAATGAAGTGTGTTTGATCATCGATGAAAACTTCCGTCAGACGTATCGCAGTTTTTATGCTTCGGCTGTAAAAAAGGAAATGCCGTTGACCATTTTCCAATCCCCTGTACACAATGGAATCTCCATTAGCGAGTGAATCAAGATTAGGAAGTTGTTGATTGCGGTTTTTGTCTTTCTTCTTCTTTTCTTTTTCAGCATCGTACCAGGTCACTGTTTTTTCCTGGTGATCAAGAACCACAGTACAGGTGCCATTTACGATCAGTTCATCGGTGAGGAATTTGGAATAGTAATTCTCTTCTGATTTCCGGATCATTCCGTTTCCAAGAAGAGTTCCAGGATCGGATGCAGAAGTGAACGTATGTACAACTACATCCATCGAAAGATTTTTTGCCTCGAGATAAGCCAGGGTGGTTTCCTTCAGCAATTCTCCGGGCGTCTGTGCGTGCAGGATTAAACCTGCACCGCACAGGGTGAGCATCAGCAGTAATTTTTTCATAATCTAACTAGTAACTTGGTTTGAGAACTGTTTTTCCTTCACGCAGTGTTTTGATTCCGCCTGAAGTTTCTTTCTTGATTGCAGTTAACTGTCCTTCTTCGTCGTAGACATAGAACGTTGCAAAATTGTTCGCATCCAGCTCGGCTACTCTTCGGAAAGAGAACGGATCATACACATACGTCACCATGTTAGCATCGAACGGATGAATACGCGTGTCGTCGTAAAAACAATCTTCACCGGTTGACGTGTTATTGATATAAGTCACGCGTACCTGGTAAGCGCCAACAGGCACGTCAAATGTTCCGAATACACGCTGCCATCCTTCAATGATAGGGCCGGAAGGAGAGAACGTTTCTGTTTCAATAACAGCTGCAAGGCTATTCAGGACTTCCACTTTGATCTTCGCATTGGTATAGTTCAGTGGAGGTGTTGCATTCCCGGTTTCTTTCACCCATGCACTGAGCACATATTGTTTTCCTATGATTGGCGAGAATTTACCCACGCAGTCGCACGTGTCCATTTCATACTCAACAGAAGCATCTCCATCTACCAACGGTCCCACACGTTTTGCAACCGCACGATACGTTTCACAGTTCTTGTTGATCAGTGTACGTGTAATCACTTCTGTGCCGGTAGCTTCGCTCACCTTGAGACTAAACGTTCCGGTGTGATACTGATCATCGCTGCGTTCAATATCAGAAGGATCAAATCCCCAGTGGTCATACTGCAACTGGCAGCTTGCCATGAAATCGTAATCTTCGAAGCTGTCGAATGCAATTTCTTTGTGTCGCGCATTGGACGCAATGGCAGTTACCACCGATTCACCGAACTCGAACAGTGCGGCTGAGTAATTTCCGAGTGCGTCACGATTCTCCAGTTCAAATCCGTTTGGAGAATATTTCGTTACTGTTGTTGCTGCGGTCCACGCTGCATTCGAAGAAGAAGGATCCAGCCAGTCAAACTGTTCGAACAAAGTATATACTCCATCTTCTGCGATGTCATCGTTCTGTGTACGCTGCGTTACGAATGCATACGATTGTAACGGTCTCCATTTTCCGCGTACTCCCCAACGGAACGGATTCGTTGTACCATTCGGCATCGTTACACCTTCACAATCTTTACAAGGAGTTTGCCAGATGTCGGCATACTCTACTGCACTTGCGTTGATGATAGCACTATCCGTTCCAAGATTAAAATTCTGAGGTGTGTCGTATTCATAATCAGAATTGTTCGGATCATAGCTCCACACCAACATGTGTTTTGCAGTGACCGCACCGGCCGCAAGTACCTGAAGGTTCTGGTAACCGGATTTGATGACACGGATACTTTCTACAGAGAGTGCATCGTCAATGAAATTTCCAGCCTGGTCAATCAGATCAATGTACTGATCGCCCGCATCATCGCCCACCTTAATCACCGTATAAATTGCACCGTCATCACCGAAAGGTACAACCCACACCTGATCGCCTTCCATGAAGTAATCGTTCACAGTTCTTCCAACCGGAATGCTCGCGTCTACTACAATTCGCCCGTCAGGATCAACCGGAATCGGGAATGATCCGCCGGCAGTTGAAGCACTGAATTCCACTCCGAAGTTCTGATAAGCACCGCGCATTGCAGGATAGTACCAATGCCCAGGATACGTCATGTTGTAAAGTGTATCATTGAATTCATTTTCAATCTGCGTGAGTAAAGGTTCTCCTGTTTCCTGGTCGAAAGCGATATAAGAACTCTTCACAGTTGATTCGTGATCAGTGGTGATTACTTCTTTGAGTATTCCTGAGCGGTGGATGATTTTGTTAACTACAACTGTCCGCTGACGCACATCATTGCGAGCAACGTTAACCAGCGGCATAATAAAAATGAACGTTGGAATACCTGTAGATGTAAATTGCAAATCAAGATTAACGTCAAGTCCCACTGTTGTCATCCATTCGCGATTCTCGTTCATGTCGACGAAAATATCATGCGACTGACCAACAACTGCAGTTTGGTATTGGACCTGATCCCCATCGCAGGACATCACCTGCACCATGGAAGAAAGCTTATTGACAACATCCTCTGAATACGGTTGTTCGGTATTATAGACGAAGCGCTGGCGGGACAATAAATTGCCGGTTGGGTTAGTATCACTAGGCCGTGTTCTGATTTCAACAGATTTAAGTTTGCCCGCCATGTCGTTCAGAACAACGGAGTATCCTTGAGATCGGGCCGCATATTTTTTGAAGTTGGTATAGATGCCTGGAATAATAATTGGTCGAATAATAGAAGGATCGGCTGTTATCGGTGTTTCATCCACTAACACCGGAAAATCTCGCGGTGTGTAAAATTCATAGATAGAAAGCGGAGTCGCAGTAAACTTCAATTCGTTGGTACCAGCACTCTCACTAAATGCACGATCAGGAGCAATACTTTGCACAGTAACACGACTGTAGCCTACCTGTGCTCCCGGATAATAACTTTCCATGATAGGATTTTCGATATACAGGTGTTCAGTTCCTTTCACCGGCACGGAGTGTTCATATGGACGAGGGCTTCTCAGCGCACTTTCATCTCCGCCGATTTGTGGTTCATACGCAACCCCGCTTGATGTACCGTCCTCGAGTAAATAAGAATACTTCTGCCCGTAGCTGAACTCACCATAAGTATTGGTTGCGGTTTCATCATTCGCCCAGTTATCAGTGAGACTCAGCTGGCTCACTCGGTCGCCACCACCATATTTTTTGTCAGGATCCTGAAGACGAATCGTTGACCAACCATTCAGGCGCATTTTTTTACTTGATCCTTTCAGGTATGCCCAGTTATTGTATCCGGCAAGCATGCTTACCACATCATTGGCCATACCCGGAACGCTGGAAATAAAATTTGTTACCTGGTCAAATGGATCAGCCGTCTGCGGAACAGGTGTATTCGCAATATCAGGACGATTGTAGTGCAGGTGTTCTATTCCGGCACGAATGAACGGATGAACTTTAGGTAAGATGGCCGCATAGCGATCCAGATCCTCTCCAAGCAGTGTTACATAGCCGACATCGTAAGTACTACCGCCATTGCTGGATTCTAATCCGCAATCGGCCTGATCAGTGCTAATTCTTGCATACCCTGTAACCCAATCATAGTAATTACCATTCCAGCCTTTGATGTCGAGGTATGCTTTGAAAAATACCGTATCTAATCTACCGCCGTCGAGATACTTTTCATAGAAGTCTTCCTCATTGGGTAGGCTGGCGGACGCATAAGTATCTTCGAGTTTGAAATAAAGCTTATACTCATCACTTTCTGCACTGTATTCAAGATTTGTAGTTTTGGGGGAAGTATTTCTATTCGTCGCGAAATTTTCACTTGGATAGATGTCACCCCAGGTGCCAACAATATCGTACATGCGTTGTGCCTTCTTTCCTTCTACGTATTGGTAGTCATCCGATTCATATTCAATTTCCATGGTAGCTCCGGTTGGTAATTCAATACGGGAGAGTGACCACGTGCCTGCATCAGGAGCAGCATCCTGTTCTGTGTAAGGGAAATCTACATACGGATAGTAGCCGCCTGTTTCATACGCATCATTGTCTTTATAATGTCCCCATCTATCCATATTCTTTTTGTCATAATCAGGATTGCTGTTATCATATTCGAAGATATACGGACTGTACTTTCCTCGTTCAGAAGTCTGATAAGTAAAGAACAAGGTATCCAATGTGAGTTTGCCCCCGGCAGAATTGATGTTACTCGGATCTCCGCCTGACACGGTGTTTCCAAATACATCCATATCCGCTCCTGTATTATTCAGAGCACCTGGGCACAAATCGTATGAATATCTGAAGTTGGCCGATTGAATTGGTGTTGGAGCAGGACGCATTACGCGGTCCTCAATGTTTTCAAAATATTCGGCTTTGGTGTAAAGATCAACATGATCCAATTTGAACATGCGCTGTGCATCAGTAGGTGTGCCAGGTTGGCCTCCTTCAAACTTATTATTCGCCGCTAGTGCATCTTCCCGTTTACTTACAGAAAAAGTAGCAATGTGTGTTTTCGTTTCAATTGATTGAATGAAGTAAACTTCCTTTTTACCATAGCTGAACGAACCTTTATCATCATTCACGTCACTGGCATTACCCGCAATAAATGTTGCACCATAATACGGTGTTCTCCAGGTGTAATCCTCAGATGTTTTTGAATAGTTGAAGCGGACCCAATAACCATAGTCATCATCAGAAGGGCCATCTCCGGTAAGATCGAGATAATCGGCAGATACAACAGATGTAAGTAACCATGAATGAGTATAAGCTGGTAATTGAGTTTCACTCACAAAATTATCCGGAGTGCCGGATGGATCAACCATGTCATCACTATTTGGAATTTCGGCTTCAATTATCGGCGTATTAAAAGTGGAACCGGTTGCAGAAGCGTCGTACGAAAAATAATTATCAGATTGTTCCCTGTTATACGCCGAGAGTCCGTAAGTGTAGCGCATTCCATCAGGCTTCAATATGCTGATTTCAGAAATATGATGTGTACTTCCATAGTCTGGATATGCCTTTTCAATATTCTCCAAAACATATTTTTCAAGTCCTAGATCAAATGCTGTGTCGTAGCCGGTATAATGTGTAAAACCATAATCATTGCATTGCGCCGCAGTATAGTATTCAATATCCGTAGCTCTTCGCTCGCGTTGGGCAGAATGGAGCTGTAAATCATCACTTACAAAAGACACAGGAGTATAGCCTGCAGTTCCATCTGAGTAGGTTGTGGTTGCTTCAAAATGTGCATTCAACCAAGTGTCCTCTGATGTTTCCTTTTCCAATTCTACTCTTACAGCATTTGAATTGTCCCACGCCGCCAAATGATCTTCATCTGCAATTAACATCGCAGTTTTCTCCCCAAACATTTTAAACGGTGAGAGTTCATAACCAGGGTCGCCCGAAACTTCATACAAGTTAAAGTCGTCTGCAAATCGAACGTCACTGCTGTAAATGTTATCCCATGATCCGGAAACATTCCCTCCCACACCTACGCTCGCACCCAAACCAATATGATACTCATCCAAGCCCACACCGGGATAATTATCCAAACCAAGTTCAATATTAAGTCTTGCAACTAGCGTTGGATTTTCCCTTTGTTGAGGGGAGAATATTTTTACACTTTGATGTACAGGTCTGAAACAACCTCCAATTCCCTGACCACTCGTCATGTAAATATCATGCGTAACCACAGAGCTAGGAAGGTTTGGAATTTTCTTATTGTAAGTAAACTGATCACGATTAAAATCTCGAATGGCAGCGTCAGTTGAATTATAGTCATACAAATAACCATACGCACCTGAAGTGACTTCTTGTTCTGATAAACCTGACACGTTCAAGAAACCTGACCAGAGATAAGGCATCCCCGATTCAAAGGCACCCATAATGTTGTGAAGGGAAGCAAATTTTCCAGCTTCACCTCCGCGAATGTCAAATGCATAAGCAGAATTCGTGTACGGAATTGTTGCTGTAGGAACATTCTGGTCGATTCCAAAGGAAAGATTGGAAGTCGCAGAATATCCCAAGAACTTTCTATTGCTGTTTTGCCAATGTGGACGACTCTGTCTTCCATGTGCAGACAATGCAAATGAAAATCCGGACAGACCTTCTCGCGAATTGATGCTCATTCCACTGGAGAAACCCATTCCAAAATTTCTGTGCTTTGCTGACCACCCTAGACTGAAATTCGGTTCTACACCTATCCCTCCTTGAGAATCAAAGTGTAGTCCGGCGCCAACAGACCCAGTGCTCATCGGCCAGCTTAGTCCGCTGTATCCAATACGGTAGCCTACTCCACGATAGGTATTGTAATAAAGTTGAAACTGAACCTGTGGACCGCCTATAGGATTAAACGGAGTATTTGTTGGCACACCCAAATACTCTGTATAGTCGTATGTCGCATCGAAACCTATACCAACTGTTGTATTATCTCTCATGCTATACTTATTAATTACCGCATCCCCATTAAAATCATCCGGCAATCCTCTCATCTGCCTGTTGATCGCACCAACGCTGATGTTCCATCCAAGACCAACCCAACTTGCCTCCTGATCCATGCCTACACCAGAGTGATAAGCAATGTTTATTGGATAACCTCCGTTCGGTCCTGGTACAGACATAAGCGGAATATTGTAGTTGAAATCTCCGGTGTAGAGATCAACCATGTCTGATGTACTCACCGGTTCGAAGCTTGCAAACTCTTCCTGTCCGGGACCGGAGGTGAGCGCAAATGCTTTCATGGGTTGCACATACTCTACCAACATATTCACTGCAAGAAATGCAGAGATGTAGCGGAAGATTTTTTTCTTGCGGACAATTTCCAGTGGTGTCATCTTAATTCAGTTCTAATTGTGGTACAGATTCAATTTCATCGCGGGTAAACGTAAAATGCACGGGGCCGAGGCCAAACAATTGGTCATCATAAACTAATTCCCTGTCGGTATTCAATTTTGTACTGTCGGCAGGAAATCCGAGAAGGATATCTGCATACGGAGCGAGTCCCTGGTAATTCACGAAGTGATACATATTGCAACTCACCGTGTCTTCTCCGCGCAGGAGGTAGACATAATCTTTTTGTCCGAACATGAGAAAGTCATTGCGCATGTGATAGACGTTTTGATCTCCTCCTCCGTAAATCAATGGATCAGGCGAAGGAGATTTCAAACGCACCTGAAAATATTCCATGCCACATAATTCCTTCTCACGGGTGTTGTATTCATCCGGAGTGAGTGTTATATTTTTTGATTCATTGCAGATGATGTAGCTCAAGGGCTTGTATTGGGCAATTATTTCAAAATCGCCCACGGCTTTTTCACGACGTAATCCGTTGTCCGGATCTTCGACCCACTTCAGTAATTCGCCTGCAGGTTTGCGTGTTTCAAAGCACCCGCTGAACAAAACAATTCCGATCATAAAAAGCCAGGTTCTCATATTAGTTTACTCCCGAATATTTTTCGTTGACGTAACTGGTGATTTCTTCCGTGATGTTTTCAGAGTCATTGGCGTACATCAGCGAACCACTTCCTTCTGCTCCAAAAATGTATTGATAGCCGTGCTCTTTTCCGTACTCAGTGATATACTGATTCAGTTGTTGGAAAATTTCCTCCGTGTATTGCTGAGAAACCATGGCATTGTCTTCCTCGAATTGTTTTTTCTTTCCAAGATATTCCTGCTTCTTCACGAGATAATTCGTTTTTATGTCTTCTGATTTTGTCTGCTCATAGGTTACTGCCATGAGCTGCAATTCGAGCTCAAGACTATCAAGCACAGATTTACGGTACTGTTCTACATTGGTAAACTTGCCTTCAAGTTCTTTCTTCATCTTAAATGCATCGTAAACTTTGGCCACTTCTATATAAGCCGTGTGTTGTTCGCTATTGCTGTTTGACAATACCACCCAACCGAGTGCGATAAATAATACAGCCTGAATGCTGAACAAAATGATGAGTCGCTTTTTCATGATTAATAGTTTCTGAATCGGATAAATTGTTTTTCGTTTTTCTCGTTAGTCACTTCCATGATGTAGAATCCGGAAGGCAATGCTCCAGAGCTCGTGTATAAGTCAAACCGATAGCGGTTATCGCCATACACTGGCAGCATTATGTTATTCGTAGTGTTGATGAGTGTTACCGTATTATTGGTTGCGACACTTCTGATCGTATAGGTGAGTTGCGAGCTTGCGTTGTAGTATTCCTGGTCAAGACGAAACCAGAGTGAATTGTACGCCTGATAAAATCCACCGTCGAGTTCGTGCTTCAATACTACGTAAGCATGATAAGGACGTTTCTTTCCAGCCATTGCCAGTACAGCTGCATTCGAAACGAATGTGATGTTCAGTGCACTCGTAATTGTACCCGTAGGCCATGTGAGTGTTGAAGATGCAATACCCTGATCAATCCACTTCGATCCATCCCACGTACCAATAGTACGCTCCGCAAAATTTGAAGGTTGGCAGTTTTTATTCCAGCCCAGTGTTGCTTTGACATTAGAAGAGCCCGGAGTTCGATCGAGTAACCAGTGCTCACAGGTGCTTACCGACTCCAGAGTGTCGACCAGCGTACTTCCTGCCGTTTGTACAGCACCTTTATATTCCGCAATGTATTCATCACTTGCATTGGATGGTATGGAAATTCCAAGCGGATGATAAGAAGCTGTATCTACAAAAATTGTATCTCCTAGCGGAAACGTAAATGCATCATTCCCTAACTTACGCATAGGTCCGTCCACGTATGCCGTATCACTTCCCCCAGTACAGATTGCATTGTCCGTAAGACGGAGATAGAAACTTGATGTGGTTTTTATACGTCCCTTCGTAAGCGTGAGCGAATTGGTCACATCTACACGAGAGCCCAATGTCACAGATTTCTTCACACCAGCATCATAAGCGCGGTTAACAGTTAAGTTATACAGTGACTCAACCGCTCCAGGACGAGAAATCGTATTGTACTTCACGCCATCAAGAACCAAAGTCGAAGTGCCGGAAGTAAATGTTCCTGAATTAGTCCAGTTCCCCGCGAGATAAATTGTGTAGGAAGATGCACTGAATGTTGCACCACCGGTTACAGCAAGATTGTTATTAACATCGAGATTGCCGGTAAGTGTTCTTGTTCCGCTGTGGATCTGCACATTCCAGAATCCCATGTTAACAGAACCCTGTCCATCCAGATTGAACGTGCCGGTGAACGCAACTGTAGACGTGCCGGCACTAACAGTACCACCCGTATAAGTCCAGTTGCCTGCACATGTGATTATACTAGAGAGTGAAAGTGTTCCCGAATTATTAATCACCACGTTAGGCAATGAGCCTTGCCCTACAGTTCCGCTTCCCGTGAGCGTTTGCGAAGAACTACCACCGATATTCAATGTTGCTGTTCCTCCAGTAGAAGCGTGCGTGTTTGCATAAGTAATGTTGCCTCGTGCATTGATTGTTCCGGTATTGAGCGTCAAGGCGCTTGCTCCTTCAACGGTAAGTGTTCCGGCAACTGTAAGAGTAGTTGATCCGTCAATGGTAAAAGTTGCGGTATTACCTCTGAACCAAACATTGTAAAGAGTATCACTGCCTGTAATGGTTTTTGATTTTGTAAAACTTACTGTACTTGTACCGTGCAGAGTATTTCCGGATGTATAGGTCCAATCGCCGGTGACAGTAAAATATTGAACGAGGCTTACGGATCCTCCGGTCTTCTTGAATCGCACACCTGGCAGCATTGACTGATCAGAAACAGATGCGACTCCGGTGAATGTTTGTACGGCGGTTCCATCAATAAGGAGTTGACCGGTGCCTCCACCGCTGCTGGCTGTATTTGCAAGGGTAATATGTCCCCGTGCAGCGATTACCCCGGTGTTTACTAATACTGAAGTTGTGCCAACATATTTCAACAAGCCGCCGACTTTCATTGTATCGCTGCTCCCAAGCGTATATGTGCCACCATCAAGAAATACATTATTGAGCGTGTGAGTTCCTGAAATTGTTTTGCTTCCGACCAGATACAAGGTGCTGCTACCTTCGGTGAGATACGCGTCCGTCGAGCACGTCCAGTTTCCGGCAACGGTGATTGTATCCAATAGTGTCACACTCCCTCCTGCTTTGTTGACAATCAAGCTTGGAAGCCGTCCCTTATTCGAACTAACATTGGAATCAAAGTTTACCGTACCTGAACCAGTGACTGTTATAGTGGAAGTTCCACCTCCGTTTGCTCCTGTATTGTTTATGGTAATATTGCCAGCCGCATCAATCTTTCCGCTGCCTGATGTATTAAATTTCAGAGTACCGTTTCCACCTGTTGTCAATGTCCCGTTAACGGTCAATGTCGTTGTCGTTCCCAATGTGTATACTGCACTAGTATCAGTTGAGGGCTGAAACGTCACACTATTTAATCCGTGACTACCTGAAATTGTCAAAGTATCAACAAACGCGACCGTACTCGATCCATACGAAATTGATCCCGCCGTCCATGTCCAATCGTTCTGTACGCTGATCGTACTTGCCAGGGTCAGCGTTCCGCTGGCCTTGTTAATCGTAATTTTTGGCAGTGCGCTCTGACCGACGGTTGAGTTTCCTGTCATGCTCAGGCTATTGGTGCCCGTCAGAGTTATAGTTGCATTCCCTCCACCATTTGTTCCGGCATTGTTGAGATTAATTGTACTCTTCGTATCAATTGTTCCCGTCATAAATTTCAGCGTCGCACTTCCTCCGGTTTCCAGAGTTCCGTTAACTGTGAGGGTATTGCTGATCGTATATGTAATAGGAGTAAGACTGTTTGACTGAAACGTAACGTTGTTTAATCCGTGAGAACCTGCGATTGTGCAATTATTTATAAAAGCAACAGTGCTTCCGGTAGTAGACAATGTACCAGCGGTCCATGTCCAGTTATTTGCTGCCGAAACTACATTCGCAATCGTTAGTGTACCTCCCGTTTTGTTAATTGTCAACTTTGGGAGTGCGCTATGTCCGATCGTACTGTTACCATACATCGTAAGGCTGGAGCTACCTGTAAGAGTAATCGTCGCGGATCCTCCTCCCCCCGATCCCGTGTTGTGAAGTTTGATTGTACTCTTTGTATCAATCGTACCGGTATTGAATGTTAAGGTACCAGCCCCTCTCGTTGATAAAATTCCGTTCACGGTTAAAGTGTTGGCAATTGCATACGTAGCCAACGTACTGTTCCTGAAAGTAACGTTGTTCAATGTCTGGCTGCCTGTAATTGTACTCGTGTTAAGAAATGCGACATGACTATTCGTTGTTGTCAACGTTCCCGAAGTCCAAGTCCAATCGTTTCCGGCACTCACTGTATCTACAATTGTGACCGCACCTCCTGTGCCTGCACGATTGATCTGAAATCTTGGAAGTGCGCTCATTCCAACACCTGAGTTGCCAGTTAGATTTACCGAACCGCCTCCCGTCATGGTTATCAAAGCAGTACCACCTCCACCAAGCCCGGTATTACTTAATGTCACCGCGCCTTTCGCATCAATTGTACCAGTTTCAAAAGTGAGCGTTCCGCTACCTGCAGTAGTCAAAGTGCCATTCACCGTGAGGGTATTGCTGACCGTGTAAGTAGTAGTACTGTTAGATTGAAACGTAACATTATTCAAAGTGTGACTTCCCGCAATAGTACAGGTACCGAGAAACGCAACTGTACTACTGGTTGTGGTCAACGTTCCGGAAGTCCATGTCCAGTCATTTGCGGAACTGACTGTGCTGGCGATTGTCAACGTCCCACTCGACTTATTGATTACTACTTTTGGCAATGCACCTTGTCCGATAGTCCCGCTTCCCGTCAACGTTGGGCTTGCTGTTCCAGTCATACTGATTGTTGCTGATCCTCCTCCTCCCGTTCCGGAATTCGTAATTGTAATGGTCGACTTCGTGTCGATAGTTCCGGTATTAAGTGTAAGTTGATTCGACCCGCTCAGCGTTAAGGTTCCGTTTACAGTAAGCGTGTTGCTGATAGTATGAGTGGCTGCAGACGCAGGTGTGAACGTAAGATGATTGAGGTTGATGGTGCCGGAAATTGTATTGCTCGTTGTAAATAATAGCGTACCGCTATTGTGCGTAAATGATCCGCTGCTCAGAGAAAAATTGCCGACACACGTAAGAGTATTGCTCGTTGATGTAAACGCGGTTCCACTAATCGTAAGTGAACCATCGCAAGTAACTGCACTTGATCCTCCGGCAAAATTCCCTCCACTAAAAAACCCATTACCCGTTCCGATAGTCAAAGCAGAAGTTTGCGTAATAGTGCCACTATAACCCGCCGCAACGTCGAAACGCTTCACGCTTGCCACAGCGTTAATCTCACAGCCTCCCGTCCAGCTCCCGTCGAAATACGCCGTATCACTGCTTCCGGGTACAGATGCGCCACCGCCACCGCCACTCGTCGTTGACCAATGCGTAGTCACACTCCACTTTGTTCCCGGGCCAACCCAGTATCTCTTCGCCGCAAATGCGTCAATCGATCCGAACAGAAGGAAGATAATTAAAATGAAAAATATCCGTATCATGCACAGTGTAGTTTAGAATTGTGGAGTAAAAACATAACGATAACCTTGAGCAGGCACACAAGTCAGAATAGGAATTGCTTCACCGGGCACTAGCGGTTCAGACTGTGGCGAAACCGGATTGCCTTCAAGCACTATTCCGTTCGTAAGTGTGTCATTCATATTCATGTTTAGGAATCCCAGGCGAAATCGTTGTATTGTATCAATCACAATCTCAGCATAGGACGAATCCTCCTGTGAAAATGTGCTCCACACAGTGGTCGTAACATTGTTATGTCTCAATTGTCCGCATCCGATTCTAAACTCCGCGTTCCCGTTTTCTTTAAGCCATACCTGCCACGATTGAACCTCATTACCGGTTGCATACGGACTGCAATTCAGATACTGAATCTTCAGAATGTGATTTCCATTCGTACCCGACAATTCGTAACCAATGATTGCATGATTACCAAGAGAATCAATATGATCTCCCACACCTGAAAATGCGGTCATGGCATAATTTCGATCATTGTCGAAAACGAGATATCCGTTCGTTTCAATTGTTAATGAATCGAAACTTCTTCCCAGAAACGAAAAGGTGAATCCAATTGGAATTTTATATGAGAAATTCCACGCGCTATTATTACCATTAAGAATGGTCTGCGTGTTTAGTTCATTCCACGAAACCGAATCGGTGGAAACTGTGTAGTTAAAGTTTTGTGCTCGTGTAATTCCGTATACTGCGAACACAAAAGCCAATATGAAAAGAAGTCGAGACATGAAGTTGGGTTTCTAATATGTCTGCAAGAAACTTCAACGACGAGGCGATTTCAATAGATAAACGAGAACCGCGTAGACCCTTTTGATAAACGCGCCAACTTTTCGAAAAGTGGTTTAAGGAACGCGTAGGTATGGTCAGGTTTAACACCTTTTAAATTGCCTGGTGCTGACCTATAGTTGACCCGCAGAAGTTGAGCAGCCAGACGGCGGATAATTAAAAACCATTATACGTTTTAAGCAGCTCTGCATTCACAGCCACAAGCGAACACTCCTCTTGCTTGGGCGCACAGAATCAAGAATTGTCAGCATCGGAACTTTGCCTTTTCATCCTAAACAATCCTCAACCCCATCACACAAACATCATCCACCTGCTCCAGCTCTGCTCTCCAACCGTGAAAAGTCTTCTCGATCTCCGCACGTTGTTCTTCCATAGGTAATGAAGCGTTTTTGAGAAGCAGTGCACGCAGATTTTTATATTTGAATTTCTTTCCGCCCGGACCACCGAACTGATCTGCGTAACCGTCCGAGAATAAATAGAGACAACTTCCAACTGGAGCATTCACTTCATGTACAGTGAATGTTTGTGTGGTCACGTCCTTAATTCCACCAATAGAATAAATGTCGCCTTTGATTTCAGAGAGCACACCGTTTGCAATGATGTACAAAGGTCTTACCGCACCCGTGAAAAGAATCTGTTTGGTCTTCTTGTCTATGCGCAGTAATGCCACATCCATTCCGTCCTTCATCAAACGCGAGGTGTAATCTTTGTTCAGCGCAAGAATTACTTTACGATGAAGTTCATTCAGAATATCTACCGGAGAATCTACGTCCTGCTCATTGACGATCTGCCCCAGATAATTGTAACCGATCATGCTCATCATGGCGCCCGGCACACCGTGTCCTGTGCAGTCGACCACCGCAATGAAAAATGCTTTGGGTGTTTCAGTGAACCAGAAAAAATCTCCGCTCACAATATCTTTCGGAGCGAAGAACACAAACGAATCGGGCAACGCGGCTTTAATCTGCTCCAAGGAAGGAAGTATGGCTTGCTGAATACGCTTTGCATACTGAATACTATCGGTGATGTCGTGATTTTTTTCTGCAATGATTGCATTCTGCTGTTTCAGAAGAATTGCTGACTTTCGTTTCTGGCGGTAAGCAAGCAATGCAACAAAAACAAGAATCGTGGTTACACCGAGTACAACGAGTAACCAGGTACGTTGTTTGTCCTTCTCTGTACTTTCCAACTGCTGCAACTCCGTTTCCTGCATCAATTTTTCTATCTCCGCATTCTTGCTTTCCACATCGTAAATCTCCCTTTGACGTTCGAGATTGTTCTTCGTTTCCCAGTCCCGGATTGAATCCTTCAGATGATTGTGCTTTAACAGGTAATCATAAGCTTCATCTGTCCTGTTCATTTTGGAAAGCACCGTGGATAGCTGAAGGTATATATCCTTCATCATTGGAATGTTGTGCCCTTTGGTTTGCACTTCAAGACCTTTCTTGTAATACCACAACGCTGAATCGAGATTCCCTTGCTTCTCGTGTATCGCGCCATACCAGGTAACAAATCCATCTCTCGTTGGGCCAGTGTATGAACTATCTGTTGCATACACCAGTTTCTCAATTATCTCACGTACACGCACGTAATTGGAGTCACGCATGTGCATACCTAATAAGCTGCCACCGGACGCGTACATTCCTGGAACATATTTACCCCGCTCCCTTTCTTCAAATCCAATCTCACAGTATTTTATTGCCGAATCGAGTTGCCCGTTTGCATCATACGCCCAACCGAGAAACGTGTGCATACGACCGATGTTTTCCAGCTTGGCGATCTTCTCAATAACTGCTATTGCTTTTTTGTAATAGGCGATCGAAAGTTCGTGCTCACCAAGTCCACCCCACGACATAGCCATCGCTCCCCACAGATAACCGATTCGTGTGCTATCATTCCAGCTCTTCGCAAGTTCCATTTGCTTTTCCCTGTGCTGAAGAGCATACTCGTGGGCGTTCGCCCGAATACAAAAACCACCCATATTGTGATATGTGTCGTACAGGAGTGTATCCGCTCCGCACGCTTCACTGATTCGCGCAGCCAGCTTTAATTGATTGTACGCCTCCGGTAAATTGTACGCCCACAATTCCTGTTCATAAATATCATTGATGTATTGCGCTTTGACGCTATCATCAGGCATTGCGTAAATGATAGTAAAAATAGAATCTGTAAATGGAGTGTTTTGTGCAGCCGCTCGCCTACCTAACGAAACAATCAGGCACGCCGAAATAAAGAAATACCTGAACTGTAAGGATGAAATCCTGTTGCGCATTTGGGTTTGTTCTCAGGCTAAGATAATACGCATCTCTCTACACGCATCTTATTAAGATCATAATATCACGATATGCGCGTAGTTGCTCACGTGCCGGCTGCATGTCTCGATAATTTAGGCTATATTGTATTAGCAAAACACCAACTTATGAAACACTTTTTCCCGGCTCTGATCGGTATCGTTGCCATGACCCATTTCGCACATGCACAATGCGGACCAACTGTAATTTGTCCATCGAACGTAACCGTTAACAACACGACAGGACAGTGTGGCGCAAACGTTACCTACTCGCCGGCAACAGCAACAACTACCTGCACGAGTACCAATGTGATATATTCTGAAAACTTCCAGTCAACCGTAGGGTGGACGTTAAACACAAACACGGGCACTAATGGTACAACTCCGAACACGTGGGAAATAAATGCAACTGAAGGTGGTGTACTACCTCCGGGATGTGGTGTGGCTAACAATGGGGATCTCACCCTACACATTACTTGTACCTCTTTATTTTGTGGTTCATTTATCACCGGTGCTGTGTATAATGCTTCGATCACTTCAAACAAACGCACTGAATCGCCGGTGATCAATACAACAGGTTACACGGGACTCACTTTAAATTTCGACTTCATTTCCATGGGTGATGGGATGAATGACAATGCATCGGTCGTTTACTTCGATGGTACTTCGTGGCAAACACTTACGGCAAGTATTAAATCAGTAAACTGTGTAAGCGGACAAGGACAGTGGACTGCTTACACAGCTACACTTCCTGTTGCCTGTGAGAACAATCCTAACTTCAGAATTGGTTTCAACTGGACCAATAACAACGACAACGTTGGAACAGATCCTTCCGTTGCGATCAACAACATCACAATTACAACCGGATCTTCCTCTCCTATTCCAACCATAACATATAGTCAAGCCAGCGGCTCATTCTTCCCGGTTGGGACTACCACAGTAACTGCTACTGCTACTGATTTTGCAAGCAACACAGATATATGCACATTCACCGTTACTGTAAACGATGTTGAATCGCCTGCAATTGCGGGTTGTCCTACGAATATGACTGTTCCTGCGAATACAGCAGGATGCAGTGCTATCGTAAATTGGTCAAGCCCGGTTGCAACCGATAATTGTTCCGCAACGCTTAATTCGACACACGTGTCGGGATCTGTTTTTCCATTGGGAACAACAACTGTGATGTACACGGCAACCGATCCTGCTGGTAATTCTTCCACCTGCAGCTTTGATGTTACCGTCGTTAATCCAGCCATTGTAACAATTACCTCCATGATGGATCCTATTGTATGCGAAGGAGAAACGGATACTTTAGTTGCAAGCGGTGCAAGCACGTACGTATGGAGTACAAGTTCAACGAACGATTCTCTGGTGGTTGTACATTCACCGGCAACAACACAATGGATCGTAATTGGTACTGATGCAAATGGCTGTACAGCTTCCGATACAATTTCTGTAACGGTAAGTTCACCCGTTGTAGTAGATGTGAACACGAGCCTGCTCGATACGATGTGCATCATTGATGGTCCGGTTAGTCTCAACAGTTTTGCAACTCCTGCAGGTGGAGTTTGGTCGGGCCCCGGAGTAACTGCGAACACATTTGATCCTTCTGTAGCTGGTGTGGGAGCGCATGTTGTTACTTACACCGCATACAATGTTGACAGCTGCACGAGCACCGGTACCGATATTATTTATGTGGACATCTGCTTAGGAATTGCTGCTGCTGACAACTTAAGCGCGGTTACTATTTACCCGAATCCGAATAACGGACTGTTTACGATCGAATCGGTAACACCCACTCTCGTAGAAATATTTAATCCATTGGGCGAGCTCGTGCTCACACAGAATATTCCGGCAGGAAAGAACAATCTTTCACTCGGTCAATCATCGGTTGGAATTTATGTGGTCAAAGTATCGTCGAATAACAGCGTGAAATATCTCCGCATGGTGAAGGAGAATTAGAAACAATAGATCAGGAATGGAGAGCCCCAACCGTTAAATGTTGGGGCCTTTTTATTGAAAATCCCCCCGAATAAACGAAACCTTTTTTCCGTCGCCGATTCTGCGACAGATTCGCTGAATTAACTGTTACTATGCGTGCATAATTCCGAAACCGTAACGCATCCAAACTCGTTTCATAAGAAGCATAACCAGCCATCTCAGATTATGAACCAACAGAAAGGAGTCTCCCATGAAGAATCAGGTACTTCTCTTTTTCTGCGTGCTGCTTGCCCATTCAGAATTCAGCGCACGTAACGCTACGTACACCAGCTTCACATTTCCCCGAGCGGGTCTTGAAATTTCCTGCAGTATTTCCCAGAAGAGTAATCCGATGCGCGATTACCAGATTCTGATCATCGAAAACGACACCATCTTCGATACGATCTATGCGGATCTTACGTTGCCGATTTACATCCAACTCGATCTCAATAAATCGTACCTGCTGGAATTTTCCAAGCCGGGATTTATGGAGCGACTGATTCTGGTCGACACAAAAGTTCCAGCCGGAAAGGATCGTAAACGTTTCCAATACGATTTTGAAATTGAAATGCCTTTCCGTTATTGCGACACCGGATACTACGCGGTGCAACCTATTGCACGAATTATCTACGACGATTCAAAGACAGGTTTCGGTTACGATGAGGAGTACGCGAAAAGCATAGGTAACATTCCTGTGGATGTCGCAATCCCGGATGCAGGCAAAGACAAAGCTCCTGCTCAGAACAAACGCGGAAGGAAGCAGATTACAAGAAAGAAACTGTAAATTCTCAATGTGGCTGCTTCGGCTTTGTAACTGGCACTTATTTGCCAGCCATTCATTACGGATGTTGGTCTATTTTTGAACATCACCGTAACTAAAACGATGCTTCGGAATATTCTCAGCCTCCTTATTGGATGTGGTGCCTTGTGCATTTCGCAGTGCATCAGTGCGCAGGTTGTAACGCGTTCCGGGATTACTGCACTTCGAATTGATTCTCTTCTCACTCAGCCCGGACTTGATATTACGAATGTCACGATCTCCTGTGATTCTATGGCATACGGCGAATTCGAAGGCAATACGGAACTTCCGTTTTCTCATGGAATTGCAATCACGACCGGAAGCTTTTACAACTGCTTTACCAGAAACGATTCTGCAAACAGTTCAACAGCATACAACACGATGGCAACCATTCCCGCCTTCCATCCTACCTATGATATTTGTTCGTTCGAATTTGATGCCGTCTCCACTTCCAATACAATCACCTTTCCTATCTCTTTCGGATCGGAAGAGTATCCGGAATACGTCCACTCTGCATACGACGACGAATTTGAGATTCAGATCAACGGAATCAGTCCGGATGGAGGAAATTATATACACTGGAATTTTGCCTGGCTTCCTGACTATACAACGCTAAGCATTAACAATGTGAATGACCAAAACAATCCGACGTTGTTTTACAACAATATGTTTCCTTTTGGCAGCTACATTGAATACGATGGATTAACAAATATCATGTATGCCAGTGTGCATGTAGTGCCTGGCGAGATATATCACATCGTGTTTCTAATCGGTGATCGCGACGATGCGCACTTTGATTCCGGTGGTTTTATTGCTGCGAGCAATAGTCAAATCCAGCCTCTTCCGGTTGCACCTCCAAGCGGAGTAGATTGTTTCCCGAACCCGGTTACTGATCTGCTCTCCTGGCTGCCTGAAGCAAATACGGAAATATATACAGCAGTACTCTACGACGAAGTTGGAAGAATCGTTTACACAGTAGAAGATCCTTTGCAACAACGTACCATTAACATGACGTCGTATGCGTGCGGGTATTATTTCCTGAGAATTGAGACTTACTTCCGCACCTACACGTTCAAAGTCGTGAAAGTTTAATTTGCTTGTCTACTGAATCACAATTCGCTCGGTAGCAACAGTGCCATCCGAAAACTGCATCGTCATGAAGTAGCAACCTATTGCTTCTGCCGAAAGATCAATACTGTTTACTCCGCCGTTCACCTTCTGGGTTGTAACAATGCGACCAGCAATGTCAGTCACCACAACTTGTCCTGCTTGCGAATTCTCGAGTGTAAATATTCCGGCAGAAGGATTCGGATAAACTTTCAGTGTTGAAGTGGTGTGCTCATCTACACCGGTAACATCTTCCACGCGAATATCATCGATGTAAAGGTGATTGCCCCAACCACTGTAAGTTTCGAACATGATCATTACGTTCGGACTTCCGACGTACGATGCCAGGCTCAGATTTATCGTTTCCCATTCTGCAGCATCCGGAACAAACGCTGCTGTTCCGTGTGGCGCTGTTGCCATTGGGCTTTCTCCCATTCGTGAAATCGCAGTCCATGTTGCACCGCAATCGTTTGACACACTCACGATCAGACTATCCGTGTCACTTGCATACTTCCCGGTATAAGCGAGACTAAATGAAAGCGAAGTTGCAACAGGTGCTGCTGAAAGATCAATCATTGGAGAGAACAAATAATCTCTTTGACCAATGATATTGACGTTCGCCATGTTATTCATGCGCATACAACCTGTACTGTTACTGTATCCGCTGCAGTTGGTAACACGTGTCATTTTGTGCGTGCGGTTATAACCGATGTACGTCCAACCATTCGCCGGGAAAGTTGATGTAGAATCAAACCCGTAGAAGTATGGATAACCTTCGTTAGCATCGATCGTACGGATTGCTCCTGACTTCATGTTGTTCGCCGGATTACCATCCGTCATGCTATTTGGTTGTTCAACCCACGCAACAATATGATGTTCACCGTGCGCAAGTATTGCAGTGGGCAATGTAATTGTTGTATCGTCACCGGAATTCAAAGTCGCCACCAAATTGGTTGTGCTGTAAATTGAATCGTCGACAGCTAAGATCACGAGGCATGAATCAAATGCAGTAGCTCCGCTATTCGTAATTGTAACCGTTACCGAAGTTGCCGGTGCACACAAATCGAATTTCGTATTGTAGAATAACGGTGCTGTGTTATACAGAATTGGCGAAACAATTTCGAGTGACGCATCGTTCTGTGCAAGCGCCAGATCAATTTTGCAAACTGTACTTGCAGCATTATTCACGAACCAAATCTTACCGTCCACACCGATCTTGATTCCTTCCATCGTGGCTTGTCCGGTAATGATCGTATCCATAAACACCGGTGTGCCACTGCTGAGATCGTAGACATAAATATTTCCGTTGTCGTAATCGCTCACAAGCAATCGGTCGTTGAAGACTTCGATCCCGCAAATCTGTGTTGCAAATGTGTCGATCACTTCATACGTTGCTCCCTGCATATCCCAATAACCTTGCAGCGGTTCGTTGGATGTTGATGGAGCACTTAGAATGCCTGCAACACTTGCTGCAGCCGGATTGAAGCGGCACAGCGTTTTCGGACCCGAGTTCACGTAGTACATCCAACCGCTTACTGTATCCTTCACGATGTGACCGGGAATATTCACTACACGCACGAAAGGAATATCCGTGTATCTCCAGATTCTTCCATCGCTGTGATTGTCGTAACCCGGACCATGATCAACACCGTAATCATACAACACAATGTTTCCGAAATGTCCATCGGTTACCCAATAGCGATTTGCAGTGTCGTGAGCAACACCCATTCCAAACGGACTTTGATGCAACATGTCGAGGTGACTTCCGAGCGGATATCCGCTTACCCAGTTGTTCTGAAACACACGTGCAGTAATTGCAGTATCTGCTGACCACAGACTCGGCCCCATAAAAGTTGAGGTACTCGAGCTATTCGTATTGCGGATCTCACTCAACGCAGCGAATTCTCCCACATTACCAAATGCCATCGCCGTACCGTAAACCGTAAAGTGAGAACTGTGAGAATCTTTTCGGTATTGAATGGATTGCTGCGGCGTTCCTGCATGATAAGCTATCACCCAACTCGATCCTGATGCAACTCCGCGATTCATGACCCACAACTCATCGGTACCCGGCTTGAAATCGAGATCGCGCGGTTGAGAAATGTTGTTTACAGAAGTCAGTACCGTGTCGTACGAAAGCGGATCAGTAAAATACTGATCAATATAATTCTGTGACTTCGCTGCTGTACATAAACAAAGAGCAAGTGCGAGTTGTGCAATTTTAATTGGCGTCATGAAATTTGATTTGAGCGGTGATGTTGGGTAAGGATAATTGTCTTTGGCAATAAAAGGTCGAATTAAGGATCACTCTGTTAACCCAAATTGTAGATTTTGGTAACCGTTGGCGGCAAACGTGTATAATCGGTTTGTTATCCATCCTACCAATAACGCTTAATGTTGAAAATCTTCAACTGTAGTGAGAATGTAAATTTTGAAACACGCTCCAGTTGATGATCTGAACTCACTGGAATGTTGTAGCAACCAACTGCGCGAAAAAACCATAAAAATTCGAACCCGGCCTGTGGAGTAAAATAGAGTCCGCCTGTTGCAAAATCTGTAAAGTAAATCAGGGAAGCACCCAGCGGTATCCCGAATAAGAGGAAGACACACGAACGAACGTAATTCAGCTTCGGTCCAAGAATGATTCCTGAAGGATTAAAATTTAATTCAGATCCCAAGGTGAATTCATCAACGCGGCCCACAAAAGAAGTGATATTCTTATCGTACTGTAATCCGAAACGAAGCTCTACGGTTGACCATGTTCCGTTATTGAAGCCAGCTAGCATTATGGGTACGGGCCGATCTGTTTTATCTGGTTTATCAACTTGAACCTCTACGTTACATACTGACATGCTGTCCCAAACTATCGTCACATGTTCATCTAAATAACCTATCGACGGGTGTGTCAATCTTATTGTATAATATCCAGGAGGCAGATCAGTGAATTTGTAGTAACCGGATGAATCGGTCTCGCATTGCCAACCAACTTCTCCATATCCATACTGCGCTGTATGAATTTGAACATGTACAGAGCCCTGAATTTTTTTTGGTTGCTTCTTCGTTATTCTTCCTTCAACACCGCCGGTAGTATGCGCGACGTATTTGCCTGTAGAATCCTTTCCGTAATAATAATGTGGCCCAACCTTCTCACCACCCCGCACCTGGTACGATTCAAATGGTACGCCACCCGCTCCGAAAATTGTTACTGTGCCATTGACGCTGTCATGTAGAAAATATGTTTCGCTGTAAATTTGACCTGAATAATCATTGTGGATCCACTTCCCTTCTTTCATTCCATCTACATAATAACCGAAAGCAGCAATTGAATCCTTATACTGAGCAGGAATGTTCTGGTACTCCGTTGCACTCGTCAATTTCCAAAAACCCTGTCTGCGACCAAGTGAGTCGACTTGATTGATGGTGTCTGACTGCGCACATAGCAATATCGAAATGCACGTGAGCGCACTGGAGAAATAAATCCGAAAGGTTTGAATGCTACTCACCCTACATTTGGAATCACTGTGCGTTCATTATCAATTTCTGCGTCGAAACTTTGTCTCCAACAATCATCTGAACTAAGTAAGTTCCTGTTGCAAGTGATTCACCTTCTAACGGCTGCGTGTAGCTTCCCGCCTGCTGTTTTCCTGCGAAAACATTTTGCACCAATCGGCCAGTCAGATCAAACATCTGAATTTGAACATCGGATTGTTCTGCGAGTGAATAGCTGATTACACTATTCCCATCGGATGGATTCGGATAAATACTGAAGAGATTTGGTGCTGAAGCTTCTCCAACACCAACATTCGTTCCGAGAATATTGATGTCGTCGAGATAAAAGCTATTACCGCAATTATCGTTCGTTGCGGAATACTCAAACTTGAATCGCACGTTAGCTGCAGCAGCCGTTGCAGGAATATTCACAGTGACCGTTTCCCAGAGTGACTGACTGTTGGGTACAAAAAAGTTAGCGTCGTAACCAGCAGAGCACAATGCAGTTCCGTATCGTGTCCAACGCAGCGTCCATGTTTGCCCGCAGTCGATTGAAGTATAAACTTTCAATGCTTCTTCGTTATCGTCTTCGTCCACACACGCTGTTGCATGTGAGTATGAAAACTGCAGCTGCAATCCGGTTGAGAAATCGAGGTGATACGAAGGCGTGATGAGTTCATCCTTATCTCCTCTGTCGGTTGTACCGAAATTACTCAGCATCAAACAGGCATTTCCACTGTGTGAAGTTCCTGGTGTGCGGAAAAAATAATTCGCGTTATTGCCCCGGTTGTTTATCATGTAACCGTAGTACATGAAGTTCGGATCTTCGAAGCCTTCGGAATTCAATTGTGTGAAAGTTGCGGTTGTAGGACTCACGTAGAAATAATCAGGGCGCGTAATGGTATCTGATCCTGCAGAGTTCGACGCGATTAATGAAACGGTATATGATCCCGGAACGGTGAGCGGACTGATTGAAGGATTCTGAGTTGTGAAATTGAAATTCGCAGGACCCGTAATTGTCCAGTTCCATGCTGTTGCATCACTCGACCAGGAATTATCCAGCAGCGTTAACGCTCCACCGGCGCACACCATGGTTTTTGTTGCGTCGAAGTCGGCATGCGGTGCGCAAACAGGTTGGACATTCATACATCCGGTTGCAGCGAGATTAGCTGGTGACCATAAGTTGTTTCTTCCTGAAACAGCACTGTTCAAAGCATATTGCATCGCTGCTCCCTGACCATACGTGTACATGCGTTGGCAATACGCGTACTCCATGAAGTTCTGGACATTTTCGTCTTGTCCCGGATTGCAAACATCGTTTGAGGTGAGATTACATGTTGTCCAACCTTTTGTTTCGGGCGTATCGAAAATTCCATCGTCGCCACAAGCAACACCGGGATTGTTCGTGCTTCCCCAAACGTGCGGCAAGCTGAGGTAATGTCCCACTTCATGCGTTAACGCGCGCGCAGTCGAAACATTTCCCGTTCCGATGCGACCAACGTATGTCGAGAGAATTACGATTCCATCCTTGTAAGCATCATTCGTGCTGTTGACAGAAGAAGGATAGTATGCATATCCCGCAGCTCCTGATGCAATGGTACGCACCACCCAAATATTGAGGTACATATTGCGCGGCCACTGATTCAGTTTGCAATCGTTGTCGCCAACGTACGTTTCCATCGACTGAATGCGATCGATTCCGTTTGTGCAATTTCCGTTCGGATCAATTTGAGCGAGACGAAATTCTATATCTGTATCAGCAGCAAGCAATCCGAATGGAGCAACAATCTGCGATGTATCGGCATTCGTCTTTCTGAAATCCTGATTGAGTACTGCAACAGCATCAAGAATCTGTGCATCCGAAATATTTTCTCCGCCATGATCATGCATCACATGAAACACAACCGGAATAATGTACGGTGAAGGAAGTGACGCACGGTTATTCATCACGTTCATCATGCCTTCTTCCCAAGAACGCTGATGCAGATATTCTTCCTCTTGCTGAAGTGCAGGATTTGCGAGATACTCCTGACGCATAATTTCATCGGAGCCGCAATATTTATATTCTTCAACTTGTGCACTTAGGTTAAAGCCAACTAATCCCAATGCAAGGTTCAGAATGATGTACTTATGTTTCATGATAAATTGATTCGTTGAGGGCTTGGTTTAACTAAGGTAAGACCTGATTTGGGTGTTTTCGAAGGTAATTCTCCGAAATTCCATTGTCTAAATAGTGGATAATCAGCCCTTTTACCCAAATGTGCATAACTCGAAAATCAGCAGCCCCAAAAAACCGTATATTTGCACCGCTTTTCAGCCGAGTATTATGTCAGGCCGAAAAGAAATACCTCAACGATGGTAGCTCATCGGTCTCATATCCGCCGCGGCGGACATAGGTTCGAGAATGAAGCGAAGAAGTTGTTGAAACATACGATGCGGGGTGGAGCAGTGGTAGCTCGTCGGGCTCATAACCCGAAGGTCATAGGTTCGAGTCCTGTCCCCGCTACTGAAGCGGACAACTGAAAGTTTTTCTTTCGTTGTCCGCATTTTTTTTGTCCCAATTCCTTTGATACACAGGCGATAACCTCGAAAACAGAATTCACTCTCGTGGTTCGATAACTGTGTTTCTGACGATCATAGAGAATTCCTTCCGGAAACATCATTTTTTGCAAAGCAAATTTTTGTGTCAAATCGCTGGAAGCCCATGCTGGCGCGAGTTTCGTGGACATTGTGACTGCAAATTTTATCGCCTCAGACGGGTTCGATAATTTCAAATCGAGTTTTCCTAATTCGTCCTGATTCGCTGCGATTTCCGTTTTCACTTTAGCCGAATATTTCGCGTACAATTCCGGCTCCAGCTTGCCAAGTGCATATCTTTCTTCAAGTCCTTCGAGTGATGCGGAGAGTTCGGCTAGTTTCATTTCCAAGGGTTTCTTTTGACCAGAGTTGTTATCAGATAACGAATCGACAATACGCGTCAGCTCATCGCAAATCGGCTTCATGTACTGTGGTGGTATCTGGTACTGCGCAAGGAACGACAGAAACAAGTTGTGCATGTCTTTAGCGCTTCTGTTGCACTTACACCCGATGCGATTGCACTTGTAATAGTACAATCCCTTTTTCTTGACTACATATCCTGTGTATGCCGTATTACACGTTTCACAAATGATGAATCGTTTCAATGGAATAGCTTCGTCCTCCTTCTTGTGTTTGTAACCTTGAATGTTGGTCATCAGAAGATCGTTCACCTGCAAGAACAATTCTTCAGTGATCAACGGATCGTGTTTGCCTCTTACCAGTTGACCGTTGAGCAGGTTATGAGAAATGTAACCGCAGTAGAAAGGATTTCTGAGAATCTCGGTAAGTCGGCGCCGATTAACGCGGACACCATGTTTCTCCAATCGAACAGAAATCTCGCTGTGCGAAAGGTTTTCGTTCAATTTCCATTCAAAAGCTTTCCGGATGTACTTGCTCTTTTCTGAGAATATAATTTTTTGTTCCCTGCGGCTGCTCGTTGGTGAATAGGTATAACCAACCGGACAGTTGCCAACCCATTCTCCACGAAGTAGTTTCTCTCGCATTCCGTCCATACACTTTGCTTTACGCGTATTGTTTTCGTAGTTGGCAAAAAGCAATTGCATGTGTTGCTGGAATTTGCCGCTCTCTGTTGAAGTGTCAACCGGATTGAGAATCGATAAAAGCTCTACTCCGTTCTTCGCTAGTTGATCGGAAATATAAAGTGCATCAATTCCGGAACGACTGAATCGGTCTAAGTGGTACATGAGAATGTGCGAAACCTGTCCTTTCGAAGCCCGAACGAATTTCAGCATTCTTTGAAACTCCTTTCGCTCATCAGTTTTCGCACTTTCATGCGTCCCACCAAAAACTGCGAGTACAGGAATGTTCTTGTCTTCCGCATACTGCATACACAATTTCAGTTGCGATTGAAGACTGTGATTGTTATCCGCTTGTTCCTTGGAGGAAACGCGAGTGTAAATTACTGCACTCTTAACCGTGCGGATACGTTGCGTCGAAGCACCTTTGGCGAATTGATCAAGTAGATTGCTTTTCATTTTCTCTCTTATCAGAAACGTACAATTCAAAGAAGAATCGGGCGCACGTTCTTATTGTGCGAATAGCTTCCGTCGCTTCTTCATCGGATAGATTTTCAAATCCGGGATATGTTCTTAGTTTTTCTGTTGTTAATGGGGATGGTCCTTTTAAGTCGTCCTTTTCATTTTGAGTTGACATTGTTCAGAGTGTGCGCAGTGCATCGTCCGTCTGACGTAGCATAGCTATCTGAGTTTGCCCAGGGTTCGTTATCCCTTTAGGCTTTATTGAGTTTTATTCTTTTCCATTGAAATATCCGTGAAACTTCACCACCTGCAAGTTCGACCTCCAACTTTTGATATGCATTTTCACGCAGGATGTCTGCAATTTTTGCATTCACTTTATGTCGTTTCAACCCTTTGAGCAGATCAGCTTTTCCATCCTTGTAGGTGACTTCTACTTTTTCAAACTCACAATTACTGATCGCTGCGAGCATTTCGAAATCCTGTTGTTCAAAGCCAGTAACGTCCTTGTAGTTTGCACCAATCTTACTTTTCGGAAACACCTGTTCAAAGATGGGATTGAGGTGAATGAGCACATGATTCGGCACCTTATCTGCAAGCTGCATCCGTAACCATTCCTGGTATTGACAGATCAGCGCTGAAGCGTCTTCGAAAATGACAACCACGCATGGATGTTTTCGCGGCGCCGCGTGAGCCGTATAGAATTCCAGTACAGCAATCTTGTTACCCACCGCGACCGGATATTCGGTCAAATAAGTTTTGATTTTCCCGATCTGCTTCAACGAAATACCATACTTGCGCATTTCTCCAATCAACCCGATCCAAATGCGATCCATAATGCTGAAGCAGCGCCATTCGGTACCATCGCGATTTAAATGCAGAAGTCCGTGTTCATCCCATGAGTTGATCTGACGATAAGTGAAACCGAGATCAGCAACCTTCAAGGTCTTGTTGTTGAGCATTTCGGAAATCTCTCCGCCAGTTTCGTGCAGGAAGTGACTCAGAAGTAGTGACTGCTGCCGCAAGGTGGAAATGTAGGGTGCGGCTATGCTGGGTTTGGGAGGCATAGGGCAAAGATAGCAGGAATTACTAATTATACCATATAGTATAATTAGTAATTAACAAGATTAATCAATTTCACACTGCGACTATCCACGCCGCTTGTTCAATGCATATTCCGTGCGCAACCTTTTCAGTCCCTTTTCGTAAAAGCACCTGTCTTCGGGAGTAAACTCCGTAAAATCACGTAAAACTCCTTCGAAAACTCGTAAAAGTAAACTCACACTTTTCCCGGAGACCGTCCCAAGTTGGAGACGAGATTGTTTAACCTAGTCGAAAGGAGGTATTAGTATTTTAATGGAGACCCTTAAAACGATTCTGAAATCGTTAATGGGACAGTTGATTAAACTCCAAAACGTAAAAACTCAAATCAAATCGAAAATCAAAGTAAAATTCATCGTAAAACTCATTGATATAACTGTTCATATTGACAAGAAAGACCAGAAGTAAAGGTCGGAAGGAGGCGGAGAGCCTCCTTCTTTTATTCGTAACCTACAGCATAATTGATAGGAACACGGATGTACTTAATCTTTCCGTTTTGTGAAATGTCCGATTCAATGAAAAGTTTTTTCGGTTCAACGAAGATTTCCCGCTTCTGGATACTAACCTGTTTCCCTTCCATCAACTCTTGTGGCATTGTCGTAATACCTTGTACCAACGTTTCGGCGGACACTACATGGTTCTGTTCTAAAAACTCCTTCATTGACATCCGATGTTTCTCACAACACATAGTGACACCCTCTCCCGCTTTTAATGGTCTAGCAATCTTGTCAAAACAAACCCAAACACCTCCATAATCTGGTGTTGGTTTAATGTTGAAGTGGTGCCACTCAACTTTACCGTTCTTAGGATATCCTCGACCAATTACCTCGAATCCTACATGCTCGTCTTCAATCTTCGTAACGCGAACCTTATCTACCTGTTTCAGATAAATGTGTTTGTCCGCGAAGTCTTTGCGTATCGCGAAGTTCACAGCACGATTGTCTTTAGAAACCGCGGGATAAGTTAGGATGGGAATGTTCACACCTTGACTTAGTGCGGAAACAAACGTGTCGTGTGCAATTGCAGAACTAAGGTGATGAAATTCTTTTCCTTTTATCCTGAATAATCCGTTATATCGTTCCTGACAATAACGAACTAACTCCCGAGGTTTTTCGTCAAATATTTGCAACCATTCTTCCACTTTCTCATTTAATCCGCCCGCCATAATAGAAGCGTAATCTTCTTCTTTACCTTTTTCGATTCCCATAAAGAAGGTTCGCATGAACACTTCTTCAGGGCAATCCTTCATGCCCCACTGTGAGTAGTAAACGATTGACTCACCTACTTTGATGTCTTCCGCAAGCTCATGAAATGGAGTATGATTATCTCCCGACGCATAAAAGACATGTTGTCCTTCCACGTTCGCACGGCCTCGTTTCGGATTCGGTGGATAATAATACGATTGAGGATTTGTCTCATCTATGGTTTCGCCTAGTTTCTCTACTCGAATGCGATGCATTGGAAAAGTTTCCAGCACTTTTCTTTCCAATGGCATTCCCCAAATAACTGCTAAAGAAACTCTCTTTTGAATTTGTGATAGGATTTCTTCGGGGCGTAACTGGTCGGATAAGTTCTCAATCTCCTTGAACACTTTATCATATTCTTCTTTGCTACCGAGAACTGTAAACTTGATTCGGTTTTTCTCTCCACTGTCCATATCTGTATATTTTAGCGATTTGTACCGTGAAGTTACGAGCACAGACCCGCGAAGAATTTCTTCAAAACGCCGGAGTTATTAACCGGTTTTAAACCGAAGAAACTCCGAATTCACCGACATTTCAAATGAACGAATTAGCCCAGCTGTTTTCTTGTTTGTAATTTAGATGAAGCTAACCCAACTGCTGTATGCACCCTTTAATATCAAACAAGTGTAAACTCTTCAACGATGTGGCAGCCGAAACCTGGGATAAGGTCAACCGGCATCACCGAAATGGAATTGATCCTCCGGAGATAGGAATCACAGCGGAAATTATTTCCCGAATTAGAGACGAGTTCAACCGGGATTCAAATTTTGGTGCATGGGCCAATCCAGGGTATCAGGAAATATTGCACGGGAGTGATGTTGACATTTTCGTTGAAAGCCTTCCCGGTTTTTTTGTGTGGTATGCGATGCAGGCTAAGGCACTAAAAATGAATGGTCGCTATATTAATCTGCGAGACCGACCTAATGGAGAGTATCAGTGGGAAAAACTATTGCGCCTTCAACAGCTATCGGATTGTATGCCGTACTATCTACTCTATAATGGTCGCGAAAGATATTCGAACAGAAATCTATTTGACGTCTGCAATAGGCCGTTTACTACTGAACAGTTTGGTTGTTCGTTAGTCACAGTGCAAAATATCAAGGTTGTTGCTCTTCGCCAAGACTGGAACTTGAACTACATAAATCCAAGATTTGAAGATTTACATCCCAACTATGCGTCACCGTGGAGAATCTTGACTTGTTGTAAGCCACCAGTCAACAGAAGATTGTATTCGACTAACCAAATCAAGAACTATGTTGAAACCTATAAACTCTTAACTGAGTCCGTGCCGTTTGATTTTGATGAAGTGGAAAGTCGATGGCTTGGTGCTGACGGTAGCGATACAGGTGGTGATCGAAATCCATTTGAAATAGTTGAGATCGTCGATCGCGCGGGTTACGATTCAAAATATGTAATGATGTTTAGAAGAGCAATTTGAAGTGTACTCCAATCCTTGAGGACGATGTACTTGGCAACGTTCTGTTACGAGAGAAATTTATGTTCCTGCTTAACTTAAATTCTTACTTGCGAAATGAAGAAAGAATTGTCGGATATTATTTCGGAGGGGCTAATCAAGATGGCTATGGAAAAATCATTTGTTCACGGCAAAATTGATCCGTGGATTGAAAGAATCAGCAGCTCCCATAAATCTGACAATGAGAGGAAGCAAAAAATTAAGGAACTGATTGACTTAGGAAAGTTTATTTATTTGTTCAATCAAAATATCGCCATTGTTGACGGATTTCGCGAAAGACCCGACTTCACAATTGCATTCGAGAATCGAGTTGTCGGATTAGAGTTAAGTGATTTGGTTATTCGGCAAGACGAAAAGGAAAAGGAGGGAATATTGAAAAAAATGTTTGAACAGATCAAAAATGATTTATCCAAGCACGACTCGCAGTACAAAGGTATTTATTCAGTGGGGTTGCCTTCAAATGTGGACTTAAGTTCCGCAGGAAGACAATTAATAAAGACTGAAATCAGAAATATTATTGATGGTAAATATTCACATGGAACAGTAGTTAATAAGGTTCGAAAGACGCCGCACACGGGCATTCACCTTTACTGCAGTCAGGCTCATACAGTAGGTTCTTTGAATAGATCAACTGTGGAAGCAAGTATAATGAATAAGGAGAAAAATATACCAAATGAAACTTCTCTATTCTCTGAAGTTTGGTTGGTAATGGTGATTGGCGGAGCGCAAACTTCTGAAGACTACTCCTATATCGAAGAGAGCGTGAGCGATTCAATATTCGTGACTAAGTTTAACAGAATATTTTTGTTGAATTTCTTTAAGTCAGAAATTATGGAACTTCGAACTCAAGCGACGTGAATACATTCTATTTAAACCAGTCGATCCAATTTTCCTTTTCGCAGTAAAGTAAAAACAATCCTATTACAATTGGAATTACAAAAGACCACCACCATTTTTTCAAAATCTCCCAACGCTTTATTTTTTTGTTTGATTCGATGGAAGTACGAGATTTTGAAATTGTGGAGTTGGACATTTCACCCGTGTTAATCACTGAATCGGTGATCGTATTATTATTTGTTACTGGCGCGTTGTGTATAGTAACATTTTGAGCCGTTATTTGGGGCGTGTAGTTTGCATTTGCTGCCTCTAGTTTTTGCTTCGGCTCACTTTCTGTATCGGTACTCTTTTGTTTAATCAAAATTTCTTCAAATACTTCCTTGTAGTCACTTGCCATATCCGCTGGGGAGTACATTGAGTCCAGCTCGAAGGAAAAAGGTTTGGCAAGCGAAACAAATTCTAGGTCAAGGATGTAGGAGCTTGCGCGCTTGCGAAGAGAAACAGACTTCAAATCCTGCAATGGAATTGATCTATCAATATTGCTATTAAAAACACCCTTAACGGTGTCCATGCAATAAAGATGATACTTGAACATATCGCCGTCAATTTTGAAAATGATTAACCAAAGTAAGTTGTACTTAACATGCTTGTTTAGCTCACCAATCTTCTCAATTTTCAGAACGTCAGTGTTTGCATATTCTTCGGTTCCATCACAACAAGCATTTACACCGTAACCCCATACACCAGGCCCGAGCGTTTTGAATTTTATATTGTCGTTTTTGATGTGCGATACAAGTAAGCCTGCCTTTTGGAGCATATGCATTATCATTGTCCCATCTCCTCGCACCGGTATTGCCTGCGCATACTTTCGGAGCCGCTTATTAAGTCGGTCGAAAAATTCGACCTCTTTGATCTGACGTTTCATCCTTGTTTACTTTGATAAAACCAAAGATGCAATATTTCAGCACCACAGAAGATGGTTCCGGCTATCAGCACTTATGAAAGTAAAGCGCGAAATCTTGCAAACCAAGACCTGAATTTCGGTTGAGTATTGGTTGCAGATTCGTGCCGTTTTCGTTCAATATCCGTTGCTTTTCCGTTCAATATCCGTTCAACATGGGTTCCGAAGTAGTGCATTTGCCCTGTTTACCCCTGCCCACAAGCTGTTTCCTGCTGAAAACTCCTGTTTCCTGCTGTTTTCTAGCTGTTTCCTCCTGCCACCAAGCTGCTTTCAACCCGCTTCCAGCCCGCATCCTGCTATTTGCAGCCTGGATACTCCTGTTTTCATCCGGAACGCTGTTGCCAGACGTCCGTTTTCTCTAAAGTTCATGCTGTTCCGTTACTGTTCCTGACCGGCACCTGTTCTGTTCTTAGAAAATTTCGCAAAGTTCTCAGTCGGTTCTCAGAAAATTCAGCTGAATTCTTAGAAATTCTCAATGTTGATGTGACTATTCTTAGAAAATTCAGGTGAGTTCTCAGACAGGTTTCAGTCAGTTCTCACGCGGGTTTCAGTCCGCTCAGACGTTGAATGGAAGTATTCTGGTACGGATTTCGTACAATTCTCAGAACATTCGGGTGGGATCAGTGCTCAGGTGCGCGATGACTCTCCAATTTCCTAACTTTGATTCAATGAAAAAGGCAATTGCTCTGTTTTTCTGTTTGCAGATTCTGTCGGGCAATGCCTTTGCAATGGAGTTATTGAAAATGCCGGTCATGATTCAGCATTATTTTGAACATGAAAGCACGGAGCATCCCGACTTAAGTTTTTCGGACTTTATTGCAGAGCATTATTCAGATGACCATCACGAAGACGAGGCGACTGGTCATTGCGATGAGAAGATGCCTTTCAAGCATTGCAACGATTGCTGCACACACAGTACTTCTATTTCATCTTTTGAAGTTATTGAGCCGGTCGGTTCTTTTCCGGCACAATTTTCTGAATACTCTTTTCAGCTGATGTCCGAAACGGATATTCCTGTCAGCTACCTCGACTGCATCTGGCAGCCTCCTAAGACTGCATAATTGAATTCTGAATGCGAGAACATTCCAGATGCGGGTATTTCGACCTGCGTCTACTTCCATTTTATCAGGAAAAATAGTTTTTGATGCATTGGCTTGTTCCTGTTCGGGAAACATGCCTCATGCAAGCATCAATTAACATACTTAGTCTATGATCAATCCATTGAGAACAATCGTATCCGCGTTATTATTAACGGGATCAACGGCATTCGCACAAACGAAAGTAGTTTCGCTCGACACTGCGGTTTCAATTGCCTATGCCAACAATAAGAACCTGCAAGCTGTCTCGGCGCAAACTGAATACTATCAGTACCAAAAAAAGGCGAGTACCGAGCTTCCGAAGACGGATGTTACACTGACGTACGGTCAGTACAACAGCTTTTATAAGCAAGACAACAACATCACCGTAGCTCAAACTATTCCGTTTCCTACTGTCTTCAGTGCAAAGTCTTCGCTTGCGAATGCACAACTGAAAGGTGCAAGCTTACAAGTTGCTTCTACAAAAAACGAGTTGGCGTATCAGGTGAAACAGGTGTACTATCAATTGCTGTTCTGGAATCGCTATAAGCAGATGTTGCAGAATCAGGATTCGTCTTACAGTCAATTGGCAACAGGTGCAGCGCTTCGGTACAAAACCGGTGATGGAACTTTGCTGGATAAAACTTCGGCTGAAACGCGATTGAGTGAAACACGCAATACGCAGATGCAGGTTGCCGCGGAAATACTAGGACTGAATTCGCAATTGCAACAACTGATGGGCGTCACGTATGCTGTCCAAATTAACTCATCCGATTCTCTGATCCGCCCGTTTACGATGTTGAATGATAGCGCCGCAGTAGCCGCGAATCCACAGCTTGCATACATGAAGCAGCAAATTGAAATTGCGGAAAGAGAAAAATCAGTGATTTCAAATTCAGCATTGCCGGAATTCAAGATCGGTTATTTCAATCAGACGCTGTACGGTGCGCCACTCGATGCTGCGAACAGTCAGTTTGCCGGACCGAACAACCGATTTCAGGGAGTGCAGGTCGGCTTGGTATTTCCGTTGTGGTTTTATCCGAACGTTAACAGTTCTAAAGCAGCAGGGACGCAGGTGGAAATTGCACAACTGAATTACGAAAGTGAACAGATCATGTATCAGTCACTGTACGATCAGGCGATTCAACGCTATCTCGCTGCACAGAGCAATCTCGCATATTATGAAAAGAGCGCGTTGCCCAATGCAGTGTTGATTGAAACACAGTCGAAGCTCTCTTATAAAAATGGTGACATCGGATACACACAGCACCTCTTAAATCTGCAACAGGCAATTGCAATTCAGGAAAGTTATTTATCTGCTGTTAACGAATACAACCAGACAGTTATCTACATCGAATACCTCACGGCTCGCTAAACAACTCATTATGCTCGATAAAATAATTTCATTCAGTATAAAAAACAAATTCATCATAGGGTTGATGACTTTGGCACTGATCATTTGGGGCACATGGAGCGCCACACGGCTGCCGATTGATGCCCTGCCGGATATTACCAACAACCAGGTTCAGATTATTACGTTGTGTCCTACGCTTGCTGGTCAGGAAGTAGAACAATTGGTTACGTACCCGATTGAACAAAGTATTGCAAATCTTCCGGACGTTGTTGAATTGCGAAGTATTTCACGTTTCGGCTTATCTGTAATTACGGTTGTGTTCGAAGATGACGTAAATATTTATTTTGCGCGTCAGCAGATCAACGAAAAATTGCAGGAAGCACAGGAGAATATTCCGGCTGGAGTTGGCGCACCCGAATTAGCTCCCGTGAGTACCGGACTCGGTGAAATATACCAGTACATCATTCACCCGAAGGAAGGCAGCGAGGATAAGTACACTGCAATGGATTTACGCACCATGCAGGATTGGATTGTAGCGCGACAGCTCTACGGCACAGAAGGGATTGCAGAAGTAAACAGTTTCGGAGGAGAGTTGAAAGAATACGAAGTGGCAATTGATCCGAACAGGTTGCTTGCGATGGATGTTTCGATCCCGGAAATTTTCACCGCATTGGAAAAGAATAATGAGAATACGGGTGGTGCCTACATTGAGAAAGGTCCAAACGCATATTTCATCCGTAGTCTCGGATTGATCAGTACGTTCGATGACATACGCAACATCGTGATCAAGAATAATCCGAATGGAATTCCGGTGCTGATCAAAGATGTAGCAGTGGTGCGTTTCGGAAGTGCTGTCCGGTATGGTGCATTGACTTACAATGGAGAAGTTGACGCAGTTGGCGGCGTAGTTATGATGCTCAAAGGTGCGAACAGCGCTGAAGTGGTCAATCGGGTGAAAGAGAAGATGGGCACGATTCAGAAATCATTGCCGGAGGATATTGTCATTGAACCGTATCTCGACAGAACAGATCTGGTCGATCGCGCAATCGGAACTGTAAAAACGAATCTCATTGAAGGAGCGCTCATCGTCATTTTTGTATTGGTACTATTCCTTGGAAATTTCAGGGCGGGATTGATTGTGGCTTCTGCCATTCCGTTGTCCATGTTGTTTGCATTGGGAATGATGAACCTGTTCGGCGTAAGTGCCAACCTGATGAGTCTTGGTGCAATTGACTTTGGTTTGATCGTTGACGGTGCCGTGATCATTGTCGAAAGTATATTCCATCGAATATCCACCACGCAGTTACAAGGTGGTCAGCTCAAACTCACCAGCAAACAAATGGACGAAACTGTTTTTCAGAGTGCGAGACGCATGATGAACTCAGCGGCATTCGGTCAAATTATTATTCTCATCGTCTATCTCCCGATTTTATCGCTCATTGGTATTGAAGGAAAAATGTTCGGTCCTATGGCGCAGACGGTCTCGTTTGCTATCCTCGGAGCATTCATTCTCTCGTTAACCTACATCCCGATGATTTCTGCACTTTTCCTGAGTAAGAAAGTACATCACAAAAGAAATATATCAGATCGCATGATGGATTTCTTTCAGCGCATGTACGCGCCATTGCTCCAGCGCGCGATCAAAGCAAAAGTTGCGGTTATATCGTTTACAGTATTCGTATTTGTGATCGCTTTAATCATTTTCAAAAACATGGGAGGAGAATTCATTCCCACGCTGGCGGAAGGTGATTTTGCTTTTCACTGTATTTTACCGCAAGGAACTTCGCTTACTCAGAGTATAGAAACGAGTATGCAGGCTTCACGCATACTCAAAGAGTTTCCGGAGGTAAAAATGGTGGTAGGCAAAACAGGTAGTGCGGAAGTTCCCACTGATCCAATGCCGCCCGAAGCATCGGACATGATGATCATCCTAAAGCCACAGAATGAATGGACGCGTGATATTTCCTACGAAGAACTGGCAGATGAAATGAACGAACGGCTTTCGACAATTCCCGGTGTCTTCTTTGAAACGAGTCAACCGATTCAAATGCGTTTTAATGAATTGATGACCGGAGTACGTCAGGACGTGGCGGTTAAAATCTTCGGTGAGAATCTGGATACACTCATAGCTTATGCCAACAAAGTTGCAGGAGTGGTTCAAGCCGTTGATGGTGCAACTGAACCAATGGTAGAAAGGGTTGAAGGCCTTCCGCAGATCGTGATTAAATATAATCGCGCTCAGATCGCACTGCACGGTTTGAATATCGAAGACATTAACCACGTAATCAGCACTGCATTTGCCGGGGGAACAGCCGGAGTGGTTTATGAGAACGAGCGCAAGTTTGATCTGGTCGTTCGGCTTGACAGCGCCCATCGAAAAAGCATAGATGATGTAAGCGGCTTGTTTATTCCGACAGCGGGTGGCACACAGATACCTCTATCGCAATTAGCGGAGATAAAGATGGAATTAGGTCCGGCACAAATCAGTCGCGAAGGTGGGAAGCGACGAATCGTGATTGGCTTCAACGTAAAAGACCGTGATGTAGCAAGCGTTGTGGAAGAGATACAGGAAGAACTGGATAAGAAGGTGAAACTTCCTGCCGGATATTATTATTCCTACGGTGGTACATTCGAGAATCTGCAAGCCGCATCTGCGCGATTGAAAATTGCTGTTCCCGTGGCACTTGCTTTAATTTTTATGCTCCTCTATTTTACGTTCCGGTCAATTCCTCAAGCCACACTTATTTTCATGGCTATCCCTATGGCGGCAATCGGCGGAGTATTTGCACTCTTAATTCGGGATATGCCATTCAGTATTTCAGCGGGAGTCGGATTCATCGCATTGTTTGGAGTCGCCGTCCTGAATGGTATCGTTCTCGTCAGCACGTTTAACCAACTTGCTAAAGACGGAATGGACGATGTGATTCTACGCGTGAAAGAAGGAACGAAAATGCGTTTGCGTCCCGTGCTTATGACGGCAATGGTCGCCTCATTAGGTTTCTTGCCAATGGCTCTATCGGGCAGCGCGGGAGCTGAAGTACAGCGACCACTGGCAACTGTTGTCATTGGTGGATTGATCACAGCCACCTTCCTTACGCTTTTTGTACTTCCATTACTTTACATTTTGTTTACTGGAAGACCTAAGCCATTACCGGAACCTACACCGGATGTAAACACTAACCCATCTTAAAGAAGCATTCAACATCTATAAAATAGCAGCTATGAAAAATATTCTGAAAACACTTTCAATCTTCTTCGTTACAATGCTTCTGCTTTCATGCGGTGGTGGTACAACGGAAGAACATGATGAACACGGAGAAGAAGAAGAAGGGCATCACGAAGAGCACGAAAACGCAAACACCGCAACACTAACTGCGGAGCAAATGCTGTCCATCGGACTTGAGTTAGGCAGCATTGAAAAAAAGCAACTCACGTCTTCGTTAAAGGCCAATGGTATTCTGAATGTTCCGAATCAGAACAAAGCGAGTATCACTTCTCCGCTTGGTGGGGTGATCCAAACGATCCTGGTTCAGCCGGGTAACACGATCATGAAAGGACAAGCCATCGCAACAATCGCCGATCCTGGATTTATCAAGTTGCAGGAGGAATTCCTCAGTGTGTCTGCACAAGCAGATCTTGCGCTGAAAGAATTCAATCGTCAGACTGAACTTAACAAGGGCAATGTGGGGTCAACGAAAACGTTGGAACAAAGTCAAACTGATCTGGCTGTGTTGAATGCAAAACGGGCGAGCCTTGAGAAGCAATTAGAGCTCACGGGTGTCAACACGAAAACGCTGACCAGTGATAATATTTCTTCTGTGCTCACCATCCGAAGTCCGATTGCCGGTGCTGTGAGTCATGTTGAAGTAAACATCGGCAGCAACGTAGAGCCGGGAACAGTTATTGCCAAAGTAGTCGACAACAGCCAGCTTCATCTTGACCTATTCGTATATGAGAAAGACCTGTCGAAACTTCAGGTGGGACAGATCATCCATTTTACACTGACGAACAACGCAGGCAAGGAGTATGATGCGAAGATTTACGGTATCGGCAATACATTCGAAGAAAACACACAGGCTATCGCCGTTCATGCTGAAGTGCAGGGAGACAAAACAGGTTTGATTGATGGCATGAATATCACAGCACTTGTGAGCCTGGAAGATGCTACTGTGGATGCAGTTCCAACCGACGCCATTGCCAATTTTCAGGGACAGGATTTTATTTTCATTGTAACCGATGAACATAGTGAGGAAGAACATCACCATGATGGGGACAGTGCTGCCGTTGAGGAGGAAGAACACAACCACGACGAGCATGGTCACGAACATGGAGAGAGTGAAGCTTACACCGACACCGCAGGCTCATTGACGTTTGAGAAGATTCCGGTACGTAAAGGAACTACAGATGTAGGTTACAGTGAAATCACTTTGCTTCAGGAAATTCCTGCAAATAGCAGAATCGTTACGAAGGGTGCATTTTTTGTACTTGCTAAAATGACGAATCAGGGCGAGGGACATTCACATTAATAGTACATGGGCGGAGGTCTGGGTTTTGGTTTTTTGAGAATGAAATATTTTCATAACCAGATTCTCCCGCCCGCCATATTTGACAATCACTTTATGTTGATCTAATGAAATCCCAAGAAGCTGATCACAAACATATCTACGACAATCAGGGCAGGCAGATATGTTGTACGCTGGAAGAAAAAATAAACCGGCAAAGTGACGAGGATGATCATGATCACGATGGACACGATCACGACCATGATCACGATCATGCGCACGGAGGAAATGAAGGAACTTCTAAACTGAAAGAATTTCTGCCCCTGATCATCAGTTCCGGATTGCTGTTAAGCGGAATCTTGATAGATGAATTTCTGAAGCCCGCATTTTTCACAGAAACAATCCGCTTAGTATGGTATGCGATCGCATATTTACCGGTAGCGATTCCGGTTCTGCGTGATGCGTTCAAGGCAATTTCCAAGGGAGAAATATTTACTGAGTTTCTTCTGATGGCATTGGCAACTATCGGCGCATTTTGCATCAGGGAATATCCTGAGGGTGTTGCAGTGATGGTCTTTTATACGATCGGTGAACTGGTGCAATCGGCTGCCGTTACGCGTGCAAAGCGAAGTATAAAAGCGTTGCTTGATATTCGGCCGGCAACAGCAAATTTGTTCGTGAACGGTTCTTACACGGAAGTTTCTCCTGAGACAGTAAAAGTAGGAGACAGAATACAAATAAAAGCAGGCGATAAAGTTCCGCTCGATGGGACAATGCTGAGCGAAGAAAGTAGTTTCAATACAGCGGCGTTGACCGGAGAGAGCAAACCATCAGACATTCACAAAGGAGAAACTGTATTAGCCGGAATGGTCAATCAAAGTAAAGTTGTTGAACTTGAGGTAACGAAACTTTACAATGACAGTTCACTTGCCCGCATTCTTACCATGGTGCAGGAGGCTACAACCCGAAAAGCAAAAACCGAACAGTTCATCCGGAAGTTCTCACGAGTTTATACTCCGATTGTTTTTTTCCTTGCCGTAGGAATCGTGTTGTTGCCATTTTTCTTTGTGAGCAACTATGTGTTTTCTGAATGGTTATACCGAGGACTGATCTTTCTGGTAATCTCCTGTCCCTGCGCATTGGTAATTTCCATTCCACTCGGCTACTTCGGTGGAATCGGAGCTGCGTCACGATCCGGAATTCTATTCAAGGGTTCAAATTTTCTTGACCTGATGCGAACAGTAAATACGGTTGTCATCGACAAAACCGGAACGCTCACCAAAGGCGTTTTCAAAGTGCAGGAAGTGAAAGGTCTTGCGCTTCCACCGGAGGAATGGTTACCGATGGCGGCTGCATTGGAATCTGGTTCAACGCATCCAGTCGCGAAAGCTCTCGTAGAATATGTTGGTGATAAAGGAAAAGGATTGACCGTAAATGATCCGGAAGAAATCAGTGGTCATGGCATTAAAGGAACGATCAATGGAAAATCTGTCGCGGCAGGAAATGTGAAGCTTCTCGATAAACTGAATGTTGCTGTTCCACAGGAAGTGAAAAATATTCCGGACACAATTATCGTAGTCACCGTTGATGGTAAGTTGGCAGGCTACGTGACCATCGCGGACGAAATAAAAGAGGATAGCAAGCAAACAATTGCCGACCTACATTCTCGCGGCATTGAAACGGTGATGCTTTCCGGCGATAAGCAAGCCGTTGTTGATCGCGTTGCAAAGGAGCTTGGTATTGATCAGGCGTACGGAGATTTATTACCGGAGCACAAAGTGCAGAAGGTGGAAGAACTGAAGAAAGACTCAAAACGTGTAATCGCGTTCGCGGGTGATGGAATTAACGATGCCCCGGTACTTGCATTGAGCGATGTAGGAATTGCAATGGGTGGTTTGGGAAGTGATGCTGCGATTGAAACAGCAGATGTTGTCATACAAACCGATCAGCCTTCAAGAATAGTAACTGCCATTGCCATCGGACAAACCACCAACAAAATTGTGTGGCAGAATATTGGTTTAGCCATGAGCATCAAAGTTGTTGTACTGATTCTCGGCGCCGGAGGAATTGCAACGATGTGGGAAGCAGTGTTTGCAGATGTAGGCGTTGCGCTATTGGCGATCCTGAACGCGGTGAGGATTCAGAAGATGAAGTTTCAGGAGAAACATTAACTTATTTATTATGAAGAAAAATTTATCAATCGTAGCGATTGCCTTCCTGTTTACAGTCGCGGTCCTTGCGCTTGGCTACTTCTCATTTGATGTTCTTACTACTGTAATTTTCATATCCGGATTCCTGGGAGGTTTTCTTATCTGGCTTTTTGTGCCGGATACAGTTTCGTTTTCTTCAATTAAAGCTCCGTTCTGGATAGCATTCGGACTTTTCATGGTTCACCGTGTCGAAGAAAAGGGAATGGGCTTCTTTGCAAAACTGTCGGAGATAACCGGAGTTGCCACTCCTGAAATTGTTTCATGGCAAATCATTCTTTTGTTGTTAGCATCGGTAGGTGCGTGGCTCGTTATTCCACTTCTCATGAAGCGTGGATTCGCATTAGGATATTATTTCGCGTGGACATTTTTTGCTGCGATGGGAATTACCGAACTGGCGCATTTTGTTCTTCCGTTTTTTACTGAAGAACCCTATGGGTATTTTCCTGGAATGGCGAGTGTTGTAATACTTGCACCTGTTGCATGGTGGGGCATGTACAAGTTATCCCGAAAAGCGTGAACACATGAAATTACATTTCAACATACCAAGCGGACTGGTAAAGGAAGTTGATAAGGAACTTGCTCAATCACACGAATTGTACTTGCGCGGCGACCTTAGTAACTCATGGCAACATCTTGAGCGAGCACACATTCTTGGACAATCTTCTCCATATCAACACACACGTGTACATTGGTACATGCTGAGGTTCGGATTCAGAATCAAGAATACCAAGGAGATCATAGGACAAATTCCGCGCTTATTGGTAGGCGGAGTTAAATCTTTTGTTGGAAAGATTCCTGTGGGCAATACCGGAGGCGCAAATGTGCCGCCATTGCAGGCGATGGAGATTCCGAAGGATATTGAGGTAGTTCTGAATAAATATCGGGATGAAAATATACTGTAATTAGCCTAGCTCTCTTGGCAATTCTGAATGCCGTAAGGATTCAAAGAATGCAGTTTTGATCAGTATATAACCTGACTTTTAGCAACGATCTCGAAGTTTGCGAATCGCCCACACTTTTTGCAGTTGTTTTCAACAAAAAAGCGATCCCGTGAACCGGAATCGCTTTGAGTATTAATCATTTTTTTAGTCTTTTTTAATGGCTTACAATAAGTCGCTTTGCAGATACCTGCTTGCCGTCAACTTCGAGTGAAGTGAAATAAACTCCGTTCTCTAGCGTAGAAACATCCATGCGGAAAGTTCCTTCAGCAGCTTCCAGTGTTTCTGTTCTTACGATTGCTCCAAGCATGTTGTAAACAACAATAGTCGCCTGACCTTTTCCATAAGATGTACCAAGATTGTAAGTCATGTTGAACACAAAACTTGCAGGATTCGGCATTGGTGAACCAATGTTTGCCTTCACGCTATTGTCTGCAATTCCCGTTGGAGAAACATGGTATTCTATGAAGAAGTAAATCGAATCACTTGGGTTTGCGGTGTTAAAAACAGAATAGCGCACAATTGAAATACCAGTAGTGTTATCGGGAGTAAAATCAGTCACAAGTAGAAACTGTGAGGCTGCATTTAAAGTCACATTGCCGGACAGATTGGTACTTGGAGTATAACATAGCTGGTCAGTACAGAAATAAAATACACTGCCCGCAGACGCAAAAGATTGCACTGCTTTACGAACCTTAACCGTTAAGTTATTGCCCGAAATATTATGCACGTCGAAATCATGTGTTTCCAGCGATGTCGCCTGATCAACATAGTAAACGATCGTTGAGCCGCTTACTACGGATGCCTGATTCACATCAGTAAGAGAGAAACTGGATTGCGCGGAAAGACTAAGAGCCAACAACGCAGGAACTGAAATGAGTAATAGTTTTTTCATTTGATCTGATTTTGAGGTATTGATGCAGTTGAAAGCCAAAACATGCATAACAAACTTAATCAATCGGGTCCGCATTTCAATGATCGGTTGGCGAACCATTGCATTTGTCGAGATTTTGGGCAATCCTGTACACCGTACTTATCCCGAAACAGCGGTTTTGGGAGGTCAGAAGTACTCATTCTAGGGATACTTCGAAATTCAGTAGTTCACTCTAATTGCTCTCTTGCGGGCTTTACGGCAATTCAAATTTTGATGTGTCACGAAATTAATTTAGATTTGTCTAAATTTAATTTGCAAAGCCTTCTAAAAATATAGAAAATGTCTTCACTTCGTACGTTGACCGTTGTCGCAATAATTGTAGTTGCAGCAACCGCGTGTCAGAAATTACTTCCTCCGGCTCCAGAAGACAATGAGCTTCTCGACGGACCGATTGAAGGCCTCACTAACGAGCAACACGCAATTTTTCTCCAAGGAGATATCGCGTTCAATGATAAAGTGTTTACACCGGAAACAGGACTCGGTCCGATTTTCGTTGCAACATCTTGCGGCTCTTGTCACGCCGGTGATGGACGCGGACATCCATTCACAACACTTACTCGCTTCGGGCAATTCGACAGCACCGGAAACATGTTCGCGAATTTAGGCGGACCACAATTGCAGAATCGCGCGATTCCAGGACACACGCCAGAAACTTTACCCGTTGGTGCTTCGCACGCAAATTTCACTCCACCTGCGAACACAGGACTCGGGTATCTCGAAGCGGTAACGGATGCTTATCTAATCGCGTTGCAAGATCCTAACGATTCCAACGGCGATGGAATTACCGGAGTAGTAAACTGGGTTGTTTCGCCTTCATTTCTGAATCCTGATCCGAATGCCATTACACTCGGCGGAAAATACATCGGTCGCTTCGGAAGAAAAGCGGCTGCAATCAACTTGCTCAACCAAACGGTGAACGCATACGTTCAGGATATGGGAATCACATCGGAATATTATCCATTCGATTTGTTTCACTTCAACAACGGAGTTTTCGGAACAGATGGTTGTCCCGATCCTGAAGTTCCGGCTGCCGACGTAAATGCGGTTGTGTTCTACTTGCAAACGTTGAAAGCGCCAATCAGAAGAAACACGAGTGAAGCTGATGTAATCGCAGGAGAAAATATTTTCTCAACGATCAATTGTAGCGGTTGTCATTTGCCAACGATGCAAACAGGTCCTTCGCAAATCTCGGTTCTGGCAAATCAAACTTTCCATCCGTACACCGATTTGTTATTGCATGACATGGGCGCTGGATTAGATGACGGATACACAGAAGGAAACGCTCTTACATCTGAGTGGCGCACTCCTCCACTTTGGGGACTAGGACTTTCTCCCGATTCACAGGGTGGAAGTTATTACCTCATGCACGATGGACGCGCTCACTCCATTGACGATGCTATTCTGCTTCACGGTGGCGAAGCACAAAACAGTAAGAACGCGTACACCGGATTGTCGCAGACTGAGAAAGATCAACTCATCAAATTCTTAGAATCGCTCTAATGGAACGCCGCGATTTTCTAAAGTCATGCGTGGCTGCCTGCGCTGCTGGAAGTGTACTCGCAATTGCCTTGCAAAGTTGTAAGACCGCATACGTTGCCACTTCTTCTGTTGAGAATAATCAACTCAAGGTAAAGAAGAGTGAATTCACTGATGAAAATTCACAAATACGACAATTCGTGGTTCTTCGGAGCGACAAGCTCAACTTTCCGATTGCAGTTTACAAATCAAATGAAACGTACACTGCGCTGTCAACTCAATGCACTCACAGCGGATGCGAAGTTCAACCGAATAATGTTTCCCTCGTTTGTCCTTGCCACGGAAGCGAATTCTCCAACACAGGAAAAGTTTTGAATCCACCTGCTGAACGCGATCTGAAACAGTACACCATTACCACCGATACCGATTACTTCTATGTTCAACTTTAAGCTCTTAACGGTTTCTGCATTGCTTATTGCAACGACCACTTTCGCACAAAAAGACTCTTCTGCAATTGTTAAAAGAGTGCCGCCGGATACATCACGTCCCGTCATGAATTCTGATGCGATTTATAATCGTCCGTTTTTGCAACTCGGAAAATCGCCGATTGCCATTGGAGGTTACATGGAAATGAACACCAATTATTCCGGCACAGACGGAGTTGCTGAAGGATTCTCGTTTCAGTTTCGACGATTCACAGTATTCATGTCATCAGCTTTGACGAATCGCATTCGTTTCTTAAGCGAATTGGAATTCGAAGATGGCACGAAGGAAATCAATATCGAATACGCTGCGGTTGATTTCGAGTTTCATCACTTGTTCAATCTGCGAACTGGAATCATCATGAATCCCATTGGTGCGTTCAACCAGAATCACGATGGTCCACGCTGGGAATTTGTAGAGCGACCAATTGCTTCAACGCAAATGCTCCCTGCAACATGGTCGAATGCGGGAGCAGGATTACACGGAAAGATGTACACTTCAAAATGGTCCTTCGGTTACGAAGCCTATTTCACGAATGGATTCGACCACAGCATCATCGCGAATGACCTGAATAGAACTTTTCTCGGTGCTTCAAAAGCAAATGCCGATCGATTTGAAGAAAGTTTCAATGGCACTCCACTTTTCACCGGTAAAATTGCAATCGCGCGTCGTCAGCTTTTCGAAATCGGATTCTCTTACATGGGCGGATATTACAACCTGTTCCAGGAAGACGGACTCACGCTCGATTCAAAGCGTCGTGTTGATGTTTTTGCGTTTGATTTCAACGCAACCATTCCGAAATGCGGCACAACTTTCGTTGGAGAAATTGCACAAGTGATGGTACAGGTGCCGGAAACGTACTCGCAGGCATTCGGAGAAAAACAATTCGGAGGGTTTCTGGATATCGTCCAGCCCATTGTGAAACAAAAAATCTTGGGTTACGAAAAGTCGGTGATCAATGCTGCTTTACGGTTGGAGTACACTGACTGGAACATTGGAAAATTTCGTGAGACAGATGGAAATATCTCTGATCACATCTACGCAATTTGTCCAGCAATCAGCTGGAGACCGGGTGGCTCAACAGTATTGCGATTAAATTATCGCTACGAATGGAAAACAGATCTGTTGGGAAATCCTCCGGCGCGAACTGCCGCCTTACAGTTTGGAATAGCTTCGTATTTTTAAAGAAAGGGGTTAGCCCTTCAACTGTCCGAGAAATCGAAGCAACTCACTTCTTTTTGCAGCAACCGTCGAGCTTATCGTACGCATTCGGATTAGCCTTTACAGTATCGGCATCATAACCTGCATTTGAAATCACCGTGCGTATTTTATCCGGTGTAACCATCTTCGGTTTGTACTGTACTGTTATAGTTTGTGCCTTGCCATCAATCACTACCGATTTAACGCCACTCGTCAGCATAATCTCTTTCTCCAAAGCAGGCTTGCTTTCACATTGATCGTAGTGATTGCAGTAAAACGTTGTTTTGATAACAACCTCTGCAAGCTTGGGTTTAGCAAAGCTGGAGGTTATCACAAGCAAAGCAATTGCCGAAATGGTGGATAGTGTTCTCATGGACATGAAGTTACACTGAATTACGGTGGGTTCAAAAACAAGTCTTTTCGTATTAGATTAAAACCTTTCTCAGCTTCATATCCTCAAAAACCCTCAAATCCTCCTTAAAACGGTTCGATATTCGGGACCTCCAGTCTACAAAGAAAGTCTCTCAGAAATGGGAGACTTTTCTGTTTTATAGATGTGGTACGTTTACGTTTTATATTCGGAGAAGCACAACAAGCACTACACCGGTTACAGTTCAGATCCGGCAGATCGTTTCCTTTCGCACAATGAAAAAGCAACGAAAGGTTTTACGCTGCGCTATCGACCTTGGAAAATAATTTTGACTGAAGCGTATGCCTCTAGCTTCTTAATTTCAGATTGAACTATTTGTTTTTTCTTGGTGGTTGTTGCTTTAGAATCAAGGATCACCTTTAGCTTGTACGGAGCTGTAAACATATTCAGGTAATCCAGATGGGCTTTTTGAAGCGAAGGAGGGCTAAGGTCAATGATTAACAACTCAAGTAACTGTTCCTCCTTGTCAGTTAGGTTGACCAGTTTGTAAAAATATTTCTCCTGTCCTACTCCCATCAGGTTGGGGCGCGTCACTTTTCAACTCCTTAAAGTAAGTCCAAATGCGCTCATCGACTGCCCAGGATCTTAAGTAATACCGCCAAACATAATGCTGCTTCTTTTTTAATTCGCTCATCTTAAGTTCTAATTATCCTGCAATTTGGAAATGCTTGTAAACTGATAATCTATAACACTCGTCGTATCACTGTAAATTACTATTTGATGTGTTTTTCGTCTGGAAATATTTCCCTATAGTAAAAGGAACGATCGACATAACGAAACGGCTTGACATAGTTTCTGCTCCCCTCCGGTGTACAATCGACGGTTATCACTGAAATGTTGTGTTTGCGCAGATTATGAAAGAGCGGTTCATAGTCCCGATCGTTTGTGAAAACAATCAATGTGTCCAAATTGTAAAAGTCGACTCTTCTCAGTGCAGCTATGACAAGTGCCGCGTCAACCCCTTTCTCTTCAACGTCATTTGCATCATGAAGTTTTTTTAATTGCAACCAAAGCGGCTCGATTCCAGCCTCAATTAAAGCCCAATGCAATTCTCGATCCCTATGGTATTTATTGATTATCCTCATAAGGCCTTCCTTCTCCTCACCTCTGAGTTTTTTCACATCATTATAGGGCAAATAGCCCTTCCTTATTCCTTGGAACCATCCCCGATACATAATTTGACTGTCCCAATTTATTTCCGCTTTGATAAATGCGCGTAGGTTAGATTCAGCCTTCGTAAAATTTAGCAGATGTAACTTGCTCTCTCCCAAAATATCCTTGAAGCCCAGCCATGTGTGATAACCATCGAACAATATTCCTGTTTTTTTAATTGTCTCCATTTTTGTTGTTTTATCAAACGTAGACCAAATGTCCCACCCTAGTCGGGAGCAAACGTTTGTAAACGGCTAATCTGCCATTTTAGCCAAATCACCCACTATAAAGTTAGTTATCTGCTCACTCAGGGCTGCAAGAATGAAGAATGCTAGTTACAGATAATGTGACTGACATTTTGTTTTGTTTCCCCAATGGATTAAATTGTGATGAACTAGCGTAAGATGCAAGCTATGAATGTTCAGGAGGGGAAACCCTTCTGAGGTTTATTCCACAAAGAGTGCCCCCCTGGATATAAGCGACAGGAGCAACTCTGAAATCAGGTTAATTGGTTTTAACACACTGATTATTTCATGTCCAGCGTAGAATTACATACAGAAAAATTCATTAAAGCTGTCGAAGATTCATTTAAGGATGTTCCTTCAGATTACACTCTTTACGCTGGTTATACGTTTGATGAAGAACACAACGTCAAGCCACAAGCCGACTTGCCGGAGCATTGGCATTTTGAGAATTTACGGACTAGCGCGGCGGCCGTAAGTGTCGTCGAATATTTTCTTAGGAAGGGCTATCACTTGAGCAAACTCTCCTATCAACATGGGCACGGCAGTAGTGTTTTTATTTATGCTAAAAAATCAACGGATGATGTGATTAAGGATGCATCCCGAAACAGCGGCGGGTGTTTTTCTGTGGTGCTATTTTTTGTTGTATGTTCCGGACTACTCATGATTGGTCTTTGGTGAAATTCTGATCCTTAACAGAAAACTAATTTTCTTAGTCGGACTTCCTAAAAACCAACATAACCTTCGATACTGATCAAATCCTAACATCATGTATCATCGGTTTATTGTGCAGGGCGGCTATACGTGCGTTGCAACGAGTGAAGCACTTGCTCTACTGGAATGCTCCAATAGCGAATGGAAAATCCTCCAAACTCCAATCGGAACGTTGTATTCAGTGAGCAATTCTGTAGAGGACGTTGTGGTGAATGAACACACAGTTCGGCTTGATCGCGACAAGTCGAAGAGGAACCATTATGCCAGCGACTTTTTTGGGTTCGACGTTTACGGCGACTGGTATCTTAAAACCGTTATTAAAAAGTTCGATATTTGTCCGCTTAGGGCTACTAAACCGGATTCGGTTGTTTCTTCAACAACTAGTCCGGTTTTTTCGTTGTAAGACCTCCCTATATTGCATAGTCGGCAAGTCCTGCAAAATCAAGGTTCGCACACCAGATGCAAGCCGTCAACATCACGTTCGCACTCTTCATTTCGGTTGTACAAAATTACGCCAGTGAAAAAGGGTGATGTCAAGGTTTGGCGAGGTGGGTCGCAGGTTAGCTGAGTTTTGGGATGTTTGGTTCAGTTTGCGAACCTCAGTAGGACAGTTTTATTAGTCCATTTTGTGAAAAGTAGTATTCAGTGCAGTAAATTTGAAAGTAGAGTGTAACCTTAAAATTTACCCAAGATGAGCAGGCGTATAAGTGATTTGGGAACGTGGTCTGGTGATGGTTTAGGAACAGGGCTATCAGCGTTCCACTTTACAGATCTATTCCAGAGCAAATTAGATCGCAGGATAGCGGTGACAAATTATGATGAGCTTTTCTCCCTTTCGGTAAAAAAGACTTTAGATGGTCATGATAAAATCAGCACTTATCTTCAAAGTTTTGAGAAGGCAAATGCTTTGGATAAGTATCTCTTGAACGTGAACCAAGTGGACACCCGTGCCAGTAAGACACGTAATTTTTTTGAGAGCATAGATGTTCTTGCAAATTCAAATCTAGCTTTCCGAAATACTTTGCCTGAAAAGGTGTTTGCAACGGACTTTAACCTTGCTATTGAAAATTGCAGTAAAATCCCAAAGGTATTGGATGACCTCACCAAGAGTCTCAATACCATAAATTCAATTGCATTTGCTACTGGAGCTTACGATGCAGTCAAAGTACCTTTAGGTACTGACTTACTATTCGGTCGGCTGTCATCAGTGAGCGCTCCTAAAAGTGCTTTTGATGCTATTGTTCGTCTGCATGGCAGTTCTGTCAATGTTGTTAAAGGTATTGATGGTTTTAATGCTAACGTTAAAGGTCTTGGCCTAGAACTTCTGCAAGTACCAGTGATTCCGTTAACAGTTCACTTGACGGATTTCGCAATTGAAAACAAGCAATGGAAACTGCTTGAAGATTTTGCACAGGTAAACACGTCTATTTCGCGTGGTGCAATTAAGAGTAAAAGAATATCAGCTAAGAAACTAAAACAGGTCGCGAGCTCGATTGTTGCTTCGTTGACTCGATTTAAGGATCACAAGGATGTAAAGGCAGCATATTTATTTCTTCAATTTGTGCTAACGATCTACGCTGTTTACGCGGCTTATGATGCCTTCGCTCATCCCGTAACAACTGAGGAGTACGTTGATGCACGATTCAAGGAACAGTCTGAACGCATTAATGCAGGCAATAAACAAAATATCGCCTTACAGAAAAGGGCGGAAGCAAGGCAGGCGAAAGAATATGCAGCGATTATGAGTTTGTTACAGGAAGTTCAAGATAATATGCCAACAGAAACGCGACTAACAACGATAGTTCAGTGCAAGTTAGTTGCAGAGCCCAAAGGTCGTTCTGCTGTAATTGTAAATCTACCAGCATCGGCTTCTGTGGAGGTTCTGTACACTTACCAGAAGTGGGTCAAAGTCCGTTACATTCCAAATCCCGGGACGGAAGAATTCACTGGTTGGATTCCGCTGGACAACTTGTCTGAGCAATGAAAAAATAAACGCCCCGCAATGCAATTGCGGGGCGTTCCTTTGCGCAACACTTTCTGCACGACTCTATCAAACACTTTTCGTTGGCATAGGCTCAGGTTTGCGGGTAGTTATCCCTGCCACTGATAGGTTCTTACTTTGAACATTGAAATCGAATTCAGGGTTATGCTGATCTAGTTTTACTGCCGTTACTTTCAGCCTCATCTTCACTTACAACTTCGACCTGTATAAAATAGGGCATCTTGTAATGACTGATTATTATCTCGACCTGCTCGATCATTAAATACTGACCTTCGATCTTTCCTAGCTTAGTTCTAATGCGGTAAAGCCACCGCTGAAAAGTCCTTAGATTGATATGATATAGAGACGCCAGTTCTTTGACTTTGTAAGGGCGTACATGAAACATCGTGTACTTTCTTTTCCCTTATTCAAAAACCTTTCGGACATGAGATCACTTCAAGTTTAGGATAAAATTACGGGGAGACTTTTCGTGGAATTCTTTTTCACAGATTCATCATGGGCGGCACGTTTTAAGGTTCGGCATTGGGTTTATGTTGACCGCATAAATTGTTAAGATGATCTATTCTTTCAGCGTACTGGTTATAAAACGCAGAGGTATAAAGTTTGTTACACCCAAATTGACAATTGGTACGTTTTATTGTGAATTCGGCAGCCGTTCCAATATGTGAAAAGCAAGTTCAGCCCCACCCTCAAAATCAACAGTCAATATTCTAACCATGTCGTCAGACAAAGTGTTCTGTTTTTTTGGGGCTATATTCGTGAAATCATACAAACAAGAGAATATGGAAAGCCTAGGATACGTTGTTACAAATAATTTCATCCTAATTGCCGTGGATAAAAACCTCGAAATAACAATTGGGGAAGCAGATCAGCAACTCAGGCTTACTCTGACTGATGCTAAGAAAGTGTACCGAATATCCGATGAGACTGCAATTTCTATAATCGGTATACCGCACAAAATTACGGACATCTACAAATACATATTAAGTATCCAGAATACTAATAAAACATACGACGCGGTTGAAGGCGATTTACAATTTATTTTCAATTCCAATCATGAAAAACTGATTGAAAATATTCGGACGTTATCCGCACTCATACCAAGGTTTAACGATGGAAATGGTGTATTGAAGCAGGAGGATCTGTTCAAGCATTTGGAAAATGAACCGGAACTTTTGCAAATAGCAAAGGAATCAATAACGCTTCAGAATAGCCAAACTCAAGTGACAACTATTTCGCTTTTCGGTAGAGAAAACGGAAAAAATGTTTTTGGAATTTACATGGCTCTTGGCTTTAGCATTATTGGAAGAAAGCAGCCATCTATTCCTCATGACAACGTTTTTTTTGGATTACAAAATATCAAGACATCACAAGAAAAAATCAAAGAACTTGAAGATAATTGCAAATTGAAAGTGTCTCCTTTTATTATAGAAGGCTGGGAAACTGATAAGCAATTGGAAGAAAACTTGTATAATGAATGCAAGGCACAGCTGAAAAGTGCCGTAGCCAGTTTAACTCCATACAAAACGACTCCCCAAATAATCTTTTATGAACTTAATAGCAATACCAACTTTATATTTGAAGAACCACCGGATAAATTACGCGAAGTAAAATTCACTAGAGCCTAATCGTTTCGTCTCTGTAAATTGTCACTTCTTTTTCTTAGCGCCTTTTTCTTTCAGGAGTTCAATCATCTCTTTTAGCAGAGCATTGTCTTCACGGAGCTTTTGGTTTTCGTCTTTGAGCGATGTGTAGTGTTGAAAGAAATCGTACTCAAGCACTTTTGAAATCTTCAACAGCAAGCCTGTATCTATCGTTTTCTTTGAAAGAATCTTGTAAACGTTTTGCCGAGCCGTGTTAATACGACGACCTAATTCGGCAATCTTTAAACCCTTCTGATCTGCAATCTGCCTTATCTTATTTCCAATATGGATTACCATAGGGCAAAACTGCCTAAAAGGAGTTCTGAGACGGTTAATATACCGTCCCCATTAGGGTGTCAATAGTGTCATCTTTTAGGTGACACTATTTCAAATAATTTATATATTTGACCTGTTAGTGAGATTTTAAACAGCGTTTAGCTGTAGTTCTGCAAATGGAAAACTGGAAAATTTCAAAAGCGCAGGAATTACAAGTTGCACGCTCGCGTAAAAGGCGCGGGCTGTGGACTTGTCCTGCGCATCGGTATCCAGTACCGCCATTGCGGACGATCCGCGTGTCCGCGCCCCCATTTGTATTAGCGGATATTGTAGATGCACAATACTACTGCTTCGGCAGTCCCCTCCTGTGCGTGTTGGACTGGCTCAATAAGGGGTTATGCGGTCAGGACAATTCCGAGAGGAACGGGAACAATGTCTACTTACAACATTGTTCCCGTTCGCACAGAAATTATGTTTACCACTTAAACAATTCGGAAATCAAATCAGGCTGTTTAGAAACAAACAAACGAGATTCGGAAAATAACTCTAGCGTAGAAATACTTGACGTGTATAAACTGGCAGAAGATTAGCACTTTTTTGCTTTAGCATCTAGTTACTTTGTGTTCGATTTCCATCTGCTGAAATCGTTTAAGAAATTCTGATCGGAACGATTGCTAATTCCCCCCGGCAATCGGTTCCACTCATGTGGGTTCCATGTGAGATCGCAACCGAAGTGACTTTCACCGTGTGTGAAGCACTTCGGTCTTATAGACTGTTCCATTAGAACAGGACGCAACTGCTGAATAGTTCAGCGGTTAGTGTTGTTTCATTACGGACTTCACCCGTAGTGGAGGGGGATTACTGAGTGAAAATTAGTTTTCCACGTTGTGTTTCAACGTGAATGAGTGTTTTGTATTTACTACACTAATCTAAACAAAATGAACTACGACTCCAGTTAACCACATGATGCCTAATCCATCCTAAATTCTTCACAAACTAAAAAAAACTCAAATGAAAAAAACACACACGCGGTTTAAACGTGCAACCGCCTTCCTTTTCTTCCTGCTCATCGCAGGGTTCATCCACGCTCAAACGTGTGGATCTCCAATTGCGCTTACGGTTAATGGCTGTAACAATAGCGTGTCAACTTCCGATACGGTTGTTTGGTTCTCGTTCAATTCAGGAGCAAACGCTCACACCATGTACCTGAACGTAACAAGTCCTGAAGGACAGCCCAATCAAATGAGTGCTGTGAAGCTATACACTGGTAGCTGCGGCACATTGACTTTGGTTGAGACGGGTATAAATGATCATGGTATGCTGATTCTTGAAAGTGCGGTAAGTGCATCGACCAACTATCTGGTGAAGGTGTCGCGTACTTCAACTGCCAGTATACAGTTCAATGCTTGTCTATCTGTTTCTGCAAGCGCAACGCCACCTTGCGGAGCCTGTTCGATAACGACTTGTCAATTGGCTTGCAATCCCACTTTTGATACTTGGGGTAGTGTTCCAACAGGACCTTCGCAGGTAAATAACAAATGTTGCTTTTGGAAGCCAGTAGGTACACCTGAGTACTTCCATTCCAGTTCAACCTCTGGTTCACATGTTAGCATTCCGTCCAACGCGTGGGGTAATGAAACTTCACATAGCGGTTCTACATACACTGGTGCTTTCATGTACTACCATAATCCGAATGTACTTTACCCTGACCCTGATTTTCGCGAGTATGTCCAGACACAGTTAGGAACAACTATGACGGCAGGTCTTACCTACAAAGTATCATTTTGGGTGAGCTTGTCAGATTATTCAGGTTTTGCTGTCAATCACATCGGAGTATATTTTTCCACTACTCAACCTTTGCCTGTTCTTCCGGCGTCAATCATTAACGTTACACCACAGATTAGCTCGCCAACAATTATTACCACAACAAACGGATGGGTGCAGATCACGGGCAACTATACTCCTGCGGTCACCGGAACGTATTGGGCAACAATCGGAAATTTTGACGCTGACGCGGTGCAAGGAAGAAGTTCTGTTGTACCAAGTGGAATTGATACATCGGTTACATATCCGCAGTTCGGAGCATATTATTACATCGACGATTTTACTGTTGAACCACAATACCCGATCTCCTTTTCATATTTACCTAATCCACTGTGTAAATCAGGAAATACTGTTTCCATCACAGCTAACTCACCGTTAAGCAATGGTACCTATACGTGGAGCGCACCGGTTGGAACCAACTGGAGCTGTTCAGGTGCAGGTTGTCCAACAATAAACGTTACGTCGCCTATCAATTACGCTGCAACATATACGGTTTCCACTTACATGCCTACTTATGGATGTACGTCGACGGCTACTGTTTCCCCGACATGGCTTGCCAGTCCTCTCACAGTTTCCGCTGGAGCAGATCAGAGCATTTGTTTGGGAGGTTCTGCAACACTTTCCGGAACGGCTACAGGAACGTTTACTACTACTTCGTGGTCAATTCTTAATAGTGCAACACTGTGTACCGGATGCACAAGCACAACTGTTACACCTACCTCCACCACGTCTTATGTATACACCGTAACCAACTCCTCAACTGGATGCACGTTGAAAGACACTGTAAAGGTTACAGTAACACCACTAGCCGTAAGTATAGTTTCACCTCCAGGTGCTTCGATGTGTGGTGGATGTTTTGGATTTACTACAATTCCATCGGGAGTTTCTTACTTGTGGTCAACAAGTGCCACCAGTAGTTCGTGTGCCTCCTGCGCAACATTCTCAGCTTGCTGGAACGGTCATCCGTACGACACGTTAAATTCTCCGGTTGTTGTTTCCGTATCAATCGTTGACGCGAATGGATGTCAGGGTTCAGCTCTAACCAACGTTCCCACGTGTTGTCCTTTCAAAGAAGGTCAGGAAGGCTCCTACGCAAACATCCTCAATGAAACCGTTGGTCATGTCGATAGCGTCAGCTTCCCGTCGTTGTTCAGCATCAATGCAGGCTACTACGAATCGGTAGGTGGTCAATTCTCCGTTAACGGTGTCTGGACAATCAACAAGCACACAAGATTGAAAGGCTGTGAAGTAAAACTCGGACCGAATGCTAAGATTGTGGTTAATCCCGGAATTGTGTTTGAGTTGACGAACAGTGGTTCAACAACTACAAAACTCTACGCGTGTTCTGATATGTGGGATGGAATTTATGTTGACGGAACAAATACAAATTCACTGGTTAACGTTCTTAACGGAACTGTTATTGAAGACGCAAAGAATGCAATTGTTTCTACAAACGGTGGCAAGTTCGTTATCTGGGGTACAACCAATTTACCTTGTAAGTTCAACAAGAATAATATCGGAGTATATATCAAGGCTTATGCGGGAACACATCCCGGAGTCATTCGCTATGCAATATTTGCTTGTGACGCACCGGGTCAACCGGGATCAACAGGAGGAATTACGTTCGCAGGGACTACTTGTCGCGCACCAGTAAGCGGTAAAGGTTTAGCAGGAGTATTCATTGAAGATTGCAATGCAGTAACCATAGGGGATAGTACCTCAAGCACATATCGTAATCTCTTTGAACGTACGCAGTTCGGGGTTTACTCGAAAGGCTCCAACGTTAAAGTTTGGAACAATGACTTCAAGTATTTCACCACTACGATTCTGAATAAGAACCTTCCTCCAAATGGAGTTGCTGTATTTATGTCAGCAGGTAAATTCACACCGAAAACTGGAACCGTTGGACGCGTAGGTAACTACAAAGCGAAAAACAAATTCACAAAATGCAACTACGGTGTTTACGCCTACAACTACGTTAACCTGAATTGTGAATACAATCGCTTTGATACATGTCAAACTGCGGGAATAACGACGATGAACTGCCAGAGCCGGACTATTCTAATTAATGCAGACACACTTACGGAATGCACAGGAACAAATATTCAGTGTATTCAGTCTACCTCGTCAACGATTAGAATAACATACAACTCGATTAACAATTCGCAGAACTACGTACCGGGTAATTTCGGAAATACGGGTATCTATGTTGTTCAAGCTGCACTGACACCTGTTAACCTGTTTATCCAGTATAATTCCATTAAGAAAATGAGAAATGGAATTTGGGTGAGTCGTGTAGACAAGTGCAAGATTACAGACAACACGCCGATCAACTTTATGACAGGTCAACCGATGTCGCAGCTTGTTCCTTGCATTGGAATTAAGCTCGAAGAAGTTACGAACTCGATGATTCGTCAGAATGGTGTTTCTATGCAATCTTCACCTACGCAAGCGGTGCATGACGAGATTTTTGGTATTCACATGACGAATTGTAAGAATGACACGGTTACAAAGAATACAGTGCAGAGAATGGGCAGTGGGGTATTCTTAAAAGGTACGAACAACCCTTGTATTCTCGCGTGTAACAACATGACGACGTGTTGGTTTGGAGTTAACTTCAATTATCTGAACGGCTACGGCGTAGGTGTATCAATTAATGACCAGATTGCCTGGACATCCGCAGGAACACCGTATTCAACGGGCAACGCATGGAGTACAGCAGCGGGAGGAGAGGACATTACGGGCAGAATACTGCCTGTAAGTGGTAATGGAATTAAATGGTACTATACTACGTATAACCCTGATGTAAGTTCAATGTTCTTCAATAGTCTGTTTAACAATGCTACTGTATATACGGGAAATGGTGATCGTTGCACATTCATGCTTGCACCTCCTGCACAGACTCAAGAGGGAATCCGCAATTACAGTCTTGCAGGAATTTGCAAAACGCCGCGTACTTATGATACTCTGAATTCTCAGTTTCAGTATCACGACAAGGTTTTTGCGTACAGGATGCTGCGTCAAAATCCTTCGTGGAAATCATTGGGCACTGCTGACGATTCATACTATTCAGGGTTCTACACTACACCATCTTCCACGAACATTGGAAAGTTTGCCGATGTTGAAGATTCTATTTCTAGCGGGCAGGTGAACGGAGCAATTACCTTGCTCAATTCAATTACTCCATCAGGACAATATGAAACAAATCGCAAAGCTGTCTTGGATGTGTATCTGCACACGTGGGCAATTGATAGCATGAATCTTGACTCAACTCAAAAAGCGATTCTCACTGCTATTATCAATCAGGGAATGCTCACGGGAGGAACGGCAGTGTTCGATGCTCGGAACATGATGATGTTGGAGGTGCACGACAGTAGTTCCGTGAGGATGCAACAATACTCAACACCGTTTGCTGACGCTCCTTCAATCTCACCTGCATTCCCGAACCCGTCGAATGGTTCAGTCTCAATCAAGCTGGAAATTGCTGACGGACAAACGGGGACTTTTGAACTGATTGATCTTACAGGTCGATTGGTTGGTACTTGGAAGTTTGTAGGTGGTCAGGGTCTTTACACTTTTGACGCATCATATTTACCAACCGGAACGTATATCTATTGTATTCGTTCACAAGGTGAAATGCTGAAGTCTGATCGTTTAGTAATCATTCGTGAGTAAATAACTGGAAACCCACCCCAACATGCGGCGGGGTGGGTTTCCTTATCTTTGACAAGGTGAATAGGCTGATTTTGGTCGCTTTTCTAATGATTGGGACGCTCGCACAGTGTCAGGTCAACCTTGTGCCCAATCCGAGCTTTGAAATCATTGATAGTTGTCCTAGTACTCCCGATCAAATTTCATTTGCCGCGCCGTGGTTTGGCGGCAATCCTGATACTCCCGATTTATATAATGAATGTAGTTCATCTTTCACAAGTAGTGTGCCGCAGAACTGGATGGGTACACAAGCCCCAAAAACCGGAAACGGTTATGCTGCTGTTGGCTCTTATGGCTATACATACAATGGCACTGATAATCGGCGGCAATATCTCGAAGTTCAGCTTCTTCAACCGCTTGTCGTCGGCAGAATATATTGCGTCGAATTTTATGCTTCTTTATCCGACAGCTCTTACTGGGCAATAAGCCGATTGGGCCTTCATATTTCCAATTTACCCGTCGTGGATCTTATCGCAATTGATACTCTTTCAGTAATTCCCCAAATTTCATTTGACTCTAATGCCGTGTTCACGGACACTATGAACTGGGTAAGAATTAACGGTGTCTACCTAGCCAATGGTTATGAATCTTATATAACAATCGGAAATTTCTATGCCGACGACCAGACTGACACTATCGCTTTCCCTTTTAACAATGATATGCTAGCCTATTTTTATATAGATGATGTGGCGGTATATGAACTCGCAGAATGCAATGCCGGAAGTGATATTTCAATTTGTTATATGGATAGTATTCAATTAGGAACTGCACCGAGGACAAATGTTCTTTACGAATGGTTACCAGCAGACGGGCTAAGCAATCCAAATATTTCAAATCCCATTGCTTCTCCTGATACTACGATTCAATACATTCTAAAGCAAACGGAATGTGACGCAGTAATTTATGATACAGTAAACGTAACCGTTAACCGTGACTGTCACAGTGCTGCTTCTATATTTATTCCTACCGCGGTTATAGCTACGAACGAATTTTTCATCTCTGGACTCGAATCTAATTCGCAATTGGATATTTATGATGTTCGCGGACGATTGGTGTATGCCAGTGATGATTATCAAAATGATTTCAGATTTATGACGGAAGGTCAGGCATTGTATGTTGCAGTATTGACCCGACCTAATGGCGAGCAAATCTGCAAGAAGGTTTGTGTGATTAAGGGTGAATAGTGAAATAGAAGACTTATGATCAAGGGCGTTTTTGTTTTCTTATTGATTTCTCTTCACACCTGCATATATACTCAGAACACCTATCAGAAAGTTTATTCCACGGATAGTTCTGAAGAAGGAGCTTATATTTCAATCTCTAGAAACAATTCATACTATGTTGGCGGTCGTTCAAATTTTTATGATCCTCAATGGCGTGATTTTTTCGTGATGAAGTTCGATTCATTAGGAGACACTTTGTGGACTAAATATTTAGGAGAACCTTACGAGGATGAATGGTTAACCGGAATTGCAGCAACTCATGATGGTGGAGTTGTTTGCATTACGACAGTTTACGATACTTTACCATTTGCTACTGAGGTGATAAAGTTTGACTCCGTGGGTACACTTACATGGATTCGCAAGTTTTTTCCGATATATGCGAACTATGAGATACATGAATCCTCTGATTGTGGATTAGTCTTTAGTTATACGTCACTTTATGGGTTTGGTATTATCAAACTAGATTCTGCCGGAAATACGTTATGGCAATTTAACAACTCACTCAGTAGTCAATATCTGACCGAGACAATCGAGTTTATTGAAACCGACGACCGAAACTTCGTCATAGCCGCCACCAGTAGTTCTAACGACATTCTTGTTTACAAAGTTGATTCTACTGGAACAATCATTTGGCAAAGGCTGTATGATGGATCTGGAATTAATATCTGTAGCGACTTAATTCAAACCCGCGATTCAGGTTTTGTTGTTCTTATATCCAGTATTCAAGCTCCTAACTCTAGAGCAATTCTACTAAAATTAGATGCTGTAGGCGATACGGTTTGGTGCAAATCATTTTCGAACACCAGCGTAGGTAATGAGTTTTTGACTAAGGGGCTGATGGAAGATACCCTCGGAAATTTAACTTATTCTGCCATAACACTTATTGGACCATCAATCAATAAAATTGAACTTACTCGAATCGACCCAAATGGAACATGGTTATGGTCACGAATGATAACCGGAAGTATGAATGATTGGCCAAACGCTCTTGACATTACTAATACAGGCGAAATCATACTAACAGGTTCAACTGCTTCCTATGGTGGCGGTCTAACGAATGTGATTATTTCTCGCTTTGACTCGAATGGATATTCGGGTTGTAACGAAATACCCCTCAGTATGTATCCATTGAATATACAATGGAACTATTCGACGATGCCGCTTATACCCGGTACCGATTCTCTAGTTACAGTTCAGGCGACCAATCCAATCATACGCGCAACACAATTTCAGAGAGAGATAAACTGCGCTTCAGTTTCAATACATAACATTGATCTTCGCGCTTCATTCTTCCAGTTGTATCCGAATCCAACGGAGGGAATAGTTACAATTGTCGGGCAGCTAAGTGAAGCACAAGATGTAAATATCGAAGTGTTCGATGTTTTTGGACAAATGGTTTATCAAGAAACGATCACTTCAACAACAAGTATAGATTCTCAAATTGACCTGTCATTGTACCTAAATGGTCTATATATCGTAAATGTTCATGCTGGAGAAAGTTTCATTGCTGAAAAAATTATCGTACAGAGATGAGCCTTATAATAACCGTTCTCGATTGCCTAATATTCTGCCTGTGCTGCTTTGCGTAACACAGGCAGAAAGTGGGCTTAGATCCATTCAAATCGTAGAACCGATTAGCTACTTCATAATGCATTTTAGAGCAGTGTCGATGTCATCAATAAGCAACATTAAACCGCCAACCAGTTTTGTATTGTAGTCCTTTAACCGCTCGTGATAATTATGCACGTTATAATTCGTGATTTTATATTGTTCTCGTGAATCAATAGTGGCATTTGCTTCGGACATAAACGCCGCTATACCTCTTAAATTTCGTAGTCCATTTTCCGAATTAAGGATTTGCTTTGGAACATTCACTTTGACCAAGTCCCAGAAACCACTATAAAACCGTTCAAGTGCAATAGTTAAGGTTAGACCAGTTTCTAGTCCTACCAATTCCTGATTGAGTAGTTTAATATTTCTTGTCGCTAATTCTGCTCCTGCAATTAAATCCTGTTCAATGGCCAGAAGTATAGCCTTGTCCTTTTGTTTAGAATCTCGGTTACTTTTTATTACCTCCCAAAGGACAGTGAGAAGAAAGCCAAACACTGTGGCAAAAGCCCCCGCAACGAAGCCACGAAACCACTCGGATTCGAGAAACGCGTTCCCAAATTCTGACATTTGATGAAATTACTCACTTTTACTATCTTTCTATCAAACATCGATGAGGATATAGTAATTGAATGAAAAACCACATATTGAACCGCTGATATTTTTTAAAATGCGCGAAATTCTCTGGAGCGAATTGACTCAAGTTAAACATCACGTAGAGTTTTGTGCTCTATACTCAGAAAGGCAAAGATTCGTTCTAAGAATGGTCAACTTTGGTATTTTACTTTTTTCGACTTCTGGAATTTTCGGATGGTACTGTTGGGATAAAAGTTCTTTTGTCGCGTGCATAATTATTTCAGCAATCTCCATTGTTCGCTTATTTCAATCTCACATTGTTATGGATGAAAAGATGATCGCCAATATTGATAAGATTGAAAAATTCTATACAGGGCAGTACTCAAAACTCGAAAAGCTGTGGATAGATATGGAAAATAATGTGCTCTCTAATGCGGAAGTCTCAAAAGCGTTTTATAAGTATCGCAACGAAGAACTGGAATTAACGACTTTGATAAATGAGACCATTCGTTACAAGCCGAGGAAAATCGTTTTGACAGCAAAACAGCACTCTGATGATTACTTTCGACGCGTATTTAATACTTGATGCAAATGAAAAAAGCTAAGCGATCAACAAAGCAAGCACCGGCTAGGAAGTCCAAACTTTCGACGATGCCTAAATATGTAAATCCACCGCCTCCACCTAAAAAACCAAAATAAAATCCATAGCCATGAACAACGATCATCCTAAAACACCACCGCAGACTCCACAAGTTCCGCAGCCGGAGCACAGTGGAGGCAAGGGGCTTAGCCTACCAAAATATGAAAGTCCCCCACCACCACCCCCACCATCCCCACCTAAGTCAGACGGGTGAGTCGGATTGGCAGTTGGTACATTATATTTTCGCTAAATCCAAAAGGAATAAGTTCGATATTCGTCCCGTCGAGGCTACAAAGAAAGTCTCTCATTTCTGAGAGACTTTTCTATTTTATTGCCGCAGAGATTTGGCTTCACTCAAGCGAAAGCTTTTCTTAACGGTTCTTCTCTCTCCTGGGACACATCAAATGCGCATGGAAGCCATGCGCATTTTTCTTTTTCAAAACAGGAGTCAAAATATTGTCCGAATCGCTCCAACCACAAACTTCCGCCATTCACCCCTGAAACTTCCCGATTGAAGCTCCTGCTGTATCTTTATCAATATTTTCCGCTGCTTGAGACCACTTTCCTGTTTCATCATTCTGTTTCTGCTCCTTCCATCATTCGTTTTTGGAGGAGACCAGGATTACATTATTCAGAAACGGCTTTACACATACACCGACGGACTGCCTGGCAATAAAGTAACCTGCATTAATCAGGATCAGCTTGGATTTATCTGGATCGGGACGCCTTACGGACTTTGCCGGTTCGATGGTCAGGAATTTCAGTTGCTCACACCGAAGACACATGGGCTCCAGAACAGGCCGATCGGCAGCATCTACCCTGACGGACAAACAGGACTGATCATTGCTTACCAGGAAAACTTTTCCGACAATAATATTTCGGATGTCGGCATGGATGTAATAGACATCTACTCGCTACAGGTAAAATCGTTGGAGGAATATTACAGCAACGCGTCATTCCGCGCTGGGGCGGGCATCCATCTTTATACCCCTGATGATAAAAATTGCGCGGGATTTTTTCCGGCACCGTATTACTATGATGATATCAAATTCCGAGTCACGGCGCCTGTAATGATCAGGACTGCTGATGGAACTTTTATCAAAAAAACACGGACGGTAAAAAAAGTTGTTCAATTCGTTTTCGGCGACGAGCAAGAAACGGTGGTGCTCAGTGAATTTTCAGCACAGACGGATTTCAATACTGCCGATGTTTTCCTGATGTCGGATGGGGAATTGATCATGAGCAAACGGAACGGACAACGTTACATCTACCGT
>JBEIPA010000009.1:0-199941 GCA_040377305.1 Flavobacteriales bacterium | reverse complement strand
GACCGCTTTGTGGATAAAATTGCCGGGCGGTTTGTGCCGGGGCGAACCCTCTTTGCAGGGGGGGTGTTTGTCCTATATCATTAGAAACAAAGGGATTGATCTGCTTATGAATAATTTCCCCGTTCTGCTGACCGGTGCCGCCTTCCTTCTGGGGGTGGCCCTGCTTGTGCCCGGCCCGGCTGTTGCCGCGCCGCACGGCGGTCTGGCGCCGCACAAGGCGATCTCATGTTTCCAATGATTATTTACGGGAATTCCCCTGCTGCAAAAAACGGAACACTATATGCCTGTATAGGTAGTATGAACAGCTGCTTCACTCGAAAAAAACTCATTTATAGTGTGGAATCTGAGTATCTCAGTCTACACAAACCCCCTCTGTTGTGGCGTAAATTCCACATTTGGGTTCGAAGGGAAGCAGTAGAAAACCTTATACAGTGAAAAAAAATATCGAAAAAACGGGCAGTCACCTAACACTGCCTAAAGCTGTCACAGGCATTGCTGGTCTGGATGAAATTACCGGTGGAGGATTTCCCCGTGGTCGCACGACTTTGATATGCGGTGATGCAGGTGCCGGAAAAACGCTCTTCGCATTACAATTCCTTGTGAAAGGAATTACGGAATCGAACGAGAACGGAGTATTCATGTCGTTTGAAGAACCGTCGAAAGATCTCACTCAGAATGTACAGTCGCTCGGCTTTGATCTTGAAAAACTCAAGAGCCAAAAGAAACTGGTAGTCGATCATGTGCGGGTTGAACGATCAGAAATTGACGAGGCCGGAGAATATGATCTCGATGGATTATTCGTACGACTTGCACACGCCATTGATTCCGTAAAAGCAAAACGTGTTGTACTCGATACAATTGAAACACTCTTTGCAGGACTTGACAACGAACAGATATTGCGTGCAGAGCTTCGTCGCCTGTTTCATTGGATGAAAGATCGCGGTGTCACTGCAGTCATCACGGGTGAAAAAGGTGAAGGCACGTTGACACGCCACGGACTGGAAGAATATGTTTCCGATTGCGTAATCCTCCTCGATCATCGCGTGATTGATCAGGTTTCAACACGACGACTACGTATTGTTAAATACAGAGGTTCGACGCACGGAACCAATGAATATCCATTCCTCATTGACGAGGAGGGAATTTCGGTACTGCCGATAACTTCACTACGTCTCGACAACAAAGTTTCGAATGAAATTGTTTCCATGGGCGTTCCTGGCCTCGATGAGATGTTTAACCGCGGTGGAATTTTCCGTGGTAGCAACGTACTTGTATCCGGGAGTGCAGGTACTGCAAAAACTACAGTTGCTTCCTACTTTGCACAGGAACATTGTCGTCGCAAAGAACGTGTGCTCTATTTCGCGTTTGAAGAATCGCCGGATCAGTTGATTCGAAATATGAAATCAATCGGCATCGATCTCGAAATACATGTGAAGAAAGGATTACTGCAGATTCATTCGGCCCGTCCTACAGTCAATGGTTTGGAGCTGCACTTGCTGAATCTTCACAAACTCATCAAGGACTATAAGCCAGCCACCGTAATCATTGATCCAATCAGTAATCTTGTTTCTGTTGGAAGCTCACGTGAAGTGCGTTCAATGCTTGTTCGCCTTATCGATATGCTCAAGCTCAACAACATTACAGCACTGTTCACTTCACTGAGTTCGCCAAATGATGCAACACGGCCTGATCTGCCTGAAGATGCAGTTTCATCTCTGATCGATACGTGGATTTCTGTCCGCGACCTCGAAGGAGTTGGTGAGCGCAACCGTGGAATTTATATTATCAAGTCGCGCGGAATTGGTCACTCGAACCAGGTGCGTGAGTTCGTCATCGGCAACAATGGAATTGAGCTGATGGATGTTGAAGTTGGGCCAACCGGAATACTTACAGGTACTGCGCGTCGTGCACATGCAGTGAATCGGAAAGTTTCTGAGTTACGGTTGAAATCGGAAATGGACCGCAAGGACCGTGACATTGAACGAAAACGACGTGTACTCGAAGCAAACATTGAAGCGCTTCGAACTGAATTTGAAAGCGTTCAGGAAGAACTGAGCATTCTGAAAGCAACCGAAGATCTTCAGACAAAACTGAGCTCAGTTGAACACATTAAAAAAGGAAAGAAATGAAAGAGGATGTAGCAGAATGGCAGCTGATACTATATATCGCCGGAAAAACTCCGAAAGCGGCCACCGCCTTGAGCAATATCAAAAAGTACGCGGAACAACACCTAAAAGGAATATATAGTATTGAAATTATAGACTTATTAGTAAGTCCGCAACTGGCAGAAGGCGATCAGATTCTTGCTGTGCCCACATTGGTGCGCAAGTTTCCCGAACCAATCCGAAAAATTATCGGGGATTTATCCAACGAAGAAAAAGTTTTGGTTGGCCTTAACCTTAAACCGCTTGCTGTGAAGTAAGCACTACCAATTATGGTTGCAGAGAAATATGTGTTTAAGCTTTTTGTTTCGGGGATGTCTGTGAAGTCTGTTCGTGCTTTGGAGAATATAAAAGCAATCGCCAATGAATACCTGCACGACAACCATGAGTTAGAAATAATTGATGTTAGCAAAGACAAAAACAAAGCAACTGAGTATGAAATCTTCGCCGTGCCCACGCTTATAAAGTTCAGTCCTGCGCCGAAGCGAATTGTACTGGGGGATCTATCAGAAAAAGAAAAAGTCCTAAAGCTATTGGACATTGAATAAATGACAATGGAAGCAGAAAGTAATAGAGATAAAGAAATACTCGCGGAATTGAGAATTCAGCTCTTCGAGGCAAACTGCATTATTGAAGCAATCAAAGAAGGAAGTATTGACGCGCTCGTGGTAAGTAAGGCGGGCACTTCAAACATTTATTCACTTGAGAGTGCAGACTTCACATACCGCATCCTTGTAGAGAAATCGGGTGAGGGTGCTTTGAGCATTTCAGCGAACGGACTAGTGCTCTACTGTAATGAGCGATTTGGGGAAATGGCCGGTTTACCAGTGAGCCAAATTATTGGTACATATTTCAACAGCTATATCGATTCCGTTGGAAAATTTCAGCAGCTAAAAACAGCATTATCTGAAGGGCCGAGCAAAGGAGAAATTGTACTAAACCTGAATGGCAGAAAGCTCCCGGTCTATGCATCGCTCACGAGCCTCGAGCCACAGGTAGAAGCAATCGGAATTATTATCACAGACCTCTCCGAAAAACGCAAACACGAAGATGCCCTCACGGCTTATCGGCAGAAACTGGAAGCAAAGATCAACGAACTGAAACGTATCAATTTTAATCTGGAACAGTTTGTACATGTGATCAGCCATGATGTGAAGGAGCCGTTGCGACTAATACTTGCACTTACCGATGAACTAGTCCGAAAACAAAAAGGAAATCTCTCAGGCCATGATATCAAGAAAATTCAGGTCCTGAATAATTCGGCTCATCGGCTCAGTGCGATGGTCAACGATCTGTCGACGTATGCGCTGCATATTCATGTTGCTGAGACTTCAGAAGTCGATCTGAATACGGTCGTAAAAGAAGTAACAGAAGATATGGCGCTTGCGATTGAAGAACGAAACGCAGTTGTTGTTTGCAAAGAGCTGCCAAACATTAAAGGTTCTCCAATACAAATGCGTCGCCTGTTTCTTAATCTCATAGACAATGCAATCAGATACACCAAGTCAGGTTCACAGCCTCGCATACAGATTAGTGCGGAAGTGGCCGACTGTGTTGACATGCGAAAACCCAACAAAAAATATTACCGCATCGATTTGCAGGACACTGCAGAAGGAATAGAACAGAAACAAGTTGCAAAGATGATGGAGCTCCTTGCTCAAGCGCCTAATTCGGGTGCAACATCCGGAGAAGGAATGGGCCTGGTTATCTGCAAACGCATCATGGAAAATCACGCCGGTAAAATGGAGATTGAAAACAACCTGAGGGACGGAAGCTACTTCCGGCTGTATTTTCCACTAACGGGATAATCCGGGATCTACAACCATCCCGCGTTTAGGTTTCAGCCGTTTTTTTAGCGAAATCGATAAAAAGCATACTCCGAGAGCTGATTTCTCTTCAAAAGTTGTCACAAATCGAGTAATTCTGGTCAAAACTTGCGATTATTCGCTGCGGTTCATTCGCCCGAAATTCGTCCAAAAACAGGGATTAATTCGTACATTTGCAGCCCATTTCCATAGGGAATGAATTATGGCTGAAATTGTAAAAATATTCGCAGGTACTGCAACCCGTCATCTCGCTGAAGAAATCGCGAAGGGATATGGACAACGTTTGGGCCATTCTATCCTTCACAAATTCAGTGACGGTGAATTTCAGACATCACTCGAAGAAACAGTTCGGGGTGCAACTGTGTTTATAGTGCAGTCAACTGTACCTCCTACTGATAATCTTTTTGAAATGCTTTTGATGGTTGATGCTGCCAAGCGCGCATCAGCAAAGGAAATTATTGCGGTGCTTCCGTATTATGGATTCTCCCGTCAGGATAGAAAAGATCAGCCACGTGTTGCAATTGGCTCGAAGCTCGTTGCAGACATGCTTGCAGCTGCAGGTGTGAATCGTGTGATGACAATGGATTTACACGCTGACCAGATTCAGGGATTTTTCAACGTTCCTGTTGATCACTTGTTCGCGTCAACGATTTTCATTCCGTACGTTGAGAGCCTGAAGCTGCCAAACCTTACAATGGCTGCACCCGACATGGGCGGATCGAAACGTGCGAATGCGTATGCAAAACATTTGCGTGCGGAAATCGTGATCTGTTACAAGCAGCGCACGAAAGCAAACGTTGTCGACAGCATTACTGCAATTGGTGAAATTGAAGGACGCAACATTGTTCTTGTTGATGATATCATCGACACCGGAGGCACGCTTTGCAAAGCGGCAGATATGATGATGGATCGCGGAGCAGCAAGTGTTCGCGCACTCATTACACACCCGATTCTCTCAGGAAAAGCTTACGAGCATATTGAGAAATCAAGAATCACCGAGTTGATTGTAACAGACACCATTCCTTTGAAGCAACAGTCTTCGAAGATCAAGGTGTTGTCGGTTGCAAACATGTTCGCCGATGTATTCCATCGTGTAGTTGAACATGAATCAATCAGCTCGCATTTTATCATGTAATTTTTCAATTAATCATAAACCAAAAACAACAGTACCATGAAATCAGTATCTATGAGCGGTTCACCACGAGTGAGCGTAGGGAAAAAAGATGCGAAGAAACTGCGTACTGAAGGAAAAGTTCCTTGCGTGCTTTACGGTGGAGCTGAACAGGTTTCTTTCTCAGTAGACGAGAAACAGTTCAAGCACCTGGTGTACACACCAGACATCAACACAGTAAATCTCGACCTGGACGGCAAAACTTACACAGCCATCCTTCAGGACATGCAGACGCATCCTGTTACTGACAAAATCATCCACGCCGATTTTGTCGAAGTAGTATCAGGCAAACCTGTTACAGTTAACTTGCCTATCCGTACTACGGGAACAGCACCTGGTGTAAAAGCGGGCGGAAAGCTTTTGAAGAAGCTTCGTCGCGTTTCTGTAAAAGGTCCAATCGACAAAATGCCTGAGGCAATCACGGTCGACATTTCAACAATGAACATCAGTGATGCAGTTACAGTGCGCGATCTGAAGTATGATGGTTTGACTTTCCTTACACCGGCGAGCTCAACAATCGTAACTTGTCAGGTAACACGTAACGTTGAAGAAGAGCCTTCAAAAACTGCAGCAGCTCCGGCAGCGGGTGCAGCAGCAGCGGCTCCGGCAGCAGCAGCAAAAGACGACAAGAAGAAGTAAGTCATCTTTCCATACACGAAAGACCGTCCGCGAAAGCGAGACGGTCTTTTTTTGTGGCCACGTTTAGAAGTAGTAAGTAGCTAAGTAGGCAAGTCGGCTCTGACTTGCCTACTTAGCTACTTAAAAACTTAATTACTTTTACTCCGTGAAATACCTCATCGCTGGCTTAGGCAACATCGGAGACGAATACGCAAACACGCGACACAACATTGGATTCAGTGTTGCAGATGCACTTGCGGGCGACGCGAAGTTTAAGCAGGACCGGCATGCGTTTGTGGCGGAGATGAAATTCAAAGGAAGAATTTTCGTCATCATCAAGCCAACAACTTACATGAATCTCAGTGGAAAAGCTGTGCAGTATTGGTTGCAGGCAGAAAAAATTCCGGTGGAGAATCTGATGGTGATTACCGACGATATTGCGTTGCCATTCGGAACCATACGCATCAAAGCAAAAGGAAGCGATGGTGGACACAACGGATTGAAAAGCATCCAGGAAATTATTGGCACCGGAGAATATCCGCGTTTACGTTTTGGCGTTGGCAACGAATTTTCAAAAGGAAAACAATCGGATTATGTGCTCGGTAAATGGAGCGCCGATGAATCGAAAGCGCTCACAGAAAGAATCGCAAAATGTTGTGAAGCAGTGAAAGCGTTTGCAACGATTGGGGTGGGGTTGACGATGACGAACTATAACGGAAAGTGATTAGCTGATTTTCAATTTCTGATTTCTGATTGAGCTAGTAGTTAATTTCCAGAATCCATCAGCTAATTAAAAATCAGAAATCAGCTAATTAGTTAACGCATCCTTGCCAGCTGCGACTGCTGATAGGCTTTCGGAGTTTTTCCGGTTACTTTTCTGAACACGCGATTGAAGTGCGATACGTTTCCGAATCCACAGGCGTAAGCAATTTCAGCAACGAGCTTGTCGTCTCCGCTTTTTAATTTGCGACACGCGTTTTCCACGCGAACTTCGTTGAGAAAAGTCACAAATGTTTTGCGTGTGTGCTTTTTGAAAAAGCGGCAGAATGCTTCCGGAGTCATGTGCACCACATCTGAAGCATCGGTTACCGAAATGTTTTTCTGAAAATTCTTCAGCGTATAATCGAAGATCGAATGCATGCGCGATCCTTCTTTCTCCGACATCTGCGAACCAATCGGCTCATCCGACAATGCAACGTGTTTGCTGTGATTGAGAACCTGATCAATCATTTGCATAAACGCTGTGAGACGCGCGAGTCCATGCTGCACGCGTACTTTCAGAAATGCTTCTGTGAGCGCAACGTAATGTTCCGGTTCGATGCGATAACCGCCACCACTTCGCACAGAAAATTTCCGGAGGTCGGATAATTCCGGCAGAGAAAGCAGTCCGCCCTTCTCTACTTCATCAACACGAAAGAAAACAGAAATGGATTGTGCCTTCAGCCAGTTTTTATTCTGGAAGTAAACCGGATCGCAACGAAACACATGCGGCTGATTCGGACCGAACCAGTATATATCTCCGGAACCAAAATTGCCCGTGTAATTTCCTGCAAGCAATGTTCCTTCACCTTTCAGAATCCAGGTGAGCTGAACCTCTTCGTGCTGATGCAGGTAAGTATAAAAGTGTGGCTGAATGTCTTCCTCCACGACAACGGATTCGCTGCCTGCCACTGGAATCTTAAATGGAAGAGCCTTCATTTGGTCAAGATCAAGTTGATATTAACGCAATATTAATCGAATAACGTGTTTTTATCAAGGAATTCAATCAAATTCTGCAAATGTTCAGCTAGAATTGTGTTAAATCAGGTAGAACACGGTCTATACATTTGTATCGCTGGTTCATCCAATGGGTTTTGTACAGATTTATTTCTGTGGAGACATCAGCACAGAAAAAGGGCTGCTCAACACACCTTATTCTGCAAAAAGCACCGGTGGGGAAACCGGTGCTTTTTCTTTCCCGGTTGGTCATTGAACATTTGGCGTTTGACATTTGATGTTGACTCCACCGCTGCTACTCACAACCGCAGGAAATTAATGCTCAACGCAAAACGCACAATTATCAATACTCAACGATAAGAGCTTCTAAATCCCAATGAACATTGAACATTTGGCGTTTGACATTTGATGTTGACTCCACCGCTGCTACTCACAACCGAAGGGAATCAATGCTCAACGCCAAACGCACAATTATCAATATTCAACGATAAGAGCTTCTAAATCCCAATGAACATTGAACATTTGGCGTTTGACATTTGATGTTGACTCCACCGCTGCTAGTCACAACCGCAGGGAATTAATGCTCAACGCAAAACGCACAATTATCAATATTCAACGATAAGAGTTTCTACAAGTCTATGAACATTGAACATTTGGCGTTTGACATTTGATGTTGACTCCACTTCGGCTAACTACAACTCCAAGGAATTAATGTTCAACGCCAAACGCACAATTAACCATGATCACTTTTTTGCGTCGCGATTCTTTTTCGCTGTATCAATGCTTTTTGAAAAAATCCGAATGAGTTCCAGACATTCTTTCAATGCTTTTTCACCGTCCGGAAGAATCTCCTTGTAGGGTTTACGGATTAGAATCTTAAGTGCATTTTTGGTTTCACCGAGCTCCTTTCTACAAATCCCCATTTTGTGAATGAAATCGTTTCTGGATTCAGCTTCTGTCGCTTCTCCGTAGTTCAAACTCGGAGAACAGCTACTTCGGATTGCCTGGCCACCTAGATGATTCGCGGCTTTTGTATTTGGCAATTTTTCCAGCGTGTTGATCACCATAACCGAGAAATCAATCAGTCTTTCATCCAGGTCGAACTTTCTATCATTTCCTGAATTTGTTTGTGCTTCTTTCATATTGTTAAATGTTACGTTAATAGTGCAAATATATAAACTATTAGTTTACGTTAACTATAATAATTGGTTGAACATTGAACATTTGGCGTTTGACATTTGGTTGCGGAACGCCGTCCGCGAAACAACAAAATTCAGCACGCAACGCATCATTTTCAGGTTACACGGCAGCCCACTTTTCAGGTAACTTTGCGTCTTCTTACAAAACCGCTTTACCCAAAATGAAAAAAATTCTACTAGCAGTTACCGCTGTTGCAGCCTGTTTGCAGCTTGCGGCACAATACACATTCAGTGAATCTTCCGGACAATACATTCAACTGTCCGCGAATGCAGATACGATTACAGATCCGGTTGATTTGGCTTCCTGGGACGATAATTACATCCGCATCGGTCTTCCTTTTCCCGTGAATTCATACGGCGTGTGGTATGACTCATGTCTCGTGGAAACAAACGGTGAACTTATTCTTTATCACGATTGGACCGGACTAGAGCCATGGGATGTGGATGATACACTTCACGCGATCATGGGCTTCGGCGAATTTATTTCCATGAACGGAACAGGCGATCTGATGTCTCGCGGAAATAATATGTCTCCTATTTTAATGGAAGTTATCGGTAATCCCGGCGCACAAATCCTGAAGATCGAGTGGAGAAATTCCGGTTTCTATGAAGACACGTCTGCGCTGATGACCAACTTCGTAAACTTCCAGATCTGGATTCATGAATTCACCGGCGATGTTGAAGTTCACATCGGCACTTCATTTATTGAAGATATTAGTCTTGGTGGATCAGATGGACCTACCATTGGAATTGCTGAATACTACATGGTGCCAAACGTGTATGCATTGCAATCTGGAATGTATGTGAGTGGCACACCAACCACTGAAACGGGTGTGGCGAACTACACAACCTTGAACGGCGTTCCCGGCGACAGCACCATTTACTTCTTCACCAATCTTGCGACCGTTGGAATTAACCACATTGAAAAAACAACATTCTCCATGTATCCGAATCCCGCCAACGAGTACTGCACGATTCGACTTTGGAATTCAAATAGCAGCGTGATGGTAACCGATGCCATTGGCAGAATTGTAATGGAAAACACTGCAGTAAGTAGTACTACGTACACACTTAATTTATCGGGATACGAAACGGGACTATACTTTGTAACCGTTACAGGAATGAACGGTAGTTCAACCCGTGCGCTTTCCGTACATTAGACAATCAATACGTGAACTCATCCTGCGGGCAGACTTCAAGTCTGCCCGTTTTTTTTGCCTCACACTTTAGTGGTAATTGAAATAGTTTGGCACGCTTTGGCACAACTTGTGAAATACCCTAATCACAAAACGCATTAAAACTTTAAACCTAAAACCATCACTCATGAAAACGTTAAGCATCATCGCCCTCTTCGGAACACTAAGCCTTGTGTTCATGGGCTGTCCTTATGAGTCAAAACTTCCTTTGGACTCTGTAGACAAAGCAAAAATTGACAAAGACCTCGTTGGAAAATGGGAAGAAAAAGATTCGGAAGATTACTCATGGAAGTGTGAGTTGGACGGCAACCAGTATCGCATCACGAAAAAAAGTAATGATGATGCGGAAGCAGAGCCAACAGTGTATATCGGATTCCTGTCGGATGTAGGTGGCACGCAGTTCCTGAATGTATATGAGCAGGATTACGATTCAGAAAAGTCGTACATGCTTTACAAGATGGAGAAGAAAAGTGAAGACCGTGTGAAGTTCAAAGCAGTGACAGACAACATCACGGATGAATTCACAACTTCAGAAGAACTCAAAGCGTTTGTGAAGAAAAATATGGAACTCACGTTCTTCTTCAACAAAGACGACGACAAGACTTTCTATAAGGAAGACTAATGGGTGGTAGCCACTCCGGAATCCGGCACACTTAGGTAGGGAAAGGTGCGTGTTGGATTCCGGGTGGTAAATCAAAACAAAAGCCCCGCAGCGAAAGCTGACGGGGCTTTTGTTTTATTCGAAGATTTGAAGATTCGAAAAATCAATATTTGCTGGCAGCTAACACCAACAGAATCTTCAAATCTCATCCCGATAGTTATCGGGACTAATTATCTCTGTTTCATCAGGGCAGCCTTCATGCTTACTTTCTGCTCAATGATTGAAGCAAGCTGATCAATTGCAACCCGCTCCTGTTTCATCGTGTCGCGTTCGCGAATAGTCACCGTATTGTCTTCCAGGGACTGGTGATCGACAGTAATGCAATACGGAGTTCCGATTGCATCCTGACGGCGATAACGTTTTCCGATTGTGTCTTTGTCTTCTGAAGTAACGATGTGATGGAACTTCAGCATATCCACGATCTCCGATGCTTTTTCAGGAAGTCCATCTTTGTTCACCAATGGAAGAATAGCTGCTTTAATTGGCGCCAGGAATGGAGGAAGATTCAGCACCGTACGCTCAGATCCGTCTTCCAATGTTTCAATCGCATACGCCTGTGACATCGTTGCCAGAAACATTCGATCGAGACCAATTGACGTTTCGATTACATACGGAACATAACTGTGATTGTCTTTCCAGTCTTCAGCTGTTTGCGTTTTTGCAACTTTGGAATTTACCGGTCCTGTGTACTCTGTATCGAAGTACTGCAGTTTTTTTCCGGAATGTTCTTCGTGCTGACGCAAATCGAAATCGCCGCGCGAGTGAATTCCTTCCAGCTCTTTGAATCCGAATGGAAATTCAAATTCTATATCGCAAGCTGCCTTTGCGTAATGCGCGAGCTTGATGTGATCGTGGAAACGATGTTTTGATTCGGGGAATCCTAAAGTCTGGTGCCACTTCATGCGTGTTGCTTTCCACTTCTCGTACCACTCGTCTTCTGTTCCTGGACGAATGAAGAATTGCATCTCCATTTGCTCGAATTCGCGCATACGGAAAATGAATTGGCGCGCAACAATTTCGTTACGGAACGCTTTTCCCGTCTGTGCAATACCGAAAGGAATTTTCATTCTTCCTGTTTTCTGCACATTGAGAAAGTTCACGAAAATTCCTTGTGCCGTTTCCGGACGGAGATAAATTGTATCTGATTCTTCAGCAACTGAACCGAGTTGCGTAGCGAACATGAGATTGAACTGACGAACATCTGTCCAGTTGCGCGTGCCGGAAATCGGACATGCAATCTCGAGATCGATAATCAGCTGTTTCAAGTCAGCCATATCGTCGTTCTCCAATGCTGTTTTGAAACGTGCATTAGTGTCGTCGATCTTCTTCTGGTATTCCATCACACGCGGATTCGTAGACTTGTACATCGCCGCATCGAATGTTTCACCGAAACGTTTCGCCGCCTTCTCCACTTCCTTGTTGATTTTGTCTTCGACTTTCGCCATTGCATCTTCAACAAGTACATCAGCGCGGTAACGTTTCTTGGAATCTTTGTTGTCGATCAGCGGATCGTTGAACGCGTCGACGTGACCGGAAGCTTTCCACGTTGTAGGATGCATGAAAATTGCTGCATCGATTCCCACAATGTTGTCGTGCATCTGAACCATAGACTTCCACCAGTATTCGCGGATGTTCTTTTTGAGTTCCGCACCATACTGACCATAATCGTAAACAGCGCTGAGCCCATTTCCATAAATCTCACTCGACTGGAAAATGAATCCGTATTCCTTCGAGTGGGAAATGATGTTTTTAAACTTTTCTTCGGCTGAGAGCTGCTTCGTTTTTTCGGTAGTCTGTGACATGGCGCAAAGATAACAAAACACCAGGGAGTCAGGGAACTGTCATTGTGAGTTCGTAAAGCAATTCTCGTGAGCCACAATCTTCCGTACATCGCTTACGGTACGATTGCCTGCTGTATATTTGAGGTTCACCTCTATGAAACTGGTAACAGTCCACCGCGTCCGGAAAGGCTCCAACGAACAGGTCGACCACATTTACATTGCAGGAATCCCAATATGAGTGAAGAACAGGTAATTCTCGTTGACGATAGCGATCGCGAAACAGGCACGATGGGCAAGCTGCAAGCGCATGTAGAAGGAAAATTGCATCGTGCTATTTCCATTTTCATTTTCAACTCGAAAGGAGAATGGCTTCTTCAAAAACGTGCGGAAGGAAAATATCATTCCGGTGGATTGTGGACGAATACCTGTTGCAGCCATCCCCGGGCAGGAGAAGAAACTGCAAAGGCAGTAGTTCGTCGCTTGAAAGAAGAAATGGGATTGTCGTGTGAACTGAAATTCATTTTTTCATTTCAGTACAAAGCGGACGTTGGAAATGGCCTGATTGAACATGAATTAGATCATGTTTTCGTTGGCACAAGCGATCAGCATCCAAACCCCGATCCGACAGAAGCAGCTTCGTGGAAATATGCTTCGTACAATGAGATAATTGCGCTGACTGAGAATCATCCTGATCAATTCACAGAATGGTTCAAGATGATTTATCAGCGGGTGCAACAAGCTAAATAATCAGACTTCGCGCACATTCACCCAATCAGATCAGCGCAATTGGCCGAAAGACAAATAAATTCACGCCACTTGAACGAGTAAGGATCTATCCATCAACAATTTTTCGGCGATTGTTTGCGCAGTAGCTTTGCTGCATCAATAATTCCTATTTAAAACAAGCCCAATGAAAAAACTTCTAATTCTCTTTTCACTTTTCGTTTTTGGAAAAGTGTACTCACAAACTGCGTCATTTACAATGGATGCAGATTCAGGCTGTGCCCCGGTGTGTGTACAGTTCAGCGGCACTTCAGTAAATGCTGTTTCCTGGTTTTGGGATTTCGGTGATGCAACGCAGGGTTCTACTGTGCAATCTCCCATGCATTGCTATAGCAACCCCGGAATTTATACAATTACACTTATTGTAACATTTGGCAATGGCCCGGACACAGCGTTCGGTACACTTTATGTTTTCCCGAATCCCACTGCCGGATTATCCTGGACCAACATAGGAAATAACACCGTGCAGTTCACCGCTAATACGGTTGGAGCAAATACCTGGCTCTGGCACTTCGGCGATCAAACTACCTCGACGTTACAGAATCCTTCGCACACCTATCCGAATTCAGGTCCATTCATGGTGTTGCTCGAAGTCTGGACTCCAACAGGATGTTATGCGAGTGATACATCTTACATCGGTGTTGTTGGCATAAATGAATTGGCCGCGGAATCGCAATGGACTATTTATCCCAACCCATCCGAAAATGGAATATTTACTATTCAGCAAACAGGAACAGTAGTCAACAATCAAATCTCGGTATACAATACATTAGGCGAGAGCATTCTTATCGGAGAATTTTCGGGATCCTTCACACTGGACCTTACCACTCAACCTGCCGGTTGTTATTACATCAGAACTGAAAGCGGCTACACTCTGAAGGTCATCAGGCAGTAATCTGTTTGAAGCTCGAGCACTACTGCCTACTGATTTCGTACCTTTGCACCATGATTGAAATCGGCAAGACACTCGTATCCGACGACTTAGTTGAAAAGCAATTTGTGTGCGACCTCAACGCCTGCAAAGGTGCTTGTTGCGTGCATGGAGAATCGGGTGCTCCATTGGAAGCAGGTGAAGCCGAAATTCTCGAAGCAATATATCCTGCAGTTGAACCTTATCTCACGGAAAAGGGAAAGAAAGCAATCAAGAAGCAAGGCAAGTGGGTTATCGACAGCGACGGAGATAAAGTAACGCCTCTTGTTGGTCCGGAGAAAGAATGTGCTTACACGATTTTTGAAAATGGAACTGCATTCTGCGGAATTGAGAAAGCGCAACGCGATGGAAAGATTGCCTGGCAGAAACCATTGTCGTGTCATTTGTATCCGGTACGAATTACAGAACACAAAAAGTTTACGGCTGTGAATTACGAAAAGTGGGACATCTGCAAACCCGCTTGTGCTTGCGGAGAAAAATTGCAGGTTCCCGTATATAAATTCGTGAAGACAGCTCTCGTACGGAAATTCGGGAACGAGTGGTACGCTGCTTTGGAGAAAGCTGCTGATTACATAGATAAGAACGGTTCGACCGGCAAGTAGGCGGGTAAGATTCTTCGAACGTCTTCGTTGGAGTGATTCCAGGCTTTCGCTGTGTAACGAATGGCACAATCGACGTAAGATCCGGTTGCTGTTTCCCTTCCTTTCCTCAATAAGGCTTCGTAATTTTATAACATGCAGTCCCGGCTTCATTCCTTGTACACAATTTTTATTCTGTCGAGTTTTTCGTTGAGTGCGCAATACATTGTCGCGGGACAATACGGTCAATGGGACTATCATTATGTCTATCCGGCCTGGCAGAGTGATCAGTTTGTGACTGGCTGGTCAGGCTCCGATTCAATTGCCATTGACATGAACGGTGATGGGACTTTCGATGTAAGAATGGTGTTGTGGTATAGCGGGCAATCGATGTGGACACATGAGCGTACTGTTTTCATTCGTCCACTTGCTAATTGTGAGGTAGCGTATTTGCGTACGGATTCATGTTACACGCAAGACTCAATCCCCGTTTTCATTTCTGCTGATAAATATGTCGAACCGTTAACATTCGGAACAAACATTGATAACAATGAAACCTGGGTTTCTGATATGCAGTATCTCCAACGCGATTCCAAAAACGTTTGGTTTCCAGGCGGAGGAAACGGTACTCGTTGCGAGGATTTGACCGTGGACACAACCCCTGTGTACATCGGCGTGAGAATTTTGGGTACAACAACTTTATATGGTTGGATAAAAGTTTCTGTTTGGCGAACGGGTCAGCCTTATTACACGTTGCGCATTCATGAAATAGCGTGTCAGACTGGCCCTGTTGGCATTACAGAAAACCTTTCTTCTGAAGTAGATCTCTTCCCCAATCCATCTCAGGGTGTTTTTACTTTACAAACCGGTAACAATCAAGGGACAGTTACGATAACCGACGTTACCGGACGAGTGATCCACTCTCAAAACGTTGTGGTTGCAAATACGGCTATAGACTTGTCTGCCCAGGCGGAAGGTGTCTACTACGTAACATTTACCTGCGAGACGGAGGAATTTCACCAGCCGTTGATCATTAGCCGGTAGAATTCCATGCGGCGACCTCCAGCCGTCGACAATTCCTCACAACCATCGCCATTACTTAACCAAGTAAAATTTCCGGCATAACAACCCGGGCGCTCCATCTTTTTTTGAATTTTTTTGGACGCTCCGCTACACCCCGCGTCATTGCTGCAAAGTAGCCTAGTTGTTAGACATTACTAACACGCCTCTCTCGCTCTCTGTGTGAATAACTACACCCGTTTGTTAATGGATTGGACTTGACTTAACCCTTCTTTTTGAGAAAATTTGTAACAGGTCAATGCAGGAATCCTATTTGATTTAAGTGATTCACTACAAACACCTTAAGAGATTATAGCAGGCTATCCGCCTGCTTTTTTCGCCAGAATAGCCTAACAATCAGTTAATAAACCAATAACCCCGGAATAGGAGCCCGAAAATGAGCGCAACTAACGAACCAATCCTCATCGAGAACAAAGACCGCTTCGTTCTCTTTCCTATTAAACACCGGGACATCTGGGAGATGTACAAGAAGGCGGAGGCTAGTTTCTGGACTGCAGAAGAGATTGATCTCTCGGCAGATCTCACAGACTGGGCTAACAAGCTAACTGACGACGAGCGCCATTTCATTAAACACGTTCTCGCATTCTTCGCAGCATCTGACGGAATTGTAAACGAAAATCTTGCGGTGAATTTCATCAATGATGTTCAGTATCCGGAGGCTCGCTGCTTCTACGGTTACCAGATCATGATCGAGAATATTCACAGCGAAACATATTCTCTGCTGATCGATACGTACATCAAAGATCCAACAGAGAAAGATCATCTCTTCCATGCTGTGGATCACGTTCCTGCAGTGAAGAAAAAAGCAGATTGGGCAATGCGCTGGATCAACAATGGCACATTCGCCGAGCAGTTGATTGCATTCGCAGCGGTTGAGGGAATTTTCTTCTCCGGTTCGTTCTGCTCAATCTTCTGGCTGAAGAAGCGCGGTTTGATGCCAGGACTTTCTTTCTCGAACGAATTGATTTCCCGCGACGAAGGTTTGCATTGCGATTTTGCCTGCCTGCTTTACGCACATCACCTCAACAACAAACTTTCGGTTGAAGCGTGTACAGCAATCATTACAGATGCAGTACTGATCGAAAAAGAATTTGTGACTGAAGCAATTCCTGTGAAACTCATTGGGATGAACTCAGATCTGATGTGCCAGTACATTGAATTTGTTGCCGACCGCTTGCTGCTTGCACTCGGATGCACGAAAGTGTACAACGCAACCAATCCATTCGACTTCATGGAAATGATTTCCCTGCAAGGCAAAACAAACTTCTTCGAGAAGCGTGTTGCTGAATACCAGAAAGCAGGTGTTACTTCCGATCGGAGTCAGAATATTTTCTCGCTCGACGAAGACTTTTAGAAAACGATATTCCCCCTTCATATTAAATAACATTCCTCCCAAAACCCATTAAAATACGCTGCTATGTATGTAATCAAGCGAGACGGAAGCAAAGAATCAATTAAGTTCGACAAAATCACTGCGCGCATTCAGAAGCTTTGCTATGCGCTCGATCCTATTCACGTACAGCCGGTTGAAGTTGCGATGAAGGTTATCCAGGGAATTTATCCCGGTGTAACTACGAGCGAACTCGATAACCTTGCAGCAGAAACAGCTGCGTCGATGACGGTGAAGCACCCTGATTATGCTTTGCTTGCCTCGCGTATTGCGGTATCGAATCTGCACAAGAACACCGAGAAGTCGTTCTCCAAAACAATGGAGGTGCTGTATCGTTACCTCGATCCGAAGACAGGTGCAAAAGCATCTTTGCTCGCTGACGATGTTTTCGAAATCATCCAGAATAACGCACAGCTTCTCGATTCGTCAATCATTTACGATCGCGATTTCGGTTACGATTATTTCGGGTTCAAAACACTCGAGCGTTCGTACCTGCTGAAGATTCACGGCAAAGTGGCTGAACGTCCGCAACACATGCTCATGCGCGTGTCGGTTGGTATTCACAAAGAAGATGTTGCTTCGGCAATTGAAACATACAACCTGATGAGCGAGCGTTGGTTCACTCACGCTACTCCAACGTTGTTCAATTCGGGCACACCGAAACCGCAAATGTCGTCTTGCTTCCTGCTCACTGTGAAAGAAGACAGCATCGACGGAATTTACGATACACTGAAAAACTGCGCGAAGATTTCTCAGAGCGCTGGCGGAATTGGGTTGAGCATTCACAATGTACGCGCAACCGGTTCGTATATCAAAGGCACAAACGGAACATCAAACGGAATTATTCCGATGCTCCGCGTGTACAACGACACGGCACGTTATGTTGACCAGGGAGGTGGAAAGCGCAAAGGTTCTTTCGCCATTTACCTTGAGCCTTGGCACGCAGATATTTTTGAATTCCTCGAGCTTCGCAAGAACAACGGTAAAGAAGAAATGCGTGCACGTGATTTGTTCACTGCACTCTGGATTCCTGATCTGTTCATGAAGCGCGTGAAAGAAAACGGAACATGGTCGCTCATGTGTCCTAACGAATGTCCTGGACTTTCTGATTGTTGGGGCGAAGAATTCGAAGCGCTTTACACACGTTACGAGCAGGAAGGAAAAGCACGTAAGACGATTCCTGCACAGGATCTTTGGTTCGCAGTAATGGAATCGCAGATCGAAACAGGCAATCCATACATGTTGTTCAAAGACGCTGCTAACAGCAAGAGCAACCAGCAGAATCTCGGAACGATCAAGTCGTCGAATCTGTGCACAGAAATTATGGAGTACACTTCGTCTGATGAGATCGCCGTGTGCAACCTTGCTTCTCTTGCATTGCCACGTTTTGTAATCGACGGAAAATTCGATCACCAGCGTTTGTTCGATGTAACTTATGTTGTAACGAAAAACCTGAACAAGATCATCGACGGCAATTACTATCCGGTTCCGGAAGCTCGTCGCTCAAACATGCGCCACCGTCCTATCGGTCTCGGCATTCAGGGTCTTGCTGATGCATTCATCCTGTTGCGTTTGCCATTCGATTCTCCGGAAGCACGCGCGTTGAACTCGCAAATTCACGAAACAATTTATTACGCTTCGATGACAGCTTCGAAAGACCTCGCGAAAGTGGATGGGGCTTACGAAACGTACGAAGGCTCACCTATTTCAAAAGGAATTTTCCAGTTCAACATGTGGGGAGTTGAACCTAGCAACCGTTGGGAGTGGGATATTCTCCGTGAAGAAATCAAGAAATACGGAGTACGCAACTCCCTGTTGCTTGCACCAATGCCAACTGCATCTACTTCACAGATTCTCGGCAACAACGAATGTTTCGAGCCTTACACATCGAACATTTACACACGTCGCGTTCTCTCTGGTGAATTCGTAGTAGTGAACAAACACCTCCTGAAAGATCTCGTGAAACTCGGTTTGTGGAATGACAACCTGAAGAACAAGATCATCGGAGCAAACGGTTCTGTTCAGGACATCGCGGAGATTCCGCAAAACGTTAAGGATCTGTACCGCACTGTATGGGAAATTCCGCAGCGCGCGTTGATTGATATGGCTGCTGATCGTGGCGCTTTTATTTGCCAGTCGCAGTCACTTAATTTGTTTGTACCAAGTCCAAACTTCGGAAAGCTTACTTCAATGCATTTTTACGCATGGGAGAAAGGTCTGAAGACAGGTATGTACTACCTGCGTACCAAAGCAGCAGCAGATGCGATCAAGTTTACTGTTGATCAGGCTGCGCTCACGGAAATGCCGCAGGATTCAGTTTCAACAGAAATTACTGTTGAAGCCGGAATGGAACAGATCACCTGCTCGCTCGATGATCCGGAAGGATGCGAGGCTTGTGGCAGTTAATAAAAAGTGTTTTGAAACTTATCTTACCCTCTCTTGTTCAAACAGGAGAGGGTTTTTTCTTTTTTACCTGAACAAGCTGGCGACCCATCACCTATTGATAACACCATCACCAGAAATATAGATGAGGAATAGGCAACGATCAGGGGGCAACAGAAATCAGGGTTTAATCCGTCACCCAGTTGTACAAATCGCAAAAAATACCTTTCAAAACTCCCATCTGCATATTGACTTGCGTACCTAAATAGTCGACTTTTAACGACCTGATTTACTGCACCCTTCAGTGGAAGTACACCTGCGGTCGACAGCACACACACTTAAACACAAATCCATGCACACGAAAATTACTTTCAGAGTACTTGCTGCATTATTTATTGTTCTCTTTCTCGGCACAACGTTGCGTTCGCAAAACGTACTTGTGTCAGGAGCAGTTGTTGGCAACGGAGTCTATCCCGATGTTGGAACAGCTTTCACAGCAATTAACAGCGGAGCGCAAACCGGTGCAATAATTATTGTTGCGATCGTTGGAAACACAACAGAACCCACAACTGCAGTACTTAATCAGGGCACGTGGGCGCAGCTCACCATTGTTCCTCAGGGCGGTTCAGCACGAACGGTAACCGGTACAGTAGTTGGTCCGCTAATTGATTTCAACGGAGCCGATCGTGTACTGGTAGACGGACTAAACTCCAGTGGAAATTCACTCACCATTGAAAATACGAGTCCAGGAACAGCATCTACAATACAATTCATTAATGATGCTCATACTATCGCCGTGCAGAATGCAACTATACTGGGGGCGAATACTTCCACAGCTTCCGGAACGGTTTTCTTCTCAACAGGCACAACAACAGGAAATGACACCATCACGATAAGCACGTGCGTGATCAGCGCAAGCGGTGCAAATTTTTCATGCAATGGAATTTATTCTGCCGGAACCCCAACTGCCGGAATGGAGAACAGCGAAGTCGTTATCAATGCGAATAACATTTCTGATTACTACGCTCCGACGGGCTCTACTGCAGGAATCGCTGTGACTACGGGAAATACCGGATGGATTATACAAAACAACCGGTTGTTTCAAACTGCAACGCGGTTACACACGGCATCCGCAACACATTTCGGAATCAACATTACATCAGGTTCTGCTTACACGATTTCCGCAAACACAATAGGCTACGCCAATTCTGCGGGTACCGGTACAACTAACATTGTAGGAAACAGCGTAACGCTCACAGGGACATTCCCATCTGCATACAATACTACAGGTACGCCTAATGCAACGAGATATGTGGCGATCAACTGCGCATTCACCGCAGGAGGACCTTCATCAGAAATACAAGGCAACACAGTAGCCGGTTTTGCTTTATTTACATCAAGCGGCGCTACAACAACAAACGGAATTTTCTGCGGCATCGCGGTAACTTCTGGTAATGTGAATATTGGTACTACAGTCGGAAATACAATCGGTGCTACAACCGGAACAGGTTCCATTTATACAGTGTGCACAACGACCGGAGGAATCATCGCCGGAATTTTCGTTACTTCTGCTAACTCCATTGCGATTCGTAATAACACAATTGGTGCACTGGACGCTATGGGAGCTACAGCAACCACATGCGGTGGCATCAACGGGATTAACATTGCAGGTGCCGGAACTGTGTATGACGTTTCCGGTAATACAATTGGTAACACAACATTGCCGAACCTGCGCATGGGTAATCTCATGACCGGTGGCAACCTTTCCAACACCGGCACAACATTTACAAATACCTCGGGGTTATCGCAGTTCAACGGAATTCTAAGCAGTAAAACCGGAACAGGTACAATCGGTACTGCAGCACTCCCGAATATGATCAGGAATGTGGGACACGGCTCAACCAGTACAACAGCATCTATCCGTGGAATTACAGCCAGCGGAAGTCCATCCATCAGCAGCAACACTATAACAAATCTATCCTCCGCAACTACCAGTACCGGCATTAGCAGCACGCTGCTTGCTGCAATGGGGATTTTCCTCAATTCCATAAGCACAGCAGGTGCTATTGTGAGCAACAACACGATCTCCACAATTGCGTGCACAAACACCACTACTAACGGAACAAACGTGGCAGGAGTTGCCATCTATTGCAGTTCAGTAGAAATATTTGGAAACCGCATTTATGATTTACGCAATGCGAGCACATCTACTGCTGCAGCGACGCCTGGAACTGCATCCGGCTTTTTCCTTCGTCAGCCAGCTGGTGTAATCAACATCTATAACAACATGGTGTCGTTAGGTGCTGGACAAACAACAAACACTTCATTCAACGGGGTGTGGCAACAAAACTCCGTCGTTGCACATACACTGAATCTGTATTACAACTCATTTAACATTGAAGGCACTGTTGCATCTGGTGCACAACCAAGTTTTTGTCACAACCGCGGATCGTATTCAGCAGCGCAGGTTACAATTCCGACCACTACAATAAATAATATTTATACGAACACAAGAACCGGCGGCACGGGCGAGCACTTTGCAATCGCAAACAACTACCTGGCAGCTGCCACTAACGTAGGTTGGGGCGCTAACGCGTCTAACTACAATGTATTGAATGCTTCGGCCGCAACAGTTGGTTACTGGGGAGGTTCGTTAACGTTCACAGGTTGGCAGGGCGCTTCTGCATGCGATCAAAACTCACAGAACGGTGTAGCAGTTAACTACACGAATACAGCAACAGGCGATCTGCATCTCAACTTTGGACTTACGCCAACCACGATTGAATCAGGCGGAACAGTTATACCGACAATTACAGTCGACTACGACGCGCAAACACGCCCGGGTCCTGTTGGCTCTGTGAACGGCGGTGCCTTTGCACCGGATATGGGAGCGGATGAATTTGATGGTGTGCCATTGGATGCAACAGCACCTGCAATTGTATACACACCATTAACATTTACATGCGCAACAACCGACCGCATCTTTACAGCGACCATTACAGACAATAGCGGAGTTCCTACCACTGGTGTGCTTCAGCCACGTGTCTACTTCCGGAAAAATGCTGCGGCGTGGAATTCAACACAAGGTGTTTTGATTGCCGGTAACGCACAAAACGGTACCTGGCAGTTTACTATATCATCTGCAGCTATGGGCGGACTCGTGCAAGGTGATGCAGTTTCTTATTACGTAATTGCACAGGACATTGTAACGCCTACGCCAAATATTCGTTCGAACCCGGGTGTGGGATTGGTTGCTTCTGATGTGAACACAGTTACAACACCGCCTTCTCCGGCAAACACTTATTCTATCGCTGTTCCACTCTCCGGAGTCTACACGGTTGGTGCAACAGGAACATACACAACGATTACGGCAGCAGTGAATGCATATAACACAAGCTGTCTGAATGGTGCGGTGGAATTCAGTCTTATCGACGCAACGTATCCGGGAGAAACATTCCCGATTACAATTCTGTCGAATCCGGATGCGAGTGCAATCAACACTTTGACGATTAAACCAGCAGTAGGAGTAACAACAACCATCACTGGTTCTAACACAACCGCGATTTTCCTTCTTAGCGGTGCAGATTATGTAACGATCAACGGAACAAACGGTTCTGCAGTGAGTACTGTTTGTCCTGCAGTGTCTGCATCGCGCGATCTCACGATCAGTCAAACGAGTACTTCTACAGCAGCTGGTGTTGTATGGATGGCGACAGCGACTGGACCGAACTCTGTGACGAACTGCAGCATTGAAAATTGTATCATCACCGGAAATTCATCGACTACAACATTAGTTGGTCTTGGTGCGGGTGGAATTACAGTTGGTTCAAGCGGAACAAACAACGACAACCTTTTCTTTATCAACAACGATATCCGCGCATGTCAGTATGGTATTTTTTCGGGTGGATTAAATGCTGCGACGAAAAATCAAGGGGTGACGGTTAACCAGAATTTCCTCGATAACACCGCGCCGAACAATATTGGACTCAGTGGTATCGTAGTCAACCTGACGAATAATATTGTGGTCAGCGGAAATACAGTCGGCAACATTGCGAATACCGCATCTGCAGATATCGCCGCGATCAACGTTGGTTTTAGTCCCGTTGGTGGATTCCTTTCAACAACCACGGGCATTGCGGATGGTGCAAGTAACGTTACCATCACTAACAACACGATCGGATCTGTTCAGCAAACCGGAACATTCTCTGCAGTTGGAATTGGACTTGGTAATACAATTTCAGGAACCAACCTTATTGCCAATAACATGATTTATGGTGTTATGGCAAACGCTACACCGGGGGATCTTGCTGCAGGCATCGTCCTTGGTGGAGGAACAGCAACAACCGATGTATACCATAATACAATTTCCATGCAGGGCACTGTAGCAGGAGCATCAGCCGCTACTTCCACTTCGGCGTGTTTGGCTGTAACTTCTGCAACTGTTGCGCCACTCAACATTAACAACAACATTCTGGTAAACACACAAGTTGGTAATGCCGGTGCAACAATGCGTTTTGTGAGTATTGCATTGGGCTACACATCGACCCTGGGTAATTATGTGAGTCTGGTTTCTGATAATAATGACCTGTTCTCTGCAGGTGCAGGACCGGGATCATACCACGTTGGAATAACCGGAGGTGTACAAACCGGGATCAGCCGCACCACTATTGCAAACTGGCAGACAGAAACCGGACGCGACATTGCTTCCTCAAACGTTGCAGCGACATTTGTTTCATTAACGGATCTTCATGCTGTTGCAGGAAGTAACCCGGGAATTGAAGATGCTGCTACGCTCATTCCAGCAATAACAACTGATTTTGATTGTGCAACGCGCGATGCCTGTACTGTTGATATGGGCGCAGATGAGTTCGGAACTCCACGTGAGATTGATGTACAGGGTAATGCGGTTACAATTACTGATGGGGATATAACTCCAGCTGTTACGGACGCAACTGATTTTGGAATTCAGTCTGTGTGCAACGGAACACTAAGCAGCACGTTCACGATTATGAATCCGGGAACAACCGCGCTTACAATTGCTAACGTAACTATCTCCGGTGCGAATGCTGCAGACTTTACGGTAACAACTTCACCAGCTGCATCTGTTGCTGCTAGCGGAAGTACAACGTTCACCGTTACGTTTGATCCTTCTGCTGCCGGTGTACGTCAAGCAACAATCACGGTAAACACCAACGACTGCGATGAAGCTGCGTTCGATTACGCGATTCAGGGAACAGGCACAGATGTAACTGCAACTGCTGTTTCTCAAATTAATGTTGCATGCAATGGCGGCAACGATGGGTCTGCTACCGTGGGAACAAACGGAGGAATTGCACCGTTCACTTATGCCTGGACTCCAAGCGGAGGATCCGGTGTAACTGAAAACAACCTGACCGCGGGCGGGTATACCGTAACCGTTACTGATGTGAACGGTTGTACAGCAACGCAAACTTTCCTGATCACAGAGCCGGGTGTTATTGCATTACTTGATATCACTACGGACGAAGTTTGCTTCGGTGATTCTGCAGCGTCCATCGACTTAAGCGTTAGTGGCGGAACTTCTCCGTACACATACGATTGGAACAGCGGAACGTACACAACGGAAGACATCAGCAATATCTCATCGGGAAATTACACCGTTGTTGTTACTGATGCTAACGGCTGTACAATGACTCATACTGTTTCGGTTGCCGGACCAAGTGCTCCACTTAGCACAGTTATCACTATGGCAATGGGGCCAACTACATGCGGCGGTTCAGACGGCATGGTAGACATTACGGTAAGTGGTGGTACAGTTACATACAGTTACTTGTGGGATAACAGTGCAACTACCGAAGACATTTCCGGATTGACTGCGGGAACCTACAGTGTTACTGTTACAGATGCCAACGGCTGTATGGATACACTGAGTGTAGCAATAGCTGATCCAGCTGGTCCTACAGTTACACTCGCCATCACGAACGACACCGTTTGCCTTGCTGATGGAGCATTTACCTTGAGTGGCGAATCACCTTCCGGTGGCACATTCTCAGGTCCGGGCGTTACAGCAGGTTCATTCGATCCTGCAGCTGCTGGTGTTGGAACTCACGCAATCATGTACATGTTTACAGACGTGAATGGTTGTTCGAACAGCACAACCGATTCAATTTACGTTGACATCTGTACAGGAACTGATAGTCCAAACAACACCGGTCTGGTTTCTGTTTATCCGAATCCAAACAATGGTGCATTTACTATTCAGTTTAGTTCAGCAAACATTGCAGACGTAACGGTTTATGATGCTCAAGGCAAACTCGTCGTTGCGCAGAAAATGCAGCCGAATGTTGCTAATACAATCAATCTTGATGCGTCAGGAATTTACATGTTGACTGTTATTACCGCCGATGGACAACGCACTGTTCAGCGTGTGATTGTAAACAGATAGTTTCCAGTCACTATTTGAAAGGCCCGTCTTGTCAACATACTGACAGACGGGTCTTTTTTTGTCGCCTCATTTCTTGCGCTCGTCGCCTTAAGAAATGCGCTCACGGTGCGATGCAGATTCATCTAGCAAACGGTGCGTTTCCTTTCCAAAACTGTTCGTACATTCCCATTCTATGCGGTTTTTTCGTTTGCTATTCGCGCTTATTATTTCGGCGGCGCCCGCTTTTTTGCACGGGCAGGTCGATTCTTTGCGTAGTGAATTAGCGAAAGCAAAGCACGACAGCATTCGCATGCGCTTGTGTATAACCATTGCAGCGCAATTCACAAACAATAAAGTTGACAGTACGCTTGTCTATGCCGATAAGGCCGAAGGTTTCGCGAAAAAACTGAACGACAAAAAAGGTATTGCCGACGCGCAGTATCAACGGGCTTATGCCATTTTTTATGCGGGTAACGGAGATAGTTCGTTACAGATGTACGAGAAGCTGATCGAAGACTACCGTTCACTCGGAGATTCCGGAGCAGTTGCATCCTGTTATAACAAAGCCGGATTCATCTACCGGGAAAAAGGTGATCGACTGGAAGCATTGAAACAATACGACCTCGCTCTCAAAGCGAATTTTGAAAACAAAAATCTACTGGAAGCGGCCGGCTCTTATCTGAATATCGGGTTGATCCACCACGATCAAGGTAATCTCACCGAAGCTTTGAAGTATCAGCTGGAAGCGCTTGCGTTATACGAGCGCACAAACGATCCTGGTAAAACCTGCAATGCACTACTGCGCATCGGAAATGTATACTGCGATCTGCAGGACGACTCTACCGGTTTGATTTACTATCAACGCGCCCTCGAGATTGGTTTGAAAATTCCGAGTAAGCGACATATAGCTATTGCGCTGAACAACATGGCGAGCATATATAGTCGCTTTGGAGAAGCAGATCGTGCAATCGGTGTTTATCACCAGGCATTGCAAATGCGCAGAGAAATTGGCGATTTGAATGGTGCGTCACTCGTCCTGAATAATATGGGTCTCGAGTACACGAAGGCTGAAAAATACGACAGCGCGTGGTACTACATCAACGCGAGCTACGTGCTTACTGATTCCATTGGGTACAAGGAAATGACAATGGCGAATTGTAAAGCATTCGCGGAGTTGTACGCAGCGCAAGGGCAACACGAAAAAGCATACGATTGGTTCAGAAAGTATCACGAAATTTTTGCAGAGATCAACGCTGAGGAAAGTAAGAACGAAGTAAGTCGCCTCAGTGCTTTGCTGAAAGCAGAAGAGAGCGGTCGTGAAATCGAAAGACTTTCCCAGCAGAAGCAACTTGATGATGCATCGCTCTCACAGGAAAGAACGAAAGGTTGGTTACTTGTTATCATCCTCGTTGGTGTTGCGGTAGTTGCAGTTCTGATCTGGGTAAAAAATCGTGAAACGAAAAAGACCAACACGGTGCTTGCTACACAGAAGTCAGAAATCACTGAGCAAAAGAAAATCGTTGAAGAGCAGCACCGTGATATTGTAGACAGTGTAAACTACGCGTTACGTATTCAGCAGGCTGTAATGCCCTCGCGCTCTGAACTGAAGAGAATATTTCCTGAATCATTCATGATTTACAAGCCGCGTGATATTGTTAGCGGAGACTTCTGGTGGATTGCAGAGAAAGCCGGAGTTAAAGTTGTAGTCGTTGCAGACTGTACGGGCCATGGAGTTCCGGGTGCGTTCATGTCGTTGATCGGAACGTCGCTGTTGAATGAAATCATCAATGAGAAAAGCGTTACTGATCCCGGCATTGCATTGAACTTGCTGAGTGATAAAGTCATGAAGGCTTTACACCAGAATGAAGATCGCGCGAATGCACACGACGGTATGGATATTTCACTTGCGGTGATCGACGAAAATGCCGATTTGCTCATGTTCGCCGGTGCAAACAATTCTCTGTACTACACAAACATTGCAGGTGAACTTCACGAAGTAAAAGGAGATCGTCAGCCGATTGGTTTTTATCTCGACAAGCACCAGCCCTTTCAGGTTCACACCATGCCTTTGGGAGATATCACGAACATCTACATGTTTACCGATGGTTACCCGGATCAATTCTGCGGCAATGCAGGAACACAGTTTGGAAAGAAGTTCAAGTACAGCCGCCTGAAAACTACATTGTCGAATGTGCAGAACCTGAATTCTATTCAGCAGAAAGAACACATGCAGAAAGTTTTTGAAGACTGGAAAGGGAATATGTTCCAGGTGGATGATGTACTCATGCTGGGAATCAAGTTTTACTAAGGAAGAACATTCCAACCCTGCGGGGCTTTACACGGAGGCTCGGCGTAACGGAGAAGGGTTGCTAATTCTAAACCCACGCGGCACGGCCTCAACGGATCGCTTGGCGATCCACCGTCCCTCGTGGGCTCAGAAGTGAAAACAACGGGCGCCGTAACGCCGTGTCGCCGTGGTAAGCGTCGCAGACATCCGTTATATTTGGAAGCATGAAAAAACGAGTAACAGGTCTCGGCGGAGTTTTCTTTAAGAGCAACGATCCGAAAGCACAACGCGAATGGTATGCGAAACATCTTGGTATTGAATCAAACGAATGGGGAGGCATGTTTGAGTGGAGTGATTCTGAAAATCCCGAAGTGAAAGGACAAACCGCATGGAATCCGTTCAAAGCAGACACAAAATATTTTGAGCCTTCAACGAAAGAATACATGATCAATTATCGTGTGGAGAATCTCGTTGAACTCCTTGCCGAATTGAAGAAAGAAGGTGTTATGCAGGTTGGCGAGCTTCAGGAATTCGACTACGGAAAGTTCGCGCACATCATGGATCCCGAAGGCAACAAAATTGAGTTGTGGGAGCCGAAGGGCGAACTTTAAGCCCGGGTCACAAAATACATTTCCACTTCTCCTTTGTGCTTCGCCGGAATTTTGCCGCGAAACTCAAATTTAAATTGTGGATCATTTGCAATTTCCTGATACGTAGTGCCCGAAATATTTATCCTGCCCGGCTCTCCCCCACTCTCCATGCGTGAAGCTACATTCACTGTATCTCCCCAGATATCGTAAGCGATTTTCTTCACGCCAACAATTCCTGCCACAACACTTCCGCTGTGAACTCCCACGCGTACCTCAAAAATATCAGCTCCCAATTGCACCTTCCGTGCTTTCATAAAATCACAAATTTCTATTGCTGCGTTCACCACTTTCGATGCATGCAGCGCATCGGGTTCCGGAAGTCCGCATACTGCGAGATACGCATCGCCAACCGTTTTGATTTTCTCAATACCGTATTTCGAAACAATGTTGTCGAACTCTTTGAAACACACATGCAATTCGTCTACAAGCTGCTGTGGTGTCAACTTTTCCGCCGCCTGTGTGAAATCCACAAAGTCAGTAAACAGTACCGTAACCTGATTGAAGTGTTGCGCACGCGCCTCTCCTGTTTGCTTTATTTCTTCCGCCACTTTTGCCGGAAGAATATTCAGCAAAAGATCTTCTGATTTATTCTTCTCAATCGCCAACTGCTGATTCGTCTTCTGCTGGTTTTTGAAATTGCGATAAATCACACCCGTTACAATTAAAAGCAATCCGAGGCCGATCACATAAAACACACGTTCATTTCGTTTCTTCTCAACAGCAAGTCGATCGATTTCCAGTTGCTGCTCACCAATCAGCAGCTCTTTATCCTTCACCAGCAATTCTCGTTGGGTAATAAGATTTGTGATCTTCTCTTTCGTGCCCACCGATGAAATTGAATCGCGATACATTACGAACGCTCTGTAATTTTTAAGTGCGGCGTGGTAATTACCATCTTCAAGATTTACGTCATACAAAATCTCGTTGATCTCCTGAAGGTTGATCAGGTCGCCGAGTTCCTCTGCTATCGTGCGCGCTCTTTCGAGATATTCCAGTGCGTTCTTCCTTGCTGCAGTGCGCTCCGAAAGCGATTTGTTTCTATCCTTCGACATGCCGAAATAAATGGACCCGATAGTTCTGCAATTATCTGCAATGCCCTTCTTAACACCCAGCGAATCGTTTATTCTCAACGCACGTTGAGAATAATTCAACGCTTCTGTATACAATCCGGAATCACTATATACCAAACTGATGTTGCCTAACCAGATGGCCACGCTCTTTTGACTACCGATTGCCTCCCAGATTTCCAAAGCCTTGAATTCGTACTCCAACGCCTTCGAAAACTTTTTTTGCGTGTTAAAAACAATGCCACTGTTGCCAAGATTAATTGCCATACCTTTTTCATCGTCAAGCTTCTTGTGCAAGTCGTGGGCTTTCCCATAATACAGCAACGCGTTTTCAAAATCGCCTTGCTTCTTATACACTATTCCGATGTTGCCGTAGTTATTTGCAACCCCATTTTCATTGTGAATTTCTTCGTTGATATCAAGCGCCTTTAGGAAGTTCTCCAAAGCGTTCGGGTAGTCACTCAGAATACGATAATTGGATCCTATAGAATTATACGCAGAAGCTTCACCCTTCTTCCATTTGAGTTTTTGTGAAAGTTCAACTGCTTCTTTTCCCCTTTTTACACCTTCCTCTGGATCAATCGAGATATAAGCGAAAGAAAGCCGGGAGAGCAAGTCGGCCTTTACCGTATCCTCCTTCGGTGCCGTTTCTATTGCTCCGATCAACGAATCGATATACGTCTGCTCCTTCGTTTGCGCGAAAAACAACGATGGCAAAAAAAGCAAAATCGCAAGAAAGCGCCTGTGAAACATGAGCATACAAAATAAGCAGATTCTCCGAAAACACCGGTGATAAATATTTCAGGGAATGGTGTAAATTGGGTTGATGAACCCACTGAGAATTATCCCTCTGCTTCTTTTTTGTACCGCCGCATTCTCACTCAATAGTCAAAATAAAATCTGGTATTTCGGCAATCGATGCGGACTCGACTTCACTTCCGGTTCTCCAGTAGCAATTGCGAATAGCATGATGAAAGCTGATGAAGGCTGCGTAACTGTTTCCAATAACGCGAACCAGATTCTCTTCTACTCCAATGGCGACACCGTATGGAATGCAAATCATGTTCCCATGTCAAATGGAACAGGATTGTACGGACAGCTTTCTGCTTCGCAATCTTCACTCGCTATTCGTAAGCCGGGCAATCCTTCGATCTACTATTTGTTTACGCTCGCTTGTCAGGGCAATGCAAATGGATTGTGCTATTCAGAAATTGACATGACGTTAAATACCGGGCTGGGTGATGTGACCATCAACAAAAACATTCCACTCGTTGCACCGTGTTTAGAAAAACTCGCCGCTGTCCGTCACGCTAACGGAGTTGACATTTGGGTAATGGTTCATCCTTTAAACACAGATGCATATTATGCGTATCTCGTGACAGCTGCTGGAATCAGTGGACCCGTTATCAGCAACATTGGCGGAGTCATCAATAGTTCATTCAATGGCGTTGAAACACTTGGTTGCATGAAATTCTCTTGTGACGGAAGAAAAATGGCTGTCGCGCACTACGGATTCGATGAAGTGCAGTTGTTTGATTTCAATCGTACCACAGGACAACTCACGAATCTGCAAACGTTAACGACAACGTACACACCATACGGAATCGAGTTTTCGGCAACGAGCAATTACCTCTACGTTACATCGTGGAGCTGGAGTGGCGCACCGATTTACCAATACGATGTTGTTGTTGCGAACTCCGCAGCTACAGAATTGCAGATCGGTGTTTGTTCCGGAGGAAGCGGTGCACCAGCGTCATTACAACTTGGACCCGATGGAAAAATCTATTGCGCCATTCTCTTTAACGACTCGCTAGCAGCAATCAGTAATCCGGATGTGGGTGGACTCGCGTGCAATTTCGTTAACAGCGCAGTTGGTTTAGGTGGCGCTATTTCCTATTACGGTTTGCCGAATTTCATCACGAGCGGATATTGTATTCCTTCAAATCCGGATGCTATAGATGAAATAGTCGTGCACGATTTGTTCACTATGTCGCCGAATCCAGTTAGTGACATCCTTAGTGTGCAAAGATCGTTTGACGAAACCGCAACCGTAACGATTTACAATTCCATTGGCGCCATTGTGTATTCCGGAGTGTACCTGCGTTCTCAATCTATTGAAATTCCGGTGGACGCACTGGATGCAGGATTCTATCATGTACAAGTGTTGACCAATGAATTTGTGTGCAATAAACCCCTTGTAATTTCTCGCTAGATGACCTCTTCATCTGAATTGCTGGAGATCCCAGAACAACAAACCAAATGGAACCTGTTTCAATTGGTTGCCTTCCGCTTCTTCTTTATCTACTTCCTGTTCATTATTATTTTTGAAAACAACGGCGCTTACCCTTTCTGGTACCGGGTTGATGAACTTCTGCAGGTGTTCAATGGTATGTTTGTTTGGGTTGGAAATAAAATTCTGGGATTTTCATGGAAAATAGCGACAGTACCGAACGGTAGTGGTGACACTACTTTTGATTTTATTAAATATTTCTGCGGATTTGTGTTGGCTATATTTGGTGCTATTGTTTGGTCCGGACTTGATCGGAAGCGCATCAATTACAATACTCTGTATTATTGGTTGACCGTTGCTATCAGGTACTATGTTGCATTTATGCTATTCATGTATGGCATGGTCAAAATTTTTAAAACACAATTTCCTGATCCGGACTTGTATCGACTCAGCGAGCCATACGGCAATTCCACACCTATGGGATTAGCATGGACGTACTTTGGATTTTCTCACGGGTTCAATTGGTTCGTTGGTATAGCTGAATTAAGTGCGTTACTTCTTTTGTTCCGCCGAACAGTCACGTTTGGTGCGATACTCACATTGATTACTTGTCTTAATATTCTCGCTGTAAACTTATTCTTTGATGTGCCAGTAAAGCTAATGTCGATAACGCTGGTAATGATGTGTCTGTTTCTGCTCGCCAGAGATAGTAAGCGGTTGTTCACTTTCTTCTTCAGTGGTCAAACAATTGCACTACCCAAAATCGCTCCTCCTGCTTTCAATAAGAAGTGGATGCGGATTTCGAAAAATCTAATCAAGCTTCTCTTAATCGGTTATGTCGTTGGCTGGGGAACGTATACGTTCTATGACTATGTGAATCAGGAAGAAGTTCCTAGAACGAAACTCTATGGCGTGTACGAAATCAATGAATTTAATTTCATTGCCGATAGTACTACCACATCAACTAACTCTGTATTTCCCTGGAAACAAGTTGTAATTGTTGACATGAATAGGATCTCCGTAAGGATGATGGACGACAGTACTGGACGGTACAAACTTCGAATCTTCGTTCCTGATTCAAGTATGACATTTGTTCCGTCAGATCCTAAGTTGGAAGATCTGAAAGAAAAATTCAGATATAACCTTAACGACTCATCCAATATCGTTCTCAGCGGGCGAATGAGAGGGGATTCAGTAAGATTTGTGCTTCACAAAATTGCCGCGTCTGATACTGACTATACGCTCCGCAACACCGGCTTTCATTGGATATCCGATAAACCGAACAATCGTTAGCTTAGAAAAGTCCAACACCTTCTTTCTAAGACGATGCCGGACTGCTTTATTACTCGCCTAACAAAAGCAAGTGAATTTAGCGTAGAACGCCAATCCACTGCAAGTGTATTCAATAACAACCGGGGAAATCTAACAAGTTTGCCTTAATACTTGTATTCTTAACAGGCGAGCCGATGCAGTTGACAAACGAAATGCTGCTACAGCCAACTGCTGAGCACTTCCCCGATCTTCTTGCCTTCGACCAGAAAACCATCGTGCCCAAATGGTGATTGTATCTCCACTAATTTGGCTCCGGGAATTTTCTCTGCCATGAACTTCTGCTCCGCAATCGGACACAGAAAATCTGTACTGATTCCAATCACAATTGTTCTTGCTTTCACTTGCCTGAGTGCTTCGTCGATCGTTCCGCGTTCGCGTGCAACGTTGTGCGAATCCATGCTCTTCGTGAGCAACCAATAGGTGTAAGCGTTGAAACGACTCACCAGTTTGTCGCCCTGGTAATCGATATATGATGCAGCTTTGAAATTGTCGATCCGATCATCGGTGTCTGATTGTGTCATGACAAACGCTTCGTAATTTCTGTACGTGAGCATGCCGATTGCGCGTGCAGCTTTCAATCCTTTTGCACCGGCGAGATCGTAATCTGTTCCGAAAGAATTGTCCGCTTCAATTGCAAGACGTTGCGCGGTGTGAATAGCAATTCCCCATGCCGATTCCTTCGCGCCTGTTGCAACGAGTGCAAGATTTCGGACAACGTGTGGTTCCATGATCGCCCACTCGATACATTGATAACCGCCCATTGATCCGCCAATAAGCAAATCGATGTTTGCGATTCCGAGATGTTTGCGCAGCTCAATGAATGCACGCACAAAATCACGAATGGTGAAAAACGGAAATGTCTCGTAATACTTCTCCTCCGTCTCCGGATTTACTGAAAGCGGTCCGGTAGAACCATAACACGACGAGGGAAGGTTCACACAAATGATGAAATACTCTTCTGGATTGATTGTCTTGTCTTTGCCAATCAACTCGGGCCACCAGCTTACACAATCGGCACTGGCAGTAAGAGCGTGACAGACCCATGCAACTTTTTTACCGGGTGTCAATTCACCTGCCGTGCAATACTGTAGCGTTAGTGACGGAAGCGTGACATTCGTCTCCGTTGTAAAACCATCTTCGAGCGTAAAATGACCTGATTTCATTGCGGCAAAGATAGCATAGTAGGCAGTAAGCAGTAGGGCAGTTGGCACTAAATTATGCCATTGACTGCCTACTGTACGCTGACCTACTGCCTACTGATTTAGTATCTTTGGTGACCATGAAAGTCACTCTCCACCGCCTCGACGACGCCTTCCATTTCGAAGCAAAAAATGCTGAAGGTCAGACTATGTTTTTTGATGCAAGTCCTGATATCGGAGGACACAACAAAGGTGTTCGTCCGATGCAAACATTGATTATGGCTGTTGGCGGTTGTTCTGCAATCGACATCATCATGATTCTGAAAAAGCAGAAACAGGAAATCACTGGTTTCGATATGGAGATTGATGCCGAGCGCGCGAAAGGCAAAGAACCTGCTCTGTGGGAAACTGCGCACATCGTATACAAACTTGATGGCACAATTGATCCCGAGAAAGCGAAACGTGCCTGCCAGTTATCAATGGAGAAATATTGTTCCGTTTCGAAGACGCTTGAAGTTGCGGGAGCCAAGATTACCTGGGAAGTAATACTGAACGGAACGCAAATATAAATGCACCTGCTGTTCTTTACCCCGGGATAAACCCCCGCGGCTAAAGAACGATTGTGAATCAAGTTACTTGACTGCCTACTGCCGAACTGCCCTACTGCCTACTGATATGAGACCAGAATCAAAAGCAATCCGTATTCAAACTGAAAGAAGTAACGAAGGAGAACACTCCACTCCACTGTTTCTGACATCATCATTTGTGTTTGATGATGCAGAACACATGCGTGCAACTTTCGCTGATGAAAACGACGACAATATTTACAGTCGTTTTTCGAATCCAAATGTGCAGGAGTTCGTCGACAAGATGTGTGCGCTGGAAGGAACAGAAGCCGGTTACGCAACTGCGTCCGGAATGTCGGCTGTGTTTGCTTCGTTCATGGCGTTTCTGAAAGCCGGCGATCATTTGCTTTCGTGCAGTTCCATTTTCGGATCAACACATACTGTAATCAGCAAGTACCTTCCGAAATGGGGCATTGAATATTCGTATGCGGATATCAACAAACCAGAAACCTGGGAATCGTTGATCACGAAGAAAACGAAAATGATCTTCGTTGAGACGCCAACGAATCCGGGATTAGACATTGTCGATCTCGAATGGCTCGGACAACTTGCGAAGAAACACAACATTCTGTTGAACGTCGACAACTGCTTTGCAACACCTGCACTATCTCAGCCTGCGAAATACGGTGCAGATATCATCACGCATTCAGCAACAAAATTCATTGACGGACAAGGTCGCGTGTTGGGTGGATGCGTACTGGGAAGAAAAGAGTTGATCAAAGAAGTTTATCTCCTGTGCAGAAGTACGGGGCCTGCTTTGTCGCCATTCAATGCGTGGATTCTTTCGAAGAGTCTCGAAACATTGCACGTGCGCATGGAACGTCATTCGGAAAATGCATTGAAACTTGCCGGATTATTGCAACATCACCCTTCAATTGCGATGGTGAAATATCCGTGGCTGTTGTCGCACCCACAATACGAAATTGCGCGTAAGCAAATGTCGGCAGGTGGCGGAGTAGTTACTTTCGAATTGAAAGGTGGACTCGCACAAGGAAGAAAATTTCTCGACAACATTAAAATGTGTTCATTAACTGCGAATCTCGGAGATACAAGAACCACAGTAACACATCCGGCATCTACAACACACGCGAAACTGACAGAGGAGGAACGACTGGCCACAGGAATCACTCCTGGTCTTGTTCGTATTTCAGTGGGACTTGAGCACATTACAGACATCCTTGCGGATATTGAACAAGCTCTGGAAAAAAGCAAGTGAGACTTATCATCGTCATACTGCTTGCACTCTTCGCATGGACAAATATTTCCGCGCAGAAAAGCCCTTATCATATCCGGAATTATAAACCCACGGAATATGGCGGCTTCACGCAAACCTGGCAGGTGTTGCAAGACGAGCGAGGACTTATTTTTCTTGCCTCTACTTCTAATATCTTCTCGTACGATGGAGTACGGTGGAACGGAATCCCGGTGAAAATCGGCGCAGCTACACGACAGATTCACTACGATTCAACGACACAGACAATTTATGTAGGCTCAGTTCAGGAATTCGGTTGCCTCGAACGCGATACCACGGGTTATTATACTTTTCACTCCTTCATGGACCAACTCACTCCCGAAGAGTCCGTTTTCACCGATGTCTGGAAAATCCAACAACAGGGCAAAAAAATATATTTTCAATCTGCGGAACACATTTTCATTGTTGAAGACAAAAAAGTGGTTGGCAGAATTGATCCTCAGGAAGGGAGCACCTTTGCATTGATGTTTAACTGCGGCGGAAGAATTTATGTGCGGCAACGCGGAGTCGGACTGATGGAGATTTCGGGCAACACGATGACATTGATTCCTAATTCGGAAATGTTCGGCAGCGTACGCTTAATGGGCATGCTGCAGATGGATGCGAATACCAACTACCTGCTTACCAACAATGAAGGATTTGTTCGCATGAGCAATGTATCCTCACCAGCGCCCGTGTTTGAATACTTTCCGATCGCCAACGATACTTTTCTACGGGAATCCGGTGTGCTCGGCATTGAGTGGATCAACGATAGGGAATTCGCTGTCTGCAGTCGTTATGGCTTAATGATCTACAACAAAAAGTTCGAGCCTACGTATCTCTTCAATAAAGCTACTGGATTGAACGATGAGTCAATTTCGGAACTCTTTGTTGACCGGGAAAAGAACATCTGGCTGGCCTTCAACAATGGCTGCAGCATGATCAGTTACACTGCGCCGGCACTTATGTTTTCTGAAGACAACGGATTCGACGGAACATTGGAGATGCTGGAAATTACCGGCGACACGATGTACATCTGTTCATCCACGGGATTGTTCCGTTCGGTAGGCATTCACAAAGGACAGATGAACATGCCTTTTGAACGTGTGCCCGGAATTCCCAATGAAGCATGGGATATTACGGTTGCAGGTCCTTCTGTGCTCGCATCGTCTTCCACCGGCGTGTATGAAGTCATTGGAAATTCCACAACACATATCACGGATCGTTACACGAACTGTGTATCGTGGATAGATACCAATCGCACATTACTCACCGCAGAGAAGGGAGGCTTTTCAGTATTAACTGTTGATCGGGATCGAAATTGGAAAGAAGCCATGCACTTCGAAATGCCTGGTACGGAATTACTGCGCACTGCCAAACCAGAACTGAACTCCGAAGGCAATTTTGAATTCACTGCACTCTCCCGGTTTAAGACTGCATATAGAATTGAATTCAACTATACGGATTCATTATTGCAGTTTCGTGAATACACACTGAAAAACGGAATGCCAGTTGAAGATTGTTTTACGGTGAAAATCGGAGATACAGTTTATTATGTGAGCTACACAACGGCGTTCCGTTACCGTCCTGAACTCGATATCAACGACAGTTCAGTTTGCATAACGCGAGCCCCTGATATCTTCGATCGCTTGTTCAATGGAGAAACAGAACACATTAGTAACCTTGTTGATTACCGTCTTTTTCTGGAACGACCTATCGACGACGAATTCACCCGCTTTTTTGGCCGCTCTGGCACAACCCCCATATCAGCGACCGTCATGCTGGGCCGAATTTTTATCAATTCGAATCTCCAGTTAGGACGTGCCGATACATCGGGCTACGTGTGGATATTAAGCCAGCAAACCATTTCAAAATTTGACCTCTCGTTTCATCTCGACACGAACGTCCGCTATGATGCAATCATTACGCATGTGCGGTTTGCCGGAGATTCAATGGAGTATTACTATCCGAATGCAGAAATTGAAGTGCCATACACATTGAATTCGATGAAATTCGATTTTGCTGCTCCTTACTTTATGTATGATATGGGATCAATGTATCGTTACCAGTTGCTTGGTTACGACACAGCCTGGTCGGGAAAAAGCCGCACCACGGAAAAGGAATACACCAATCTTCCGGAAGGCACTTACACATTCGTGGTCGAAGCGGTGAATCCTTTTGGAGTGTATAGCAGGCAGGCGCGCTTCACATTCACTATCCTTCCACCGTGGTATCGTACTACCTGGGCCTATGGTGTTTACGTTATTGGATTTATCTTATTCGTCTTTGTCGCGATCCGAATCAGTGCGCGCACATTGCGTAAACAAAAAGAACGCCTCGAAGAAATCGTAACAGAGCGCACCGCAGAGGTTGTCGATCAAAAGCATCAGCTTGAAAAACAGAAGGTGGATCTCGAAGAAGCATACACCGGAATCCAGGATAGTATAGTTTATTCACAACGAATTCAGAATGCCATTCTTCCTACGGCGGATGAAATAAAGCGTATCGTACCTGAGTCATTTGTTCTTTTCTTCCCTCGCGATATCGTGAGTGGAGATTTCTACTGGTTTGCAGAGAAAAACCATCGGAAATTCATTGCATGCGTCGATTGCACCGGCCATGGTGTCCCAGGTGCGCTAATGAGTATGATTGGAAATACTATTCTCAACCAGATCATCATTGAAAAAAATATCACAGCGCCGGATCAGGTTCTGAATCATCTGCACGTTGGAGTTCGTCAGGCTTTAAAGCAAGATGTGGGTGGCGACACGCGCGATGGAATGGACCTTTCACTAATTGTGATGGACCAGGATAAGTCTGAACTGTATTACGCCGGAGCAAATCGCAATTTGTGGATCATTCGAAACGGTGCGTTACTCGAAACAAAAGCGGAAAAGGTTTCGATTGCAGGTAGTCAGCCGGAAGAGGTGCGTCGTTTCAAAGCTCACACTATTCCGTTGCAGAAGAGTGACGTGATATACATGACCACCGATGGTTATGCCGATCAGTTTGGCGGTCCGCGAGGTAAAAAGTTCATGGTCAAACAACTCACCCGTTTGTTGCTCGAAATTCACCTGCAGCCGATGGAGGAGCAAAAGAAAGTTCTGGAGCAAAAATTCCATTCCTGGAAAACTTCGCTGGAGCAAGTCGATGATGTTTTGATAATTGGCATCCGTGCATAATAGCTATCTTTCATAACTTGCAGTGCCCATGAAAACTATTCTTTCTGTATTCCTGCTTCTGCTACTGAGCACGGGCGTATTCGCACAGCAGAAAGAAACTCCTTACATCGACAGTCTTAAAGCCACGCTCGACAAAGAGCAAAACGACACTACACTTGCGAATGCCTACAACCGTTTGGCAGAACAGTATCGTTATGTCGATCCAGACCTGAATCGTGAGTATGCACTGAAAGCTTTGAAGATTTCCCGTAAATCAAATTTTCTTCACGGCATGCAATCGGGATACAACATGCTGGCGCAGAGCTACGAGAATCAGGGGTTGTATGCCGATGCAATTGTGTATTACGATTCCTCCCTTGCTGTTACCAAACTGCAGAACTCAAAATCAGAAGAAGCGAGAATCCTGCTGAACATTTCTAACGTGTATCAGAAGACAGCAGATTACAGCACCGCTGCCTCATACGTGATGAATTCACTCACCTTGCAGGAAGAACTGAACGATACATTTGGAATTGCTGTTTGTAAACTCACGCTCGGCAATATTGAATACGGGCAAGGTGATCATAAGGAAGCACTCCGCAATTACGTAAGTGCATTGGAGCTGAATCGCCGTAGTAAGCAGAACAAAGTTTTCGAAGCATCTGCAGTAGCTAATATCGGCGCAATACTTGAAGAACAGGGGTCGTATGATTCGGCCTTGGTCTTCTTTCGTCAGGCGCTCGTGATGTTCAAAGAACTGAATGCGAATGCGAAAGCCGCTTCTGCGTATAATAATGTAGGAGCCAGTTTGTTTCACCTCGGTCAGTTCGACAGCGCACTGTTTTATCTCCACACCGCCCGTGGGATGAACACAGATTTGCAACGACCGGAAGGTCTGGTTTCTTCTCTGCGTACACTTGGAAATCTTCACGATTCTATCGGTAATAAAGATTCAGCGATGTACTATTACCGCTTCGGATACAGAATCGCCATGCAGTACAATCTGAAAGAAGATTTGCTGGTAACGTACAAGAATCTGTCTGATGAATTTGGCGACCTTGGTAATTCAGATTCTGCGTTGTGGTATTTGCGTCTGTATGTCGATCTCAACGAATTGATTCACGGAGAAGATGCGATGCGCAAGATTGAACAACAGAGCCAGAACTACAGCATTCGGAAAAAACAGGAAGAGTTGAATGCTCAGGCAGCTCAGTCACAACTCGACGAAGAGCTTCTGCGAAACAAAGTCAGCTTATTGGCAGGCGGTGTGGCGATTCTGATTCTCCTTTCACTTCTGCTGTACTCACGTTTCCGTACGAAGAAACAAATTGCCCGTGTTCTCGAAAATACAAATCGTGAAATCATGCATCAGAAAGATGAGATCACGGATAGCATCAACTATGCGAGAAGAATTCAGGATTCGATTCTTGCTCCTGTTCATGCGGTAAAGCAAGTGATTCCGGAAAGTTTCATTCTGTATATGCCAAAGGATGTTGTAAGCGGAGATTTCTATTGGGTAGAAGAAGAAGGCGGACATCGCATTTTCGCTTCGGTTGACTGCACCGGTCATGGTGTTCCGGGGGCGCTGATGTCTGTTGTCGGATTCAATTTGCTCAACCGTGCCGTGAAAGAAATGCATCTCACGAAACCCTCAGAGATTCTTCGGGAGCTCGATTACGGCGTGAACAAATTACTGCGACAATCCGATTCCGGAAGCACAGTGAAAGATGGAATGGATATTTCCATTTGCAGCTATCGTCCGGAAACACGTACACTGCAATACGCAGGCGCATTTAATCCGCTGTACATGGTTCGCGAGGGTCAGCTCTCACAAATAAAAGCCGACAAATCACCGATAGGCGTAAATGTCGATGGTGTAGTCGATTCTTATACGAATCATGAAATCGCGATGTTACCGGGCGATATGGTTTATTTATTCTCGGACGGATACGCGGATCAGTTTGGCGGCCCCGCCGGAAAAAAACTGAAATACAAAAGACTTCGTGAGTTATTGGTGCAAATCAGTGCTAAAAATGTGGAGCAGCAAGAAGAACTTTTGCGCGGAGAATTTATGTCCTGGAAGGGATCTCTCGATCAAGTGGACGATGTGCTCATTATGGGGATGCGCGTCCGTTAATCCGATTTCAATTACACTTTATCGGAAATCACTGTTTTTTTGTAACCCTGATTTTTGCAGATTCAGCAGTGAACACAAGCGTGGTTTACGCACGAACTTTATTTTAGTTACATCGCAACACTGTAACCTTTTCGTGAAGCAATTCTGAAATGCACGCCTTCAGCGATTTCCGCATTTTATTATGCATGCATAATTATTTATGAACATGTGTTCATGCTCCACAGCGTGTAACTGCGATTAAACCCTCGCCGTTCAACCCATAAGTTCTTTGCTTCAAAATCCATTCCAGAAAAACTTTCCCCGGAAGACGATGCTTTGTCAGACTGAGCGTAGTCGAAGTAGCACAAAGCTCCATCGCCGGGACAAAACACACACTAACCAGGAAAGAGAGGGAAATATGAAACAGGCTTACACAATAAACTGGAAATTAATACTGCTGCTGATTGTAGGTTTCATTCAGCTATCCGGAGAAGCTTATGCTTCACACGCACAAGGAGGTGATCTCACTTACACGTGTTTAGGCAACAACCAATATCGGTTACGCCTTGCGTTCTATCGCGATTGTGCAGGAGTAAACGCACCTGCAAACGTTAACATTGACATTTCATCAATCTCCTGCAACCAGAATTTTTCAACTACACTTTACCCGATTGCAGGAACAGGACAAGATGTAACTCCCATTTGTCCTACACTCACTACAGAATGTGCCGGCGGATTGTATCCTGGCGTTCAGGAGTGGATTTACGAAGGCACAATTATTCTTCCGCAAGCCTGCACCGATTGGGTATTCAGTTTCACACTTTGTTGCCGCAACACTGCAATCAACACCATCAGCAATCCCGGCGGGCAAAACATCTATATCGAAACCACATTAAATAACGTAGTTGCTGTTTGCAATAATTCACCTTCGTTTTCTAACCGTCCGGTTCCGTTTATCTGTGCCGGACAAAGCTATTGCTTCAATCACGGAGCGCTCGATATCGATGGCGATTCACTCGCTTATTCGTTAGTCGATCCACTGTCGGGCCCTGCTGCACCGGTGACATTCCTCGCACCTTATTCCGCAGTGAATCCTATACCTTCCGTTCCGGCTGTCTCCATAAATCCGGTAACAGGCGACATCTGTATGAATCCAAGCCAGATCATTGTAGCAGTGATGGCTGTTCGCGTTGAGGAATGGAGAAACGGAGTTCTGATCGGAACAATTGTTCGCGACATACAAGTACGCACGGTGATGTGCAACAATAACCTTCCGTCTGCAACCGGAATTAACAATACAAATACATATAGTATATCCGGTTGCGCCGGCTCCCTTATTCAGTTCAACATTTTTTCAAACGATCCGGATGCAGGACAAAATATTACGATGACCTGGAACAGCGGAATCGCCGGCGGAACATTTAACACAACTGGTGGACCGCTTCCAACAGGAAACTTCTCGTGGATTCCAACACAAGCCGATATCAGTACAACGCCATGGTGCTTCACTGTAACTGTGAGCGATGATGCATGTCCATACGCGGGATCTCAAACCTATGCTTTCTGCATAACGGTTACTGGGTTCAACGTGGGCGTAACTACAACAGCCACTAACTGTGGTGCATCAAATGGCACTGCAACTGCACTAGCTACCGGAGGGACCGGTCCGTATAGTTTCAACTGGCAACCCTCAGGAGGCAATAGCGCCAACGCGAATGGGTTAACCGCGGGAACTTATACCGTGTATGTTACAGATGCTACGGGATGCGTCTCGAACGCAGTGGCTGTTGTTATTCCTGGTCCGGCGAATTCAAACGTTACGGCAACTTACAACGACATTGCGTGCTTCGGCGGAACAGAAGACATTTACTTAAACGTTAACGGTGGACAACAACCATACACCTATCAGTGGTCGAACAACACAACAACTGCAAATCTCATTGGAGTTTCTGCAGGAACATACAGTGTGGTTGTTACTACAGCAAGTGGTTGTACACAAACTGCAACGTACACGATTACACAACCGCTATCTGCACTCACTGCAATCAGCAATGTAATCAGTGATGTAACATGCGCTCAGGGAACAAACGGCTCTGCGAGTACAACACCATCAGGGGGGACACTACCTTATAACTACAGCTGGAATTCTGCACCTGCGCAAACAACTGCAACGGCAACTAGTCTCACTGCAGGAAACTACAGTGTCGTGATCTCTGATGCGAATGGTTGCACGACAACACAAAATGTGTCAATCACAGAACCACTTGCAATCACCAGTACGATTAACGTTTCTGATGTTACTTGTTACGGTGGCGCAAATGGCTCAACTTCCATCAACGTAAACGGCGGTGTTGGTCCATACAATGTATCCTGGAGCAGTAATCCGGTGCAGAATGGTTTGAATGCAATCAATCTCAGTGCAGGAAATGTTTCCGCAACAATCATTGATGCAAACGGGTGCGTTTCTGTAAACACGATAAACATTACCCAGCCACCGGCGCTGAATACAATCATGACTGGTTGGACTCCTGTTACCTGTCATGGTGGCAACGACGGAACTGCCGCTGTACAATCATCAGGCGGAACTGCTCCCTACACGTATAGCTGGAACACAATGCCTGCACAGTTCAACGCAAACGCAGCCAACATGATTGCAGGAATGTTCACCGTTACAGTTACAGATGCAAACGGGTGTGCAACAATCGGCACAGTTACAATCACTGAACCAACGCCTGTGGTGGTTGCGGTTTCTCCCGGCGATACAATTTGTCTGAACCAGGCTTTCATGATCGCAGCTTACGGATCAGGTGGAACAGGAACATACACCTACAACTGGTCGCCGAATCTCGGAAATGCAAGTTCATACACCGTGTATGCTGCTGCGCCAACAACATGGACAGTGAGTGCAGTCGATGCGAACGGATGTGCAAGTGCACCGCTTACCATTGCGGCTGATGTGTTCCAATTCTCTCCTGCGAACCTGAGTGTATCTTCATCTCCATCCATCTGCGCAGGCGCAAGTGCACAAATTACAACCAGCGTAAACGGAAATACCGGCCCACTCACATGGAACTGGAGCATCAATGTATTCGGACCTGGTCCACACACGGTGTATCCAACGCAAACAACAACTTACAGCGTGAACGTAACAAACATTTGTGGAGTTGTTGTTCCTGCTACCACACAGGTAACAGTGCATCAGATTCCGGTTGTAACGCTTGATCCGCAGTTTGGTTCAGGTTGTGATGCGGTTAATCTTACGTTCAATGATACCGCAGCAGTAAATACAGGTTGTACTTACTTCTGGGATTTTGGCGACAACTCAACAGGAACCGGTGCAACTACGAACCACGATTACACACTGAGTGGAAACTACACCGTGAGTGTAACGGCAACAAGTCCGTTCGGTTGCACGGGCACCAACAGTAATCAGGTGACGCTTATCGTCTACGATTCTCCACTTGCCAATTTCACTTCATCAACCGACGAGGTGACAATTGTAGAACCAACGATCCTATTCACCGACCTGTGTTCGGTTAATACACTGGGATGGCTCTGGGATTTTGGCGACACAGCAACATCAACACTCGCTTCACCTGCACATACGTACGCTCGCGTTGGAACCTACAATGTTCGCTTGATTGCAGAATCATTCGGTGGATGCATGGATACGGTAGAACACCTCGTGGAAGTAACGCCGGAGTTCACCATCTTCATTCCAACTGCATTCACGCCAAACGGGGACGGTATCAACGAATCATTCTACGTTTACGCAACAGAGATCAACACGTTTACCATGCAGATGTACGACCGTTGGGGCAACCTGATTTTCGAAAGCGATGATCTCTACGAAGGTTGGGACGGTCGCGCAAGCGGAGGAACTGAAATTGCACAGCAAGACGTTTATGTTTATAAGGTATTCATCAAAGACTTCGAAGGCAAGCAACACAAATTCACAGGAAGTGTAACGTTGCTGAAATAAATTTATCCAGCTGTGTAGATATGGGTTTTTATGCCGCTGGAATTTTGATTGTGTGTTAATTGGTCTGGGCGAAAGCGCTCTTCGTCAGCCGCGGCTGAGAAGAGCGTTTTTGTTTTGTTTTTCACTTGACACTTGACCGTTGAACATTGAGCGTTTAATCCTTTTACTAAGTTTCATGGCGTTCCTAATAAAACGTCTTCAACGTCGTCTTTGCTAATTCTCTATTCGAGCCCGTCGTTTCCGGATCAAAAATAACTTCGCCTAGAATAGCCACTCCTTCATCGTGCTGTCCTTGCAAATTCAGAATAGCCGCTTTGTTAATGAGCATCATTCCCTTTGTTTCTGCATCAGGATCTGCAGCCAGTCCGCGTTCAATGGCATCCAGTCGCGCGAGATTGTCTTCGAGCAAATGACTTAACTCCATCCACGCCGGAGCGTACAATGGAAGTGTGTCAACAATCATTTGCGCGATTGCCTTTTTCTCCTTGTCGTTCGATGACCATTCAATCTGCATGAAGGTCATGTATGCGCCATGTGGAAATTTTCCATCACGTTCTGCGCGTAAGCTCCACAATGCTGTTTTGCAGGTGAAAAATCCATGCGGGCGAAGTGAATCGGTAAGCTCGTAGTATTTCAGGGCGCTCGCATCATCACCCATGAGTGAATACGTGTACGCAAGATCGTACGGTGGATACGCCCACTCCGGTTGAATCTCCATTGCGGCTTTTAGCTTTTCGACCGACTCGGCGTATTTGCCTTCCCCAGCAAGCATTCGTCCTTCCTGATGCAAACGACTCGCTTCCGGATTCACTTCGATGTCGTCGGGAATTTCATAGGCAATCGTGCCGGAGAAGCTGTCCAGATCTGCGAGAGTCAGAAAATTTCCCTGTGCGTCTTTGAAAATAATGGAGTCGGATGGATCAACTGTTGTTTCTACGTTCTGATGGTCACCACAACCGGATAGCAAAATCAGCAGAAACGAAATCGGAATAAAATAATTTCTCATAGACAACACGTGTTCAAAAACTCAAATAGTGAATGCTGGCGGGACCGCCGTCTGGATTTCATGCAGAAAAGTTAATACAAATACTCAGCTAAATACATATCCGATTCTCAGACATGCCTGCAATTCAATTCCGATGTGTTGCCCCTGCTTCAGCATCGTCTTCCTGTCCAGGTCATCATATTCAATATCGTAGTTCCACATCGTGGAGCGTTCCGTTGGTGTCAAGCCTTCCGTATTAGCAGACTTTAATCGGAATCCGGCGTAAGCCGCAACGTCAAAATACCAATGGTTGTAGATATTTTGATTAAATCCAATGGTGAATGAAGGCGACACAATGGTTTTATGGAGTGTGTACGATTTTTTGTAATACGTGGAATCGGTAATCGGAATTACGGCAATGTGATCAATGTTCTGCTGCTTAAGCATGATTGATCCACCTGCGAACATCATTTTACTCATGTTGTACTTGCGGAAATCCTGTCTCACTTTGAATCCTGAAACATAATTGTAGTGCTGATGCCAAGGCATATACACACTCACTTCGGTCAATCCGTTTACATTTTCCCCGAGAGAATATTCTGTGCCAAAACGGAAATTGTACCCGCCGATGTAATCCGCCATTGCCAGCGGAGCTACGAACAGCGTAAAGTGCGGCTTGAAGAAATAGACAATTGTGTCTCTGGTTGGTACAGATTGTGCCTGAGCAAAAACCGGCGCGAGCATTACAAAAAAGAAAGACATCCGTTTCATAGTATGAGAATCTATTGTGCAACGAAATAACACCAACTGCAGTGAACTGAGAAACGGGATTGTGCCTATGGCTTGCTTCGAATTGCAGTTAAACCAATAATTACCTCAAGTTCTGACCGGCACTTCCGCATGTTGCAATAACTGCCAAACCCAAAATGCCATTGGCAAAATATGCAGAATGTCCTGCATTTGTCCGGCGCCACCTGATAAAAGTCAGTTTTCACGTCTCCTCTCTTATAATGCCGTTACATGCTCAATACAGCACATTGCGTCTTAAATACTGCCCTTTGACTCGATTGTTCCACTGCAACCGGCAAAATTCGCATGTGATCTTGGTCATGAATTAGAGGCAGCTCTTGCCGGACTTTTGTAGTTCAAATTTTTACTAAAGAAATGACACAGTTATTTGATATTAATTCAACCTGGATCAGTAATATTCCCCTGTACATTCTGCCCGCATTGATCAATCTGGTGCTGGCCGTATTTGTTACAGTGAAACTCCCGGGAACGCGTTTGAACAGAGTATTTGTTCTCTTCATTTTCCTGTTAGGGGTTGCGCAATTTTCCGATGGAATGATGCACATGTCGGTGACCGAACAAGCAGCTACACGCTGGCAAAAAATATCATTTTCGCCCTGGGTATTCATTGCAGCAGCAGGTGCAATTGTGGTTTTGGAATACACGCGTTTGTCAAAGCTGGTTGAATCGGGCAAACACGTAGCTCCCTTCATACTGCCTGCATTCCTATTGGAGATGATCATATTTGCTGGTGATTGCAAACACACCCTGGTGTATAATTCCGCTTGGGGTTGGATCGCTAATCCGGATAATTCAGCGGCTAATCACGTGGTGTACATGTTTATCGCTGGTGTCTCCTTGTTGATGCCCGTTCTATTATGGAGAGCATACTGGAAAAACAGGAAAGACAAAATTGCGCGCCGTCCATACCTGTTGCTGCTAATTGGAGTTACAGTTCCTTACTTAGGTGGTCTTATCTCGGAGATCATATTTCCGCTAGCTCTCCACATCGACCTGGTGCCACTTACTACTCCACTCATGACTGTATTCTCTGTGATCGCCTACATCGCGATTAAGAAATACAATCTGCTCGATTTCTCTCCAAGAAAACAAGTAGACCGGATTATCGACACCATGTCCGAAGGTGTCGTAATGGTTGACCTGAACGGTCATGTCATGTATACCAACAATAGCTTTCGCGCGCTTTTAGGTTATAATCAGGACGAACTTTACGGATCGAACTCTTCACTACTATTGAACGGATTAGGTTCAGTAGTATGGACTGAGAATTCGGGTACGGCTGAATTAAACCTAAAGACCAAATCGGGAGAATCAATTTGGGCGATCACCAAAAATTCACCTTGCCTCAACGACCACGGGATTCGCATTGGAACTACACATGCAATAACAGATATCAGTGAACTGAAAAAAACGCTCGAAGAAAATCAATACAAGAAAATGTTGCTGAAGCGGGCGCAGTCAATCGCCAAAGTAGGACATTGGGAATTGGATTTTACGACCGGAAAAGCCAATTGCTCGGAAGAAACTTGTAAGATCTATGGGTTGCCGGCAACTGAAACTGTTTATGATTTTGAACAATGGGTTTCCCTGATTCATCCTCAGGATCGACCGGCCGTATTGCTACAGCTTCAGTGTGATCAGGATTCTTACAAGGATTCGGATATTGAACATCGCATTGTGTTGAGTGATGGAACGGTTAAGCACATTCACTCCATCTGCAAATTTGAGTTCGGTGAGAATGGAAAACCCACTGGATTATTCGGCGTGTGTCAGGACATCACAGAAATTACCGTGGCTAAAGAAAGTCTGCGCAATTCAGCGAGTGAGCTGGAAACATACATTTATAAATCCTCCCACGATCTGCACGCTCCGCTATCTTCCATTCTGGGATTGATTGAAGTGAGCAAACAGGATATATCAGATCCGCTGGCGGTCAAGTACATCGCGATGATCGAAAGTCAGGCGAAGAAACTGAATGTTATACGTACGCAGTTTATTCGCGCCATGGAAATTAAAGAGACGGTTAAGCGCGATGATCTTGTTTACCCGAAAGTTATTATTCAGGAAATGATTTCTCTGATGCACAACAATTACGGCTACTCCAGAATAAAGTTGAACATCAATATTCCCAACAGCGCTATTATGCGCACAAATCTCTTTCTGTTAAAAACGGTATTGGTTCACTTAATTGAGAACGGCATCCGCTATCAGAACCATGCACTTGATCATTCGTTCCTGAATATTGATTTTATACAAACTTCTGATTCCACAATAATAACGGTGGAGGATAACGGAATAGGGATTCCTATGGAAATTCAGGATAAGATATTCGATATGTATTTCAAAGGAACAAATTCTCCGGAAGGCTCAGGATTGGGATTGTATCTTGTAAAGAAAGCAATTGAAAAGCTAGAAGGAAAAGTTCAGGTGAAAAGTACTGCGGGCCGGGGGACAAAATTTACGTTGTCGTTTGCGAAAGGAAATTAAAGTGCAGATGGAGGGATTGCTCGTCAAATTATTTATTTCGGCGGTGCATTCGTCGTGTCCGTATACTCATCAGTTTCCCAACCGCCCTGATCACCAAAATGCTTTTTGCTCTTGTCGTATTTTCCATCCGTAATGTTCTTCATCATTTGCTTTCCACGACGTTGTTGAGAACGTATCGTGAAATAATTCGCGAGCGCCACAATCAGGGCCGCTAAAACCCCAACGCCAGCAATGCTGATCCAAATGATTGCGTCTTCAGACATTTTGTTCGAATATAATTGGATACTTCACCTCACTCAAAAATAATCCATTCGCATGAGCGATATGCAGAATTTCCGGTTGCTTTTTTCCGTCCAATAATTCCTTCACGCGTTGTGGGGACATTCTCCCTGCTCCTACTTCCACCATCGTACCTACACACATACGAACCATGTTGCGCAAAAATCGATTCGAAGTAATGCGATAAACAATCTTGCCATTCTCTTCGGTCCACTGCGAATGTGTCACTCTGCACAAACTCGTTTTCATTTCACCTCCCGTTTTGCTGAAGGAAATAAAATCATCGTAACTAAGAATGATTTCTGCTGCTTCATTCATCGCGTCAATATTCAACGGTTCGTGAACGTACCACGATGTTGCGCTGTCAATTGCATTCTTCGTTGGAGTGATGAAATACGTGTAGCTTCTCGATGTTGCGGAAAATCGTGCGTGTGCAGTTTCCGGCACGGCATACACGGTGTGCACGGCAATAGAAGGCGGCAATGACTTGTTCAAACGAAAAAGAAATTGCGGATCACTGTGCAAATCGTTTCGTGTTGCATCAATGTGTGCGAAATATTCTGAGGCATGAACTCCGGCATCTGTTCTGCCACAACCGATAACCGTAATCTTTTCGTGAAGAATTGCCGAAAGCGTTTTCTCAAGTGTTTCCTGCACGGTTGGAACATTCAACTGGAACTGCCAGCCGGAATATTCCGTGCCGAGATAAGACAGCTTGAGAAAGAAGCGGTTGTTCTGCATTACTTCTTCGGTTTCTCTGCGAGCAATTCCTGAATCAATCGCAATGCATGCTCTGAATCACGTGTGTAATATGCCCCCGTCGCAGGGCCGTTGTATCCACTGTGAATACGTCGTACATTTCCGCTTCTGTCAATGTAAATGCTCGTTGGAAAAGCAAATATTCCACTGATGAATGGCAAACTGGCTGATGCAGAATCCTTGCCGCTCTTGCCGGTATTCAGCAATGTATACGTTACACCAAATCGATCACGTATTCTTCGGATCGCAGCGTTTTGTGTAGCTGTATCACCTTTACGTTCGTAGGAAAGTCCGATAATTTCCAATCCCTGATCGTGATACTTCGTGTACACTTCCTGCATCCACTTTGTTTCATCCAGACAATTCGGACACCATGTACCCATCACTTGCAGGATTACAACTTTTCCTCTGTAATCAGAAAGCGAGACTGGTTTTCCATTTAGATCGTTGAATGTGAAATCAACATCGGTGGAATCTTTTGCCCAAGCGAGCTTATCAGGATCGCGCAATTCAAAATTGTCGTTGCGTTTTGCTTTCCATGTTTCGTGATAATATTTTCCGGACCAATATTCTCCCTGCATGGAATCGAAGCGCACTTTCATTATGAAAAGAAATGCAAACTGGCCATCAAAACACGATAAGGCAATTTCATCACATGCCGTATGTGCTCCCTCGAGAAAACGATAATCGCCAAACTCAGTTGCAAATGTTCCCGTGTACGTTCCGTGATCTCCGAAACTGAAAAGTCCGATTGCTTTACTCTGACTTTTCTCCCCCGGTGAAAATGTGCATTCCCACTTTCCCTCGAAATCGTAAAAGCCCGCACACTGCGGAACTACCGGAAAACGCGACTCTCCATACACCGCACGAAATTTCAGCACATACGGTTTACTGGCAGCTGTGTTATTCCACTCGCCCGAAAACGTTGAATCACTTTCGCGTCTGCATCGAAACTTCGTATTAAACACGGGCATCGTCCATTTCACAGAATCGTTTGTGAATACAAATGCATCTACAAGAATCCGTTCACTTGCGTTAATCACGGTGAAAAAAGATCCTCCATCACCATGTTGAATCTCAAATGTGAAAGGAAGTTCTGTAGTGTCGTTCATCTGCAACATGCCGCGCCATTGACCCGCACGCAGCAAATCTTTCGCGAACAATGTAGACGTTGACAAAACAAGCACAAACAAGATCCGTATCAGCTTCATGCTTTCAAAGTTAGCCTTAACCACATGAAACACAAAAGCCACAAATTTTCTTTGTGACTTTGCGCTTTGTGGTCAAATAATTTTTAGCCTACAAGTCGAACTTGATTCCCTGCGCCAACGGCAGGCTTGTAGAATAGTTAATCGTGTTCGTCTGTCTGCGCATGTACACTTTCCATGCATCAGAGCCCGACTCACGTCCGCCACCGGTTTCTTTTTCACCGCCGAATGCTCCGCCGATCTCCGCACCTGAAGTGCCAATGTTCACGTTTGCAATTCCGCAATCAGATCCTTCGTGAGAAAGGAACTGTTCCATTTCACGCATGCTGTTGGTGAAGATCGATGAAGACAACCCTTGCGGAACACCATTCTGCATCGCAATCGCTTCGTCAATGGTTTTGTATTTCATCACATACAGAATCGGAGCAAATGTCTCTTCCTGTACGATGTGATATTCATTCTTCGCTTCTATGATGCACGGCTTCACGTAACATCCGCTTTCGTATCCTGCGCCGGAAAGAACACCGCCTTCAACAATCACTTTTCCGCCTTCTTTCTTCGCACGTTCAATCGCGTTGAGATAATCTTCGGTTGCTTTCACATCGATCAGCGGACCAACGTGATTCTTTGAATCCAATGGATTGCCGATGCTCAACTGATTGTATGCGTTCTTCAGAACAGAAATTGTTTTGTCGTAAACGCTTTCGTGAACAATCAATCGACGTGTTGATGTGCAACGCTGTCCTGCTGTTCCCACTGCGCCGAACACAGCTCCAACAAGTACCATGCTCAAATCTGCATGTTCAGAAACGATGATGGCATTGTTTCCGCCAAGTTCAAGAATTGATCTTCCGAAACGTTGCGCAGTTGCACCGGCAACAATTCTTCCGATGCGTGTTGAGCCTGTGAAAGAAATCAAAGGAACACGACCGTCGTTGTTCATCATATCGCCAACCGGATTTCCGATGAGCACACACGAAACACCTTCAGGCACGTTGTTGTCTTTCAACACGGAAGAAATAATATTCTGACACGCGATTGCGCACAGCGGAGTTTTCGATGATGGCTTCCAAACGCAAACGTCTCCGCATACCCACGCGAGTGCTGCATTCCACGCCCACACAGCAACCGGGAAATTGAACGCAGAAATAATTCCTACAATTCCGAGTGGATGATATTGCTCGTACATCCTGTGTTTGGGACGTTCGCTATGCATTGTTAATCCGTAGAGCTGACGTGATAGTCCGACTGCGAAATCGCAGATGTCGATCATCTCCTGTACTTCGCCCAAACCTTCCTGCAACGATTTTCCCATTTCGTAAGAAACGAGTTGACCGAGCGGATGTTTGAACTCGCGAAGCTTGTCGCCGATCTGACGAACAACTTCTCCGCGTTTCGGTGCCGGCATCATGCGCCACACTTTGAACGCTTCTTCTGCAGCTTTCATCACGCGTTGGTAATCTTCATCACCTGCCTGATTTGTGCTGCCGATAAATTGTCCATCAGCAGGAGAGTATGAATCTACTTTCTTGCCTTTTGTGTTCCAATGAATCGTTCCGGTTGAAGCGCCGTAATTGCTCTCAGTAATACCAAGTTGCTTAAGTGCTTTCGCGATTCCGAATGTGTCTGTTGCTGTTGTAGTCATGTTGTAAAGTTTTTCGGCAGACACTGCGCACCGCGCACTGAAAACTGCGTACTGTTTTGGGGATAACAAAGGTAGGCAAATAGGCTCTCAGAGTGTCCACGTTTCGTCAGTGAAAAGGGGTGGAATCGTCGAAAAATGCAGGGATCGCGTGCAGAAAAGGAACGCGGATTACGATGCTCGTTGTTTTCTATTCACTCGTTCGGATGAGTCTGGTGAACAGAAACGCCACTCTGCGGATTTAATGAGATAGATGTGTTAAGCTTATCTCATAAAATCCAATATTGAAACGTTCAATATACCTTGATGATCCGAGTGAAAGATTAACAGGAAACCAACTTCAGAATCCGCGTTACTTTTTCGGAGTAATCGCGACAACGAACTTGTCGTACACCGCTTTCGAAACAACACCAAACGAAGCATCCATAATTTTCTTCGTGGTTTTATGCGTGTTCGGGAACAACGCTTTGTTCTTGCCCATCGCCACACGCTTCTTGGTTGAAGTGTTGAAAATAGTCCAATGCAAAGATGAGCTGCGTTTGAAATCGGTCATGCCGGTTGTGTTGTACGGATCAGTTCCGAAATCATTCTGCATGTCGAGTTGATTAAGAAACACGACGTATTCACACTTGTATGCTTTCCGGAGGTGATCCAAAAGATTTGGGCTAAGCAGAACTGTGTTCATGAACTTTTCACCTTCTTGCTGTTCTACCTGAACTTGTCCGTTCTTAATTCCGGTTACTGATCCTGCGCCTGCATCTTTCACATCTTTCTTCACAGCAGGTTCCGGATTCAACGGAGCGTTCACTGAAATGTATTCTGTGGCAGTTACGTTGTACACGTACATCAGATCGACTTTCATCGTTGCAGTATCGTCGAGCAACGTGGTTGCATTATACGCTGCAGAAAACGTTGTCTTCATCTGCATACACATGCCCATGCGAAACGTTTCCTGGATGGTGTTGTAATTCTCTCCGCTGGTTGTGCTGATGTCGCGCGTTACATCCGAGCTGCCGTTAAACATTTTCGGCGACCATGGAATGATGAGCACATTCGCCTTTCCGTTTGCGCCGGTGGTTTTTACATCGGTTGCCGTGTCGGAAGTACGTGTAGACGACTGTGCAATGGAACTTACACTAATCAGGACGAAGAAGAGTACTGTTAAACAGCGCGACATGTCAATTAGTTGATTAGTTAATATGCCGATTAGTTGATTCCATCACTTTAAATGCCCGCCATTAACTACCTAATCCGAACATCAACTGATTACTTTATCAGGAATCGATAGATATCATTACCATTGGCAAGCACCAGCAATCCTAAAACAAGATACATGCCAACTGTAAGTGCTTTGTTCATGAACTTGTCGCTAACCTTCTTCCCGGTAACCATTTCCCACAAAACGAAGAGAATATAGCCTCCGTCGAGAACCGGAATCGGCAGTAAGTTCATAAACGCAAGAATCACGGATAACATTGCAGTGATTTCCCAGAATCCTCTCCAATCCCACCCTTCCGGGAATACGCTGGCGATACTTGCAAATCCACCCACTTTCGTAACTCCTTCTTTCGAGAAGATCAAACGCATTTGTTTGATGTAACCGCCCAACTTGTCCAGTGTCCGATTCCAACCCAAGCCCCATGATTCGAAAAAGCCATACTCCATTTTCTTCGTCTTAAGATAGCGGTCGCCTGAGTAAGGAAGTAACCCGATGCGAGCTTCTTCGTTCACGGTCACCGGAATTTCCATCCACTGACCATTGCGATAAAGTCCAACAACAACCGGTTTGCTCTTCTGATGTTGCAGCTCTTTTACAAACTGCTGATAGTACAGCAGTGAATCGCCGTTAAGCGTAACAAGACTATCGTTCTCTTTGAATCCAGCGCTGTATCCAGGTAAATCAGTAAACACGCTGTCGACTACGAAGGGGAAACGGGGCTCGATCAGGAATTTGGCATTCTCTGCTTTTAGCAATGACTTATCAAGGTCAGGAAGCATAATGTTTTCTTCCTTGCCATTACGCATAACCTGAATTGATTTCGCCTGATCAATAAAGATCAATGAAGTCAATGAGTTGAAACGTTCAACCGGTTTGTTGTCTACAGAAACGATTTTGTCACCATCATGCAAACCAACGTTCGTGAGCAATGAATCGACCGTAATTCCGTAACGTGCTTCGCTGGTTGGAAGATATTCTTCTCCCCATGCAAAGAAAATCATGCTGTAAATAATGATCGCGAGTAAAAAGTTTACGGTGATTCCTCCTGCAAGGATGATCAAACGCTGATAAGGTTTTTTTGCGCGGAATTCATCGGGCTCCGGCTTCTGATCTGGTTTATCAGGATCTGCCATCATACCGGCAATGTCTACGTACCCGCCAAAAGGAAACCAACCAAGACCGTATTCGGTATTCCCGATTTTTTTCTTGAACAAAGAAAACTTCAGCAAGTTGCCGAATGGAAACAGGAAGTCGAAAAAGAGATAGAATTTATCAACGCGGGCTTTGAACCAACGCGCAGTTATATAGTGCCCGAATTCATGAAGAATGATCAGGAACGAAAGACTCATGAAGAAAAGGGTGAATTTTACCACAGCTCGTTTTTTATTGCGAAGGCAAAGGTAACCAATTCATATAGTCCTGATGTTCATTCCCCTGAATCAGCCCGTCTCCGGAAAACCGATTCTGGATTATTTGTATTTTTTTGTAATTTGTCGTCAGGCAATTCACTTAAACCAATCCTAACATGAGAGGAATTTTTACAATAATCGCGGCAGTCGGTCTCGTTTCACTGCAAGCACAGACATTAACCTTTAACCCCACGGGTACCGGAAAGAATGGTACGATCCAGCAATATGTGGTTACTGGCTGCGTAACATCAATTGATATTGATGCATACGGAGCACAGGGTGGCAATACGAATGGTGGGCTTGGCGCACGTATTCAAGGAACATTTCCGGTGACTCTGGGCGACACCATTTACATTGTTGTTGGCCATCAGGGTGAAGTGAATGCCTGCGGCGGACCGGCAGCATCTTCCGGCGGTGGCGGTGGAACTTTTGTCTGGAAAAGCAATGGTCCTGGGCGTACACTGCTTGTTGCGGCAGGTGGTGGTGGCGGTGGAAACACTAACTGGACACCAACTACGTACATTTTCGGTATTGATGCATCGATCACCACTAGTGGAACACAAGGCAATGGACCTTCTTCAGCACCGGGAGGTACAGGAGGAAACGGCGGATCGGGATCAGCACCATCGGGTGTGGGTTCTGGCGGAACCGGCTGGTTAACTTCTGGAGGAAACTCAACTTGGGGGAACGGCTGTACAGCTGGACTAACTTATCCACTGTTTACAGGTGGAGATGGTACCCCTTCATTCACGGGCGGTCCGGGTCTGGAAGGTGATGGTGGATTTGGCGGCGGAGGTGGTGCCGTGTGCGGATGTGGTGGCGGTGGCGGTTATTCCGGCGGTGGCGGTGGTGAAGGTTCGAGTACAAGAGCAGGCGGCGGCGGTGGCGGCTCCTTCAATGGTGGCACGAATCAGATCAATACACCGGCTGCACGAACAGGTAGCGGTCTCGTTAATATCACTCCGAGTTCAGCTTCGGGTGTACCACCACAACCAGGTGCAATCACAGGTTCAGTTTCTGTTTGTGCAGGATCTACAGAGTCTTTCAGCATTAGTGCTGTTCCGGGAGCGAATTCCTATTTATGGAATGTGCCTGCAGGTTCGGTGATACAAAGCGGACAAGGAACAACCACAATTACAGTTGTATTTGGTACAACATCAGGTACTGTTTCTGTTGCAGGAATTAATGCATGCGGAACAGGAACTGCAATGAACACTACAGTAACGGTAAACGCATTGCCGGTTGTTGCGTTGGGTGCAGACATTACGATGTGCGGCTCGTCTGTGATGCTTGATGCAGGCAATGCTGGTTCTACATACCTGTGGAGCACAAGCGCAGTAACACAAATCATCAACGTAACTGCAAGCGGATCGTACAACGTTTCGATTACAGATGCAAACGGATGTATGGATGCAGATACAATCTCTGTGGTGTTGAACCCGATTCCGGTTGTAAACCTCGGAACTGATATTACACAATGCGGCGGAACTGCAACACTCGATGCAGGCAACTCCGGTTCTACTTATCTGTGGAATGACAACAGCACAGCTCAAACGAATGTTGCTTCTACCAGCGGATCTTACTTTGTAAGTGTGACTGACGTTAACGGTTGCACAGCTAATGATACTATCAACGTTACAATCAACACCATTCCTACGGTAACAGCAAGTGCAGCGATGGACACAGTTTGCCTTGCCGACAACGACGTAACACTTACAGGTTCACCTGCTGGTGGAGCGTGGGCTGGTCCGGGTGTAACCGGAAATATGTTCGATCCTTCAACAGGTGTTGGAACTTATTCTCTCGTTTATTCTTTCACGGATGCAAACGGATGTTCGTCTCTGGATTCTACGAGTGTTTACGTTGATGTTTGTACGGCAATCGGAGCAAATACTTCTGCTGCCGGATTCAACATCTTCCCGAATCCTGGTGATGGACATGTAAACCTGAATCTCACAGGCTACAGCGGAAACGTGAGCATTGAAATTACGGATCTAACCGGACGAGTTGTTTACAGTGAGATGCTGAAGAGTGTTTCCGGTCAAACTGCTCATGCAATTGATCTCACCGCAGAAGCGCAAGGAACGTTTATCGTTCAAGTTTCTGATGTAGTTCATTCCGGTAAACAACAGATTCAGATTGTTCGATAAGACGATTTAGATTTTATAAAAGAGAGCTGCATAACCTGCGGCTCTTTTTTTTGTGATTGTCCGCGGCGAACTACATAGGAACCATAGTTTTCGATACTTGCTAAGGCGCTACGCGATCATAGGTTACATGAGAAATATCGCCTGGCGATATTCTCTTGTGAACTATGTAGTTCTTTCGCCCAACAAGAAAACAACGGGCCTATGTTACTATGTGGTTAAAGGTAAGCCGCCGCTTGTCTCCTCGCCTCTTTGTCGCTGCGAACAAGATCATCGTACGAAGGACTCGCAATATGAATCGCTTTCGCCATCGTCTTTTCAATCACCTCGGCGATCTGCAGGAACTTGATTTTGCCATTGAGAAAAGCTTCTACTGCAATTTCGTTCGCAGCATTCATGATGCAGGCGTTGTTGCCGCCACGTTTCATTGCGGAATAAGCGAGATCCAAACACGAAAACGTTTTGCGATCCACTTGCTCGAATGTGAGCGAAGGATATTTCAGAAAATCGAAACGGGGAAAATCAGATTTCAAACGCTTGGGATAACCCATTGCATATTGAATCGGCAATTTCATATCGGGTAATCCCATCTGCGCTTTCATGGAACCATCGCCGAATTGTACAATGCTGTGCACAATGCTTTGCGGATGTACAATCACATCAATCTGCTCGGGCTTGAGATGAAAAAGCCATTTCGCTTCTATCACTTCAAGTCCTTTGTTCATCAACGTCGCAGAGTCGATTGTAATCTTCGCGCCCATGGACCAGTTCGGATGTTTCAGCGCTTCCGCCTTCGTAACATTCGCCAACTGTTCACGCGTTTTTCCTCTGAAAGGTCCGCCTGATGCAGTGAGGTAAATTTTTTCAATCGGATTGTGAAACTCGCCTGCAAGACATTGAAAAATTGCAGAGTGTTCGGAATCCACCGGATACAGATTCACTGCTTTTTCCTTCGCCGTTTTCGTCACGAGCTCGCCCGCAACAACAAGAGTTTCTTTATTCGCTAATGCAATTTGCTTTCCGGCATTGATTGCAGCAAGTGTAGAACGCAATCCGGCATAACCTACAATCGCAGCAAGTACCATGTCTATGGTTTCCATCTGCACCACGTCAACCAGCGCATCTTCACCGCCGTAAACTTTGATGCCTTCATCCAGCAACGCGCCTTTCACCTTCGCGAGTTGCCCAACGTCATTGATCACAACCACATTCGGTTTGAACTTCAGCGCCTGTTCAATCAGCAAATCAGAATTATTTCCTGCTGCCAGAACTTCCACCACAAATTCATCCGGGTGCGACGCAACTACATCTAGTGCTTGCGTACCGATTGAACCGGTTGAGCCGAGAATGGCGAGTTTTTTTGCTTGATCGTTCACGGGGCCAAAGATAGTGCTCGGTTCTCAGTTCTCGGTCCTCAGTTCTGTTACTTGAGGGAGAATCTGATTGGAATATTTAACTCTGCCGCTTGCTTTATACCCCAGCGTCGCTCAACATGAAATTTTCCGAGCTTAAGGGCTCCAGCGACCGCCGCACTATCCAAATCATGTCGAACACCTTTAACTACGGTCGCTTTTGAAACAGATCCTGTAGAATCAATTTCCAATCGCACATATACCACCCCCGTTATGCTATCTCGTTTCGCTGCTTCCGGATAATGAATCACCTTCCACAAATCTGCCGTTAACGAATCACCGTTCGGTATATAACTTGGACTATAAAAGCAATCGCTTCCGTATCGGTTTGGATATGTCGATTGCAAATGGTCAGCATAAGCCTGCGCCCGATCAAATGCATCCTTCCCGAATTTTTTTGTGACTAGCGAATCAATCATCAGGTCGTAACAAGAAGCTGGATTTCCTACCACATCAGTCCAAAAATATTTAGGCTTTACATTGTACAACACATAAAATGCCTCTTCAACATAAGATGGATTCCTGTAATCACGTGTATCAGGCAGATAAAAATCGCCTTTCTCAAACCCTTTCCGCGCGGCATTTCTTTCAACATTGCAAATACTGTCTTCGCTGTTGATTTGAAGTGCATCAACAGAAGAGGTTCCGCAATTCAAGACCAACGCTACCAAAAGAAGCAATGCAGCAAGAAACTTCATAATATGAAATTACGAAACCCGAGGAGCCGGTTTCAAACAAAGAAACCGCCGGTTGATCTTAATTTACATCTGGCACATACGCAAACACGAAGATCGACTTGTCTTCCAATAATTTATTTCTTCAGCGTGTCCACCGGCTCTACATAATCTGTTCGGACAATTTTCAAGTCCGTGCGCCGGTTCTTCATGCGCAGATATTCCCAATCATCCTTTTTCGATTTTCTCGATGCAATGAACCTGTGTGTTAAAACGGCGCCAGCTGTTAGCGAATCTCCTGATGGCAGATACAGGGTGTGGCTCAGTTTCAACGGCTCTATGTCCCCCATTCCTTTTGCAGTGAGCCTGTTTTTATCTGCACCTAATTCAATCATGCGGTCAAGAACTGATTTTGCACGACATGCAGTGTATTTGGTAGAGGCGTGAGGATTTACAGTATCAGTATGGTTACGGATTTCAAAGACGAAATTCGGATGATCGTTGATGAATTTGACCACGGGCTTTAACGAATCCGTCTGACTGAATACCGAATCCTTATCCGCAAGTAGTGTGCACCTACCCAGGTTAAAATACACTGGTGTGAACGCAACCACATCGCCTACAACAAAACTTGAATCGGAAAGAGTTTTGTGCCCGGGCTTTACGTCTCCCGGTCGGGAAAAAGAAATAAGCAGGGCCGAAAACGCCAGAATAAAAATTACATTAAGTGTTCGCATAACTCTACTATAACTTCAGTTATTCGAAGAAGTAACAAAACGAAAATCCGTCTGATCAGTATTTTCCGTCCATGGAGCTTGTCCTGAGCCTGTCGAAGGGCGTACTATCTCAAAACGAACTTCCGTGAACATTGAGAATTGTGCGTTTGGCGTTGAGCATTAATATTCAACGCCAAATGTTCAATGTACAATGATCAAGTTTATTAGAACACTACATACTCCTGCGGATCCACTGGCGCTCCATTGTACCAGATCTCAAAATGTAAGTGCGGACCGGTAGAGTGTTCTCCTGAATTGCCAATGATCGCAATCGGTTCTCCGGCTTTTACGAACTGACCGGTTTTCTTCAGTAGGGCGGCGTTGTGCTTGTAAACGGAGATGAGATTGTTTCCGTGTTGCACCTGAATTACGTATCCGTCTTCGGGTGTCCACCCTGCTGAAATGACTGTTCCGTCGAGTGTTGTTTTCACCGGTTCGTTTTCACCAGAGGCAACATCGCAACCGAAATGTTCTTCGGCAAGATTGAATGAACTGGTGATTTCACCTTTCACAGGAGCGAAAAAGAAATAACCACTGATTCCGGTTCTGCGCGTTACACCAATGGCGAGTGAATACTGATCGCTCGTTTCAATTTCATCGCGCAACAACGAATCTTCTTTTGAGCGGGAGAAATCGAGGCTGTCATAACTGCGTGTGGTATCAGTCGGATTCTGAATATTCACGGCAGTGTCATTGCCCTTCAGAATATTCATAATGTTGTCGAGATACAACTGGCGTGCATTGGTTTCTGCAATCAGGGAATCTGTGCGCTCGTTCATCGCAATCAGGGAATCCTGCATGCCCACATCCGCGTAACCCGGAATGTACTCACGAATGGGTGTAAAAGCGATCAAGCTGATGACAAGCACAGTCATGATAATCGTTATCGCCGACATGGCAACCACGATTCCAAGTGGCGTCAAAGTAACCGACGCACGCTCCTCGAACGTATCGTCGTCCATGACTACCATGCGGTAGCGGGAACGCAATCGCTCTCTCCACGACTTCTTTTTGGATGCTTCGCTCATTTTTCGGCTGAATTGCAAAGATAGTCGGGAGACGGGAGACGGGAGGCGGGAGTAGTGTGAAAATTTGCACTTCAAATAATTCCATCCGGAAGGATATAAATTACTCCTGTCTGAAGCCTGATGTCTGTCGTCTAAGAGGCAACCATTTGCGAAAAAGCCGTCTTTTCGAACAGAGAATACACTATTTTTGTTCCCCTCTCGTTCTGACGGTGGTTTTCACAGAAAACGAGAGCCCGATTTGTTAAAAGTGAAGCGCAGATTTTCATCCTATTACTCCATTCTGGCACTCGTTGCGGTTGCATTGCTTGTTGCATGCTCCACAACGAAAAACACGTGGGTGACCCGCAGTTACCACAATCTTACTTCCCGCTACAACGGTTACTTCTACGCGAGAGAAAGCATGAAGGACGCCGCTGATAAAGTGGAGAAAACATACATCGACGATTACACACAGCCGCTTCCCGTATTCCGCATTCCGAATACACCGGAGTCGAAAGGTTGCTACACCGATCTTGAGAAAGCAATCAAGAAAGCTACACTCGTGGTTGAGCGTCATGCGATCACCACAAAATCCGGAACTGAAATTGCCGGTGCGGTGAAGTGGATTGATGAGAACTGGATCATCATGGGTCAGGCTCACTACTACAAATCAGAATACATTACTGCACTGAAGTTTTTCGATTACGTAATTCAGAAATACCCGAACAATCCTTCGCAGAGTGTTGCCATCATGTGGAAAGCACGCACCGAAGTTCAGCTCGGCGATTATACACTTGCAGAAAGCCAGCTCGATGTGGTTAATTCCGACAAGTCTCTTTCCAATTCTCAGAAGGGAGACGTGAAATCATCGTACGCTGATCTGTACATGCACACCGGAAATTATCCGAACGCAATCAAGTATCTCGAGGAAGCTCTTCCGCTTACGAAGAATAAAAAAACACGCGCCCGTTACAATTACATTCTCGGTCAGTTGTATGAAATAACAGGCAACTGCAAAAAAGCCAGCGAATATTTTGCTGAGTGCATTGGTCTGAATCCAAAATACGAAATGCTCTTCAACGCAAAACTCAACCGGGCGCGACTGAGCATCTGTACTTCATCCAATACTTCCGGTGCAAAACGCGATCTGGAGAAAATGCTGCTCGATGAAAAGAACCTGGAGTTCCGCGATCAGATTTATTATTCACTGGCTGAGCTCGAGAAGAAAGACAACAAAGCACAAGCTGCGAAGTATTACAGAATGTCGGTGTCGACGAGCCAGGGGAATAACAGGCAGAAAGCAATTTCTTATCTCGCGCTGGGCGATATGAGCTTCGAAAATCAGGAATACAAACAAGCTGGTGCGTACTACGACAGCACGATGATGTTCCTGCCGAAAGATTACAAAACGTACAATTCGATTGACGACAAGCGAAAGAGTCTTCAGAATCTGATTCGTTACCTGAATATCGTTTCAACGGAAGACAGTCTGCAAAAGGTCGTGAAGGTTTACGGTGGCGATACAACCACACTTTACGCCTACATCGACAAGCTCATCGAAGAAGCGAAGAAAGCAGAGGAACGGAAGAAGCAGGAACAGGAAGACCGAATGAACAACGGTAATGCGGGTGGCCCGGCGAATAATAACAATAACGCACAAGGCAACAACAACCAGCCTGCAGGACAATGGTATTTTTATAATCCGAGCACCGTTGGATTTGGTGTAAACGAATTCACGCGCAACTGGGGCAATCGCAAACTGGAAGACGACTGGCGTCGCTCGAACAAAGAACAGTTTATTGAAGAAATTGATCCGGAAGAGCAAGACTCTGTCAAGAAGAAGGGGAAAGATAAAATCTCCAGCAATCAAACACGCCAGTACTACCTGCAGAATCTTCCGATGACACCGGAAGCCATTGCGAAATCGGATGAAGCGGTTGCGGATGCACTGTACAATCTGGGTGGTATTTACAAAGATCAGATGCTTAACTACCCAAAGGCGGTTGAAGCTTACGAGGCATTGACAACACGCTATCCGAAACACAAATATTCACTGGCATCACACTTTCAGTTGTATCGTATTCACCAGAAAACGGGCGACAAAACAAAAGAACAGAAGGAAAGCGATTATATCTGCACCAACTTCCCCGAGAGTGATTATTGTCAGCTGATCAAGAATCCTCAGAAAGCAGGAGACATTCTTGCTGAGCGCGAGAAAGTACGCGTGTATTACGATTCAACGTACATGGAATATTCGCGCAGCAAATGGCAGGTTGTTGTTGATCGTGCAAATTATGCCGACTCCATTTTCGGAACCAAACACGAACATGCTGCAAAGTTTGCCTACCTCCGTGCTTTGAGCCTGGGCAAAACACAAGGGCAACCTCAAATGGAAACTGCCTTGGTGAAATTGATTGCGGCGTATCCGAAAGATCCGATCAAACCTGTTGCACAACAGATGCTCGACTTCCTGCGTAAACCGAAATCCGGCGGCGTTGCTCCAGTCGATACGGTGAAAACAACCACGTACAAGGAGAATGAGAAAACCGCATTCCAGTACATGGTTGTGGTGAAAAATTCTGCAGCCGACATCAACAAATTCAAAACGGCCCTGTCGGATTTCAATACACAGAACTACGGTTCCATGGGTCTGCAGATCACTTCTGTTGTCATCGACGCGAACAATCAGGCAATCCTGGTGAAAAGCTTTGTTGACCAGACTGCTGCGATGTCGTACTACAACAACCTCAAGGCAAAGCCCGAAATTTTCGCATGGCTCGGAATGGGAACTTACCAGCCCATGGTTATTTCTACCGAGAACTTCGGCACATTCCTTAAGAACAAGGATGTGGATGGCTACAAGAAGTTCTTCGACGAGAAGATTTTGAAGAAGTAGGCAGTTGGGCAGTAGGCCAGTTGGCAGTCCAATGAAATTTATGGAGCCCGGTCTCATCACCCGTTTGACGAGGTCGGGTTTTTCCTTTTGCACTCTTCGCAACCGCGTCCCGTTTGTAATCGCGACGCAGCTGATACCAGGCTTTGCTCCTGCCTATTGTCCAACGGCTTACTACCTACTGATATTAACAGCGGTCAATAACTCTTTTTGTCGCCTTTAACGTATTCCCTAACTTTACTATTCATATAAACCGCGGTTCGACTGCCAACAGCCCTACTGCCCAACTGCCTACTGTACTATGTTCAACAACAAAACGTCAGCGCCAATGCGTAACAACACACCCGATTCAGGAACAGTCAATATTATCGGTTCCGGAACCACTATTGAAGGTGATGTAGTTTCAGGAGGTGATATCCGCATTGATGGAAATCTCAAAGGCACACTCAAAACACGTGGCAAGCTCGTGGTGGGTCCTACAGGATCTGTTGAAGGTGAAGTGACGTGTCAGAACGCCGACGTGTCGGGCTCTATTCGCGGAAAAGTGAACGTGCAGGAGTTGCTCTCGCTGAAAAACTCTGCTAAAATAAACGGTGAAATTGTTACCGGTAAGCTTGCCATTGAACCAGGTGCTGATTTCTCCGGTTCGTGCAGCATGGGTGGCGTAGTAAAAGGCATCCAGCATGAGCAATCAGAAGAACTCGCAGAAAAAACTGCCTAGCGATATAGGAAAGTACGCAGGCATGGCCACTACAATGGCTGTGATTATCTGCGCCGGTACATTGGCCGGACGATGGCTTGATGCCAATTACCCACTCTCTGAAAAAATTCCTGTTTACACGTTAACGTTGGCGATTACTTCCGTAGTTATAGCCATGTGGTATTTCATTCGCGATTTCGTGAAGAAGAAGTGACACGAGGATTGAACTGATCACGCTAGTGAATTCCTATCTTGATGGTGTTTTCCACATGAAACACATTTTCCTTGCTCTAACATTCTTGATTTGCATTTCATCCACTGCTAAAAGCAAGAGGTGGAGTTTTGCTTCGGACAATGATATATGGACTATCGAGGCGGGTTACACCAATTTCCTGCCTTACCAACTCAACGACTATTTTGTTGCACGAGGTGCCAGTAACACGTTTACACCATTCCGGACGTACGGAATTGGACACACAGGCTCACTTGCAATTGCCCGAGGGGGAATGGTGGATGGTGGTTTTGCTTTTCACTACTTCGAGCGCCAGACCATTAATGTAGATTCATCAAAACTGAAAGTCGGCGGCTGGGAATTGATGACGAGCATTTATGGTTTCGATCTTCTTCGCAAAATTCGTGCAGTTGATTTTGTAATTGCACCCGGAGTATTCTGGGGCAGCATCAAAATGAGAAAATATTTCGCCGGTGGGAATGTGAAACAATTTGAAATGTTCAAGAACCCTTTCATTGCACCGATGCTACGAGCCGAACTTCGTTTTCAATTGGGTCCGGTTTCTGTAGGAGGAAGATGGTCGTATCGTTACGATATTTCCAAATCGCAGTGGAAAAAAGGATCGAGCGAAACATTGCCGGGATACCAAGCGAGAGAAATGCAGTACATCGTCTATCTCGGTTATGTATTTAACTGGAAAGACAGATAGGATTGCGATTAAAACTAACTTGCATCAACTTATATCGTACATGAAATCATTTTTACTCTCCGTTTCGTTTTCTCTCCTCGCGCTAAATATTTTCGCTGGTGGAATTGAAAAAATAATTCCCCGCGCCACAAAACCTCAACTTCACTTTGGCATGATGAAAGATTTGCCCAAGTACAACCATGAACGCGATGGCAGGGGACTACTATACATGTACGTCCCGTTCAACTCCACTGCACTGAACAATTATCTGGAAGCTCAATCCAGTGTACATGGCAGTTTCGACAACAACTATATGATGATTGGACTCGACGATGTTTCCAACAACGGAAAGCACAGCGATATCATAGGTTGTTTCGGAATCATGCTGCCGCAAAAAGTAAATGCCGGACCGGCAGATTCGGTTCAATTGCGCTTGAGCGGATGGCACCACACATTCAGTTTTCTTGCCTGGGATTTCATTCCCGGAGAAACTGTTGCGCTTGCAATTGGCACTGCCTGGTCGTATGGTAATCTGAAAATGCGCAGAACCATCAACGGACAAAAAACGAGATACACGAATCCCTTTGTTGCGCCCGGTGCACGCGCAGAGTTTCGACTCACCTTCGGGAATTTCTACTTCGGTGGCCGCACAACTTATCGATACGATTTAACCCACGAGCTTTGGAAGCGCAAAAACGATATGATGCCGGTGCTGCCGGAGTATGACAATTCGGGGATGGCGTATTTCGGATACATTGGCCTAATCTTGTAGCCCCGCGCATAGACCTTAAAGGTTTTAAAAACCTTTAAGGTCTTTAGGCGTGGCACGACTATCTTTGCGTCGATGAATTCCATCACCCGATTCTTCCTCATCTACCTCGGCTTCCTATTAATCGTGGGCGGCGCGTTTCACGTATACAACCAAAGTGTTGACGCTCAATATACTCACCGGTTTGGGTGGGTGGCTTTCGGTCTATTTGCCGGCGTTACCGCATTGGTTCATTGGTTTCTGCTGAGAGCCGCTCAAAAAAACCCAAAATCTTTCGTGAAGGGTTTTATGGCAGCAACAACAATCAAGATTTTCCTCTACCTCGGCTTTCTGGTCGTTTTCATCCTTTTCTCGCGAAAAAATGCAGCGGTGTTTATCGGAGAGTTTGCCGCGTTCTACTTCATCTTTACCGTGTTCGAAGTCAGCCTTTTATATACGGCTGTAAGTCCCAAGAAGGCGGCTGTGAACCCTGAGAAATAAGGGATCCGTATTTCCCGACTTCCTACGTTCTAAATCTGCAACAACGGCAGGGGAATGCCTGTTGATCTACATCTCGACGAATTGTATAAATAATCTGACAAAATCTGATCTATCACTCGGATTATACCCTAATTTTGCACTCGAATTTCAGGGAATTCACCTGATTCGATATAAAACACTGATAGTCAATGATTTTTAGTGCGACTTCTTCTCGTTTAGCCGCTGTACTCGCGGCGCTGTTATTGCCTCTTTTCTCGTACGCCTACGATCCGGAGACACTTTCTGCAGACACATCACATACCATCGAAGAGCAAACTGCTGGTGGACACGAGAAATTCGATCCGGGTCACATGATCATGGAGCACGTTGCTGATGCGCACGACTGGCACATTGCAGGTGATATTCATATTCCGCTTCCGGTAATTATCAAGAGCGATAAAGGCCTTGACGTATTTTCTTCTTCGAATTTCATCAATCACGATACACACGAGCCAAAGGCGTACACTACTGAAAAATACACTTACTTCCTCGTGGAAGGTAAAGTAGTGGTGTGGGATGACGTGCTCAAGAAAGAAAACGAAACTGCTACTGCAACACTCATCGATTTTTCAATCACGAAAAACGTTGCCAGCATGTTCATCGTTGCGATCGCACTGTGCTTCGTATTCCTGAGCATCGCAAAAGCATACACACGCAAGCCTGGACAAGCACCACGCGGCATGCAGTCGTTCTTCGAGCCCATCATTATGTTCGTGCGCGATGATCTTGCAAAACCTGCAATCGGTAAGAAGTATGAAAAGTTCATGCCTTACCTGCTTACTGCATTCTTCTTTATCTGGTTCAGCAACATGCTCGGTCTTATTCCGATTCTTCCGGGCGGAGCAAACCTTACCGGAAGTATTTCAGTTGCACTCGTCCTCGCAACATTAACGTTCGTCATCACACTTTTCAATGGTAACGGTCACTACTGGCGCCACATTTTCGCAATGCCGGGCGTACCACCATGGGTGCTCATCATTCTTACACCGATTGAAATTTTAGGTATTGTTCTTCGTCCGTTTGTTTTGATGATCCGATTGTTCGCGAACATCACGGCAGGTCACATCATTGCACTCGCGTTCTTCGGACTGATTTTCATCTTCTCGAAAAATGGAGAAAACACAGGCACTGGAATCGGTGTTGGTATCGCATCCTGGTTGTTCACCACGTTCATGTTCTTCCTCGAGTTGCTCGTTGCGTTCATTCAGGCTTACGTATTTACATTGCTTTCAGCTATCTATTTCGGTTCAGCAGTTGAAGAACACCACGAGCACGCGCTGGTGGAAGACTTCGACGGCAAACCAAACGTTGCACATTAATCAATTCGTAATTTTTTTAACCTAAATATAAATTCAAATGACGTCTAACATTCTTCTTGAAGCTGCATCAACCGGACACGGTCTTGCTGCTCTTGGCGCAGGTGTTGCTGCTCTCGGCGCAGGTGTAGGTATCGGCCGCATCGGTGGTAGTGCGCTTGAGTCTATCGCTCGTCAGCCTGAGGCTGCTGGTGATATCCGCGCTAACATGATCCTTACTGCCGCTCTCGTTGAAGGCGCTGCTTTCTTCGCGATGGTAATTGGTCTACTTGTTACATTCATCGTGTAATCGGGAAACCAGATCAAAACAAAACCGGAACAGTTTACGGTTGGTAACCTGTTCCGGCTCTTTGAAAAAAACGCCTGCGCATTGCGGGCACGAATAATAGATCAGAATTAAAACTTAAGGTTATGCCAAGAGTACTTGCAAGCATTGTTTCCTTCGAATACGGTCTCATTTTCTGGATGAGCCTTACCTTCCTGACTGTGCTATTTATCCTTGCGAAGTTTGCATGGAAGCCGATCATGAAAGCGATCAAGGATCGTGAGAAGTCAATTGAAGATGCTCTTCAGTCTGCTGAAAATGCAAAGGCTGAAATGAACAACCTCAAAGCTGAGAACGAAAAAATTCTTCAGGCTGCACGCAACGAACGCGACTCGATGATCAAAGAAGCGCGAGAGATTCGCGAACAGATGATCGCAGAAGCAAAAGGGAAAGCAAAAGCAGAAGGCGAGAAAATGCTGACTTCAGCACGTGAAGCAATCCAGAATGAGAAGATGGCTGCGATCACTGAATTGAAGAATCAGGTTGCTCAGCTTTCAATCGACATTGCAGAAAAAATTATTGCACGTGAGCTTTCTTCTGAGAACAAACAGAAAGAGCTTATTGGCGACATGCTTAAATCAGTGAAACTGAACTAACATGCAACAAACAAGAGTTTCACATCGCTATGCGAAATCACTGCTTGACCTTGCCCTTGAAAAAGGACAACTTGAGCCAGTGCATGAAGATATGCGCCTGGTGCTCGAAACAATACGTGCAAACCGCGATTTGTCGATCCTGCTGAATAGCCCCGTGGTTAAAACCGACAAGAAACTGGATATCCTGAAAGCGATTTTCGGAGGAAACATCGGTGTGATTTCCACAGAATTCATGAACATCCTCACACGCAAACGTCGTGAAGGTGAGCTGGAAGGAATTGCAGAAGCATTTGTGTCGCAGTACAAAAAACATAAACAGGTATTAACCGCGGTTATTACTTCTGCAACCGGGCTTGATGATAAGCTTCGCGCGCAGGTATTGGAAGTGGTTAAACAATCGGCGGGTGATAAGTCTATTGAGCTCGTTGAGAAAACAGATAAAGCGCTGCTCGGAGGATTCATTCTTCGTGTCGGCGATAAACAAGTTGACGCTTCTGTCCTTCGCCAGATTCGCAACCTCGAAAGAAATTTCAGCGAAAATCCTTACATATCGGAGATTTAAGTCGGAAAGTAATTAAGTAGGCAAGTAAAAAAGCCTGCAGACTTAGCACTCCCAGATGAATGAATAGATTACTTGCGTACTTAAAAACTTAGATACTTAATTACTTTCAAAAATGGCAGAAGTAAAACCAGCGGAAGTTTCCGCAATCCTCCGTCAGCAACTCGCAGGATTCAAGTCGGCAAAAGAACTCGAAGAAGTAGGATCTGTACTCCAGGTGGGTGACGGAATCGCTCGTATCTACGGACTTTCAAACGTAGGTTACGGTGAGCTTATCGAATTCGAAAACGGATTACAGGGCATCGCTCTTAACCTTGAAGAAGACAACGTTGGTGCCGTATTGCTCGGTACTTCAACTGAAATTCGTGAAGGTTCAAGTGTTAAACGCACTGGCCGCATTGCTTCCATCAAAGTTGGTGAAGGAATGTTGGGTCGTGTAGTTGATACACTTGGAAATCCTATCGACGGAAAAGGCCCTATCCAGGGAGAGACTTACGAAATGCCACTCGAGCGTAAAGCTCCAGGTGTTATTTATCGTCAGCCGGTAACTGAGCCGTTGCAGACTGGTATCAAAGCGATCGACGCGATGATTCCAATCGGCCGTGGTCAGCGTGAGCTTGTGATTGGTGACCGTCAGACTGGTAAATCTGCTGTGTGTATCGACACAATCATCAACCAGAAAGAATTCTACGAAGCAGGAAATCCTGTATTCTGTATATATGTTGCAATTGGTCAGAAAGGATCAACTGTTGCGGGTGTTGTACGCGTACTCGAAGATGCGGGTGCAATGGCATACACGTGTGTAGTTGCTTCAACTGCATCTGATCCTGCACCAATGCAGTTCTACGCTCCAATGACGGGTGCTGCAATCGGTGAGTTCTTCCGCGATACCGGCCGTCCTGCGTTGATCGTATTTGATGATCTTTCAAAACAAGCTGTAGCTTACCGCGAGGTATCACTTCTTCTTCGTCGCCCTCCGGGACGTGAAGCATATCCTGGTGACGTATTCTATCTTCACTCACGTCTCCTCGAGCGTGCTGCGAAAGTGAACGCATCAGACAAAGTAGCAAGAGAAATGAACGATCTTCCGGAGTCAATCCGTCACATGGTAAAAGGTGGTGGTTCACTCACTGCACTTCCTATCATTGAAACGCAAGCGGGTGACGTATCGGCTTACATTCCAACGAACGTAATTTCGATTACAGACGGACAGATCTTCCTTGAGTCGAACTTGTTCAACGCGGGTGTACGTCCTGCGATCAACGTAGGTATTTCTGTATCGCGTGTGGGTGGTAACGCTCAGATCAAGTCGATGAAGAAAGTATCTGGTACATTGAAACTTGACCAGGCACAGTACCGCGAACTTGAAGCCTTCTCGAAATTCGGATCTGATTTGGATGCTGCTACGAAAGCGGTAATCGACAAAGGTTCACGTAACGTAGAAATTCTGAAACAAGGTCAGTTCTCACCTTTCCGTGTAGAAGACCAGGTTGCAATTATCTACTGCGGAACAAAAGGATTGTTGCGCGACGTTCCGGTAAACAAAGTGAAAGAGTTCGAAACAGACTTCCTGACATACATGCGCAGCAAACATGCTGATGTAATGAATGAATTGAAGGCTGGCAAAATCGACGACGCTATCACTGGCAAAATCGAAGCAGCAGCAAAAGAAATCTCTGCGAAATATAAAGCATAATAAGTACGATGGAAGAGGGAGCTTCAACTCCTCCCTCCTCCCTCCCAACTCATAACTTACAATGCCAAGTTTAAAGGAAGTACGAAACAGGATCACCTCAGTGTCATCAACACAGCAGATTACTTCTGCTATGAAAATGGTTTCTGCAGCGAAGCTTCGTCGTGCGCAGGATGCAGTTACACAAATGCGTCCGTATGCACAGAAGTTGCGTGAGATCCTCGAGAACCTCAGCGCAAGTCTTGATAGCAGCGAAGGAGTTTATTCCCGCAAACGCGATGTAAAGAAAGTGCTCGTAGTAGTGATCACTTCTAACCGCGGTCTTTGCGGAGGATTCAACTCTTCTGTCATTAAGAAAGTGGTTAGCGATATCCGCGAGAATTTTTCGAACGCACAGATTTCTTACCTCGCTATTGGTAAGAAGGGCAACGATTTCTTCCGCAGAACAAAATACACGGCTGCGTTCCCCGAACTTGGTAATACCAATGAATTGTTCGATGGCATGAGCTATGTGAAAACTGCACCGGTTGCAGAACGCATCATGAAGTCGTTTGCTGATGGCGAGTTTGACAAAGTTGTTCTTTACTACAACCAGTTCAAAAACGCAGCAGTACAGATTACACAGGCAGAGGCTTTCCTTCCTGTTGAACCTACAAAAGGTGCAACGAAAGCAGCCAAAGCCGATTACATCTTCGAGCCACGCAAAGAAGAAATCGTACAGGATCTCATTCCGCGTTCGCTCAAGACACAGTTGTACAAAGGCCTGCTCGATTCATTCGCATCAGAACACGGTGCACGTATGACAGCAATGCACAAAGCAACAGACAACGCGAAAGACCTTCTGAAGGCGCTGAAAATTTCTTACAACAAAGCACGTCAGACTGCAATCACCAATGAGATTTTGGAAATTGTGGGCGGTGCGGAAGCGTTGAAAGGATAATCGAAGTTTATAGATTACGAGAAAGGCTCCCATGTGGAGCCTTTTTTCATTATTGATTGTTGCTTCTTCTTACTCCTTCTTCACAAACTTCAACGTCCCTTTCTCTTTGTCGGAGTGAATATCAATCGTGTATGTGCCTTTGGGTAAATCTCCGATAGGGACATAATACGTAGAGAGAACTCCTTTGTACTGGATGGATTTCACAAGCTTGCCGTCAGCTGCATACACCTTGATCAGTGCATTCGTTAGTTCACCGGTTTTGATAACGAGTGAGTCCTGAGACATTACTGAATCAGATCGAATGTCTGAAGGTTTCGCAGGACCCGGACTCGCAGCGACTACTTTCCGTGGTGGTTGAGACGATGCTGCCGACTTTTTCAAACCGGGCATCGTGTACACAATTTCCAACTTCGGGTGGCGCGATGCATCCGGATGGTCACTGGAATTGAAACACATGGCCGCTGGTGATGCAGGATCCTCTTTATTAAGCGCGAAATAAAATCCATAACCCGGTGTCTTTGCTGCGATCATGTCTTTGACAAGTAACAATACATCAACCGTGTAGTTCTGATTTGGGTCAGTGCTGCGTTGCAGAGCTACTGCATTCTTTGATGTAAATGAAGGTGCCGTGTTCCATTTCACACCGAATTCTGTCCAGGGAGAAGTAACACGACTAATCGTAACGGTGTTATTGCCGTAATGGCCCGGCAACTTATCGTTAATTTTTCCTGCGGCATACAGCGTAAGCTTAGCAGACGTAATTGTTGCGCCTGCTGGAATTTTTGCTAAATCAAAACTGATCAACGCGCGACACGTGTTGTTACCACCTGAATAGCCTGGTACGCAAAACATCTTTATGTGCGGCTGGTCGCCGTAATTCAGATCCTTGTTGTAGTTAGTATGAAACCCTAATGTAGCGTCGCATCCGGCACTTGCGCCCGGCTGTAATGTGAGTGTTGTTTGGGCTGTTAAAATACCCGAAAGCAATACTCCCGTCCAAATCAGCAATGCATTCTTCATACGACTATTCTGCTTTCACAAACTGGGCCGTCCCGCGTTTGTTCTCCGCCACAATCTCCACAACATAGGTTCCGTTTGCAAGCTCTGCAACTGGAATGTAATATGATGCTAGCATTCCGCTGTACTGAACCGATTTCACCAGTTTGCCTTCTGCAGAATAAATGTTTACGGTTGCATCGTTGAGTAAATCCGTGTTCACGGTAAGTTGCTGCGTTGCCGGATTTGGATAAACTTCAATCGCCATTGCTTCAATCACAATCGTATGTACGTCTTTCGGATTGAGGCTGTCGTTATATGTAACACAAAGTTTCGGACGTGTTAACGGATCGCTGTGGTCACTGGAGAAGAAAACCAAGCCGGATGGCGACGCCGGATTCTCCACGACATTTCTTAGGAGAAAACCATAGTTCAGTGAAGGATTTGTAACCTGATACTGCGTCATTATAGTGACGTCAGCGATGTAATCTTGTGTAGATGTTGTACTCTGGGGAAGTGTGGCTGCACCAACTGCAGTAGTAGATGGTGCGGTATTCCAGGTTACGCTGCTTTCAGTCCAAGGTCCCGTAACCCGCTCCACGATCGATGCATTGTTAGTGCCGAAATGTCCAGGCAGTTGCGCGTTGATATATCCAGTAGCGTACAAGTACAAGTCCGCATTCTGCACTACTGCAGTTGTTGGAATTGCACTTAGATCAAAACTGAGTACGCCGCGGTTCGTATTCTGTCCACCTTGTGCTCCTGCTACACAATACGCCTTGAGATAAGTATCGGCACCGTAATTAGTATTCTCTGTGTTGTAGTTTGTGTGCGTACCCAGTGAAGCGTCATTACCTGCGATTGGATCAGGTTGAATGCAATCGTTCGAAGTCGTGTACACTATTTCAAGTTTAGGCCATTTGTTCGGGTCTCCGCCATCACTCGAATGAAAAAATAATCCCGAAGAGTTAGATGGATTCTCAGTCACAAGGGATAGAAAAAAACCGAAACTCGATGAAGGATTGATGATCATATCCTGGACCATTCCGGTTACATCGGATGTGTAATCCTGCGCTGCATTTGTGCTTTGGGTAAGCGTTACCTGATTTTGCGTAATTGTACTTGGTGCACTATTCCAAGTAACACTGTTCTCAATCCACGCACTGGTAATACGACTGAGCGTTGCGGTATTGCTACCCCAGTGTCCTTGTATATTGGAATTGATGTAGCCTGTTGCATAAAGCGTAAGATGAGCAGAAACTATAGTTGCCCCGGCAGGAATTGATGTAAGATCAAATTCGACCACTGCACGGTTGGTATTCTGTCCACCCTGTGCGCCCGGAATACAATACGCTTTGATATAAATATCTGTTCCGTAGTTCGTATTCTCTGTGTTGAAATTGGTGTGAGAGCCAAGAGAAGCATCATTGCCTGAAGCGGCGCCGGGTTGCAAAGTAATCGTGGTTTGCGCTACAACGTTCATTGAGAATAGTGCGCATGCAAGAGAGAGTAAAGTGTGTTTCATGGAGTCTGCTTGTTTGGCTAAAATAATTCAAAATCAAATATGGTGGGCACCTCGACTAAAATCTCGTTGGGAAAAACGTAGATTTAACAATGATTCGCATCGCATTCCTCGGTCTCGGTGGTGTTGGTGGCTATTTCGGCTCGAAGCTTTCCCGCAGATTCGCTGGTTCTTCTGAAGTAGAAATTATTTTTCTCGCCCGTGAAAAAACCGCTGCTGCAATTCGCGCAAACGGAATCAAGCTCATTACACCCGAAGAAGAATTTGTAACACATCCAACGGTTGTTGCAACGAATGCCCATGAAGCCGGTGACATTGATTACCTCATCGTGAGCGTGAAGAGCTACGATCTTGCATCGGGTCTCGAACAATTTCGCGATTGCATTTCTGCGCAAACAATAATTCTTCCGCTGCTGAATGGAATTGATGCAGAAGAAAAAATACGCGCGCTGTTTCCTGCGAATCAAGTATGGAGCGGTTGCGTTTATATTGTTTCCCGTCTCACTGCACCCGGTGTAATTACCGAAACAGGAAATATTCATCGGTTACATTTCGGTTGCGATCAATCCCGGGAAAAATGCAATGAGCTATATCAAATACTGAAAGCTTGCCACGCTGATATTTTTCTTGAAGAAAATATTCGCGATGTGATTTGGGAGAAATTCATTTTCATTTCTACCATCGCCAGCCTAACAAGTTACCTCGATGTTTGTATCGGGAAAATACTGGAACACGAGGGAAATAGACGGTTGCTCACCCAATTGTTAAATGAAATTTGTGAAGTTGCCCGTGCGGAAAAAATTGTACTCCCCGAGGACATTGTTGCCTCTACAGTGGGGAAAATGGGTAAGCTTCCCTACGAAACGACTTCCAGTATGCACAGCGACTTCCAGAAACGGAGCAGAACAGAATTTCGATCATTGACTGCACACGTGGTGCAGCTTGCTGACAAACATCGATTGTTGGTGCCAACCTATCGCACACTTTTAGCCGGACTGGTAACACGAAACAATTTAACATCGGATAAATTCTAATTTCACTTGTACGGAATGCTTTTTGAATATTGCTACAAGCCGAACAAATAGGGGAGGCTGGAAAAAGTGCAGAAATTCAATCGCTCCATACTAATGAATGAAGAATTAACAAGGGCGTGTATCGCAGCATGCCGGAAGTGCGCGGAATTGTGTGAACAGTGCGCCGTTTCCTGTTCGCTTTCACCGCGAGTTACAGGTTTAGCTAAGCCGTTGGAATTATGTATTTATTGCGCTGATATGTGTGGGCTTACCGCTGCATTTCTCATTCGTGGAGAATTACAGGCTGTACGTTTCTGCGCATTGTGTGCGGAGATCTGCGACATCTGTGCATTGGAATGCGACCAACACAATGAATCAGCATGCCGTGCCTGCGCACTGGCTTGTCGCGCATGTGCAGAAGATTGCCGCAAAATTGCATCGCTGGCTATTTCGAGTCGCATTGACGAAACTTCAGTGCGCGAAAGTGCTTAAGCATTAGGTTATCATCCCCCACTAGATGCAGGTCGTAAATTACCATAACCGGTAACATCTTATCCTGCGATGAATTACTTTAGCTGAGCAAACAATTCCTCCTTCGTATGCAATCAAAAGCTGCTACACCCGATGAATATTTCGCATCGCTTCCGGAAGACAGACAAAAAGCCATGACCGCGCTTCGGAAAGTCATCAGGAAGAACCTTCCGAAAGGATTTAAAGAAACGATGGGTTACGGTATGCTCGGATATTGTGTTCCGCATTCCTTGTATCCAGCCGGATATCATTGCAATCCTGCTGATCCGCTTCCTTTTCTGGGCCTCGCTTCTCAGAAAAATTTCATCGCAATTTATCACATGGGTATTTATGCTGATCCGAAATTGTTAAAATGGTTTACGACTGCTTATGCCAAAGTTTCGACAACCAAGCTCGATATGGGCAAAAGCTGTATACGTTTCAAAAAGCCTGAGCACATTCCATTCGAGCTTATTGGCGAATTAGCAGGGAAAATGACACCTGAGGAGTGGACTGCCCTCTACGAAAGAGAACTCAAGCGCGGTAAATAGCGGTTCTTTTTTCAGGCTTTTTCATTGGGAAAGTTGTAAATTTCCGTTTAGTAAACACAAACCTAGACCATGAACAAAATTTACGCACTCTTTGCTGGCTTGAGCTTATTCGCGTCCCTCACTGCGAATGCTGCCGGCGGTCCTGATGCCTACGGGTATACATGGATCACCTCGATTGACCCAGGTGGGCCAACGTATAACTGGATCGACATCACTTCGCGCCCCGGAGTACAATCTGTAAGCGGACTCGCTGATGATAACTCTGCACCGGGATTTGTTGGTCTCGGATTTCCGTTTCACTACTACTGGAATGATTACACGCAACTGAAAGTTGGATCCAACGGCTGGTTGAGTTTCGACAATGTGAGCAACATCGCATCATCGTTCCCTACGATTCCTACTACGGGCAATGGCGATAATATTTTGTGTCCATTCATGAGCGATCTCATCTTCACCGGTGCAGGTAATCCCGCTCAGGTTCGTTACTGGACCAACAGCGTTGACACCTTCATCATTTCATATCTCAACTGTCCCTATTGGATGGCGTCTGCTCCTAGCTGGACAGGATCGAATTCCTTTCAGGTTATTCTGTGCAGCAGCGACAGCTCTATTACGTATCAATACAACACGCTCACTGCATTTGCCCCAACAGGCAATGTTGACCTGATCGTTGGAATTGAAAACAGCACAGGTCAAATCGGATTGCAGGTGCATAACGATATTATGCCACCTAACGGTTACGTAATTCGTTTCGAATATCCGAATCCGGTACTTCTCGCTATTGAGGACGCGCTTCCGGTATGGAACACCAACAGTACAAATGGCGCACAATTTATCTTCAACAATTATGCGTTCACTGTTACGACCGATATCAAGAATGGTGGCAATACACCAATGTCATCGCCGATCAGCTTACAAACGTTGATTACCGATGCCGTGTTCGTCAACGCGTACACAGGCACAGGTTCTCTGCCAACGCTTGCTGCTGGTGACGACTCTGTGTATACGTACACAACAACATGGACGCCTTCTGCAGTCGGACAATATTCGGTACAGACTTCTGCAACGAGTTCGAGTGATATTAATCCGGCAAACAATATTCTCACGACGGAACTTGATGTTGTGAATCCTTGTGCACCTTCCATGTTACTTTCTTACGTGAGCGGAAATGCTCCAGGTGCTACGATCAACTGGAATGGCGGAGCGAATGATGATGGCATGGCTGTACATTTTGTACCTCCGGTTTTTCCATACGATATTACTTCATTGCAATATTACATTAGCAGCAATACCGGTAACGGTTACATTGCTCAGGTTTTTGCTGATGATGGCCCAATGGGTGGACCGGGAACTCAACTGTTCACGACAACTGTTCCTTCTGCATCGGTTGTTTCCGCTTCATGGAATACCGTTACACCTTCTGCACCAATCACAGTAACGAGCGGTGGCTTCTATGTTGTATGGCTTCAGGGCGGCACATCGATTTTCCTTGGTTGCGAAACAACAAATCCACAGTCGCGTCGGAATTTTGAAATCCTCGACGGCTCGTGGGCTGCGTTCCGTTATGATCAGACGCAAGACGCTTGTATACGTGCGAACATCGGTAACTATGCTGGAAGTCCAACAGCTGTAATGTCTGCGTCTACAAGTTCGTTGAACCTTACTACCACAAACACATCGACTGGTCTTGTTACTGGTCACCTGTGGGATTTCGGCGATGCAACTACTTCTACACTCGCAGCTCCTTCGCACACGTATGCTGCTGCAGGAACTTACACTGTTTGTCTCACCGAATCTTCTCCATGCGGAACAAGTCAGGTGTGTACAACAATCACGGTATGTACAACGCCAACTGCGGCATTCATGGAAACATCAAATGCTTTGAATGTAAATTTCATGGACATGACTTCCGGCACAGTAAACACATGGATGTGGGATTTCGGTGATGCAACTACTTCTACGTTGCAGAATCCATCTCACACGTATGCAACCGGTGGAACATACAACGTTTGTCTCATGATCAGCAACAACTGCGGAGACATGGACACGATCTGTCAATCGGTTTCTGTTTGCGGATTAAATACTGCATCATTCATGAATACGAGCTCTGGCCTGAATACAAACTTCATGGACATGTCTACCGGTGCTGTTGACAATTGGATGTGGGATTTTGGTGATGCAACAACATCAACATCGCAATCGCCTGCTCACACGTATGCGGCTGCCGGAACTTACATGGTATGCCTCATCGTGAACAACAACTGCGGAAATGCAGACACTACTTGTATGTCGGTGACTGTTTGTGACCTCGGTGTTGCAGCATTCACATACACTACGGATGAAGATTCCATCATGGTTACTGATGCTTCAACCGGCGGAATCATGAGCTGGTTCTGGGATTTCGGTGATGCAACTACTTCTACGCTGCAGAACCCGGGGACTCATCACTACGCAACGGGTGGCATATACACAATCTGTTTGATTACAACAGACATGTGCGGCGTGATGGACACAACTTGTGTACAGGATACCATTCTCATCACAGGCTACAACGTGAATGTTGCAGGAATCAATTCTGTTTATCCTAACCCAGCAACAACAGAACTCACGGTTGAGCTTTGGTGGGATGTTACCAGTGACATTGAAATCTACGATGTAACCGGAAATCTTGTTTACCGTCAGAATGAAATGACTGGTAACATCATTCGCATCGACATCAATGATCTGGCAACCGGATTATACACCTTGCGCGTTACAAACAAGGGCGGCACAACGGCACGCCGCTTTGTGAAAGAGTAGACGACAGATATCAGACTACAGACGGGAGTTGCGGAAGCGGCTCCCGTTTTTTATGCGGCCATTTCAGCGAAGAAGATTCTCATCCATTTCGTGTAAGTATCCCTGAAGATCCGCACGTGTCTTAAGAAAGTTTGTCAGTAAGAATTTTCACCTCGATTGCAGGTGCAATTCTTTCGTAGAGAATATGATACACACAATTCGTGATCGGCATATCAACTTTCAGCTTCTGATTAATCTCATGAACACATTTCACAGCGTAATATCCTTCTGCAATCATGTTCATCTCGAGTTGCGCCATTTTCACTGAATAGCCTTTGCCAATCATAGCGCCAAACATTCTATTGCGACTGAATTGAGAATACGCTGTTACGAGCAAGTCGCCGAGATAAGCAGAGTCTTTAATATCCCTGTCGATCGGATGAGCTGCATCTACGAAACGGGAAATTTCCTGAATAGCATTAGAAATCAACACCGCCTGAAAGTTGTCACCGTAACCAAGTCCGTGACAGATTCCACCTGCGATTGCAACCACGTTTTTCAATACAGCCGAATATTCCGTTCCATAAATATCATCAGATACCGATACGCGAATGAAACGACACTTTAAGCGATCTGCAACTTCCTGCGCATACTCCTTGGATTGCGATGCAACAGTGAGATAAGAAAGCTTTTCCAATGCGACTTCCTCGGCGTGACACGGCCCTGTAATTACACCAATATTCGAATAGGGAACACCGTAATGCTGATTGAAGTATTCTCCAACAATAAGATTCGGTCCCGGAATAATTCCTTTGATTGCAGAGAAAACAATTTTGTTTGTAAAGTGCTCCGCGGTTACATCCTGCAATGAGTCCGCAAGAAACGCCGAAGGTACCGCCATGATTAGCAAATCGTTGTTCGCGATTACATCATGAATATTGTTGCTCAGAGAAAGTTTGTTCACATCGAACTCAACCGCACTAAGATATTTCGGATTGTGGCGAAACTTTGTAATGTATTCCGTTTGCTCCGGATTACGAATCCACCAGGAAATCTTCTCACCATCTGCAAGTCCGTTGCACAGCATTTTAACAATTGCTGTAGCCCAACTTCCTCCTCCGATTACTGCAACGCGATTCTTATTCATTCGCACCTGTTTTCATTTTGGAATTCATGAATCCCGACCGTGGGCCTCAGGATTTCACCGAGACGAAAGTACGGGTTTATTCATAATCAGGACGAACGCCATGAATGCCCCGATGCCCTTCTCTCGTCATAAATGTGAGGTTCCGCACCTTCACCGTCTGCATTTGCGGAGAGTACATATAAGCGTGAATACTGTCGGAGCGTAGCAACGGAATTGGTGGACGCTGACCGAAATAAGCGACTTGCCATCCAGCCCGTGTTGTGTCTATCTGCGACTTCGTATCCATTCCGGTCCACCACAATTGCTTGCCGTCGCGTATGAATTCCACTACGAGAATGCAGCTTGTTCTAAGTTTCGGAGTGAACACGGAAGCATGTAAAACAATTTCATTGTCAGGATTCGAAAGGACGTCACCTACACGCGCATGCAACATGGGTCCGAATGCGCAAAGACTATCAAGTGTGAATGTATCGCCGACGATATTGCACGCTGGCCGCCACAAACGTTGAATGGTGTCGCCTTGCACGATATTCATAATGGAATAGGTCTTCACTGTTGAGTGATACTCGCAACTGTCCTGCGGCACTACACGGCTCCGTGCAAAAACGTAAACTGCTGAATTGAACCATTCGTGTTTTTCAACAAGACATGGATATTCCAACGCAATGATGTCGAGGGCAGCCGGTGAAGATTCACGCGTGCTCCATCCGTAAATGAAATAGTCGCCTTGTGCATGCATTACACGATCGCGAAGCTGGGCCATCTCAGACCTTGCATCATCGTGAACGAGAAAGGTAAATTGAGGAGTCTTCTTGCGTTTTGTTTGCGACGGAGTAGTGTAGTAGTTGATGAAATAAGGATCGTCGACATTATAAATTACGGTGACGCCCTTGTCCTCATAGTCGTAATACGTTTCAACAAGTTCCTGCAGTCTTCCGAAATGATCGGTAAGTCGAAATGGTTTATAGATGGTGATGTAAAATGCGAACACAACAATCAGCACATTCGCGAACCGATATGGATACTTCACCTCTTCATCATTCGGAAACCAGGAGAAGAGAAACATCAACAGGAATGGCATGCTGAACAACAACACCGAATGTTGCAACACCGGATTTTTCGTAACAGAATACCAATAGCCAATCGCCAGTGGCAATACCCAAATGAGCAGCATGAATATTCTTCGTTTGCCCAGTGCTTGCTTGTTAAACACCAAACAGAAAACCCAGATTAATGCCACAAGACAAACCATCCCTTGTGATGAATCAAAGATTTTTAGGAGATGCTCCCGGAAGAAATCCGGTGTTGGTGGTCCGAGCCATCCTCCTGGTCCGCCGATTCCTCCAATAGAAAGTTGTGACATCGAGATTCCCCAATGAGGAAGAAACAGCGCAACTGCAACAACGCCCGCAACAACAAACTTGATTCGATTGTTTGCGTGTGACATAAATATCATCGACACGCCCAGCAACAATGTAGTAAGCATGCTGAAGTAATGTGAGTACGCCGCTCCTGCTGCTGCAACACCGAAGGACAATACATGCAACCAACTTACTTTTTCTTCTCCCGAAAAACGAGATGCTGCACACGCCGCCCACATCGTGAAAAATAATCCCGGTGCATACGGTCTAGCGAGTTGCGAATACATCAACGGGAATTGCAAGAATGCCAATGAAGCCGCCACAGCCAATGCAGTTCCAACACCGAACCATCGTTTCGCTGCCATTCCCGCAAACCAGATGGATGCGGTTCCCATGAACACAAAAGGTAAACGAACAGCAAATTCAGAGTCGCCGAACATTTTGATCCAGAACCACAGCAGCACTTGCGTAAATGCAGGATGACCATCGGGGCGTACGCCACCTTCTATCATGGCGCCGAGTGAATCGTATTTCAACCGCAACAACGCGCTTACTTCATCGGCTGTGATTGACTCGCTCCAGGTGTGATTAATACGCAGTAGAAAGCCGGCGAAAGTGATGCCCGTGAGATAGTAGAGAAATTTGGTCGATGAAGGTTTCATGCCTCTCCGCGAACAGTACGCAGTTTGCAGTACGCAGTAAATTCATGACCACTGCGCACTGCGTACTGATAACTGCGCACTGGCGAAAAGGCTATGCCTTTTCCGGTCTCATCTGCGGGAAGAACAACACATCCTGAATGGAAACGTTGTTCGTCATCAACATTGCTAAACGATCGATACCAATTCCGATTCCTGCTGTTGGTGGCATTCCGTATTCGAGTGCGCGCAGGAAGTCGTGATCGATGAACATCGCTTCGTCATCACCACGTTCCATGAGTTTCACTTGCTCTTCAAAACGTTCGCGCTGATCGATCGGATCATTCAACTCGCTGTATGCATTCGCAATTTCTTTTCCGTTTACCATGAGCTCGAAGCGTTCAACCAATCCTGGCTTGCTGCGGTGCTTCTTTGTAAGCGGACTCATCTCCACCGGATAATCCGTGATGAATGTCGGCTGAATATATTTTCCTTCACACTTCTCACCGAAAATCTGATCTATGATTTTTCCGCGCCCCATGCTATTCTCCAGCGGAATGTGCATACTTGCACACGTTGCACGAAGTTCTTCTTCGCTCATATTCGTAACGTCAACGCCCGTGTTCTCTTTGATCGCATCGTAAAGTGTAATGCGCTTGAACGGTGCCTGAAAATTAATTTTCTGTTCGCCAACAGTCACTTCCGTAGTATCATGAAGTGTGACAGCGATTTTTTCAAGCATCGTTTCTGTGGCCTTCATCATCCACTCGTAATCCTTGTACGCGACGTAGAATTCGAGGACGGTGAATTCCGGATTGTGCGTGCGATCCATTCCTTCATTTCGGAAGTTGCGGGAAAACTCGTACACGCCGTCAAATCCACCAACGATCAAACGCTTGAGATATAATTCGTTTGCAATCCGCAGATAGAACGGAACGTCCAACGCGTTGTGATGTGTCATAAACGGACGCGCTGCTGCTCCACCCGGAATTGTTTGCAACACGGGCGTGTCTACTTCAAGCAATCCGAGATTATTCAGCGACTCACGCATAGAGTTAATCATCTTCGTGCGCTTGATGAATGTATCTTTCACAGCCGGATTCACTACCAGATCCGCGTAACGCTGACGGTAACGGAATTCAGGATCAGTTACCTGATCATGCGCAACACCAGCGTCGTCGGTTTTTACAATCGGAAGCGGCTTCAACGATTTGCTCAGCAATTTCAATCCGGTAACGTGAATAGAAATTTCTCCGACCTGAGTCGTGAACACGTATCCTTCCACGCCAATGAAATCGCCGATGTCAAGCAGTTTCTTGAAAACACTGTTGTACAAATCTTTGTTTTCACCGGGACAAATTTCATCGCGGTTCACATACAACTGAATTCTTCCGCTCGAGTCCTGCAGCTCAGCAAAAGATGCTTTACCCATGATGCGGGAGCCCATGAATCGTCCGGCAATGGAAACCGCCTTGTAATTCGTCTTATCGCGCTCGTAGTTTTCCTTGATGTCCTTTGCAGAGACATTCACGATAAATTCTTCGGCTGGATAAGGCTCAATGCCCATTGCGCGAAGCTGGTCGAGCTTCTGGCGGCGGATAATTTCCTGTTCGGAAAGTTGTTGACTCATGGTTGATTTTTAGTGCAGCAAATGTAGCTAATTGATGGGAGACAGGAGATGGGAGACGGGTCTACATGAGTTAACATTTTATCACCAATCTTCACTGAGGGAATGTTTAACTTTATGGAGTTGAGAAAGTCCATACTCGTTTCCTTCCTGTTGATTACCGTTGGCATTTCCGCGCAGCGTCTACACTACGACTGTCGCGGCTGTACACTATCTGCTGAAGACAAAAACAGATTTCGTGTGATGGCTGAGTATGAAACGGAATATTTCAGTGATGTATTTGGGACGCAACGAAGTCAAACCATCCGCATTCGCATGTTTGGCGACGAACAGAAATTCCGAAGCGCACAACGCAAGCTCGTTGGTAAAATCATTTCAGAAACCGGATTGTATGCCCCACTGCCGAAGCTGGTGATGGTCTTCAAATGGCCGCGTTATCTCGCCACAACCTACCATGAAATGTCGCACGCAATTTTTCATCATCATGCGCGCTGGCGGCCCGATTGGATCGATGAAGGAATTGCGGAGTACTTCAAAACGGCTGCGATAGATTCGCTGGAGAACGTAACGATCGGTCCGCATATTTTTCGCTTACAGGAAATGCGAAAGTTTACGGCTGATAGTGGTTCGTTCTCCATTTGCTCAACGATCAATGCTTCACATCGGAAATTTCATGCGAGAAAAGAATCGAATCACTACACAATTAGTTGGGGCATTGTGTACTATCTGCGCACATTTCACGATGATATTTTTTCCATCGTTTTGTACAAAATCGGTACGGGACGCGGATCCGAGAAAACGTTGGAGGAAGAATATCCCGGGGGCGTAGAGCAGTTGGAGAGGGATATGATCCGGTATTATATTAATACGAAATGAAACAGTACTCTCTTACTTTTTGCATTGCTGTGGCAGCGTCCTTCTGCTTTTCCTGGATGAAAGAAACGCCGACCCATCCGGACAAATTCGTTGGAAAGTGGGTCAATGTCGATTACAAAATCGATGGGGTAACCGATCTGGATTGCCTTTTTGAAATGGACTCAGGTACCTATTGGTTTCACGCGAATGGAACATTTGCATGGTTCCGTTCCTGGTACAAGAAGAGTAGTGATACGACATACACGAGTGGCACGTGGGAGTATCATGAAAATAAAAATCAGGTATGGTTACGATACTATGATGAGCGGAAGCCGATCAAGTGGAATGCGGATCTAATGAGTGATTCTGTGTGGATATTTCCAGGAGGTAATCGTGAAATAACGTATCGCAAGGTTCAGTGATCGTTAGCTTCCTTTCGCTGGATGAAAATAATTCCAAACCAATCCAGCTTTCGCCGGACCCACCACTTCCGCAATCTCTTCCAGCGATTTCTCTTTCAGTTGCTTCACCGATTTGAATTTCGACAACAGCTTTTTCGCTGTTACATCGCTTATACCTTCGATTTCGGTGAGCTCGGTTTTGATCGTGCCCTTGCTGCGTTTCTTGCGGTGATGTGTAATTCCGAAACGGTGCGCTTCATCGCGGATGTATTGAATCACGCGAAGTGTTTCCGATTTCTTGTCGAGATACAACGGAACGGAATCGTCGGGATAATAAATTTCCTCGAGGCGTTTCGCGATTCCGATAACCGCAAATTTTCCGCGAAGGTTTAATGACTCCAACGCTTCCATTGCGGCAGAGAGTTGACCCTTTCCTCCATCGACAACCAACAGCTGAGGAAATTCGAGATTCTCTTCTACCACGCGGGAGTATCGGCGATGAATCACTTCGCGCATTGTTGCGAAATCATCCGGACCTACAACTGTTTTCACATTGTAGTGACGGTAATCTTTCTTGCTCGGTTTACCATCGCGGAAAACGGTCATTGCAGAAACAGCGAAGTCGCCCTGGAAATTGGAGTTGTCGAAACACTCAATGAGTCGTGGCTCTTCTGTTAAGCGCAGATCCTTCATCATCGTTGCCATGATGCGTTTCGTGTGACGCTCGGGATCAGTGAGCGCATCCTGCTTTTGTTTCTCGGTGAGATAATACTCCACGTTGCGCTCACACAATTCAATGAGTTTGCGTTTGTCGCCACGCTGAGGAACAAAAATCGTGACGTCAGGAATTTCAAGATTCGCTTCGAAAGGAATCAGAATCTCTTTCGAATTGCTCTGGAACCGTTCGCGCAATTCTACAATCGCGAGCTGAAGCATTTCTTCGTCCGACTCTTCAATCTTCTTCTTCATCTCGATGGTGTGGCCCTGAATAATTGCGCCATCGATCACACGAAAGAAACTTACATAAGCTGCTTTCTCGTCGGAACGAAACGCGAACACATCCACTTTCGTAATCGTAGGGCTTACGACTGTTGATCGTGCCTGGTATGTTTCGAGTGCATCCAGATTCTCCTTTGCTTCCTGAGCCTCTTCAAACTTCATCGCCAATGAATGAGCTTTGATCTCATCCTTCAATTGACGGATTACAGCAGAAATATTTCCTTTGATCAAGTCACGGATTTTCGAAATGCCCGCATCGTAGTTTTCTTCGGTCTGCAAATCTTCGCAAGGACCTAAACAATTTCCGATGTGAAACTCGAGACAAACTTTAAACTTCTTCGCCTCTACATTCTCCTTCGAAAGATTCAACCGGCAATTACGCAACGGGTACATCTTCTTCACCATATCGAGCATGGTGTACATCACTTTCACATTCGCATATGGACCGAAATACTGCGAACCGTCTTTGATGACTTTACGCGTTGGAAATATTCTGGGAAAGCGTTCGTTCGTGATGCAAATCCACGGAAAAGTCTTGTCGTCTTTCAGCAACACATTGTAACGCGGCTGATATTTCTTGATCAGATTATTCTCGAGCAACAACGCATCTAATTCTGTGTCGACAAGAATGAACTTGATTGAATGAATTTTGCGAACGAGAATAGTTGTCTTGGCGGGATGACGATCGACTCCAACGAAATACGACGTCACACGTTTCTTCAGACTCTTGGCTTTGCCCACGTACAAAATAATTCCCTCGGCATCGTAGTATTGATACACGCCAGGAGAATCGGGCAAGCTGCTGATTGTTTCGCGTATGCTGTCGGAGAATTCCACGGGTGCAAAGATACGTCGGGATTATTCGACCCCTTCAGGGTCGTTTTCGCGCACGGATATTTTTGGCTATTAACATTCGACGCCTTCAGCGTCATCGTGCAGCAACCCCGAAGGGGTTAAATGTTAATAGCCAAAAAACATGCGCAAGCCATAGCGACCCTGAAGGGGTCGAATAAAAAAATCCCGACGCCATTCAAGACGTCGGGATTGCACACCAGACCTGTTTCAGGATAAGCCTTCAGTTGCAAACACCTAAGGCAAAAAACAGGTTCATTACCAGCTCGGACATGATACCGGGCGGAATTTCGGTTTAGGTTTTTTACAAGAGAATTGATAACCTAATGATACCTCGTGCGAACCTGCAGTTGCGTTCGTGAGTTTAGAAATTGTAACGTCGTAGCTATATCCAATGCGCACCTGTCCGGTTTCTACACCGATCAACATAATGAATGAATCCTGACCGCGATACCAAAGTCCGCCAACGATCGTTTGTTTTTTGAAATAACATCCTATGTTCATCTGTTGGAAATCTCCTTGTTTGCGAAAGAGAATGTTTGGAGAAACAAACGTGTTGTTGCTCTTATCACCGATTGGAATATTCGCACCTGCGTGAGCGGTGTACTTGATTGGAAGTTTGCTGATCCCGCCAAGTATCGATTCGTTCTGTTCGAGAATATGATGCAGCGCACCACCCACGAACCAATTATCGCCCGACAATACCATTCCTGCTCCGAGATCAAAATCGCCTCGCGTGGTTTGGTCAGGACGTGTCTCTTGTGTTGTGTTCACGAAACCATCTCTGGAATCAATCTGATCACCGAATGTAAGTTTGCTCCAGTTCACCGCTTTCTGCCACCAGCCGGCCTGAACTGCGAATGAAACACCAAGGTGTTTTCCGAGACGGATTTTCGGTGCATAGACCAATCCTACGCCTGTTGTATTCAACGATCCCTGTGCAGCGCGGTCTTGCATGACCATCAATCCTACACCGCCTTTAACTGCGTCTACATAACGATCGATAGACACTCCAAGTGTTTGGTACGTGCCGTAAACATTCGGCCACTGCACGCGGTATCCAGCGCTTACACGAGGACAATAAGTATTTCCTGCCAGAGCAGGATTCAAATAAATCTGATTCGCATAGAACTGAGTAAACTCAGGATCCTGTGCTTTGAGTTGCGTAACTGCCACAAACGAGCACGCAAGCGCGAGGGAGAACTTGTACAGTTGTTTCATCTTAATACGTTTTAGAAGGTGTTGCCAATAAGAAGACGAAGGCGAAGGAAAAGGTTGCCTCACAGTAGGCAGTTGGGCAGTAGTGCAGTCGGCAGTCAAGGAGGATTTTCCGGATTCAGTGATCCGCGCGATAAATCGCACGGCGATCATTGTCTATTTTTTTTGCCAACTGCACTACTGCTTACTGCCTACTGGAAACAAAAAAACCCTAAACTCGTGAGAATTCAGGGCAGTGACAGTACTGTGAGCGGTTCGCAGTAAAGTCGAAGGGGTTATTTATGTTATTGATCAAACCCGATCCTCTGCCCATCGGTTGGGGCAGTAGGTTCGGGAATGCTTTGTGGCGCTGGTGTAATCGAATCTGTTTGATTCACTTCTTTCACACCATTCACGGTGTCCTGAATGTAAATCTTCTTCGTTTTACCAGTCGTCTCATCGATGTCATAATAAACTTCCGGCTTTGCAAAGTCGTGTTGATTATTGATCAATGCGGGATCCTCTTGTGTTTGATATACGAATCCTTTGAGCGGGTCAATCTGATCACCTAAGCGGAACGGATTATTATCCTTGCCCATTTGGCGCGGCTGCGTGAGATCTTTCCGCGTGTTGATTGTTTGCACTGCAACAGAAGTTGCTTCCGGTGCATTCACCACATTCGTATTCACGGAAGTATTGTTAACCGTAGGATTTGTATTTGTTGCTGCCGGAACTTTATTCTCCGGAGCAATCGACGTCGAATTTGGTGTCCTGTTTTCCGCAGGCGTCGACGGTTTACCATTTCCTTGTGCAATTACCACTCCGAGTACAGTCAAGCCAACTATGCCAAGCATAATGCCGATTGTATTCAGGGAGAATTTCCACCTGAACTGGTTCGTTTTAGGAAGCTTGTCAAGTGAACGGCTCATAGCGTCCCAGTCAGCACCATCGTATGGTGCCTCATAGTCGCTCAACCGGTCGCTTAGCCCCTGGAAAAGCTTATCATCGTGTAGCTGTCCGTTGCTCATCTGCAGTTTTGATTTTGTTGTACAATTGTTTCTTCAGTTGAAAGCGGGCTTTAGCGAGATTTGATTTCGATGTTCCTTCACTGATTCCTAACTGATCCGCAATTTCCTTGTGTGAAAAGTCTTCAATAACATACAAGTTGAAAACTGTTCTGTATGCAGGACTTAATCCCTGCACTACTTCAAGAATTTGCGCTTCAGAAAGTTGGCCTAGAAGACTGTCTTCTTCGATTTCTTCCGGTTGATCCGGAATATCTCCTTCTCTCGCATAAACTGTTGAAACAATCATGTACTGATGCTTGTTTCTGCGCAAGTGGTCAACCGAGGTGTTCACTACAATTCTTCTCACCCATCCTTCGAAGGAACCTTTTCCAGCGAAATGGCGGATAGTAGTAAACACTTTGATTAAGCCTTCCTGCAGCATGTCCTTAGCCTCATCACGATCCTTCGCGTAACGCATGCATACACCGAGCATCTTGCCATAGAAACGCTTGTATAGCGCTTCCTGTGCAGCTCTGTCTTGCCTTACGCAACCGGCGATTAGTTCGTTTTCAGTCATGGCGGGAGAAGTGTCCGCTTTCTTTTACGCTAATATGACGGTAAAAGGTTCCCATGGTTGCCTCCGAAGACAAGTGACGGGAGACGAGTGACGGGAGTGTGTCGATGAAGGTCAATTGGAGCGGGTGGACTTCATTGCGAAATTCGGCGCTTTTTCGATAAAAACGGGCACTTATTCGAAGTGTGAAGCCGGACAATTCCATTGGTGCAAATTTATAGCAATGAAGAACGCGGTTTTTGCGGCAATATTACTTTTCGGTGGTTGTATGGTTAAGGACGACCCTTCGACCACCCCGCAAGCGTTTAACTCCTGCAGGGTGTATACTTCACCTGCTCAAGAGGCTAACCAAATGGACACTTTTCTGCCCTCCGGTAAGTACATCGACTTTTTCCTGAACAGCGACACCACATTGATAATGTCGTGGGGTAGCCAACAAAACGGAAAAATCGGAGCACATGAATACGGAAAGTGGCCGGCGCCAAGAGGATTGCCGTGGTACATCTGCGAATTTGATAATTACATCGCAATGCGCGAAAGTTGCGGATCGTCCTGTTGGTCGCTCATGCTTTTGCCGGTGAAGCCCGGCGATTCCATTGTTGTGCTCGAAGAAGATCTACTGCGAGATACTAATCGCGGTTACATTTTTGCGCGAAGTTGTTTGGAAGAAGAAGGTGAATTCTGTTTGTACAACGTGAACAGCGGAACACATCAACCTATAAATCTTCCTGATTACGAGTGGCCGGGCGACATCACGATTGCGCTGGATAGTTTTGCGTTTGTGGAGGAGGGATTGTTTGTGAGATGGGATTCGTGGAGAGAAGATGGTAGTGCAATTGGGTCACGCGATACTATTCTCCAACTGCAGTAACTCAACTACAAAGACGCGAAGACGCGAAGGAACGCAAAGAAGAACCAGGTTAATGATGCTTTTATTCCTCCGCCATTTAGCATCCTTTGATCGCTTACAAGTCTGACTGTGCAATTTCAACCATACTGCTATCATCCTCCACATCTCCATAATACATAATGATGGAACCGGAGTGTCCTTTCAAGTAAACATTTACTGAGAAAACGTGATCATTGACCGAGTCCACATATTTCTTGAACGAGTACTGCTTTAAATGTAGTGCAGTATCGCCAACATCTGTTGCGGCCTCAACTCCATTCGCGCTATAAATCGATGCGCTGTAAATATAAAAGTCTGGGTTATTGATCGAATCGATATAAAGTAGACTATTCCGTGAATCAAAATAAACATGGGGTATGTTCCTGTTGCATCCAACCAAAATAAAAACAACTGTGAAAATTAGCGCGACTCTCATTATTCAGATATTAATCCGTTTGATCTGTATTTTCCGTCCTTTCCGCGGACCATCCTACAACGTCCGTCAACCACAATCTCGCGTGTCACAAAACCGAGAACGGAGAACTGAGAACCTTAAGTAAGCCCAAGCGAAACAATCGCAATCGCCGCCGCTTCCTGCTCCGCTTTTTTCTTGGAGAAATTTTCGCTGGAGCCAATGCCAGTTCCGTCCACAACAATTTCAACAACAAACAATTTCTGCGTGCCGGTGCCTTTCTCCTCCACTAAGCGGAACTTCAGATCCTTCTTGTTCTTCTGTGCCCACTCAATGAGCTTGCTCTTGTAATCCGTATCAATCGTTTCAATCTCGTCAATGTCGAGATGATACTTGATAATAGAATTACGAATAAATGCGGAAGTGAACGGATAACCTTTGTCGAGATAAACTGCTCCGAGAATGGCTTCAAATACATCTCCATAAATCGAAGAGCTTCTTCCGGCTACTCCATTTTCTGCTTCAATCAATTTCTCCAGGCCGAATTTGTGTGCAAGCTTGCCAAGCATTTGTCTGCTTACAATTCGTGAACGCATTTTTGTAAGAAAGCCTTCGTCCTTGAGTGGAAATTTCTTGAAGAGAAAATCGGCGATTACTGCAGAGAGAATTGCATCGCCGAGAAATTCCAAACGCTCGTAGCTTTCTTTCTCTTGTCCGCGGTCTTTTGCCTGATTAGCTGCAGAAGAATGCGTGAATGCTTTTCGGTAAAGCGCGAGATTCCCGGGAGAAAATCCCAGAATGTTCCGGAGTGAACGTGAAAATGCACGATCCTCAGCGGATTGAAAGAGCGCTGTAACTGCGCGAAAAACCATTATTTGTATTTGCGCATGACTACAGCAGCGTTGTGTCCGCCGAAGCCAAAGGTGTTGCTGATTGCGGCGCGTACTTCACGTTCCTGAGCCTTGTTGAAGGTAAGGTTGAAGCGCGAGTCCACTTCCGGATCATCGGTAAAGTGATTGATCGTTGGTGGAATAATGTTGTTTTGCACAGCGAGCAAAGTGGCAATTGCTTCAATCGCCCCTGCTGCTCCGAGCAAGTGGCCGGTCATCGACTTTGTTGCACTGATGTTGAGCTTCCATGCGTGATCTCCGAATACAGAAGAAATCGCTTTCAATTCAGCTACGTCGCCAAGTGGTGTTGATGTGCCGTGCGTGTTTATGTAATCAACTTCACTTGTATCAAGGCCTGCGTCTTTCAAGGCACGCTTCATTACTAACGCTGCGCCTAATCCTTCCGGATGTGGTGCAGTAATGTGATGCGCATCAGCACTCATGCCGCCGCCAATTACTTCTCCGTAAATTTTTGCTCCACGTGCAAGTGCATGCTCAAGCTCTTCGAACACGAGTGCGCCACCGCCTTCACCCAAAACAAACCCATCCCGCTCTTTGTCGTAAGGGCGTGATGCAGTTTGAGGTGAATCGTTTCGCTGACTCATTGCCTGTGCCGCGTTGAATCCGCCAACACCTGCTTCGAATACAGATGCTTCTGATCCGCCGGTGATGATTGCATTCGCTTTACCCAAACGGATATAGTTGAATGCATCAATCAACGCGTTTGTTGAAGAAGCACACGCTGAAACTGTGGTGAAGTTTGGTCCGTGAAAACCGAAACGCATCGAGATATGTCCCGAGCAGATATCGGCAATCATTTTCGGAATGAAGAACGGATTGAATCGTGGTGTTCCATCTCCTTTAGCGAAGTTGAAACACTCATCCTGAAATGTTTTCAATCCACCAATTCCGGATCCCCAGATAACACCAACTTCATTCTTGTCGATTCCGTCGGCATTCAAACCAGAGTCGCGAACTGCCTGATCGGCAGCCGCGATTCCGTAATGTGAGTAAGGATCAAGCTTACGGGCTTCCTTTTTGTCGAAGTAGTCTTCAGGATTAAAGCCCTTTACTTCGCAAGCGAATTGAGTCTTAAATTTAGAAGCATCGAAGCGCGTAATAAGTGCGGCTCCGCTAACTCCTGCAACGAGATTCTTCCAGTAATCCTGTACAGTATTACCGAGAGGCGTGATAGCGCCTAACCCTGTTACAACGACCCGTTTCAACTGCATGCCCGTAAAATTTTGTGGATCAAAGAGCGCTAATTATTTCGCGTGCTCCTGAATGTATTTAATTGCTTCTCCAACCGTGTTGATTTTCTCAGCCTGGTCATCTGGAATAGCAATGTTGAACTCTTTCTCGAACTCCATGATCAATTCAACTGTATCAAGAGAATCTGCGCCGAGATCGTTTGTGAAACTTGCCGCCTCGGTAACTTCTTTCTCATCTACACCGAGTTTATCAACGATGATTGCTTTCACTTTTGCTGAAATGTCTGACATCTTAAAGCAGTTTTTTTAGTTTAATGTGCCTGCAAAGATATAGGTAACGAAGTAATAACCAAAGAATAAGCTAATCTACTGGCTAATAATATGTTATCACCTCATTTTCGGGCTTCCGCGTGAGTTTTGGCACCGTGCAGTCCTCTGCAGCGTATCCCACGGGAATGAGTAAAAAGGGCTTTTCGTTGGATGGGCGCTCCAGAATCTGCGACAGGAAATTCATCGGGCTTGGCGTATGTGTTAATGCAACCAGTCCGGCGTTATGAATGGCTGCCAGCAAAAATCCAGACGCAAGTCCAACCGATTCGGTTACATAGTAGTTGTTCTTCTTACGTTCATCTACTATTTCATACGAACGTTTGAACACGACTATGAGAACCGGCGCAATTTCCAGAAATGGTTTTTGCCAATCGGTGCCAAGAACAGCAAGATCATCTTTCCACTCCCGCGGCATACGAACGCTGTAACTTTCATGCTCTTCCTTCTCGGCTGCTTCACGGATCCGTTTTTTCAACGCCTTGTCGCGCACCACACAAAACTGCCACGGTTGCTTGTGAGCTCCGGATGGCGCAGTCGACGCTGTCATGATAAGTGTATCGATAACGTCGTCGGGCACTTCACGATCTGAAAAATGGCGAACGGTTCTGCGCTGATCCATTTTTGCATAAAATTCTTCGGCACGCTTCCGCGACTCTTCAACCGTAATTTTCTCAGGGGAATATGGAATGGGGGTAAACTTCATTAATACAAGTTTCATCAATTTACGGGGATTGTGAATCAGAGTTCTGTCAATTCGACACAACCGCTGTGAAAGTCGGCAAGCAACAGGTCTTCAAGTATAAAGTTCGGTCTGGCTGGTTGATCACAAATTGACTTATCGACTTCGCTATCTTTGATCATGCACATTTTCCGAATTCTTTTGCCCATTGCATTCGTTGCTTTCGCTTCATGCGGCAACGAGAACACGACTACAACAAATAACGTTGATACCACGACCGATTCTTTAGTGGTCGTTGACTCTCTGCCGAAAGACACAGTTCCAACAGAAGCTCTTGCTACGAAAATGGGCGGAGACACAATTGCACCTGCTGATAAATCGCAGATCTTCTTTTCATTCAACGCTGCGTTGTCGAATAAGAAAGGCAAAGTGCTTTCCGGAAAAGAAGTGCGGAGAAGATTTGTGCCGCTCGATACGGAGTGTGATCCCGAAGCAGCTTACAAGTTCCAACGTTACCTATATCTCGACTCGTTAAAGAAAGCCGGTGATTCTCCCAGCGACGATATGGGACAAATGGTTTGGGCAGAAATAAAACTGCTTGACACCATCCGTAAAGATTCTAACGGTTGCTGGGTAACCTGGCGATTGGATTATGAAACCGCACAGGCTTGTCCGTATGCAATGGGAACATTGTTCATGCTCACCACTTATGACAAGAGCGGAAAACAAATTTCTACGCAATGCATGGCGCGCGATGAAGGTGGAGCTGATGCGCCGATCTCGTGGACGTGTCGCGAATACAGTAATATTTTTCTGGATGGATCATTCCGCAGCCTCTACGCCGACTCAACCGAAGATTACGATGTAAACGATAAGCCGGTTTATTCCGTGATGCGCAAAACATTTACGGGGCAGATTTCTTCTGCGGGCAAAATTACACGTACGGAACTTGAAATTGAGCGTTCCGAGTAATTGGTTAATTTGCTAATTGGCTAATGTGCTAATCAGACCGACGATTATCTTCCTTTACTGGTGCTAATGCTGGCCGACAACAGTTTTTGAATCTCTACCAGGTTTCCTTGGAGCGCAGTTGGATCGGGCAGGTAAGGTGATACTTTGCAGAGTTCAAGCCAGAAGTCAGTTTCTGAGGCTTCCTTGGCTGCAATCTTTAATTTATGTACGAAGTCGTTCTTGCTTTCAGGACTTTGTGCTTCATAAATGTTAGCACCGATTGAGGTCCCTGATTTTACTAATTGCTTTGAAATTACGTACTGGTGCGTTGCAATCAACGATTGATTGAATTCAATGATGTCTAGTGCAAATTGAAATGATTTCGTTTTGAGTGGATTTGGTCTCGCTTGCATATAATTGGTTTTTGTGAAAATTGGGCGGCAAATGTAATCGTAGGAAAATCAGATCTCCAAAAATATTTTTCAGGGTAGACAGGTTACCGTAGGTAAAATATTTTTACTGCTTTATTAGCACATTAACCAATTAGCACATTAGCACATTACCTTTGCGCCGTGAAAAAGATCGCAATCTTCGCTTCCGGCACTGGCACCAACGCCGAAATTCTCATCCGTCATTTCGAAATGCACATGGATGCGCAAGTCACGTTGCTGATTTCGAATCGCGCTGATGCGGGAGCAGTGAAAATGGCGCAGGAGTACGGCGTTGAGACAATGATTGTTGATCGCGAACAATTCTATTCAACGCGCTCTGTACTCGATGAGTTGAAAATCCGCGCGATCGATATGATTGTGCTCGCTGGATTTCTCTGGCTTATTCCGGAAATTCTTATTCTCGCTTACCGAAACCGAATCATAAACATTCATCCTGCGTTACTTCCGAAATTTGGCGGAAAGGGAATGTATGGGAAACATGTTCACGCGGCGGTGCTTGCTGCGGGAGAAAAAGAAAGCGGAATCACAATTCATTTAGTGAATGAGAATTTTGATGAGGGTGATCACATTGCCCAATTCACCTGTGCGGTTGATGCAGGCGATACCATTGAAACACTTGCTGCAAAAGTTCAAAGATTGGAGCATGAACATTTTGCAAGTGCTATTGAGAGAATGCTTTAGTTCTCAGAATCTGGTTGTATAAATTGATCGCTATGAAAAAAATAGTCGCGACATTCTCGCTGTTGATTGCATTTGGATTAACAGCAAACGCCCAAGACGATCTCTCCACTCCCGATGGACTGATTAAAGCATTCTATAGTTGCCTCGACGTCAAAAAAGGGAAACAGATTGACAGCGCCCGCTTCATGAATTTATTCTGGCCGGGAGCACAGCTCGATGGAATTGTGCCTTCACGAAAAGATTCAACAAAACTGGTGAACTTCAGAATCACGCCGCAGGAATATCTGAAGATCATGAAAGGATTTACAGCTACGCACTATTTTAAAGAGTGGGAAACCGGTCGCCAAACCATTGCTTTCGGACACATGATGTGCGTTTATTCCGGGTACGAATTAGCCGACATCAATCCGAAAGGAGACACAATCCAATTGCGTGGTGTTAACGTATTCAACATCTTCTACGACCAAAATCGTTGGTGGATTACGTATTGCACGTATGAAGAAGAGAACGGAGATGTTGTTGTTCCGGAAAGTTTAAGAATGCCGGTGAAGAAACCAGACTAGGTACAATGCGCAAAATTCAATACGCAATGCGCAGTTCATCGGCGTTATTGCGAATTGCGCATTGGGTATGGCGCATTGAATTTTAACCGAAGTACTCCTTAAACCTCGTCCCTACTTCTTTTCTGCGCGATCTCGAAATTGGAATGGACATCGAGCCGATTCTCAACGCAGTTACATCCACCTCCGCAATTTTATCGATGCGTACAATGAACGAATGATGAGCACGAACAAATTCTTCGGTGCCCACGCGTTCCAGAATTCCTTTGAGCGTTGAATGCGTAGTGTATTTGTTAGTCGCCGTATAAATGGTTACATAATCGGCGAGCGACTTGATGTAGAGAATATCTTCTTTGGCAACTTTTTTCATGCCTTCTGAAGTTTTGATCACGAGCGCTGTCCCCTGCTCGTTCTTCCTTTTCATATCGAGATGCATTGCCGCTTTGTCGATTGCCTGCTGAAAACGTGAAGGGGTAATTGGTTTCACCAGAAAATCAGCAACGTTCGAATCGAATGCTCCTGCCGCATATTTTGAATGGGCAGTAACCATGATTACTATCGGTGATTCTTCACCCATTTTTTCAATCAGCTCGAAACCCGACATCCCTCCCATCTCCACATCCAGGAAAATAACGTCCTGTGGATTTTCCTGAAGAAAGGTCAGCGCAGGAGGTGCGGAATCAAAAGATCCGGAATACTCAAGCAGTTCGCTGCGTTGTGCTAATAGCTCAAGAGCCCCGCGCGTGAGAGAATCATCATCAATTACAATGCACTTCATAAATCTGGTTAGCGACCGTGTTTGCACGTGCAATATCCAGAATTTGGAGGGATTTTGCAAAACTCAGAAGTCGGACGTGTAAAGGATGAACTCAGCGAAGATAATTTCTGAGGAATTGGCGGAGGTTAGTAAAAGTGGTGCGCAACATTTGTGAACATCAGTCTTCCACTGGGCAATAATTTCCCCAGAAATGTACGCATGCCCCGAAGTGGGAACTGGGAATATTACGGGTCTGTCAACGAAATCTGTCAATGAACCCGCAAGAATGGCAGGGACTGGTTTTTGCCAAGTCTAGTCCAAACAGTCTGGCGTTTTGTCTAATTCTACACCACGTAAATACGTAATAAATAAAAATCTCGATGAGTATTTCATCGGCATATACAGTGCGTTTTTATTTGTGAAACGTTTTTTCCGTGAAGCATTCAGACCGCCGATTTATTTTCGGGAGCTGACTAATCAGTGCTATGAAATCGGACTTAAAGCACTTCCACTGATTACACTCACCGGATTCGTAACCGGAATAGTCTTCACAAAACAATCGCGCCCGTCACTTGCAGAATTTGGTGCAACGTCGTGGCTGCCATCGCTCATTTCCATTGCTATCGTTCGCGCGCTCGCATCATTGGTTACTGCATTGATTTGTGCAGGAAAAGTAGGATCGAGCATCGGCGCAGAGTTAGGTTCTATGAAAGTCACAGAACAGATTGATGCTATGGAAGTGTCGGCAATCAATCCCTTCAAGTATCTCGTAACAACGCGTGTGCTTGCATGCGCAATTACGGTTCCTATACTCGGTTTGTTCTGCGGGTTTGTTGCTCTTCTTGGTTCATACATGAGCGTACACCTCAATGAAGCAGCGAGCCTCGCTAGCTTTTTCAAAAATGGATTTTCAACCATCACATTTCTCGACGTATTCGCTTCGGTTACAAAGTCCATTGTGTTCGGTTTTACCATCGGACTTGTTGGATGTTACAAAGGTTTTAACGCAACATCCGGAACACGGGGTGTGGGTCGCGCAGCCAACCAGGCTGTAGTGATTTCAATGTTTCTGGTATTTATAGAAGAAGTAACAATAGTTCAGATCTCAAACTGGTTCAGGTAATGGAAACATCAGCACATATTAATACGGCGCCGATAATTTCCATTCGTGGATTGTCGAAGTCGTTCGGCAGCACCGATGTACTCCACGACATTAACCTCGATGTATTCAAAGGAGAAAACATGGTTGTGCTTGGACGTTCCGGATCAGGAAAATCTGTACTAATCAAAATTCTCGTTGGACTATTGCGACCCGATCGTGGTGTAATTCATGTCCTCGGCGAAGAGGTTGACAAGCTTAACCCAAAAGATCTTGACAGGCTTCGTTTGCGAATTGGTTTCTCCTTTCAGAATAGTGCATTATACGACAGCATGAATGTTCGTGAGAACCTCGAGTTCCCTCTGATCATGAACCGTAAGCATCTGACATCAACCGAAATTGACAACGCTGTAAACGAAGTACTCGATGCAGTTGGTCTAAGCAGCAAAGCAGAGAACATGCCTTCTGATTTATCGGGCGGGCAACGTAAACGGATTGGTATAGCACGCACGCTCATTCTCAAACCGGAAATCATGCTCTATGATGAACCAACATCCGGGCTTGATCCCATTACCAGTGAAGAGATTAACACGCTCATCAATGAAGTTCAACAGAAGTACAACACTACCTCGATTATCATCACACACGATCTCACCTGTGCCCGTGAAACCGGTGATCGCGTAGCCATGATGCTGAAGGGAAAATTTGTCTGGACAGGAAAATTCGAAGAAGTGTTTCATTCCGAAAATGAGGAAATTAAAAATTTCGTCAACTACAATTTTATTCAATAAACTATGAGCCAGACAAAAAACAGACGAGCCGTAAGCGTAGGAATTTTTATCCTCGTTGGACTACTTGTTCTCGTTGCCGGTATAATAGTCATTGGCGATCAGCATTCAACATTTACACGGAAAGTTTCAGTGTATACCATATTTGGTGATGTGAATGGTTTGCAGAGCGGTGACAACGTATTCTTCTCCGGTGTGAAAATCGGTACAGTAAAGAAAGTTGAGTTCTACGGTACGTCGCAAGTGAAAGTAATCATCAACATCAATGTCGATGCCGTAGAATATGTCCGAAGAGATGCAAAGGTAAAAATCAGCACCGACGGATTAATCGGTAACAAAATTCTGGTTGTTTACGGCGGAACTGCAGCAGCGCCAGAAGTTGTTGATGGAGACGAGCTATTCAATGAGCAGGCGCTATCGACAGAAGAAATAATGGCCACACTGCAGGAGAACAATCTTAATATTCTGGCTCTTACCAACAAGATTAATTCGGGAGAAGGAACTATTGGTAAGCTTCTGTACGACGATTCGCTTTATAACAGCATTACAGCAAGCGCCAATTCATTGCAGATAGCTACTCAGAATGCGCAGCTCATGCTTTCCTCGCTCGTACAGTTCAGCAACAATCTTAATAAAGACGGCACACTCGCTCACGACCTGGTAACGGATACGGTCATCTTTAATTCCTTGTCTGCAACGATACAACAGCTACAAGAGGTCGCAGATACCGCGCAGGTGCTCGCTACGAACCTCAAAGAAGCGCAACAGAACCAAAAAACGCCCATGGGTGTTTTGTTGTATGACGAGCAGGCAGGTGCAAGTCTGAAGAACGCGATCATTAATCTGGAAACAGGCACAGTTACACTAAACGAAGATCTGGAAGCAGTGCAACATAATTTTCTCCTGAGAAGATACTTTAAGAAAAAGGCGAAGGACAGTGTAAAGTAAAAATCAATTCAATCATCAATAATTAACCAAGTACCAAACTATTCCTGCTACGGTGGGGAACAACAACAAAAATCATGAAAACGCATAGAATATTAACAGGACTTGCCGCATTCGCAATGATCAGTGCGACGGCACAGGATAACAACTTTATCGTGAATGGCTCTTTCGAAGCGACTAAAGGAAAGGTGCATGGACGCGCAGAGTATGAACGCGCCGATAACATTTCAAGTTCGAACAACACGACTATCGACTTGTACAGCAGCAATTCATGCCGCAAAGGATACAGTATTCCTGACAACGACATGGGTTCGCAAGGAGCGAAAACCGGAAGTAATTATGCTGGTTTCACTGCTTACTACGGACAGGAAATGGGACTCTTCAAAACAAAACCGGCTTATCAGAAATACAGCGAATACATTCAATTCGATCTGCGCGAACCTATGGTGGCAGGTAAAGCTTATACAGTAACGTTTGATATTGCACTCGCAGAAAAAAGTGCATTTGCGGTTTCTGGTGTTGGGGTCTACTTTACCAACGAGAAAATGGATGAGAAGAAAAATTCATATCTCGAGGTTACTCCGCACATCATTGCATCAAACGTTCTTACAAGCACTGAATGGAGTGTGTTCACAGCAACTTATGTTGCCAAAGGCGGAGAGCGCTATATGACACTCGGTTGTTTCGACGATTATATGTCCGTGCAAAAGATAATTCCTGAAAACACGAACAACTCACGCAAAGCCTATTACTTTGTTGATGATGTTAGTGTTGCACCTGGAGTAGTTGCAGAAAACGACATTGCGTGGATTCTTTCCGGAGGTTGCTACCAACTTTCAGATCTCAACTTCGAAACTGACAAAGCCGTAATTCTTCCGGAGTCTTTCAACGAACTAAATGGTCTTGCGAATTTCCTGTTAACCTATCCTTCTATTATCGTTTACATAGACGGTCACACCGACAAAGTTGGAACAGACCAGTCGAACACCAAACTGTCGCAAGACCGCGCTGCAGCAGTACGTAGCTATCTTGTTGGAGCCGGAGTTCCTGAGAAGCGCATGAAGGCTCGCGCGTTTGGAGAATCGGAACCGATAGTAAACACGGAGTCAGCAAGTGCAGCGAACCGCAGAGTAGAAATTACCATTTGCGGAGAGTTCGCCGTAGAGAAATAGATATTTCTATTCTGATAAAAGACAAGCCCCGACCTCTTTGGAGAGTCGGGGCTTTTTCTGTGCGCCCACCAGGATTTGAACCTGGGACCAACGGATTATGAGTCCGACGCTGAGAGCAAAAATACTGAACAGTTGCCCACCTTTTTCGAAAAGTGCTTCCATCGGTGCGCGCCCAAGCACTTTGTCGGAGCACTCCTTATTTTGGTATCCTCTTCTCGAAGTAAAATGAAAATATCTACAGTCTCAAATTCTGACCTTTTGTTGAAAAAACCCAATTGAATTACCATATTTGTTAGGAGATAAAAACCAAAAATATGAACGAAGAACAAAAAAAGTCATGCATATATAATGGCCAACCATATTCTCATGGCGCTACGATATGCGCGAATAAGTCTGAATTAGTCTGCAACGACGGTGGCTGGGAACCAACAGGAAAGAAGTGTGAAGAGGCCGAAGAAACGCAAGCTTTAACGGGTGCTTGGGGTCACGTGAGCCAAGCTGTTGCGTCACATGCTGGAACCTACGAGGATAAGCCGGTACAGGTAACGATTGTGAACGGCAATGTTGAAGTGGTTCTAAGAACTTTCGGACGGGGAAAAATTGTTTCGAGCATGATTAATAATTCAAGCCATACTCAATATCTGTACTACGGCAAAAATCAGGTGCCGCCGGGAACTTACACCCACCGAGTGGGTGATGGACAGGGTCAAAACTTTGTTGGATACCCACCAAGCTCAAGTATAGATAGTCTGTTATATCACGACTAACAAATACACTCTAAATACAAAGAGGGTAGGCGCGATTCGCAATCCGATCTTAGTTTTACTCAATCCAGACACATGGCATCTGAGACCGAGCGCCTGCAAGAATTATTAAGTGCTTTTTTTCTCTGGGTCAATAAAGATACTGCCAAGCAAAAGTATGTCTTCAAGTTTGAGAGAGGGAAAGTCCATTATACAATTCGCATCTGGAACGATGATCGCACTTTGGATTTTCATCGAACTGATGAGAACTTCCCAATAGGTGATCCAAAACGACACGAACAATTCTTTAGAATATCCTTCTACAGCATCGCTCGCGTGCTTGTCGCATTGAAAAACTCCGGTTTCGAACAAATGTTACCAAGACTTATGCTTAGAAGCAAAATCAATGTAGGGAAACTTAAGCGCAACAATTCACTTTTAGTTCCGCTCGATCCAAACAACGCTGCATTCGATGGATTTATCAAGGTATTTCCTAGACCTTCTGGACAAAAATCAATTCGTTTGAATGCTCTGCAGGATTTTTCAAGCGTCAATGAGTTTGTTTGGCCCGAAGATGCCTTGAGTCATCCTGTGCAGAGTTTTACTGTCTATCAATTTCGACGCGGTTTTTTTAGAATGCGTGGGCACGTTTATCGATATCCCAATTCAAAACTTCACGGACATCGATCTTTTATATATTTCACAAATGAAATGCGTCGAAATTGGATGAAGCAGTCTGCTCTCCTTTTCTACCAAATCCTAAAATCAATTCACTTTCAGAATAAGGAGAAGGTGCTCAATTATATGCAAGATCAACTACTAGAAACATACATGAGAAATCATCCTTTGGTAAAAAACGCTAATAGGAACTCCAGAAAAACATGACTTCATATTCATCAAAACAAATAGCCGAATGGATGTCATTGATAAAATCTGCGACCGCATATTATATTGATGCGAAAGGAACAAGAGAACAAACAGATGTTATTCAGCTCTTAGGGTTTGTATGGGTAATGGATGCGATTTTGCCTCAAGATGCAGAGCGCGTTTTTCAGACGCACGAAGAGTAATTTCTACGCGGTCGCCGGAGGTGCTTCACCTGTCGCTGGTTTCACCACAATTGCATCCTTACCCTTCTGATAGAGCGCGTTGTTGTACGTCATGATTTGTACATCTTCAACAAAGAAATCACCATCATCTGTGACGATCGGAAATCCATAATGCTTTGCAAGCAACACATAGTAGCCGTCATTGAAGTCGAGCCCCGGAGCAGGATTAGAGAGAATATCCTTCGTTTTGATGCCGTCACCAAGTGAGTCCGAAATGAACTCGTACTTGTTGTGATAGTCCTTGATATCATCACACAACAGTGCGTACTGACCTTTGAAATGATCAGTCTTGCGGTACACCTGCTTGTAGTAGCCAGGCACCACGTCCTTCTCCGCTACGACATTGTCCTTAATGTATTTTCGCATAGCAACCTCACGCATAATACGATTGATAACCTCGCTTAATACAAGAGAAGTCACGGCAATCTTAGGATTGGCTGCGCTACCCTTGAACTTTTCAAAAAAAGTCAAATACTTTTTATCCCGCGGCGTTAAATCAAATGGCGGCCTGAGGAGTTTAATCCACATATTGGCGTCGAAAAAGTACTGCTGTTTTTGCAGCGTCACATTATCCAGGTGGGAAATGTGATATGCCACGACTGGTTATGCAGAAGCATTCCCGACGAACTGATCGTAATCCTTTGAATGGATTGCGTTGTCCTTCACTTCCGCGATCTTTTCGCGGAGGAGATTGACCTCGCCGTAGTTGTAAGACACTAGGGAATCCACCTGCTTTGGATCAAAGTCCAAATACAGCTTGCCTATTGACGCGTTCAAAAATTGCGTTGAACAGCGCGCAGTTCCCACAAAAGAAATCTCGATTTTCTCCCCACGAATCAAGGCAGGAGACATAAACTCATAAACCCTCAAACCCTCGTCGTGATAAATCGCGAGATCGTCTTTTACGATATCGGCTATTTTAACCACTCTCATATCTAAATCTATAACGCTCAAAAACCGTGCTTTGTTTCAAATATAGGCGGCAAAAGTATGTGAAGTCAAGAGAATGAGCAAAAAAATCAACACGCGTTCGTTAATTCTGAGGGCTTTAAGCCGATTTGAACGTCAAATTGAGGGTTGTACCCACAAATGCATGAGGCCCCATATCCCTTCCACCCTCGAAAATTGTTCCGGTATATCCAGATGACCAGTATCCGTCACCTGTCACAATGTCCAAATTCCCCCCTGTTTCCTGGCAGTACTTGAGGATATTCTGCAAGCCTAGTCCTCCAGACGTTTTCTCTAAAATACGCTTACTGCTGTTTCCGATAATCGCCCAGTTTATAGCGTCCAGTGATGTATTAATCTTGCCGTTTGTTGCTTTATTGATGCGCGGCAAAAAGCCATCGCCAAGATCGACCATAGTGAATCGCAATTCACCCAGTCGGGGATAGTACTGGCCCGCAACGAAGAAAGGATCTGTGGTGTTTGCGTGATGATGAGAGTTACAGAAGACCTCGATCAAGTCTTGGATGATTTGCTCTTTGACCTTTGCCTCCAATGCAGGCATTCCGCGATGCTCCATCAGCTCACCCTCAACATAGTCGATAAATCCCTTCTTGTCGCTGGTAGCAAAACTCTTCATAGGAATTGTACTCTTGCGATCGTCCTCAATCTTCTCTCCGATATCTAAGAACCCATTGCGAAGCAACACGTCAAACTTCTTCTTAACAAATTCAAAGTCCGTCGCAAATCGAAGCCCATTTTCCTTGTGTAATTTGTAGAGTACTGCATCGAAAAAAGCTGACATATTTCCGTCGATCCATTCCAGATCATATAAGTTCATGTGAATGGTGTCATTGGTATGATCAGCACATTCCTGATAGAAGCTTGTTAGCTTCTTGTATCCGTAATAGGATGTGTCGATACGACCTTTCAGGGTTACAGTGATCATGCTGTCAAAATGGGCTACAAAAGTACCCGATATAAGCAATTGAACCTCATTTCTACTCCCGTAACGCAGTGAGAGTTTTGAACAGGGTACGTCACATTTGACTGCATCGGAATTGTGCTTCCTTCTGGTATCGTGATTTGACTTCACGTGGCTTTGGAGTTATCCATGTGCTTAGACCAATTCAACTAAGCCATGAAAAAACTAAGTTCTTCTAAAACCATTGCTCAGCCCTCGCTAAACACCGATCCCTTCGGCAGGGTATTTATGATCGCGAAAGAAGGTAAGCTGTCACTACTCCCTGAATTGCCTGAATCTTCGCAACCTGTTGCAAAGCCGTTCAAGTCCGAGGAGGAATTTGCAAAGCTTGTCTTCGGTAATCGCCGTGCGCTCTTTGGAGAAAAAACAGTCGGATGGAAAATGTCGGTTCCGGATAGTGTCCCGTTCCAGAATACAAACGTTTTGTTTGACTTCACAACGCCGACGGCTCCGCGCTGCTACTTTCTTTGTGTGATTCTCGGTAACGGCAAGGATTTCTATTCGGACTTCTTTCCGTTCATGACGCATCTGTTCTCAGTGGTTCGTGATGTAATAACAATGAGTCAACTCATTGTCTTCATGAAGGAAAGTATCGAGAAGGACAAGGCATTTCTCAAGCTGGTACATCAGCATATGAAGGGCAAGCGATTGGAAGATTTGCTCGCAGAAACATTACTTAATGCGCCGCGTTGTCTACTTGTTACTGAAGATCCACTCAAAGAACTGCCGATAGCCCAAAAAGCGTATGCTGAAACCTGGGGTGGTATTCTTGATGTGTTGTACGTGCGTAAGTTTCTTGCAGGGAAAACAAACATTCTTTCGTTGCATCCCACGCTGAGTGAGCTTCAGGCAAAGCCGCAGCTTGTTCCGAAGGAATCGAAACCCAAAGTAACCCACACCGAAGAGCACCATTTTGCTAAAGGGTCACCAATCGTTAAGTCGATTTACGAGAACCTGAAACGAGACGCTTTAAAGCTCGACAAGAAGCTAACCTTTAATGCGGCCGGTGGACATTACATCTCCATGAAAAAAGTTGCAGGTAAGAACCTTTGCTTTTTCCATTTCAGGAAGAACTCGATGTACTTGGTTGTAAAAGCGGAAGAAAAATCCGTACGCAAGATGGTCAAGAAGGCTGAAGTGAAAAGCCTTCCTGCATCAGTACAGAAGTTCTGGAATGGTTCGTCGACCGGGCTTGTAATTTCGAACATTGATCAGGCAAGGGAAGTGTCGGGACTGTTCAGGCAGCTTGTTAAGCAGTAACAGTACATTTTAAGAGTCGCATTTTTGCGACTCTTTTTATTTTTCAGACTCAGGTCACGAATTTTTGAAAAATGCGCGGTTACAATCTGTTAATTAATTTTTCGGCATAAGAAATTGTTTAAATGACGGTTCCATTGTAAATTAGCTTTATCATGACAATAGTAAAGGGCAGCCTCGCCTACTGTTGTGCGCTATTTCTCAGTGGCTCTCTCTTCAGCCAAGGGAAATTATTCTAAGCGCAGCAGTTACTAAAGAGTGAATTCAGCGCAGGTGCATGATACCTTCTATTCCGAACTTTGATCAAGAACGACGTTTCTATGCGCTGACAGAAACTGAACCGTTCCCCTGACTGGTCTTTACCATAACAATACTTTATTAAAAAAGCCCCCAGCTATTCCATGAAAAGCTAAGGGCTATAAGGCAAGTAGATACTCTGTCCCCGATGCAATGTCTAGTACACATTGAACGGAGACCTGGTATAACAAGTATACACTTTGCCATCCGCCCAATGAAGTAAGCATTGAGGAGATATTCTGAATTTAATCCAACACACTTTAAAAGTCAATCCCTAAGCCGATACATCGGGCGAGATGTCACATAAGAACATTTCGCTTTGAAGCGTAAAACAACATACGGAAAACAATCAGCGACCTTCGATAAAGTCGAGGCGTCGCTCGAACGTATATTGCTATTATCGGAGCGGATTCAAGGTGAGCAAAGAAAAATACTGGAAGAGCAAGCAAAAATCAAATACGATTTAGAAGTAATAAAAAATCGAATTGTTCCTCTGGAAGAGTCAACACGTAACAAAGAGCAACCGCTTAAGACGAAAACTAAAATTGGATGGAATGAACATTACGACATTACTCTTCTATATGAAGATTTAATAACGTGTATAATTGACACCACTTCATCGCAGGATTTTCAGCTTGCGTTCCTTGGAGCCGGAGAGCCCATCGATCCAATAATTTGCCGGAACGGAAAAATTAAACAATTCGTGGATGTACTAGTTTATCTGCAGCAGAAAAATATCTTGCCAAACGATCCGTTGGCAAGTTCAATAGCAGACAGAAGTCTTAGCATGAAGGGCGCAATAGCAAAACATACTATTGAGGAGTATATCTCAAAGTGCAGAACAGAAGGCCCGTTCTATGAACGCACCAGGCACATCTACTCTAGATTGGAGCGAAATAGAAAGAGTTTTGAATAATGGCATTGGGTTTCACAACTCGAAAATTCTCGTTGGGGCAAGCATATCCACGCAGAAACGCGAGAATTTCTGACTTACAATTCGTGTCAGAAAAGCGAAAACTGCTGAATTTCTGCACACGGAAGACATTATTGAATTAGACTATTGGGAATCCCAATTATTCGCACTAAATTGAATACGATTTTCTTACAACAAGGTGTCAGAGCCTTGCCCTTTCCTGGTCGTTCGACCGATAATTGAGCATAAAGGAGCCATCCTTCTGTAGTAATAATAATAAACTGCAGGTCTCTCTGACTAAAATGAAAAACTCCGGTCGTGCGAAGACCGGAGGGGTATAGGAACTATTCCTATGACTCCCGCAGAACAGATGCGAGAGTTGACTCCAACCTATCAGTTTATTCAGGTGTAGTCAATCATTTCCATTTGATTTTGCTCGCAGTAAGAAAATCAAATGAAACATGATCTACATACAGGTTCTCATGAACTCGAAACAGAATATTGGTTTCGAAAGCTTGAGCATTTGAAAAAAGTAGACAGGGCCCGTTTCTTTTCGATCATCAATGCTAGTGCAATTCATTTTTCTGCTGCAACAGATTTATTTCCTGCTATTAAATTTGGTTGGAACACTGATTATTCAATCGGTGTTTATTATCGGGGGATATCACGCAGTATGATCTTCTCTGAGTCGGACACCCAATTCGCTCTTCACTTCATCGGAGATGACGAACCAACCTCCCCGATAATCTGTCTGAAAACACCCAAGATATTCATCCACTCACTACTGTTACTTGAAGCTGAAGGAATTATTCCGCAGCAAGATCTCAGTCCGGTAATTGTTGCTCGATGCAAAATGGAGAATGGCAACCCATTGCAGGAACGAACAATCCAAACCTACATCGCTGATTGTCGAAAATCCCACCCTTCAAAATTCCTTTCTGATTTAATTGCTCGCGTCATGCGCAAAAGAATTGAGTAAGTATTGAGTCAACTGCTACTCGATTTTCTCGGTTTGCCTTTGGGATAGGTTTGTACCAAAGAGCAGAACCATGAAAAAGAAAACCAAGAAGTCGAAGAAGAAACTCCTTTCCAAAGCAAGCAGTAAATCCATCATGAGAAATAAATCTCTCCCTGATGGATTGAAAGATCGATCGATCTGTAAGGGAGATCCCGGAAAGGATTATGACAATGCATTCTGGTCTCCATACTAAAAGCGCGACCCATGCAAATCATACTATTTGAATCACTGAAGGAAATTTCCGGATACAAAGATATCCGCAGCATCAAGGCGTGGCTCGCTGGCTTGCATGTTCCATTGAAACGGATCGGAAAGAACTACGCAGTCGATAAAATAGTTTTTGAACAACAATTTCATAAAGCAACCAACTTAAACACAAGAAAAACCTACGAGCCGAAAGAAGATTCTGAAAAATCTTTTCTACTTGAAATTTCACACTTGCTTTCTCGTCACACGGAGTTATGATGCATCGCCGCATGAGCAAAAAGAAATACATACAACTAAAAGCAAATGCACACATACCGTGCATGCGAATCTGGTGTGGTCATTGTAAGACGATGGTGAAGACTTGCCAATCAAAGCCCCTTTCTGAATGTTCACACATTGAAAAACTGCAGTACCGTTTTGTTGGATTCATCCCAGGGACTAAGAAGCGAATTGTACGGTCACTAGGCACTGACTTCTCGGAAGCGGTGAAGCAAGTCGCAACACTAAGGCAAAAACTTGATGCGGGAGAAATCGAAGAGAGACTTCCCAAAAGACAAACTACGATTGCTGAGGCACCCGTACCACATACGGGTGCTAAACCCGAATTACTCGTTCACACTTTCGGCAAATACCTAGCAACACTAAAAGGAGAAGGAGTTGCACCTCACCTGAGATTGATTCGCTCGAAATCTCACATCAGTGACGTCAAAAGTTGTTTCAAAAATTTCGTGCTTGCACTTCACGCAGCTAGAATTGATACTACACAATTCAAGCTGAACGAAATAAACGACAACGTAGTAGGCAAGTTTCATGATTATCTAATCGAGAAAGGATACAGCGACTCAGTTTACAATCGCTGGTTTAGTACTCTCACCACGTTCGCATCTTATGCTGAAAGCGAAGAGTATGGGAATGTGAAGCGATTCTTTGAACGCGTACCCCGAAAAACAATAACACCAAGACCAGAAGTAATTACAAAAGAAGAGTTCCAAAAAGTTCTGTCCGTTATCACCTATGAAAACGGATTTCAAAAGGGAATTGGCAAACACGAACGAACTCGTAACCACTTCCGCCCTTACCTGATTACAGCATTTCGTTTTGCTCTAACTGGTCGCAGACTTGAAGAACTAATCATGGCGCGCTTTTCTGATGTGCACTGCGATCCAAATGGTAAACCGCTGCTCATTGAATTCACTGATTTTAAGGTCTCGCGCATTTTACATACAGCCGAAGGCAAAGAACGAAAGTTGCATTCACCGGTTACCAATCAAATTTCCAGATTTCTCTATGAACAGGGTCTACAAGAGAAACGCAATTCTAATGAATTCATAATAGCGCCAGAAATTACATCCAACCGAGTTCCCACTGTCAAATCGGCTCTCTCCCGAGGCTTCTCTCATTTCTGGAAAGTCGCTCATCCCGACAAACCACTGAAAACATTTAAGGTGTTACGCAAAGTGGTGATGACGGCTTTAAAAATTCGTATGGGCGCAGATATCCGGCCAATATCAGGTCATTCGGGTGAACAAGTACTCCGGAATTACATCGACGAAAAACAAGTTGCCTTAGCCTCCTCACTCGAAGATTTCACGGTGTTTGGAGACGGAGAAGAAGAAATCATTCAATCCAAAAAACAGCAAAAAAAGAAACTCACAATAGAACGGTAGTCAGGACTTGCAATCATTTTGAACAGAGTTATGATCGCACAGCAATGAAGTATTCACCACTACAAAAACGAAAGACTAATGCACCATAAGGACAACCATTCAAAGAGTCAACCTCTACATTCTGAAAGTGCAATTTCATTCGCAGAGTACAAAAACTCAATAACGGGTGAGGTCGCAACGGTCCTTATGGATCGCCCTGGTGGACGAAAGGCTGTCGTTGCATACATACGCGAGGACTATGATGCCAACGCAGGCAAGAAGTCATATAGGACTTTCGATGTTGATGGCAAGGAGATCGTTCCAGCAAACTACAGCCTTACGCATCTCAAAAATGAAATACGCAGAAGTGAGAATGTGTTTCATGAACAAGTAAACCTCAAAGAGCAAGCGTTGCAACAGGATTTTGCTACTGAAGAGCGGAATCGACTGAGGCAGCTCACATCATTGCGATCCAACGCATCACGAACAAAGTCACGAACCCGATAGAAGACGAAATCATGAAAACGAATGGTGAGAATCCCGAAGAACAGAAAAGCACACCGAGTCCGTACCAAGACGCAGGTGATGATGTGGAGATCGCAGAAGTTTCTTACAAATCACCGACGAAAGGGAAAATGGTGTTCCTCGGTAAGACTATCCGCAAGATCACCCGTGACGGCAAAGTCACATACACCCTGCTTGATCCCTCTGGTCGGATAATCGGACCGCCAGTATCGGACGAGGAAACCTCACAGCAAATATGGTCTGCCATCGCTGAAATGCTCGAACGGCGCGCAATGGAATTAGGTAAGACGCGCAATGAAAAAGATGACGGCAAGGAAGAAGGAAAAGAAATCTGAATGTATGCACAGAACTTGAACTTGATCATTAGCAATTCACAAAATAAATCTCAAACCAATGACTACAGAAAACCAAAATGAAAATCAGAAGCAACCTCGTAAGTTACCGACGGAGATCGAGTATCACGAGAAGGGCCACTGGACCAAAGGTGAAAACATCATTGCGGTGATGGGCGGTCTTCCGGGCGAACCAAAAACACCAATCGCGTTTATCAAACTGCTTGATTACGACGAGAACAAAAAGCCGGTTCTGTCTGCAATTGATCTCAAGGAAAACGAGCTCTTCGAACGTACATCGAACTTGTATCAGCTCAAAAAGCAGATTCGTGAACTTGAGCAACGACTCACTAAGGAAATGATCATCCACAATGCTCCTGCACCGGTGATCGAACAAAGTGCCGCGGCAACCAATCGCTCCTCAGAGGTATCTGACAAAACGAAAGCCAATGGTTTGCATAAATCCCGACGTCGCAAAGAAGGAAATGATCAATCACACGAAGTCTCACATTAAAAACTCATCACTCATGTCAAAAGACACAATCACGTATGGATCATTCGATCCGGAACAAGACAAGAATATTCTCGACATCGCAAACGCGGTGAAACGCGAAGCCAAGAAGGATGGTGCATTTTTCGCAAAGAAGAATCGCCCGACTTTGAACGAGCAGTCCCTCATGCCGTATGTTGGCCGATACAAGTCATCGTTTGAAGAGCTTCTCGCCAAGGAACTCGGAAGAATTAAACCTGTTATGCAGGAGGCAACATTTACACGCTTCAAAGAAGAAAAAGTGAAGCGCGAAATTGAACTGGATGCTGCAACAGAGAAGAATGAACACTTGAATGACGTTGATAGAAGAACCTTGGATGGCAAACCAAAACCAACAATCAGAAAACGAAACCCATTTCTTCTTGTTCTACTTGGCATCATGTATCTCGGTGAGTGGTTCTATAACTCTATGTCCTTCGCATTTTTTGGAGGCAACATGTTTGGCGCGTACCTAATTGGCGCGACGATAACACTTATTGAAGCAGCACTGGCTTACGCCACTGGAAAAAATCTGGCAAAGATTGAGGAGGGAATAGAGAAACCTTATTTGCAGACTGCCTTGTATGTCGCAGCGAACCTCGGCATTGTAATCGCTATGTCCGTGCTTCGCTCGAATATCCTGGATAATTCCTCCATTGAAACACCAGCATGGGTGTTCTTTCTTGTGAACATAGCCTTTCTCGTCGGAGCAATTGTCCTTTCACGCTTACTGATACCTTCTCAAAAGCAACAGAATTTCGATTGCGCTACTTCCGAATTACACAAACGAATAGAGGAGCGCGAAGCTGAAATGAAGCAGCTAAAAAGCGAGAAGGAAAAACTCGCTGCACAGTTTACCGATGAAGAGAAAAAGTACCTGCACGTTCTTGCTGTTGCAAAAGCAACGGAAGAGCGAATAGATGCGCACTACCGCGAGGCAATCGAAATATTCAAAACTGAAAACCTCGCAACACGTGGAGATCTGGGTACTCCAGTCTGCTTCTTCGAATCGACTACATCATTAACGATCTCTAAATCTAACCTGTCATGAAAAACAAAACCTTTCAAATAACCAATGGACTTTTGTTGGTAGCTCTTGGGCTTGCGCTAGTGTCGCTTGGAGTTCTTCTATGGTGTGACTCCTGTACGACTTCAAAGCCACGTACTACTGAAATTGTCGTGCTATGGGACATCACTGAACCTCATCAACCTATACCAGAAGCTGAGGAAATTTTGGCATTGTACAACCTGAGTACCGATCCCGCCAGCGGCGCAATCTTCAAGTTCAGCTTTATCAGCGATATCCGACTCAATGAAGAAACCATATTCGAATTGCCGGCTTCAGCTCAAAATGCTCTGACCAATCAATTCGATAGGGAGCGAGAAATTGAATTATTCCAGAATAGCGTAACAAACTTCTTGGACTCGTTGGCGATGGACACAATCGGAAAAAATCAGTCCGCCCTCTATGTTCCTATAGCAAATGCCTTGAATGATCTGGCAACGTCAAACTCCAATAAAAAAATCGCATTGCTGTTTACAGATTTAAGAGAAAATACTTCTCTCCTTTCATTTTACAATAAGCAGACATTGGCGTTGATGCAAACAGACACAGCACAAGTAGCAGCTATGTTTGAGAAACAGGAACCGCTCAATCAGCTTGATCAAATTGAGATCCGAATTTTATTCTCGCCTCGCGACATTGCTGATGACGCCTCGTTCGCCATTGTGTCGCGCTTTTACAGAGGTTTTTTCTCAAGCAAAGGCGCAACGGTAAGCGTTTCGGCTAACCTAAATCCCTAACCATTCCAAACTTATGACACATGAAGGAAATTCTTCGGTCGATCTGCAAGTGGCTTCTCAGAATGTTAGGAAAGCTGTTTGTATTCCTGATCAAGCTCGTCGGTAGACTACTACTGTTTCTGTTTTGGACAATCTGCGAATTGCTCGCAGCGATTTTCACAGCACTTGCGAAATGGCTTAAAGAGAAAGTACACGCTAAACAATAATCACCATGCTTGAAATCCTTACCTCTATAGTTGAAACCATATTCAAAATACTCTTCGAGTTACTGTCGATGCTTTTTGGATCGTCTGACAAAAAAGGATATCACGCAAAGTTCGCTTCTGAAGGCGTACTACTTTCGAGATGGAACAAAGGATTTTCATTAACAGGGCGCAAGCAAATAACTGTCAAGGACTCCTTCACCAACTGCCTAGTAACAGGACAAAGTGGTTCCGGAAAGAGCCAGGTAACTGCACTCTCAAGTTTGTTCGCAATGCGTGGTTCTTTTTTTGTCGCAGATCCCAGTGGCGAATTGTTCAAGGCGAGTGCCGGGTATTTGGAACAGGAAGGATATGTTGTAAAAATACTTCACTTCGGAAACGCCGACATCTCGTGCGGATTTAATCCATTGAGTCGTGCCAAAAGTCAGAACGAGATACAAAAACTTGCAGCGATGCTCGTGCGTACTTCACTATCAGGTGGCAAGACCTCCGACCCATTCTGGGAGACCCAAGCAACGACATTGCTAGCAATACTTTTTGCCATCTTAAAGACACAAAGCAAGGAGTTTCAGAATCTGTATAATGTTCGACAATTGCTCAATCAGCTCGGCGAAAAGTCTGACGAAGGTTCGAGCAATCCAATTGACGCTCTATTTGTTCGTTACGCAGATCCAGTATTGTATAACGAATATAAATCGTTCATCACATACGATGATAAATTGCTTACCTCAATTATCGCCTCGGCAAAGTCTGCATTGACGCTGTTCGCGAATGATACAGTCGCACGTGTTACGTCAACTGACACGATTGATTTTTCTGAATTTAGAAAACGACCGACCGTTCTTTACTTGCAGTCATCAATAAGCGACATGGCATACTTCAGCGTACTCAACGCGATTTTCTTTGAGCAACTCACAGGTTATTTACTTTCGCGTTTTCCGGAAGATGATGAGCAGAATATTTTCATGCTCATCGACGAATTCGGGTCAATGGCGAAAGTACCGGTACTTCCTGCGGCATTCGCGAACGTCAGAAAATTCCGCGCCGGATTCATGGCGATAGTTCAAGACTTCAATCAAATTGTGAATGCATACGGCAAGGCAGATGCAGAAACGATTCGCACGAACTGTTCTTCAAAAGTGTATTTCGGTGGTGGCGGATTAGAAGCGACGAAGGAACTGTCGGACATTCTCGGTAAGACTGAACACAAGACTGAAGATGGCAAGCGCGAGATTGTTCCACTGCTTACCAACGATTCAATTCGAATGCTCAAGCCTAATCGCGCATTGCTTATTTGCGGCTCACATCCGCCGATCCTAGCCCATGTGCGACCTGCGTACAAATCGTTTCGCTATCGCGCGTATATGGCTATACAGCCCCCAATTATGCGCGGTGATGCTGCACAATCAATTTCTATGCTACCTCTGGGCACTAATAACTACGGTTCGTGAGTAAGAAGGGGAAACACCATGCATTGTGGCAGTTCCTTGAAGCGTCGGGCGTTCTTAATAATGGAACACCAGAAGAAATACAAGGAGTGCGCCGCCAATACCGCAAGGTGTATATGCGGGAATACAAAAGTCAGCTTCGCAAGGTTAAACCTGAGTTTATGGTTCAGCTATCAAAACACAATGGTGACTATGGCAAAGTTTTGACTGCAGCGAAACGACACAAGATGAGCGTTACTGCATTCCTCCGATTGGCCACGATCGCGTACATCGAACGCAAATACCTAATTCCAAATAATGTCCTCGTTGGAAAACTCGCCGCATTATTGGAATCATGTCTGAACGACATTCGGGTTATTACTGAAATAAGAAGCAGGGTGTCTCTTTTCACGATTGAAGAAAAGTACTCAGTAATTGAAGAGCGCATTACGCGCATGGAAACGGAGATCCGCAACCTTTTTGATTTTCCATCTATGCTCGAAGTGGCGGTGAGTGAAGCCGCACGAACCGACGCTGCACTGAGAGAACGATTACTAACGATAATAAACAATGCCGCTCGTAAAAATCCTGACTCACAAACGACCTAAGTTTGAATACCTACTCCGTTACATGATTGATAACGATGAACGGTTGTTTGACTCTCACGGAAAAAGTTTTGTGATCAAGCATAATGTTCGGGGCACAGCCATTGAAGATTGGGTAAAATCCTTCAAGGAAAATGAGAAGCACCGGCTTCGTAAACGCTCCAATTCTGTTTACCTAAATCACGAGATTATTTCCTTTCATAGAGACGACACGAAGCATCTCACTCAGGAAAAACTTGCGTTGCTGATAAGACAATATATCAAGATGCGGAATCCAAAAGGGTGTTACGTTGCAGTGCCGCACTTCGACCGCTACCATGTTCATGTCCATGTCTGTTCTTCTGCGATTGAATACCGTACCGGAAAGAGTATGCGGATGTCGCGACAGGAACTGACCGATCTGAAGAAGAACTTTCAACACTATCAAATTGAGAAGTTCCCGGAACTGTCTAGATCGGTAGTACGTCACGGTTGGAGGTCGCAGACACTTGCGGATTCGGATGTCCAATTAATGGGGCGAGCAGGAAAAGTAAGCAAGCGCACGCAAGTGAGGAACGTGATACAAGCATGCCGACAGCAATCATCTTCTCCAGAAGAGTTTTATTCATTGTTAGGCAAGCAAGGAATGCAAACGTATGAACGTGGCGGGAAGATTTATGGTGTACTTCATGATCAGCGAAAGTACCGCTTCAATAAATTGCTCCCCGATGCATTAACATGGGAAGCGTCAACCTCCAAACGACACAAGACAAAACACTATCGGCGTGAGCGATAACCGTCATTGGCACGAGCAATCACATCTATTCAAACCTGACAGGCTGACAGTTCGAACATGACAAATTCGATCCTTTGGAGCTTTTGTCAGTCCATCGGTGCCATTGGATCGATATGCGGACTGAAGAATTGACAGGAAATTTCTGTTGGAACAAAGTTTGATTAACAACCCGTTGCGCCTATACGTGATTTGATAAAGCGCCCCGGGTTGAAAATTGTGATGTAAGAGGTCGCAAATATAGCTCGTCAATCGACATTTCCAAATCACAGTAGGAATTTCTCCCATACCTACATTCCTTGTGGGCGAGCTATAAATCCTCAGTAAGTATGAGTAAAAAATCTACTTCCGGTGGGAGCAAGTATCGTAGTGCAAAGACGGGTCAGTACGTCAAACCGAGCTACGGGAAAAGCCATCCTAACACCACGGTAAAAGAAACCGACCGCAAGAAGAAGTAATTCTTCAGGTTCACCTTGTCGGCAGAAACTCTCTGCCGACAAGGTTTCTATTCCCCCAACTAAAACGAAATTGTAAACACCTATACAGTACCTGGCATGAAACAACTCTACAACGCACGCGACTATTTCAGAAGCGCACTTCAACCTTCATATTCATCTTTGGCCAACGAAAGCATTGGATTCATATCTGAATCATTCTACGGCAAAACACGCAACTTCAGCGGCGCCAACTATGGCGACTTATTATTAAGTGTATGCACGATCCGTGGCTCTATGCTTCAGCTCGTCTTCGATGCGCAAATATGCAACGGTCATTCTTGTAGTTGCGTGAAAAATGACATTGCGCGCAAGTTTGGTCTTAATCCAATGCAGATTTCTGTGCGCAACGCTGTAATTGACGTTCCTCAGTTCGCTGCTCTTCAGGTAGGAGATCGAGTCGCACATCAGGCACTACCAACCTGGGGTACTCTAGGCGGCTTCACAATAGACAGAAACCGGAATAAGGTTTCTCACATTGTTAGTAATAATCACGTCCTCGCAAATTGCAATGATGCTGCAATCGGGGATGATGTATTCAAGATTGGGAATGATGGTAGACATATTGGCAACCTGCAGAATTTTGTGCCGATCCGATATCATGGACATGCGAATGTGCTCGACCTCGCGGTTGCAAAACTTGATTCAGACGAGCAGGTTGCTATAGGTGGATACGTCAATTATCATCATCCACGTCAAGGGGAAATTGTCACAAAATTTGGTGCAACTACTGGAGGAACACGAGGAATTGTGCAGGCAGATGACCGCTCCTTCCGAGTGAATTATAACGGACAGCTTGCCTTATTCGTGGATCAGCTGCTGATTACAGATATAAATGGTGGCAATCAGTTCTCGCAAGGAGGTGATTCAGGATCATTTATCTTCGGAGATAATGGCGATTTCGTCGGCCTACTCTTTGCCGGTGGTGAGACGGGAACTAGCGCGAACCCAGGTGTTCTAGTCGCTGACCAACTTCAAACGTGGAAACTTTTACAGTAAGCAATATGAAAAACATTAAGGAATCGAAGAAGGCACTAGAGGCTCTCATTATTTCAAACGAGTTCGTCACTAGTATATCAACGCGAACGCGTGGATCAGGTGATTACATCGAGGTCGGTGTTGCAGCAGAGAAGAATGTCGCGGCGGTGCAGAGTCATCTCGATGCCGGCAAGTGGGAGGGCTTTCCTGTAGAAGTAATTGTTGAACCTCCGTCAACTCCACTTTAATAATATCGACGCATGAGTAATTTTACTTCGCCACATGCTCTTCCGCACTTTTCAAATTTAAAAAAGGAGCGAGAATCGCAGATAAATTCTCTGATCAACAGTCTGAAGTTAAAGGACGTTCAAGAGGATAAAGCTTTCGAACGTACAAAGCAACGTATCAGAAATGCCGTAGTCCTGACTCGCGTAGTGCTCGGAAAGCCGCAGTTTGTCGATCATGATTTTCAAGAAGTCCCCTTGACCCATACCCAGATGCTTGTTGGAGGTGTGAGCCCCAACCATTTTATTCACGAAATCAGCATTCCATTTACCGGCGATCGGGAGCTGTTTAGTCACGTTCCTGAAGAAGGATTCTCATATTATTCTTCTGATCGTGGTGTAATTGTCCCATATTCCAATCAGATTGAAATTTCAGTTGATCTCCCCGAACTTAACCCACAACGGGCAACAGAAGAGGTAAGCCGTGTCCTGCGAATGACTATGGAGTTTGTAGATAAGAACAATGCTTCTGTAGAAACCTGGTCATTTGCAATTGGGCAGCGTATTGATACATTACTGGATAAGAAAAGGGAAGAATTGATTAATCTGTTAGGGAGTGGATAGATAATGCCTTCTTGTGTTTTACAGCATTTCGTCTACACTTTGGAAATCTGCAGGTACCAGTAATAATGAACCCCGTAATCTTGAATCATGAAAATTCAAAAGGTAGAAATTAAGAATTTCAGAATACTCCGGGATGTACATCTCTCTTTGGAGGATGAGACGACAGTCATTGTTGGGAGAAACAATTCGGGGAAGACGTGCTTCACAGAATTATTGAAACGATTCTTATCGGATACTTCCGCTCGATTTACTCTTGAGGATTTTTCAATATCTGCTCACGAAGACTTTTGGAAGGCGTATCAATTGAGGGTGGCTGAAGCGCCGGAACCAGATATACGGGAAGTTCTTCCCATAATTGAAGTTCGAATCACCTTCAATTATGACACAACCAGCGCATCACTTGGTCCGCTTGGAGCTTTTGTCATTAATCTCGATTCGGGTTCTCATGATGCGGTCGCTTTAATTTCGTATCGCTTGCAGGATGGCGGAATTGATGAGTTGTTCAAAGATCTGAAGTGCGCGGAAGAAAAGGATAGTGTGAAGCAAAAGAAACTATTTTTTCGAGAGATCAGGGATCGCATTTCATCAAGGTACGTCACAACGGTAAAAGCGATTGATCCGGCAGACCTCACGAATGAGAAAAGTCTTGAGTTATCCGATCTGCGGTCGGTATTGATGACCGGTTTTATTCATGCACAGCGAGGGCTGGACGATTCAACACAAAAGGAAAAAGACCTACTGGGGAAAATATTACAGCGTTTGCTTGGAGCGGCATCTTCAGAAGAAGCTGATGCAACAGATAAGGCAACAGTTGAGGCGTTAAGAACAGCAGTGCAGGGTATTCAAGAAAAGTTAGACAGTGATTTCTCACGGCAAGCTGACAAACTTCTTCCCGCTCTCTCAATTTTTGGTTATCCGGGACTTGGCGATCCCAACATTCAAACTGAAACTTCGTTGGACGTCGAACGATTGCTAGGCGACAATACAAAAATCCGATACGCAACAGCAGAAGGAATCAGCTTACCCGAAACATACAATGGGTTGGGTTCTCGGAACCTCATCTACATACTCTTTCAGATACTAGAGTTCTTCAAGGCCTATAAGGCTTTGCCGACTGCACCAAGCATTCATCTAGTGTTCATTGAAGAGCCGGAAGCTCATCTGCACCCGCAAATGCAAGAGGTCTTTATTCGCAAAATTCATGAGATTGCTCGTGAGTTTGAAAAGGAATTTAACGCGGGTAAGAAATGGCCAGTACAGTTCGTCATAACGACACATTCCACTCACATTGCGAATGAATCAAGTTTTGAGTCTATTCGTTATTTTCTAAGTTCCAGGTCAGGTGGTGTTGCACAAACGGAGATCAAGGACTTAAGAAATGGAATTACAGACGCAGCGTGGGCTGCCGAAAAGGAGTTTTTACATAAGTACATCACCCTGACCAAATGTGATCTGTTTTTTGCAGACAAGGCGATTCTGATAGAAGGAGCTACAGAGCGGTTACTCTTACCAACAATGATTTCAAAGACAGATGTAGGAATCACTTCCGGACACAAATTGTCCAGTCAATATGTTTCTATCATAGAAGTTGGTGGTGCGTATGCGCACATATTTTTTAGACTTTTGGATTTTCTTCAGCTTAAAACGTTAACCATCACGGATATTGATTCTGTAAATGGTGCTGGAGGCGCAAAGTGTGAAGTGAGCGTTGGTACACACACAAGTAACACCACGATCAAAAAATGGTTTGCCGACACTAGTATTTCTCCCACTGTTCTTAAAGGAAAAAGTGCTGGCGATAAAACCTCACACTATCGACGTCTTGCATATCAGATTCCAGAGAATAGTTCGACCGCATGTGGACGCAGTTTTGAAGATGCGTTTATCTTGGCAAATCAATCTTTAATTCCACTCACCGGAACTACTGATTTGGAAAAGGAAAAGGATGCATACGATAAGGCACAGAACATTGATAAAACAACGTTTGCTTTCCAATGGGCAATTACTAATACAACTTGGACAACCCCGCGATATATAGCTGATGGTTTGTTGTGGTTGGCAGAAAATCCTGTAGCTGCAGCCCTTCCTGCTGCACCTATAGCTTCTGCTCCGCCGCCAAAGAAGACAACAGTTAAAAAGGCGAAGTCATGATAGAGAAAAAAATAAGTCCAGCAGAGATTGCCGCAAAGGAAGCATTAGAAAGTGTTTTTGCGTGCATTCACCACAGACAGAGTTTTGTCCTAGAGGCGGGCGCTGGAGCCGGTAAGACATATAGCTTGGTTCACGCTCTACGTTTTCTCATTAAAGAGCACGGGAAAGCGATGCTTCGTAATAAACAACAGATCGCGTGTATAACCTATACCAACGTTGCGAGTAACGAAATTGCTTCCCGAACTGATAGTCATCCGGCTATTTTCTCTTCAACAATTCATGCGTTCAGTTGGGCGATCATTAAAGATTATCAATCAGCACTACGAAAGATCCTTCCTTCTATTGGAAGTTGGCAGGAGCGATTGACAGAGGCTGAAGTTGTGGAAGTTGGTTCACGCAAAATATCCTATGATCTCGGCTACCCCAAAATAACGGAGTCGGAAATTTGGTTAAGTCACAATGACATTTTACGGATTCTCGTAGAATTTCTCAAAGAAAAAAAGTTTCGTTTCATCGTCACGGATAAATTTCCAGTCATTTTTATTGACGAATATCAGGATACTGATGCAAATGTCGTAGAAGCAATTAAGACGCACTTTCTAGGTACGAACGAAGGCCCTCTTTTGGGGTTCTTTGGAGATCATTGGCAAAAAATATACGGAAACGGCTGTGGCAAAATCGAACATGCTAACCTGAAGATGATTGGGAAAAAAGCCAATTTCCGATCGGCTAAGAAAATCGTAGATAGTCTTAATAGGATGCGTCCCGAACTTCCGCAGAACGTTAGTGACGAGGAAAACTTGGGGGAAGTTACGGTGTACCACACCAATGGTTGGACGGGATCAAGATTGACTGGTGCGCATTGGGCGGGTGATTTACCGGCAGCAGAATCACATCGTTATCTAGAAGAATTGAAAGCTCGCTTGGCAAGCGAAGGATGGGACTTCACTTCCAGCAAGTCGAAAATCCTCATGCTAACACACAAGGGGTTGGCTAGTGAGCAAGGATATAAAGGCATTGCGGATCTTTTTTCAAACACCGATCAGTTTATCAAGAAGGAAGATCCGTACATAGCTTTCTTTTTGGATACGCTCGAGCCAGTATCTCAGGCGTATGCAAATAAGCGATTCGGTCAAATGTTTAGCGTGATGGATCAGCGCACTGTTCATGTTAATTCACATGATGATAAATTGAAATGGGCAGAGGATATGAAGAAACTTGATGTGCTTCGCTCCAACGCTTCAATTGGTGAAGTGCTTGATCACCTGAAAGAATGTATGCGTCCTCGCTTATCAGATAAGATCGAAATTAACGAACATGCAATTGCAAAGGCAACTGATGATGCCGGAGAAGAACTCAAGAAAAAGGTTGAACACAACGAGAAATTCAGAAGCGTATCCTACAGTGAAATTATTGCACTTTCTAAATACGTTAATGACTATAGTCCATTCTCGACAAAGCATGGTGTAAAAGGAGCGGAATTCGAGAATGTTCTCGTAGTTGTAGGCCGGGGGTGGAGCAAATATAACTTCAACAAAATGTTGGAACGTGCAGGAACCGCAATTGCCGCGGATCAACAGGCAAATTTCGAAGAGAACAGAAATTTGTTTTATGTTGCATGTTCTCGGCCGAAACAGCGCTTAGCAATTCTTTTTACTCAAGAACTTTCTGCAGGTGCACTGGCTAAATTGGGAAATTGGTTTGGACAGGCATCGATTAAGTCAATCGTTTAATTCAACTGAATCGTTAGGTTCGATCTGGCTCCAAAGTTCAAAGACGTTTTTCGTATCTAACTCGCTAGCGGGTCTGGGGTGTCCCCAGCAAGATTGCAAGTTGCCGGTTTACGAAAGTTTACCGGCAACTTGCAATCTTGCGCTGCGCCTTCACGCAGTCTCGTTTATTTCGCTTCCGCGTCCTTTCTTTCCGGTTGATGCCTTTTGGCTTTCATCCGGAATGATTGGGCGCGCTTGGGTTTAGTCCTTTATTTTAACCAAAAAGTCGGTTTTGTTAGTTATTGCGGTTGTGATGATCAATGATTTTCTCAACAGGATACTTCCGTTTATCCCTTGACAAGCTGCGTTAAGTGGTATATCCTGCTCAAAGACTCTTAAGTTTCTTCTACGCGAAATGTTTCCTCGAAGAACCGATTTCGCCGACATTATATGTCATATAGAAAGAAACTTAGACGGCATTTCCGAAAGGAGATGCCGCTTTTTTATCCGTAGAGATTTTATTGAAAAAGACTTGGATAATAAAGGCGGTTGTACTAAATTTCATATGCAGTAAAAATTGGATTTTATGGAACCGGTTCTTCGAGGAAACGTTCCAATAATGACGATGGTGATATGACATAATTTTCATTACGATTTTTTAAACATCGTCTTGGCACAGAACCGGATTCCACGATCACATTGATCGATGGCATCCGGTTTTTTTTGTTTTTAAGCTTAACTGCAGGGCTGATAAATGCAGTGGGTTCAGGGCTCGTCCTGAGGAAATCGAGTCAACTTTAAATATGGAGGTGATTATGAGTAGCGACAAGCATTGGATTGACAAAAATCATTATCGCGAGGTTTCGGACGATGGGGAAACCTCTTATGTGTACAAAGCCAACAACGATCTATTTTTCCCAGATCCTTGTGTTGAAATCGCAAAACATCACAGCGATGGAACAACAACTGCGTACGAATATGATAACAGTATATTCGGAAGTATCTTCCACGGTAGTCGTGGCGATAAGAAATAGGTTAACAGCAGTGTCAGGTAATATGATTAGAAGCCCATCTTATTTATTATTTAACTCCGGCAATCGTACCGGAGTTTTTATTTAGTGCTATCATGCAACTTGCAATCTTGCGCGCTGCGCCTTCGCGCGGTCTCGTTTATGCGTCCTTCCTTTCCGGCTGAATGTCCATTAGGCTTTCAGACGGAATGATTAGACGCTTCGCTTGTTCGCTTGAGTCGGTTTAGAATTGCTTGGGTTGGATGACATCACTGCCCCCATTTATTCTTTGCTATTGGGCTTTCTTTATGCTCGAGATCGGATGGACTTCCCAACACGAGCTTGCTTTGTAGTCTGCCGGACCGGATGAGTTGCACCCGTGCTCGGTTTCGAAGAAAAGGCTCCCGACGATTTCGACTTTGATGGGAGCGTCGTACAATTCTTTCGAATAGCCCTGACACCAATCGTCCTTCCCGATGATTGTCAGGAAATCTGCTCGTGCCTTTTTTAGTTTCTTGTACGACGTTGCAGCGCTCCCTGGCAAACCTGATATTTCTGCAGATAAATATGTTCCATCATCAGTTGCGGGATCTCCGCCGAAGATCACATGAAAGTCTTCGTCGCTCTCTCGTGCGTAAGTATACATCCAACATATAACTTTCACATTCCGCTGCTCAGGCTTACAACGTTTACTTGTTTGATTCAATTTATATTTCCCAGTCTTATCTTCCATCTCCACTTCTTGAGGAAGCGCGTTGATGAACGTTACGAACGCATCAAACTCGTATGGACCTTCTACTTTACCCGAACCAATACTTGTCTTCGCTTTCTTGCGCTTTTCGCCATCGAACTTTTGACTATCGCACCGCTTGTTGTCCTTTTCGTCTTCGACAACTTGCGCACCGGATAACAAAACAAATGCGAGTGCGGTTAAAGGGAGGAGATATTTCATGCGGTTAGTGATTGATCGTTCTAACAATACTAGTGAATTCTACCCTGTTATCCACGTATCATTGGGACTACGTAATATAGGTATGAGAAAACCGCGAAGATGCCAAGTAGACAACCAGCAATCATCTCACCGACTCGGAAATAAAAAAGAATTCGCACCCGCGAAAACTGCACTCCGAAAAGCGTGCTCATCTCAGTCGTGATCTGCATTCTGTCATTAAGCTCTTTGACCCGCTCATCCGCTCCGGTGCTGAGCGTCTTGCAAAAATCATAGTACTCTTCATATCGTTTCCTTCGTTCCCGATCAGATTCGTTTTCCTCCTCAATAATTTCTTCCATCTCATCTAGAGTTCTTCCTTCAAGCGATGTTCGCTTTAGAGGATCATCAAGCCGAAGCTCGGCATGTTTGGCCTTGCGCAATTCGCGGTCGCTTTCTATTCCTGCCAATACGGCATCGAGTAACGTCCCGTTCTCCCTGGCTACTTTCTCCAACTCACGCACGGGACTCTCTGGACTAAGATTAAGAATGAGCACCTTCAATCTCCACTGACGAACATCGTTAGTGATTTCCACGATTTGCACGACAATCAGATATAGTGCAGAGATGCCTAGGAATGAAATGATGATCCAGGCTTTCTCCGTTGCGAACAACAGCCCGAATACATCAATTTGCTTGGTGTTCACTGTCATCAGTCCTTGTGTAAGTGCGATAACTAAGATTGATAGAATTAAGAGTGTTCGACTCCGCTTCCGAGCATCTTCAGTAAAGAACTGTTCTCGGAGCGTACGGAAGTAATTTGCTGATCGTACCAGCCATTCTTTGTGATTTTCCGCTTCCATGTGCTTGAATTTTGATTATTGATAATAGTAATTCAATTATCTGACATGTGCTTTTTAGATATGAATATCTTTTGGAAAACTATCCGGTTACAAATGGCTAGCATTTGTCGCCGCACCTAATTTAGTGATGTCAAAAAATCTAGATCCCCTCTGGAGAAACGAAGCGCCTCTATTCTAATTGGAAGAAAGGCGCTTCTGATTTTGTTCTAAACGTGAAACCATAATAGATTATCTTTACAGTTAGAATGGAAACAAAGCAATATCCAGAGTGCACTAATTGCGGACGAACGCTATTCGACTTAACGGTCGCGCATGAGGACACAGGCTACATTTGCTCGTGCCATGCTTTGTTATTTCCTTCGGACTACAAGATGTGCGAGAAGGGATATGAGGAGACGGTATTGTGGTCGGAGTTTTCCAAGAACTGATATTGCGGGACGATCACTTTTATTTCAACCCATCAAAGTCAAACAAGTCGCGCACTTCCACATTCAGTGCTGAAGAAATGTTGAGTAATGTTTCAGTCGTGGGATTTTGCTCTCCTCGCTCAATTGCTCCAATTGTTACACGCTGCAGCCCGGACTCATACGCAAGTTGATCCTGCGAAATTTCCTGTGCTTTTCTGAGCTCTCGTATCCTGCGACCGAGTTTTCTCAAGAATGAACGTAGCTTTTTATCCGTCTTCACAGGATAAAAGTCTCTCGTACGCCGAACACTAATGACAGATATATCTGTCATTTATATAATAAATTGATATATTTATCCGTCTATTTGAGCCAAAACCCATGAAAACACACTTTGTTACGACGATCATCGGGAGCGCGATCGCGCTTTCCTCGTGTCAGAAGCAACCTGTTGCTTGTTTTGACTACGAAGACGAAAACCCTGCACTTGGCAATTATGAATACTCTTTCACTAATTGCTCGACCGAAGCAACTACTTATGAATGGGACTTTGGGGATGGGATTACTTCAACAATGGCAAGCCCAGAACATGGATATAGCAATGCAGGAACTTACACAGTGACAATGACCGCCTTCTCAGAGAATGGTCGGAAAGAGGATGAATCACAAACGACAATCCACGTACTCGGTGATGGATATGCCGTGTTCTGGAATTCGGGCGCATCGCATTTCATTATCCTCAATCTTCAAGGAGAAGCTCCTGCGCCACTCTCGCCGTTCAATGGTCAGCCAACTGGCTGCATGAGTGGCTATCCATTCCATTTAGAAGAAGGAACATATTCGTACACTGCACAGGAACAATCTCCTGGTACCGGTACATGGAGCGGAACGGTCACCGTAACAAATGGCGGCTGCACTCAAATTGTTTTTTAAACAACCAAACCCAACAATCATGAAAACTAAACACATCCTCGGAGCGATCGCGATTCTTCTGGCCGCATTTACTTTCTCCTGCAAAAAGTACGAAGACGGTCCTACTCTAAGCTTGCGCTCTAAGAAGGCGCGCGTCGCCAATGAATGGCAGTACGATCAAGTCGTCGCACCAAATGGGACGAATATCACGGCTCAGTTTGCAAACAATAGCATTGAGTTCACCAAAGACGGTGAATATATAGCGAGCTATGGTACATCATCTGCACAAACCGGGACGTGGAGATTCGCAAGTGATAAAGAAGATATGGTTCTCACTCCGAATGATAATTCCGATGCGACCGTTATGAAGATAATGCGACTCAAGGGAAAAGAACTCTGGTTTTCCATTGAGGAAAGTAGCGGAATCTTTGAATATCGAATGAGTCAGAAATAACGCGATTGGGCAATAAGACCATTACACGTGCGTTAATATGCCGCGAATACGCAAAAGAACACCAGTTGTTGGACTTGTTAACGCGTTGATAAAGTTTCCTTGCATTCGCCATAGGTTCCGCATTACATTGCGGAACATTCTAAATCATCTCTAGTCAGAGATTCTGCACTCCCCCTCGCGGAAGGCTTTGACGACATAAGTGTATGGGTGCGGCGAATTCCCGCTAATCTCAGCTTGTGTCACATTTTAAGACCGTGCCGCTGAATAGTGTCGAGAGATCGTACGAAACATCGTGTAAGACAATTACAGAGTTCCAGCTTGTGATCATGCAAGGAGCTGAATCGCTGTGCGTATACCATTGCGCCATCTCGATCGCTGAGGGATGAGTCGTTGAGGGGTAATGAATAACATTTTATATCAACACTGAACGGGAAACACCCCGTCACAAAACTGACAGAATTCTTTAAGCAATTATCACTTTTAAAAACACAAACAATGTTTAAAACGCACAACCCTTTTCTAAAAATGCGCGTCTTGTTACTGTGCCTACTTTCCTGGCTATTGCCACAGTTAGTTTGGTCACAGACAACATGCGGAAGCGCAACAAATATTTCTGATACTTATAGCAACCATTCTCTATCAGCATCCGACACCGCAATTTGGTACAAGTTCACGGCTACGCGAACAGATGGTGAGATTCAATTGTTAACCTCTAGCACTGGCTACAGACAAATGTGGCTTTATTCTGGAACGTGTACCGGATTAGTTCTTCGCGATACATCGCGCAAGGAGCATTACGGCGAGGCAATTGATTACAGCGGACTTACCATTTCAAATACCTATTACTTGAAGATCACGAAAGCCGGTACGGGTTCAGTTAGTTATGGTTTAGCTTTTATTAATAGCATTTTCTCTCTGACTTGTACAACTTGTTATAACAGCGGGTGCGAGTATGTGTGCAACAACAGCTTCGAAAATCGTTCTGCTGATCCGAACAATTGGAGCCAGATCAATAACGTCTACTGTTGGGGCAATGTTGGAGGTGGCGTTTATGCTGGTTCTGCAGATCAATTTCATGCAAACGGTACAGTAACAGATGTGCCGACAAATCCTGCAGGAACCGAAGGTGCGCACACAGGAAGTGGATATGCAGGAATAATCGCTCATCAAGCTTCTACCTACACACCGGCCTGTCCGACCTATCGTGAATATGTGGTGGGAAAAACTGCAATGACCTTAACCGCAGGATGGCAGTATCGTGTTTCTTTTTGGGTGAGTTTAGCTGAGAATTCGGGATACGCTGTTGGAAATTTAGGTGCTTATATTTCCAGTACAGTTCCATCACAAAGTTGTTGGAATGCGCTTCCTGTTACCCCGCAGATTCTTCAAACCAGTATAATATCTCAAGACGCCGGATGGGTTCAAATTTCGGGCACCTTCATAGCGACGGGGGGTGAACAGTACATTACTATAGGTGCTTACTCCAATTTGCCGGTACAAGCACACACGCCTGCTGATGGAACAAGTCAATTCAACGATTTTGCATACTACTATATTGATGATGTCTCCATTGTCGCCGAACCGATAATTACAGTCGCTGCTTCACCTGCGGGTGCATGCCTGAACATGCCGGTAACGCTGTCTATAACAACAACTAGTGGAGGCATTAATACCAGCACTTGGACTCCTTCACAAGGAACGATGCCTTGTGTGAATCCACCAAACTGTACGCAGGCAACATTTTCAAATGCATACAGCTCTTCTACAACGTATACGATCACTAGTACGGTGTTTACTGGTTGTACAATCACCAACACATTTGTATTTTCTCCTGCAACAAATCCGCTTACGGTAAATGCAGGAACGAATCAGAATATTTGTCTTGGAGGATCTGCAACGTTGTTAGGTTCAGGGACGGGAACATACAACAGTTCTTCTTGGGCAATTCTTAACGGCTCGACGTTATGTTCAGGTTGTTCCACAACTGTCGTCAGTCCGACAACAACCACACAGTACGTTTACACGATCACCAACACAACAACGGGTTGTAGTCGAAAGGATACTATGACTGTGACGGTTACACCGCTTACAGTAAATATTGTTGCGCCATCGGGCGCGACCACCTGCGCGGGCTGTTTTAATTTTACAACGGCAACTGGCTATTCTACATACTCATGGTCAACCAATGCGGTCAGTTCATCAGGCGGTTCAACATCAACGCTCAATGCATGTTGGGGTTCTCCTTTTGATACGACTGGAATTAACGGAAACGTTTCAGTTTCAGTCGTCGATGGAAGTGGCTGTCAAGGCAGCGCGTATTTGATTGTGCCTTCATGCTGTCCGTTCAAGGATGGTCAGGAGTTGTCGTTTCCGAATTTGGTAAATGATAGCACTACACGTGTTGACGCAACAACATATCCTTCGTTGTTCTGGTACAACACTTCTAACCAATATTATGAAACAGGTTTGAAAGAGTTTTCTATCAACGGAGTTTTTATCGTCGACAAGAATACACGATTCAAAGGATGTCATATAAAGCTCGGGCCGAATGCAAAAATTATCGTTAGACCCGGAATAAAATTGGAGTTTACTGATACAGCTAGCACTAATTCCAAGCTTCATGCATGTTCTGACTTGTGGGATGGAATCTATGTAGATGGTACGAACAGCGCCAGTAAGGTTACGGTTACTAACGGAACCGTGATTGAAGATGCCAAGAATGCACTTGTATCAACCAATGGCGGCGACTTCTTGATTGACGGTGGTACGGGTACTTGTAAGTTCAACAAAAACAATATTGGCGTACTTGTCAAAACCTATAGTGGAACGCATCCCGGCATCATCGCAAAAACAATTTTTGCATGTGACGCACCGGGTCAACAAGGGGCAACCACCGGAATTACGTTTGCGGGTGCGAATTGTCGCGCTCCAGTAAGTGGTAAAGGTCTGGCAGGTGTATATATCGAAAACTGTAACTCATTCATTGTGGGAGATAGTTCGAGCAGTACAAAGCGAAACCTATTTGAGCGCACACAGTATGGCGTTTATTCGACCGGATCAAATGTGAAAGTTTGGAACAACGATTTCAAATATTTTACAACGACTATCTTGACCAAAAATGTTCCGCCGAATGGTATTGCCGTTTACTTAGTAGCAGGTAAGTTCACGCCGAAAACGTGCACGGTTGGAAGACAAGGTGGATACAAAGCGAAAAACAAATTCACAAAATGCAGTTATGGTACGTATGCCTATAACTACATCAATCTGAATTGTGAATACAATCGCTTTGATTCATGTATGACCGCTGGAATTACGACCATGAATTGTCAGAACAGGACGATCCTGATTAATCAGGACACATTGACGGAGTGCACAGGAACAAACATTCAGTGCGTGCAGTCAACAAGTTCCTCGATTACGATCACCAACAATTTGATCAACAATACCGGAAACTTTGCGCTATCAAATTTTGGTCACACAGGAATCTATGTTGTTCAATCTGCAATCACACCTGTTACTCTAAAAATTCAGAATAACAAGGTGCGCAAGATGCGTAACGGAATTTGGGTGAGTAGAGTTGATGGAGCGAAGATCACCGACAACGATTCAATTTCGTTTATGACTGGTCAACCAATGTCACAGTTAAACCCGTGCATCGGCATAAAACTCGAAGAACTCACAAACTCTATGGTGCGGGAGAATACAGTGACATGGGCAACAACTCCTACTTCTGCTTATCACGATGAAGTGTTCGGAATTCACATGACCAATTGTAAGAATGATACGGTTTGCAAAAACATTCTGACGAAAATGGGCAGTGGAATTTTCTTAAAGGGAGCTTGCAATCCATCCATACTAGCATGCAATGCAATGACAACATGTTTTTATGGCGTGAATTTCAATTACCTGAATGGATATGGTGCCGGCGTTTCCATCAACGATCAGATAACTTGGACTACTGCACTGACACCGTATTCGACTGGAAATACTTGGACGACTACAGCAAGCGAAGACATTACGGGACGAATACTCCCTGTTAGTGCCGCAGGCATTAAGTGGTACTATACTTCGTCCAGCCCAGACGTCAGCTCGGTATTTCCGGGTAGTTTGTTAGGGAACGCAGCAACATACACAGGCAATGGCGATCAGTGTTCGCAAATGTTAGCGCCACCGGCGCAAGATGATCTGGGAATTCGCAATTATACTCTGTCCGGTATCTGCAAGACACCACGCACGTATGATACTTTGAATGCGCAGTATGTGTATCATGACAAAGTGTATGCCTACCGAATGTTGAGACAACATCCATCATGGAGAACAGGTGGTTCAAAAGAAAATAATTATTATTTGAACTTCTACAACACAGAGTCGAGCACAAACATTGGCAAGTTTGCAGATGTTGAAGATTCAATCAGTGCAGGAAGTGTTGCTAACGCAATAACACTTTTAGCATCGATCACGGCGAGCGGCGAGTTTGAAGTAAATCGTAAAGCTGTATTGAATATTTACTTGCAGACATGGGCGATCGACAGCATGAATCTTGATTCAACGCAGGAAGCCACACTCATGGCAATTGTCAATCAAGGCACGCTGGTCGGCGGCACTGCAGTATTCGATGCGAGAAACATGTTGCATCTTGAAGTGCATGACAGCAGCGCGGTTCGTCTTCAACAGCCGTCTACTACTTACATTGCTCCGGTTGTCTCACACGTTTACCCAAATCCTTCGAATGGCTCTGTGTCAATCAACATGGAACTTAACGAAGGTCAAAGCGGAACGTTTGACGTCGTAGACTTAACTGGTCGATTAGTTGGCTCGTGGCAGTTTGTAGGTGGTCAAGGTGTCTACACCTTCGATGCATCTTATCTTCCTTCTGGAACGTATATATATTGCGTACGCACTCAAGGAGAAATGCTTAAGTCTGATCGAATGGTAATTGTTAGAGAATAGTTGATTGGAAACCTGCTCCTACAGTCGGGGCAGGTTTCCTTATCTTTGAGAGAGTGAGATACCTGCTGATTCTTAGTATTGTAATCATGCGAACCACCTTAAGTGGTCAGGTCAATCTTGTCCCTAATCCAAGCTTTGAACTAATTGATACGTGTCCGTACATGCAAGATCAACTTGCATTTGCTTCGCCGTGGTTTCAACCAAATCCGGGGTCATCTGATTTATACAACAGATGCTCTTCTGTTATTGTGAATACTGTTCCGCAAAACTGGACGGGCTATCAACAACCAAGAACGGGAGATGGTTACGCGGGAATAGCGGCATACAACTACACTTACAATGGTCTAGATAATAGAAGGGAATATTTAACGGTTCAACTTACCGATACACTCAAATTCGGGAAATTGTACTGTGTTGAGTTTTATGCTTCACGAGCTGATAGTTCCTACTGGGCAATCAACCGACTTGGACTTCATTTATCAGCTCAAGCGATTATAGACAACTTAGCCATTGATACACTTACAGCAACACCACAGATTCAATACGATACTGCAACAATCTTTACAGACACAATGAACTGGGTGAGAATTCACGGGACCTACAGAGCAAATGGCAACGAACAATTCATCACGATTGGAAATTTTTATGCAGACGATCAAACGGATACCATTGCACAACCGAATTCGTGGATGTGGGCATACTTTTACATTGATGACGTTGCCATTTATGAACTTGAGGAAGTGAACGCTGGCAACGATGTTTCAATTTGTTATTTGGACAGTGCAAGCATTGGAACTACTCCACAAGCCAATGTTATGTATTTGTGGTCGCCTTCGACTGGATTAAGTGATGACGGAATTGCAAATCCGATGTGTAGTCCTAGCGAAACCACGACGTATATTTTGTCGCAGTTTGAGTGTGGTGCTGTTAACTACGATACGGTAACAGTAACCGTTAACAAAGACTGCCATAGCGCATCTTCCATTATCATTCCGAGTTTGCTGTACAACGACCAGTTTTTATTTATTACTGGATTGGAATCCGATTCTCGGGTGGAATTGTTTGATGTGCGCGGTAGATTAATTTTCGCTGCCGACGACTATCAGAATGACATGTTTGCTTACACACTAACCGAAGCAATGTATGTCTGCATTTTGACCAGACCAAACGGTGAGCACATCGTACAGAAGATTATTGTCGTTCGCTAATCCGATTTTAACACTTACCTAAATTTCTTAGTCTGACTTCCTGAAAACGCTACCATAGATTGCGGTGATGGAATATGCAACCCTTTACACAGTGATTTTTGCGACCGGTGGGGTTGATCGTGTGGGAGCTTCAAAAGCTGAACTCGCAATGGAAGGAATAGCTCCAGAATGGAAAAGGCACGAAACGGTATGGGGGCATTTGTATACGGAACTACACCCCTGGGCGGTTTATCTTGATACGCTCGGTGAAGAAAAACAGATTCCCAACACACTGCAAGACGGAAGAAAACTGCGACGTAATGACCTTGCAAGTCATCTTTTCGAAAGAGAAATTTACGGCGTGGCATTCGTGCACCCACCTTCAGATAAAAGCGCCGATCTCTATACAACGATCATCAAGGGACGATCGGACAACTACTGAATGAATACAACGAGAAAACATAGACGGCATGATGATGGACGAGATGCGGTTGACGCGGTACTTGGATGGCGCGATCCGTGACTTCAATAGAGCGGTTGGAATACTTCCTGCTATCTGCGCGATTCCGGACCAGCATGGATATTTTGGAATTCTTTGGAAGATCAGTCAGGAGAATCGATATGTCATTCCGTATCGAGAACGCGTATACGAATGGATAGACGTGTATCTCACTTTCAGGATGAAGGAGAACGAGATTTATCTTTTTCTTTACTACAATCCGAAACGGGTGTACGGATTGAAATACGAAATCACCAATGAGCGCGTATATCGCGTGACTGAATTGAAAGATGGACATCTCTTACCGTCGTTCAACGTAAACGAAACATTAGAGAAGTTGAAGTACAAAATTATTTGGTGATGCTAAATTTTTGAGATCAAGAAAAAATAAAGATGAATTTCCGAGGCTCTTGACAAGAGAGATATAAAGTGATAAAGTTTCATCGTGCACATTAGCAATTAGGGACAATCGTTGCTCTGAAAGGAGCGATTCCGCGAGGAATTGGGACACAACGGTAATTGCGCACAGTAGGTTTGACTTTTTCTTTAATATTCTGAAAAAGCGTGCTATGCTGTTCGTGCCATTGGGAAATCCCAATGGCTAGTTTTTAGGGCAACCTATGAACGAAGCAAATACCGCCGTGTCCCGGCGGTATTTTGCATTTATGTCATTAAGTCAAGCAATACAAGAATTTATATCACTTAGGAGTTCCAAGGGACCGCGTTCGCATAAAACAGCGTCGCGGTACCTGATTACGCTTAGAATTTTTTGCCTGTGTATGCAGGATATGATGCTGGAGGAAGTAGATCTTCCCCATATTATCTGGTACTTCAAAGAACTTGAACGTCTCGGATGGAAGCCAAATGGCATGAATCTCGTTGGAATTGCACTCAAAAAATTCTTCGAATTCTGTCATCTCAGAGGTTACAATGTTGCGTTTAGTGAGCAACTGATCCCAGTTAGGGAAAAGGAATTCAATATTCCACGAGTGTCCAATATCAAGGATTTCAGAAAACTTCTAGCTCAGATTCCTTCTCGGACAAATCATCCCAACTACATTCGCAATCGAGCATTTTTGCTTCTCCTTTGGGATACAGGTGCGCGTAGCGGTGAATTGTGCATGATCGACGATGAGAACTTAAAATTCAAGTCAGACGGATCGGGATCGGCCTTCATAAAAACGGAAAAATCTCGTGGTCGCCGTCCTGTCAGAGAAATCTACTGGACTACGGAAACTGGAAAGGCGATTAAGCGCTGGTTGAAAAAGAAAAACGAACTGCAGAAGAAATTCACATTTCAGCATTCGGAAGCACTGTTTACTACGATAACAAAATCTCCGGGAAGCGCAATTCGCGGTTCGCGGATGACCCCACGAGGAATCGCGGAAATGATGCGCATGCTTTCTAACAAAGCAGGTTTTCCAGTGGTAACCAATGCACACTCAATTAGGCATTCTTTCGGACGAGACACAATTCAAACTTTGCATGACAACTCTGCTGTATCAAATCAGCTTGGTCATGCAAGTCTTGATAGCTCCTGGGTGTACACTATGCTCTTCGGAGAAGAATTGAAACGACAGTGGGTGCAGGTGATGAAGAAGAGAGGAAATCCACTCTACAAAGCACCATCAAGAGCATTAATGTTTCCAGAACACAAGCGACCTATTCATAGTTTGGTAAGAAGTCAGATTCGTCCGGTGACAGTAAAGACTTCTCGCACTGGCCGCTGGGTTCGAAATTAAATCTGGCAATTTGCCAAAGGAAAACAAGTGTGGGATAACAAATCTCACGCTTGTTTTTTTGTTCTACTGGTGAGAAAATAACAAGAGTTTATTGACAATATTCCTCGGCTTGCGTGCGTAGTGCGGAAACAAGTGGGTTCTGTACTGCGCAGACGAGCCGCGAGGTTCTAATACAATGTGCTATAATCGATTCATGTTGAAGCAGAAATTGCTCACGTGGTATCGTAATGAAATGGGGTACACGTATACGCTGGTGGAGCATGTGATAAAAGCAGGGGAACTCATTTAGTAAATAGCATGTTGGATTAAAGCCTCGTTAAAAGCGAGGCCTTTTTCTTGCTCGCTCGTCTGCATTATCAAGTATTAATAAAATAATTCTATGCGAATATTTCACATCGCGACTCGCGCCGATTATGAAAAGGACGGAGAGCAAAAAAGAAAGTATTACAGGACCGGTGAACTCCATGTCGATGAAGCCACCGGAAGAATGTTCATGCGCCTGTATCAGAATCCAAGCGTCAGGTATTACTTCTTCGACACGGAGGAGAAACTCCCAGACATCGATGCGGACACGAATACAGAATTGCCTCAGTAGTTCTTTAGTATTCCTTCATCACTAAGTCACCCTCGCATGATAAAAACAACACCCGTTCCGAATGCGGTATTTGAATATATCCCGTCACTCTCAGAAGCTGAACTGAAGCTCTATCTAATCATCCTGCGCCAAACCCTAGGCTGGAAAGATGCTAAGAGCGAGAAGCGTAAAGTGTATGACTGGATTTCCGCATCGCAATTCCATAAGAAGACCGGATTATCTCGTCGCGCTGTTGGCAGTGCAGTCCGTTCACTTACATACCGTAATCTCATCCTTGTAGCTGATGATCATGGTCGAGTATTGCACACACCCAATGACCGAAAAGGGAAGACCCGACTCTACTATCGCATCGCTGTGGATAGCACAGGGGAAAACTCTGGGGAAAGCGAAACACCCTGCGCAGATTTTTCTCCTGAGTTCGGCAAACTCTGCGCTCAACTTGCGCACAAAATGCGCATAACAAAAGAAACTCCTACAAAATAAATTCTTACAAAAAATAAGGCCCTTAAAAGGGCAATCAAACCACATCAATGCCAACACCTTATGAGCGCATGAAGCAAAGTGCATTCAACCTCATGCGCAAAAATAAAATCAAGGATTTTTCAGCTGAAGAAATACATCGCGTGTTCAAGCACGCTAAAGAACAACTTCTGTATACCTCAATCGTCAAAATGGCAATGGAGGATGGTCTGACAATTACAAGTCTTTATGATCAGGATCGCGAATGCGGTCGCGATCTCTAAAGTCGTGAAAGCCCTTCTTACCTACTACGGCGGCAAACAGAAATTAGTGCCGACCATACTGCCACTTATTCCGAAGCATGAATTGTACTGTGAACCGTTCTTTGGCGGCGGTGCAATTCTATTCGCCAAGCCACCATCGAAGATTGAAGTCGTAAATGATCTGAACGGGGAAGTAATAAATTTCTACCGAACGGTGAAAACAGAATTTCCCAAATTGAAAAAGGAGATCGGCGCAACGTTGCATAGCCGAGGGTTACACTTTAAAGCTCGCTTCATCTATTCAAATCCGCATCTCTTCACCAACATCGAACGCGCTTGGGCAGTATATGTCATGGCGATGCAATCATACAGTTCTATCCTAGACAGCACCTGGTCTTGTGGAGTACAGGATAGTACCTCTGAGCGCAAGTTCCACTCCAAAAAAATATCGTTCGCCAAAACGTATGCCGACCGCCTCGAACGCGTACAGATCGAATGTCGTGACGCGCTCGAGGTCGTTTTAACGCGCGACAACCCTAAAGCCTTCTTCTACCTCGACCCTCCTTATTTTAACTCCGCTATGGGGCATTATGGCGGTTATACACGTGCTGACTTTGAACACCTCCTGGTTGTATTGTCTAAAATCAAAGGAAAATTTATTCTTTCCAGCTATCCTTCGGACTTACTGGAGAAATATTCTCGAAAGGGGAAATGGAAGACCAAAACTATCGAAATGAGTTTATCGGTGCCCGGCGCGTCGAAAAACAATAGGAGAAAGATTGAAGTCCTTACAGCCAATTTCCCAATGTAAATGTGGAGAGGCAGTCCGAAGCATTAGGACGCTTACGAAATGTTACTTGAAATTTTGATTCCCTAGCAGTCAAGGGTATAATACTATTTACCTTTATGCCACTTATTGATCTAAAAGCCCAAACTCGACTCACAATTTTGGAAACTGCTTCTCTCCCGACCGCGTACCTCAAAAGCACTGTGGATCGTGGTGCGATATTTACGCGTCACGAAGTTGTTACATTTATTCTTGATCTAGTCGGCTATACTGAAGATCAACCACTCTTTACTAAGCGAATATTAGAACCGTCATTTGGTGAAGGTGCATTCTTGATTCCGATCATCGAGCGACTCATTAATTCCTGGGATAAACATCGTACAAGTGAAAATATTGTAACGGATTTAGGAGATTCTATTTGCGCAGTAGAATTGGATAACGAAACTTTTCTAACAACCCGTAGGAAGATCTCAAAGTTATTGCAAAACAAAGGGGTGAGTGCGAGCTCGGCGCAAGTGTTAACGCAACGCTGGCTGATAAACGACGACTTTCTGCTCACTAGTGTAGGCGGCAGGTTTGATTTCGTTGTTGGCAATCCTCCATATGTTCGCCAAGAATCGATTGCTCCTAAGTTGATGGCTAAGTATCGAAAACTATATCCTACAATATACGATCGAGCCGACCTATACATACCTTTTATTGAGCGTTCATTATCGCTTCTAACGCAGAAGGGTGAGCTTGGTTTCATCTGCGCGGATCGATGGATGAAAAATCGATATGGTGGTCCTTTACGTGCTTTCGTTTCAAAAGATTTTCATTTGAAAGTGTATATTGATATGATGGATACGCGTGCATTTGAGAGTGATGTTATTGCATACCCCGCAATCACTATTATTGCTCGCACAAAGTCAAAATATACTCGAATCGTATTTCGCCCGCGAATCAATAAAGCTGAACTTTCCTTACTAGCCAAGGAATTACTAGCAAAGAAATTAGGAGCTTCAAGTTCCATCAAGGAACTTTCTAACGTAGCTAATGGTGTAGAACCTTGGCTGATGCATTCTCATGCAAAAATTGACATCATACGTCGCCTTGAGCAATCTTTGCCATTACTTGAAGAAACAGGATGCAAAGTTGGTATTGGGGTTGCAACTGGGGCCGACAAGGCTTTTATTGGATACTTCGATAAATTGAGAGTAGAGCCCTCTCGAAAATTGCCGCTTGGGACAACCAAGGATATCATTTCAGGGAAGGTCAAGTGGCAAGGACTTGGGGTTATCAATCCATTTGATCAAAATGGGGAATTAGTTGATTTAAAAAAGTTCAAGAAATTAAAGCAATATCTGCATCAGCGAAAAGAAATGATTGCCGGTAGACATTGCGCAAAAAAGAATCCAAAAAATTGGTATCGAACGATCGATAAAATTCATCCAGCATTAACTACAACACCTAAACTATTAATCCCTGATATTAAGGGAGAAGCAAATGTTGTATATGACTCTGGAAGAGTCTACCCACATCATAATCTCTATTATATTACTTCTAGGGAATGGGATCTGAGAGCGCTTCAAGCCGTGTTACTGTCCAGTGTAACCCACGCATTTATTGAGACATACTCGACAAAAATGCGCGGAGGATATTTACGCTTTCAAGCTCAATATCTGCGTCGCATTCGAATACCGAGATGGAATGACGTTCCAAAAAATCTTCGTAAAGCTCTTATTCAAGCGGCGAAAAATCATGATATTGAGTCGTGTAATATTGCTGTCGCTGCTCTCTATCACCTAACTGAGGAAGAATCTTTTATTCTAATTAGTAAAAAACCATGAGCCTAGATCTTGTTGATTATGATAAGAAAGCGAAAGAGGCTGTTAAAGCTTTTTGGGGTAATCGTGAAACTGCTCGATTGAAACAAATAGAGCTTGGCAATAGCGATCGGGGACAACGAGGAAGTGTTACCTCTGGAAAAAACATGGATGGCTTTGTTAGTCTCATTCTTGATATTGTGCGTGCAAATGGAATGGCGCATGCTAGTCTGCACTTGCAACGTTCCGTCTTAACATTGCCCGGTTATTTCAGACCTACAAAATTGTGGGACTTACTAGTAATACATGACAAACAGCTAATTGCTGCAATTGAATTAAAGAGTCAAGTTGGGCCTTCGTTTGGAAATAATTTCAACAACCGAACAGAAGAAGCAATAGGAACCGCCCATGACTTTTGGACTGCTTATCGTGAAGGTGCTTTTGGTGATCAACCACGACCATTTGTCGGCTGGCTGATGTTGGTAGAAGACGCCCCTGGCTCTCGATCCATTGTCAAAGATGTCTCCCCACACTATTCAGTCTTCCCAGATTTCAAAGGTGCGTCATACCTTAAAAGGTATGACCTTTTGTGTCAAAAGCTAGTGAAGGAACAACTATATACTGCAGCCGCTATCATTGCCTCTTCAAAATCATCCTCCAATACTGGAGACTACTCAGATCTATCAACCATGACCGATTTGCGCACATTTGTATCCTCTTTTGCCGGACATATTGCCGCTGCTGCTGCAAGGCACAAGTGAAACGTTTATTAATTGATAATTCAAAAGACTTGTAAATACAATTCGCTTAGCAATAGTTAAAAGCCTGGTTACCCAGGCTTTTCACATTGATGAAACTCCAATGTCTTTGTTATTGTGATACGACCTTTTTCGTAAGCGACATTAATTTCATCTCCAATACCGAAACCGTACTCCGCAAGATAATATCCAGACAGACGAATTAATGGCAACGCCACAATTCTCTTTTTTCTCTTGCAAAAGATGTATTGTACCTTGCGGGGACTTCGTTTTGGCTCAGGAGCTTCGTTTTCTGATTCCATATATTCTTTTTTTGTTGCCTCCGGAGAGCATAACTCCGACCAACAAAATCACGAAGGGGATAACTGTAATCTCAACTTACAACAATATGGTTTATCATGATTTCAGCGGGTGGGATCAATCCCTCTTTAACTATGCCAAAATGTTGATCGGGTACAAAGGAATTTTTGAATTTGATTCTAGCGACCTCATTTCGTTTTCCAACGACTATCGAAAAAAACAAGGCGAGCTAATGAACAACCTAGTTGAAGCGCACCTCTTTTGGATCGGATTTGGTGTAGGCGTTGAAACACTGTCCAAGGCTGTTTTATTAAAACATCGCGTACTTTCAATTTCTCGACGCAGTGATTTTGATGATAAGAAAAAGAAACCACCACCAAGGCGAACCCAGTTTAATACGTATCAAGAAGCAAAAGCATACAACAAAAGCTATACGCTGAACAAATATCAAAAGGTCTACGCTCACGTAAACAATCTCAATATTAAATGCGACAACAATCCTTGGCTGCAGTCGCAGTTCCTTAGTGTCGGCATAGTACACCCTTTAGAAATAAATACACCCACGCTGCACAAAATATATTCAACAGAAATACCAAAACTAGTAACAGCTGGTAAAATCAGTGTAACGGAACAAGAGGAGCTTGCTAGTTCCCTGGAGGTTCTAAAACTGATGCGTCGCAACGTAGATGCACACGTATTTCTTCAGGGAAGAACCATCGGAAGCATTGACCGAGATATAGAAGATATTTACGTGCCCTTGATTAAGCTGCTAATTGAAATATATAAGAGGCCATAAGATGTAGCACTATACACTCTTGATCTTCTTTTCGTCTCTCTGAACGCATATTTTTTCCCATAAATCACGATCAATATTGTTCGGAAATCCTAAGCCTCGTTTATCCAGATCATCTTTGAACACTTGCAGTAAACGCTTCGAGTCCGTCAGATCATTTCGCTCAGGTCGGTCAAGGTGTTGTTTTAAATCAACATATTCTTCTAGCACAGCATCGGAAACTTCGCGTATCCCTAATTCAACTCCCTGTCTATAAACGTATTTCAAAATTTCTAATCCAACACTCGCCACGGATAAATCATTTAAATAAAGGGAGGCGTCATACACGATATTCGCGGCAGCATGTGCACATTTTTTACACAGTTCAATAACCTTCGGACGATCATCTTCTTCCTCGGAAAAAGGAAAATAATCCAGAATTAGAGACTCAATTCCATACGCAAATCCCCACGGCATATCATTTCGCGTCCAGCTCGATAATTCCACTGCAAAATTGATAGCATATTGCTTCGTGTAAAGACTGGAGTATTCTGAATAGCGTTGGAATTTATACAATCGTTCCCCTCGTTTTCCCCAATCGGGTTCATCAAAAAAGCCCTCCCGCAAATCAATCCATTTCATAATAATATTCGCATCCATCGCCGCTTGGCGCAGATTTTTTGGACTTACTGTTTTGAGTTGTTTGTTATAGTGCTCAAGTTCAAGCTTACGCTTTTCGTCATTGTCTAAGTATAACTGATCTCTCATCATTTTAATCTGCGTTGCATTTGGTCTACGTTTCAATCCACCTTTTACAGATGCGTCATCGTGATGCTCGAAGCAAATCATAACCAAATTGTCGAAGTCGTGATTCGTTTTCTCCAAATCAATGTGATGAATGTGAACCCCGGGTTTCCTGCAGTAGCAATAACCCATGGACTTAAACATGACTTGATTCTCAGTCGCGCGCGGAATTTTTGTTCTACCTGCCATATTTAATATAGGTTGATTACAATGCAAGGTAAATCGAAACCATGTGGCATGCGGAAAGGACTAAATATTTTAGCCAAGACCGAGCTCTAAAATTGTTTTCAGGGAAAGTTCGTCCATGGTAAACCTGCCAATGAAAAAGGAGAACCTGCTGCATCTATTGCAACGAATTCTCCTTAATGTGGGCCCAGTCGGAATCGAACCGACCACCAACAGATTATGAGTCTGCTGCTCTAACCGAATGAGCTATGGGCCCTATTTTATTCTTTCACTTTTCTAGTGAAGCACTCCTTCAAAGCACTTCTTCTCCGTCATTTCAACATTTCGCGCCTTTTATGCGGAATCCCCGTTATTTTTTCCTCTTCCAACGGATTATGAGTCCGGAGCTCTAACCCCTGAGCTATAGGCGCGAATTTACTTTGGAGGGCAAATGTAAGAAATCGGGACGGGGATTTCTGGCGGAAAATACGCTTTGACTTCTTGCCTGCTCACTTTGTGTCTTAATAGCAAGATGATCTACTTCGAACATTATTGCAATGGTATACTTAATCTTACTGAAGCGCTAAACACACCCCACTGACAGAAGCCCGACAAACAGCCGTTTCACCACTTCAGATAGTGTCAAAAATGTACAAAAGCATATCGAATTAAAATAAACCGGCGGTTAAAACGACCACCCGAATGTAACTTTGTGCGCTTATGCGAAGAGGTCCGGGTATTACGGGTATGCTGATCATGTTAGGACTATTGCTCCTGATTGATCTTTACGTGTTTTCGGCTGTCAAAACAATGACGGTGGGAATGGAAGCACGCACCAGAAAGTACATTCACTGGGCATATTGGTTGATCAATATCTCCCTGTTTGTGTGGTTCGGTTATTTCACCCTTTTTGGAACACAAGAAAAGGTTGTTCCAAAAGGAATCATGACTTTCATTGGTGTTTGGGCTATGTTCTTCATTCCGAAACTGGTAATTGTGTTGATTCTGGGTGCGGAAGATGTCGGTCGTGGAATACGTGCACTCTATGCGTTGGGATACAACAGCATTAGTGAAGAGGGTGGAATGTCGGTAGGAATTACACGACGTCAGTTCATTAGTCGCGCTGCAGGTGTAATTGCTTTGATTCCTTTCATTGGAGTGGCGCATGGAATGATTGCAGGTCGATGGAGATACCGCGTACGTCGCGAAACAATTTACTACGATGATTTGCCACAGGCGTTTGACGGATTTACAATCACGCAACTGAGCGATATTCATGCAGGCAGCTTTGATGCGAATGACCACCTGGAAGAAGTTCGCAGTGGAATTCGACTCGCGCAAGATCAGAAATCAGACTTGTTTGTGTTTACCGGCGATCTCGTGAACAACATGGCGACCGAAATGCTTCCATGGAAAAAAGAGTTCGCCGCGATTCGTTCACCGTTCGGACAATACTCTGTTCTCGGTAACCACGATTATGGCGATTACATCAGTTGGGATTCTCCGCAAGCAAAAGATCAGAACATGAACGATCTGTATCAGACGCATGCAGATGTCGGATTCAGGCTTATGCGCGATGAACATGTGGCGCTCGAAAAAGACGGACAAAAAATTTATCTCGTCGGAGTTGAAAACTGGGGCGCTGGCGGATTCAAACAAAAAGGCGATCTGGAGAAAGCACTTGCGAACATTCCGAAAGATGGATTTAAAGTACTGATGTCGCACGATCCGTCACACTTCGATCAGATCGTAAGCAAACACGAAACGGATATTCATCTCACGATGTCCGGACACACGCACGGTGCGCAATTCGGAGTTGAAATACCATGGCTCAAATGGAGTCCGGTGCAATTCCGTTACTCGCGTTGGGCGGGATTATACAACGAAGGCAAACGTCACTTGTACGTTAATCGTGGCTTCGGATTCTTAGGATTCCCCGGGCGGGTTGGAATATGGCCTGAGGTAACTGTGATTACACTCAAACGTAAGGTTGCATAGCTGACCACCAATAACTGATAGCTGAGCAGTCGTCAGCTATTAATTTTCAGCTATCAAGTCACCCTGAATCCAATCAGCAACACATCGTCCGTCTGCTCGTAACCGTTTCCCTGATCAGATGAATAATTCATCCAGTCCATGATCGCTTTCTCAAATGCAGCACGTTGTTCCACCATCGATAATTCGTGATTATCGATGAGCAATTGTTGCAACTGCTTGTACTTGAATTTTTTTCCTCTCGGTCCGCCAAACTGATCCGCAAATCCGTCGGTGAAGATGTAAACACAATCGCCCTTTGATAACTCAAGGCGCGTATTCGTAAACGGTTTTTGATCCTTGATGTACGCACCAATCGGCTGCTTATCCCCTTTGTATTCCGAAAGCACCCCGTTACGAACTACGTACAACGGATTGTTTGCTCCTGCGAATTCCAGTGTATTCGTTTCTCTGTCGAGAGCACACAATGCTATGTCCATTCCATCTTTGATCGAGAAATCGTCGCCTGCCTTTTGTTTCAGCGTGCGAATGACTCCCTGTGTAAGATAATCAAGCGCAGCACCCGGATTATTAATCTTAGGGTCGGTCAGCGTTTGCTCCAGAATGGTGTGGCCAACAATACTCATGAATGCCCCCGGCACACCATGTCCTGTGCAATCAATCGCCGCAATAAGTGAAATCTGTTTGCCCTTTCCTTCCTTCGGAGTTGTCTGCACCGTGCTGGCCCAATACAAATCTCCACTCACAATATCCTTCGGACGGTAGTACACAAAGTAATCTTCGAACACTTCCTTCATCTCTTCCTCCGTAGGAAGAATTGCTTCCTGAATGCGCTTGGCGTAGTTGATGCTATCCGTAATATCCTTGTTCTTTTGTTCGATGATGTGCGACTGTTCTGCAACCTCGTTCTCAAGTCTCAATCGCTCCGTGATATCGCGTGCGTAAATCACAATTGCCGGTCGGCCTGCAAATGGTGCAACTTTCGCTGAGCATTCAACCGGGATAATTTCGCCGTTCTTCTTCACGAATGGAATGTCTCTGTAGATCAATCCTTTTTTCTCCCATACATCAGCAACAACACTGGATGAACGCTCCAGCATGTTCTTCGGATGAAGATCAAATAGTTTTTTCTTCAGAATTTCCTCCTGTGTGTAACCCAGCATTTCCGCTGCAGAAGGATTCGTCTGGTGAATTCTTCCATCGACAATATCGATAACGATCAACGCATCATTCGCCTGGTCAATAATGCTGCGGTAATTTTCGATGTCCTTTTCGGTTTTTCCGCCCGATGCCTTTATTTTTTTCGCCTCGTTGAAAAAATAAAATGCAGCGATAGCCGCACCGAGAAATAAAACTCCACAAACAATTGTGATGATCATGATGCTTTAGTCGAGTTGTTCAACAATCGGGAAGATCAATGATGGATTCAGGAATTCACCCACTTTATCGGGACGTGAAATGTAGCGCACGATTCCTTGTTTGTCAATGAGAAATGATGCGGGAAGTGGAATCCCTTCATCATATTGCTCTGCGAACTGGTTGTCGTATTCTTCGAGCTGTACACCGTATGTCATTGCGGTTTTCTGCTTTTCATCGGCAAGTACACTGAAGTCCAGTCCGAGTCGTTCTACCATTTCTTTGTTCACGCCAACCGGATCCGGACCAATTGACATTACGAAAACGTTCTTCCTGGCGAAACGCTCTTTTTCTTTCTGGTAAGTACGCAACATCATGTGACAACCCGGACACCAGTCGCCACGCACAAAAATCAAAAGCAGATGACGCTGCCCGATGAAATCAGAAAGCTTCACGAGTTCACCCGCTTCATTCGGGAGCTCAAACGGAGGCGCATAAGCACCAATTGCAATTTTATATCCTTTGATCTTGTGAACGCTCAACTGCTTTTTGTCTTTGATAATTCCCCACGCAATGACGAAAGCGAAGAAGAATCCCGGAACCGGAACACCCCATGTTGCCCAGTTGCTGTGCGACAGAAAATTCCCGGAGAAATGCAATCCGAGCGCAATGATTGCAAACGTTGGTTCCATCCAAGACATCCCGGTGTAAGCGAAATACCGGAAGAACATGATGCGTCCGAAATTTGAAAAGAACATGACGAGCATCATCGCGGTGAAGAAGGGAAAGCCCTCAATCGGCCAATCGAGTGCAACGCCGGTAAGTCCTGCAGCAAGTCCTTCTGTGATTGATTGCAGCGGACCTGTGAACTTCGAAAAGTCTTTCATCCCCAGCAGATAGCCGAGCATGAAGCTGCACGCAGCGAAGTCGGGTCTGTTCAGTGCAAAGAAAAGTCCGGCGCCAACCAGTGTGAAAAAAATACAGAGGTAAGTGTAGAGGGGTTTATTCGATGACACGGTTAAATATACGATTTTCTGTTTCAGTTGGATTTACCCCTATTTTCGTCCCGTGCAGGAAATAAAGAATATCATTTTCGATCTCGGTGGTGTGATCATCAACCTGGATATGGAAGCAACGCGCAAGGCTTTCATTGAGTTGGGTGTGCAGGACTTTGACGCTATTTATTCGCAGGCGAATCAGTCCGGAGTTTTTGATGGATTTGATAAAGGGAAAATCGCGCCTGCGGAATTTCGCACCGAACTTCGCAAACATATTCCGCATCCTGTAAGCGACGTAGAAATTGATGCTGCGTGGGACGCAATGCTTCTAGATGTGCCGAAAGAAAAGCTCGATTTACTTACGAAACTGAAAACGAAATATCGCCTGTTCCTGCTTTCAAATACGAATGTAATTCACGTCAAAAATTTCTCTGCGGAATTGCAACGCGTACATGGCACTCCTGATTTCTCACCTTACTTCGAAAGATGGTATTACTCCTGCAACATCGGAATGCGCAAACCCGATGCTGAAATTTTTGAATTCGTGCTGAATGAAAATAAGCTGATCGCAGAAGAAACACTTTTCATTGACGACAGTATTCAACACATTCGCGGTGCTGCAGCCTGTGGAATCAAGGCACTGCAGTTGGCAGACACGTCGTCACTAAGGCTTTTACTGGATGAGCACGGCCTATTGCGATGAGCTGAGTGGAAATATCCGCAAGAATTCCAGTTGACTAATATCAAACTATAACGTGACTAGGGTCATTCCTGAGGTCGGTTCACAATCCTATTTTTGGCTCAACCAAAAAACATTCAGACATGAAAACAGTTTTACCCGCATTAATTCTGGCATTCAGCGCATCGATGCTGAGCGCTCAGGAACTTAATCTCAAGCCTTATCCGGAACCCACTCCAACTCCGGCAAGCGCAAGCGAAATGCACAATCCTGCAGGTATCGTATACCCGACACCACTTTATTATAATGACGTAACCATTGAAAGTTCGCCTTCAATCGATCAACGTAACGTAAAACTTACCGTTGCATTTAACGGCTGGTTGTACACCGCCTTCAACACTGTCGACTCAGCGCTCGATAAAGGTGGAATTACAATAAGAATGTCACGCGATAACGGTCAATCATGGACAACGATAGACAATTACAGCGTTACGGGTGTAAGATATCCTACTCACGACATTGTGGTATGCGGCACAGACACCAACAATCTCGTCGTTTATCTCGTTGGCGTAAATCACACGATCTCTTCCGGCAACTATGTATTGTTTGTTGACCGCTACAACGGCAGAACCGGTGCATTTAACGGCAGCAACTACAGCCTCCAGAATGGTACACGTCCGGTGTACGATGTAGCTCTTGCCACGGATTATCTGTTCCCTGCAGTAGGTGCCAGCCCGTACAGCGTAGGTTTGTTATATTCAACCTACTCGTCGATGTACGATTCAATCGTGTTCCTGGCTTCGGTAGATGGGGGTACTTCATGGTCGGTACGTGAGCCCGTGGCAACAACCGGTTCATTCAACCGCAAAGTATCTCTTGCATATGGACGCAGCGCGTCTGCCTCTAACGGTCGATATTTTGCCGCATGGGAACAGATCGGTACCTCCACTGCACGGACAGGGCACATTTACACATCACGCAATCAAACTACCGTAGATGGGCCGTGGATTTCGAAACAGAATCTTGATTCGGTGTCCTCTACAATGATAAATCTCTGCCGCAACCCGCAGATTGCTGTACAGTACAATAACACTGACAACGATAGTGGAGCTGTGACAGCAATTGTACTTGTCGACCGCGATTACCTGGGTGATGGAAGCGACTACGATATGCTGGGTTTCTATAACAAGCGTGCGCACTTCACCAACTTCTGGAATCGCTTAGACATAGTAAACACAAGCGAGAATGATATGCAGGCAGACATTACCTACGACCCGGGATACAACAATTTCCTTGGAGTGTACTATGATTCCACTAATGGTAAACTTCCGTATATCGTTAATGGTTATAACCTTTCAACTCCCAATTCCTGGGTTACGATAACAGGACAGTACAACGATGTAACAACAAACCTCAAAGCACCTTATCCACGCGTGGAGATCAACCCGCTTGTTACTCAAGCCGCGCATGCGTGGAATGCAGAAGGAGTTCTGGGCCGTGGAGTTTCAATGTTTGATGCGGAATACGTTGTTGCAGGAATCAATAACAGTGCAGGTCCTCGCGGAGGGAACGTAATTTCTGTTTACCCGAGCCCTTCTTCTGAAATCGTGAACGTGAGTTTTATCAATACCGGTGAGGCGATCGTGAATGTTTACACGTCAACCGGAGCGCTTGTAGAATCACGTAGCAGCGCGGTGAACAGCGAGCAATTCAACGTTAGCGGATGGAGCAGTGGAATGTATATTATTGAAGTTGTAAGTAACAACACCATCGCAACAACACGCTGCATCGTTCAGCACTAACAATTGACGGAATAAAATTAAAAGCCCGGATCGCGAATGGTCCGGGCTTTTCTGTTGTGAGAATAACTTCAACGAATCTCCTGGCACAACTCAATGAGCACGCCATTCGTTCCTTTCGGATGCAGAAAACAAATGAGCTTGTTGTCGGCGCCTTTCTTCGGTACATCGCTGAGCAATTGAAATCCTTCTGCTTTCAGGCGCGCCATTTCCGCAACAATATCTTCAACATCAAATGCGATATGATGAATACCTTCCCCTTTCTTCTCAATGAATTTCGCAATCGGAGAATCAGGATTAGTTGCTTCCAGCAATTCGATTTTGTTCGGACCGTTCAGGAAGAAAGAAGTCGTCACACCTTCACTCTCTACCGCTTCCTGTTTGTACGGCGCAGCGCCGAAAAGTTTTGTGAAGAGTTTGTTAGATTCCTCGATGCTCTTCACTGCAATGCCGATGTGTTCAATCTTTTTCATCCTGCAATCCTATGGCTGGTTTGTTATGCTGAGCACTCCGACTTCCCTCAATAAAAAGTTGTATCGAAGCATAAAAACAAAAAACCCCAACGGGCGTCAGGGTTTCAAGTTAGGTGTCTGGTGTGCAATTATTGTTTAAAGAATTCCGCAGTCTTGTTGTCGTAGTTGAGGAAGTACCCGCCTTTCGCGAGTCCTGTTACGTCAATCGTTGCTCCGAATCCTTTCTTCACGATGTTACCGTACTGATCATAGATCTCGTACATAGTTTCACCGCCTTCGAAAGTGATTTTGTCTTTTGCTTTTACCGGGAAGAATTTGATTTCAGCTTTTGTTGAAGTGCATTTTGCAACAGGGCTAGTTCGTGCCTGTCCAGAGTAATCAACCTGCTTAACACGGAATTGGTTTTCACCGGAGTGTGCAACTACCGCAAAGCTGTAATTATTAGGACCTGCAGTGCCAAGACCTTCAACTTCGCCGATCTTAACCCATTTGTTCCAGCGGAACTGCTCAATAACAAATGTGAGTTTACCTTGCTCGCCTGTAGTTGTCCACTTAAGCAGGTTTGCATTGCAGTCAACTGTAATCGTACTTGTAACGAATGTTGACTTTGGTTTTAATACTTCTGGATTGAGAACTTTAGGTGTGCAGTCCTCTTTGTGGAAAATCTTGATTGTTACAGCATCACCAACCTTCAATTGGAAGTTGCGAAGGTCAATTTCAAAAGCACTTGACCCGATTTCGTCTGTTGTAATCTGGTCGTTTACGCGAACTTCGTACACACAGAAACCAACTCCGTTGCTATTAAATGGGTTCTGCACGTACACATTTTTACCCTGATATGTCCCTTCCAGCAGGATCATGGATTGCGCGAATCCATTGATGCTGAGGATCAAGGAGAGAATCAAAAGTGCGAAGAGGTTCTTTTTCATCGTATTGCTTTCTGTGCAGGGGGTCCTCCGATATTGCGCGGCAATATTAACAGGATGCTGAACAAAAACCAAATATAATGCCGATTATTTTCGATAAAACGCCATTCCCCTTAGCCAAGTGCAATAATTGCCCGTATTAAAGCAGCAAGTGCCTGCAATGCAATGACATAGCGTTTCGTGACATTCCAGCCCTCCAGAAACTTGCGCTTTTAGCATAAAAAACCTAATCTTGCAGGTTATAATTTGGGTAGTGTAACCCTCCTCTATTAATCGTTCTGTCAGCCCTTTATATGAAAAAATACCTCCTCCTTATTCCTGTTGCGATATTGGCCGTTTCTTGTGGCCCGGAATCGACTGGAAGTGACCGTGTTGCAGTCGGTAAAGGCGATTATCAGCCGGTTTATGGTGGCACGCTTCGTTACAACGAAACGGATAAACTGCAAACGCTGAACCCCGTTCAGATCACGGATGCGATTTCAAACCACGTGGCAACGCAGATTTATGAAGGGCTTGTAAAATTTGATCCGCGTACACTCGACATCATGCCGGGAATTGCAGAAAGCTGGACGGTTGATGAAGCAGGAACAACCTATACTTTCAAATTGCGTAGTGATGTGAAATTTCACGACGATCCTTGTTTCACTGACGGAAAAGGTCGCGCGGTAACAGCGAAAGATGTTGTTTATTCATTCGAGCGCCTGTGTACCGACAATGGCAAAAACGAAAACTTCACTTCTTCTTTTAGTCACCGCGTTGTTGGTGCTGATGAATATTTCGCGATGGGAGCATCTGCAAAATCGGGTGGACTCGCCGGTGTTGTTGCTGTTGACGATCGGAACGTAAAAATTTCTTTGATTGCTCCAAACAATTCGTTCCTGTATATCCTTGCGAATACTGCTGCAAGCATTCTCCCTCAGGAAGCTGTAGAGAAATACCAGGACGCAATTCACGTTGGAACAGGTCCATTTATTTTCTCTTCTATTGCTGCCGATACTACGCAGCTGATCCTTGTCCGTAATGAAAATTATTACGGGAAAGATTCATTGGGTAACCAACTTCCGTTCCTGGACACCATCAAAATTTCCTACATCGATAATAAAGTTGCTGAGTTGGATCTTTTCCAGGAAGGCAAACTCGATTTCGTTTGGGGACTGAATGCTGATGCTGTGAAAACATTCGTTCCGCAAGTGATACAGGATTTCACTGCGAAGCCGCCGAAGTATGTTCTTTACCATTCATCTGAATTGGTAACGCAGATGTACGAGTTCAACACGACGCGTCCTCCTTTTAATGATGTGCGCGTTCGTCAGGCTTTTTGTTATGCGGTAGATCGTAATCACATCGTGAATGAAGTTCTTGCTGGCGAGGCGTATGGTCCCGGGATTAATGGAATTTGTCCGCCTGCATTGCCAGGATACAAGGCGAGCGAAATCATCGGGTACGAAAAAATTGGTGCTGACGAAGCTGAAACAAAAGCAAACAAAGCTGCTGAGCGTGAAAAAGCGAAGAAGCTTTTGGCCGAAGCGGGATTCCCCGACGGAAAAGATTTTCCGGTTGTGAAGCTTGTACTTAATAGCGGTGGTTCACGTAACACTCGCGTTGCAGAAGCTATCGCAAGTCAACTGCGCGAGTATCTCAACATCAACGTAGAAATTGCAAACGTTTCTCTTCAGCAGAAAATGGCAGATGCGAAATATGCGCGCTCAGATATTTTCCGTTCAGCGTGGGTAGCAGATTATCCAACTGCGGAAACGTTCCTCTCGTTGTTCTATGGAGCTGATGTGCCGGACTCTTTATCACAGCCTTCATTCCCAAACACGACACGTTATAAGAGTGCAAAGTTCGATAGCTTATACGTTCTTGCGCGTGAAGCGAGAACAATTGAAGAAGCAAATCGTCTTTACAAAGAAGCTGAACAGGTAATGATGGCTGATGCACCTGCGATGATTTTGTGGTACGATGAAAATTACCGTCTTGCCCAATCGCGCGTGCGCAACTTCTGGGCGAACCCTATGCGTTACTTCGATTTTTCGCAGGTGTACCTGAAAGAACAAACTGCTCCGGCAGGTGCTGATAGCACGAAGAAAGACGAGAAACACTCTGCAACGAATTTTATTCTGCGCAGAAAGCTGGCGTAGTTTTCTTCGTTAAAAAATATTTAAGTCCTGTTGTGAGCAATTGCAACAGGATTTTTAATCTGTATATAACTCACATTATAATTACTCATTCATGAAGAAACTGCTGATTGTTCTTGCTGCAATTCCATCTCTTCTTTTCGCCGGGGAGAATGAACAAAAAATTGAAGCCCCGATTTCTTCGGTGATCGTTTATCTGACAGGCGGAGAAATTGCGCATAAGAAACAAGTAACACTCGCTCCGGGCAGAAACGAGCTCGTCTTCGTTGGATTGTCAGCGCATCTTATTCCGAAGAGCATTCAGTTTACAGGCACCGGAGATTTTGCTTTGCTCGCTATCAGCAGTCGCATTGACTATTTGTACGGACAAAAGAAAAGCGACATACGTATCAAGCAGGTACAAGACTCCATGATCATGATGGAAGATGCAATTGCGATTACACGTGGAAACATCGACGCATATAATCGGGAGAAAAATATGCTCGAGATGAATCGTGTGATTGATGGTGGTGCTGATGGAGTAACTGCAGCTGAGCTGAAAGCCACTTCCGATTTCTACGTTGCGCGTTTGATGGAAATTAATTCAGAGGTTGTAAAACTGAATCGGAAAGCAACGAATCAACAGGAACTACTTGACCGGTTAACTTTGCAATACGGCGAACTGAATCAGCGCGACAATCCTCCGATGGCAGAGATTACTATTCTCGTGAACAATCCAACTGCTGCGAAAGTAATTTCGGAAACGGAATTGCATTACGTAGTAAGCGATTGCGGTTGGGCGCCTGCTTACGATTTGATTGCCGAAGATGTGGGCAAGCCAATCGATCTGAAGTATCGTGCGAAAGTTTTCAATAGCACAGATGTAGATTGGAAAGACATCAAGATGAAACTTTCCACCGCCGATCCGATGCAAAGTGCCGCTGCTCCTGTAATGGAAAAGTGGACATTAAATTTCGACAACGGATATGATCGCGGTAATACCACCGGCTGGAATTATAATCAGCAGCAGCAGCAGACGTACGACAATTCGAACGCACCTGTGGCCTTGTCGAGTCAGAACGTTTACAACACATCTGGCAAAGACAACGATGGCGATGGAAAAGGTGATTCGCCTCAGCAACCTGTGCAGTATGAACAGATACAGGTTTCTGAGCTTGCCGCAGAATTCGATATCAAACAGACTTATGATATTCCGGCGAATGGTCAGCCTTATATTGTTGATGTAACATCGTACAATCTGCCGGCAACGTATCGATATAGTTGCATTCCGAAAATGGAGAAAGAAGCGTTTCTTCTTGCGCGAATCACGGGCTGGGAAGATCTTGATCTTGTTGAAGGTCCGGCGAACGTGTATTTCGGTGGAACGTATGTTGGACAATCTTATATCTATACACGCAGTGTTGACGACACGCTCGATCTTTCGTTGGGGCGTGATAAGAAACTTGTTGTGACACGCACGAAGGTTAAAGAATTCAACAACGAGAAGACCGTTGGAACATCGAAAAAAGAAACGTTCTCGTACGAAATCGTTGTGAAGAATACGCGCAAGACATCGGTTGAAGTTGAGCTCATGGATCAGATTCCGGTTTCGCAGGATGCGGAAATTGTTGTTGAGGCAACCGAACTCACGAAAGGTGTTCTTGATCCAGCTACCGGTTTTGTGACGTGGCGGATGAATATTCCTCCGGGCGAACAACAGCGTGTTGTGTTGACTTACACGGTGAAATATCCAAAGTCGAAACAAGTGAGTACGCGTCGTTATAAAACGAAAGCGAGAGCGAAGTTCTAATACGTGCACGCGCACACAAAACCTTAAAGGTTTCAAAAACCTTCAAGGTTTAGCGAGGAACGAAACCTTGAGAGATTTCTACCGCATATTAGGCATTCCCGATAATGCAACGATGGCCGATATCAAGTCGGCTTATCGTCGTTTGGCGAAGTTGTATCACCCCGATCTGAATCCCGGCAGCAGGCAGTCGGAAGAAAAGTTCAAAGAAATTCTTGACGCGTACACCATTCTTTCGGATGACGAATTGCGCGCACAATACGATCGTAAGCGCAAGCTCGGCTCATCATTTACAGGTGCATACACTGCTCCGCCACACAACGCAACGCCCGCCGAGAAAAAGCGCGAAGCGCCGCGCAAAGAATATCCGCCGGAGTATATTGAGATGATGCGTCAGCGCAACAGAACGCGCATTGTGAAACAGATTCAGCGCCGGAAAAAACTACTGCGCGGAATGATCGTCACCTTTGTGTTGTATCTCATCGCCACTGCAGTTTTTGAATCGTATATACACGAGAACGATCTTAATACAACAGTCGCCACTGCACAAAAAGAAAAACGCGACAGTATCAATACGACTGATGTAATCCACAACATGGACTCTCCATACGACAGTGTATTTGGTCCCGGCATATCAACATGGTTATCTCCGAATCAACTTGTCGTTATTAATCCGTTTACTGATGCCGTGGTGTGCCTTGTGCAAAGTGAGCCACCTCATCGGACAATTCGCAACGAGTTCATTCACGCTGAAACGTTCTTCCACATGAAAGATTTGCCGAACGGATCGTACATGGTGAAAGTTTACACCGGAATGACGTGGAATGGAGCTATAAAAGTTCCGGATGGGCGCGTTTTAGGCGGCTTTTCGACGAAAGAACGCTTTTTCTCGATTCAGAGGGAACCAGTAGTATTGGTTAAACCAACCTATGCGAATCCGAATACGAGAACTTCAGATACGGTGAAAATCGACACTTCTGCAGGGAATATTCGTGTTCTGACCCGCGAAGAGTTTTTTATGACGGGCGATACGCTTTAGAATTCCATTCCGAACTCCGGTTTTACGACCTTCTGATACACGACTGTTCCAATAGCTATCGGGAAGCCTTCTGAAATGCGTATCTTTGCGCCTTCATAAAAATACCATGAATCAGATCAGAAATATCGCAATCATTGCTCACGTTGACCACGGTAAAACTACTTTGGTGGATAAGATGCTGTTGCAGGGCAAATTGTTTCGTGAAAACCAGGAAACAGGCGACCTTATTCTCGACAATAACGACCTCGAGCGTGAACGCGGAATTACCATTCTCGCGAAGAACGTTTCCGTAGTTTACAAGGGGACTAAGATCAACATCATCGACACACCGGGTCACGCCGACTTCGGTGGTGAAGTAGAACGTGTACTCAACATGGCCGATGGTGTGTTGTTGCTCGTTGATGCATTCGAAGGTCCGATGCCGCAAACACGTTTCGTTCTTCAGAAAGCGCTCGCGCAAGGCAAGAAGGCAATTCTCGTGATCAACAAAGTTGACAAACCGAATTGCCGTCCTGATGAAGTTCACGACAACGTATTCGATTTGTTCTTCAACCTTGAGGCAACAGAAGACCAGCTTGGCTTCCGTACTGTTTACGGTTCATCGAAACACGGTTGGATGGGTCCTGATTGGAAAACACCAACTACAGATATTTCTTATCTGCTTGAAACGATCATTGATTATTTCCCGAACGCACCAATGCACGAAGGCACACTGCAGATGCAGATCACATCGCTTGATTACTCGTCATTCGTTGGTCGTATCGCAGTAGGTCGTGTGTATCGCGGCACAGTGAAAGAGAATATGCCGGTATCGCTCGTTAAGCGCGACGGTTCGATCAAGAAAATGCGTACCAAAGAACTTTTCGTGTTCGATGGACTCGGTAAGAAAAAAGTTGAAAGCGTTGAAGCAGGTGATATTGCTGCGTTAACCGGAATTGAAGGATTCGATATCGGCGATACAATTGCTGATTTTGAAAATCCGGAAGGATTGCCGGCGATTTCGATCGACGAACCAACAATGAGCATGCTATTCACGATCAACAACTCTCCATTCTTCGGAAAAGAAGGAAAGTATGTAACGTCGCGTCACTTGCGCGATCGTTTGTGGAGAGAGCTTGAAAAGAATCTTGCACTTCGCGTAGAAGAAACTGAATCTCCGGATTCATACCTCGTTTACGGCCGTGGAATTCTTCACTTGTCAATTCTGATCGAGACCATGCGTCGCGAAGGATATGAGTTGCAGGTTGGACAGCCGCAGGTTATCATCAAAGAAATTGATGGTGTGAAGCATGAGCCGATCGAAGTTCTGAGCGTTGATGTTCCGGAAGAAACTTCCGGAAAAGTAATCGAGCTTGTGAGCCAGAGAAAAGGTGATATGCTGATCATGGAACCAAAAGGCGATCTCATTCACATGGAATTTGATATTCCTGCGCGTGGATTGATCGGCTTGCGTAACAACGTTCTTACAGCAACAGCAGGTGAAGCTATCATGGCGCACCGTTTCAAAGCGTATGAGCCGTGGAAAGGTCCTATTCCTGGACGTAACGCGGGAGTACTTGTTGCGAAAGACAAAGGAACTGCAGTTGCTTATGCAATCGACAAGCTTCAGGATCGTGGATCGTTCTTCGTATCTCCTGGAGATGATATTTACAACGGACAGGTAATCGGCGAACACATTCGTCCGGATGATCTGGTTGTAAACCTGGTTGTCGAGAAGAAGCTTACCAACATGCGTGCATCAGGAAGCGATGTGAAAGTTGCGATTGCACCGGCAATCAAACATTCACTCGAAGAAGCAATGGAATACATCCAGGGCGACGAATATGTAGAAGTAACTCCTCTTTCAATTCGTTTACGCAAGATCCAACTGGATCCGAATGAGCGTGAACGTGTGAAGAAGAAGATGGCGGCTGATTAATAATAACGCCAATTTATATATTACAGAAATCCTGGGTTAATCGCCGGGATTTTTTGTTTTGATCCGGTTGTTGTAACTTGAATCAAACTATTATACCATGAAACGTCTTCTGTTTGCACTCTTGCTGGTGAGCAACTTTGCCTCTGCACAGATTACCCTTGAGCAGGATTACCCCAACACCATTTACATGCGTCAGCTGAAGCTGGTGCACTTTACTACTAACGGTTATAAATACCTTTTAACGGATGCAACTCAGATTGTTTTATACAACCTCAATCATTCTGTGTTCCGAACTATTCCGCTGCCGTCCTTGCCTGGTTGTACTAGTTTTCGAGTAGACTGGCTCTCTGATGAACTATTTAATACTAACCCAGCCGATTTTGAATACGTGTTGACTTATAGTTCGACAATAACAAATCTGAGGAACGTTAGCGTCTATGATGAACTTGGGAATGTACTATTAAGTCGCGATTCATTCGAGTTAAGTTCACACTTTCCGCTGGACGGTGAGCGCTTACCGGAAGTGGTACATACAGTTGCTGGATCGAAGCTCATGTTGATTAATCAGTTCACTTTCAAAACTTCGGTTTACTCATTGCCTGGAATGATGCCTTGTACTATGTGTGATCAAGGAGTTATTAGTGGCATCCAGCCCGTTAACGGAACGACTGACACCCCCCAACAATTGCCAAGTCCGTATCCGAACCCAACAAATAGTACGACCACTATTCCATACACACTTCCTGATGGAGTTTCAAGTGGCACAATCGTCATCTATGATTTTGCCGGACGAGAGGTAAAGCGATATGCCGTGACGAGTGCTTTCACGAGCTTGATGTTGTCGGGACAAGATCTTGCAAACGGTACGTATTCATATAATCTGGAGTCCGGTGAAACAATATTGCCTGGTCGACAATTCGTAATTGCCAAGTAATCGTGGCTACGTACAAAAAGAAGAGGGCTGATCACATTGATCAGCCCTTTACTTTTTACTTGAAGTAATACTTTAAGCTTCCGGTTCAGTCGCTGGCGCTTTAGCCGCACGCAAAGATTTTGCAGACTCCAGCATCTTGTCGATGTGTTCTTTCTTGAACTGGTTGTTCGGCTCAAAGCTGTTGTCGCGAATGTAGTATTGGTCTTCACCAACTTTAACGAGCATGTAGAAGTGATACACAGAAAGTGCGCCTTCCCCGTCTCCAAACTTGGTTTCCCAAACTAATGTAGTTGCATCTTCAACTGTAAAGGTGCTGGTTCCGGCATCGGTTGCAATGTTCAATGCTTTTACGGCAGCAAGATCAGCCTCTTCAGTTCCACCTTGGTTCACCAAAAGATCGAAGTTGTTTCCAACACGAACCTGATATCCGTTTGGTGTCGACATGGTCATCAGCATACCGTTCGTTGAATCGGGTGCATTGATTTTTACCGGATAGCCCATGCTATCCTTTGAAATGTCAACCGCGCGCATCCCAGCTGGAATTACGTCTTCAGTTTCAACAGGTGTTTCCGGTCCGCATGCTGTCCACATTAGTGGAAGTACGATGGCCGCGATCATGAGTAGCTTTTTGCGCATGGTTTTTGTTTTTGAGTTTCGTATTTGAGAATCTTGACAGTGAAAGTCAGAACGGTTCCGTCTCTTGCTCGTGTTTGAAGATCAAATATAGAAAAAGGCGGGAGACGACAGGCAGGAGACGCGAGTGATGATAGGATGATAGGATGATAGGATGATAGGATGATAGGATGATAGGATGATAGGATGATAGGATGATAGGATGATAGGATGAGGTTCGGACTTAACTTAAATTCCACATTCCATCCAATCATTCCATAATTCCATCATCCATCCATAATTTTAAGGGCGTTGATCGAGCCATAAAAAACAAAAACCCAGTGATTGCTCACTGGGCCTTTTCTCTTAAGAGAAAAAGAATTACTTCTTCTTCTTCTTAGCTGCTTTCTTTTTGCCGCCTTTTTTAGCTGCTTTTTTCTTTCCAGCTTTCTTAGCTGCTTTTTTCTTAGCAGGCTTAGCTGCTTTCTTTGTTGCTTTCTTTGCCATGGTTTTTATAGTTTTGAAAACTTATTTGCGACGAAGTAAGAAAATTTTTGTACACGAAAAAAATTTTCAACATTCTACTTATCAACATGGTTTTGTTGAAAAGGATGATTATGTTCCGCTTTCATGCACATTCATCACGTGTTTTGTGTTTGATGTGAGCGATGAATCATCATCAGAAATTATTCCGCGCAACACGCTGCATCCCTTTATTCATAAGCGTTCCACGCAATGTGTGTCATCACAAAATGAATTCACTTCACATCATTTTCTTTTCCAGCGCGCCATGTAAAAGCCATCGCCAAAATTTTCATCACACCCTGTTCTTTTTTCTTCTTCAAAAGTCCACTCATCACCATGCTTTGATGTAAAAGCTGCTGCTTGCGTCTCTCCTTCGGATGGAAGCACACTGCATGTTGAGTAAACTAACGTTCCTCCTTGCTTCACCATCGTTGCGTAATCTTCAAGAATTGATTTTTGCAATTTCTGCAAACGCAACAAGTCTTCTTCTTCCATTCTCCACTTCGCATCCGGGTTTCTTCTGAGTACTCCTGTCCCGGTGCACGGTACGTCGAGCAATACAATATCTGCTTTGCCTGCGAATGATTTCACATCTTCTGGTGATGTGATCTCCTTCGTCTCTACTATATCTGTCTTCGCTTTGGAGCAACGATCGCGTAATGTCTTCAGCTTACCTGCAACGGTATCCATTGCATACAACTTCCCGTGGTTATTCATGATTGCAGCAAGCTGAAGTGTTTTCCCTCCTGCTCCCGCACATGCGTCAATCACAACCATTCCAGGTTTTACTTTACAAAACAGTCCGGTGATCTGTGATGAACGATCCTGAACTTCGAAAAGTCCATCCTGAAACGACTTCAATCCGAAAACATTCCGGTGTTCCTTTAATAAGAGTGCTCCGGGAACATCCGCCACCACTTCAACCGGTACATTTTCTGATTCCAGTACGCGAACGAGTTCTTCCGTTGTGGTGCGCGCAGTGTTTACACGAAGAAACACCCGCGGTTCTGTGTTCATGAAGTACGCAATACCTTCCCAGGTTGATTCACCAAGCTCTTTCACGCCGGTTTCATCCATCCAGTCGGTAATCGACTCGCGAATTTTTCGAACGCGCATGTACTTGCCGAACTTCTCTACCAGATTCTGATTGTCTTTGATCGGCTTGCCGTTGTACATGTCGATCCAGACCTCAAATGCTTCGTACAAGCGCCACGCGTCTGCTTCAAACAGCACTTCACCCATGCGCACAGCAGATGTAATCGGTCGCCAGAAACGAATCAGACCGTATAAAACGCGCGCAGCTTCTGCGCGCACGGCTTCATCAGTTACTTTATTTACGCGAAAGAGATTGCTAAGGATTAAATCTGCGCGATCGTTACCCTGCATGAGACGCGATAACGCATCAAACAACAATTTCGTGACTGCATCTTTTCGTTTGCCTGGACCCATACCTCAAAAGTAGTCATAACCACATAGAATCATAGCCCGTTGCTTGCTTGTTGGTTCTCAAGAATTACATAGTTCACACGAGAATATCGCGACACGCGATATTGCTCCTGCGTTCTATGTATGATCCGCTTGCGGAGAACTTCAACAAACGCCGGTTTTTCTTTCTATGATCCTATGTGGTTAAGTATTTTGAGTACATGCGTTACATTTGAGGACATGTTGGCATTCTCGGTCATAGCATATCTCGTGATCAGTCTCGCAATCGGACTGTGGGCCGCACGACGTGTCAAAAATGAAAACGACTTTGTGTCGGCCGGACGAAATCTTCCGCTCATTCTCGCCACAACAACTGTTTTTGGGACCTGGTTCGGATCAGAAACCGTTTTAGGGGCTTCGTCTGAGTTCGCGGAAAACGGAATGAAAGGTGTTGTTGAAGATCCATTCGGAGCTTCGTTGTGTCTTGTGCTGGTTGCAATGTTCTTCGCACGTCCGCTTTATCGACTCAACCTTTTAACATTTGGCGATTTCTATAAAGTAACATTCGGTCGTCGCGCAGAATTTGTTTCGGCCATCTTCCTCATCCTTTCTTATCTCGGATGGGTCGCCGCACAAATGGTTGCCTGCGGAATCATCATTCATGCGGTAATGCCTGGTGTGAGTGTTGAGATCGGAATTGTTGTGTCTGCTCTCGTTGTGTTTGGATGCACTGCAACCGGTGGACTCTGGTCTGTGTCGATCACCGATTTCTTTCACGTGATCATTATTATCATCGGATTGATCGCATGTGTTGCGGTGCTCGTGCCTCAGGCCGGTGGATTCGAGAACATCATCAATGCGCAACCGGAAGGATTCTTTGCATTTCATCCGGATCGAAGCCTGAATGGTTGGTTGATCCACATTGCGGCATGGATCACAATCGGACTCGGATCAATTCCACAACAGGACGTTTATCAACGTGTGATGGCATCGAAGACAGAAAAAATTGCGGTGCGATCGTCCTATCTCGGCGCATTAATGTACTTAACGATTGCTTTCATTCCGCTTTTACTCACTTTGTGTGCGAAAGTACTCGTTGTAACTCCGTCGGGCGATTCGCAAATGTTGCTTCCCGATTTAATTCTGCAACATACGGGCGTGTGGATACAGATATTGTTCTTCGGTGCTTTGCTCTCAGCCGTTTTGAATGCCGCATCTGGTGCTTTGCTGGCTCCGTCCGTAATTCTTTCCGAGAACCTGATTCTCCCGCGATTGAAAAAAGATCCGGGCGACAAAGCTCGCTTGCGCTTAATGCGATGGAGTGTAATTATTGTTGGATGCATTTCACTCACGATGGCTTTGGTGCGTCAAGACATCTATGAATTGGTTAGTGAGGCGTCGGTGATTAGTCTCGTTGGATTATTCGTTCCGTTGTGTGCAGGATTATTCTTCAAAAACAAAAACGAAATCGCCGCAATTGTTTCCATGATTGGCGGATCGGGTGTGTGGTTCATTTTTCGCTGGTTTGAAACAGAAGAGTCAACTCCACCCGTTCTCTATGGACTTGTGGCAGCACTCCTATTCTACGTTCTTATTTGTGTAATTTTGCCAAAGGGAAACAAATGGCATGATTCACTACCACGAGGAAATTGATATCGCAGGTGTAATAGTTCGTGATCCTGTCACTGCACTAACCAACATCGGAATTTTTGCAACCGGACTTGTTTGTTATCTGCGACTTCGCAAACAAAAGCTGGACTTCCCAAACAAAAACTGGATCTACTTTTTTCTGTTACTCGGAATTTCTTCACTCGTTGGAGTTGTAGTCCACGGATTCTCATTCTACACCACGGACGATATGCATTTCAAAATCTGGTGGGCCATGGGTGCAATTCAGGGGGCGGGAGTTACACTCGCGCAATTCGGCTTCGCTTCCAACGTGCTTTCAAAGTACAAAATGCTGGTTATTTCTATCGTTACGCTTCAATTTGGAGCATTTGCACTGGGCTCATATCTAATAGGAACGTTCGCCATCGCGAAATGGCATCTTGCACTTGGACTTTTGCCTATCATGTTCTACTATATATACGTAGCGACAAAAGGCAAACGCGCCGAAATGCTGGTTGCAACCGGAATCGGAATTTCATCCTTAACCGCGCTGGTACACGGATTGAAATTTTCCATTAGCGATAAATGGTTCAACTACAACGACATTTCCCATTGTCTGATTATCGCTAGTCTTATCGTGATGTATAGCGGAGTGAAGTTGGGATTGTATGAGAAGCCGCAGCAGCAGGTTGCGGGTTAAGAAAAGGGGACGCTCTACTTATCCAGCATGATTCGATCAGTCCCATCAAAGTAGGGAGCCTGCACGGAAATTATCTTCAACGGTTCTGTTGAAGTTACAATCACAGAATGTTTCGTGCCTTTCGGAATGATGATCACATCTCCGGCTTTGATGTGAAGCTTTTGCTCGCCCAATATCATATCCGCTTCCCCGGAGAGAATGACTACCTGTTCTGTGTGTTCCGCGTGATAATGCGATTTCACTTCCTTGGGAATAATGATCAGAAAGCTGCTCGATAATGAATCGTGGTGCAAAGTCTTCACGAAGTTCTTGTCGGGTGTCGGTGACTTGATTGTGTCGGTTGAGATTTGCTGAGCGTTCAAGCTTAAACAAAACAGAATGGGAATTGCGAGTAGTAGCTTCTTCATGACGACTAGTTGTAAAGGCATTGGGGCAATAGGGCACTTGGGCTGTTACAAGTTTAGCCCAATTCCCCTAATGCCCCAATGCCCTAATGCCGATTCTATTTCCCCACCTTCACCCGCGACCCCTCGCTATGCGCTGAAAACTCCGGAGCGTACATGCACTGAACTGTTGTCAATCCGTTCGAGAAGTTTCCTTCGTGCACAACATAAAGCGGATATTCAAACACGTGTGTTCCTTTCGGCAGGTACGAGAAGAAGAAGTTGGTAGATGCGTCGTGTGTGCTTTCATAGTATCCAAGTCCGTCCTGGTATTTGTACGATGAAATCACATTGATCGGTTCGAATCCGGATGCGCGCATATCTTTCATGTGTACATATTCCATGTCGCGATCGTTACGTAGTTCGATTCGCACTCTGATTTTGTCGCCCGGTTTGAGCACGGTCTGATCAGTTACCGGTTCAATCACCGGGCCTGATTTTGTATTGCGCGTAACAAACAGCTTCTTCACAATTTTCAGATTGGTATTTGCAGAAGTCACTTTGTCCATGTCTTCGAAATACTGCCAGTACATCGCGCCCCATGAAACTCCCGGGCCCGCTTTCGTCACGGTGATCTTGCCCATGTTCGCCGCAATGTCTTTTCCGCTCCACGACATTTTGAAGTAACCCGTTCCCGGTTCGACTGATACGCCCGCAGCTTTCGGATCGATTGTTTGTGTTCCCACAACAATTGAAACGTCGGATTCTGTCGCGAGCCAATCTGTTCCGTCCATCAGCAATGCATAGCACGCTTCGGTTGTTGCTTTCGTGGTTTTCCAATCGGTAGTTTGTTTGTTCTTCAACAACCATACACGAATATCATCAACCGCTTTCTGATCGTTTGCAACTTCATGGAACACTTCGACCATCAACGCTTCAAATTCAACGGGAGCCTGATACCAATACCATCCACCCGCGGCCATGTCTTTCCAGTACATGCCCATTTCGTCGGTAGTTGTTGCTGTTTCGCGAAGAGACTTCACAATCGCAGTCGAAATCGTTGGCACTTTGTAACGATGAGCTTCGAGCGCAATCATTCCCTGCATGTACCGCGACTTCTTCGTCCAGTATACTGCGGCCTGATGTTGGAAATATTTGAATGCTTGTTTCGTCTGGCTGTTCATCTCAATGTCCATGAAGTAACTGCGCGCATACATATAGTGCATGGCGAGGTAACCAAGATGATCCTCGCTTGTGTCCGCAGAATATTTCAAAATATCCTGATAGTCTTCTACAATTCGCGCATCCATGTAACGGACACCGTTTTGTACCATCGACCAATTGCGATTGTCGGAACGCACTGCTGTAATTCCAAGATGATCGAGGTGACCAAATCCTGCAATGATGTGCTGTGTAATGTAACGATCATCAGGCATTCCTTCGAACCACGGCCATCCGCCATTGCTCACTTGCATCTGACGAAGTTTGCGCAGGGTGCGGTCTTGCTCCTGCGACATTTTGTTCATGTCAAAGAGCAGTCCCACACGTTTCTTACGTTCCGATTCGTCTTTCGCATCGAGCACCCAAGGTGTTTCTTCGAGCAGCGCATTCTTCAATTCCTGATTCTTCTCGAGGTTAGATAAGAACGCATCGGGCGATTGATTTTTCCACGAATCGAAAACCGCTTTCATCTTCGGAGAAGAATTCGCAATGTGCGCCGCGATTGTGTTCGAGTAGTAACGGGTGAATGTTTGCTCAGCACACTCGTACGGATATTCCATCATGTACGGAAGAGCCTGAACAGCATACCACGCAGGATTCGACGTGAACTCCAGAGTCAATCGGTGGTTTTGCAGAGTCGTTGAACCATTCGACTGGTTAAGCAACTTTTCAAACTTGAATTCTTTGGTTTGTCCGCCACGAATTGGCAGTGGAAGTGTTTCTGTTACAAGTATTCTGTTGCTTAACACCGGAACTGCATTCTCTTCTCCGTCTGTAAAGTTCCCGGCAGACGCAACAACCTTGTATTGAACCGCGCCATAACCTTGCGGTATGTTCAATGTCCAGGCGAGTGGGGCGCTTTGTCCCTTCTTCGCAGAGAATTTCGTAATGGTTCCTGTTTTACCTGCGAGCTCCGCCGTGATGTCTTTCATCGTGAGTGCATCGTACAGAAACAACTGCGCATTTCCGGATTGATCTTCCGTTGAAAGGTTAGTCACTTTTGCAGTCACCGTAATCTCGTCGCCTTCGCGCAGGAAGCGTGGAGCATTCGGAACCACCATGAGATCTTTTTGAGTAACCACTTCCTTCTGGATGAATCCGTACTTGAGATCTTTCGTGTGCGCGAACGCCATGAACTTCCACTTGGTAAGTGCTTCGTTCATGGTGAAACTAATCGTTACGCTTCCGCTGGAATCTGTTTCCAGATGCGGATAGAAGAACACCGTTTCGTTCAGGTTACTGCGCGCTTTTATCTCACCAAGATTTTTTCCCTCTCCGCTGACCGCACTACGTTGATCCTGTTGTTCCGGTGCACCCTGCTCTTCTCTTAATGCTCCACTTCCTCCTGCCGGTGGTGCGGCCGGAGAACTTTTATCCTTCTTCCCGTCTTGCGAACGTCCCGATACTTCGGTAGCGCCATTTGAATCGGATACCGTTACTGCGTAATTTCCCGACACCGCTTCCGCTGATTTTGTGGCTACAGTTTCGTCGTCGCCATCATTCCAGCGATACGTATATGCGCCGCCATAATATCCGTAGTAATTGGAGCCGAGACTATATCCGAACCAATTGAGCTGATCGTATACCCGTTCGCTCCATGATGTGTATGGATTCCAATCATCCTGCCACAACTGAGAATTCACAATCCCTGAAATCTGATTTGTCCAATACGTATTGCTGTAGTAAGAACGATACAGGTAGAACGAAAAATAGTTGCTTCGGAATTCATCGAGTGATGCGTCGTACATCGCGGCTACCATTTCAGCGGCCACTTTTTCTCCTTTCGGACCTTTGAGCTTGATCTTCCATTCTTCCTTCGATCCCGGAACAAGCTTATCACGGAAAGTGGTGAATTCCATTTCCAGATTGGTGTTCTCGAACGGAACATAAATGCTCTGATCGGTTGTGTACGAGCGGTTGTTGTGTATGAATGAGAAATGGACGGAAAAATTACCGCGGTGCTTTTCTTCCACCGGAATCTCTATGAGACGCATCTCGTTGTTCATCTTAATTATTTCCCGGGACACAATCTTGTTCTTGTGCTCCACTTCATAGACCAGAGAAACATCCTTCAGCGCAGTTGAAACCATGATCTGTGCTTTCTCTCCCGGCTGTACATCGGTATCCACGGACTGGAATTCAAATGGAATATGCGAGTACGGAGTTTTCTCCTTAGCTCCATACAATGTGAAGTAGCGAATGTCCTTTGCGGGCTGACCGAACTTATCTGTTGTGTTCAGCTCCATGACATATCGCCCGGATTCCCAGGAAGTTTTATCGACAGCAAACTTTCCTGGTTTACCGGAATTCACAGTTCCTGAATAAACCTGTTTGCCTTTTCCCCAGGTGAGGTAATCGTTCTCGTTATCATACGGATCTTCCGGAAACCATTTGTTCCACTCTGCTTTTGTATAAATGAATTGATCGGGACGACTCCATTCTCGGTTTCGGAAAACCACATCCGGTTCATTCAGTTTGTGAATGGTGATTGCTACATCAGAAGGCACAGGTTGTCCGTTCAGATTGTTAACCGTCACAGCAATGGAGTCTTTGCTGGTCTTCTCCACCATTTCAGGCAAGTAGGTGCTCACTTCAACCGTGTTGTAACCAACGTTCGCCCAGCCATTACCGCTATGTGTTTCGCCGGTGATGTCGGTGATGTCGGTATATATCGTGTACGTGAAAATCGGTGAGCTTGCCTTCGGAACTGATTTGTCCGGAATTGCTTTGAATGGAATTACAAATCCACCAGTGTCGTCTGTCATCGCAACTCCGTTTGTAATTTCAATGGTACTCGACTGCGGATAATATCCGTACCAGCACCACCACCACCATGGGAAGCGGGCGCTACGAACCACACGATAACGAACTTGTGCTCCATCAACTGCCGCGCCTGAGAAAGATCTTGCGTGACCAATCACATTCACGCTGTCATTCACACGGAAAGTTTCTTTCACCGGATCTACAATCACTTCAAAGTGCGGGCGCTTGTACTCTTCTACTGAGAAGTAAGCAGACCCCGATTCACTTTGTAAATGCATTTGCCCGGTGAGTCCCGCTGCAGGTGCAATGAAGGATCCACTGATTGAACCATATTCATTCGTAGTCAGGTCAAGCTTCGATACTTCCTGATAGTTCGCATCGTAAAACTTGACCGTGGTCGCTTTGCCCTTCATGATTTCGTGGCTGTCTCCGTCGCCATTGACCATAATACCTTTGAAGTACACCGTTTGTCCCGGCCGATAAATTGCACGATCGAGAAAGAAATACGTTGTAGGAGTTTTCTTTTTCGGTTCCCGGTATGCTTTGTACTGATACGTGTAATCAGAATACAAATGGTTCTTGTTCGTTTGAAACTCGAGAATGAACGTGCGGTAATTTGTTGGTGCAGGAATTACAAGTTTTCCGTTCTTATCGCTCACGAAGGAGCCCGTCTTCTTCATTTCATATTCGCGGGAAACGTAGCTGTACTTTTCCTCCCACATATTGATATTCACAGAGGGAAGAGCAACTCCTGTATTTCTGTTGTAACAGAATACTTCGTAGGTGCCGTCTTCCATGCGACGTTGTAAGTAAGATATTTCTGACGACCAGAATTCTGCAACCGCAATCCCGTTTCTGTCCATTTCAAATGAATCACGATCCGACGAGAGTATTGCATAATGTCCGGGAGGCAACGCAGGAATCTTGATCTCCGCAGTATGACGTTGCATATCGTTCGTCATGGGTAAAGTGTGCGACCACTTCTCTATGATTGGTTTGCGCAAATATTCTTTCACCTGATCATCCCATGAGCTATAGTCGTAACGGCTCTCCAATTCTTCATCCAGCTTCACAATACGGAAGTTCACTTTTGCCAGGTTCGTCCATTCAAACAAAGCGCGGGAAGGTTGATTGGGAATCACAGTTTCTTCCGTGATGATCTTCATGTCTTTCGCGCGCATTTCTTCTGCGAGGTCTTGACACTTCGTGGCAGCCAACGTTCCCGGATATCTTTTCACTACTTCATCCGCCAGTTCGGTCGCTCTCTGTTTTTCATAACGATACTTGTCTCCTTGTTCAGGATTGTACTTGTATGCTTGTTGTGAATGATAGAGCGCGATCTGGTAAATCACTTCTCCTGTGAATTTGTTATCCGGATTATTTGCTGCAAGCTGACGAAGTCCATCTTCGTACAATGAATCTTTATCTGCAACAACCGAATTGTCTCTCACGAACATGAAGCGTTTCAGATCAGCCATCATGAATGCGTCGCGCTCTTTGTCGCCACTGTGAAAGCGCACGAGGTCTTGTAAATTCTTTAGCGCATAAAACTTGAGCGACATCGTATCGCTGGTTTCAAGTTTGATAGCAACAAATTTGTCCCACTGCTGAAAATACGCGGGATCATCAATTACAAATGCATCTGCTGGACGTGTTATTCCCGGTTCATACGCGGCGAACATGTCAATCGCAGGGTGAACAAGGAAGTCGTAAAGCGTTGGGCGCAATTGTTTTTCTGCATCACCTTCTGTGATCACATCGAGATAATGATGCGCGTCCGTTTTCTGAAGACTGTCTTTCATCTCAATCGACAGCTGATATTGCTTAATTGTATGGTCGACAAGTTTCGTGAGATCCCAGGTGCTCACCGAATCATTTTCGAAGTTCACAGTCTTCGAGCGATTCATGATCGTCCATCGGTTGTTCTGATAATATTGCCAATAAAGGTTTCCGAGTATGTGATGCAAGACCGGCTTGAGTGGATACTTCGCTGTTTTCAGTTCATCGCGAATGGAATAGATTGCACGATCGGCACTTCCTTCTACAAAGCGTTCTTCAAATTTTAATCGATGCAAGATTGCTTTCACAACTTGCGGAGAATTGTTTTCCTTTTTCGCTTTGTCGTAAATCTGATTCGTAAGCTCGAGTGCAGATTTATATAGCCCCTGTCCTTCGAGTGAATCGACACGCGTCCATTCTTTCTCGTAGGAATTTCCTTTGATGAGGTAAACAGATGGCTCGGCAACGGCAACCGGACTTCTGTTGATGGTTAAAAATATGAGGGCCGTAATTGCAAGCGTTGAAAAAGCGAGCAGGCGGGCTAAACGGCCGGATTTGGTAGTAGACATGAGTTCTGAATTTCAGTAACGATGCAATTTAGACCGAAAATCCACAGTGAATCGGTCACTATAAGCGTTTAGAATCGTGTATTAGTAGACTTTAAATCGCGCGACGTTGATTTCGGGCGCCAATTCAGCCCCGTTTTCGAGGTGATTTGCAAGCATTTGCGCTAAAAATGGTGCGTATAGAACTGCTTTACTCCCAAAACCGTTAAAAATTGAGAAATTTCGATTGTTTCGGCTTCTTCCCAAAACAGGTTTGCGATCGCGCCCGGCAGGACGAACCCCGGCATAGTGACCGATCACTTCAAATGGCAAGTCAGTAATCGTTTTCAATTTTTCGATGAGTTGTTCTTTGCCGGTATCAGTAATCTCTTCATCAGATTTTCCGGGATTGAATGTGGCTCCGCACGCATATTGACTGAAGTTGTCATCAAGTGAAGCCACGTATACCTGACCGTTTACTACACCGGGAACGTTGAAGCCGGGAATGTCCACATGCAACAGTTCTCCTTTTGTTGGCGCTATTACTTTAGAATCAAAAAACGGGTTGCTATTGGCGAGATGTCCTTCACAGAAAATAACATGGTTCGCTTCCACGCGTGAGTCGTAAACAACACCATTTTCAGAAGAGAAAAACCCTGCGTGCTTACACTTCTCCTCCAGATAGTAACCGCGATTACTAAAATGATCCCTTACGGTGAGGAGGAATTTTTTTGTGTCGACAATGCCGCCTTTCTCAATCCATCCATAACCGAAAGGCGCGTGAATATATTCTTCACCTCCTCCCATCAGGGCTCGCGGCATGACAAACTCCCCGGTTGTGTTTGCAGTGATGTAGTCGTCCCATTGTTTTCGCTCGTCTTCGGAAAGAAAAAGACGTTTAATGCGCCTGCCGAAATGAAATCGTGATCCCGATAATTGCTCGAACCACGGATAAAAATCGCGGGCCGCACCCGTGGCTTCGCGCGCCTTCCACACGGGCATAGTCCGACGGAAATTGAACGGATTGTAAACGCCGGCTGCAATAATGGAAGATGAAGAAAGTTCGGGCTTACTAAGAATGGCCACCGATTTCTCCATCCTCTCCAGCGTCAATGCCATCACACTTCCGGCGATGCCCTGTCCAACAATGAGATAGTCAACCTTCACCTGGTAAAGGTATGAGGAATGAGGGAAGCGGAATAGGGAATACGGGGCGCGGGAAAAGGAATTAATAAATACAATCAGTTGCTTTTTTCCGCATTCCGCATCCCGTATTACCCATCCCCCATTCCCTTTTTTCGTACTTTTCGCCTTCAACAACAACCCAAATAAACCATGATTTTCTACGCTGTTTTAGGAGGATTTTTATTCCTCGTTTTATTGTTGTCGTTTGTAACCATTCAACAGGGTACAGCCGGCGTCACCACAATTTTCGGAAAATACAGTCGCACACTTTATCCGGGATTGAATTTCAAGATTCCATTTATTGAGCGCGTATTCAAAAGAATTTCTGTTCAGAACCGTTCGGTGGAGCTCGGTTTCCAGGCGGTAACAATTGACCAGGCGAACGTAAACTTCACTGCAATGTTGCTGTATTCTGTGTTGAACAGCGATGAAGTAAACGTGAAGAACGTTGCCTTCAAATTCGTAAACGATCAGAACTTCATGGCTGCACTTATTCGTTCTGTTGAAGGTTCGGTACGTGCATTCGTTGCTACGAAAAAGCAATCTGAAATTCTCTTGCTTCGTCACGAAACAGTGAACACCGTAAAAGACCAGCTTGACCAAACGTTGGAGTCATGGGGTTATCACCTCATCGATCTTCAGTTGAACGATATCACCTTCGATGAAGAAGTAATGCGTTCAATGGCGAAAGTCGTAGCATCAAACAACTTGAAAGCTGCTGCTGAAAACGAAGGGCAAGCGCTCCTCATCACGAAAACAAAAGCTGCAGAAGCAGAAGGTAACGCGATCAAAATTGCGGCTCAGGCAGAAAAAGAAGCTGCTCAGTTGCGTGGACAAGGTGTGGCTCTCTTCCGCGAAGAGGTGGCTAAGGGTATGAGTCATGCAGCGAAAATGATGCAGGATTCTGATCTCGATGCATCACTTATTCTATTCTCTATGTGGACAGAAGCCGTGAAGAACTTTGCTGAACACGGAGAAGGAAACGTAATCTTCCTCGACGGTTCAACCGAAGGCATGCAAAAGACAATGAAAGAGATGATGGCGATCTCGAATATGGATTTGAAGCCGAAGAAGTAATTAAACCACTATTTTCATAGAACGGCAGAGCTTACTACTCTGCCGTTTATTGTTTCGACAGATTCAGAGTGGTCAAGAAGAAGAAAATAAAGCCTATTCTCACCGTCGGTCGTCGCGAGATCGTCGACTTTCCTGATTTGGGATTGTTTGGACTCGTTGCCAAAATTGACACGGGCGCAAACACAACTGCGCTGCACTGTCACCACGTTCGCATTGAAGACGGTGTTTTGTGTTTCCGTTTGCTCGACGAATCCCATCCCGAATATCAGGACACAGAGCATCGCTTCGAAAAGTTCGAACAGAAAACGATTAAGAGTTCCATGGGTGAATCAGAACTGCGTTACATCATTCGTACGCGGATTTCAATTGGAACCCGAACGCTTCGTGGAATCGTTTCGTTAACAGATCGTGCAAATATGAAATACCCGGTACTATTCGGAAGACGATTACTCAAGAATCGTTTTCTTGTTGATGTATCGAAACTCAACGAGGTTTCTCGATTACCAAACACCGCGATCTGAATCACAAATTGTACATAGCTAATCCTAAATAATATGCGCATAGGAATTTTATCGCGTAATGCACACCTCTACTCCACTGCACGAATTGTTGAAGCAGCGCAATTGCGTGGACATGAAGTACACGTAATCGATCACCAGAAATGTGTACTCGTCATTGAATCGAACAAGCCGCGTATAATCTATCGCGGAGAAGAGCTTCCGAAATTTGATGCAATCATTCCGCGTATCGGAGCGAGTGTTACATTCTATGGTGCGGCAGTTGTTCGTCAGTTCGAGCAGATGCACACATTTTCAACACTCGAGTCACAGGCACTCGTACGTTCACGTGATAAGCTGCGTAGCCTTCAGTTGCTTGCGAAAGCCGGATTGGGAATGCCGAAAACAGCTTTCGCGTCGAGCCCGAAAAATATTGACGACGTACTGAATCAGGTTGGTGGCGCTCCGGTCGTGATCAAACTTCTCGAAGGAACACAAGGCATCGGAGTAATTCTCGCGGAGACACGCAACTCTGCGAAATCTGTTATCGAAGCGTTTCTCGATGTAGAGGTAAACATCCTCGTTCAGGAATTCATCAAAGAAGCGGGCGGGGCCGATATCCGTGCTTTCATTGTAGACGGACAAATTGTGGGTGCGATGCGCAGACAGGGTGCCGAAGGAGATTTCCGTTCGAACTTACACCGCGGAGGAACAGCTTCACTGCTTGAGCTTTCTCCGGAAGAAAAACTCACCGCGATCAAAGCTGTGAAAAAACTTGGGCTGGTAATTGCCGGTGTTGACATGCTTCAGTCTTCTCGCGGACCATTGGTGATGGAAGTAAATTCTTCACCCGGTCTTGAAGGAATTGAAGGTGCAACAAAGGTTGATATCGCCGGAAAAATTATTGAATACGTGGAACGAAACGAATTTCATCAGCATACGGTTTGATCGTCAACCATCGACTCCGCTCGGTCTGACAAACGGGTTCCATCACGATTAATTGTCAGACTGAGCGGAGTCGAAGGCGGACAAGGAAGAAATATTTATGGGCAAACCATTCAAGATACAAGGCGAAACAATCTCTGCAGGCGATCACGCGCAGGTGGTGCTGAATTCGTACAAGCTACCTACACACACTGTCATTGAAATACCCGTGTTCGTTTTCAACGGTGCGAAGCCCGGACCGACGATACTTTTTCTTGCCGGAATGCATGGCGATGAAATCAACGGAATAGAAATTGTCCGCCAGCTCATCATGCGTAAAGACATTCGCAAACTGAAACGAGGTTGTGTTGTAGCCATTCCGGTTATCAACATCATTTCATTTCTCGCAGGCTCACGTGATCTTCCGGACGGGCGCGATCTGAACCGCTGCTTTCCCGGAAATAAAACCGGATCGCTCGGCAGTCGCATCGCGCACGATTTACTCGACACAATTATACCGCAGATCGATTTTGGGATTGACTTTCACACAGGAGGTTCGAAGATTACGAACTATCCGCAAATCCGCTGTGTGTTCGACGACAAGAAAAATCTGGAGCTCGCCAAAATATTTGCACCTCCTCTCGTACTCAATTCTCCGTTCCGCGATAGTACGCTGCGCAAGGAAGCCGCGAAAAGCGGAAAGCAGATTCTTGTATTCGAAGGAGGAGAATCACACCGTTTCGACCGCCCGAGCGTAAAGGAGGGATTAAATGGTTGCATCCGCATGTTAAATCATTTCAAAATGATTGATGCAGACGTTCCTGATCACAAGCCGGTGTTCCTTCCGAAAACTTCATGGATACGCGCAAAGAGTTCCGGATTGTTTCACACAACAAAACACTACGGACAAAATGTTGCGAAAGGTGATGTTCTCGGTATGATCTGTGATCCTTACGGTGAAGTTGAACACCACATTCTCGCGCCGCACACCGGATACATTGTTGGAATCAATAATCAGCCCGTGGTTAATCAGGGAGATGCGCTCATCCACATTGGCATTACTGGATAATCACCACATAGGATCATAGTTTGCGAAACTTGCTAAGGCGCTGCGCGATCATCGTTCTTCTGCACATCGAGAAAACAACGGGCTATGATCCTATGTGGTCACCCAAATGGGTTCTCCGGCTTGTCCTTCCCTTTGTACTTCGGTGGATCCGCCGGCGGAGTGAACTGAGGATAGCCCGGTGGTGGTGATGTATATGTTGGCGGTGGCGGCATGTATCCCGACTGTTGCGGTGCAATATTCTGATACGGCAACTGCTGATTATACATTGGTGGTGTTTGGTAACTCGGATACGGATTGTTCTGCTGCCACGACTGTCCCATCTGCGCTCGTATCGCTTCCATTCTTGCGTTGTAACGTGTTTCCCAACGACCTGATTCTTTGAGCACGGAATTATACTCCGCAATTTTAATCAGGTGCACAACAAGCAAAATAAGTCCTATGATTGCGATGCACACGCCAACATAAGGAATGATGCAACAGCAAATGAGAATAGACCCACTCAATCCGTAACCATACGCTGGCTTTTCTTCCTTCGGAAACATATTACGTGCAAGTAATTCTTTCGCGAGTCCTTCACTCACTGCACCTGCAACAAGAAATTGCCACACAAATCCGAATAGAGGAATTAAACACAACCACACTGCATTCGGTTCCATGCGACGCAAGTCGTGCGACACCTGATCGAGGGCTTTGTTCATCACCACCATCCAAATGATCATGATGGGAATTCCACAGACGAGGAAGAAAACCCAGATATAATCAACGAGCTGCATGAATCCCATATCCAAATCTACGAAACGCAATTACTCGTTGCCCCGTGTGCTACGCGATTCAAGACTTAAAAAACGTGAATTACTTAGGTTTCCACTTTTCCCACTCTTCAGGAGTAGGTGTGAGTGGTGGTGGTGGAAAATCCTGATGTGGCGGATTGTAAGGAGCTTGCTCCGGAAACGGATGCATTGGATGTTGCATGTAAGGTTGTTGAAATTGCTGCAAGTTCTGTCGCATGAGATCGTTGTCGAACTTTGCCTTTTGCCCTGCGAGCTTTACGCAATAAATAATAAATGTTGCGATGGCTCCGAGATATAGAATTGCAGTGAAAAAAGTCGACTCAAACATCAGCGTGAGTTGTGCACACAGCAATATGAAACTGAAGCCCCAGCCGATCGCAAGTCCGGGAGAAGTTTCAAACTCAACAATTTTTCTTCGGCGGAATTCTTCGCCAACCATATTCGCCGTTTGCTGTACAACGTAGAATAACCAGAAGCTTCCGAAAATAGGAATGATGGAAAGCCAGGCTTGTCCCGAATTGATTGTGCGCAGATCTACCGAAACTCTGTCAATGAGATTTGCAATCATGTTCGCCAGCACGCATAACACCACAATTGTGACGATGATGAGAATTACATACATCGCGAAATCAGAAATTCCAGTGGGCTCCTGATAATCATCCATACTTCAAAGTTAATTTCTATCAGCTAAAATATGCGCGAGGGTCCGTAAGATCAGGATGCTTCCATCCTTCCGGAGCTTCCCACGTAGTGATGCCATCCCATCCTCCCGCAGGACGTTGTTCTTCTTGTTGCTTCTGTTGCTGCGGAGGCGCGAACTGCTGTACCGGCGGAATATGCTGCTGAGGTTGAAACGGATTCTGCGGTTGATACGGATGTTGATTCGCTGGTGGATTGTACTGCGGAACTGCTTGCGGAGGATATTGGGGATTGAAGTTCGGCGAAACGTATTGTGGTTGGTTGAAGTTTGGTTGGATAAACGACTGCGGAGTGAATGATTGTTGTGTGACTGGTTGTTGCGTGAACGGATTGGGTCCGCTGCTAAAGTCGAATGATTGTTGCGCTTTCCTGTTCTCCATTTCAAGCCGTTCTGTAAATGCATTCAGACGCTCGCGATGCATATACATACAGAGGCAAACGCCCAGCGACATGAATACTGAAATTCCCGGATGCAGAACAATCAATACGCGAAGCAGAAACACAACGAGAATCACCACACACGCAATTAATCCGGTTTCGATTCCCGGGCGACCTTCGTCTGACTTCCATCCGCGCAAATGATACTCTGTTGCAAGTGATTCACTGACTCTGTTCACTGCAACAAACTGCCAGATGAATCCGAAGAGTGGAACAAAAATAATCCACGATTGTCCCATTTGCATTTTACGGCTTGAAGGATCACAGGCACGCAATGCGCGTTCCATACTATTACACCAGAGAACGGTAAACAGAATTACAACGCCAAGTTGAATGAGACTCGCAAGTAAAAAAAGCCAAAAAGGACCGCCCTCAAGAACAATTGTACTCATTTATGTGCGATCGTAATTATTTGGGTTGATCTATTTCCGCTCATATCGCGTAAATGTCACCGGAGCTGATACACAAAGAGTGGTCGCGAGGAATAAAATCCTGTAAACGTGCTTCATCCAAAGGTGGGTGATTTGTCAACCGCAAATTAGACCAATTACTGCCGGAATCCAATAGGCGTCGTTGAGTTTCAGCCAATAAATACCGTCTGTGAAAGGGCTTATTAACACCCGACCATTAATGAAAGTTCCTTGGATTTATTTTGAAAAAACAGGATTTGATGTATCTTGAACCCTTCATGCTGCTCCGTCGATTTCTCAAACTTTCCGTATTCGTAATGCTCCCGCTGATGGTGCTTTTTACTTCCTGTGAAGGAGAAAAACTCTGCGCCGGACTAAATAACGGAACGGGCTCTGCGAATAACTCCCGCTCTGCACGCAAGGGAAATCGTGGTGGATACAAATCACCTAACGAAGTAAATGCACGCAACCGCCAAAAGAAACGTATCAAAAATCGTCAGCGGAATTCGGCGCGGAAGAGTCATGGGGGTGGCAACACAGCCGGTACTCGTCGCGGATTTACGATGAGCGGCGGATTCGACATTAATGTTGGAGAAAAATCAGAAGACGGATCGGTGAAGTTTTAATTCGAAGGACTGTTACCTTCGCGTAACAATGTCGCACCACATTACCATTTACACAGACGGTTCAGCACGAGGAAATCCAGGTCCGGGAGGATACGGAATTGTTTTTCTGATGGGGAACAAGATGAAAGAATTATCGGAGGGATTTCGCCACACAACGAATAACCGCATGGAACTTATGGGTGTGTGTGTTGCGCTGGAAACATTGAAAGGCGAAGGACATCACGTCACCATATACTCCGATTCGAAATACGTTGTGGAAAGCATCAACCAAAAATGGGTTTGGGGCTGGGAGAAGAAAAATTTCAAAGGCAAAAAGAATCAGGATTTGTGGGAACGCTTTCTCGACATCTATCCAAAGCACAAACTAAAAATGGTTTGGGTAAAAGGTCACGCCGATAATCCCTTCAATGAAAGATGCGACGTGCTTGCTGTCACCGCTGCACTTGGAAAAGACCTGCAAGAAGACGTTGGTTACAACCCCGATTAATCGTTCTATGTTCCAGATTCTATGTGTTCGAGTCGCGCGCCAATTGCCTTGAACTTAGAACATAGAACCTGGAACTATTTAAGTGCTTTTCGTCTCGTCTCTAAAATTCCTGCCATACGCAACGCTTCCGCCTGCTCTTCTTTCAACCGGTCAATTCTCGGATTGCTTTTCTTCGGTCCGCCGAGCTGCTCGATCTTTTCTCCATTCGCAGTTGCAAGATTCGTATAGTGCAACTGCAAGCGGCGCATCACAAATGTCGAGAAGTATTTTGTGGTGGTTGAGAAAGACGTTGCATGTAATCGCTCCAGCCCTGCAATGGATTTCTCCACTGTCGATGTTTTGCAATGCATCAGAAATTCTGAATACGAATACAGGAAGCTGATCTGTGAACGACCAGAGAGGGTGAACATCGTTTTCTCAAACCACGCCTGCTGTTCATCCGATCCGTGATCGCCATAATTCCGTGCGAGCGCCAATTTGATCTGACGATGCTGTTCATTCTCATACTTCGCACTGAGTTTCATTCCTTCTTCACGACTGTATTTCGTAATTGCGTACAGCGACTGGCTAAACACGGCATACGACTGATCGTTGATTGTTTGTCGCGCTACTTCAAGTGCAGCAACAGAATCTCCGGCTTCAGTTAGCATGTACAATGCCGTCTCACGAACATTTGCGGAAGAATCCTTCAATGCAAGTTGCTTCAACTGATCGGAAATTGAATCGGCCATCGCAAATGTTCTCCACAACGCCTGTATGCGGATGTAGTAATGGTGATCGTGAATCGCTTCGGTGATAACCTGCTTTGCAACTGTTGTTTCAGCTCCACGCGGCGCAATCGCTTCTATCGCCTGCACACGATCGGAATATCCTTTTGCATGACGATACATGTAAGCCCACTCGGCATCAGTATGATTGTCAATTCTCCAGCACAATGTCGGGCGATTAGGATCCACGTTTACGAGATCGGGTTTCGCATCAGTATCAAAATAAAAAGTATCGCGTTTCGAATCACACACGATCTGCTCCCGCTTCACTTTTCCGTTTACATATACGTCTACATTCATCGGCAATCGGAAAATTGGAGCACCTTTCGAAAGATCCTGAAACTGCTCGATGATCACGACTTGTCGCTTCATCGCCGCATCCCACTTGTAAGTCATTTCAAGCTCAGGATGTCCAGGCGACATGAACCACTGATTAAAGAACCAATTCAGATCGCGGCCGGTTACTGTTTCGAACGCGAGACGTAAGTTGTGAATTTCTACTGCCTGAAATTTATTCGTTTCAAGAAAATATTTCAGTGATGCAAAGAATGCTTCATCTCCAACCTCAAGGCGCAGCATGTGCAGCACTTGTCCGCCTTTGTTGTACGAATGCGAATCGAACATGTCTTCCTGTGCTTCATAGTTGAAGCGAATCAGCGGCTCCATCTTTCCAGGCTCATCTGGATTAGTGTGAGGAACTCCTGCTTCGTACAAATACCCCTGCAACGATTCGTAATGATGTTGGTCTGCCCACTCGCGACCGTACTCGTGTTCAATCCACAAATACTCGCCGTACGTTGCGAACGATTCATTCAGCGGAAGATTAGACCACGACTCTGCCGTTACATAATCGCCGAACCATTGGTGAAAAAGTTCGTGCGAAATATATTCTTCGAATGAACCATCAAGCAATTCACGATCATCCATCTGAAGAAAATCGCTGTGCAATGTTGCAGTTGTGTTTTCCATTGCTCCGGAAACATATTCGCGTCCGCAAATCTGCGAATACTTATCCCATGGATATTCAACGCCCAGAATCGTTGAGAAAAACTCCAGCATCTTAGGCGTCTTTCCGAAAACGCTTCGACCATATTTTTCAAACTCGGGCTCTACGTAGTAGCTCACTTCCTTTCCGCGCCAGGTATCTTTCACCACTTTGAAATCTCCTGCTGCCATCATCACGAGATAAGTCGCGTGAGGCTGATTCATTTTCCAGTGGTCCACTTTCAAGCCGTCTTCGTCCAACTTGCTGTCAACCAAAAGTCCATTCGACAATGTAACCAGATTCGGTTCAACGTGCATGTAAATTTCAGTTGTCATTTTTTCGTTCGGACGATCAATGCACGGAAACCATGCGCTGCTTGCCTGTGTTTCCCCCTGAGTCCAGAACTGGCGTGGAATAGTTGGATCAGTATCATCCGGATCGATAAAGTACAATCCTTTGTCGCTCGAGATTGCAGCACTTCCTCCTTCTTTTAGCTCGTTAGGTTTCGCCGTGTAATCGATTTCGATATACAATTTTTCCTTGCGCGCGTACTCTCTCGGAAGTGTAATCCGTATTACATTATTCTCGTATTTCCAGTCCGTGATGATTGCTCCGTCCCTGGTTTGAACCTTCATCGCGGAGTCGAGAAAGATCACATTCTTGATGTCCATTCCGCGGGCGTCAAGCTCTATCGTTTTTGTCGGATAGAAATAGGGTGTTGCCGTAATCTCAGCTTTGCCATACAAATACCGCTTCTTCCAGTCCGGAGTTACATCAAGCTTGATATGCGTGATGTCTATCAAACGATTTGCCGTTGGATGATAGTCGGGGCGCGAATATGCGCTGATGCTCGCGAACTGCGACTGTTGTGTACTTGCATTGCCGCTTACCGACTGCTGTGTTTTGCACGCCGCGATAATTGCAATTGCTAAAACCGGGATTAAGAGGTGCTTATTTTTCATAGTGAAGAGTCCGACCAAATATCAGCAAATTCCCTGCTTTTGCCTCTCCATCCATCACTAGGAGTAGCCTCTTAACCGAATATGCGGGCTATTGGCTGCCGATAGCTATCGGGATTGTCGGTTCGAACACGTATTTTTACACCTCAATTTATGATGAACAAGGAATTTAAAGCAAAAGTCAACGGCGAATCGGAATACACGATTGTGCTGAATGATGCTGGTAACACCGGCGGAACAATCAACGGAGATAGTGCTGTAATCGATTTGCATGAAGACGGGGGAAACCGCTTTCATGTTTTACGCGACAACAAATCATATAATGTCGAAATTCTCAACGTCGATCTTGAAGCGAAGACGATGAGTGTGAAAGTGAATGGTCGCGATTACGAAGTTGCGCTTACAGATCGTTACGACGAGTTGCTGAAGTCGCTTGGGATGGACAAAGCAGCAAGTTCGAAAGTGAACGAGATGAAAGCTCCGATGCCTGGCTTGGTTCTTGATGTTCGTGTTACAGAAGGACAAACAGTTGCCAAAGGTGAGCCGCTTATTGTGCTCGAAGCAATGAAAATGGAAAACATCCTGAAATCTCCTGCTGATGTGGTGATTAAAAAAATCATCGCGAAAAAAGGTACTGCAGTGGAGAAGAATCAGGTATTGGTGCTATTTGAATAATTTAAGCTATGACGTCAAGAAGAGAATTTATACAGAAAAGTTTGTTGGCCGGAATCGGAATCAGCGTTCTGGGGAAATCAGTTCTTACTGCGGGGAATAATTCTCAGCTGCAAGTGAATGCTGCCGGGGATGCAATTCAATTCTCTTTGCCGAAACTTCCGTACGGCTTCGACGCACTGGAACCATGGATCGACAAACGTACGATGGAAATCCATTACTCAAAACATCATCAGGGATACGTCGATAATCTGAATAAAGCGCTCGCGAAAAAAAATGCAGAGCAAGTCACTGAAATTTCCGTTGGCGTAGAAACTGCACCTGTGGTGAGTGCAGATAACGTCGACGATAGTCTCGCTGGTAGAACAGAACTTGAAACATTACTGAAAAATATTGCGCAAGAAGACGTTGCTGTTCGTAATAACGCCGGTGGCCATTGGAACCACAGTTTCTTCTGGAGCATCATGCGTCCAGCTAAAGAAAATCCAACTCTCAATGAACCTACAGGTGAACTGAGGGACATGATCACAAAATCGTTCGGAAGTTTCGCTGATTTCAAGAACACGTTTGCCATGGCAGCAAAGGACCGTTTCGGTTCGGGGTGGGCTTGGTTAGTAAACTATAACGGAGAACTTGTGGTTACCTCAACTCCGAATCAGGATAATCCACTGATGGATATAACGGATGTTCAGGGAAAGCCTTTACTCGGTCTTGATGTCTGGGAACACGCCTATTATCTGAAGCATCAGAATATGCGCGCTACTTACATCAACGATTGGTGGAACGTAGTGAACTGGGATAAGGTGAACGAGCTTTTCCTGAAGTAGAGTTACTCTTCAATCAGCTCGATTAATCTTCCGTCGCTTCCGAAAAGAAAAGCGCACTGCTTCCCGTCAAATGCTTCCGATGAAAATGTATTCATCAGCTTGAAGCCTTGTGATTCCAGCACAGCAATCGATTCCGAAATTCCAGGTGTTTTGTAACCGAGGTGGTAATAAGTAATTCCCTTCTTTTGCAAGCGCTCTACTGCCGATCCTTCTCCTGCCGACTGTATAAACTCGATATAAAACCCCGGGTGTAACTCTGCAAAACACACCCATACATTCTGACTGGACACCAATATTTTTTCAGTCACACTTCCTTGGTGAATGCCGCGATGTTCCGCAATTGCCACGTCAATGTCTGCAACAACACAACCTATGTGATGCGGTGTCATTAACCGAGTTTCGTTTTTACACAGCTACACATCTCGCCAACTGTTTTGAATCCAGTGATCTCCGACGATGTAAACTTGATCTTAAAATGCTTTTCGATGGCTACGATCAGTTGAATATGTGTGAGCGAATCCCATTCTTCGATGTCCAATGCCGTTGTGTTCTCGGTAATGTTCACTGCATTGTTGTCAAACACATCCCCACACAACATATTAATCGCACCAAGTATTTCTTCTCTGTTCATACTAACAAGTGTACTGTTTTTATTCCTTTCGCAGAAATGCACTATACAACACAGAAATTCCTTTCTCGTCGGCCAATTCCACTGCGCAGTCTTCCGAACTGAACACTCCTTCAGTTTCAACAATCAATCCGGCTTCGGCAATCAGCATTCGGATTTCCTGTGTATTCCGGAAAAGATAAATGTGATCTATGGCAGGAGCATTGGTTGGAGTTGTAATGAATAACCTTCCGTCATTGCTAAGCATAGAGCCAAGCTTAACAAGTAGTTCCTTCGGATTCTCCACATGCTCAAGTACTTCTCCCATCACAATCAAATCCGCCTTCTCCGATTCGGGGAGAGTGAACACATCTGCGTGGACAAATTTCACTCCGCTCCCCTGCACAAAATTCTTCGCCATCAATAGCGACGTTTCGCTGATATCGAGAACGGTAAAACTCCAGTTCCCACTCAGAATCTCCTGTGCTAGATTCACGTATAATCCATGTCCACCACCGATCTCCAGGTATTTTTTGTTTCCACCGGGAACGCGCGTCAATTCGGCTGAATAAAACTTCAATAGCTCGAAATGATGCACCCAGATAAATTGAGTGAGCAATAGCCCGTGCATATAATACTCCATCACCTCCGGGCGCGCATATACACGTGCGTTGACTTCGGCAAACGATGTGCTGCTATATTTTCCTGTTTCTCCGAATCGCACAGTTTCCACGGTGAAGTCGTCAATCATTTTCAGATAACTATCAACTGCGAATTCCCGGGACTTCGCACTTCTCTGCAAATACGCATCATACTTGTCGTAGAAAGTTTTGGAAAGCGTTTCGAAATCACGATCGCCCTTCATGCGCTTCAGATTCTTCCTGATCTTTTTCGAATGCAACGGATTCCTTTCCGTAATCCGCTGAACAATGAATTCTTCGAACGATATTTCCATTATTCAGCTGCAATTAAAGTCGGACGCGCCTTGAACGACGCAACATCACATGAAACAATTCCGTTTCCGGAGAATCCCAGATCACTCAACAGGTTCGCGACGATCCCGTTCTTCGGTGTTGGTAAGTATTCGCCCAGAATCTTTTCAAATTCCTGTTCTCGGGCCACCGACATGAGCTTATTCATTGTGAAATTTTCCATGCCTCGCTTCAGCACACGACAGCTCATGATCCACGTGTCAATAAAAAGTTCTTTGCCTCGTGCTTCGAGAATAACCGCAGCAATTAATCCATAATCACCAAACTTATCCCCCATCGAGAAAGAACAGGTGAAGTATTTCGGATCATTTGCCATCTTCGTTAAATCCGATTCTGTATAACGAACAGTTCGCAGGTTGAATTGATTCGAACGCTGGGAAAGCTGTGCAATTCTGGGAATCGAAAACGCATCGAAAGGTTTGGCGACGCACTTCATCTGCAGGCTTGCGAGAAATCCTTCTTCATTCTGAAACGATTTCTGAAACTCTGTTCTTCCAGCTTCTTCCTGATAATGTTTAGTGCGAACTGCGTCTTCTTCACTATACGATGCAGTTTCAAATAAATTCAGTGCACACAAATATGGCCAATACGCTGCCGGATCCTCTGGTAATTCAGGGACTGTAATTCCATCGATGTTTTCTCTCACCACTGCTCGCTCTGCCGGATTATCATCGAGAAAGACCATCGAATCAAATCCAATATTCAACACTTTCTGAATATGCCGAATGTTGTTCACCTTCGATTCCCAGTTCGCAACAAACACTGCAATATCTTCACGACGCAAAATCATGTCGGGATGTTTGACGAAGGGCTCGAGTGCAATCTCTTCCGTATTCTTGCTGCACACGCACAAAATTATTCCCCGTTCTTTCAGTTGCTTTAACCACCGTTGCAGATTGCTGAAAGCTTTACCGATGCCCAACTCACCGATTTGAATTCGCTCAATACCGTCGTCGCCTATCACTCCGCCCCACATCGTGTTATCGAGATCAACGATCACACATTTTTTCACGATTCCTTTCGCTGCCAAAATAATATCCGACACGCAACGTGCAGCAAGCGGAATAAAATCCAGGCTGTAATCCATATCCGCATTCACCTTCATGCGGATGTCAAATACATTTACTGCGCGTAGTAAATCGAAGTCAGCAACGAAAAAACCTTCGGCTTCGGCAGCGAACCGCATGATGTGCGTGTTAATTAAACGCGACTGATGAATCCAGCTTTGTGTGACTTTATTTCCATAGCTGCCGAAAACACCATCGTCCAACAAAGGCAAATTGGGAAATATAACTTTTGCCTTACACGAGGAAATCAACGTGCGATACACTTCCTCAATCCATAAAAGATGATCAGTTGCAAATCTGGCGCGCTCAGGTAAACTTCCCGCTACGAATCGCTTATTCAGGTTATACGGCGATGGTAACAGGAGCACATATTCCGGATCGAATTCATACAACTCAGATCCGCCGTCCATCACTTGCATATCAATCTGCCCGATATCAGCTTCGTAAACCTGAAAGTCAAATCCGCGTTCAATTCCCCAGCCACGCAAGGCCTGCACGAAAAGCTGTGTCGAAAAATCTCCAAGTACAGCCACGCGGACTTTCGGGAAAGCAGCAGTGTCTTTCTTCAGATTTTTTTTGAGTGATGTAAAGTCGAGGCTCATTGGCAAATGGAATGTAAATGTAACCGTTCGGGTTTACATCCGGATGCAATAAAATCTGATATTTGACACGCATGATTTTTAACTCTGCTGCGTTCGTCGTTTTCCTGGTGCTGATTTATGCAGTGTACTGGATGATGTCGCGCAAAACGGCCCGCGTACAGAACATCGTGCTCCTGGTTGCCGGTTGCTGGTTCTACGGAGTGTGGGACGTCCGCTTTCTCGGTTTGCTCATTGCGAGTGGAGCAGCTGATTTTTTCATCGCTCAACAAATTGAAAAATCCTCTGCCGCGAAACCAAAGCGATGGTGGATGCTGCTTTCGCTACTGATCAACATCGGCGTTCTCGTCTATTTCAAGTATCTCAACTTCTTCGCAGAGTCCTTCTCTGATTTGATGTCCTTGTTGGGAATGCAATCGGGATTTGTAACCGAAACATTGATCCTGCCACTCGGAATCTCGTTTTACACATTCCTGAAATTCGGTTACATTCTCGATGTGTGGCGCCGACAACAGAAACCCGAAACTTCGCCGGTAAACTATTTCACGTTCATTCTTTTCTTCCCGTATATGCTTTCCGGACCCGTTGAGCGTGCAGGCAATATGCTCCCTCAACTCCGGGAGAAAAGAACATTCAGTAACCCAGAAACATCAATTGCATTGCGCATCATTCTCTGGGGCTACTTCAAAAAGGTAGTGATCGCCGATCGTCTAGCGCAGGTTGTTGACCCTGTTTTCAGTCACTCCGATTCGTATAGTGGAAGTGCGCTCGCTATAGGAATACTGCTATTTCACATTCAGCTCTACGCCGACTTCTCTGGGTACTCGGATATCGCGAGAGGGGTTGCCAAGTTGTTTGGCATCAACATCATCGACAACTTCAATCGTCCATTCTATGCCACCTCGTTGAGAAAATATTGGAGACAATGGCACATTTCGGTTTCAACCTGGTTCAATCAGTACGTGTTTTCTCCACTCACCATTGAAACTCGCAACTGGGGATCTTTCGGTTTGTATTTCTCGATCGTTATTACGTTCACAACTATCGGATTGTGGCATGGAGCAAACTGGACTTTTATAATTTGGGGATTCCTCATGGGCTTGCTGATTTGCGGTGAACAAGCATTACCAAAGAAATCGAAACCCGGTTCCGCTGTGTCCGTGGTGATTGTCAATTTACTCATCATGTACTGTCTCATCTGGTTCAAATCAGATTCAATTGAACGTGCATGGAGAATTCAACACACCATTTTCGCGAACTGGAGTGGAGGAATTAAAATCGGAAGTGCGCTCAGCGATGTTTTCGTGTCAACTCAGTTCGCGCTGGTGTTCTTCGTTGCGCTGATGGTGTTTCTGGTGGGCGATGCGTATTCACACAAAATTATTCCATCACTTTCCAGCAAACCCAAAGCAGTGCGCTGGCTTGGATATTATGCGTTGATTTTTCTGATTGCATTCTTAGGTGTAAGTATGAACGCTCCGGCATTTGTCTATTTCCAATTCTGACATGAAAAAATTTCTCTCACAGCTTTTTCTTTTCTGTTTGCCGCTCGTTGCTGTGTGGGTGCTCGTGCTTAATGTGAGCGTGTCGAAAGAATTTTCTTACAACTACATTAAAGACGAATGCGAAGGCGCCGGACAATGGTTGTATTCAAGGATGTACTTGCAGGATCGACCGGCAGACATTGTTTTCGTCGGAGCTTCACGCACCATGCGCGCAGTTGACGATTCCTTGCTGCAACATTATTACGATTCATCAGGTGCCGATCTGAAAATTCTCAATGCAGGCTTTTGTCGCTTTGGCCGTGATCTGTTTACGCTTATCGCGGAAGACGTTTTGAGCACACAAACCGGAATGAAAACACTCGTGTTCGAAGTCAACGAACGCGAAGGTTCCGGCAATCACCCGATTTATTGGACACTCGCCGGCACAAAAGATTTGCTGTATCCCGAATCATTCGTCAACCAATCCTACTTCTCCAATATTTATTCCGGTACACTCTTGCGTTTCGATTATCTGCGTGGTGAATGGTTATCGACTCAACAACCCACCAGAACCTCCGGCAAATATTTTGGTTGCCTGCACACTGATTTCATCGCCGATCAAAAAGACATGGACGATGCTGCAGCATATTGTGCGAAGCGAAAACACTGGAGTCCTCCCGGTGCCTGGGAAGAATTTCAGCTTGGATACAACAAAGCGTGGATTGAAAGATTGTCGAACAACTGCAAAGCACGAAACGTTGAATTGATTTTTCTCTTTTTACCGCAGTACGGTTGCTCGGATTGTCCGCCGCGTGAACTTGGGTTTTACCAGCAATTTGGAAACGTTCTTATTCCTCCAACCGACATTCTTGAAAACCGCAATAACTGGTCAGACCACGACCACATGAACAATTCAGGAAGCACAGCTATCACGAAGTGGCTGTTTGATGAGCTCCAATAGGATTTCCCGACTTTCATCTTCCGGTTTCTTGAGGAACATGTGGCTAAACTATCCCCAATTTCCTATTTCCCATTGACTAAAAGCCTTATCTTTGCACCTCACAACAACAAGATCATGAATACATTAATCAGCCTTATTTTCGGACTTGGAACTACGGAGCTTATCGTTATCCTCGTGGTGGTTCTATTGCTTTTCGGCGGACGCAAAATCCCTGAATTCATGAAAGGTCTCGGAAAAGGAATTAAGGAGTTCAAAGACGCTTCCAAAGGTGAAGGTTCAGGCGCTCCGGAGAAAAAAGAATAATTCAACTTTTCACATATATGTTGAGTGCAGATTCGTTCTTCATTCAACATTTTTATTTCCAATAATTCGTGAAACGCTACCATTCGCTTTCTGAAATCCGCACCGATCTAAACTCAGGTTCAATCACTTGTTCTGAGTTAGTTGATCAGTATTTACAGCGCATTGAAGAGACGAAAAGTCTGAACGCTTTTCTCGAAGCTTTCCCGGAATCGGCTAAAGCAAAAGCTGCCGAAGTCGACCAAAAAATCGCTGCGAAAACTGCCGGAAAACTGGCCGGAATGGTGATCGCGCTCAAGGACAACATCTGCTACAAAGACCACAAAGTATCTGCATCATCGCAGATTCTCGGCGGATTTATTTCTCCGTATAGCTCAACCGTTGTGGAACGTTTGCTGGCCGAAGATGCAATCATCATTGGTCGTACCAACTGCGATGAATTTGCAATGGGCTCCTCCAATGAGAATTCTTCCCTGGGAAATGTTTTAAATCCTCACGATCCCAAACGTGTTCCGGGTGGATCATCGGGCGGTTCTGCCGCTGCAGTTGCTGCTGATTTGTGTCTCGCTGCATTGGGGACAGACACGGGCGGATCAATTCGTCAGCCTGCTTCTTTCTGCGGAGTGGTTGGATTAAAACCAACGTACGGCCGCGTTTCCCGTTGGGGAATTATTGCTTATGCGTCATCTTTCGATCAGGTTGGGCCCTTGACTCATACGGTTGAAGATGCTGCTCTCATCATGGAAGTGATTGCCGGTGTTGATGGTTACGATAGCACAGCATCCACAAAATCAACTGAAGAATATTCCAAGAAGCTTGCTGTTGACGGTAAGAAACGCATTGCATACCTGAAAGAATGTCTCGAGAGTCCGGGTCTTGATCCGGAAATCAAAGAGCGCATGAATACCATCATCACGCAATTGAGAAACGACGGTCACACTGTTGAACCAGCTGAGTTTCCGTATCTCGATTTCATGGTGCCGACGTATTACATTCTCACCACTGCAGAAGCATCTTCGAATCTCGCGCGCTACGATGGAATCCGTTATGGTTATCGCAGCAAGAATGCAACAGATCTCGAATCGACTTATAAGAAATCACGCAGCGAAGGTTTTGGTCCTGAAGTCACGCGGCGCATCATGCTCGGCACATTTGTACTGAGTGCTGGTTATTACGACGCGTACTATTCCAAAGGACAAAAAGTGCGTCGGCTTTTGCGCAATAAGACCGAGGAAATTCTCAACGACTTCGATTATATTTTGTGTCCTTCCACACCGGGAACAGCATTTGAGTTCGGAGCGAATTCTGCCGATCCGATCAAGATGTATCTCGAAGACATCTTCACGGTTCAGGCGAATCTCACCGGAATTCCAGCCATTTCCGTTCCTGCCGGAAAATCAAAAACCGGTCTGCCTTTTGGCGTTCAGGTAATGGGTCGAAATTTCGATGAATCGGGGGTAATGGCTTTTGCGGACTACATTCAGAAAATGGGCTAAAATCGGCTCTATTGCCTGATTTCGACGTTTTTAACATCACTCCGCTCATACTTTGACCATTGACCGTCACATACTTGGTATATTGGCGACCATCTTTGTCAAAAGGGCATACTTTTTATGAGAATCGCCCGTATAATGAAGTAAACAATCACGAAGGGAAAGCCAATGTTGAAGAAACTGATCATTGTTTGTGTGTTGATTTCCGGCGGACTTAAAGCCGGTGTTGCTGATTCACTCTATGCCGACGATCCGATCGTGGCCATGCTTGATAGCCTTGCGCACAACAACTACATCAACCGCATTCCAAAAGTTCCGCAAAACCGGGGCAACATTTATGGTTTCGCACCCGATTCAGTTCCGCGCCCAAGTGTTGGAATAATACAGCAGCGTCTAAATATGCTCGACGCACAATCTCCTTTCGATCTCGGATACATCGAAGAAGTTCAGCCGTACATTGATTTGTATGCATACAAGCGTCGTGGATTAGTTGAGCGTATGCTCGGACTCTCCCAGTTGTACTATCCCATCTTCGAAGAGAAATTGGATCAGTACAATCTTCCGCTTGAACTTAAACATCTTGCGGTGATTGAGTCGGCATTGAATCCAACAGCAACTTCACGTGCAGGAGCGCGTGGCTTGTGGCAATTCATGTACGCAACAGGAAAGATGTACGATCTGCAAATTACCTCGTACGTAGATGAACGTTGCGACCCTTACAAATCGACCGAAGCTGCTTGTCAGTTTCTGCAACATCTCTACAGCATTTACGGCGACTGGCAAATTTGTCTCGCAGCTTATAACGCAGGACCGGGCAACATCAACAAAGCAATTCGTCGTGCAGGTGGCGGAAAGAAAACGTATTGGGAAATTCGTCCTTTCCTTCCAAGGGAGACACAGGCGTACGTTCCTGCATTTATTGCAGCAGCATACATTATGACATATCACCAGGAGCACAACTTATATGCAATTGCTCCGCGTGCAACTTTCTACGATGTAGATTCCGTGAACGTTAAAGCCGAATTGAACTTTGCGCAAGTCGAGGCGATTCTCGGAGTTCCCAATGATCAATTGACTTTCCTTAATCCAATGTACAAGCTTGGTGTAATTCCGGTTGGAGTTACTGAGCCGTATCATTTGATTCTGCCGAACGATCAGGTTGGAAATTTCGTGATGAACGAAGACAAAATTTACAACGCAGTGAAAGTAGATTCTGTTCTTGCCGCTATGACTGTGCAGCAAATTCAAAAGTACCACACCGTCAAGAAGGGAGAGCACATCAACACCATTGCCAAGAAGTATAAAGTCTCTGTCGACGAAATTCGTAAGTGGAATAATCTCGCGAGTAATACACTGAGGACCGGACAGAAACTTACGATCTGGCAACCTGTGCCTGTAGCTTCTCCAACTGCGGGAACCACTCCGCAAGCGACAGTGGTGAAAGATCCGCCGAAGGCCGAAACGAATACCAATACAACAGGATCCGGAACCGCAACCTATAAATACTACACCGTAAAAAAAGGTGATTCACTGTGGAGCATTGCGCAAGCTAACGGAACCACAGTTGATGAGTTGAAACGTTTGAACGGTTACGGCGCGAAAGTGGTATTGCACGTTGGCGACAAAATCAAGCTTAAGAAACTGTAATTGCTCCGGTTTCGTAATTTCGGATAGTTGTGTTGAGGCGATTGATCAATTAAATTTTAGAATCATCTAATCAACGTATCAACTCTTTGAACAACCCAGGAATGAAAAAGTTCTTACTCGCTTTTTTTGCTTTTCTCTTTGTAACTGAAGGGTACTCTCAAGACAAAGTTTTTCATTTTCTCTACGCACATTACGCCACTGCAAAACAGAAAAGCATGTACATGGGCGGGTATTCCATCGGATATCGCCGCGTGATGTACAATTTCAGTTATGGTTATGCGAATGGAAGCGAGCATCAGTTTCTTCCCGCAGATCAGCTTGGCAATAATCAACTCGAAGGAGAAATAAGCTCCAGCGCTGTGATTGACCCAAATCCAAGACCAACTAATTCATACCTCGAGCGCGTAGATTCATATTATACCGGTCCGCAAGCGCGTTTGGGCTTCACGTGTTTTCTGCGTCGCAACGATACCCTTGGACGACATCCCTTCACTGGTCCCCACGCAGGATTAGATGCGAGTTACATGCGTGTTACAGAAATGCAAACTGTGGTTTTCAAATCAAGAGCTGGCGAGGATCGCTGGACTTATGATCAAGGTCGCCGCTTTAACGCGCTCGGCGCAGCAACACATATCGGTTGGCAATTTGCTTTCCTCCACGACCGTCTCTATGTCGATGCGCGCGTTGTAATTCCGTTCCTTTATCCTTTCGTGGAAGAGCCGAATGTAAACAGTCCTTTCGCAGGCACGCGTTACGAAGTCCAGGCCAGTGTTGCATGGCACATTGGTTGGGGCAAAGGCGAGGAAGAAATTGAAGATGGTACCGGGAAGAAGGTTCGGGAGAAAATCTGACCCCTGCTCTGTGCCAATCCCGAATTCTAATTTTCACTTCGTCAATTAATCCTGTTAAGAGACTGATTTGCCTATATAAATCGCCTCTTTCTTCGTACCTTATAGTTTCAATCTTTCAATTATGAAATGGACATTCTCCATCAAGCATAAACTCGCGGCTGCCTTTTTACTCGCAGTAGTAATCGGAGTTGTATTGCTGAATAATCTCACCGAGCAGAAAAACTCTGATGATCTCAACGATGCGTTTTCTTCCATGTACGAAGACCGGTTGCTTGCAGAGAGTTACATTCTGGGTATGTACGGAAATCTCCACGAAGTGAATCAGCTTTCAGATGAGTTCAGAAATAATCCGACTGCCGTGCGTGTTTTGCTCGCGCCTGTAGTTCTCGAAATGAATAATACTATTGCATTGTATAAAGAAACCGAACTCACTCCTCAGGAAGAGATTGAGTTTACTGCATTCACACAACAAGCATCGGCTGTTACTTCCTGTGCAGTTTCCGGAAATTTTGATGGTTGCAAATCCACTGCCGACGAAGCGCTCAACAGACTCGCTGTGTTATCAGAAATTCAAGTGAGCGAAGGTGCAAAACTGAAAAACGATTCTGAAAAAATTTACTCGAGCTCAATGAGCAGTTCTCAGTTTGAAATCGTCATGCTGATTGTGATCGGACTACTGTTGCAGGCGCTGATTTTTTCAAATCGAACCATTGAGCATGTGACTAAAAAGAAGCTCAATCTGAATTAGCGCGAACTCGGCTTAACTTCGACTTTATCGGAGTACTTCCCCATCATCGCTTTCGAGTCAGCAAACGCCTCACACATTCTCGTTTTCGATTCTGCATTCATCCATTGCGGAAGTGAATCGTTTCCACACCAGGTTGCTGGCACCACAAAATATCTTTTCTCCGACTGATCGTAACCACGATACACCCACGTAGGAATGTAATCCGTTTTCTTGAGCGTCTTTTTCCCGGTTGTGTGATTTTTCTCAATGGTCACGTTGAAAATCATTCCTGCATCGGTATAGGGCCAGTATTGATTCGAAACAAAATTTCCGAGCGACCAGGCAACAACGCCCGAATCAAGTGATGCATTTTTGCTGGTCTTGAAATAATCCACCGGACCAACCACGTGCGGATGCGCACCAATTACTAAATCTGCTCCGTGATCGGCAGCCCAATGAAACATGGTGTCTTGTTTCTTCGTTGGCTCTGCAACATTCTCATTTCCCCAATGGTAAATCACACAAACAATATCCGGATTCAGTGCACGAGCACGATCAATGTCTTTGCGCACTAACGCGCTATCGGCAACATTCAGCATGTACGAATGATCTTTCGAAGGATAAGCTCCGTTCGTTCCGTATGTATAATTCAGAATCGCCATTGAAATTCCATTCTTCGCAACCACGCGTACAGAGTCACGATCACGGGGAGAATCATGTGTTCCTGTGCTTCCCATTCCCGACTCACGGATTTTTTTCAGTGTGCGCTGTAGTCCTTCTTCACCTGTGTCCATTGAGTGATTGTTCGACGTCACCAGAAAATCGAAACCTGAATTAATAAGCGCGGTTAGATATTCATCCGGCGCGTTGAAAGCCGGATACCCGAGGTAAGGTTTCTTTGGTCCTGCGAAAGTCAGCTCCAGATTTCCGATCATGATGTCGGGATTACTCAACGCATCTTTCACTTCGCGGAAGGCCGGAGTGAAGTCATAAGTACCATCTGGAAGCTTCGCGGCGTTCATTTGAGGCACGTGACACATCAAATCACCCACAAAACCCACTGTGATTGTTGACGTAGAATCGGCTTTTTCTTGTTCTATATTGACTGCCGTGACCGCTGATACAGGTTCGCTTTCCCTCATCGACGCCATGACAAAAGCAGTCATGAGAAGAAAAAATCCACCGAGATAGTGGAAAATATTCGAAAAATCGATGTTTTTGTGTTTGAGCAACATGAGCTAACTTCCATTTGAGGGGTGGCAAAGAAACAAAAAAGCCACAACCCCACAGGTAATTTTTACGTATTTCCTTTTGAAAAGTGCCGGATTTCAGTAATTTTATGTTTCAGGCAACACTCAATAAGAAGCTCATCAACAATCAAATAGAAATCAAATGAAAAAATTTCTCGCTCTAATCCCTGCTGCTGCACTAGCATTCACTTTTGCAGGATGTAAGAAGGACGATGTTGCATCAACAGATGTAATTTCTGTTTCTTCAGTTTACAAGTGTGTAGTTTGGGAATACTCAGCAACATGGTGTAACCCATGCGGTGTATACGGGTATGACACGATGCATTCTATGATGAACAATTATGGAAATATCCAGCGTAAGGCCGTGGGTATATTCATGCACCCAAGTGATGATATCGTTGATAACGAGCCGGAAGGACAGGATGATATCACCGCATTCTTTGGAATGAGTGGTACACCAAGTGCTGGTGCTAACCTGGTAGAAGCTTACCCTACGTACCTGAAGCCGAAAATTGATCAGGCTCTTGCTGCTCATCCTACTGCAACAGCAGGTGTCGGAATGGCATACACACTTTCCGGCAACACAATGACAATTACTACGAAGACTGTGTTCTTCGAGGCGTTGACAGGTACTTATCACCTCGGCGTTTATGTTACTGAAGACAAAATCATGAACGACCAGAGCGGGCAGACCGGCGATGTGGAGTTCAATGACATTCTTCGTGCTTGTGCTGGCGGAAACGCTTTCGGTACCAACATTGCAGTTAACCCTGCAAAAGGCACTAAAGTTGATGGTAACTACACCGTTACTTTGCCTTCTGAAACACGTGTTCCTGCAAACTGCCACGTTGTATGCGTGATCTACAAAATGGATCCGGCAACTGGTGAGCCAACAGATATTATCAACTCGAACAAGTACTAAAAAGTAGTCCTCGCAAATGCGGGGACTTTTTTTACACTCTCATTTATTGTATCAACAAATTCGTTTCATCGTATGAAGCTTAAAGCGATATTCCTTCTTGTGTTGTGTGCACTATTTGCTGCGGGAGATCTCAGCGCGGAAGAAATGAAAAAGAAACGCCGCAAGAAGAAAAAGAAAAGAGGCAAGGTTGTAGCATTCAAAGCCGGACAGATGGATGTTGGTCTTGGTGCTGGATTTCTTGTGAAAGAGAATTACTCAAAATCTGATTATTCTATTTACGGCGAAACAGAGACCAAAGGTGGCTTTCCATTCGGATTCCGTGCTGAGTTCGGCGCAACTGAATTTCTCGGAATCGGTGTTTACGTTGGAATGTATAAAGACGAAATCACAATTACGGATGTAACGGCGCCTGACAACATCTACGGTTATAAGCACAAGTACACTCAGATCTGTGTGCGTCCTGCATTTCACGTTCCACTTGGAATGAAAAAGCTTGATCCGTACGTTGGAATTCCTTTTGGACTGAATAAAGTAAAAGCCACTCCCACTGGTGTTGGATTTAACTATGTTCAGGAACCGTTGAAGAGTGGTTTCTGCTGGGCAATTCACGCTGGTGCAAACCTTTACTTCACGGATAACATTGGTGCATTCGTAGAAGGTGGTTACGGCAGCGGTTTACCAATGGTCAACTTCGGAGTTGTAGCGAAGTTTTAACCCAGCGTAATAAAAAATTAAAAAATCCCGGAGCGCGTGCTACCGGGATTTTTTGTGTTGTTATGGAACGTATTGCGTGTCGTAATCAATTTCAGCCTCATCAAGCATGCGTAAATATTCCTTAATGAAATCTTCGGTTTGATGATGCGCCTCCTGATTCCGCACGTACTGAATCAGCTTCTCCCGATCATTCCTCGAGTAAGTAAATGCACCATAACCTTCTTGCCATCCGGGAAATGCCGGGAAAAATCTATTTCGTTTGATCATGTCCGTTGTTCCCAACTTGATGTCCTTGACAAGATTTGCAAGAGCAATCGTAGGGTGTAGTTCACACAATATGTGGATGTGATCCGCAACACCATTGACAGCGAGGTTGTGGCATTTTTTGTTTTTCAATATTCCCGCGATATGCATGAACAATTCGTCTCGATTCTTCTTTTCTAATGCTGCAACACGATTTCGGGTTGCAAAAACAATTTGATATGTAATACGTGTGTACGTTGACATCGTCGTGATTTTAATTCAACCCCTTCAGGGTTGACGTGAACGGCGCTTATTCTAAGCTACCGTAATTGGAGCCCTTCAGGCTCGTATGTTTTTTTGCTAAAGAGAATAATGTGGGAGTCCATACGAGCCTGAAGGGCTCCAATTACGGTAACACCCGTCTCATGAAAACGCGCCACAACCCCGAAGGGGTTGAATTTTCCGTGAGCCTACGATTTAGGTCTCACGAACACACCCCAATCATCCTGATCCATCTCGAAATCTTTCGGCAATGCGTGCACTTCCCCCATCCACTCCGTAAAGAGTTTCCTGAAGTTTTTCATCTCCGTACGCAACAGCTTCACATAGCGTTTGTCTACAGCCCCATCCCCAAACAATTCAAAACCATTCGTTCCTGTTGTGAGATACTCTGCATGATAACGCATTATTGCAGCGTTCTGCATAACGAGGATCCACATATCGCAATTGTACGCTCCTGCAAATTTTGGCGCAAGCATCATGGCAGATTCCAACATGGGTGAATGCATACGCTGCTCCTCTTCCGGCAACGATTCAATAATCGCCTCCACAATCTGGAGAATCTCGTGCGATTTTTTGTAAAGTGGGTGATTGGTCATCTTATTCCGGTTTTCTTTTTCTTCACGATCCATTTCTGCTTTCTCTTCGTCAGAAAGATTAGCCCACCATTCATTGAATCCTCTCGCGAAATCATTTTCATCATCCTCAAAAAACATAAACACAAAATATTAAACGTTAAACATCAAATTCGGCGGCAAATATAAATCCGGAATTTTCGAACGTGCAAATATTTTTTTTGAATCGCGTGCGTTCCCCCTACGGGGGAAAAATTTTTTGAACCTGTATTTTAGTTTGTACCCGCTGCTAACAACAGACACAACCGGCATATCGGGAATTGGCACATCGGCACCCGGCTTTTGTTTTTTAATCAATGCGGAAAAAAAAAAAAACGGGGCACAAAAAAATAAGTTCGCAAATGGAAACTAGATCAAATACAAGCAAAAAACGCAATCTGTATTATGGGAATGAAGCGCATGTATTTAAAATG
>JBEIPA010000003.1:0-252977 GCA_040377305.1 Flavobacteriales bacterium | reverse complement strand
TCTTACATTTGAACCGTGTATACAAAGCGCGATATAGAATCGAAGGAAGATGTCCTGAACCTAGTGACGTCGTTCTATGAAAAAGCAGTTCCAGATACAGTGATCGGACATTTCTTCACGAAAGTTGTGCAGTTGGATTTTGAGAAACACATTCCGAAAATTGCAGATTTCTGGACCGGTCTATTACTCGGTATCGGCAACTACAAAGGCAATGTGATGGAAGTTCACGTGAAACTGAATAAGCTCGAGCCCATGCAATCGCAGCACTTCGAACGCTGGGTGGAACTATGGACTTTAACCATCGACGAACTTTTTGCAGGACCCAAAGCGGATGAAGCGAAACAACGAGGTGCGTCAGTAGCGCAGTTTATGCTTTACAAGCTATCGTAGATTGGAACGCGGATTTTTAGGTCCGTTGTTTTCCAGGCGCTTCGCAAGGATGCCTCTGTTAAACTTCAACAATCATCATTCGATTTTATGAGATAAACTCAAACGTATCTCATAAGATCCAGAATCCTGCCCTTCTATTCACCGCGATCATGCATAAAGACGCTAACAGGCTTCGGGCATCAAAATCCGCGTTTACTTTACCACAACTCATCTCAAGCCTATCTCATAAAATCCGAAACCCTACCATTCAATTTACCACACACACACCTCAAGGAAGTAACACACCTCGGGCAACAAAATCCGCGTTCACTTTACCACAACTCATCGCAAGCCTATCTCATAAAATCCAAAATCCTACCCTTCTATTCACCGCGATCATCCATCAAGACGCTAACAGGCCTCGGGCATCAAAATCCGCGTTCCATTTTCCCACCTCAACTTCTTATCTTGCCTTCGTGAAGCTGAACCACCCTGCCCTCTGCAAACTCATGCAACAAGCCTACTCCGGTGAGAAAGCTGCTGCATTTGCTTACGTCGGTCATGGTGGCGCAGTGAAGAGCAAAGAAGAAAAACGTCGTATCAAAGAAATTGAAGACGACGAGTGGTTTCATCGCGAAGAAGTGCTGGCGTTGATGAAAAAATACGACGTGCCGGTTTCGAAGTGGTACGAGTTCAAGATGCACGTTATCGGAAAAATAATTTCAGCGAGCTGTTACGTGATCGGATGGTTCATGCCTTTTTACTTTGCAGGACGATTAGAAAGCGGAAACGTTTGTGAATATTTCCGGATGAAACAAATGTTCAACTCACTCGGCATTACTGAGCACGACCAGATGCTGTACGACATGGGCATCAAAGAAAAGGAACATGAAGTCTACTTTCTGGAGCAGATCAAAACGAATAAGCTTCTCCCATTCTTTCAGAAATTCTTTGGATGGGGAAATGCAGAGAGTTTTAATAATGTTGATCTCGATAAAAAATATCCGGTGGAAGAATCGGGAGTGTATTGTGTAACTGAAAAGAACGAGAAATGAGACGGAACGATTTATTCGAAATCATACTCAAGTTTTATGGAGTGTACATGCTGCTCAACGCACTCAGTCAGGTGATCATTGCACTACTCACCTTCCTACCCGAGTACGAACGAATCAGCAATGGAAGAATAAGCATATTGGCTTTGCTTTTTCCGTCTTTGATTGGGTTCGCAGTGTATTCTTTCTTCGGATATTTTCTGGTGTTCCGTTCACGCACACTTATCGCGCGCGTGTTCAGAAAAGATCCGGATGTTGAACTCACATGGCAAGTAAGCAAGCGAACTGTTTTGCAAATGGCGATGATTGTTCTGGGTGGAATGTTTTTGCTCTCCAACATCTCCGAAGTAGGTTCACAACTTCTATGGTTGTGGCAGATAATCTCATCCGATATGGAACCGCGTCCCGGCACAATTCCTGAACTCATCTGGACGTGTACAATGGTTCTGCTCGGTTACGCAATCATTACTGCAAGCCCGAAAATTGCAGCTTACCTCTCCGGAAAAATTCCGGATGATACCGCGAAGAATTACAAGCCGGCGATACAGAAAGTGATTGGTGTGAAGCGGAAAGTGTATAAACCGAAAGTGGTGAGACCGAAAGGCGCGGCAGAGGTTGTAGTAGAAAAGTGAAGCCTTCGAATATTCGAAGGTTTGCTTTCAGAAAAACCGGAGAGTTGTAATTCGCTTGAAGTGAATCGCTATAATTAGATTACTGCGGACGGAGGTTCGATTCTCTACGGGTGCACAAAATCACTTTCAGTCAGTTTCAAATGGCTTTAATCCGCTCCAAAAGCGGATTTTTGCTTTTGGAGCGGATTGAATTGTTTCAACTGAATCCTACGTTTGTTTCACCATCGATGAGTTTGACTCGCAGCCTTCACTTCCCTTTGAAGCCGCAACCATTAAAATCAGAATCCCTCTTCTGTCGAATGCAATCACTCGTTGCTTACCAGTTGTAATGGTCATACCTTTTGTATGGTGTTGTAAGGACACAGCCGCACATTCCCACGGAGACCTTACAACCTTTGCTCCCTCACCAACACGTTGCGTTGCTCCTCACGCGCTTTTTAGCACGAAGCGGATCATTCTTTACCAATTGATTTTAAGTACGCAAGTATTTCTTCCTTGAGCTGCTGCTGTTTTGGGTCGCTCGCATAGCTTTGCTCATTCAAGAACTGAGTAATTGTAACCGGAACTCTTGCATCTCCTTGCGGACGTAAAAATAGATACTCAGCGACTTCGGCTTTACAGTCAATCAGATAATAACGTGCTAAATCTAATCGATCTACCAATAATGCTGCACATACTGGACTGCAATCCGGTTTGTTCTCGGGATTATAATTAACATCAGCTCCTGCAGATACAAGCATCTGAATAAATGACATGCACCCAAACATGGAGTCCGATGCTTTACATAGCAACGTTATCCTATTTCCCTGAGAGTCGTAACAAAACGTTCGCAAATCCGGATTATCCTGTAGCAATATTCCAAGCATTGTTGTGTCGCATTCATTGTCTCCGTACCCTTTACACAGTGTCATTAGAACGTCTGAACTATCAGAGTAATCTTTCAAAGAAATACTTGCTCCATGACCCAACAAGGATTTTACAGCATTGTATTTATGATTAACTACAGCTAAAAAAAGTACACTGTGGCCAAACTCTTGTTCCTGATAGTCTATCAATTTTTTGTTTTGCAACAAAAACTCCGCGATTGCATCAGGATCGTCAGCTTCAACTGCATCTGCAAGTTCCTCAACTGGGGTTGCTTCAAAGGAATTAAAATCAAATCCAGGCAAGTATCCCTCACTGCAAGATAAAATTTGCATCAATCCGCATATTACTAGAATTTTTAGAACTGTATTTTTCATGGTTTCTTGCTTAACGCCCCTGCCGGAGCTCGTTGTTTAAGAGAACCAGAAACATTGCTGACCGGAGGATTCATATTAAGCGCCCTAAACACTGAAGTCATTGTGTGTCCCACTCCTGCGCCAATAACAATATTACCTGTCATAAAAATTTCCGGATCGAGCATAAAGTGATCTTTGCCCACGTGAGAACACATTGGAGGTCCAAGCATTGTTTGTGAACTATTCAAGATTTCTCCAGCAACAATGTAATTATTAACTCTAAAACCATCATTCCCCGGATTTAAATTGTATTTAAGTATAGTTGCTTGTGAAAGCCAGGCTGGATTAAAGGTTACTGCTGATTTATGTGTCGCCAACGCAGCAGCTGTAGCTAAACCTCCGCCTAAAGAGTGCCCAGTGAAGGTTAATACTTGATTTCCTAAATAAGCACTCAACTTGCCTGCATTCTTTATCGCCAAATCATATTGATCGGACATACCTGCCGTTTGCTTTACATCTGCTCCAGCATCTGCGTCAAACCCTTCTGTTCCCGCAAACGCATAACAATATTCAAAAGTTCCATCTGCTTGTTCTCTTCGATACAATTGAGATTTAAATCCACTTTGGGCATCATTAAAAACAAATCCCGCCGGAGCATCCTGACTTGCAACCATGGTAGTTGCTACTGTTACCTTCCCGCCGTTCCTCGCTGCAAACAATAGCAACCTTTGCCTTCTCACCAACACGTTGCGTTGTTCCTCTCGCGCTTACGCTGTACCTCACACGCTTTTTTCAGTATTCCTGGGAACTGACTAAATCCCCTTCATTACCATAGACCTCTCGTCTAATAACCTTGGATTCATCATCTGGACTATAATAAAGTGATTCTCCACATAAGTGATCGTCGCAATAATTACATGTACTCATTTTCAACCCGTTCTTCTGAAATGTAGTCCATGTGCCAGCCTTTTTTGTCATAAAAAAATATGCTTCAACACTTCTCGCGCCATTCGAATAGTAACTTACAATTTTCTTCCACGCCAAATTATTACTACAATAAAAGACAGAGTCACGAAGCGTACTATCGTCTCTGACTTCTCGATGTGAAAAAGTGTATGCTGAACTATCGCAATCCTTATTCTCAGAAACAAAAGGAGGAGTACATGATCCTAGTAATATAACCAAAACCATTCGGATTAAAGTTTGCCATTGTACCCGGGACGGGACTTGAACCCGTACAGCGTTACCGCCAAAGGATTTTAAGTCTCTCGTGCATCCCATATTGCTAAGGTATCGCAAAATCTCCGGTTTTTCTGAAAGTTAAACTTCGAATATTCGAAGGGTATGACTTCTGAAAAGAAAAACCGCCGTAACTTTTCAATAAGAAATCGAACACGACCTATTAACACTGCTGCCTATGTAAAACCTAAAATATCAAACCCATGAGACCAAAGAAAACACATATCTTTCCCTGCTCCCATCACATCATCACATCATCACATCATCACATCATCACATCATCACATCATCACATCATCACATCATCTCATCATCTCATCATCCTATCATCCTATCATCCTATCATCCCCTCATCCATTCATCCAATCATCCCATCATCATCAATTCCTTCCCGTAATTCTCTTCCTATGCTGACTCCCCCATCTCCACATTTCGGAGATCACGCTCTTCAGCGACATTCCGTAGACGGTGATGGAATACTCGACCACAACGGGAACATCGTCGTACACTGTTCGCTTCACGAGTTCGTTGGCTTCGAGATCACGTAATTCTTTCGATAGCATTTTATCGGTGATGCCTTCAATTTCGCGTGCCATCTCGCTGAAACGCTTGTTGCCTTCCATGAGTGAGATGATAATCGGCAGTTTCCATTTGCCGCTGAGCAACTCCAGCACGTCGCGAACAGGGAGCATTGCCTTCTTGCATTCCGATTTTGTGAGACCTTCCTTCGTTTTTACCATGAAACAAAGGTAATGCACTATCCCCAAGGAAAGTACTATCCCGGAGTATAGTCCTATCCGTGAGTATAGTACTAACTTCTGGAAAGTTAATCGCTCTACGTTTGTGGTCTCAAAACAAAAACGAAAATGAAAGCGACAAAAATCACGTATTGGATCACTACTTCTCTGATCACACTTTCCCTGGCAATGGCCGGCATCATGTATTTCACGAATCCCGAAATAGCTGCAGGATTTGCCCATCTCGGGTTTCCCGACTACTTCCGCAAGGAGCTCGGAATCTTTAAAATCATAGGGGCATTCACCCTCATTCTGCCCATGATTCCACGAAATGTCAAGGAATGGACCTATGCCGGAATCGGAATTACGTTTCTTTCGGCGTCCATTGCTCATGCATCTTCCGGCGATCCTGCAAGCGCTGTAATTACGCCTATCGTGCAATTACTCATCGTGGCAACTTCTTATGTGATGTACACACGTTTACAGAAAGTACGCGCTACGGCAATCGTTTAAGGTGTATCTTGTCTCTATATGCTGATACAAAACACAGGGTCTGAAACCAAAGGATCATTTTTCATAGTTGACAATGGATTGCGCATCGGAGAAATGACGTATGTACATGCCGGGCCCGGCAAAATCATAATTGATCATACCGAAGTGCATTCCTCACACGAAGGAAAAGGAATCGGCAAAAAGCTATTGACAGCTACCGTTGAGTTCGCACGCACGAATAATCTGAAAATACTTCCGTTGTGTACGTATGCGAAGCGAGCAATGGAGAAGACACCGGAAGAGTATAAGGATGTGATGTTTTAACGTACCCGATAGAATCTGGGTGAAGTGATGATAGGATGATCAGATGATGAAATGATTGGATTAGAGTGAGGTTTCAAATCGGCGCGATCTCCAATCCGTATACACCTACAGTGGCAATATTACCAAGGAATTGCTTTGATCACTAAAGGCTAAAGCAACACCGGGATCTCACCAAGGTGCTTAACCTCGTGTTGCACTTTCTCGTTATGCGCTCCTCCTACCGGATTATAAAATATCTGCGCCATACCAACTTCTCTCGCACCAACAATATCTACAGCCAGATCATCGCCAACCATGATTGATTCTTGCTTGGTTGCTTTCGCGAGTTTGAGTGCGTGCTCAAAAATCTGACGATCTGGTTTTGCGTGACCACTACCTTCTGAAGTCACAATGACATCAAAGTACGGAGTGAGTCCGCTGTGCTCCATTTTGTAAGCTTGTGTTTCGGGGAAACCGTTGGTGATGATGTGCAGCTTGTAATCGTGTTTGATGAGATCAAGCAACTCCATTGCACCGGGAACTAAATGTTTGCGACGTGGTGCTTCGTGAATGAAATCCTGCTCAACGTTGTCGGATAACTTTTGATCCTTCACTCCGTAATGCGCCAACACTTGTTTGAAACGCAATGCACGAAGTGTGGCTTTATCGATGAGCCTGCGACGATAACGATCCCACAGCAATTCATTGTACTGGTTGTAATGCTGAACAAATCCGTTGACATCCGGAATTCCGCGGCCTTGCAGATCGTACTTCACATAAATGTCGGCTAACGCTTCTGTTGCATTGCGATCAAGATCCCACAGTGTTCGATCGAGATCGAAAAAAATATGCTTGTACTTAGCCATTGGATTCGATAACCTCCAATAAACGTTTCGACAGTGCGAGATATTGAGCGAGCCAGTTCAGAAAGAACGACCACAACACCAGTGAAATCATCAGGTACAGAATTACAGGTTTGCGCTTGCGGTAAATGGCAACAGCTACCAGTGTTCCAATCGGAATGGAAATCAAACACGGAGTTACAAACGCGATTCCTGCCAGCCCGAATTTATTCTTCACACGCACAATGAGTTTATTCTTGCGCGTCATCACTCTTTTATTCTCGCCGGTGAAATCTGTGATCGGACGACGTGTCAGGAAGGATTTAATCTTCGCAACGTTCTTGATCCACCACTGCGAGATAAAATGTCCGGCATAGTAAAAAACAAAAATGCCGAGTGTTCCTCCACCAGTCGTGTACATAAAAGATTGCCAGTACGACATGTTATATCGTTCTGCTTCGAAAGGTGCTAAAAGAAATTTCACGCTGGCGATCAGAGTCACCTCTAAAATCTTAAGCCAATGCGTAATTTCTTCAACAGGCGGCTCCATTATGATTTAAAGTTTTTCTCCGAATGCAAGATCTCCTGCATCACCCAATCCGGGTACGATGTACGACTGTGCAGTCAACTCTTCGTCAATTCCGCAACACCAGATAGTTGTATTATCGGGCATGTTTTTACGTACGTATTCTACACCCAATGTACTTGCGATAACAGCTACGATGTGAACATGGCGTGGCTTCCCTTTCAGAAGCATAGCCTTGTATGCGAGAACCATTGAAGTTCCGGTTGCAAGCATCGGATCGCAGAGAATCAAATCTTTTCCTTCTATGCTCGGCGATGCCAGGTAATCGACGTGTACTTCGAATGTTCCGTCTTTGTGATGCTGACGATACGCTGAAATAAACGCATTCTCCGATTTATCAAGCATCTCCAGAATTCCATTGTGCAATGGAAGTCCGGCGCGCAGAATCGTAGCCACCACGGGTTGAGATGCAATTGTTTGCGCAGGGGAAGTACCAAGCGGAGTAGTTACTTCACTGGTTCTATACTCCAGCTTTTTACTGATCTCATAGCCAATGATCTTCCCTACGCGTTCTAGATTAGCGCGGAAACGAAGGCTGTCTGTTTGTACATCTACATTCCGCATGTCAGCCATGTACTGACTTAATACAGAATTGTCTTTACTGAGATCAATAACCATAAAACTGTTTTGTTGTAATCAACCTTTGTACCAGCGGATATACCACGGAAGGTTGTTCATTCTGGCCTGCAAATATACGCATTCTTTAGCGCCGAATCCTCTGTAAAATCGGGCCAGTTGCGGATCATTACTGCCCTCGAAATCAAGGACTAAATTCTTCTGGGTATTCTCCGAAATGAAATTGTCGATGAGCATGAACATGGCGCCTTTCTCTTTGCCTTCGGGCGAATTCCCGGAGAAAAGGAAGATCACTTTCCCGTTGGAATCGCAGAAAAATGCTCCCGCCACGAGTTCGTTGTTTTCATTCACCACACCGCGTGTATGCAAACGACCACGCGCATCGAGCGCCTGCAACAACCGACGTAATATGTCGTAATGCTGTTCCTGCAAGACTTCAATATCCTTTCCGCGATTTTCACGAAACAACGCAATGATTTCTTCACGCTTCGGTGTCACCACTACACTCAGTTCCTGAAGTTGCGCTTTCTTCACATTGCGCTTGGTATTGTCGGCGTAGTTCCTTCGAATGGAATCCAGATCGAGAATCAGATCGAGTTCGTGCGTGAGATTTGATTTGAATGTATAATCTCCGCCGGCAACATTATTGAATGTGTTGAGATTGATCTCGCGGTATTGATATTCTTTCGGAACAGCATTCAGGAATTTCAACACTTCGTCTGCGGTGAGTTTCGATGAAGAAAACACGCCAAGCTGTTGCACGAAGAATGGCGTGAAAAGATATTTGAATCCCATCTTCTTCCCGCCTGTCAATGGCATTACGGTTTTGTAATCCTCCGTCATCAACGCTTCCCAGCCCGGATTTACAATGTCGAGGTACCAGGAATAGGCGTACAGAATTCCGTTGAACGATTTACGGATGGATTCATCCCAGCGTTCTTTATCAATTTCATGATGACGGACGTGCTTGATCATGCGTTCATCCTCCGATCTGACGCATCATCCGCACGGGCGTCGGCAACGATTGATTCGTACACTTTTCTCCACCCCTGCCACTGCTTGTCTTCACTCAACGTTTCGTTGTGCCAGAGAATCATCATGTCGCCGTTGACTTCGCGAACCGTATCCGTAATTTTCTTCGTGCGTGCGATCGCGTCTTCCGGATTGAGTTTCATATAAAGATTCAACGTTGCATCCATTACAGCAAACGGATGAATCTTCAGATTGGATTCTGACTCGTTATCGAGATCGTAAAAATTGAATGGCGTACAAATGCTGGCACGGAACCCGATTTCATTGGCAAATCCCATGGAGTAATCGTCGGTGATATCGCGCTCGGCAAGATTGCGGTACGTTTCCGGAAATTTCATCATGAGAAAATGCTGTCGGCTTTTTGTGATATCGCCGTGAATGATATTTTTCAATCGTGAAATTTCTAACGGCAATTTCGTGTTGTCGGTATTGGACCCGAAAGAAGGATGAATACCAACGTGAGAATAATCCGCCAGTGAACGAATGAGCTCCTGAAACTTTCTGTTCTGCGGAGAAATGTTCTTGTCATTCACACCGTAATCGCCGAGCAGGAAAAAATAGATTGGTTTGCAATCGTATTTCTTCTGCACTTCGAGCTGATATGCGTAAGTATCATAGGGATCTTTCTCCCATTTCAGTAATACGCGTGTGCGACGATTGAAATCTGCAAAATCGAGATTCAGCAATGCGCGTGCGTAACCACCAATCGAACGCATCATTCCTTTCAGGCGATATGCATAAGCATTATCAATGTCGATGGTTGGCGTGAACGTATACTTGCGCGATTTAATCTTTAACTCCGGATATTTATTCTGCAATGAATTTCCGACGAGCAGAATCCAATGATTCACAACGGGAACTTCGAGAAATCCATGTTCCCACGCAAGACTGCTGTGCGCATCAAAACGATCCAGTCGATCGCGGATGTGCGGAAGATATTCTTCGTAGCGGCTCACGAGGTAAAATGCACACGCAAACGGATCAAAAGGCAATGCAGAAGATTTTCCGGTTGCAAAGAATACTTTGTGATGTTCCCAATTGAAAACGGAAATGTTCTGTTCCTTAATTCCTGTTTCGAAAAGCAGATTGCGGTTAAAGAAAAATAACTCGTCGGCAATTGGTGCTTGTGCGTAAGAAATTTTCGGTCCGATGTGCGCCTTGAATTTTTCTACGTTATCGGTGAGATCGAAATCCAGTCCGAGATGCTCTTTCAGGAACAAACGGAAAATGTACCGGTTGCGGTTGGTGATTTTATGCGTGTAGACTAAAAGCCTCTGCATCAGGAAAGATGTTCGAGCATTTTGTTGCACATAAATTCAGCTGCATGACCATCGCCGAACAGAGAAGGAAACTTCAGGTTCGCCGTGAGCAGATTCCCGGCAGCATTTGTGATTCGCTTTTCATCGGCATCAGCAAGAATCGCAGAACCGCACTGAACGAGTTCAACCCATTCTGTTTCCGGACGAAGAATAACACAGGGCTTGTTGAAGAAAAACGCTTCTTTCTGTACACCACCCGAATCGGTGATCACCATGCGTGAATTTTTCTCCAGCATTACCATCTCAAAGAAAGATGCAGGAGGAATAATGCGAATCAATGGATTTCTGTCAATAAGTTGCTGCACTTCCTGGTGCGATGCAATATTTTTCTTCGTGCGCGGATGCAAAGGCAAAATCAACGCCTGATTGGTATTCTTCGTAAGTGTATCGAATGCCTTGAAGATAGCGTGCAGTCGTGAAGGCTCATCGGTATTATTATCGCGGTGAACTGTTGCCAGGAAGAAATTTCCATTCTCCAGCTTTTCACGTTTCATGATATCGGTTTTATCTTCCGCTATCGACGCGAAGTATAAACTGTTGTCGTACATGATATCGCCGCAATGGAAAACTGCAGGATGATCGGCACTGGCTTTCGCAGGATTTTTTTCCTTGGCAATTCCTTCTTTCACGAGATGATCGAATCCGGCTTTGGTGGGCGAAAACAACAACGTGGAAACGTGGTCGCATAGTATGCGGTTCACCTCTTCCGGCATGCTTTTATTGAAGGAACGTAATCCTGCTTCAATATGCACTATAGGAACATGAATCTTCGATGCGGCAACAGCTCCGGCGAGTGTTGAATTCGTATCACCAAACAACACGAGTGCATTTGGTTTTTCTTCCAGCAGAATTTTCTCGATGCCTGTAATCATTGCCGCCGTTTGCGCACCATGACTACCCGATCCTACATTCAGATTGTAATGCGGAGCAGGAATTCCCATTTCGTTGAAGAACACCTGCGACATATTTTCATCGTAGTGCTGACCGGTATGAACGATCTTCTCCTCGATCTTATCCGCGAAATGATTCTTTATCGCACGACTTAACGCAGCAGCTTTTATTATCTGTGGTCGGGCTCCAATTACGGTTACAATCTTCATCATAGGTTAGTTGGGAGATCGGAGATTGGAGACTGGAGTGAAATCCGTAGTGTAAGAATGCTCTACACTCCCGTCTCCCATCTCCCAACTCCGAACTACAAAAGCCCGTCGTCTGCAAAGCTAAAGTATGTTTTCGCTCCTACGATAATATGATCGAGCAAAGAAATGTCAAGAATCCGTGCTCCGTCAGCGAGTCTACGCGTCAAAGCAATGTCCTGCTGACTGGCTTTCACTGTACCGGAAGGGTGATTATGACACAGCACGAGTCCGCCCATTCCGTGATCCAGAGCCGCTTTGAAAATCATTTTCGGATCAACCGTCGTCGAATTCATGCCGCCTTTGCTGATGAAGCACTTCTTCACAATCTGATTCGCACGATTTACAAGCAGCACCCAGAACTCTTCGTGCTGCAAATCGCTCAGCGTCGATGAGATCGCGCGATAAGCATCACTACTTGCGCGCATCATTGGAAATTCCACAGCAGGAGCGGTCGCGCGTCGTCGCCCGAGTTCCATTGCAGCAACAATAGTTATTGCTTTCGCCTCTCCTATTCCATTGTATTTCTGCAGCTCGCTCACCGAACATCGGGCAAGTTCATCGAGACTGTAATTGTAATCGGAGAGAATCCGTTTGCAGAGATCTACAGCCGATTCATTTCGTGTTCCGGTTCCAATGAGAATGGCAAGCAGCTCAGCATCCGAGAGCGTGTGTCGCCCTTTGAGCATTAATTTTTCGCGCGGGCGATCGTCTTCCGCCCACTCCTTGATAGATAGTCGTTGTTCTGCGTACATATTGATTCGTATTTAGCTTTCATATATTTTTCTTTTGTCAGACCGAGTAGGCCTCTATATAACGTTTACCGCAACAATTTAAGCCGTACCGAGGGCGACAAAAGAAAAAGGACTACCAAAGTAGTCCTTTCATTCTTCCTAGCCGTTTGTAAACGGATAAGTATAATTTTTACGCCAGTTTCGCTACTGCCTTAGACAGTTTGCGTTTCAGGTTTGCTGCTTTGTTCTTGTGGATCACGCTTTTCTTCGCGAGTTTGTCAAGCATTGCAGTTACTTTTGGAAGCGCTGCTGTTGCTTTCGTTTTGTCCTTCTCAGCACGAATTGATTTAAGCGCAGTACGCGTAGATTTCGCCTGATAGCGGTTCGTCAGCTTCTTCGCGTCGTTTGAACGGATACGCTTAACAGATGATTTATGATTAGCCATTTCTTTAAATTTGAGGGTGCAAATATATAATTTATTCGGTTTGCACCAACTAACCTTCCTGCATTTTGCCCGAAATAATTGATATCCAAGAGTTCCTGCACCTCCGGAAAACGATTCCAATAGTGGATGTACGTTCTCCGGCGGAGTTCGAATATGGCCGTATTCCGGATGCGGAGAACATTCCTGTTTTTTCCAATGAAGAGCGGGCAGAAATCGGGACGCTTTACAAGCAAAAAGGACCGGAAACAGCCATGAATCGCGGGTTGGAACTTGTTGAGCCGAATTTGCTGAAAATGGCCGAAAATGCGCTAAAATCAGCCAAAAATGGCGAATTACTGGTCCATTGTTGGCGCGGTGGACTCCGTTCTTCTTCCATGGCCGAGCTTTTCGAAACGGCAGGAATAAAAACGAGGCTGCTTCGGGGCGGATATAAAGCGTACCGGCAATATGTTCGCGAATCGTTTTCCAGGAAACTCGATCTGAAAATCGTGGGTGGAGAAACCGGTTCGGGCAAAACGGAAATAATCGCCGAACTGAAAAAATTAGGCGAACAAGTGATCGACCTGGAAGGATTGGCGAATCACCGCGGGTCATCTTTTGGCGCAATTGGAATGGAGCAACAGCCAACCGTTGAGCAGTTCGAAAATATTTTGTTCGACGAAATGCAAACACTTGACCTTACGAAAAGAATTTGGCTCGAAGATGAATCGCGGCACATCGGTCGTGTTTTTATTCCGGAAGGATTGTGGTTGCAGATGACCGAAGCTCCGGTGTATCGCGTAGAAATTCCGTTTGATATTCGCGTACAACGATTGATCACAGATTACGCAAGCGCACCGAAAGAACTTTTACTCGCCGCTACAGAACGCATCAAAAAACGTTTGGGCGGACTCGATTACAAAAATGCAGTAGAAGCATTTGAGAATGGCGATCTTGCGACGGCTACGGCAATTGCGTTGCGGTATTATGATAAAGCGTATAACTGGCCACTTGAGCAGAGGAAATTTGCGAATGTGGTAATGTGTAAATGTGCGGATGGGGATCCTGTTGCGAATGCGATGAACATATTAAATACAGCGAAGTAATTATGAAAGAGTTGAATGAAATTTTACTCACTGAATTCTCCCACGGCGCTGGCTGCGGATGTAAAATTGCTCCGGCTGTTTTAGATACCATTCTCAAATCGAACGTTGCTCCGGTTTCATCACCGAATCTTTTGGTTGGTAACGACAAGAAAGATGATGCAGCGGTGTATGATATCGGAAATGGAAAAGCCATCATCAGCACAACGGATTTTTTCATGCCCATTGTGGATGATGCATACGACTTCGGAAGAATTGCTTCTGTGAATGCAATCAGTGATGTGTATGCAATGGGTGGAAAACCTTTGCTGGCGATTGCGATTCTTGGTTGGCCGATCAACAAAGTTCCGATTGAACTCGCAGGAAGAGTTCTTGAAGGTGCGCGTGCTGTTTGCAAAGAAGCAGGAATTGTTCTTGCGGGCGGCCACAGCATTGATAATCCGGAACCGCTTTTTGGTTTAGCTGTGACTGGTGAGGTCATGATCACGAATCTGAAACAGAATTCTACGGCGACAGAAGGGTGCGAATTGTTTTTGACGAAACCGATTGGTGTGGGAATTCTCACCACGGCGAAAAAGAAAAAGCTCGTGAAGCCGGAAGATCTGCAACGTGCGGTTGACAACATGCTTGCATTGAACAAGGCTGGAGAAATTTTCGGCTCGCTTGATTACGTGAAAGCGATGACCGATGTAACCGGATTTGGATTGCTCGGACATCTCGGCGAAATGGTCGACGGAAGTAATCTCAGTGCGGAAATTGAATTCGCGAAAGTGCCGGTGATGGATGGACTCGATGAATACATCGCACAGAAATGCATTCCGGGTGGAACGAATCGCAATTGGGATAGCTACGGAGATGGAATTGTGGGTGTAGATGATCACCGCAAAGCGATTCTTGCCGATCCGCAGACGAGTGGCGGATTGTTAGTTGCGGTTGAACGCAAGTATAGTGCGGAGTTTGTGCTGCGCGCGAGTAAGTTAGGCTTGAATCTGCAGTCGTTCGGCTCGCTGGTAAAACGTAACGCTGCTAGAATCACAGTTCGGTAGATTTACCACATAGTAACATAGCCCGTCCGTGTTAAAAAGGCGCGCAAAGCGCGTACATAGTTCACAGGAGAACGAGAATTGCAGAGCAATTCTCGTGTGTTCAATAGCTCCAATGAATCTTCAGTTTGCGGGGAATAATTTCAGACATCACGTGAAGTAATATTGCTGTAAGCGATACTCTCTTGTGAACTATGTACGATTCGCGCCAGCGAATCACTTCAAGTTTAGCACTTTCCTATGATTCTATGTGGTTACATTCCCAGCGCTTTCATCAAATCATCACGCTTACGCACGCTCACAGGAACTTGTGCTTTGTCGGTCATGAGCGCATAACCTCCGTCTGACTTGATGAACTCTTTCAGGAATTCGAGATTAATGAGGTGAGAATGATGCACACGTACAAATCCGAGTGGCTCGAGAAGCTCTTCGTATTCTTTCAGTGTGCGTGTCACCACAATTTGTTTTCCGTCTTTCAGAAAAAATGTAGTGTAGTTGCGTTCCGACTCGCAGCGAATAATTTCATCGACACGAACAACCTGAACTTTGTCGGCGCTGTTCAATGCTAATCGACGCATTCCAGGCTTTGCAGAATGTCCATTCAGATGTTCAGCAAGTAATTTAATGTTCTCGCCGATCGAATGATTCTTCTGCGCTTCTTTCAGTTTTTCAACTGCTGCAACCAGTTCATCCGGATCAACTGGTTTAAGTAGATAATCAAGCGCACTGAATTTGATCGCACGAATTCCTTCACTGTCTAATCCCGTTGTGAAGATCACATGAGTTTCAGTTGTGCCGAGTTGTTCGAGCAATGAAAAACCGTCGCCGTCGCCGAGTTGAATATCGAGAAACACAACATCAGGCTGCAGTTCTTTCAGTTTTGCTAAACCTTCTTTCATGCTTCCTGCAGTGGCAATAATATGCACATCCGGAACCCAACGCGTGATATCTGCTTGCAGGCTTTCGCGTGCTTCCGGAGAATCGTCAACTATTACAGCTTTAATCATACTGCTAATTTAGAACAGTAGATCGAATACTGCGTGTTTAAAAATGTTAGTGTGTATAAGTGTGGTCTCATTTCGAACAAACGTTGCCCTTTGCGTGCCTTTGCGGCTTAGCGCCTTTGTAGTTTCAATTCTCCTCGCGAGTTTTTGGTAGAAAGGATCTATGGAAACGTAAAGCCCAACACTTATTCAATTTGCACCACTTACGATATTCCCGGCAACTATCATTGCATCACATTGATGTTACGAACTCTTCTGGTTAAAAAGTTCTGAAGGCTTGGACGGGTGTTTCGTCATGATCGTGAAATAGAAAGCAGCGGACGAAACGCAAAAGAGGTGCTCTCCTTTCGGGGAAGCACCTCTTTCATTTTTATTTAGTCACGGTTGTCGACCTCTTGTATTGTCAGACCGAGTAGACTACACTATCGGCGGAGCTGCTTGTCCTTAATCTCGTCGTACCGAGGGCTGACTATCTTGGTTTCGGAGCAGGAGCCGGTTGTGGCGCCGGAGCTGGTGCCGGTTGAGCAGGACGTCCGCCACCTGATGGTGCAGGTTTAGGTTCCTCCTTTTTCGGTTCAGGCTTCGGATTATCCTTCGGAGCAGGAGCAGGTTTCGGATCCTGCTTAGGCTCGTCTTTCTTTGGCTCTGCCTTTGCTGGTTTCGGCTCGACTTTCTTCGGCTCATCCTTCTTCGGCTCGTCTTTCTTCGGAGCAGGAGCTGGTTCAGGATCGTTCGATTGTTGCTGACGGTTGTTCGCTGCGTTACAGTTTACAATCAAACTTTTTGTTGCATTGCCATTGGCGTTGGTTGCACGAACAGAAATGGTGTTCTGTCCATTGATCAACGTAACAGTGAATGCAAGTTGTTTCGATGACGCATTGTAACTGATACCTGAAGTCTGAACAACGGAGTTAAGCTTCACTGTAATATCACTCGCAGAATTAACGCCATTAACAATCATGATCACATTGAACGTTGTAGTTCCAGTAGAAACCGGACTCGCAGAAGGAACGTGCAAATCAATTGTAGGAGCAGGTCCGCTTGGTCTGTCTCCACCTCCGCCTTGCTGTCCGCCACCAACGTTTCCGTTAGGACTTACAGTTGTTTCTCCTGGGCGCGATTGTCCACCGCCTTGTTGACCGCCACCAACGTTTCCATTAGGACTTACAGTTGTTTCTCCCGGACGCGATTGTCCACCGCCTTGCTGTCCACCACCCACGTTGCCGTTAGGGCTTACAGTTGTTTCACCTGGACGTGACACGCCACCACCTTGATTTGGATCAACCGGTACTTCAGTATTTGGATCAACCGGCGCAGAAGGTTTGAAAATTACAACCTGATTATCGCTGTCAGTTCCATTCGCGTTTGTAGCAGTGATTACATACGTGATAGTTCCGGCATTCAAAGTAGTTGAGTACGTCAACACTTTTGAGTTCAAGTCATAAGACCAACCAGTGATCACCGCGTTATTACCTGTCATTGTAATCTCTGCAGAACTTGCAACATTCAATACAGTTGCTTTCAGTGTAAATGCAGGAACCGAAGCATTGAATGGAGTTGCCGATGGCGTTGTGATTTCAACATCAGGTGGCTGTGGAGCATTGGAAGGCTTGTACGTAATCGCGCAAGACTTCGCATCCGATCCAACACTGTTTGTACCAGTTACGGTGAAGTTGTTCACTCCTGAGTTCAACACAACCGGGAACGAAATAGATGCGTTCATTCCATGTGCAGTGAACGTGAAGTTCGAAATCGTTTGTCCGTTGAATACAACTGCAACCTGACTCTTCTGTGTTACATTCTGAATGCTCGCAGTCAAGGTGTGGTTCTGCACTTTTGTCTGGTAAGGACAATCGCTCGGATTTGTAATTGACACAACTGGCGGCGGATTCACCGGAGGCGTGTTTGTGTTTCCGTAAGTGATCACAACAGCATCAGATGCATTACCGTACTGATTTGTTGCAGTGATGGTGAAACTATTGTTACCGCTAGCCAATGTAGCAGCGAACGTTACCACTTTCGTACGTGTATTGTAAGTGAAGTTGGTAATCGAGTTGCTACCCTGTTTCACGGTAATCTGTGATGAGTTGTCAACGTTCGTTACGTCAGCATTGATTGTGTACGTAGGCGTAGTTGATGAATATGGATTCAACGAAGGCGTTGTGATTACAACAGTCGGAGGATTTCCGGTTGGTGTATTATCACCCTGCTTGAAGATGATCGTTTGAACATCTTGTGCAGAACCCACACTGTTTGTTGCAACAACACGGTATGTGTTCGTTCCTGCGTTTAGCGTGTGACTGAAAGTCATTGTAGAATTTACAGGATTGAAGCTGAAGTTTGTGCTCACCTGGTTGTTGATCTGCAATGAAATCTGGCTCGACTGCGCAACGTTTGTTACACGTACAACTAGATTCTGATTCGGTGTATTCGCTGTATACGGATCAGTAGACGGAGTAGTAAATGTTACTGTAGGCGGCTGCAATCCCGGGATGTTCGGAGTTGAACCAGGCTGCGGAGTTGGATCAACAGGAATTGGTTGTGTATTCGGTTGCGTTGGCTGATTGTACTGTGTCTGGTCAGGCATCGCAGGCAAAGGATCATTTGTATAGGTAGTCTCACGAGGCTTGTGGAAATTCCACTTGAACGACAAACCATCGTAGTGATAGATATCATTCAGATGCTCAGTTGCAGCACCGGCACTGTTGTGATTTGTACCGTCGATTAAATCATTCAGAGCCCAAGTGGTTTTGTGTTCCATCGTAATGGAGAAGTTGCTCCACTGGTAACCGAAACCAATTCCGGCAGATGGCATAAAGCCCCACTGTCCAATTGAACTTCCGTTTGCGTCTGTTTCATAATCAGCATTGTCCCACATGGCATCGAGCTGAGTTTCGATTGCACTTTGATTTCCGTTGTCGGTAATTGTGCTGTAGTCATACAGATTACCACTCACATCATAAAGGTCAGTGCTGGTTTTCCAGTAAGTCATTCCTACTCCACCCCAACCGTATAGAAGTACACCGTGCTTACGTAATGTGTTACTACCGATGATAATCTCACCAGAGAATTCATCGAGACGCATCTTGTAATTGCTGTATACAAATCCTGTGTCGGGATCAGTACCAGAAGAGTAAGGCGACAACACCGGGTTATTGTTCACCCCTTGTAGCGCGTGATAGTTATAACCGAAGTTGCGTCCATCCAGAAAACGGAAACGCCATCCCCAATACAATGGAGATGGATTTGAAATGCGGGAATAACGTGCAACTGTAAAGCCCCAGCCAAGGCCACCTACAGGTTTCATATCGCTGGTTTGCCAGGTTGCACCCATGTTTACACCGAACCAAACCGGACGATGTTCTGTGAGATCTCTTTGTGCGAATAATGTCGAAAACGAAGAGAGGATGAGGAGGAGAGTAAGTATTCGTTTCATAGGTATAAGTATTGGACATTCATGCATTCGCACGAATTATGCCGCTAATCGGATACGGTCGGTTTAACAATTTAAGGCTCCTGATCTTCAGCAAGATACAGATGGCAAGGCTTTATAACTGGTAAAAGTACTAATTGTTCCCTGTTTCCGGTTCCCTGTTTCCGGTATTGGATTTAAGCCCGTGTCAGCGCAATAGAAATTGTGTTGAATTGAACAATTCACGTACAACATTGTATAACTGGAATCCGGGAACAGGGAACAGGGAACTGTGAACGGTCTATCTTTGTTAACGTCGTTCGTGGTACAACTCAACTCAAATCTCCGGTCAAAAACCGACGAAGAGCTGGTTCAGCTTTTTCGGGATTCAGGGAATAATCTCTGTATCGGGGAGCTATTTGCGCGCTATCGTCACCTTGTTTATGGTGTGTGCATGAAGTACCTGAAAGATCAGGACGAAAGCCAGGATGTACAGATGAAGGTTTTCGAGAAACTGCTCAAAGACCTGGGAAGACACGAAATCGAGCAATTTAAGGGTTGGTTATACACCGTAGCGAAGAATGAGTGCCTCATGTATCTCCGTTCTCAGAAAAGCCAGCGTGCACGCGATCTGGAGCTGAAAAAAGATTCTCAGGGTGTTATGGAAACAGACCATGTCGTGCATCCTGATGGTGTAACCGAAACCGAACGACAACTACAAACGATGGAATCAAGTCTGCAGGAGCTGAACGAAAGTCAGCGACGCTGCCTGGAATTGTTCTATCTGGAAAAGAAGTGTTACCAGGAAATTACATCACTCACCGGGTACACATTGAATGAAGTGAAGAGTTACATACAGAATGGAAAGAGAAATCTGAAAATTCTAATGACGAAGAAACAACATGGCTGATCTGCACACATATAGAAAGCTCCCATCTGATCCTTGCTTAAGCGAGGAAAAGATTCTGGCTTATATAGACGGAAATCTTTCTGCCGCGGAACAGCATGCGTGTGAAACTCACATGGCCGATTGTGCAATGTGTGAAGATGCAGTGGAAGGTTTAGCATTGGTGAAAGATCGTTCAATGCTTGCCACTCCCTTGAAAACGGATACTGCTCCTGCGGAAGGAAAAGTAGTTCCCTTGCATCACCCAAATCGGAAAGTCTGGTACGCAGTTGCTGCAGTGCTTGTGATTATTCTTGGCTCCACTTTTATGCTGAAGATTATTTCTTCGGATGAAGCAGAGTCAAAGGACGTGGCATATAATTCAGAAGTACAAATGGATTCACTTTCGGCTGCACCGGGTGAAGGATATAGAGACGCTGATAAATCATTAGCGAATGAAGAAATTCCGGATAACACCGTTGCTGATGCGCAAGACAAAAAGAGTCTGAATGCACCAAAAGAATCTTACAAAGTCACGGTTACTGATGCGAACAATGCAGGTCCGACAGAAGAAGCACTGGCTCCTCCGGTACCAGCCGAAGCAGAAGAAGATATTTTCCTGCAGCAAGAACGCGTAGTTGCAGATGAAATGCAGGAAGGCGATAATGATGGTCGCGTGGTTGTTCAGACCAAACCGGAAGCAATTACACTGAAAGATAAGACCGAAGTAGCTGACGACTCGAAAGAAGAACAAAAAGCTGAAAAGAAAAATAAACTGTTCGACTTCGGTGCAGGAGTAGCGGGCGGAACAAAACGTGCGGAGACAAGTACGCGAACCAAGCAGGACGGTTACGTGGATAACAACCGCGATGATGTTAATCAAAATGCACCTGCGGTAAATAACCCGGTTGTCGTTGGAAACACGAATACGCAACCACAGGCACCACAAGCAGCAGGAGCATCGGGTGGTGTTTTTGATATACCAACTGACGTTGCGCCTGCTGATTCGAATGCAGTATTGCTATCAGAAACTACGACGATTGCATCCCAGGATAGTATTGTCGCTATAGATCAACTCGAGCTTTCTTACCAGAATGGTGTGAATCTTCTCAATGCAGGACAAACATCAAACGCAATTGTGATGTTCGACAAAGTGTTGACGAATAAAAATCATGTCCGCTTTGAAGATGCAGAATTCCAGAAGGCGAAAGCGTTGATCAAAGCAAATCGCAAAGACGAAGCAAAGGTTTTGTTGAAAGCGATTGAGACGAAGAAAGGCAAACACGCGGCAGCAGCAACGGAGTTGCTCAAGACCCTCTAACATTTGAAGATTTGAAAATTCGAAGATTCGAAAATGTGTTATTTACGCGCTGCTAATACTAACTGAATATTCGAATTTTCAAATCTTCGAATTGTCGAATCATTTAGCCTTGAATTTGTTGATTGCATTGACCGTAAATTCGGAGAGTACAAGCTTCCCACTCATTCCAGCTCTTTCCGCCAAAAGCGTATCCCAGTTCTCCGTTCCCTGCCAGAAAATTTTCTTCAGCATCATCATCGCTTCCGGATTGCTTGAAGCCAATCGTCCTGCGAGTGCATCAACGGCAGTATCGAGTTCAGCAATCGTAGAATAAATATCCGTGTACAATCCGTTCTGGTGTGCCCACTTCGCGTCGCGCCATTCCGTTGCATTGATGGCGAGATTCGTGAAAGCAGAAGTTCCGATCTTACGTTCTACTGCAGGACCAACAACGAACGGACCAATTCCAACGGCGAGCTCTGAAAGTTTCACTGATGCTGTATCAGTCGCCATCGTATAATCTGCTGCCGACGCGAGTCCTACTCCACCTCCAACTGCTTTTCCTTGCACGCGTGCAATCACAAACTTTGGTGCAGTTCGAATTGCATTAATCACCGCAGCAAAACCAGAGAAGAAAGTTTTTCCGGTTTCTAAATCCTTGATGGAAATCAATTCATCAAAAGAAGCTCCTGCGCAGAACGATTTCTCTCCTTCACTTTGCATCACAATAACTTTTACATCGTCATTCTTTCCGGCAGAAGTAATTTCTTCAGCAAGCTTGCGCAACAAATGTCCAGGCATTGAATTGCTTTGCGGGTGAAAAAATGTAACGCGTGCTATTCCGTTCGCAATTGCTGTATTAACGTGACCTTCCATGATATTTTTTTATTGAATGCCGACAAATGTAACACTACTGATTCTAGTACAAAACAACGAATTCTGCCTAAATATCGACATTGTCGTGGTATTGTCCATGTTGCCTCGAGAACCCGCGAACCCGCTTATTCGTATGAATTGAGTATTTTTGACTAAACCCCACTGTTTATGCTAACGGATGCAGAGATTAAACAATTGCTCACTGAAACTGGTAACGACTGGTTTTATCTAGGCGATGTAAGTGAAGATCTCATCAGTTCCTTTGTTGCAATGGTTGAAACACGTTCCGACTTCCGCGATTTGTCCCGACCTAGTCGTCGGCGTTTGCTGAGTGCAGTTGTTGAGTGTTTGCAGAATATCCGCAACAACACTCCTCCACTTTCTACTCCGGCCCCGGGTTCAATCGTGTACATGCGTCGTGTGGGCACAAACGATTACGGTTTGCGTTGTGGCAACGTTATGTTCTCAAAAGATGTGGATGTGCTCAAAGGCAAACTGGAAAAAATTAATTCGGCCGATCCTGACACATTGAAAACAATGTACGTGGATCAAATGGAGCGTTCGCTTCAGAATGGTTCACGCACGAACGCAGGACTTGGCCTTATGGAAATTGCACGTGCAGTGAACGGACCGATTACTTATCGTTTCCTTCCACTTGAAAATAGTTACACCTTCTTCTGTCTCGAACTCGTAATTGCTTTGAACTAATAAATGGATCCACTTTTAATTCCTGCTACCAAAGCAACTCCCGAAATCAGCTTTAATCCAAAGTCTGAAGCGTTTACTATTACCGGAAGATCCATTCCTGCTGATGCAAGCGATTTCTATTCTCCACTCGAGCGTTGGGTTGAACGTTACATCCCGATTCAGAAATCAGAAAACATTACAATCGACATAAAACTCGATCACCTCAACACCGGTTCTGTTCGTTCGTTGCTTTCTGTTCTCGCAAAAGTTATCCGACTTCGCGAACAGCAGGTTAACGTAATGATCAACTGGCATCACGATATGGATGATGAGGATATGGTTGATAAAGGAGAAGAGATGTCGTTGATTTTAGAGCATCCTTTTCGCTTTGTTCCTTTCCGGGAGGAAGATTAGTAGATATTGCTGCACCGCGGGCTGAAGCCGCGCGGTTATCATCATCGCTCATTTATTATATTATGTGCAAGAAAAAAGGAATGGCAAAGCCATTCCTTTTTTCTTGGTCCCACTTGTTTGATACGCTAGATGATAACCGCGGGCTTCAGCCCGTGGAGCCCAAATCGCTTATCTATTTAATCGTTTGTACCGGCTTGTAAGTCCCCACAGGAGCAGGCACATTTCCACCAGTATTCGTACGCGCAGGCTGAGCAGTTCCCGGTTTCGTAGCAGCAACTCCCGGCTTCGTTTCTTTCTTCTCATCAATATGCTCCATCTTACACTTCACACGCAGTTTGTAATAAAACTGCACACCAGGCTCCGCCAAATCAGCATTCAGCACGCGATCAAATTGTTTGTACGGAACTTTGTTGTAGAAAACAGTTTGCTCCTTCTCCGCTGTTTGCAATGTTTGGTTCGGGTTCTGCGCCTGATTGTATGAATTGCCTTGCAGGTACGCCGTATACGACTCATATCGCTCTTCCGGATACTTGCTGTCGTAACCTTCCGCCATAGCCATGATGGTCGTTTCAAATCCCATCATCGAATACGTGTTGCGCTTCATGTCGATTACTTCCACTGCAATCTTGCGAAGTGTATCATAAGCCGCCTGTATATCATTTACGTTGTAATCTACTTTCACGAGATCGTAAATGGATGCTTTCGCAGCGTGCGTGATAATCTGATCAAGTTTCGTGTGATCGAAAAACATCACATGTACATTTTTCTTGATCTTGAATCCCGCAGGAACTTCCGTTGCGATATTGGAGAACACTTTATTCTGCGCCTCCACTTCGTAAACCGGAAGCATTGAAATAAAATCGACGTGAATATTCCCTGCAAGAATAGAATCCTTCACCATCGCAGCCGTGAAGATCTTCAAACGTGAACTCATTGCAGAGTCAGCCTGAATAACGGTTTTGCCGAAATCTGTGACACTGAAAATTGCGGTGTAACTCGATGCTTCGATATTAATCATCACATCCGCATCGAAAATCACAGAGTTGTCGTAAGGCAAAGCGGCTTGCGCCTGCGTTCCACCACCATTATTCGGCGTGTCTTCGTATTTACCGGTGTACGGATTATAATACTGCTTCGTTTGTCCGGCGAAGTTGATGCCGTTGATATTGCTGTTCGCGCTCCAATTGGCCGTTGTGCCTCCTGCTGCGGTAACAGTCGTAGCATTGCCGGAACAGAAATTAACAGCCTGCATATTGCCGACTCCGCTGATGAATACTTCAGCTGTTCCGTTCGTCGTTTGATTGTTGGTGGCATTGACTGCATTCCCGCTCGCTTGTGCAAATACGTGCGACGCGATGAAACAACTTGCTGTAATTAGTAAAATATTCTTCATGGCTATTTCGTTTTGACTGGTGAATTCGTAGGTTGTGGTTTATTGAGTGTGTATGTAATTTCGAGATGAATGGTGTAACGAACTGCCGCAGTTCCATATTCAGAACTCAGCACGCGATCGAAACCGGAATTTTGCGGAACAGGTGCAGATCCTGGTGGAACATACGCACCCGGAGTTGGAGTTTGCACATCGTAGTACTCACTCGACACATTCCATGTTGGAGAAATAATTGCACGTTGGTGCTCCGCAGTCTCTGCACGTTTCTGCATGCAAACATCCATCGCCTGACGGTACAACTCTGCATACACAGCCTGTTCGTCTGACACCGTACAATAATGTTGCTGCACATTGTCGAGACTCTGATCTCCAGCCGCAGTAATGATCTGACTGTACTGTTTCGAGTCGGTATACCGGATGAGAATACTTTTGGTCAACGTATATCCGACAACGCCGTACACACTTCCTTGTTCGGGCGTGAACTTCCATCCCGAATTTTTCTCCTGAGAAAATGTCGTGATGGTAATATCCTCGTTCGGGATTCCCATCGCATTCAGTTTTTTCTGAAATGCCGTAATGCGTGTCTGCAATCGGGTGCGTGCAGTTTCCAGTGACCCGGCTTCTTCCGTTCCGTGTAATTCCAGTATCCACGCATCCGGTGGCACGTAGATCATTACATCAGACACAGAAGTAAACTGCTTTTGTCCGCTAGGCCATGCCTGATCTGCCGGCGGATTCAGAATGTCGCGATTGTAATAGTAGTTCGACTGCGTTTGCGCGTGGCCGATTACCAGTCCCGCGAGGAAGACGAAAAGGGTAGAGAGTTTTCTCATGTGTGTAGCTTTTTACTGGATACACGTGAAAGGGAATTAGGTTCAGTGCTGAATTGTTAACAGGTGCAAATTTCCGTAACGCGTGCACAATCTTTACATTTGCACTATGCTGAATTCAATATTCGGATCAAAGAGCAAATCTCTATTCATCAACGGTTTCACCCTCGACGTTAGTAGCGAGTCTGAATTTCACGATGTCGTCTCCACTCAGATTTGTACGAAAGAGGTGGCAATGAATCTCTTTTCCGCAATAGAACTGATCTTTGAAAACGACAAACTCGTTAAAACCGTTCGGTTTGAAGAAGGTGAAGCATTAGATAGCGCTGATGTTTCACGCTTCATGAACTTCACTTATTTTGAATGCCCACCCAATCATATTCGTGTCCTTGAATTCACTGATGAAGGAGTGCATTCGCTTGGTGGTGAAGTTCCTCCGAATTTCGTACTTCCGGTATCAAATGCACCTGTACCGTTTCAATATCTTGGTTGTATTCGAAATATCGACCCTGCTTTCAAATGGATCCCGTCGGATCTTCACTTGGTCTGCCCAATTTTTCTGAACTTCAGCAAGTGTTTTATCGATTATGCGGATCCTAATAAACCAATTGTTATCAATACCGCAGAACTTGAGCAATGTGATTCTTCATTCGATGAGCTGAATCAGCAAACCGAAATTGTATACGAGAAAGCATCTTTTGAGTTCATAGAGGCAGACTACTTTACGAATGATGGTCACGCTGGAATTCCGGAGTGGGTCCAATATCCCGAAATTCCTCACTGCCCTCGTTCTAATAAGCGAATGAAATTCGTGTGTCAGTTAACAGGTGGTGTATCAGCGGTTCGAACAAACGTTATTCCGAATCACAAAGAATTCAGTCCGTATTTTGAAAAGCTGAACTTTTGGGGAGATGGAATACTCTATGTGTTCTTCGAACCCGATTCGAAAACGACATGCTATCTGATCCAGAACACGTAACGAAATAATTATACGCTACTGACGCTCATCTGATATTGCAGCGATATCCTTCTCGCTGTTCGCGAAAACAACCCCTCCAATCTCGCCCTCATTCACTCACGATGACTCTTTTAAATTCGTAGTCCACTCACATTCCCCTATATTTATCTCAACAAACACAATCCCTTCACGCACTTCTGATTCAATGAAAAAACTTCTACTCCTCAGCCTCCTTTGCGCCACCACTATTTTCGCTTCTGCACAAACCACTTCTGTCTATCACATCGAAACAGAATACACACCGCAGAACGGATATCGTTATTACTTCGATAAAATAGATCCGCAGTCCGGAGTATCTACACGACTCTCTCAGTTGCCTGTTGATGGATTCTTTTCCGGCTATGCATTCTTCAATTGCTTCGGACACTACGTGTTCCAGGGAATTGATACGGTCACATCCAACGGAAACTACATTAACAAACTCTATGAACTTGACACGCTTGGTAATCTGATTCGCACTTTACCAATGGATACGGCAACCGGAACATGGTACAAAATGTGTTGGCCGTCTGCAGGAACGTCTACGTACTATGCGCTGCGAAACGATATTCTCAGCAGCCAGTGGGTGATTGAAACAATCAACGCGATAACCGGAACACGCACAATTCTTCCATTGCCAACGCTTGCGAATTATGGTTTCAATAGTTCCGATGCTGCAATCACCCGTAACGACATCATCTGGATGGGAATGGATAACCAACTCATCGGTGGCACTGTTTTACTCAGTCTTAATCCGACCAGTGGAGTGGTTACATTCGAGGACACAGTTTACAATAGTTATTACTACGACGCACTTTCATACGACTGTACCAATGACACGATCTACGGATTCATCGCACACATGGATAGCGTTCAAGGTTCAGAACTTTTCAAAGCACATGCAGCGAGCGGAACTGTAATTCACACAGGTCGCACCGCTGTAGGCAGTGGTTTCTTCGTAGCAGGGACACACACGCGTATGGCAGATGGACAATTTTATGTGAAGACGTCAAGTCCCTCTTACCTCATGCCCGATATGTATGTCAGTGGACCAGTTTTCAACATGCCGTTTGTATTCGGTTCACCATTGCCTGTGTTTTGTTTTGCAGCTCCGCGTGAGTCGTGCAGTTTTTATCTTTCCTGCGAAGAACCAAAAGGATTGCACGATGCTTCGTCTGCATCTGAACTTGTGCTATTCCCGAATCCGGTCATCAACGGAACGCTGAACGTATCACAGGAAGGCAAATTCACGATTCAGCTCATCGATGTGCAGGGACGTGTTGTTTACGCGGGCAACGGATTCAATTCACTCGTGGTGCCCGTGAATAATTTTGCCTCTGGAACTTACTTCGTCCGTGTTGAAAACGAACAGGAAAGCAAAGTCAGCAAGATTCTGATCGCAAACTAAAGCACGTGGTATGAAACTTCGCGTTGCAGCACTCGTCGACATTCCCAGACTGCATGAAATCAGAATTGCTGTTCGCGAAAACACGCTCTCCAACCCCGCCCTCATCACTCCCGCCGACTACGAAGAATTTCTCTTCACCCGCGGAAAAGGTTGGTTTGCAGAAATCGACAACACCATTGTTGGATTTGCCATTTGTGATTTGAGGGAAGAAAATATCTGGGCGCTATTCGTGCATCCTGACTTTGAACGTAGAGGGGCCGCTCGTGCTTTGCAAACAGAAATGCTCGACTGGTATTTCACACAGAAGGACAAAGTGTGGCTGGGAACGGAACCGGGAACGAGAGCGGAGAAGTTTTATCGGGCGAGTGGGTGGAGGGAGAATGGGATGCATGGGAAAGAGTTAAAATTTGAGCTCATACGAGAAGAATGGCGTAAATTGAATTCGTGAAAAACAGCTCTGCATTTCTCCTCTCGCTTTTGATTTCACTTTCCACTTCGGCACAGAAAAAGCAAGCTGACACCAATTTCATTGTCCGAGAATTCGATCGCGGTGACTATCACGCAGTCTTCATTCAGAAAATAGACACAAGTTCTACGTTCTACAAACGCATTGTCGACTTTTCATGGGACGCGAACGATTCACTTGGCTATCAGGAGTCGCTTAAGTGGGTATTCAAGGATAAGTCCTTGAAAATGTCACATCACGTTAACGTGATCGTTAGCGGTGAGTGGTCTCAATTGTATGAATATAAAGGTTCGTACTATCTGTATGCGCCTTCCGACTGGGGCAATCTCGGAAGGGTAAGTATAAACGATTCCACATTTATTCAATACAGTATGGATGGACCTTACGCGAGTTTGATTACCAGTTGTTGGGGCAGTAACACTCCGAAGACTTTGGATTTAACACTTGCTGGTCCACAAGCTCCGGATACGGTGCGTATTCATAATATCAATTGGGCCGCAGGACTCGCACTGTTTGAATATCGTTCAGAAGGCGGGAGATCACGCTTCGAGCTCATGGTCCGCGATCACCGGACTCAAAATTATCCCATCATTGTGAACTATTCACCAACACGAAAGTGGTTGGAGTTCCCCATGGACACGCTCAATGTGAAGAAAGTGTTTGAGATGCAGCGATAGACATTAAACACGCAACCGTAATGAAACAAGGAGTTCTTTTCATTTCACTTTCAATCTTCGTGATGAATTGCGGTGGCCTCTTCCTGAAAATGTACGGGATGAAAAAGTTCCGTCCTTTGAGCAATGCTGAAATTCGGGAATGTCAATCCGACTTTGGAGTTGATGTAAACGCTTCGTACGTGTTGGACACAGCGAAGTATTTTGCATTTCTTCGCACCATCGACACAAATCAGTTTGCTCTCGCGCAAAAAAATCACGCGCAACCTTTGCAGGCTTTGTACTTCAATACAGAAGGGAAGTTGATTTGCTGGTATGTGAACTGTTACGCCGGAGGATTTCCGAATCTCAAATGGGATCGCATCGACACAGCCTTTAACAGTTATCCTCCGTCACAACAAGCTCCGCTCGACACGTTTCTTCGATTGGATAAAATGTTCACATATATGACGGATGTCGATTCTTCATGGACCTTACTCGCGCCTTATGTTGGTGGAACCGTCATTGTTTTCTGGAACCGTTGGATGGGTCGGCAAAGCAAACGATTGATTGAACTGGTCAAGAAAAATGATCCGGGCGAACATGTACAAGTTTATTACGTGAACAACGACAACCTGTACGCGGGAATGGAAATGAAATAATTCTCCCTCATCCCCTCCTCCCTCATTCCGCGTCCCTACGTACTTCGTCGTATTTTCCATCCAACTGCGAAAACGAGTTGTTAAAAACGGAACTTTAGTACAGTATTTGAGTATTAGTAATACAAACCTATATGCCATGAAAAAGTTCCTACTCGCTTCTGCCCTACTGATTACACTCGGCGCTTCTGCCCAATTTTCTTACGGCTACTACGGCCTTCATAACATGAAAAACGACCTGCGTCACGGCTGGGGATTCGGCATGGACGGAATTTCATCTTCGTTAACGAAAGAATTTCCGGTAAAAGTTCAGGCTGGACTTGGCTATAACGTGCTCTATGCAGGACAGAAAAATTTTGAGGGTATTATACTTGAAGATGGGCAGGCACCATCAGATATTTCACTCATCAACACGATGTTCAGCATACACGGAATCCTTCGCGTAAGTGCTCCTTCTCCGGATGCCAGGTTTGTTCCTTACGCGGAATTTTCCCCTGGAATCGGATTCAATCGCTCCACGGTGGACATTCACAACGAAGACGAAGAGTGTAGCATGACTTCCCCGAATAATAAAGTCGGATTCAATCTCGGCACAACTGCTGGTTTGCTCATTAAGCTGAATGATTTTGCTGCGGTTGATGCAGGATTGACATGGGATAACAACTTCAATCGCGGAAGCACGATCATGATGAATACGGTAAATGTCAGCGATGGACTTTCTTACGGAATGAAAGCTGCACCAACTTCAGTTGTATGCTTTCGTATAGGAATTCGTTTCTACCTGAACAACACGGACTGCTGTTCGTATGAGGGTTGCACAGTGAAGCGTCACCACACGAACTGCGGACACACTGAACTGCCGCACCAATAATTCATCATACAACATTGGGTCTATACGAAGAGAGTCTCTCCATCAAGGATTCCTTCGTTTTTTTCGTGCATTTCATCTCAGGTATTCGTAACTTTAGTACTGCACCCAGTCGGTAATTGGTGCGGTTAAAATTACTGCTATGAGAAAGCTTCTGATTATTCTCGCACTTGCAACGAGTACAACTGTTTTCGCCCAGATGGACATTGGCGTTTTTGGCATGCACGCTTCCTCGCCTTACACTTCATTTGCCAGCGGATGGGGCGGCGGAGTAAATGTCTTCTTCCGTCCATTAGGTCAGTCTCCGTTTTTCAGGCATTACCCGTTAAATTCCAGCTGGGAATTACCGGTTATGCATCCGGAGCCGGGCATTACGAACTCACAAGAGTTGGAACCGGCGCGCCTCAAAATGTATGGGCACAAACTGTATTCAATAATGTGCATCTCGGATTTTATGGTGATGCACGATTCTCGTTCCGGAATGAACAGAGTCGCGTCATTCCCTATTTCGATCTGTTTGGCGGAATTCGTTCCTTGTATGCGAAGCAGAACACCGTTCAGTATAGCGATACATCCGGCATAACACTTAGCAGCTTTACGGGTTTAAGCGGAGGTTTCGGATTGGGAATGATGACTAAACTCCGTAAAAATTTGTGGCTCGATGCCGCACTGCAGTGGCAACAATCTGTAGCTGGTGGAATGTATGTGAACACCAAAACCGTAAGTTATGCAGGTGACGGAATCTCCTACACCATGCAGAATGCGCCAGCTGGAATGATCATGTTCAAACTTGGCTTGTCCTTCAGAACTGCATCCAACAATTCATCCGCAGAATTCACAAGCCGCAGGATGTCCCCTTCTCCACTCAATCGATTTTGAAATCCAACGCTCATGGATCGCAATACAGAAGCTGTCAACACCTTCAACAAGCACGCTGTTGCCTATCACGAACGCTTTGGCAACATCGAACTCTACAACGACACGTACGAACTTTTTTCAACGCTCATTCATGACCGGCACAGTCACGTACTCGACATTGGTTGCGGTCCCGGAAATATCACGCAGTACTTGCTGAAAAAGCGACCTGAACTGAATATTACAGGTATTGATCTTGCACCAAACATGATTGAACTTGCCCGTCAGAACAACCCACGTGCAAAATTCGAAGTCATGGACTGCCGTCTTGTTAGCAATCTCGATCGCAAGTTCGACGCAATCATTTCCGGATTCACCATTCCATATCTCGACAAAGAAGAAACTTCCAAACTGATTTCCGATTGCGCTGCAATGCTGACTCCCGAAGGCGTTTTCTACTTCAGCCTCATCGATGACAAATACGAAGAGTCAGGTTACCAATACGCAAGCAACCAGGTCGATCGTTCATACGTGTATTACTACAATTCAGTCAAGATCATGAGCATGCTCAACAAGTGCGATCTGAATATTGTACAGGTAGAAGACATCACGTGGAAAAATAATTCGGGCGCGATGGAATCTCATTTGGTTTTCATCGTGAAGAAGTAATAAATCAGTGACGTCCTTGGTCAATTGTCAAACCCAGAATATTACTTCCCGTCGCTGTTCAGAAATATATTCGGTGAAGTTGAATCTCCCTTCAGAATGTAAGACCTCGCATCAGGCGTATCAGTAATAAAAATAAAGCCCGTTGAGTCAAACTTCGGAGTCGACTCCCGAATCTTCTTCCACTCCCTGTCCGATTCAATCTGCATACTGTCGATCAGCTGAGACGCTTCGATGATATCCTGATTTATGCTTCTCATCAACAACCAGAAGCCGGTTAGTCCTAAAAGAATACCAGTCGCAACAATGATTAAGACAGTTTGAGTTCTCACTTCGGCAAATTACAACGCTTTTTTCATAACGCATGGAATGCTGAATCACTGATCAAAAAAGCCTGCTGTTTAAAGCAGGCTCTTGACTTTATATCGAATCTTCGAATTTTCAAATCATCGAATCTAATGCAACATCTTCCCCACCTGCTCCCGCTCCCACTCTTTCCACGTCTTATTCTGCACAAACGTCGCAATCTGGCTGCGGAACTGAGCTTGAGAATAGAAGAAATCCAGAACCTCACCGCTTGGATAAGCAAGGCGTGAATTGGAAGTGGTCATCGCTTGTGTGAGATTGTCGAGCAACGGTACTGCGAAATAATTCAGGCGCTTTACCGACTGTGCAGCATTCACACGTGTCCGGAATTCGTAAGACATACTGGTGTAACTCACAAGTTGATCTTTCGAAGCCTGATCGTTATTCGCACGGCCCATGATTTCGAGACGTTTGATTTCTACGTTGCGTCCGCTGGTTCCGATAACGCCTTTCGTTGCATCAAGATACTTCTGCGTGTTCTGCGGATACTGCGTGCACAATTTATCAAGTGCGTTCATTACGTTGTCATACGACTTCGATGTGAGAAGCGCCTCGAACAACGGAAGTTTGTCTGCAGGAATGGTATTCTGTGCATTCAACACGTCGCGCTGCAACCACGGTTCTCCACCAAGTGCATTCGCAACAACTGCTTTTGAACCTGCGTCGGAATCATTGAAAAGCTGGTTTGCAATTTCACCTTTCAATGTGTGCCAGGTATTCTTTGTGTCGTTGTACGCTTTGATTAATGTCTCACGTTTCTGATCAACCGACCAATCACGCATGGCAACAATCGCATCATAACGATCCAGCATGTACTGAGCATTCAAAGCCTGATTCTTAAGCCAATCGTTCGGCTTTGTGAATTGTACAGACTTCAGAATTTCATTGTTCGGATCAAACAGAACATACGATACTGTTTTGTTTCCTGCGTTCGGAATAGTTACGAATGAAGATTTCTCTTCAATCCACTGCATCTGACGTGCTGATGTTCCATCCGTGTAATGAACTTCGAACCAAATCGGCATCTTAAACAAACCTACAACATCGTTCATCTCGTGAACCTGCTCAACATAGAAACGTGTTGAACGCTTTCCGTTCTCCGTAATATCATTCGCAGAAACGTTGTAAGAAGGTTCACCGCCCTTGTAAATCCACTGGTCCCAGAACCAGTTGAGTTCCATTCCGGTCGACTCATGGAATGCGTACAAGAGATCATCGGAATCAACATTCGAATACGGATTCTGTTCGAGATACAATTTCACCGCACGGTTGTAAGCATCACGTCCGCCTACAACATACTTCAGCATGTTAAGCACGAATGCACCTTTTGGATAGTGACGTACACTTCCCGACTGGCTGTGCGCAACCGGAAGCAAATTCTTTTTTGTTTCGTTCAGTGAACCATTCTGTGCATCGCGGCGTTGCTGATCGAAATAATCCATGCCATAAACTTTGCGCTCGTACATCTGGTTGTAATACGTTGCAAAACTTTCCTGCAACCAGTGGTGTGCATCACTACGTGCGGTGATATAATCTCCAAACCATTGGTGAGCCAACTCGTGCGCATTTACACCCACGTAAGCGCGATCATAATTCGAACGCTCATCGACCATGAGGAAATCTCCAAACACAGTAGCAGTTGTGTTCTCCATAGCTCCGTACATGAAATCCTGAACCGGAATTTGCGAGTAAGACTCCCAAGGATATTTCACACCGATTTCCGTTTCAAAGAAATCAATCATGTCTTCACTGTACTGGTAAGTAGGTGCAACACGATCTTTCCATTCCGGATAGTAATACAAATTCACCGGAACACCTGACTTCGATTTACGTTGTTCAATATCGTATTTGCCAACGCCCAGCATCACGAGATATGCAGCGTAGGGATGAGACATTTTGTAATGCCACGTCCTGGTTCCGTTCTTGTTGTCTTTCTCCTTTACCTTCAATCCGTTTGAAAGGACTTTGTATTCCGAAGCGAAAGTCACAATCATTTCTGTTGTGATCTTGTCGTTCATCTCATCGTAGCACGGAATCCAGTTGCGGTTGTCAATACCTTGCCCCTGACTCCAGATTTGTTTGCGGCAAATTCCTGTAGGATCATTCCATCCGATGAAATACAAACCACGACGCGGATTGCATTCGTACACAATCGACATGCTGTCTTTCTCGCCGTACGGAAGTGAACGTCCGGTAAAAATCCACAGTCCGTTTTTCTCAACGCGGGTCTTTGCTGCTTTTCCATTCACCGTTGCATCCAGAATGCGCATGTCAATTCCATCCAGCCAGATTGAATCAACCGTATTGCGAAGCGGAGAAAAAGTGTGCGTCACTTTACCTTTCACAAGTCCTTGCGAAGTCTCAAACGAAAGTTCGAGACGCATGTGTTTGAAATCCACATTGTGTTCGCGCGGAGCCCATGCACCATCATCAAGATAAGTGCGGCGTTTGCCGTCGAACGATCCATTTCCCACAAATTGTGCGAACGATGCCACTGTTAAAAACAGTGCAGCTACAGTCAGTAATCTTCTCATGTCATTGCTGGTTAAGCGGTGGCAATTTTACGCATTTTTCCCTCTGAGAATGGGCATTTTTGCCCAAACGAGGCATATACGGGATGAATGGCTTTATACACAAGGTGAACGGGTGACACGATTTGACTCTTGTCAGGCAAAACCCCACATTTGCGGTGTGATTCGCCTCTGAAATGTGGAATCGGAGGAACGGGTGCATCACTCAATCGATGAGATACTTTCTGACCACATTACTGCTCACCCTTCCGTTTTTTCTGAGTGCTCAATCCGCAGACAGCACTTCACAGGAAAATGTTTCTGTTACCTCGTCAGATAATCTTACAAAAGTTCAGGTTTATCTGCCTATGGATCGCTCAGATTCCTGCGGTAATGAACCTCTCCTCCGTCGGGAAAAAGTTGATTCGCTCATGGCACAGAACGGATTCGTGTATGTGCGGCAAGATGCGCTTGCATCTCTCGCAGTACACATTACTTATGAGTCTCCGTCCGCTTTCGATATTGTGCTGATCGAAGGCAAACTCAGGGAAATCTGTTCGGAAATTACGATTTACCGGTTCTGAAATCATCTCAGATCAATGAACTTTGTATCTTTCTGTGACCTATCCGAAAACAGAACATGCGCTGCCTGGTTGTACTTTTTCTATTGGCGAATTCACTTTCCATGTTCGCACAAACGAATGTCGGATTCTCGCTCGACGAGCTTTTACTCAAGCGATACGATTCCAAAAAGAAGTATCCTGCAACAGTTCTGCGCAACGAACCGGATGCATATCCCGATTTAATTCCCGTGAAAATCTATCAAGGAAAATCATTGTACACCGGTAAAATCATTGATGAGAAAGGTTCGTTGAAGATCGAAGCTACGGTGAACGATGGTTCCATTGTCGATTTCCACAGCTGGGATTCTGAAGCAACACGAAGACAATCGTTTCACGTAAGTACAAACGGAATGTATGTTTGGTACGCAACTGATTCTGTTTTCTACGATAATCAGCTTTTCACTTCCGGAATGTATTACCAGAACGCCGAAGGGAACGTGATGATGATTGATCGTCTATATCAATACGACAATACTGTTTTGGAAAGCTCGTATCGCATCGGAGCAAAATATGGGGATGAAATTGAATACGATGAGCCACTCAAAGACGGAACTCAGAGCAACTACCACAACGGAAATCTAGTTTACCTCGAAACATTCCTCGACGGACAAATTGCGGGAGAAGTTGTTCACTACGATGAAAACAAAACTGTTCTTCAGCGATATTACGTGAATGGAATGACTGGTTTGTATGGCACGTACTACGAATACGATACGGTAACGGATATTGTAACCGTTGGTCATTACACCGCCCGCGGAGTTGAAACCGGACAATGGATTTCAAAACGCGCTGATAGTTCTCTTGCAGCAATTCATTGGATTAGCGCAACCGGAAATCCGGATTCTATGAAAGCGTGGGATCAGAAAGGAAATTTGCAACAAGTGAGTTACAACTATTGGCGTTCCTCGAAGACTCCGGGTGTGAATGATTACGTTCATTATTCGAAAAGTTGGTATGCGAATGGAAATCTTTTGAACTACATCAATTACAATCCCGGCCCAAACGACACAATTTCGACCACCTACGAATCTACCGGAACACTATGGTTGATGACCCGAAATCTGCATGGCAAATTACAGACGAAAACCTGGAATTCGAAAGGAGGTCCCAGTAGCGAACGTTATGGTGTACCAAGTGGTATTACAGGTGTAACGTTGCGCGATTCTGTTTATCGTGAATGGTCGGAAAACGGCGAGTTGCGAAAAGAAAGATATTATGACCATGGTAAGTTCATTAGCAGCACAGAGAATCGATATCAAGAACATTATCTGAATGCATCTGTTGGTGCAGCTTATCACATCGCGGTATCAAGTAAAACTGCAAATGCGAAATGGGACACTAGTGCAACGATTCAGGACGATCTATTGGATTCTATCTCTGTTGTTTTCTTTCACGCCTGGGCACACGCGACGCAATCTAAACCGGAGGCAGCCACCTGCTTTCAAAACGTGAATAATGTGTATGAGACAGGCGTTCGTTATTCCCCCGAAGTCAAATACAACATCACCCTCGCACAACAAGAATCAGTAAAACTCGACAGCAGCGGAAAAATTGTAACCAAGAATATCGCACTCAATCAATTTCTGGATTCACTGCACCTGCTCGGACTTGGAGTTGCTCCACTCGGACATTATTCAAAGAAAAAGGGTAAATCCGTTTCTGACTTTAGTGTGACCACAACGGATGTTCGTGCTTACCTGAATTTATTTTACATCAATCGCCGATTGGAACAATTGGCTCCAGGTTCGTCAATCAGCATCTACGCTCAACCAAGCTCCAAGCTAGCTCCCGAAGTAATTTATATTCCTCAAGGGGAAAAAACTCCGACAGGAAATTCCCCTGTAACAGTTGTTGCAGTTGCCAACGAAGGTTCCACGCGTGAGTTGAAAGTCGGGGCGAAAACCATTCAGTGGGATGCTCGTCCCTTCTACGTGTTCTACGTTTATGGCGACGGTGAGGTGGAATTTGCCCGAACCACGTACAAAGACACCATTTTGCTACAATACCGTGGTGAGCGCACAGGTGTTTACGAAAATCAGCGCTAGTTAACATTTCTTCGTTAACAAACTTGAACTTTCGGTTTGCATCCGGAATTCAATAGCCGTATCTTTTCTTTTGCAAACACGAGTAGTGTCCGTGATAAACCCACATGAGAAACTACGCTTTTAGTTTTATTTGTTTTATCGCATTCGCAATTTGTGTTGCGTGGACTCCATCGACCGAAAATTCGACCGATAAGTGCGCACCGCAAATTGGTTCCTGCACGGTGTGCGATTCTATCGCAGGACTTTATCGAGCAGACGCTCTTGCACTCGCCTATCGTGAAGCACAGGACACCGCATCACCGTATTATCAAACTATTCTCATCCAGGAATCAAGAATTGCAACTTACGAGAAATGCCTCGCGCTTCTGTACAACAATCTCGAAGATTCTCTGCTGTTTGGTTTAAGAACATATCATCCACCGGAAGCCATGGACACTTCTGAATTCTACAAAGTTACATTGCAGATTACCGGTGCGAGCAAAAAGAAATGGCGCACACGCAACGGACGATGCGGCTACAAAAATTTCGACAACATTTTCGTTGAAGTCGGAATGATTCCGGTGGGCGAAGTCAAAAAGCAGGGCGATTACCTCTACGCAGATTACATCACCAAACGCCCAATCAACAAAGTAGCTCTGCAAAGAAGATTTTTAGCTCAACCGAAAATCACCGTGCGCGTTCAACGGTACCTGAGTCCATTGCATTATATCGGAATGCTCGATTACAAAAACGTGCGCGAAGTCACGAACAACGATTCAACATACGTGCTGTTGCAATATCCATTCGGTCCGGGAATGCCGCCGGAACTTCCGTATCCAACCGCAACGGATATTTATCATGTGAAAGGGTGTACGCTCTCCTATGTAAGGACGACGACAGGTAGGTATTAATTCAACCCCGTCGGGGTTGTGCGTCACTCACGATTTTTTCTTTACCGTAATTGAACTCCTCCGGAGTTACTTGATGCACGGAAGTCTGAAAGACTTCAATTACGGTAAAGAAAAAAGTACCCACGGTAAACAACCCCGTCGGGGTTGAATGGCTAGAGATACACCGTCGCTTCGAGCTTGCGCAGATTATAATGACTCGCCATCACCTCTCCATAAGCGCCCGCTGTACGAATCGCAATCAAATCGCCGCGCTTGATCTCGGGTAGATCCATCGCTTTGCCGAAACAATCGGATGATTCACACACCGGACCAACGACATCGTAACGCGCCATCGTTGCACCAGGAGAAGGCGTGAGATTTTCAATCTTGTGATAGGCCTGATACAATGCCGGACGAATTAGTTCCGTCATTCCAGCATCGAGAATTGCGAAGTTGGTTTGAACTCCTTTCTTCACGTACAACACCCGCGAAATGAGATAACCGGATTGAGCAACGAGCGCACGTCCTAATTCAAAATGCACTTGCTGTCCCGGCCGAACCTGCAGGAACTTCGGGAAAATATCGAAGTAGCTTTTGAAATCGGGAATCAAATTTGCTTCCGGATCATGGTAGTTCACACCGAGACCACCACCAACGTTGATGACTTTCAGATTGACTCTGCGTGACGCAAACCATTCCTGAATTTCATTCACGCGTGTACAGAGCTGACGAAACACACCAAGATCTGTAATCTGCGAACCAATGTGAAAGTGAATTCCAATCAGCTCGAGATTCGTGAGTTCCTTCATCGCTTCGAGAACTTCCGGCAATTCATGAATGCTGATTCCGAATTTATTTTCTTCGAGTCCGGTTGTAATGTAATGATGCGTATTCGCATGCACATTTGGATTGATGCGCAAGGCAACTCTCGCTTTTTTCGCACGCTCTGATGCAATCTGATTAATCACTTCCATTTCCGGCAGCGACTCACAGTTGAAACAGAAAATATCCTGATTGAGCGCGTAACGGATTTCATCATCATTCTTCCCGACTCCGGCGAAAACAATGTGGTTTGATTTGAATCCGGTTTCCACTGCACGTTTTACTTCGTTCCCGCTCACGCAATCTGCTCCGAATCCGTATTCACGAATGGCAGCAAGAACTTTCAGATCTACATTCGCTTTGAATGCATAGTGAACGTGATACTTATAAGGAGACGATGCACTCTTCGCGGCTTCCAACGTTTTGCGAAGATGTTCGAGGTCGTATGCATAATACGGACTCGGATGCTGCTGCAGACCAGTAATTTGGGATTGTGTCAACATCGTCGCTTAGTTGAGGTTAAACAATCCGTTGTTCAGTGCCTGCAATGCCTGCTTCTTCATTTTCCCGTCGACGAGAATTGAAATGTTGTTCTCACTTCCCCCGTAAGAAATCATACGGATCGGAATTTCCTTCAGCGAATCGAAAACACGCGAAGCATAACCTTGTTTGTCTTTGCCGAATGTTCCGACAATACAAACAATGGTTTGGTCTTTATCGACCTCAACTTGTCCGTATTCCTGAAGTTCAGCAACAATTTCATCGAGGTGAGAAGTGTTGTCGACTGTTAATGAAACCGCGACTTCTGAAGTCGTGATCATATCAATCGGTGTGCGGTAACGCTCGAACACTTCGAAAACTGAACGGAGGAAACCGTACGCGAGCAACATTCGCGCAGAACGAATTTTGATTGCAGCAATTCCGTCTTTCGCAGCAACTGCTGTAATACGATCAACCGATGCATTCGAACCAATAACGGTTCCCTTTGCTTCGGGTTGCATGGTGTTCAGCAATCGAACCGGAACATTTCTTCGCTGTGCAGGAAGAACACAAGTTGGGTGAAGAATCTTCGCACCGAAATAAGCAAGCTCAGCGGCTTCATCAAACGAAAGCTCGCTGATCGGAAATGTTTTATCTACGATACGCGGGTCGTTATTGTGCATCCCGTCGATGTCTGTCCAAATCTGAATTTCTTCCGAACGCAATGCTGCACCAATCAACGTCGCGGTATAATCGCTTCCACCCCGTTTGAGGTTGTCGATTTCTCCAAACGAATTGCGACAGATATAACCTTGTGTGATGTACACATCATTTCCGGGGAAACGTGCAATTTCGTTCTTGAGATGATGCTCGATGTAATTATTGTCCGGCTCTTCGTTCGCATCGATACGCATGAAGTTCAATGCAGACAGCAAAGCACATTTGAATCCGTACTCTTCCATGTAATAATGTACGAGTGCGGTGCTGAGCAATTCGCCCTGAGCCAGAATAGCTTTCTCTTCATTCGCCGTAAACATGTCGATGGTGAATGAACGCAGGTATTCAAAATGTTCGTTAACGAGTTCTGTTCCCTTTCGCTTACCGGTTTCGCCTGAGTAAAGTTCCGCCACTACGGCGTGATACTTTTTCTCAAGTGCGTCAATCAGGTTTCTAGCCTTATCGAGATCTCGCGCATATAGTGCGGCGCCAATCTCTACCAGCGCATTGGTTGTTCCCGACATTGCCGAGAGCACAACAATTTTCGGACGCTGATCACCGATGAGCGGTACAAGCTGCTTGATGCGTTCTGCAGAGCCTACTGATGTACCACCGAATTTGAGGACGAGCATTTTCTTGAATTTGAATCGCGAATATAGAAATAGATGGGAGTCGGGAGATGGGAGACGGGAGTGTAGAGGAGGAAACTTTTACAAAGTTTTCAGAGAAAACACAGGGGCTGTCTAATGGACTTGCTGGAGGAACAGCACCCACTCCAGTCTCCCATCTCCCAACTCCGATCTGCGCCTTCCGCGCTAGACGTGTAAAACGTTGTTAAAAGGTTGAGTCGATTTTCGCATAAAACGACGCTTGAATCGTTATTTTTACGCCGTCCAGTCGAGATGCCCTCTGTTTGGATGGTCGCCCAGACCTTAACTGCTTTATGTACTCACTTTTTGTCAAGGAAATACGTTCGTTTCTCAGCTCCGTAATCGGCTATGTCGTGATCGTGGTATTCCTTGCCGCAACCGGATTGGCGATGTGGGTGTTCGATCTCGGATTCAACGTACTCACACTCGGCTATTCCAGTATCGACACGCTTTTCATTCTCGGGCCACTTGTATTCTTGTTGTTGATTCCGGCCATTACCATGCGATCATTCGCTGAGGAAAAACGTCTCGGAACAATTGAGCTGCTTCTTACGAGACCGCTCACCGATCTTCAGATCATCCTTGCAAAATATTTCGCGGGAATTATTCTCGTTGCAATTTCAATTCTACCTACTCTTATCTATTACTACACCGTTTGGCGCCTCGGAGCTCCAATGGGAAATATCGACACCGGCGGAACCTGGGGATCTTACATCGGCATGTTATTGCTCGGCGCATCATTCGTGTCCATCGGAATCTTCGCTTCGTCAGTAACAGACAGTCAGATACTGTCGTTCCTGTTGTCGCTCATGTTGTGTTTCCTGAGCTATAACGGCTTCCACTACCTGAGTACGCTTTCCATGTTCTCGGATGTAGAAAGCACAATTCAGTCAATCGGTATTGCACAACATTACGAATCGATCAGTCGCGGTGTGGTTGACACGAGAGACATCATCTACTTCGTCACCTTCAACGCATTTTTCGTCCTGCTCACTAAAACGGTTCTCGCAAGCCGCAGATGGTAATGGAAAAGAAAACGAACAATAAACAACAGGACATCACTTTGCTCGGATTGGGCATTGTGGCGATCATACTGTTGAATATTGCCTCGCAGTACGTTTTCCATCGTTTCGACCTTACGAGTGAAGGTCGTTACACACTTGCAGAGAGCACTATAGAAATGCTGGATTCACTCGACGACGGCATTTATTTCGAAGTATATCTCGAAGGTGATTTTCCGCAGGGTGCGAGTGAGTACAAACGTCTGCGCGATGAAACGCAGATCATGCTCGAGGAGTTTCGTGCGTACAATCCCGACAACATTCAATACAACTTTGTTGATCCGGGCGAACAGGATGACGAGAATGCGCGCAAAGCTTTCCAACGTCAATTGGCGGAAAAGGGAATGTATCCCCATGCGGAAAGCAACATTGACGAAAACGGCAATCAGGTAAATCAGTTGTTGTTTCCCTGGGCAATCGTCCGTCACGGCACGACGCGTGAAATCATCATTCCGTTGATGGGATCATCTTCCCGTCCGAGTGAAGAAGCCGTAAACAATGCGATCGAAGGTTTGGAATATGAACTCTCGAATGGTATCCGTAAAGTGCGCATGAATATCAAACCGAAAGTTGCAGTTACACAAGGACACGGTGAAGCCGATTCGTTGGAGATTGCAGATTTCGTGAAAGGACTCAGCGAGTATTACGATGTTGAATTCGTTCCTTTCGGTCCTTTGCTGAATACATTCCGTGATACTTTACAGAACGCCACACAGATCAGAAATAAATACGACGCCCTGGTGATGGTCGGACCTGATTCGGCATTCACCACACAAGAACTTTTTATTCTCGATCAGTTCATCATCTATGGCGGAAAAGCAATGTTCCTGGTGGATGCAACCACTGCGAAAATGGACAGCATTCAGATGCAAGGATCGTCCATGGTTCTTCGTCGCCACTACGGAATTACGGAGACTGATCCCGGATTGGAAGAAGTACTTTACAGTTACGGAGCAGGTTTGAAGACAGAATTAATTGAAGATCTGAAGTGCTCCAAAGTTCAGATTCCGGTCGGACAAGGTCAGCAAATGCAGTTTGTAGAACGGGATTGGTACTATTCACCAACCATTCTTCCTGCAGAAAAACATCCGATCGTACTTAATCTTGATCTGATCAAGTTCGATTTTGTTGGTTCCATTGACACCATCACGACCTCTGCTCCGATTAAGAAAGAAATTCTGTTGAAGTCTTCCAATGAGTCGAACATTTTCCGCGCACCTTCGGAGTTGTTGCTGATGATGTCGATGTATGATCGTCAACCTGACGAATTCAATCGCCCGGGAATGCCTGTGGCTGTTTTGCTCGAAGGTCCGTTTAACTCGTACTTCAAACAGAAAATTCTTGCGGACGAAATTGTGAATTCGAAAGAAATCGGTTACATCAAAACCGGGAAGCCTACGAAGATCATTGTGATTTCTGATGGCGATGTTGCATCGAATCCAATTCGTCAGGGACAAGCTGGTCCGTTAGGAATCGATCGTTTCAACCGGTTAAATCCAGCGTTCTATGCCAACAAAACATTCCTTCTGAATTGCATGAACTATTTGCTCGATGATCAGGGATTGATTTCAGTTCGCTCCCGTGAGGTTACGCTTCGCATGCTTGATCGCACGAAAGCGCGTGAACAACGTGCGTGGTGGCAGGCGGTAAACGTAGGTGCGCCAATTTTCAGCATTCTTCTTTTCGGATTCTTCCGCATGTGGTCGAGAAAGAGAATGTACGGTTCACAACACGATGCATCTACGGTAAATATCATGGATTATGTGCTGCCGTTATTCGCTGCAATTGCGGTGTACATGATCACACAAAGTTTTATCGCTTGCGGTCTTTCATTCATCGTCGTACTCACTGCCATTTTGTGGACTAAACGTAGAACTACGAAACTGATGTGGAGTCTCCTTGCCAGTGCCGTTGCAAACCTTGCCGTGTGGTGGTGGGCGAAAGGTGTAATTCCGATTAATGAACCTACACGGGGTGGAATTCTATTCATCGTTCTCATCGGCGGTATATTAAGCATGGTGTTCTTCATTCGTGCGATGTACTTAAGTCGCCGCAATCAGACCAATTAGAAGCCAAATTGTGCCACCAATGAGAATTGCTGCTGCAATTACGATTGAATACCCATCTTTGTATCGTCCGTCAATTGTGAATTTCCGGGCAAACGTTCAACTCCCCAGTAACGACATTTCAATTATATGAACCGTAATACGATTATCCTCCTGGCCGTTCTCATTCTTGGTGCAGGCACCGTTTATCTGGTAATGAATTCAGGTCCGGGTTCAGTTGCGCAAGAACTCCGGGATTTTGCTTACGCAGACACGGCTGGTGTAGATAAAATTTTCCTTGCCGATAAAACCGGTAAGCAAGTCACACTTGTTCGGAATACGAATGGAACGTGGACAGTAAATGAGAAATTCATTGCCCGTCAGGATGCAATTAACACGTTACTGGCAACTATTTATAGAGTCAGTGTGCGCGAGCCTGTTGGCGCGAAAGCGCGTGAGAACATTGTGAAGAGTCTAATTACCGGCTCTGTGAAGTGCGAAATTTATGCAGACGGAGAACTGCAACGTTTGTACTATGTAGGTGGAGAAACACCTGATATGCTTGGCACCTACATGTTGCTTGCCGACGCAAAGACGGGAGAGAATTCTTCGGAACCTTTCATCATGGAGATCAAGGGATTCAATGGTTATCTCACCACACGTTATTCTCCAGACGAGCGCGAATGGCGCGACAAAGCGGCGTTCCAGTATTTCGTACCGGATATCCGTTCAGTAAAAGTGGAGCATGCCGGTATGCCGGAAGCATCTTTCATTGTAATGCAATCGCCGAACATGCAATATGGTTTGCAATCGATTGATGGAAAACCTTTGCCATTCGACACGGTGCAAGTACGTCAGTTCATTTCGTATTTCATCCGACTGGGCTTCACTGAATTTCACAACGATTATTCGAAGAAAGATTCTGTGATGACCAGTCCGCCTGCTCACATTATTACAGTTCAGGATGCGGCCGGCAAAAAGAACGTGGTGAAGTTCTATCACAAAACAGGAACGGGTGTGCTTGGAACCGACACATTGCCGAATGCTCCGAAGTACGATGTCGACAATATGTGGGCGACGGTGAACGACGGGAAGGATTTCGTGATGGTCCAGTATTACGTCTTCGGAAAACTGCTTCAAACGCCGGCTTATTTCGCCCGTGCGACTACTTCGAAAATCTGAAGATTTGAAGATTCGAAGCCAATTGGCTGCTAGCTGATGATAATCACTTCATTAGCTCAATTTGGCACGTCGTTTCTCCGATTAATTAGCGTCAAATTCTTGTTCAAAAGCCGTTAATAACTCCGATTTTTCCCACCGGTCTCCCCTCTCAAAACGGGTATTTTTGTAAGTCAAGATTAATCACTACGACTTATGAAATTCATTGTATCCAGCTCAACCTTATTGAAGCAAATCCAGATGTTGAACGGTGTTCTGAACAGCAGCAACACGCTCCCAATTCTGGACAATTTCCTGTTCGAGGTCGACAAAGGCACGCTCACTATTGCTGCGTCTGATCTTGAAACAACGATTACAACACATCTTACGGTTGAATCGAAAGACACAGGAAACGTTGCTGTTCCGGCGCGACTGCTCATCGATACACTGAAAACTTTTCCTGAGCAGCCACTCACGTTTACAATCGACAAGAAGCGTCTCGCTATCGAGATTTCTTCTGACTACGGTAAATACAAAATCACCGGACAGAATGGAGATGAATTCCCGAAAGCTCCTTCGGTGGACAATGGGTCGTCTATCGAAATGGACGGAACAATTCTTTCCCGCGCAATCGGAAAAACATTGTTCGCAGCAGGAAACGATGAGCTTCGTCCGGTAATGTCGGGCGTGTTCGTACAATTTGCTACCGATGGAACCACGTTCGTTGCAACAGATGCACACAAACTCGTTCGCTACCGTCGCGGTGATGTGAAAGCTACCGGAAACGCTTCTTTCATTCTTCCGCGCAAGCCATTGAACCTTCTCAAGAATATTCTTGGTACAGGTGAAGGTCTCGTTCGCGTAGAATACAATGCAACTAACGCTCGCTTTAGCTGGGGAATTGCTCCTGACGGATCAGTTGGTTCGACTTTGATCTGCCGCCTCATCGACGGAAAATATCCGAACTACGATGCAGTTATTCCGAAGAACAATCCGAATAAACTTACAATCGATACAACTGCGCTTCTGGGTTCTATCCGTCGCGTTTCCATCTTCGCAAACAAAACCACACACCAGGTACGGTTGAAAATTACCGGAAGCGAACTGAATATTTCTGCAGAAGATCTTGACTTCTCGAACGAAGCTGCAGAGCGTCTCACTTGCTCTTACGCTGGCGACGATATGGAAATTGGTTTCAACTCCCGCTTCCTTGTCGAAATGCTCACGAACATCGACAGCAATGAAGCTACAATTGAGATGTCGGCTCCAAACCGTGCAGGCATTCTGTTACCAAACAACAACAACGGCGCTACAGAAGATACATTGATGTTGGTTATGCCAGTGATGCTCAATAACTAACTAATCAACTAATTCGCACATCAACTAATAAAAATCCCGTTCGTCTTTACGAGCGGGATTTTGTAATTTAGAGCATGAGTGCACTTGATCACTTAGTAACAGTTGCCAGTTTTCAGTTTGCATTTCAGGCTCAGTTCCTTGCTCTTCGATTAGAGTCCGAAGGAATTGCAGTCCTAATTCACAATAAGAACAATTTGTCTCCTCGTTTGTTTTCATCTATTACCGATGGAAATGTTGAGGTGAAAGTGAACCGTTCTCAGGAAGCCGATGCCAGGGCAATTGTTGCAATGCTTGATGCACAGGTTGAACCATCCGTGGAACTTCATGATTCCCTGGATGTAGATGGACAGACATATGATCTCGTAAGAAGCATTTGTCCGAGCTGCGAAAAAGCTGCTGTTTATCTCAAGCGTCCCGATCTTCCGAAAATGACAGGGACACTTGCCATTGTGGAAACACTAGTCAACCACTCCAACAAATCATATTTCTGCTCCAACTGTCAGCACGAGTGGAAGGGATAACTTTTCTTTACCACTTTCCGCAAAATTCTTTCCACTTACCGAATCAATCTTTACAATTACAACATTGTAGCTGACATCACTTGTTCTTCAACGTCATAAGTACAAAACCTACTCTTATGAACGCGCAATCACCCCTCCTCATTCTCGCCTTCTGGCTTACGGCAATGTTTGTCACCTGTTGCATGTTGTATTCGTGTGAACGAACAGAAATACGTCCGGTTCGCGATTGTCCGCACCAGGATAGAGACACTACAACAATACTTCCTGATACCACTGCACAACTTTGATTTTACCGCATAGAACAGGGATATCGCTTAAAGCGGTATCCTCTTGTGAACTATGTGGTTCTTTCACCCGACAAGAAAACTACCGGCTATGATCCGGAGCCTGCACTAAGCTTGTCGAAGTGTGGTAAAAAAGCTTGAGTATCTTTAGGTATGAACATCAAGATAGCCCGCACCGGTGAAGATTTTCGCCGCGCATTTCCTGCAGTAAAAGAACTGCGTCCCTTTCTCGAAGAAGCTGATTACATGACCATGGTCAAGCGTATGATTGCCGGTGGATATCACCTCGCAATGCTGGAGCTCGAAGACGGAACTGTTCCTTGCGTTGGTGGATTCCGTATAGACGAAATGTTTCATCGCGGCAAAGGCGTTTACGTTGATGATCTGAGCACACTGGAAGCACATCGCAGCAAAGGATATGGTGCTAAAGTGCTGGACTTCATCATCGACTATTGCAAAAATGAAAAATGCGAGTGCATTCACCTCGACTCAGGCGTACAACGATTTGCAGCGCATCGCTTCTATCTGCGTTATGGATTTGATATTACCGCACATCATTTCGCAATGAAGTTTTAAATACATCAACATCTATCGCAGTGTTCTCACTTCGGCGTTCTTAATCGACCAATCCTTTTTTCTACCTTCGATGCGTCTACAAACCGAATGACGCAATCCGATCAGCTCATACAGAAAATTGAGCTTCCTGAATCAATCATTGGTTTAAGGAAGGACGGCATCCTGCATTTATATTACAAGCCTCACGCGGAAATAACATCAGAATATCAATTGCGTCAACTTGAAGTGATGATGCAGATCACTGGAGGCAAACCACACGCAGCTATGTACGAAGCAGGAGAATATTCGACCGTTACCAGCGAAGCACGTGAACATGCTATCCTGCTTGAGCCTAAAACACCAACACTTTGTAAAGTTGTTCTCGTGAAAACGCTCGCGCATAAAATCATAGCAGAGTTCTATTATAAATTCAATAAGCCTCAACAGCCGTATAAAGTATTCTCAGATTTTGAAGAAGGAATTGAATGGCTGACGAAAACGCGCGCAGAGCTTGAATCTAAGCCATAAGTGAATACTGCACTCTTCGACTGTTCGGAGCTAGTCTTCATCAAGGGAAATTCGGCTCACGAATCCTTATATGACTTACCTTCGATGGACCCCCATGATGAAGGATCAGGAAAGAATTGCTTCTAAAATTGAAAATGACTTTGCACTAGTCGGTCTGCGCGACGACGGAATCATCCACGTTTATTTCAAACCACACACTGAAATCACTGTAACTGTCCAGGAAATTCTTCTGGTGGTCTACAACGAAATTACCGGCGGAAAGCAAATGCCTTTCATCTTTGAGGCAGGAGAATACTGTACAATTAGCAGAGAGGCACGGGAAAATGCTTCCCAGCTGGAAAAACAGTCGCCCCTTCTTGCGTCAGTTGTTTTCGTAAATACACTTGCTCACAAGATCATTGCAGAGTTCTACTACAAATTCAACAAGCCTGTACGACCTTACAAAGTTGTTTGGGACTTCAGCGAAGGAATTAAATGGCTGAAAGAAGTTGATCTCGAAATTGAGTCGCGAAAAGGTTCCAGGTTCTAGGTTCCTGGTTATTGGTTATTGGTTCGATTCTCTTTGTTCAGTATTCTTTGTTCGAATTCTTTAAACCTAGAACTTAGAACCCACTACCCGGGCGCGTAACATCTCCCTCTTTCCCGGTGGACCAGCAACTCTCTCCACTTCAAATCCAGCAGCGATCATGTTTCGTCTTACATCCCCTTTTGCACAATAAGTAACCAGAATTCCACCGGGATTCATTGCTGCAAACATCTTTTCGAAAATTTCTTTCGTCCACAATTCAGGCTGCACATTGGGAGAGAATGCATCGAAGAAAATCAAATCGTATAAAATTCGTGGTTGAAAATCCTGCACGCTTTGTTTCAATTTCTCCAGCACAAAGCCCGGATAAATTTCCGCTTCCGAATCCCACGATGCAACATGCATATTTAGAAATAACTGCTTGTGATCGTGACCACTTCCATTCGCGACCAAATTCCAATAGCCCACTTGTGCCAGGAGATTCAGTTCAACAGGATAAAGCTCCAAACTGGTATAATGCACCCTTGGCGCCGCAGGATCACCAAGCATTTCATTCAAAACCAGCCATGCATTCAACCCAGTACCGAAACCAATTTCAAGAACATCAACGCGATTCTTCCAGCGTAGTTCCTCCCACCCCATTTTCATAAACACGTATTGCGATTCCTGCACCGCGCCGTGATGGGAATGGTAGTGTTCGTTTAGCTGAGGAAGAAATATGGAAGTGGAACCGTCTTCGGTAGTAACCAGTTCGCGCTCGTAAAACCTTTCGTCGCTCATCATTCCGCGATTCTGTGATTCCGCAATTCCGGACTCAAAGATTCTTTGTGCGAAATCTCGGAATCCAGAATTCGAAATGCGGAATTATTTCCCAATAATCTTAAACTCCGTCCGTCTGTTCTCCGCCCAACCTTCTTCCGTATTGTTCGGATTGATTGGCTTCGATTCTCCGTAACCTTTGAACTCCAAACGGCTCGGTGCAATTCCTTTGCTGGTCAGATATTCAACACACGATTTCGCACGATCTTCTGAAAGCTTTTGATTGTATTCTTCCGTACCGCGATTATCGGTGTGACCGGAAAGTTCAATCCGCATAGAAGGATTATCGTTAAGCAGCTTCACAACACGATCAAGCTCGATGTATGATTCTGACTTCAACGTTGCTTTGTTGTAATCGAAGAACACGTTTTTCAAAACGATCGTACTTCCGACAACAATTGGTTTCATCTCTACGTCCTTCACCACTTCCTGGTAATTCGCAGCGAGCGGAATATCGAAGTTTTCGGAATGGAAAAGGTAACCGTCCATCTTCACGGCAATACCATAGTTTTTCCCTGACGGAAGAACCGCGAGATACTTTCCTGATGCCGTGTTCGCCGTAAAGGTGGCTACAACTTCATTACGTGAGTTGTCGACGATTTCTATTGTCGCAGCAAGCGGCTTCTTCGTGTTGATGTCGGTGATTACTCCTTTCAAAAGAGTAACATTAGCGGTTGTTACAGGAACGGTTTGTTGCGCTTGAACTTGTTTTACCGGAGCCGTTCTTCCTGCAAGAAGGTTGTCTTCATTACTGATCGCAAGTGGTTTTTCCGGACCAAGGAAAGTGATCTTGTAAATATCTTTCTCACCTTGTCCGTCTGCTTTGTTCGAAGCGAAATAACCGTGCTTACCACTCGCAGAGATTACGAAGAACACATCATCATCAGGACCGTTGATCGGATAACCGAGGTTGATCGGTTGTGACCAAGCTCCGTTCTCAAATACAATTTTGAATACATCATATCCTCCCATTGTTTTGTGTCCTTGCGAGCTGAAATAAATCGTTTTTCCATCAGGATGCACGAATACACCTTCTTCACCGTACATCGTGTTTACACCGGGCCCAAGGTTTACAGACTTGCCCCACTTACCTTTTTCATCCTTCGTTGAATACCAGATATCGCGGTTGCCAATAGAACCTTCCACTTTTTTGTCACTGACGAAGTACAGTTTTTTTCCATCGCCGGAAACCGACACTGAAGATTCGTGTGCATCCGTATTGATATTCTTGTTCAAACGTTCCGGTTCTGACCACACGGTGCCCTTCAGATCACTCTCAAAAATATCTCCGTTACCCGAATGCCGGTACGTATATAAGATCTGTCCATCTGGTGACAAACCTGCCGGAGCATCGTGGTCTTCCGTGTTTACAGGCTTTCCTAAATTTATCGGTGCTGTCCATGTGCCATTAATATGTTGCGTGATGTACAAATCCTCATAGAACTGACCACCATCATCTTTAGTTCCACCAGTTGTATTTGCGCGACGGGAACAGAAAAGCATTTCCGATTCATCAGCAGTAATCAGTGGTGTGTACTCCGGATCCGGAGAGTTCACCGTTTTACCAAGATTGTCAATGAACACCCGTTGCGGATTCTTAACATATTCCTTTCCGTTAATACACTCACCGATTTTTCGGTTCATATCTGCGATTTTGTCTCTGTTCTTTGTTGGATCAGCAGACAACGTAGTTTGGTAATTGCGGTAAGCAGCAATTGCATCGTCCCAACGACTGGAGAGGTGAAACAATCGCCCCAGATAATAATTCAACATCGGGTCCACGGAAGGATTGAGTTTCTGCGCCTTCTCGAGATAGCTGGTGCCCATCAGTTTCTGACTCGGCAAATTATAATAACACACAGCGATTTTAAAATTCAAACTCGCACTATTCGGGTTGAACTGATTAGCAATGAGAAATTCGTCCAATGCCATTTTATATATACTGCCTTGCCCGCCCTGAAGTTCATTACTTCCATTCGGCAGGTACCCGTTTTCCTTGATGAAACCATCAAGCAATTCAAGTTCAATTCCGCGCGCTTCATTATAATGATCGTTGCCGTCTTCGTAATGACGTTTCGCTTCCTTGAAAGCTTTTTTATCAGGAAAATTCTTCTCTTCCCATTCCACGTTCTGTGCGAACGACTGAAACGTAAATCCGGAAAGAACAAGTGCGAGTGTTAGTAGCTTCTTCATATGATGGGTCATCTTGAATACTTCGATTGAATTATTATCGGGCGTAGTCGTAAGTTTAATCGTTGCAGTCACCGATATACTGATCTGCCTGCTTCAAGCCAAGCTCAGAAGCTTTTTTGAAATCGCTGCACGCTGAATTGTCGCGCAACATTTCTTTTGCAATTCCACGGTTGAGGTACGCTTCTGCATAATTAGAATTGATGGCAATTGCTTTGTCGCAATCCTCCACTGCTCCTTTGTAGTCGCGTTGTTTGTAACGAACTGCAGCTCGATTTACATAAGCAAATGCATAATCCGATTTGAGTTGAATCGCGCGATTGAAATCTGACATGGCACCAACAAGATCTCCGTTCTCCATTTTCGCTGTACCTCGATTGTTGTAAGCAACATAATAATCAGTTTTCATGTTCACCGCGGTGGTGTACGATTCAATTGCACCTTTCAGATCCCCATTTGCTTTCTGCGCACTTCCTTTGTTGTTGTAAACAAACGAAAGTCCTGGATTCAACTTGATCGCCATGTTGTAATCGGAAATTGCACCAACGTAATCCTGTTTCATACGTTTGGCACTTCCGCGATCGTTCCAGTAATACGCGTCGGTGGCATTCACCTGAATTGCTTTATCAAAATCTGCAATCGCTCCGGTGTAATCCATTCTTTCAAACTTGAGAACACCATTGTAGTAAAATGCTTTATCGTTTCGCGGATTCAAAACAGTTGCCTGCGCGTAATCTCCCGCCGCACCGTCTTTATTTCCTTCTGCTTCCTTCGCTTGTCCGCGCGATAAATAGGCATAGTCAGCACCGGCGTTCAGTTCAATCGATTTCGAAAAATCTTCGATCGCTGCTTTATTCTGAAAAAGCTCCATACGCGTAAGTCCGCGGTTGTAATACGCTTTCTCAAAGTCAGGCTTGAGCTCAATCGCTTTGTTGAAATCGGCAATTGCATCCGCATACTGCTTATTGTTGAACTTGGTCGTTCCGTTGTTGTACGAAATTTCGGCTTCCTGTGCCGGAGGGAGCGTTGTTGCTTTTATCGTATCCTGAGCAGAAGCAGTGTTCAGTCCAGCCGCCAGAAGCAACGTAGGGAGTAGTAAACGGTAAGTCATTGTTAAGGTGTTTGAATCCTAAAAATAGGGTTTTTGTGCAAAAGTTCCCTGTTTGTGGTTGCCTGTTTCCAGTTTCAGCTAGTCCTAATTATTTCAGAAATAATGACCATCTCGCACTGTTATACCTTATCAAATCCCTATCCTCCATCACTGCAACGAATTACCTAATCTGCACCACTCAAACCGGGAACGGGGAACGGAGAACTGGGAACCGGAAACAGGGTCGATTTCTTCGAAAAACCGCTATCTTACCGTAACTTTATCTCCCAATCTGTATTTATGGCAAAACGCGTACGCAAACAGCCTGCAAAAGCTGCTTCTAAGAGCAAAAGCAAAGCTGGATTACTTGGTTCAGAGGAAATCGGATTCCTTGAACGCTATCTCAATAACCCTTCACCAACTGGATTCGAATCGCCGGGTCAACAAATTTGGCTTGATTATATTCGTCCGCATGTCGACCATCATTTTGTCGACACGTATGGAACTGCGGTCGGTGTAATCAATCCCACTGCAAAATATAAAGTGGTGATTGAAGCCCACGCCGATGAGATTTCATGGTTTGTGCATTATATCACGAAAGACGGTTTCATCTACTTACGTCGTAACGGCGGCTCAGATCATCAGATTGCTCCATCGAAGCGCGTGAACATTCACACGAAAAAAGGAATTGTAAAAGCTGTTTTCGGATGGCCGGCAATTCACGTTCGCGAGGCAGGCAAAGAAGAAACGCCTACACTCCGGAATATTTTCCTGGATTGCGGATGCAACAGCGATAAAGAAGTTGCTGATCTCGGCATACACGTTGGCTGCGTTGTAACGTACGAAGACGAATTCATGGTACTCAACAACCGTTACTACATGGGTCGTGCACTCGACAACCGTGTGGGCGGATTCATGATTGCACAGGTTGCGCGTTTACTGAAGAAGGATAAAGTGAAGTTGCCTTTTGCACTTTACATCGTGAATTCTGTTCAGGAAGAAGTTGGTTTACGTGGTGCAGAAATGATCACTGAAACAATTCGTCCCGACGTAGCAATCATTACCGACGTAACACACGACACACAAACACCAATGATGAACAAAGTTGCGCAGGGAGATATTGCTTGCGGAAAAGGTCCTTCGTTGACATACGGTCCTGCAGTTCACAACAAATTGCTCGATCTTATAATCGATTCTGCAGAGAAGGCAAAAATTCCTTTTCAGCGTGAAGCAGCTTCCCGTTCAACCGGAACCGATACCGATGCATTTGCTTATTCCATTGGAGGTGTTCCTTCAGCGTTGATTTCATTGCCATTACGTTACATGCATACCACAGTAGAAAGCGTGCATAAGGATGATGTGGATAGCGTGATCAGATTGATCATTGCTTCACTAAAGAACATCAAAGTCAATCACGATTTCCGTTATATCAAATAGATGACGCTAACCAACAAGATATTCGCCGGAAGCATTGTTGCAGCTTTATTATCGCTCGGGGGATGCGGTAGTAAACCAACTGATCCGATCAAGAATGATTCAATCAAGGAAATTCCCCTGATGCAGAATCTTTCTGAGAAGGAACAGGAGGAGCTTCGCAAAATCATAGCGAGTATTCCGATTCCTTTCGAGATCATGAATAAAGTCGCCGGCTCGGGTCTTCCTTACAAAAAGGAAATGCTCAATCCGGATGGGAATGTTTCGAAGTACAATACTGCAGAAGGTCAGGCAGTGAACATTGGTGTGTACGGTGCCGATATGGCGTACATGATTGCTTTCGAGCGTCTCGGAGAATCGGGTGCATATCTGAAATCTGTGCGTATGCTTGCTGATGCAGTGGTCATTCCAACTGTATTCAACGAAGCAACGATGAATAAATACCAGATGGAGTCCGACAAACAGGATTCTGTTCAGAAGATGATGCACACTTCGTACACCCGAATCGATAGTACACTTCAGAGCAACGAACGTTTTGGTTTAGCTGCACTTGTGGTAACTGGCGGTTGGGTCGAAAGTTTGTATCTCACAACCCAACAACTCAACGGTGAAGCGAAAACAGAAACGAATAAGTTGCTGTTTGATATGCTGGAGGAACAACAAAAGCATACGGATGATGTGATTTCTATGTTGGCAATGTTTCCGAACGATAGTCTCTTCATGGAGATGCACAACGACATTGCAGAATACAAGAAGCTATCATCTCCGGCAGCAGAATACACGACGGATGAACTCGCTGCAGCAACTGCACATATTGCAGGTATTCGTGCGAAACTGGTAAGTATAGAATAAATTTTCTCCCGGAGGCATCCATGGCACTCATTGGTTCTATTCTGAAACGAACGATTGCGCTGAACAGACGCATACCTCGTCGCAGAAAAGATAATTACAAAGTTCAGCTCAAGACTTTGCGCAAACTTTTGGCGAAGGCAGAGTTCACTGCATTCGGCGAACACTACAACTTCACGAAACTGCTCACGAAGCCCGATCCGATCAAAGAGTTTCAGGCAACTGTTGATCATCACGACTACAACTCCATGTTTCGCAAATGGTGGTATCGTTCACTGAACGGAGAAGCATTTGTTACATGGCCGGAGCGGGTGAAATATTTTGCATTGAGTTCGGGAACATCCGATTCGTCTTCGAAGCACATCCCAGTGACGAGAGATACGATGAGGGCCATCCGTAAAGCAAGTATTCGCCAGATGATGGCATTGCATTACTTCGATCTTCCGGAAACGTTCTTTACGAAAGGAATGCTCATGATCGGGGGCAGTACACACCTGAATTACAACGGAACGTACTACTCCGGCGACTTGAGTGGGATCACTACCGGAAATATTCCGTTCTGGTTTCAGCATTTCTACAAACCCGGAAATCGTATTGCCCGCGAGCGCGACTGGAATACGAAGCTGGAAGAAATCGTGAAAAACGCATCGCAGTGGGACATTGGAATTGTTGCCGGAGTTCCTGCGTGGATTCAGATTTTATTTGAGCGCATCATTGCACATTACAACGTAAAAACCATTCATGACATCTGGCCAAACCTGGCGGTGTATGTATGGGGCGGTGTTTCATTCCGTCCGTACAAGAAAGGTTTCGAAGCGTTGACCGGAAAAAAGATTGCTTATCTCGAAACATATCTTGCGTCCGAAGGATTCATCGCGTATCAGGATCATCCGGATAAAGAAGGACAGAAACTGCTCATCGACAACGGAATTTTTTATGAGTTCATTCCCTTCAATGAAGAGAACTTCGATGGAGACGGAGCGGTAAAAGGAAATCCGCATACCCTCAACATTTCTGAAGTAGATGATCAGACGGAATATGCTCTGCTTATTTCAACGTGCTCCGGAGCGTGGCGCTATCTCATAGGCGATACCATTCGTTTTACGGATGTAGACCATGCAGAAATTATTATCACCGGTCGTACCAAACAATTCCTCAGTCTCTGCGGAGAACACTTATCGCAGGACAATATGAACCGCGCCATTGATCTCATATCGGAACAGCTCAACATCAGCATTCCGGAATACACAGTGGCAGGAATTAATTACGAGAATTTGTTTGCGCATCACTGGTACGTTGGAACCGATGACGCTGTTGACCCGGAACAACTTCGTCAGATGATTGATGCGCAACTGTGCGAATTGAACGACGATTATCGCGTTGAACGCATTGCCGCATTGAAAGAAATAATGATCACCGTTTTGCCAAGCGAAGCATTCATGAACTGGATGAAGAAGCATGGAAAATTCGGCGGACAGCATAAGTTTCCACGCGTAATGAAGAACGATCGTCTCGAAGACTGGAAACAACACATTACGGAATACGAAAAAGTAAACGCATAGCATGTTCACAGCAATAGGACAAGGATTTGTATTCGGAATTGCGTTGGCTTTCTCTCTGGGGCCATCCTTCTTCGGATTGATACAAACCAGTCTTAAGCGCGGTTACAAATCGGGCATTGCTATGGCACTGGGAATTTTCCTGAGCGATTTCATGTACCTTCTTCTTGCCTGGTTCGGGTTGTCGGCATGGCTCATGGACGAAGCGTATGCAATTCCGGTTGGAGTTACAGGCGGTGTGCTTCTCATCGGCTACGGCATTTATCAGTACGTAAAGAAAACCAAAGTGCAGAACGTAGATGGTGAAATGCCTGAGCAGAAAAATTCCTACGGCGCAATGGCCTTGAAGGGATTTCTGATGAATCTTTTCAATCCGTTCGTAATCTTCCTGTGGATTGGCGCAATCTCCCTCTCCACCACAAAATTCAACAACGACTTCGGTCTCATTCTCGCATTCTTCACTACAACACTTGTCACAATTCTCGCGACTGACATCGGCAAATCACTCGCTGCAGGAAAAATCAAAGGCTACCTCAACGATGTGTGGATTCACCGCGTCAACCAAATCGCAGGAATCATTATGATGATTTCGGGATTGGTTTTGATTGTGCGGGTGTTTGTGGAAGGGCCGTGGGCGAGGTGACCGTAGGCAGTTGGGCAGTTGGCAGTCAAATACAGGTACATATCGCTAGGTGAGCATCCCTACAGCACACTCTCCCCATTCGCATCCGACGTCAACCCATCACTCATATAATCAAACCACGGACGAATCGTCTTGAATGACTCATTCACCTTCTTCACGAAATCTTTGCTCAGCACTTCTTTGTCGCTGAAGTTGTGACGGAAGTAAAACTGTTTGTAGCGCAGCAACGCTATCGCCGGATGATCTTTGGGAAATCCCTGTGGTGCCGTTTTCACCTGCTCGCCGAGCATCTCCCCGAAATGCGTTTTGAACTTCTTCGTATTCAGAATTTTCTTCCAGTCGGAATGGTTGTAAGAAATATCCTGGCGAATACGTTTCAGGTCATCAGCATTTGGCGAGTAGAATCCACAGGAGACAAATGAGTTTCCCGGTTTGATGACGAGATTGTAACCGCCGCGTAACAGGGGTTTTTCTCTTCCGAAATGTGCAGCAAATCGCGCGGTATATGGTGGACGATTCTTCTGAAAGCGAACATCCGAATAAATGCGGTACATCGCTCGTCGTGCAGAGTCGGTGGAGATTTTGTCGTGTTTGTTCAATTGAGCAAGAAGCACATCGACAAAGTCAATCATATTCGATTGCGCTGCGTCGTAGAGCTGTTTGTTCTTCAGAAACCAGTCGCGGTTATTGTTGGCGGCGAGTTGCTTGAGGAATTGTAGAGTTTTCGGTGTTACGACTGGAAAGCGGGAAGTTTGCTTTGGGCTCATCGGTACGTATTGTAATGCGCCTCCACTTGGGCAATCCTAAGTTGTTTCGCTTCTTCACTCAGGAAACTTGCCGTGAACGCATTTTTCGCAAGCCGGGTAATATCTTCCTTCGAGAGATTCAATGCATGAACAACCGCATGGTAGTTTTCGTTCATGTACCCACCGAAATATGCCGGATCATCTGAATGTATTGTAGCAAGAAGACCATGATCAAGCATTTTTTTCAGCGGATGATCTTTCATGTCTTCCACCACTTTCAATTTGAGATTTGACAGAGGACAAATTGTCAAAGGAATCTGACGTTCACGCAATTCTGCAATAAGATTTTCATCCTCCAGACAACGATTTCCATGATCAATACGTGAAACATGGAGAAGATCAAGTGCTTCCCAAATATATTCTGCAGGACCTTCTTCTCCCGCATGAGCTACGGTGAGGAATCCTTCGCTCCTCGCCTTTTCAAACACCCGTTCGAACTTTGAAGGCGGATGACCGAGTTCGGAAGAATCAAGACCAATTGCGATGATCCAATCTTTGTATGGAAGCGCCTGTTCCAGCGTTCGAAATGCTGACTCTTCGTCAAGATGCCGTAAAAAACTCATGATGAGAAAGGATGTAATTCCGAGCTTTTCTTCTGCATCCACGAGCGCTCTGCGAATTCCATTGATCACCGTTTCGAAAGCAACGCCGCGATCGGTATGCGTTTGCGGATCGAAAAATATTTCCGTGTGAACCACATTCTGCGAATGTACCTTATCGAGATATGCGAATGTTAAGTCGTAAAAGTCGTGTTCATGGAGAAGGACTCCAGCTCCGGCGTAATAGATGTCGAGAAAATCCTGAAGATTGCTGAAGTTGTAGGCACTCCTGATCTCATCCACAGAATTGTACGGAAGCACAATATTGTTGCGTTTCGCAATCTCAAACATGAGCTCAGGCTCGAACGTTCCTTCAATGTGAACGTGAAGTTCAGACTTGGGGAGATGATTGATGAAATGTGCGATTGAATTGGGCTGCATGCGAATCACAATGTAGAATCGAGAACCTTCTTTATATCCGGACGGAAATACAACTCGCTCTTCAGCACTTTTCCATCTTCACGGAAAATGGGTTGACCATCTTTGTCGAGTTTGGACATATTGCTGCGATGAATTTCATCAAACACTTCTTCAATCTTGTGTTGCAGTCCGTGACGAAGAATAGTTCCGAATGCGATGTAGAGAATATCGCCCAACGCATCAGCAATTTCAACTGTATCTCCGCGCTTGCATGCTTCCAGGTATTCTTCGTTTTCTTCCTTCAGCAAATTAAAACGCAACATTGCTTCTTCTTCCGGCACACTACCTGTTGGCTCGTAACGGTTCCCTATTTTGAACACGTCATGAAATTCTGCGACTGAATTGATCTTCGCCAAAAGCGCTTCGGTACTGTTTTTTGTCTCTGCCATTTTTCTCTTCTTTAGTTTGGAAAGGTTGTCAGACTGAGCCTATCCCGATAGCCATCGGGAGAAGGCGGACTACCGCATGTAAAAAAACAAATCCGGCTCCAATGACACAAGGTCTTCGGAGCCGGATCACATAACTTTTCAAAACTATTTCTTCGGAGCTACCGCTTTTGCAGCGTCGTATTCTTCGTTTAGGGCTTTCACCACATCGTAAGTTACGTCGAGACTATCGTTTGCGTAGATAATCGGCATTCCGGTTCCGTACATCATGATGTAATCGATTCCTTTCGCTTGTGCGTAAACCTCGAAATACATGGCAATCTGGGCAGAAATTTCATCGTTCTTCTGCATCGCTGCACTCTCGAGGTATGCAAGATTCGCTTCCATACGCTTCAGTTCTTCCAATCCTGCGTTGATTGCCGTTTCTTCTGCTGCTGCAACATCAGGAGAAATCGTTCCCATATTCACTTGCTCCTGAAGCTTCGCATAACGATCCTGCAAAGACTGAGCTTTACGCTGGTAAGCAGCCATTTGCCCCTGAAGGTTGTTATTCGCATCAGTTGCGAGTTCAGTATACGCGTGATAGTTGCTGTTGATAGAATCGATGTTCACATACAACACCTTCGCGCCTTGAAGATCTTTCGGCAGACTGGTGATTACGTGATTGCTGGTTGAATCCTGTTTGTCCTGTACATCAGCAATATCCTGACGGGAACTGAAGTGGAGATAGAACAGTATCGCGACCGCAATACCCAGAATGATGGTAACAATTGAATTTACACTTTTCACAGTTGGAAGATTTACCGGCAAATATAGGGTTCTGCGGGGGGTAGACAAGGGTGAAATAACCAAAATTAACGATATACACGAGTCACAGTGGCAGTTGCAGTCGCAGTCAGTATTCAGTTACCGTCCAACTGACTGCAACTGCCACTGCTACTGCGACTTTTTTACTCTGGTGTAGAGAATGTAATGGGTAGCACAACCGAACATCGCACTGCCACTCCGCCCTTCTTCCCCGGCGACCATTTTGGCATGCCTTTGATGAGGTCAATTGCCGATTCATCGCAACCAAACCCAAGCGTGTTTTGTGCAACGATTCCGGTGATACGTCCGTCGGATTCTACGACGAAACGTACATTTACGGTGCCTGTGATATCGTTCTGAAAAGCGACTGCGGGATAAATGAGGTTTTTCCGGATATGCGCATCCATCGCTGTACTCCCACCTGGAAAGGAAGGACCCACATCCGGATTCTTCACGATCGTAGTGGAACCTCCCGTCATTTCATCTTCGGGAGTGTTAGAACCGTTAATCGCAATGCGAATATTTTCAATCGCGGTGTCGTTATCTGCACGTAAGCTGTCGCCTTCTTCATTCTCGTTCGAAAGAATGCTCTCTCCTTTAGCAACAATGAAAGTGTCAATGCTCGTTTCTGCGAGAGCAATTGAATCTGCAATCAGGGCTTGCTGTTGCTGCTCTTCGGTAAGGCAGGAAACAGCTAGTATGGACAACATCACGACGAATAAGAATCTCATGCTGTGAAAATACGAATTGGAACGCGGATTTGGGAACGCGGATTTTTATATACAAGGCGTGCTATCGTATTTTTTGGATGTGCACGGTATGTTTCACGGGCAGGATAATGGATTTTATGAGATAAGCTCAACCGTATCTCATAAGATCAGTTGTGAAAAGTTGATGTCTACCAAAGTGATCCGAGTGAACCGCTAGCAAACAATGGACATCAAAATCCGCGTTCCTATTTCTCGTCTTGCGGGATATATTGAATCTCCCCAAGAATCATATTTGTGTCTTCCGGAACCACACAAATAGGTTGCGGTTTTCCCATCACGTGCTGTTGCCTGATAGTATCGACCTGTTGCGTTTGATTCCTGATCGTTGTATCGGGAATATAGGCAACGTCTCCCATCACTTCATGATCCTTTGGTTTGATGCTACCGCAAGATGCAAACAGAAATGTGCCGAATGCCAACAGGATTGCCGCTGCGAATTTCTGAATGTTGAATGAAAACCTGATTCTCTTCGCCGGCAACTGTGCAACCTGTTCTACATTGAACCGTCCACAGGTTTTCTGCTCAGCATGCTTCTGTAGATATGATGCAATGGCCGTGTTCGACATTTGTGTAAAGTCGACAACTACTTTGCAACACTGATCGCAAAAACGACCTTGCTCTTCAGGATTCATTTTCTCCCAGGACTCGGGACAAGGTGTATTGATTGCAACAACGGGCTTCATAATGGTGGTTTTGAAAATAGGATGCAGGGTTATTCGGAATTCCACAAAAAATATGTTGGGGAATTAGGGGATTAAGGGATTTAGGCATTAATAAAGCATCCATCACCCAAATCCCTTATTCCCTTAATCCCCTAATCCCTATCACGACTACGCTATAACCACGACACCTGAAAAGACAGAAGCCACACTTATCCGTTGTCTCATTTTTCGGGTTTTATCCACAATACATTTGACCTGTCCAAATCTTACAATCATGAGAGCTCTGCTCTTTACTTCTTGCCTTCTACTGACATTCTCACTACGCGCTTCCGAACCACACGTTGAATTAAAAGCCCGACTCGATAGTCTTCAGTACTACGCTTCTGTTTACGACACCATGAATCCTTACGTAAACAATCAGCAACACGTTGAAAAGCTATACGACTACCAACAACGGATTGTCGCAATACTTCTCGAAGTGCTGAACAATGCACAGTACATGAAGCTCGACCCGGCGAAACAAATTAATACACCCGGAATTTCACATACGATTTCAGACGATAGTCGTGCGCACACCTTCACGATTGACGAGAAAACAGGTGGATCATTTCGCTCCAACATCACGATCGTATTTCTGACCACGCGAACAATCTACAGAGCACGTTTGCTGCCGGGAATTTATGTTTCTTACCACTTCTCGGGAATCCACCAAATGGATTCAACACACTATCTCGCCATGGGTCAGGTAACCACATGCAATACCTGTGTATCCGCAATGGCCATGATGATTTCCATTTTGGGTGGTGAAGAGATCTTTACCACGGTAACTTCCGTTGATTGTCGCTATCCGGATTTGTTTGAATTCCGATACAACGACACAACGAAGGTGATTTCCTATCACTACGGCACGCGATCCGATGATTCCATGTTCGGTGAAGTCTCCGGCAATCGTGATGAAGAAGGGCATCAACCTTGGATGATTCATCAGTCCGGTGAACTCATGTGGCGTGAAAGAATGTTTCGCCAGAGTGCCGATTGTTGGTCGACTGAGCTTTTAGATTGGTAATTTTAGATTGCCGTGAAAAAGCTTCGCACTTTTCTATACTCTTTCGCACAACACGCGAAAACCATTCTCAGCAAATTCTGGGAGTGGTACAAACGCTTTTTCAAAACGAAGAAGGGAAAGTTCGCAACTGCGTTTTTTGTTTTCCTGATCGTGTGGTGGTTTTCGATTCCGTCGCAGTTGTTTTCCGATCCAACCAGCACGGTTATTCTCAGTCGCGACGGAAAATTACTCGGCGCTAAAATTGCAACCGACGGGCAATGGAGGTTTCCTGAACGCGCAACAGTTCCATACAAGTTTGCGCAATGTTTGGTTCAGTTTGAGGACAAACATTTCTACAATCACCCGGGAGTGAATCCGGTTTCCATGTTTCGTGCATTGAAGCAGAACATTTCCAGTGGAGAAGTAGTTTCCGGTGGAAGTACCATCACGATGCAGGTAATTCGTATGTCGCGAAAAAATCCACCGCGAACAGTTTGGCAGAAGTTGATCGAAGTAACCATGGCAACGCGGATGGAAGCAACTTACTCGAAAGAAGAAATTCTTGCGTTGTATGCTTCGAACGCTCCTTTCGGAAGCAACGTTGTTGGAATTGACGCAGCATCGTGGAGATTCTTCGGTCGTTCTCCGGATAAATTATCCTGGGCAGAATCGGCAACGCTTGCTGTACTTCCGAATGCGCCATCACTTATTTATCCAGGAAAAAATCAGGAGAAACTGAAAGCTAAACGCGATCGCTTACTCGACAAACTTGTTATTGCGGGCACTATTGATCAGTCAACCTGCGATCTCGCGAAACAGGAACCGTTGCCCGGCGCGCCTTATCCGTTGCCACGACTCGCTCCTCACCTCCTCGATCGTACGATGCGCGAAGGGCACACCGGAGAAGTGATCACCACTTCCATCGACATGAATCTGCAGGATCGCGTGAACCAGGTAGTTGATCGTCACCACGACCGACTCGCGCAAAATCAGGTTCACAATGCAGCAGCAATTGTAATCGATGTGAAAACAGGTGAAGCACTTGCCTACGTCGGTAATACAAGCGTTCCAGAAGGCTATAATGTTGCAGGAACAATTGATGATCACGGATATGATGTTGATTGTATAACAGCACCGCGAAGCACCGGAAGCATTCTGAAACCATTTCTCTATTGCGGAATGCTCAATGACGGAACAATTCTTCCGAACACGTTGATTCCCGATGTACCGACAGATATCTCCGGATATAATCCCGAAAACTTCAACCTCGATTACGATGGAGTGGTTCCTGCACACCGCGCACTTGCCCGTTCGCTGAATGTTCCCGCAGTGAAAATGTTGCAGCAATATCGCGTTGAACGCTTTCACCATTTACTGAATAACATTGGACTGACTACCGTCACACGTAATCCGGATGACTATGGTTTATCACTCATTCTTGGTGGTGCCGAAGGAAAATTGTGGGATCTCAGTGGAGCTTATGCGTCTATGTCGAGAACATTGAATCGCTATAACACGAGCAGTCAATATTCGAAAAAGGATTTTCACGCTCCAACCTATTTTCATCGGACCGATTCCACCGAAGAAGATGCATTCACCAACGAAACCGGAATCTTTGATGCCGCGGCTTTGTATTGCACATTCGAAGCAATGGTTGAAGTCGAACGTCCGGGTGAAGAAGCTGCATGGACTTCTTATGTTTCCTCGCGACGTGTTGCCTGGAAAACAGGAACAAGTTTCGGCTTCCGCGATGGCTGGGCAATTGGTGTAACTCCGGAATACGTGGTCGCCGTTTGGGTAGGTAACGGAAGCGGTGAAGGTCGCCCGGGATTAATTGGAATCAACACAGCTGCGCCAATCATGTTTGATATTTTTTCATTGCTTCCATCTACAACATGGTTTACGAAGCCAGTGAAAGAAATGGTGCAGATTGCAGTGTGTCATGAAAGCGGACATCGCGCACTAGACATTTGTGATGCGGACACAATTTGGGTTCCTGCATCCGGAACGAAAACCAGTTCGTGTCCTTATCACCGCATCATTCACCTCGACAGAACAGGAATGTTTCGCGTGAACAGCAACTGCGATGATCCAACAACCATGCAACACGTTCCCTGGTTTGTACTTCCGCCAGCGATGGAATATTACTACAAGACGAAGAATCCAACATACAATCCTCTTCCGCCGTGGAAAGAATCCTGCATCGGACAATCAGCGCATACGATGGAGTTCGTGTATCCGCGAGAAGCTACACAGCTGTATATTCCGGTCGAACTCGATGGAAAACCGGGTAAGGTTGTATTTGAAGTTGCACATCGTAATTCAGGAATGAAAGTATACTGGCATCTCGACAACAACTACGTTGGAGAAACCAGTGGTTTCCATCAGTTCGCGATGAATCCGGAGCAAGGCGAACACACGTTGACTTGCGTGGATGAAAATGGTGAATCGATTTCCATGGGATTTGAAATTATCTCGGAGAAGAAGTCGAATACGGTGGAGTAGAATCGGTATCACACGAAATACGTAGCAAGATATTTCACCGCCGTACGTTTCAAGTGTATGAGAACCATCCTTCTTTTCGCCATGACGATCAGCGCTACTTCGGCTGCATTCGCTCAACCTTATACACACAATGAAACCATGCTAGCATACCATGTCAAAAGTGTGAGCGAGTATGAACAGGTGGATGGAAAGCGAAGACTCGTACGATACAATGTGTACGATTCAGCAGGTTACCATGTATTGCAACAAACGGTGAATTACAACAACCGGAAAAAAAACGTGGTAACTGATACGTTTGTTTTCTATAATGATTCTCACTTCACGCGAATCGCGAAAGAGAAAAATGAATTGTATGATTCAACGGTTTATCGTGTTTCAGTCGGACCGGATTACGATACAACAACCGAAGTGACATTCAAAAGTGGAGAAGTTGTAAATCGCGTTGTGCATCTGGAAAGTGATTTACCACACCAAACAATATACACCGGTACATCAGCAGACCCCGACACGCTCATCCATACGTATGCCTATAAATACGACGATCAACGAAGAATAATTGCCAGAGATGAAAGGTCTATCAGGCAGAACGGAGAATCACAAAAGCTTCACATGGCTTATGGCTTCATCGCGATCTATGATTCTGTTTTCATCATTCACAAACATTACCAGGAAGACAACCAGCCATACCGCGCAAGCTGTACGGTGTATACGTCTTATGACAATAAGTTCGACAGTACGATTACGTATAATGCAGATGGAACAATGAACTACACCTGCGTGCGATTTCGCGATGATAAAGGTCGCGACACGTTAAGCATCACGACTAATGGCGACGGCTCATTGCGCTACCAAACAAGCATTGGGTATGACAAATACGATGAAGTGCGCGAACACTACGATGGTCATGGTTTATTCAAAACCGTTCATGTCTCATACAATGAAAACGACATGGTGATTTCACAAAAAGAGAAAGAAGTGCGCACGGGAAAAGTGCGTTACGTGGACTTTGTTTACACGTATTACTAGTTGAAAACGTATTTCCCTTTCGAATCCACGGTGACCTTAGGCAATTTCCTGTAGCGTTCGAAGTAATCGTAGCCCGTGAGCAGATTGTCCCAGAACGTATCAATCGTTGCATCCTGTTGATCTTCCTTGATGGTTGCAAGATTTTTTGCCGTGAGTCGCGCAGGAAAAAGGTGAATTGGAATTGTACTTTGTCCCGAGTTCTTTGCTTCAACACATAAAACGTAAAGTTCTTTGATCATCACATCCGTTATCGGAATGCAACCAATGGTTACACAGTTGCCATGAATCATGATCGCACCACCCGCATCACGCGTACATGCAAACACTTTGTCCGAAGCATTCGGGTAACTCACGCCCAACGATAAATAGAAGTTGCTGTAGGGATTAAAAACATTCACGTGGTAAAACCCTTCCGGAACCTGATAATCACCCTGGCAACGCTTCGGTCCAAGAACACCCGACGACTCGCAGATCGGATATGTGGTATACAGCTTCCACGTACTGTCTTTCTTCTCTTTCACCCAGCATTCCAATTCCTTTTCCTCTTTGAAACCACGGATAAAAACTTCAAGTTGATCAATTGCTATGTCCATCCGTTTCAACTTTGCCGTGATGCTGTCCCACTTTTCTTCGTAGGCCACTTTGACGCGCGCTTTTGCCATTTGTTCGGCACGGAATGTTCCTGCTTTGGCTGTAGGTACATTGCCGTTGGTGATCGTGTATGCAGTAGCGTACTCCGGTTTCGCTGCTTCAGCATCATTGGAAGAACTTCCATTCGTGAACAGGAAGATCACAATGACAATTGCCGGCAGAATAAGTAAAAGTTTTTTCATTGTGAGATGGAAAGAACCTCTTGTTTAACAGAACGTTTCAAATGCTTCGGAATTGTATCGCTCACGACCTGAGATAGTGCATCAACGATTGCTTTTTTCAATTGCGCCCGATGTGTGACGATGCTGATTTCACGAACTGGCTCCGGTGTACGGAAATAGCGAATGGCCTCTTGCTGCTTCGGCGACAATGCCGGAACCGCAAGCCATGGAAGAATCGTCATTCCTTTTCCTGTTTCTACCATGCGACGTAAAGTTTCAATACTTCCGCTTCTGAATTCAAACGATGCCCCAATCGTTTGCGCCTTTTTGCGATTACACAATTGCAACACCTGGTTCTTCATGCAATGTCCGTCAGACAAGAGCCACAAATCATCCGCTTCAATGTCATCGGGTTTCAATTGTTTCTTATTCCAAAGTGAATGCTTCTTAGAGAGATAAGCAACATAAGGTTCGTTAAAAAGAAACTGCTCGTGCAACTGCGTTTCTTCAAGCGGCGTTGCAAGAATTCCTGCATCCAGATTTTCTTTCTTCAGTTGTTCAGTAATCATTGCAGTTGTCATCTCTTCTACCTCCAGATGTACATTCGGGTACATCTCCACGAATTTTGGAAGAAACAATGGCACGAGATATGGAGCAAGCGTTGGAATAATACCGAGACGAAAATTTCCGGTCACTTCTCCTTTCGCAGAGGCGAGCACTTCCATTAAACGATTCTTCTCACGCACAACTACCCGCGCCTGATCGAGAAAAATTCTTCCGGCATCAGTTACAGTTACCGGCTGACGGCTTCTATCGAAAATCGTAATGCCCGCTTCGTCTTCGAGTTTCTTCACCTGCATGGAAAGTGTAGGTTGTGTCACAAAACATTCGTCGGCGGCTTGAACAAAACTTCCGGTGCGGCCGATTGCAAGGGCGTATTCGAGTTGCTGGAGGGTCATAATTCGAAGATTTGAAAATTTGAAGATTCGAACTGTATAGTTATTTGCTATAAAACTACAAGTTCCATACAACCTATCTATTGACTGGTGTCGGTAAACCCACATTATCTTCAAATTTTCAAATCATCAAATGACCCGATATTAACATTTGACCGAAGTTCTAAACACCTCAGTTTTCAGAGACTTGCCACACCTACCTTTGCACCGTGAAGAAGCTCGGGCGATTCGGTAAAATCATACGCAACAAATACCTCATGGTAGTTATTGTGCTGGGCATATGGCTCCTATTCTTCGATAAAAACGACATTTTCTCGCAGTGGGCCCGTCGTGCTGAAGTAAAAAAACTGGAAGCCGACGTTGAATATTTCAAAGCCGAAATCGAACACAACAAAACGGAGATGAAAGAGCTTCAGAACAATCCGGAGCTTCTCGAGAAATTCGCGCGTGAACATTACCTCATGCACCGCGATAATGAAGATATTTTTGTGCTCGTGCCGGATTCTACTGTCAACAAGTAACTGCGTAACTTTTCCAAAGTTAGCGCGGGATTCGCATCAAGACGTAGGAACACCGGAATTCAATTCAACACTCCAGTCAACTTTGGAAAAGTTCTACAAGCACTTACCGGAACTCACCAAACACACCACGCATCTCATCCGCAATCTCGCCTAGTGTCGCATACGACTCAACCGCTTTCAGAATATGTGGCATGAGATTGTCGTCTCCACGTGCGGCACGTTCAATTGCAAGAAGATTTGCTTTCACCTCGTCGTTATTGCGTGTAGCTTTCACCGCGTTGATCTTGTCAATCTGAGTCTGGCGAATGCTGTCATCAATCGTGAGCAGATTGCCCATCGGTTTCTCTTCGGCAGTGAATTTGTTCACACCAACAATGATCTTGCTTGCGTTCTGAATGTCTGCCTGATACTTGTACGACGATGCAGCAATTTCATCCTGCATAAATCCGGCTTCGATAGCAGCAACTGAACCGCCCATTGCGTCGATCTTGTTGATGTATTCCCAGGCTTTCGCTTCTACTTCATCCGTAAGCGCCTCAACCATATACGAACCGGCAAGCGGATCAACTGTTTCAGGAACACCGCTTTCATAAGCGATTACTTGCTGTGTACGCAATGCGATTCGTGCAGCTTCCTCAGTTGGAAGAGCAAGAGCTTCGTCGAAACCATTTGTGTGAAGCGATTGAGTTCCGCCCATCACCGCAGACAAAGCCTGAAGCGTTACGCGGATAATATTGTTCTGTGGTTGCTGCGCGGTTAATGTAGATCCTCCGGTTTGCGTGTGGAAACGTAACATCATTGAACGCGGATCTTTCGCACCAAGGTCTTTCGTGATCTTCGCCCACATTCTTCGCGCAGCACGGAACTTCGCAACTTCTTCGAAGAAATTATTGTGTGCGTTGAAGAAGAACGACAAACGCTTTGCAAATACATCTATGTCGAGTCCTTTTGCAATAGCAGCCTGTAAGTACGCTTTTCCGTTTGCGAGTGTGAACGCTAATTCCTGCACGGCGGTCGAACCTGCTTCACGAATGTGATATCCTGAAATTGAAATGGTATTCCATTTCGGAACGTCTTTCGCACAGTACTCAAAAATATCGGTGATGATTCGCATGGAAGCTTTCGGCGGATAGATATACGTTCCGCGTGCCGCATATTCCTTGAGAATATCGTTCTGAATCGTTCCTGAAATCTTTTTGAGATCGGCGCCTTGCTTCTTCGCAAGTGCGATGTACATCGAAAGCAGAATCGAAGCCGTCGAATTAATCGTCATCGAAGTAGTCACTTCTTCCAACTTGATTCCGTCGAAAAGAATTTCAATGTCCTTCAGTGAATCAATCGCAACACCACTCTTCCCTACTTCACCTTCTGAAAATTCGTGCGATGAATCGTAACCAATTTGTGTCGGCAAGTCAAACGCAACCGACAATCCAGTCGTTCCGTTCTTCAGCAAGTAGTGATAACGCTTGTTCGATTCTTCTGCAGTAGAAAATCCTGCATACTGTCGCATCGTCCACAGTTTCCCGCGATACATATCGGGTTGCACACCACGCGTGAACGGAAATTCACCCGGTTGCTCTTCTGCTCTATCTTGTTTCGGATAAACGCGATTGATTTCGATTCCGGAATCGGTTTCGAATTTCTTAGTTTGTTCTGTTTCGGATTTTTTCATCGCTGTTATTCAATCACGCGACATACTCAATCGGCACTTCGGCATATCGGCACATCAATGCGCGATGTTCTAGAATACCTGTCCAACCTCTTTCTTAATATACTCCAACGCCACCTGTGTCGGCATCTTCTCAATCTGCTGAGAAATCTGGAGAATCATTTGAGAAAGTTCAACACCTGTTGCTGTGTCAGGAAGTTTCGAAGCTGCAACGTTCACCAACTTGGTAATTTCTTCTTTCGCTGTCTTCACCATTTCCCATGCGTGATTCGACATGTAAATCTGTTGCGACAGGTTGTGTTCGAATTCAGTACGAATAACTTTCGTGAGTTCGGACTGCAACAAACGCGCGCTCATTCCGCTTTTGTGTACACGAGTAACAATCAAGTGCGGGTGAATGCGCTCGAGGAAAATGGCGAGACGCTCATACGCCTGCAAACGCATCGGAGTCACAACTCCCTGGTTTGCCAGACGGATTTCGGCCAGACGTTTACGTGCTTCAGTATCCAGAAAATGGCGCACCGTGAGGAAGCACCCGAGGAATACGATTACACAAGGAATTACAATCTTGAGAAGGTCAATAATTGCTTCGAAATTCATAGAGTTTGCGTGAATTCCTGTAAAAATAAGGAAATAGTAAATAGTAAAGAGAAAAGAGGCTGTAGATTGGGGTGCCAATTCGAGCGGATTTACACGAATCTACCTGTGATGTGCATTTTAGGTTCATGAACCATGCGCACTCACGCCTCTTTTCTCTCTACTATTTACCCTAGCGTGAAGCTGAATTTTGCATGAATTGGCGTAAAGCTCCTAATGAACGTAACCAATTGACCCAGAACGTCGTAAATTTGGTACTCGCATGGGAAAACTTCGTGCCTTGCTCACTTGCGCTCTATTGGCCGTTGCCGGATTTGGTTTCCTGCAGCAGTCGACTGAAGTTGAATTGGCGTACAAAGAGTATCTCGGTTTCTCATTGATGCCTGGTGCGAACAGCACTGCCGTTTCTTTTCACATCATCAAAAAGTGGGACGATCCGAAATTGCCGCTCGAAGCTGTAAACATTACGCAACGCGAGTTCACGGCAATCGCCAGCGGAATGATCAAACACAATGCGAACCCGAAAGGAGAAAATCTTTTCGCGACGCACGGATTGATTGACTGCGGCTATTTCAACGATACCGTGATCAACATGCGTTTTTACGAATCGGGAATGCGTTGCAATACGGTTAACGACATCTGGCGTTTACGCTGGGCAGAGTGGCCGTACTACATTGCATCGCCACGAAATTCAAATCCGAATACGCTTACTCCATTCGGACCTGGTCCGGGCTGGGCACGCAAACCACTGCAACCTTCCGAAGGTCAACTTGAAATCCTCAAAACGTACGGCATGACCGATCCAATGGTCGATGCAGTTTGGGGAGCAGACGCATTTCGTTTGCTGAAAGACATGCAGGATCCGGCGTGGGTTACTACTTACCGCGGCTCGTAATCTTACCGCCAAGACGCTAAAACGCCAAGAAAATTTAATGCTCATTGAGGTCCAGACAAACGTGCGACATTGGTTTGCATTAACCAAATAATAACCTGGTGTGTAGGCGGCTTAGCAGCAAAAAAGAAAAGTCGTGGTTACCTTCGCTGCATGATCAGACAACTCGAAGATTTCTACAAAGAATGGGCATACGAAAGCGAATCTACTCTCAAGATATTCGCGCTCATTGACGAAAAAAAGTTTCACGAACAAATTCATCCGCGTGTACGTGCGTTATCACGACTGGCTTTTCACATCACACATACCGTTGGTGAAATGATGGAGCACACCGGAATTCATGTCGAAGGTTTTAGCGCGGAAGACGACATGTACTGGACGAAACAAGAACTCATCGATGCATACAAACGCTTTTCGGATTCACTCGTTGATCAGTTGAAGAAGAACTGGACCGACGCCGACCTTGAGAAGAAAGACAATATGTACGGTGAAGAATGGCGCCGTGGAACAACATTGAATGTGCTCATCAAACATCAGTCGCATCATCGCGGTGAATTAATCGTTGTCATGCGCATGCTGGGAATGCCTGTGATCGGAGTGTACGGTCCGGCGAGCGAAGAATGGGCAGCTATGGGAATGCAGCCTCTGGAATAATTTCGAGATTCCGGATTCCGCAATTCGGGTCCATTGTCTTGATCGTTTTCGGAATTCCGGAATACGGAATTCCGGAATTAATGCCGATCTTCGGCACTCGAATTTCCTTATGAAGCAACATCTTTCTGACCGCATTAACCGGTTGAGTGAATCGCAGACAATTGCAATGGCCCGTAAGAGCCGCGAATTGATTGCACAAGGAATTGATATCATCAGCCTCAGTCTTGGCGAACCGGATTTTCATACGCCGGATGTAATCAAAGAAGCTGCGCACAGTGCAATTGATTCTGACTTCAGCTACTACACACACGTTTCAGGATATCTCGAGCTGCGTCAGGCAATTGCTGAGAAATTCAAACGCGATAATAATCTCACATACACGCCCGATCAGATTGTTGTTTCTACAGGAGCAAAACAGTCGATTGCGAATGTGGTACTGAGTTTAGTGAATCCTGGTGATGAAGTAATTGTTCCTTCTCCATTCTGGGTTAGCTATATCGAGATCATCAAACTCGCCGAAGGAAAATCGGTTGTGATTGATGCCGGGATCGAAAACAATTTCAAGGTAACTGCCGCGCAAATTGAAGCTGCAATTACTCCGAAAACGCGTTTGATTATGTTCAGCACGCCGTGCAATCCTACGGGATCTGTTTACTCACGTGAAGAGCTGAAGTCAATTGCAGAAGTTGTTGCGAAACACGAAGGCGTTTACATCATGAGCGATGAAATCTACGAGCACATCAACTTTATTGGTGGACACGAGAGCATGGCTCAGTTCGATTTCATTTACGATCGCGTCATCACAATAAACGGCGTATCAAAAGGTTTTGCAATGACAGGCTGGCGCGGTGGAATTCTCGCTGCTCCCTTGTGGCTTGCAAAAGCGTGTGATAAAATGCAGGGTCAATTTACTTCTGCCACTTCTTCAATCACGCAGAAGGCAATGCACGCTGCAATGAAATTACCTGCGTCTGCAACATACGAAATGCGCGATGCGTTCAAACGTCGCCGCGATTTAGTTCTTGCCGGCCTGAATGAAATTCCCGGAATGAAAACAAATGTACCTGATGGTGCATTCTACGTTTATCCGGAAGTGAGTGCATTCTTCGGAAAAAAATACGGCAATCACACGATCAAAAACGCAACTGACCTGAGTATGTTTCTTCTGGATGAAGCACACGTTGCTATTGTACCCGGTGCTGCATTCGGAGAAGATAATTACATCCGTATATCTTATGCTGCTGCAGATGAAAAGCTGATTGAAGCAGTGAAGAGAATGAAATCGGCTTTGGCGAAACTTTCTTAATCATCCATCGCTTCGACTAAACTTTAGGCAAATAAGATTGTGGTGTCGGCTCGGTCTGACACGAAAAATCACATAATAATATTCACAGTGGCAAACTACACCGACAAAGAACTCAAAACACTTTTCGCGCAATTCGACAAGATGCGTGTACTCATTATCGGCGATGTAATGATCGACGATTATATGTGGGGAAAAGTTTCACGCATTTCACCTGAAGCTCCGGTTCCTGTCGTTCAGATTACGAAGCATGAACAACGACTTGGGGGTGCAGCGAATGTTGCATTGAACGTGAAAGCTCTTGGAGCAACACCAATTCTGTGTTCTGTTATCGGCGTTGATAAAGACGGACAGCGATTTCTCGAGCTTCTCCAGGAAGCGAAATTGGCTCCAAAAGGAATCCTGAAGAGTCGCGACCGCATAACAACTGTAAAGACACGTGTCATCGGAAACAATCATCACATGCTGCGTGTGGATGAGGAGATTGATGAAGATATTACCGAAGAAGAAACAGATAAGTTCGAGGAGCGTATTGCATACCTGCTCGAAACACAAAAGATTGACGTAATTATTTTCGAGGATTACGACAAAGGCCTGATCACTGTTCCATTGATCAAGTCAATCATCAGTCTCGCACGCGTCATGAAAGTTCCGGTGGTAGTTGATCCGAAGAAGAAGCATTTCATGAACTATCACGGTGCAACTTTATTCAAACCGAATCTGAAAGAACTTCGGGAGGGCCTGAAATTCGACTTTGATGAATCCAAAGAAAAAGAGCTGACTAAAGCAGTGGACATGCTCAAGACGAAATTAAAAATCGATCTGGCATTGATCACACTTTCTGAGCATGGCATTTATGTGCACGGTCGAAAAGTGAAAAAGAGAATTCCTGCTCACTTCAGAAATATTTCCGATGTTTCCGGAGCAGGCGATACAGTAGTTAGCGTTGCTGCGTTATGTCTCGCTGCAGGTGCAAAACCTGAGCTTATTGCCGAAGTAGCCAACATCGCAGGCGGATTGGTATGTGAGAGTGTCGGTGTTGTTCCGATTGATAAGGAACAATTGGAAGCCGAGTGTCGTACAACTCTGTTAAAGAAGAAATAATATCGCGGCGGCGTGGAGTACCCGGCGACGCGGCGTGCACTGCTGTATTCAATCTGCGAATTAGCTGTTCGAAATCGGCGCTATCATGTCAGAAAAGTTCTCCTTTGATTCTCCGATGGGCCCGATTCACATCACAAGCAGTGAAGGCAAAATTCTTGCTATTGAATTCAGAGAAGAACATCTCGAACGGCAGGTAGCCGAAAGTGAAGTCGAAAAAGTGTGTCTTTCTCAACTCGATGAATACTTCGAAGGCAAACGCACTGAATTCACATTCGAATACGATCAGGAAGGAACCGAATTTCAGCAGCGCGTTTGGAAAGAGCTCACGAAAATTCCATTCGGCAAAACAATTTCCTATCACGAGTTAGCAGTCCGTTTGGGCGATCCGAAATGCATTCGCGCAGCTGGAACAGCCAATGGCAGAAATAATATTGCTATTGTTGTTCCCTGTCACCGCGTAATTGGAAGTGATGGTTCACTTACTGGTTATGCAGGTGGACTAGAGAAAAAGGAATGGTTATTGAGATTGGAAAATTCTCTTCCCGGGATGAACCAGACTTCCCTCTTCTAGCTCCTACGTAACTACGCGTAGATTTTCATATTGATTAGGTTTGGTTCAACAATTGATATGAAAATCACATGAGAAATCCGGCCTTCCTTTTTCTGATTTTTATCGGTGCGTGTTTCGCAGTTGCATGGAAGTCGAATGACGTAAAACCTCCTCCTCCCATTCGCATTGAAGGCCACGTTACCGAAGTCATTTACGCCTGCGATGATAGTACAGCAGATTTTACAAGACCCGGACGCCAAAGGGTAATTTACATCAAGAAACAGATTGGAAATGGTCCAATAGTTAAATTCAAAACGGCCATAACCGATTCCGTAGGCAACTTTAGCTATTACATTCCAGCGAATTCCGGACCTGCTACATACTACTTTTATGAAATGTGGAAAGGTATGCCGTACTCGCCGAATGATAACACATTTTGTTATTCGTGGGATAACGAATGCTTAAAGGAAATTCACGGAATGCCCGATTACGTTTTACTGCACGAGCCTAAGGAAAAATACTTTGTTCCGATTACATTATATAAAAACTGTGAAGGACTAAGTGTTTGTTGTACAATCATTGCTCGTACAACAACACTCACGGAATAACACGTAAATTGGTAGGAATCAAACGCGTTTGTTTTGCAACCATGAAATCAATACTCTGGATCTTTCTTGCTTCGTTGTCTTTAGCATTGTTCGGATTCAAAGTCAGTACGATCCACTGTCCTACTGAATTCACCATTTCCGGTAAGATGCTGATCATAGAAGACATGTGCGAAAATCTGCCTGAAGGATACGACGACATGAGAATAGAATCAATTGCCCGAAACAGAACCGTATATATCCGTGCAATGGGTTCAACCCGGATTATTGATTCAGTAACCAGTGATGATGATGGAAACTATTCGGTCACTTTACCTGCGGGCGATTACGAATTTGTTACGCGCTGGAAAACTTTGCCATACGTTGCACCATCAAACACTACGACACAAACATGGGATACGGCGTGCCATCACTTATCTTATCGTGAACCCGATGTCATGTTTTTCCTGAGCAAAGACATTTCGGATGCGGAGTTTGTCTTTTACAAATACTGTCCGTGGAATGAGGCTTGTTGTACGTATATCAAACCAGTGCCGCCCGACTCGCCTCCAACAAATCGAGGTGGAAATCAACCGGGACATCAGGAATGACCATGCGCAATAATAAGTACGCAATGCTCAAAACTTGCTATACCTTACTGTGTATTGCGAATTGATTATTGCGAATTGTCTATTAGTTCATCAATTTCCACAACTCATCTTTCAACTGCATCACATTCTTCTGCGAGTGCGCTGAGAAAATCACGTATGGAATATTGAACTTCTTGAAACGCTTCTTCAAATCCTTGTCCACTGCTTCGAACAATTCTTCGTCGAGCAAATCGGCTTTGGAAATTCCCAGCATGCGTTTCTTGTCAAGCAATTCGGGATTGAACTGCTCCAATTCATTGAGTAGAATTTTATAATCTGCAACAATGTCTGAACTGTCGGCAGGAACCATAAACAACAGACACGAGTTACGTTCGATGTGACGGAGAAACCGCAAGCCTAATCCACGTCCTTCATGTGCACCTTCGATGATTCCAGGAATATCGGCGATTACGAACGAACGATCATCGCGATAACTCACCACACCCAGGTTCGGAACCAGAGTTGTAAACGGATAATTCGCAATCTCCGGTTTAGCTGCAGATACAACAGAAAGCAAAGTTGATTTACCGGCATTCGGGAATCCAACGAGACCAACATCAGCGAGCAATTTCAACTCAAGAATCACCCACTTTTCTACCCGCGGTTCACCCGGCTGCGCAAATCGCGGTGTCTGGTGAGTAGAAGTAGCAAAGAATGCATTTCCCTTTCCTCCTCTTCCACCTTTTGTGATCATGTATTCTTGTCCGTGCTCCGTAATCTCAAATAAAACTTCTTCGGTCTCACCATCACGAATAACGGTTCCAAGAGGTACTTCGATATATTCATCTTTCCCTTCAGCACCACTACTGTTCGAACGGCCGCCATGTCCTCCATCCTGTGCAAGAACGTGCTTACGGTATTTCAAGTGCAACAATGTCCAAACCTGATTACTTCCACGCGCAATTACGTGTCCGCCACGTCCACCATCTCCGCCATCAGGTCCGCCTTTCGCCGTCAATGCTGTACGAAGCAAATGCACAGAACCGCCTCCTCCTTTTCCGGAGCGACAGGCTATTTTGACGTAATCGACGAAGTTTGATTCCATGAGGGTGCAAAAGTACGGAAAATGGAACGCGGATTTTTATATCCGTTGTTTTCTAGTCGCTTCGCATGGATGATTGTGGTGGATACTTCATCTCGGAAATGGATTTTATGAGATAAACTCAAACGTATCTCATTAGATCGAAAGCCGGAACATTCAAGATACCGTACTGATCCGACGGAAAAGCTAGCAAGCCACGGATATAAAAATCCGCGTTCCCCTTTCCTGCAGGCTACTCCTGCTTCTTGCAGCAACCATCCAGCTTCTCCACAGCCTTCGGATCAGCCTTCACACTGTCGGCATCATAGCCGCTTTGTGAAATCACTTTTCTGATCTTATCCGGAGTGGTTTGCTTCGGCTTATACTTCACAGTGATGGTCATTGCTTTTGAATCAATCACAACACTCTTCACACCTGTTGTGAGCATAATTTCTTTTTCCAAAGCCGGCTTGCTTTCACACACATCGTAATGATTACAATAGAAGGTTGTGTGAATGACTACTTCCGCAAGTTGTGGTTTTGCAAAAGCGGTGGTGATCAGAAATCCGATCGCAAGAATTGGAAGGAGTAAGTATCTCATAGTTGAATAATTGTAACCTAAAGTTAGGCAATTATCGAGCCAGCACGGTGAAAAGGGAACGCGGATTTTTATGTGATTTTGGTGTTAGTGTTCCATCGGATGATCGTGGTGAACGCAAAAACCGGGAATCTGATCCTATGAGATAAACTTAAGTGAATCTCATTAGATCCAATACCGGAACACTCAATCCACCATACTGATCCGACGGAAAGCTTGCAAGCGGCGTATGTAAAAATCCGCGTTCCAATTCAACCGACTCAAGCCTATCTCATAAGATCAAAAACCGAATCGTTCAATTTACCACACTGATCCGACGGATAAGCTAGCATGCCGCGTACATAAAAATCCGCGTTCCTTTTCTATTTCGATATCGTATACCGCAATCCGAAAAACGCCCTGATTCCCTGCATGGGTGCGTAGTTGTACGAGGGATCGAATGTATATCCGTTAGGATTGCTCACCGGGTCGTTGACGCTCTTATCAAACGGATCAAAGGCGCGCATGATTGGATTATCGGGTGTGAAGTTGAGCAGGTTCTTCACGCCTCCATAAATCTCAAAACGCGGAGAAATCTTTTGTGTAAGCTGAATGTTTGCGATACAGAACCAGGGTGAATACTCCGGACGATAATCATTCGGAAGAATGGGCAAACGCATAGGACCATACCAGCTTGCGGTGAGATCGACAGTTGTACCGAACGGAAAAGTGTAGGACACAGATCCGGTTCCTGACCACCGTGGTGCGTGCAGTTGTTGTGTCGCGATTTCACGTCCAAGAGAATCCGATTCTACCTGAAATACGTTCATGAAAGTCGCTCCACCCATAAGTTTCAATCCACTGCCGAAAGTGATATCGCCATTGACAGAAATTCCGGCCGACACTGCATAGCCTTTGAGGTTGTCGTAAATGATCAGATCGGGATCTGTATCGAAATCGGCTGTAATCTTGTTCGTGAAATAAGTGTAGAATCCTGTAATGTCTAATCCACCAAACCACGATTCATGATAACGACGCATTACGATATTCAGATTTCCGTTTAAAGAGCGTTCCGGATCCAACTCTTCAGTCATGATCACTTCACGTGAGCCCGTCAAAGCGGCGTGATCTTCGGTGAACACATTCACCACTCGGAATCCAGTTCCAAAGCTGGCACGAACAACCATAAAATCGCCCCAGGTAAATTTATAGGCGACACGGGGCGAGTGAATTCCACCATGCACGCGATGCAAATCAAAACGATAGCCAAGCAGCAACCGATGTGCGTCACTCAGTTGAATATCGTCCTGCACAAATACGCCAGGCAAATTTGTGTATTGCGGAGAAGTCACAATTTCAGTTCCTGATTCAATTTGCGTTGCTGGCGTGTTATCATCATACTTCATGTAACGAACAGAAGTTCCTGCTAGTAAAGAGTGACTCTTCACTTGTCGCGCCCACGTGGTTTGAAGAAACGCAGTATGCTGTTGCGCATTAAAGATCGTTGTTCCGTATGCCGAGTTGTGATCGTGAAAGTTGTACGAAGCTGAAATATTTATTTTCTCCCGCAATGGAAGTTGCCACATGCCTAACAATTCAATCCGGTTCGTGTAAATGCTTTCACCATAAACCGAATCTCCACCACGAAATTCATTCGTGTAATTCATTTCTCCGCCCCAACGATCCTCATAGATATAACGCGCAGCCAACGAATAAGGATTTCCGCTCGTGTCTTTACCCGCCCATTTTGTGAATACAGAAATTCTATCCTGTAAAGTAACGTCGGTAAAATTATCTCCGTTCTTATCGAGCGGATTCGAATAGTTGAAGTAATTGATTCCGGTGAGCATGTAACTTCTCTTTCCAGTTGGGCGGGAAAAGGATAGATCAGTATTGATCTCTGCCCAGTTTGTTCCCCACACGTCAATACCGAATCGCGGCGCATTGAACGGATTCTTTGTGATTACATTAATCATTCCGCCCATAGCTTCCGAACCATACAGCGATGACGCAGGACCTTTCACGACTTCAACACGTTCGATGAGTGAATTCGGAATACCCATCAAACCATAAACTGTTGCGAGGCTGCTCACAATTGGCATTCCATCGATGAGAACCATCGTGTACGGACCTTCCATTCCGTTGATGTGAATATCACCGGTGTTGCACACATTACAATTCAGCTGAGGCTTCACACCATTCATCATACCCACCGACTCAAAAAGAGAAGCAACAGGATTTCGTTTGAAAAATTTCGGTGTATAAACTTCAACAGGAACGGGACTGTCAGTTTTCTCTACTTCACTCATCGTTCCTGTGATCACAACTTCCGACATAGACTTACTGTCGTGTTCGAGTTCAAAGTTGATGGTTTGCTGAGGAACATCGCGAACAACAACCGATCTGCTGTGCGTAAGAAAACCTATGCATTGTATTTTGAAAGTATAGGTGCCGGGAGAAAGTCCGTCTACTTTGTAAAATCCATTGACATCGGCAGAAGCACCTTTGCCTGTTTGCCCTATAGAGATTATTGCAAACGGAACTGCTGAATCTCCGGAGAGAATCTTTCCCTGAATGTTTGTCGCACTCATCGACAACGGAAACAACAAGAATACGATCAAGCCCCGAATCATGAGGCAAATTTAAAACTATTTTTAGATATGCCTAAATTTAGTTTTATGCGAGCAGAAATACCGATATAGTTTGTTGATTATCAATATGTTGAAATGGAATGCGGATTTTCATATCCGTTGTTTTCTAGTCGGTTCGCATGGATGACTCGCGAGCATACTTCAACCGGTTAATGGATTGAATGAGATAAACTCAAGCCTATCTCATAAGATCGAAAAACTAATTCGCTCTATTTACCGGACTGATCCGAGGAAAGCGCTAACATGCATAGTACTGCAAAATCCGCGTTCCTATTTCAGAGAATCAATCTCTTTACACAGACTAGAGAAAATCTGCCCGATCTCTCCCACTCCTTCTACACCACGATATTTTCCTTGGGCTTCGTAATACGATTTCAACGGAGCGGTTTTGTTGTTGTACTCGTTGATACGGTTTGCAATGATATCCGGATTCTGATCATCTGCACGACCAGAATCTTTACCACGAAGTAGCAAACGCTTTTTCAATTCATCATTATCAACTTCCAAGGCAATCATTCCCGAAATGTTCCAGCCTTTAGTCGCCAGGAACGAATCGAGTGCTTGTGCCTGCGCAGTTGTACGCGGGAAACCATCGAAGATGAAACCTTTCGGTGCAACATGCTTATTGACTTCTGCCTCCAGCATGCCAATCGTAACTTCATCAGGAACCAAATCTCCTTTGTCCATATAGCTCTGCGCGAGTTTCCCGAGATCAGTACCGCCTTTAATATTCGCACGGAAAATATCTCCGGTTGAAAGGTGAATGATTCCGTATTTCTCAATGAGCTTTACAGATTGAGTTCCTTTGCCTGAGCCGGGAGGTCCGAATAATACAACGTTGAGCATAATAGTATTTATGAAGTGTAGTTGATCGCTTGAGATTTCGGACAATGAGCCAATGTGCCGATGTGCTGATATGCCGATGAATTAATCAATGGTACAATGGTATTGGCATATCGGCAAATAGGCATATCGGCACATCATTTTTTTATAACGTAAATATCCTTCAGATTTCTTCCGAGCCCATCATAGTCAAGTCCGTACCCAACAATAAACGCATTCGGAATTTCCATTCCCACGTAATCAATCTTGATCTGCTTCTTGTACGCTTCAGGTTTGAACAACAACGCTGCAATTCTCACCGATGCCGGATTTCTTTTCAGCAAATCATCCATCATCTGTACAATGGTGTTTCCTGTATCAACGATGTCTTCCACAATAATTACATCTCGACCATCAAGATGTTCATTCAACCCGATGAGCTCTTTCACTTTGCCGGTGGATTCAGTTCCGCTGTACGAAGAAAATTTCACGAATGAAACTTCACACCCATCGGAATCAATAGCACGTAGTAAATCTGCCGCAAATAAAAACGATCCGTTCAGAATCACAAGAAACAAGGGATTTTTTCCGGCGTAATCAGTGTTAATCTTCTGAGCAACCTGCTTAACTGCAACCGCGATTTTATCTTCCGTTAAATACGGAACAAAGGTTTTATCTCCCAGCTTTACTTCTGATTTCAAGGTGAGCAAAAATAGCAATATTCAGCGCTTAGCCGAAGAATCCTTATTCTCTGCTGCTCCACAGCTTGCCACAGATTCGCAGATTTCACAGATTAATTGATTTTTGTTTTCAACCCTCCACCTACAATTCAATTTGCGAAATCTGAGTAATCTGCGAATCTGTGGCAAAGTGCCGAAGGCGCAACAACCTGCATTCCTAACAGATACAATTTTATACTGTGAAAAGATGTTGTTCTGTTCAAAACTTGAGTCGAAAAGAATGAACATTCGGTGATATCCTGCGTTAACTTTATGTGGATAAGTCCCGCCCCGCACACGTCCGTGTTTTGTATACTTTTGGAGCCCTTTCAAAAAATAATCCGCTGTAATGAGTACCGAAGAGAAAAAAAATACAACACGCCGAACTGCCCAATTTTCGCAGGTATCTCAGCAGTTGTATGAAATTGGAAAGCTGCCTCCGCAAGCCGTTGAGTTGGAGGAAGCTGTGTTGGGTGCACTCATGCTCGAAAAGGATGCTTTGACTGCGGTTATCGACATTCTGCAACCAAAATCGTTTTATAAGGAAGCACATGGACGCATTTTCGGGGCTATTCAAAACCTCTTCCAGCGTTCTGAACCGATTGACATTCTCACCGTTACCCAGGAACTGAAAAGAACCGGTGAACTTGAGATTGTTGGTGGTGCCTATTATATCTCACAGCTAACCAACCGCGTAGCGAGTTCAGCAAACGTTGAATTCCACGCGCGTATCATTGCACAGAAATATATTCAGCGCGAATTGATCCGCATTTCCAGCGACACAATCCGCGATGCATACGAAGAAACTGCCGATGTGTTCGATTTGCTCGATCATGCGGAACGTAACCTCTTCTCCGTTGTAGAAGGTAACATCCGCAAGAACTACGACAAAATGAGCTCGCTTATCAGTCAGGCGATGCAGCAAATTGAAGCCGCGAAAAATCAGAAGAGCGGTGTGAGTGGTGTTCCATCCGGATTCACCGATCTCGATCGAATGACTTCCGGTTGGCAGAATTCAGATTTGGTGATTCTTGCAGCACGTCCTGCGATGGGTAAAACGGCTTTCGTTCTTACTCTCGCACGAAATGCGGCAGTAGATTTTCAGCGTCCGATCGCAGTGTTCTCTCTGGAGATGGCGTCGGTACAGCTCGTTCAGCGTTTGATTTCTGCTGAAGCGGAATTGCCTGCAGAGAAACTGAAAAAAGGTCAACTCGTTGATCACGAAATGCAACAGCTTCACGTGAAAATCGGAAAGCTTTCAGAAGCACCGCTTTTCATTGACGATACGCCTGCACTTTCCATTTTCGAGATGCGTGCAAAATGCCGCCGACTGAAAGCACAACATGATATTCAGATGGTGATTGTCGATTACCTCCAGCTCATGACAACCGGTGGTGACAACTCCCGCGGAAATCGTGAACAGGAAATTTCTACGATCTCGCGTTCATTGAAGTCAATCGCGAAAGAGCTCAACATACCGGTGATTGCACTTTCACAGTTGAGTCGTGCGGTTGAAACGCGTGGAGGTGACAAACGTCCGCAGCTTTCTGACTTACGTGAATCGGGTGCGATTGAACAGGATGCGGATATGGTGTTGTTCATTCACCGTCCGGAATACTATGGCATGACGCAGGATGCAGAAGGAAATTCTACACACGGCATGGCGGAGATCATCATTGCGAAACACCGTAATGGTGCGGTAGGAAGTGTGAACCTTCGCTTCATCGATCGTCTAGCAAAATTCCTGGATGTCGATTCTGGTTTCGATCAGGGCGGAATGGGAACTTATTCCAACGACACACCAAACGGCAACTACGATCCAAAAGCCGGCCTCGGTCCAAACGACGACTTCAATAATTTCCAGCAAGGCGGAGGAAATATTATTCGCGGCTCGAAACTCAACGACATCGAAGAAGATCCGTTTTAAAATTTGAATATTTGAAGATTCGAATATTCGAGAATTCATTTCGGACTTAACAGCTTTTTCAAATCTTCAAATTTTTCGAATCTTCGAATCGCATGGAAATTCGCACGAGACGACTACTTCTCCGTCAATTCCGTCCTTCTGATTTGGAACCGTTGGTGTTAATGGGCCAGGATCCCATCGTCATGAAACATTTCGTTTCGCTCATGACGCGCGAAGACACCATCGCAATGATCGATCGCATGCAAGCTCATTGGGAACAACACGGCTTCGGCGTTTTCGCAATTGAAGTTCCCGGCATTCACGACTTCGCAGGATTCATCGGCTTCACGCATCCTCGCTGGGAAGCATCCTTCACTCCCTGCATAGAAATTCTCTGGCGACTCATTCCGTCTGCACACAACAAAGGTTACTGCACAGAAGCAGCTCGTGCTTGCACAGAATGGGGCTTCAAAGAAAAATCGTTCTCAGAGATTTTAGCATTCGCTGTTCCGCAGAATATTCCTTCGTGGAGAGTGATGGAAAAAATCGGAATGAAACGTGAAGGAGAGTTTGAGCATCCGTTGGTGGAGGAAGGGCATGCGTTGAGAAAACATCTGCTCTATCGCGCTGTGAATTCAGCTTTCTTCGCTGGATGATATCCCGATAGCTAACGGGACCACGCGAATCAAGAAAAGAAGTTAAGCCTTCGAATAAATTAATTTCTCCTTGTTTTGCCTTGCTGAACGGGCATCAAAACAGTTCGCAATATGTCTAAGGAATGGTCTGCCTTTCTCCAGCACCTTCAAGCGATTTCCTTCCAGCCGGATCATTCCATTATCGTGAAACTCGAGAAGCCGTCCCACCACAGAATCCAGATATTTTATCTGGCCTGAAGTGGAATTCCATTCGGTTGCACCATTACACATGATATCAAAAACATGTTTCTTGAGTATCAGATCCTCCGCCGTCATCACATGTCCTTTGACAATTGGCAATTCCCCACGATCTATTGCAACACTCCAATCTTCCAGTGTATGTGTGTTCTGCGCCATCATTGTTCCCGAGTCACTTATCGCGCTTGGTCCAAGACCAATAAGAAGTGGTGATTGATGTTCGGTGTAACCCATAAAATTGCGGTGAAGCTTTCCAGCACGCGAAGCAGTGAGCAACTCGTCTCCATCCAAAGCAAAGTGGTCAAGGCCTACTTCGTAATAACCCGCATTCACTAACAACTCCCGACCGCACAAGTACAATTCTGCGCGCATTTCCGGAGAAGGCAGTTGTTGCTCATAAGAACTTTGTGCCGGTCTCATCGATGGAACATGGGCGTAACCATAAAAAGCAATTCTATCAGGACGCAGCACAGACACCTTGCGAATTGTCTCTCCCATTGACTCAAGTGTTTGTCCGGGTAGCCCGTAGATCAGATCGTAGTTGATTGAATTAAATCCCATGCTACGTCCAATGTTGGTAATGGAGCGCACCTGTGTTTCTGTTTGCTTACGGTTGATCAGTTGCTGCACACGCGGATCGAAATCCTGAATTCCCAGGCTCATTCTTCTAAAACCATTCTTGTAGAGTGCTTCCAAATGTGCCGCAGAAGTACTCGCAGGATGAGCCTCAAAACTCAAGATTGCATTTTTGGTTAGTTGTGCAGTGGAAAGGATTCCACTTAGGAGCTGGCTAAGATTATTTGCGCTGAAGAAAGTTGGTGTACCTCCACCTAAATGAAATTCATTGAGGATCGGCGTTTCGTCAATTGCGTCGAGGTACAATGACCATTCTTTCAGAAGGCGTTGGATATAGGGCTCCTCTACCCGATGGTCTGTGGTAATCCTCGTATTGCAAGCGCAATAGGTGCAAAGACTCTCACAGAATAGTAAATGGATATAAAGACTCAATTGATGGTCACCGGTATTCCATGCATCGCGCACATCCCGAAACCAATCTGTAGATTGCGGAGCAGTTGAATCCCAGCAAGGAACCGGCGGGTAACTGGTGTACCGCGGAATAGGTTTATTGTACCGCTCAAGAAGTTGACGCATGATCTCGATTCGTTTGCAACAAAAATATATTCCACATCACTTTACTGCCATGACCAGCCTCAATGCAGAACCTGACACAGATCAGTTTTGGGATAAATGCACCCGGTGTTTCTACGCGTACTCAAGCCAGAAATGTTTTGTTTGCGAATCGCCTGCAGCTTGTACACCAATCAGAGTGCACTGGTCATGGCTTCAATCGTGACAACTGGCTCAACCGATATTTTTGAATTCACAGAATTAGAAATAAGACAATGCTTCTCGGATTTGTGCAACAGTTGCAAGGCTTTATCCTGATCTTCCAAACGCGTGATGATCAAATGAGGCTTAAGTACGACTTCAGTCATTAGATAAGCTTTATCAACTAATTCGAGTTTACCTGTTGCGGCACAGGTAAATCCTTTAAAGTTCAGTCGTGACTTCTCCGCGATCGACAGAAACGTTGTCATGAAGCAGCTGCTGATTGCTGCTACAAATAAATGTTCCGGCGACCAGATTCCGCTTACTCCACCAGGGAATTCCGGTGGCGTAGCAACCACAATACGTTCTTCAAGATCAGGTGAAGAAACAACACCCATACGTGCTGAGAGCCAATTGAGCCGCACTTCATAATCGTGAGATGTGTCCATAACTATACTTTATTTAATGAGTAAATAAATAAAGATCAGCGCCAACTTCCGCATTGCGTTGGATCAAATCAGGAAAGCACTTTGAATCATGCGCTAATCCCAGGTGTTTGTCCATTACGTTTAAACCAATCCACTTCCATTCAAATGCATGTTGCTCAGTATTCGTAGCCCGATCATATTGGTACAACAAAGGAACTGCTCCGCGATATATTTCACCATGACCCACATCATAACCTTCGGTTTTTTTGCTGCTGCAAATCATGTTTTCCCGCAGGGTGCTATTGTACTTTTGCTTTTCAAATCAGTATTCACCTTGATTCATTCCCTCCCTGCAAAGTTTCAATACAGAAACAGTTTGCAATAAGCATGTAACACATGAAAGCGAAATCACCAAAGCAAAGCATTACCACAAAGACAGAAGTTGTTTGCTCCAATCACACAAATCCTATGGGATTACTCCTGGGAGGCCATCTGGTTGAATGGATGGACGTAGCTGCGGCGGTGTGTGCTCAACGTCACACGGGACACATTTGCGTTACGGCCTCTATCAATACCGTCAACTTCAAAAGTTCAGCACGTATCGGAGACATTATTGAAATTGTCGCAGTGATTACCCGCTCCTTTAACAGTTCAATGGAAATTTTCGTGGAAGCCACAGCAACGAACATAGTCAGTCGAAATACCTATACAATCAGTTCCGCGTTCTTCACCTTTGTAGCCATCAATGATCACGGGAAAATTACGACAGTGGCTGCAGTATCGCCGAAAACAGCAGTAGAAAAAGCCCGTTATGAAACTGCACTGAAAAGACGAAAGAATAAAACGAAGCTGTAAACCGGAAGGTGCAGTATTCCTTAAGAAATTGCCATTAACTTTTCTCCGCCTTTTCTGAACTCACATCTGAAATTAAGAATCAGCACTCAGCCAAGCACATTTATCTACCCAATCAGCGCTCACACTTTCAACAAATACCCCGTACTCCTCCCACCCGCTTCATCCTGCTTCAGAATTTTCTTCTTCAGGAAATCCTGCAGATCACGCATAGAACGAATAACAACATAATTGCCGCCGTGCCCGCCGTGTCGCCGTGATGAGCGTCGCAGACAGCCCAAAGTTCCTATTGGCTCGAATGGTTTGTGACAAATTAACGTCTAAAGCCTCTCAAAAACCCGTAAATTCGGTACAATATTGGCTATCTCACTGTCATGATGCGTCTCGGAATTTTCATTGTATTTGCCTTTCTCTTCACGTCTGTTCGTGCTGCACAAATTCTCATTCCTATGGATGAGCAGCAGAGCGATCACCTGCGTGCGTATGGAATCACGTACAAAGTGCTCAATCGCGGTGGGGAAGCATACTGGTTGCTCAACTACCGCTACGGAAGCTTTATGTTTCCGTACACGAAGGAAGACGAGCAGGAATGCCAGGTCATGAACGTGAAGTTCGAAGTCATTCCGGATGTCATGGCAAACGGGATTCTCGCTGAGATTTCTTCACCGTCTGTGAACATGGATGCAGTGAAGCTCGAAAAGCCACCGAAGATTGCAGTGTACACGCCGTCGAACAAACAACCATGGGATGATGCGGTAACGATGGTACTCAAGTACGCCGATATTCCTTACGACACCATTTACGATGACAAAGTAATCGGAGGAGTTCTTCCGAAATACGATTGGCTGCATTTGCACCACGAAGATTTCACGGGTCAGTACGGACGATTCTGGCTTGGATTTCAGCATGCGCCGTGGTACAAAGCGGATGTAGCAAGCAACGAAGCAACTGCGAACAGATTAGGTTTCGCAAAAGTTTCTGAACTCAAGCTCGCCGTTGCGAAGAAGATCAAAGAATTTGTTGCGGGCGGAGGCTTTCTGTTTGCGATGTGCTCAGCAACTGACTCCTACGATATTGCACTCGCTGCGGAAGGCGTTGACATCTGCGATAAAATGTACGACGGAGACGGATTCGATCCGAAGATGAATACAAAGCTTGATTATACGAAGTGTTTTGCATTCACAAACTTTCACCTGAAACTGAATTCAACCGAGTATGAATTCTCCGACATCGATACATACGGTACACGCACATCACGTGGTGTGACTGAAACGAACGATTATTTTTCGCTTTTCGAATTTTCAGCAAAGTGGGATCCGATTCCAACGATGTTGTGTCAGAACCACGCGAACCTCGTCAAAGGTTTCTGGGGACAAACAACAGGATTCGACAAAGCACTTGTAAAACCGGAAGTGCTCATCATGGGTGAGAACAAAGCGATCAACGAAGCACGTTACATTCACGGTGAAGCCGGTAAAGGCATGTACACATTTTACGGCGGCCACGATCCGGAGGATTATCAGCATCGTGTGGAAGAACCACCAACGGATTTATCCTTGTATCCCAACTCTCCGGGTTACAGACTTATTCTGAACAACATTCTTTTTCCTGCTGCACGAAAGAAGCATCAAAAGACTTAAGCTTCACGATGCTCAGCCTTTACCACGGAGGCACGGCGAGCACGGCTTCTTGTATTCTATTTTTAGCTACAACGACGTTAAGATTAAATATGACGAAATCCATTTTCGCCGTGCTCGCCGTGTCTCTGTGGTGAAACAGAGAGCGAAGCGACCATCAGAGTCTAGTTCTCAGCAGCCTCTGCTTCCGGAGTTTCACCATTTACGTCAACCGCATCAACCGTCGTGTTGTAACTGATGTCAATCTTAAACATCCGGTATGCAAGCACAATTCCGGCGAGGTTTGGTTTGCTCTCATCAACCGTGTAAGAACCTTCATTCACTACACGATCATCGGAATCTATGACTATGTACTCCACAGTCAGTGAAGAATCGCTTTCAACAAATTTGAAATCTGCGGTTGGTGCTGAAGAATCATCTGTGAAGCCAACGTTGCATTCCGCGAGACTCAACATGATCTGCTTTTCCAGACTGAGCTTCGAACGATTACCGATGTTGATCAAAATAAGAATGATCATTGCAATCGTAATTGATGTTGCAGGAATGTACACCCATTTCGCTTTGTGCCTGAAACGGAAGTACTTTCTGGCAAAACCATATAGGACTGCCAACACAATTGTCGTAAGCAGAATTCCTATTGCAGCGCGACCAATCAGTTCGGTTGTTGTTGGTTCGTAAGCTTCTCCATCAACAGTCACGTTAAACTTTAGTTTCTCGTTGCTGTACGGAATCATTTGCGGAAACGTATTATACGCTTCGTTCAACCATTCCTGTTTGAGATCGCCATCAGATATTAGTGCAATTGCTTCACACGTACGCGCGTACAACATATTGTCGAAATCCATGCGTTCGTTCGATAGCTCAGCGTAAATTTCTTCGAGGTACACAAGTCCCACATCTTCATCTCCACGCGAGATGTAAAGTTTTGCGAGAACAAACTTGATATAGTTTTTCACACCCGGACGCGGATCGTCCTCCAGCATCTTTTCATACACATCGATGAAATATTTATCGCTGAAGCCGTCCAGCATCTGCCACGACTCATCCCAACTCAACAGATTTTCAGAAGAGAAAAGCGGGTAAAGCACGGCAGCACGTTCCGGATTCGAAGCAACCAATGAAACTAAAATCAGTTTGAAGTGATGCACGCGTACTTTGAATTCAATGGCTTTGTACCAATTCACCGGATTCAACCAGAAATACCATTGGTTGTTCTCAAAGTAATATTCGCTCTCAAAGTGAAGTTGGTTGACGTAATTCAGCATCGCGACGGAAAGATTGTACTGCTCCTCTCCCCATGTTGTGCCAATGTGTAATTCTTCGAAACGCGCAGCACCATTAAGCGTCCGTTGTGAAATAGTTGTTAGTCCTTCATACGATTGCGCACGGGCTAATGCAATATTGTGCCAGCCATAACCCGGTGTTTGCCCATCCTTATTGATCACCACTTTGAGCAAACTATCCGCACGCTGTGGTGTAGCGCGATTCACTTCCAGCAATCCACGCATGTAATAGTATTCGCGTGTGTGCTTCTCCGTTGAATAATCGCGGTTTTCTGCTTCCAGGTAGAACTGCTCCGCGATGGAGAATTCTCCTTTCATGTACATGTAATTCGCGTAGTTGTTGCTGCTGTAGTAACCCGATTGCAGCAGAATGTCGTAGTAGTAATCCGCAGAGTCAAGCTCGAAGTCGTACGTGAACAGAATTACTTTGTAGTGATACGTGAAGTAGTAACGTGCATTAAACACCGATGCGTCAAACAACCCGTTACATATTTCCAGGTCACGCTGCGTCTTCGCGATTGCTGAGTCGAGACAATCGTAAGCCACAGAATCATTTTCCGCTACCGAATTCAGCAGGAAAGGAAATTTCTCTGAAGTATACATGCGGTTGCGGTGGTAAATCCAGGCAAGCGTATTCCACGAATCAACAGAGTACTCGTATTGCATATCACGCTGCTTGACACGCATGAGCACATCATAAGCAGCCTGTGCATTCTCAATATTCTGATACGCACCTGCCAGCCAATTCGCGATGATCGAGTAATCGTTATGCAGATAACTTACACCGAGATATCCGATGTAATCATTGGTACGCGTTCGTAATTGCTTGTCGTAATCGCGTTCAATGAGATCGAGTGCCTTCTGCAAGGGTTTGATTGCCTGAACGAATCCTTTCTCATCGTTTGCCCGATCATTGAGATAAGCACCCTGGTACATCCATCCGATGTAATAGGTACTGTCGCGACGAATGAACTCCCGCGATTTCTCGAAAGCTTCCTGTGAACTGAATACAAGGCTGCGGCGATCGATATCAATCGAACGACGTTCTTCCTCATCGAAAGCAGAAAGAGCCTTCGACAGAAGCAGCAATGCGAGTACAGGAACTAATTTACTCATTCTATAATATTTCCAAATTTTGAATTCGTGAATCCTGACAGTAATCGTCAGGATTTCCTCATTGATTCGTTATACTAACTCGTGACAAACGCTGAATTTCCTGATTCACGATATTGTTCAATGCATTCGCCGTGCCTTCACGGTTACGGAAGATCATGCGGTGATGCAAAACTACATGCGCAATCATTTTGATATCGTCCTCAGTCACATAGTTGCGCTGATTCACCAATGCCCATGATTTGAGGCAACGAATGAAAATAATTCCACCCCGGGTTGAACAGCCCACAGAGATATCGGGATTCTTGCGTGTTGCCTGTGTAATGTTCACGACTGCACGAATAATTTCCGGATGCACATACACGCGTTCAGATTCTTCCTGCAACTTGATGATGTCGCCATATGTCAGAACCTGCTTCACACTTTGTCTTACGTCGTTGATCGCGAGATAGTCGGTGTAAATTCCATACTCAACATCCGATGATACGTAACCGAAACTGATCTTCATGAAGAAACGATCAAGCTGTGCGGCCGGAAGTGGATATGTTCCTTCCGATTCAATCGGGTTTTGCGTAGCAATTGCAAAAAAGAATTTATCGAGATGCCAGGTGCGATCTCCAACAGAAATCTGTCCTTCCGCCATACACTCCAGCAATGCGGATTGCACTTTCGGAGAAGCACGGTTAATTTCATCCGCAAGAAGTACATTCGTAAACAACGGACCTTTCTTAAAGATGAATTCTTTTTTAGCGTCGTCGTAAATGTGCGAACCGATCAGATCCATCGGAAGCAAATCGGGAGTAAACTGGATACGACGAAATGCAACCGTTCCTTCCTGATTCAACGGAGCTTCGTTCAGTCCACCTGAAATGGATTGCGCCAGCGTTTTCGCCAACATTGTCTTTCCTGAACCCGGATTATCTTCCAGCAAAATGTGTCCGCGTGAAAGCAAGCACGCAATCACGTACTTCACTTCGGTGTCTTTACCGCGAATAATTTTACCGATGTTGTCGGTCAGCTGTTTGAGCTTCTCCGCATGAAACGGTGCTTCGGTTGGGTTATGGTTTTCCATAAGGTTGATTTTCTTGTTCGGTAAGTGATTCCGGTGCGCGGAAGTAACGTAACGCACGCATGAGGTTGAACCAGCGCACAAATGCTTTGAATACATTCAACTTGCTGCGAACCATGCCGCGGAAGACCGCATTAAAGTTATTGATGGTCGTTTTGTCCTCTGTTCGTTCTGGCAATCCGGAATACTTGAGGCGCAAATAAACATTTACAAATTCTGCGAAGTAGGTTCCGTATTTCGGATCAACACGTTCTTGCGCATACGACAATGCCGTTTGCGTTTTCAGTTCTTCTCCGCTCATGTGATAGGTGTACAATGCAGAACGGTAAACTGCTTCTGCTCTGCCCGCTGTATTCTTCGCCTGTGATATTTTCAAGCGCAAACGCAACAAGAAGAACAACGGGAAGAAAATAACACCAAGTACCAATGCTCCGCCTAGTCCCATCAGAATATACCAAAGCATGGTCCAGTCAGTCTGAATTTCTTCATCCTTCTTCTTCTCCTCTTCAGACTCCTGCTCTTTCTTCGGTGGCAATTTCTTCTGAATGTAAATTTCATCGGCAATCATTGGCCACGTGAAATCTTTCAGTTGCTCTTCTATCGATTTGTTCGGATCAGGTTCAGGCACATCTTTCGCCATGTCATCCCAGGATACAACGAAAATTGAATCGCCTTTGTGAATCGCTTCGAATGTGGTATCAACGGTTGCGTACACAAAACGACAGAGTGTCGCATCAACTTCTTCTTCGCGTTCAACGTCGAGATGGTATTCGTCGTTGAAGAAAATGAGATCTTTAAATTTAATTTTCACACGACCTGATCCCGGAACAGGTTCTTCGGTAACAACGCCATCAATGATCAACCAAGGTTGCGGAGGAGGAACAGGAGGAGTTCCATCGGGTTTCGGTGCTTCACCCACTCCACCTTCTTCTTCACTCGAGATCGTCATATCGAAGTCGAGCCATCCGTACTCCGGAAAATAAACCTGAGTCCATGCGTGCGCCTGCGAAGCATAGAACCAATACCAACCTTTGTTCTTGTCGCTACGATCGATGGTTGCGAATCCTGTTGTGAATCGTGCGGGAATTCCAACAGCCTGCAGCATGAGTGTTGATGCGCCTGCGTAATACGTGCAATAACCTTCGTGCTTCGAGAAAAGAAAATTACGAAGCATTCCACCGGTGGGAATATTCGGATCCCCAGGTGCACCAGGATCGAGTGTGTACTTGTACAACGGAGAACCGTCCGGTTTCTTCGAGAGGAAGTAATCGCGAATAGCTATCACTTTTTCTACAGGAGTTTGCGCTGTAGCGGTGATCTGTATGGCGAGATTTCGGATGGAGTCGAATAAACTTCCTTGCGGCAACTGCGTGTAATATGCGTAGTAGAGAGAATCAACTCCGGTGTAATCTTTCACCGAACTCAGCTCATTGTAACGTTCCTGCTGGTATGGTAGAATATTGGGATTCGACGAAGGATTGTAAACGAAGTAAGCGTTGTTCAGCTCAGACGAATACGATTTGACGTGATACCCCGAGCGGAATAAATCTTTGTATCCCGTATCAACCGGAATTGTTTGCACAGAATATGCAGCGGAAGGCGCAAGCAGAGAATGTTTCCATACGGTTGCACTGATGAACACATCGGCTTCAATCGTTTTACGCTTCTTCGTGGCAAATGAATTCTTGATTGCCGTCGAATCTACTTTCGTGCGGTACATATCAACCTTCGAAGGATCAATCGAGATTTCATCCGAACTAGGAATCAACGGATCACGTACAAACGTTTCTGTCTTTGGATCATACTTCGTGAGATAGTGATACACGAAATACAAAGGTTGCGGTGCACCATTCGGAAAATAATTTTCCAGTCGCGCACAAAACATGAGAATATCAGATTTACTCTGCTTCTCACCCATTGACATGGAATCTTTCATCTTCAATCCACCTTCACCATCTTCGCCTTTACTTCCGCCCTTCTGATCTTTCTCATCCTTTCCATCCTTCTCGTCTTTCCCATCTTTCCCATCCTTTTCATCTTTCGGATCCTTTCCGTCTTTCCCATCCTTCGGATCTTTTCCATCCTTACCGTCTTTGCCATCCTTGGGATCATCTCCACTGCTGCCACCTTTACCTTCGTCCGGATCACTGCCTTCTTCCATCAAACCGTGCTTCTGGTCGTAGCCGTCAACACCGTCTCTGCCATTCTTATCATCCTTGTCGTCTTTGTTGTCGAGCTGGTGTTCCGTTGCTGCGATCTCCGGCATTCTCTCCCAAGACAACAGTTCGAAAACGCCCCAAGCTAGTCCGAGCAAAACGAAAATCGTAGTAATCCAGCGCGTAGCTTTCTTCTTGTTCCAATCTCCGGTTTGTAAGATCTGCGGAACGAGATACAACATGTAAATCGTGTACATGAAAAGTGGCAGAAGATAACCGGCGAACTCTGTCATCTTCGTATTCTCTGCACGCGAAAGGAACACGATGTAAACCAAGGTGAGCAAACTACACCAGATCACTACGAATACCCGCGAACGATTGATTAAAAATCCTGCGATCCAACCGATAGTGAACAACGTGGAGAATAGCCAATACTTCGCTTGTGCGTAGAACACATCAAACTCTCCGGAGAGATTTGTCACAATCAATTTACCGATCCACAATCCGAGAAGAACGATTGCAGAGAGCACGAAGAATCGTCCACGAAGCCAGGAGAGCAGATACGCGCCCATGATTCCCGCCGACAACCAAAGAAATTGAGAAGTTGTTCCGCTGTTGAATCCTGTGTAAGAAAGATTGATTGAGGTCAGCACATACGCACTCACTGCCATTGTCGGAACAACGACAAACAGCAATCGAACCATCAGCTCGAAAAAAGACTTCTTTATGACAGGTTCGCTACTCATTCGGTTTCATCTCCATCAACCACGCATTACCACGTTGATTCACTAATTTTCGGATGCGATCTTCATTCAGCTTCAGGCGTTTTCTCAACGGAGAAATCCACCACGACTTACGTACTTCAGAAAGCGGATGTTCTTTCGGTTTGAAGAAAACGTTTCTGAACTTAAACTTAAACGCTGGACCCAGTGCATCACTCAATCCGAATACCATCACCGGCACATGCAATGCCAGCTTTCCAAAAAGATTTTCGATTTCTTCCACGGGCGTTGCAGACGACAAACAAATCACCGCCGTTTTCGGATTCACAAAATTCTCGTGAGGCAACTGATCGCTTTGCCAATGTGCTGTACTCAGAAAATAAAGGTCTTTCGATACATCCGTGTTCGGCGCGTCTTTCTGTTCTTCCTGATCTTTGATGAGACGGACACTGTGTTGATTGCGACACACGGCATCGTACACCTGACGCAAGGAATCTTTATACACGTTGAGCAATTCTCTTCCGGCGAGATCATCGAATTCAGTAATCAACGTATTGTAAAATCCGGTGCAGATGTAAACGTGTGACGCATACGGATCACGTGTTTCCGGAACGCGAACAACCAATTCTCCGCTGCGTGCATAGATCTTCCAGACAATACGGCGGATGTCATCACCCGATTCAAAGTCTTTATAGCTGAGAAATTCTCCCTGCACTCGTTTCGGAATGTTGATGCGCACATCCTGCTCTTCCGTTGCCGAAGGAAATATCGGAAACGTTTGTTCTTTCAGTTGCTTCGGAATAGTGAGCAATCTGTTTTGCGAATGAAGCGTGATCGGAATGCACACGAGCTTCATCATGTCGGTGAGAATAACCTGAATCTCTTCGATGTCGTGAAGCCCGCGGTGATGAAGATCGAGCGTTGAAGTACCTGCCACAGTGTTATACGGAGCCAACCAGGTTTTCTTATTCTCGTCGAGTAGAATTCGCTGTGAAACAAGCATTCCCGGGAAGACAATTCTCACTTCCACCGTACCCAGGATTGGTCGCAGGATGTTCGTGATTTTTGCTTCGATAGGAACCGTACCTGCTTCATGCGTTTTGTCTTCTGGCAATTGAACAGAAAGTTTCATTCTTCCCGACTTCATTTGTCGGAGAAAAACGAACCAGGAAATGAGAAGCGTGAGAATGCTGAATCCCATCAGAACGATGGTGGATAAAAATAATACCTGTAACCACTGCGCAATTCGAATCCACTCATCTGTTCCCGTATTCTTCACATTCAGCACGAGCCACGTGTACACCGCCCACATGCAGAGTGCAATGAAAATAAACTGCCAACGGAAGATCGTATAAACCGACCAGTATCGGATTTTTGCGAGCATAAGCTACTCCGGAATTCAACTTAAATGTACGAAGAAAGGTATCTGTTGGAATGCTAAAAAATGCAAGCGGTTAGCAATTCCGAATAAGTGATGCAAATGAGGAGAAGGTTCCACAAAAAATTTATGACAGCCGCGGGATTCATCCCGCGGATGGCGAGAATACGGTTCCCTTTTCGACATGAGCAACGCGGGTTTAAACCCGCGTAACTCGTATCCGTGATTTCGTTGTTTCGTGCCAGCCCGCGGGCTAAAGCCCACGGCTGTCAAAGTTGCACATCATATTTTCGGCACCAACCCCTCCATCGCCTTCCACAAATTATCCTGCGGCACGGGAGCTTCAATAGAAATCGGTTCGTTTTTTACCGGGTGCATAAACTCGAGTCGTCTCGCGTGCAGACAAATGGAGCCGTCCGGATTAGAACGTTTCGCACCGTATTTCAAATCGCCTTTGATGATCGTCTTCATCGTGGAAAGTTGCACGCGAATTTGGTGATGACGACCTGTGAGCGGATTCACTTCGAGAAGGTGATAACGATCTGAGGATGCAATCAGTTTATAATCGAGCTCGCAAATCAAGTGATTCGCTTTTTCAATTGGGGAAGCGTACGACTTATTCTGTTTCTCGTTTTTCGCGAGCCAGTGAATGAGCTTGCCCTCTGGCTTCTCCGGCTTCTGCTCAACGATGGCCCAATAGATTTTCTTCGTCGCACGCTCGCGAAACAACTGATTCATGCGCTCTAAACCTTTGCTGGTTTTCGCGAACAATACAACTCCGCTCACCGGACGATCAAGACGATGTACAACACCAACGAAAACTTCGCCGGGCTTGTTGTATTTTTCCTTGAGAAATTCTTTCAGGTGATGACCAATGGGCGCATCGCCGGTTTTGTCTGCCTGCACAATTTCACCCGAGCGCTTGTTTATAGCAATGAGGTGGTTGTCTTCGTAAATAATTCTGGACTGATCTATCAATGTACTAATTTGCTAATGGGTTAATGTGCTAAAAGAAGGTTAATCTCCCAATGTGCGCGTTGTGTAGCACATTAGCATATTAACCGATTAGCACATTATTTCTTGTTGATCTTGAACTCCGTGCGTCGGTTCTTCGCGTGTTCCTCTTCTGTACAGTTCGATCCGTCTTTACAACCATTCAACAGCCTCGTTTCTCCGTAGCCAACCGCTTTCAGACGTTTCTTATCGATACCGCGCTTCACGAGATAATCCACAACGTTCTGTGCACGTTTAAGCGAAAGACGCTGGTTATAATCGTTTGCCGCACGACTGTCGGTATGCGAACTAATCTCGATAGTAATTGAAGCATCGAGCTGCATTACTTTCACCACTTTCTGCAACGTGTTTTCCGCTGAAGGAAGGATATCTGCAGAGCCGTAGTCGTAGTAAATGTTCTCGATGATCGTAAGACTGTCCTTCGACTGTTTCGCTTTCATCTGAAGAACCTGTAACCAGGGATCTTCTACATACACGTAAGCAATCGTTGATTTGTCCATCGGAAGAATGCGGAACTCATACTTACCATTGCGGTTCATCTTGAGTGTCTTCACGACTTTTCCGTTGTCGTCGCGCACGTAGAGTTTTCCAAGTGACGCAAGACTCGGGTCCTTCACTTCTTCAACACTCATGATGTAAGCCTGATCGGAAGGAATGTTCTGGAAGTTGAAGTAGCCGCGTTCGTCGGTCGTTGTAGAGGCAATGATTTCACCTTTCTCGTTGAACATATTCAGCTTCGTGTTCGCAATAGCAGTGCGATTGGTATCTGCACCGGTAAGCGTACCGTGAATGTCCATTCTCAACTCAGGTTCCGTAACGGACATTGCTGAAATGGTATTCTTATCTGTCGCCAGAATTCGGAACTGGAATCTTCCATTCGCATCCGGCGTCGTGGTCATTACCGACTTACCGCTCTTGTTCGTAATAGATACCGTTGAATTGGGAGCCAGCTTCGGTGCTGATCCTTCTGCTACGGAAACAATGTACGTCATGTCCGGCGGCACGTGTGTGAATGCAAATGCGCCGAAATCATTTGTCGTAGTTGTTTGTACAATATTTCCCTGATCGTCTTTCAGTTCAACTTTTGTATTCGCAATTGCGCTCGGTGGATTTCCATCTGCAACAAGGTTACCTGCGATCGTGAGATACTCATCGTCTGCCAGCAACTGCGGTGGTGCATTCGGATCAACCGGAAGATTCTGGAATGTAAACTTCCCTCCTACTTCATCAAGTACAGTCACACGAACGAGATTACTTTTATCATCTGTCATGTAATACTTCGTGCGCGTGAGACCCGGATCTTCTTCGTTCAAACGAACAATATAATTCTGATCAGAAGAAAGGTTATCGAATTTGAAATTGCCGTTAGCATCGGAAGTAGTTGTCTTCACCACCTTTCCGTCTGCAGTCAGCAACTGAATTTCTGTATTCGGGAGTATCTCATTCTGATTCTTGCTCGACAACAGCGTACCGCGGATGTTCACAAACTTCGCGGTTACCTTGAACGAATAAACGTCATCCGATCCTTTTCCACCCGTACGATCTGATGTGAAATAACCGCGCGTTCCTTCCGAGTTGAAAATAATTCCGAAGTCATCAGTTGCACTATTCAACGGCACACCCTGATTAACAGCTTCTGTCCATGCGCCGTTTTCGTTTGCAGATGAGAAAATATCGAGTCCGCCGATTCCACCATGTCCATCGGAACTGAAAAACAGGATTCCATCCTGACGCACGTAAGGAAAAACTTCGTTACCCGGTGTATTTACCATCGCGCCAAGATTAACAGGCTGCGACCAGTTGTCTCCTTCTTTCTTGGACATCCAAATATCGTTTCCACCGAGCGTTCCTTCCATGTCGGAAGAGAAATACAAAATTGTTCCGTCTGCAGACAATGAAGGATGTGCGAACGAATACTTTTCATTGTTGTATTGAAAAGGCTTCACATTGCCCCACGACTTGCCCTTTTTCTCGGCGAAGAAAATTTGCGGACGATTTACATAACCTGCCGACATCATTTTCACTTTGTTGGCAACACGGTTAAACGCCATTTTATTTCCATCGGAAGTCACACTTACCGGTCCGTTGTGGAAATCTTTATTGATTTCGCGCGACAACTTCTTTGGTTTCGCGAATGAAATAGAATCTTCGTTCTCTGATTTTTTATCTATGTAATAAATTGCATAGAATGCGCGACCTGTTCCTGCATTCTCTCCGTTGAGCACATCTGTTTCACCGCGATCAGAAGAGAACATCAAACCATTACCATAAAAAGATGGTGACATATCCGAAACTTCCGAGTTCAGTCCTCCAACGTTGTGCACAGCGTACAACGGAGTTTGTGAGAGCCAGAGCTGAATATTGTCAAGCGCCTCGACTTGTTCCTTACCCAGTTTACTATCGGGTTGTTGACCCATGAACTTATTCAGTTCTTCTTTCGCCTGAGGAATCTTTCCGTTGTTCTTCAGCGTCATCGCATAATAATAATGCACGAGTGGACCACAGTTCGGATTCGCAGCAACTGTTTTGCCATACCACTCTTCCGCCTTCATATAATTTTTTGTGATACGATAAGCGTTAGCCAGATTTTCCATCGCCTTCGCATCGTTCTTGTTCCGAAGTCCGCGCTCGTATGCTGGAATGCATCGTGCGTAATCGCCGGCATAGAAGTGTCGGTCGCCACGTTTGATCTGCGCTGCGAGGGGAGTTGCAACAGAGGCAAGTAAAACTAAAAAGAGAATTCGTTGTATAAATCGCATAAATGGTATTTCAAAAAAGATCAGAAAAAGCGTGGTGACATCACTTCAGAGTTGAACAGGTTGAGATCGAAGCCAATCATGATTTCATGTGATCCGCCGTGATAACCTTTCATTCTTCCGAATGTAGAATCGTAAGAGTAACCAACTTTCAGCTTTTCACTGATGTTGTATTGTGCCATGATAATCAGATCACCTTCCGTCCGGAATGAAGCACCGAACCAGATTGCTTCTTTATAACGGACATTGAAATTCAAATCGATACTCACTATCCGCGTGCTAACTACACCGCGAACCATCAACGATGGATTCAGTGTGAAGTTGTCACCGACTTTCCATGCGCGTCCGATGGTAAAGAAGTTATGACGACGTAATTGTGCGGTTGGAGAAAGCGAATCAGCGATGAACTCCCCGTACTGAGCACGATTCAAATGTGTAACAGACAACCCCGTGTAGAAATTTTTATTGTTGAAGAACACGCCGAACTTGAAATCAGGAAGCATGTGACCTTCATTCGCCAGTTGCGCATACACGTCTGCCTGATCGCGATACGTTATGTCTGACCAATTGATACGGTAGTTGAGAATTCCTGCTCCAAGTCCGAATGCAAGTTTTCCTTTACCAAGTGGAATTCGATAGGCATAATCGAGATACGCACCTATGCTTGTCTTCGGTCCTATCTGATCACGTACGAGTTCTGCACCCAATCCAACTTTCCCTTTGCGAAGCGGAGTATTGATCGCAAGTGCCTGCGTATTCGGCGCACCTGGAAATGAAATCCACTGCTGACGATAGACGAGTGCACCATTCATCACACCGCGACTACCCGCGTAAGCAGGATTCACCGACAATGGATTGAACATGTACTGACTGAACTGCGGATCCTGTTGTGCATGCAGGGAGAGTCCACAACACGCAAACAGCGCGAGTACAGCAAACCGGGTTAATGTTTTTTTGTAGTTCATAAGATTAATGAGTCAACTCGACCCATCCTTTCGTTACTGCTCCATCTACTTTGATAATCCAATAGTATGTACCATCGGGTAATTCTGTTTGATCCTGGGTGCGACCGTTCCAAACCACATTCACGTTGTCGTAGTTGGTTCCGCGCCATACCATTCCACCCCAGCGATTATAAATTTCCACTTCATTCGGCTGGTGCAATTCTAGATAATCAACTACCCATACGTCGTTTTGTCCATCACCATTTGGACTGAAACCGGTGTAAGTAACAATTCCGCAGATATCAGTTCCGTCAATTACAGTGAAGGTGTGCGTCTGCGATAAGTTTCCCGCATCTATAACAGTTACTGTGTAATTCCCCGGAGCGAGACTGTCAACTGACTGCAGTGTATCTCCGGAACCGGAGCTCCAGATGTACGTGTAAGGTGCAGATCCACCAGTGGCAGATAATGTTGCAACACCGTCATTCGCACCCAGACAAGTCGAGTTGAAATAACTGACTGTACTCTGCAAAGACAAAGTTCCGTTTACAGATGGTTGCTGAAATCCCTGTGTGAGGATAATCGGACCCGCTTGTGTTGTTGGAACGATACACTCTCCTACCGAAGACGACAATGTGATGTTTCCTCCGGTGGAATAATTTCCGCTACTGCCAATGAGCACAGGAGTAAGTGAACCGACCTGTTGCGCATTTAGATGCACCGCAATGGTCACAGAGAATATGAAGAATATTTTTTTCATGTTCAATACATTATAAGCCTGCCGATGAATGAAGTGTTGCGGTAACTTTTGGAGCCACCATATTTCCGGAAGTCTGAGTAGATAGCCCACCATCTAGCATTCCAACATAGATGTAATACGTTTGCCCTGCAACTACTGTGAACGACCAAACCAGAGGGACAACGGATCTGGTAAAGCCCGTGCCTTCCGCTGCAGCATAGCCAGAGGTAGTCGTTGATGATGAAAGAGGTGTGGAGGAATTAGGCACTGCAGGCGTTGTTGCAACGTAATAACCAAAATCAACCTGGCTTGTAAACGAAGAATTGTAGTTATAGCCTACTGTACCGTTTAACACAACTACTCCACTGCTTTGCGGAGTAATTGTTAATACCACTGGGGTATAACTATACTGACTTGAATTGTTTGTCGGATAAACAGAAGCAAGCTCACCGAATTTTGCTGGTGTTAATGGAAACTCCCAGCTTCCCACACCGGTAGCATCTGATGTCATGACCTTACCACTACTTGCACCAGGCTGCATAATGAATCCTGCTGTGTTGGTCGTACCATTTACATCAAGTGCATATGCTGGAGAAGTATTGTTTATTCCGACTGCACTAAAACCAATATCAACAGTAAGAGCAGCTCCCGCTCCTCCATTGTTGGTGAAATGAAATCTATCAAAGCCATCATCGTACATCAAGCCCCAGTCAGGGAAAGCGGGGCTGTGTCCGAGCACCATACGAGCTGGATTTCCAGAACCACTTGCGAACATGGAAATCATTGCCGGATTACCTGCTGAACTCGCTGGGAAAATAATTGATCCGTTAGGGTCTGTGAAACTGAGATCGCCATCTGCTCCGTTAACCAGAAACTTATTTACTCCAACCGAAAGAGTGGCACTTGGCGCAGTATTTCCAATACCAACACTTGTCCCATTATCATACACCATCGAATTGGTGAGTCCTGTAGCAGAACTCCACTTCGGAAGAAAATTAAGCGTACCACTTCCGGTTACTGTTCCGGTGCCGGTATTGTCTGGTTGCCATGATACAACTCCAAGTCCGTTTGTTTTCAAAACAGCATTGGCAATACCATCAGTACTTGGTAATGTATACACTCCGATTTGTGCTGTACCTGTGAAACGAACGTTACCTGTTACATCCAGTTTGAATGCGGGTGCACTGTTTCCAATGCCAACATTGGCCCCGCTGCCCAAAACAAGTGAATTACTTGCAGAGACTTGAGCACCTGAACCAATCGCAGTTGCATTGGTAAGTCCAGCTACCGTAACGCTTGCGGCATAACCAATAGCAGTGTTGTTTGTACCTGTTGTGTTGGTAATATTCGCCTGGAAGCCAATGCCCACGTTTTGTGATCCTGTGGTGTTTACTAAGGCGTCTTTTCCTACAGCAACGTTTTGGTTACCCGTTTGATTTAGCCAGAGCGCTCTGTTTCCTATTGCAACGTTATTGTTCCCTGTTGTGTTTTGTTCACCGGAAGAAGCCCCTAACCCCGTGTTGAACGAACTAGTGTTGTTACCAAAAGATGCATATCCTACTGCGGTGTTTGAAGATCCGATCACAACCGCATTAAGGGCCGACGCACCGATGGCCGTGTTTTGCCCACCGGTAGAGTTAAAGCGAAGTGTGTTGAATCCAATTGCAGTATTATCTGTTCCCGTATTCGTACTTCCCAATGCATTTGTACCAAGCACCGTATTGAACTGAGAAAGTCCGGCCCCTCTTCCAATGCGATGTCCATTTACAAATGCATCACCATTCACATCAAGCTGACCGTTTACATTCGGAGAAGAGGTACCAATTCCAATACGAATACCATCGTTGTACAAATTGCTCGTCGCAATCCATCCTGCGTTATAATAAAGCGTCTGTCCAAATACTCCTGCCATTGCAAAAGTTCCAGTCGGTCCCGTTGCACCGGTTGGACCCGTTGCACCATTCGTTCCATTTGTACCTGAAGGACCCGTGGCACCTGTTGCTCCATTCGTTCCGTTTGTACCTGATGGACCAGTCGCTCCCGTTGCGCCATTCGTTCCGTTTGAACCCGTTGGGCCAGTTGCTCCCGTTGCACCATTTGTTCCGTTCGTTCCTGATGGGCCAGTTGCTCCTGTTGCTCCATTGGTGCCGTTTGTTCCCGAAGGACCAGTTGCTCCCGTTGCACCATTCGTTCCGTTCGTTCCTGAAGGACCAGTAGCTCCTGTTGCTCCATTCGTTCCGTTTGTTCCTGAAGGACCAGTAGCTCCTGTTGCTCCATTCGCTCCGTTTGTTCCTGAAGGACCGGTTGCTCCAGTCGCACCGTTTGTTCCTGCTATTCCACTTGGACCTTGAGCACCTGTTGGACCTTGAGCGCCAGTTGCACCTACTGCACCAGCACAATCAAGTGAGTTCCACAATCCATCCGTGTTAATGTCTTCACCAACATCGCCAGTTCCATTTCCGTTGAGATCCCAACATGCGAGTCCGTTCGGGCCCGTTGCTCCTGTTGCTCCTTGTACACCTTGTATTCCTTGAGCACCCTGTGTTCCTTGTACACCCTGAATACCTTGCGCACCTTGTGGTCCTTGCGGTCCAACTGCGCCACTATCTCCTTGACAATCGAGTGCATTCCACTGCGAGTCGTTGTTTACATCTTCTGCAGGATCATTCACACCATCTCCATCCAAATCCCAGCAATTTGTTCCGGGTAGTCCTTGAGGTCCATTCGCGGATTCTTTTGCGTAAAGTGCATACGGCACAGACCATAACTGGGTGTAGCCCATGTTTACATACCCGCTGTTATTTGCATCAATGTAAATGCGCAAATAAAACGGACCACTGGCCCAATTTATGTTGGAAAATGAAGACGTAGGATTTTGTCCTTGTCCGATCACCAGGTTGAACAATCCAAATGCGTTGGTTGTATCGAGATGATCTTCCTGATAAATAACTGCGAGTGCGGAATTCAGAATTTGCACCTGAACATCGACCGGCGTGTTCGGCATTTCTGTTCCTGCAACATCACGCGCAACAGCCTGATAGTTTATGCCTTCAGGTGCCTGAGCGAATACTTGTAGCGTACAAAAGCCTAAAAGCAGAAGAGTAAATAGTTTTTTCATTTTATTCAGCGTATTGGGGGTTAAAGCAATTTTCATTCCTGTTGCGGACAATTATCTGGTAAGTTCGAGCCATCCCTTTTCAGCTCCCCGGTTGTCCTGTTCAATCGTATAATAGTAAGTGCCTGACGGAAGATCCTCTCCTTTTCCGTTACGTCCTTCAAACACGATCGTTGTGTTGTTATAGTTATTTCCTTTCCACACCATACCGCCCCAACGATTGTATATGCATACGGTCATGTTCGTTGCACTATAGGCAGCTTCAATGATCCATGTATCATTCATACCGTCGCCGTTCGGTGTAACTCCATTGTACAGGGTAGTAACGGTTCCGCAGGTTGAAGAACTATCTACAATTACGGTGATGCTATTCGAGAGTGTACACGCTCCGTCTGTAACTGCAACAGTATAGGTTGTCGTTGCTCCAGGTGCTGCGGCCGTTATTGGAAAATTGTCAGGACCAACATTGGGTACCGGACTCCATTGGTAATTGTACGTTCCGCCCGGGCTTACCACCAACAACGCAGCAGTATCTCCGGGACAAATTGTAACATCTGGTCCCATTGAGAATGATGGATTGTTGTGTGCGGTAACACTGAATATCGTCGGCAAACTGGAACATGCGCTGCCTAAGTCTGCGAGGTAAATAAATCCATACAGATAAACTCCTGGCGGTGTATTTCCGCTGAGCGTTGGACTGAATGAATATCCGAAACCCGTTTGTGTTGATTGTGCATCATACCAAAACGGAAAGCCCGTGTTAATATTAATTGCAAGTGTTGGAGGAGCATTACCAATACACCAATCTACGTTCTGTGGCCCAGAAGCAATTGGAGCAGACGGTTGCTGAACAATTTTTACCGAGTCAACATAAGTCGCACTGCAAACGGTTCCTACGGTGTAACGAATCTTTACCCAGTAAGGTGTTCCGATAGTTGCATTGTTCAATGAAATTGTACCAGTAGTTGAATTCACAGTAATTGCAGATGCTGGTGAAATCAATTGGTAAACTCCGCCTGGCGTTGAAGGATGTGTCCACACCTGAATAGTGTCGTCATTGTGACAGTAGCTCGCATCCTGATAATCGAAATAAGCGCCCGGACTTGGCAGGACGGTTACATAAAACGAATCAATGATTGTGCAGCCCGCACCATCTGTGACCTGCACGGTTACGTAACCTTCGTCAAGATTGAATGCAAGTGAGTCATTGTATGTTGTAATGTTCGGCCAAACGAAGGTGTAGGGTCCGGTACTATTCGGTGTTGCAATTACTGAACCGTTGCCGGGACCACAACCAACAACCGTTTGCTCCATTTCAATTTCAAATGCTTCACGAATATGTATCTGATGGAAACTCGGGCACATCGTTGTTTGATTGTACACCTCGAGCAAATAATCTCCGGAAGGAATATTTGAGAATGCAACAGTTCCCACAATGTTTTGCGCAAACGTGTACACGTGCATTGAATCATCATAGAGCACAATGTCGAATGTGTCCGATGCATTAACAGAAACCGGATCAACTGATATATCCGCAGTTGGATTACACCCGCCGGCATACGTGATACTGACGATCGGATCAGGACAACACCAACCTGCCATTGACAGATGCGTAGGGATTGCTTCCGTGCATGCTAGTGTTGAGCTTCCACTTCCAGTTTCGTTATCACTGAACACATGAATATCCACATGTGCATCGTAAGCAGTACAATACGGTTTTGTAGAAATGGACCAGCAGAATTCCCAGGAAGTAGTTACGTTTCCTTGCTGTCCTAGATTATTCGTTGGATCACCATCAGTGTTGAGATCAAAATAAAATCCATCCCAGGAACCCAGCTGCGTCGGAATATTATTGCCCCAGATCCATGGACCTGAAGGCATAGAAATCGGAACAAGCGTTGTTGTATCCCACTCATCTCCAAAAAGAGGAATTACAGAATGTAAACGTGATGCAGTTGTTTGATCCCAGCGATCGACCGTGTAACACATGGTAACTGTATCGCTTGTACCATAACGTCCGAACCACGGTGAAGGATCCATCGTTACATGTGCGTTCTTGACACAATCGCCGCAGTCGTTGAATGATTTGAGACTGAACGTAAAGTTTCCGGTTTCGTCGTACTGACTTCCTCCTATCTGCAGGTAATATTCTCCACCGATGTCGGCAGTCATGATGGAAGCCATGATTGTACCGTTCAAGGTTGTTTCACAATGTGCGGGAATCAGACTTAGACATGAACCTTGACTGATGTACAGCTTACAAAACATGGAATCTAAATCGCCAAAACCAAAGAGTTCGATGTAGATGTAGTTGCCCGTGGTTCTGAATTTGTACCAAACATCAGGAGCACCACTCGAAAAACAGGACACTGGAGAAAAATCAAACGTATTGTAAGAAGCCCAGTCCGTTGTGCCGTTCACATTGATTGTGTCACCATATGGATAGGATGGACACGGACCAGGAACCGGAAGGATTCCGAGATCGGTTGCATCGCAAACGGTATCATTAATTGGTGGTGGGTTGATCGCACTCAATCTGACGTTCACAGATAAAAATACGATGACAAGCAGGAGGGTTTTCAGATGCTGCATTTTGCCAAGCAATCCATAGCTGGTGTGTGACCACGGATTGTCGCCAAATTACCAAAAAAGGAGGGACTGGGCAACAGGAAAAATGAGGATAAGATGATTTGCGAAATAAGGGATTTCGGTGGGAAAAACCAGAATTCCACGCGTTTGTAATCCGGTTAATCGCGAATCTCAATTACTACAACTCTTAACGAGCTGAAAATCCTAAGAAATTCGGAATCCGACAACGAGAATGTCATCGACCTGCTCGAGGTTTCCACGCCACTGCTCAATGGTAAGATCGAGTGTACGATACTGATCTTTCATTGATTCTTTGTGAATTTGGCTGAGGAAAGAACGGAATTGCCCAACCATGAATTTTTTGCCTTTCGGTCCACCAAACTGATCGGCATAACCATCGGAAAACAGATACAACGTATCACCTTTCTCGAGTTGAATTCGGTTGTTGGTGAACTTCTTCGAAGGACGATCATCGAGGTAACCAATCGGCAATTTATCAGCACGCAATTCCTGCAGATTTTCATTGCGGAAAATGTAAAGCGGATTATTCGCTCCGGCAATATCAACCATGTTTGTGCCCTTGTCGAGAATACAAAGCGTCATGTCCATTCCGTCGCGAACAGCTGAATCCTCAGAGTGCTGATTGATTGTTTGTCCCGCAAGTGAATTCAGTTCATTCAGGAATTCAGCCGCATTAAGCTCCGGATTTTCTTTTACGATCTGATTGAGCATGTTGTGCGCCACAATGCTCATGAATGCGCCTGGCACACCGTGACCGGTACAATCTACAACTGCAATGAAAATTCGTTTTGGTGTTTCAAACAACCAATAGAAATCGCCGGATACAATGTCTTTTGGTTTGAACAACACAAACGATTCAGGAAGCAAACGCTCAATCGTAGCCTGGGTTGGAAGAATTGCATCCTGCAAGCGCTTAGCGTAGCGGATACTATCGGTGATATGCTTGTATAGAATCTCCAGCTTGCGATTCTGGATTTCGATTTCCTCTTTCTGCCGAACAACTTCCTCTGTACGTTCTATAACTTTCGCTTCGAGTACACGTTCATTCTCCCGAAGATCGGAACGCATTTTCAGAAGCGCATGCCCCAATGAATCTTCATCTGAAAGCGGCTTATAATAGGAATCGAAGTTATTCGCACCCACCTCTCGCGCAAATTCAGTGGTTAACCGCATACCATCAACAAGGTTGTTGAGTGCAACGGACATCTCTCCTACTTCATCATTACGATTCGGAATTTTATTTTTCGGAAGTACACCGCGCGCCATTTGAAGAAGTGTATTCTTGAGGTTGCGGACCGGTTTTGTAATTGTTCGTGCAGTCAACAAGGCAATGAAAATTCCTCCCAGCGGAAGGATTACAAGCAGCAACACCACCACAATCTGCAGCTGACGGAAAGAGTCGAGCATTTCCATCCGCTTTTTCGAAGCGGCATCATATTGCTTCTGAATCAGAAAGTCTAGCAAGTCGCTGATCTGTCGTGTAGCGTCCGTAATGTCTCCGTCTTCATCGAGTACACGTGGGCGTGCCATGAATACGATAGAAGGATCATCATAGCTTTCGAATGCGCTGAGATCGGCCATTACCTGGTGATCCATCATCCAAAGCGTGTCGCATTTCAAAAAGATATACTTGATCTGATCGCGATCAGCAATATCCCAACCTTCAGAAAGTGTGTTGATGCGGTTACGCACTTCAGGATACTCGGAATCAATGAGGTTCTTCACCTTAATCTTATCCTCCGATGGACCCGGAACGTTTACCCAGGTAGTCATGTAGGTTTTCGACCGCGTAATTACGAGTCGCATTTCCTGCAATGCATCTACAGAAGGTGTGTAAAGCTTGGCAATGGTGTCATTGATTTCACGACTCTCGCGAATGGTAAAAAGCGTGAGGAAAAATGCGATGGTAACGAGAAAAATGAGCACGCCGAAGCCCACGAGAATCTTTGCACCAATCGAAAAGCGAAAATTCATAAGCGGGCAGCGTGCGTTTTAATCTGTGTTACGATTATTCAGGTTTCTTCGGTTGATTCCTCAAATTATCTAACATCTCTTTGTACTTGTCCGATTTCTCGAACTCGTTAAGGCTGTAATAAATTCCGGAAAGTACGATGAGTGTTTCTTCGCGCTTTGGCTCCATCAGGTATGCCTTCTCTGCAAATGGAAGTGATTGCTTGAAAAGCTCAACCGAGTGATCCTGCACATCGAAAATTACCCCGAGACTATCGTCGTAATCAATATCATACATCAGATCCACTCCTTTGTTCCAATATAGAACGCCCAGATTATAGTTAGCTGAGTAATTATTTGCATCCAGCGTAAGAACATATGAGTACGTATTTTTCGTAGAGTCGAAATACGCAGCGTTCTTCTTCTTGTCAACATTGTAAATTACAGTATACGTTGAAGCAAGAGCCAGATAGAATTCAATATCCTTCTTTTTGATATCGAATTTCGGATCACCAAGAACCGCAGCTTCACGATATGCACGGTAGCACGATACAGACTGCGCATGATTCGTTGTATCCAGTGTAGAAACCGCATCGTTGTAGAAACGGGTTGCATAATACTTCATGTAATCGCGAGTGGTCTGTACACGGGCCGAAACCGTATCCATTGCCAACACCGTTTTGAAAGCGCTGAAAGCCAATACACGATAGTTAGATTGTACATTCGTATTTTCATACTTCTTGTACATCTCATTGTACACAATGCCGTAGGTATACCAGCACTCCGGATCTCGCTCCGAACCTGGCTCCTTCATCTGGAGATCAATCTCCTTTCTGGCACTATCAACCTGACCCGACAACACAAATTCCCACGCACGGTCATGATGATAGTAAGATTGCGCCTGCAGTCCGGCAGCTCCCGAGAGTAAAACTCCCAGCAGCAACAGCATTGCGCTTTTTCTTACGTTGTTTTTCATCGTTTTATTTGTCTTCAACTGGTATTGAAAGTGTAACTAACTGCGCACTAACTTTAAGACTGTATTTCTCGGCATTCGCCTTGTTCAATTCAAATTTTTGTCTGTTGTCTACCACCACGAAATTGATCGCGGCTCCTTGTGTAGCAAATCCCTTTTTCTCCGTAACGAGCAACGTACTTTTCCCTTTTATTTTTGCGACGATATCTGATATCGGGGTCGTTACATCCGGAGTTACATAAAGGATATTGCACTTTCCGATACCATCAAGTGTAGTCGTGTTTCTGATTTCGATTTTCTGTGTACCCACTGTTTTTGTTTTCGCCATCGTGTTCAACTCAGCGAGCATTGCAGCGTTGGTTCCGTACATGTTGATGATGAAATTTCCGCTCTGGTAATCAGTCGGCCATTCAACATAACGCGTGAAGTTGTAAATGAAAACGGATTTCACGCGAGCGTTAGTGTCTGTAGGAGTGGTTTGAAAACCCATCATTACAGGCAACACAAACAGAATGAATAAAACGCTGATACGTTTAAGCATAATCCGGAATAGGCAAAGTCCGCGCCAATCTGACACAATCAGAGAATGCAGGAACCCGCCAAATCTCTCAAAAATACGAATCTTTGGGCAAAATACAATGTTCAGATTTTCAACACGTTATACTTGAGAAGTTAGAGCGCTGCTGTCGGAATAGGCGTTAGCAGTGGGCTAATTTTAATATACCATGAAGTCGCTGAAATCTTCGTTTTTAATCGTTTTTCTGGTGTTTTTGGGATCCTGCAAAGGGTCGAAACATACCGCGGGTGAAAAACTTTCGGATGCCGACATTGCATTGCGGAAGAAATATGCCGCATTAGTTAAGGTTGAAGAGAAGGAAATTACCAACCTTAAACTCTATCGATTTGTGGACGAGTGGTACGCAACGCCATACAAGTATGGTGGCAAAACAAAAACCGGCGTCGATTGTTCCGGATTTACAAGCAACCTATTGCGTGAAGTATACGGAATCAGTTTAGCTGGCTCTGCAAATTCCATGTATGAAGCTTGTGAATCGGTGAGTGAAAAAAATCTTCAGCAGGGCGATTTGGTTTTCTTCAAGATCAACAGCGACAAGGTTTCACACGTGGGTGTGTATCTGCAGAACCGCAGATTTGTCCACGCTTCCAGTAGCCGGGGCGTTGTGATCAGCTGTTTGGATGAAGCGTACTATACCAAGTACTTTTACAAGGGCGGACGACCTAAAACTACAGTTAAGCAGTAGCAAGCTCACCACTGTTTACCATTCGCGAAACGTATCACGCTTCTGAATATTGTTCAGGTATCGTCTTGAGACAACTTTAGAAAATTGTTACTTCGATCGGATAAGATGAACAAATCCGGATAATTTTCTCACTTCACCTTGTGTAGTTACAGCCGTGCAGATGTAATAATACACACCATCGGTTGCTTCTTTTCCGCTGTCGGTTTTGCCGTCCCACCCACCGTTGAGCGCATTCCAATGGTAAATCAGTACGCCCCAGCGATCGTAAATTTCACAGTCGAGACTTGTAAGATTAATCCAGGTTGCAACGAGTGAGTCGTTTGTATTATCACCATTCGGAGTGAATACATTCGGCATGGTGATAATGGATTCTCCCATTATCGTTACACACAAGGTTGTTGAATCTCCACAGCCCAATGTGTCCTGAACAAAAAGAGTAACACAGATGCCATTCGTATCGGGAATGGTGTAACAATAAGATGATGCTGTTGATGAAGGAACACCGTTGATTACCCAATTCCAGGTTGCACCTCCGACCGTCTGATCAACCATGCACAATTGTCCCGGGAAAGCAGCGGTAGGATATGGTGATAGTGCAAACTGCGCATTAGGTGGAACTCCAACGGGAACAACAACAGTATCCGTAGAAACAGAACAGCCCGTTGCATCCATAACGGTAACCGTATACGATCCCGGCGCAAGCCCTGTGATGGTTTGTGTTGTTCCACCACCCGGTTGCCAGTTGTACGTATAAGGCGCAACTCCACCTGTGGGATTTGTTGTTGCCACTCCGCTATTCGGTGCACAAGTTCCCGTGCCTGTTGAATTCAGATTGATGTTACCAGCAGTTTGCGGTGTGCAGACGTTACACGTAGTGGTCTGGTAATAAACTCCCATCATCATGAAGTTGTAACAGTCGCCGGAAGAAACAACCTGAAAGTTAGATGTGGTTGGTCCAGGTGTGAATGCCGTTGTTGGTTGATCAATATAATTCCACCAGTCTTCTGTAATTGCAAACGGTGTACCTCCATTCATTGAAATGAGAGCGCCTAGTCCTTGCAAATCGGCAACCTGCATAAATGCACGCTGGTTTACGGAGTTAGCACATGGATTTAATCCGGTGATCGTTTGCGATGTGGTTCCACCTGCAATCACAACTGCTCCATCCCAAATATTGATGTGGCCTTCATATGTTGCAGTCGGATCGCGGTAAATAATCATCATCGTGATTCCGTCAATGTCTACAGGAGATGAAACCGGAAAACCGGAGAATACATAATTTCCATTGCCTGCAATCGCACCCGTTACATCTGCACGATACGAATCGGTTTGCGGATAGCTCCAGCATTTATCGATATCAGTACCAATCAATGTCATCGGATACGAATTGCTCACGGAACTTGGATTCACAATAGTCGCACTCACTGCAGCTCCTGTTCCTGATGCATCGGCCCAGAGATACGCTCTCTCAATTACACAACATGTCGGTAAACCGGAAACACTAAGCGTACACGGTTGCGGTGCGCCTGCTGGAGTAAATCGCTGTCCTATTTTTTGAGAAACTGTAACATAGTTCAATCCACAAGTATCCCTACTGTAAGTCGGTCCCAATACAGTGCTGCCATCCAGTACCGATGGACAATTCGTACAAGTACCTCCTCCATAACCAGCAACATCAGCCTGTGCTTGTACGGCAAGCGAGAAAAATGAAAATGCAATCAGCGGAAATAGTTTCATAAAGTCGTGGTATTAAATTAAGCTGCGTGATGTTTTCTGTCCGAACGCATTTGGAATCATGTAACGCAAAGACATTTCAAATCCACCACGTGCTCTGCTGGCTGCAGTAAGTCCTGAAACGTTAACATCATAACTTGCAGCGATGGAGTAATACGAAAACTCATAACGCAACATCGGTACGATGGCATCGCCTACGCGGAAAAATAATCCGTAGGATAATGCTGAAGATTTCTTGCGATCAGTATACAGCGAACTTTGTCCGAAAATGTATTTCGCCATACAGCCCGGAATAATTTCACGATGCCCGGCTTGAATTGCCACGAAGTACGATGGTTCAAGAATGAGATTCGTGTTCCGAAGACCGATGGACGCGTTACCATGCGCAACAATTTTCATTGGCAATTTCGAATCACTCTGACCATAGAAACTGTACTGCGGCTTGTTGATGTGCAGAACGCTGAATCCGATATTGAAAATTTTCGCATCCTTTGAACTCAGATTCGAACTTCCGGTTGCGAAGAACCAGGACACGCCCGCACCCACATCCAAATAATTGAAGCTGGCGAAATTTGCCGGTTCACCCGATGCTGATCCGGGATTGTACTGCTGGCCATCATATTGATTACCCCAGGTGAGTTCAGAATTATTCAGGCTGCGCTGAGCGTAACCTGCAACTAATCCTACAGAAAGCAAATTGTTGCTATTCAATGCTACCACGCCCGATAAGTGAAGCTGACCCATTGACGTAGTCATTTTCGAATCGCCGGCTTTGTCGTTGAACAGATTCACGCCAATTCCCATGTGCGTTCCGCCATTGCGTTTCAGCAATGCGAAATCTGCACCAGCGTTAATCGTTTTGTAAGGAGCACTTACTACACTTCTCCACTGATCTTTGTAATTCACGTGAGCCCGCACATCAATGCCTAAACCTGCTTGCGAAGGATTTAACAAGAGCGGAGTCTCCGTGGTTTGAGAAAAGTGTATATCCTGTGCCGATAACGTTACCGCACCAAGAACTGCTAAAGCCGAAAGAATATTTTTCATCTTCATGGTCGTACGTTGTTATCGGGTGAGTGTAATGTTTCCTTGCATTTCGAGAGGTGTTCCATCGTCCATCTGCCCTCGTAAGACGTAAGTGAATATGGCCGCCTCACAATCTTTCCCTCGCCATGTTCCGTCCCAACCATTCGCAGGAGTTGTTGAGATGAACACTTGCTCGCCCCAGCGACTATAAATTTCCAGTTGCATGAAGGAGATACAATTTCCGTAAACGTAGAACGTATCGTTCATTCCATCGCCGTTTGGCGAGAATGCGCTTGGTACGAACAGATCGGTGCATGGCCAATCTACAAAGAATACAAGCGAGTCGTAATCCACACAACCATTTGCATTTTGTGTGGTCAACCAAATTGAATACGCTCCGGTATCTGTTACTGTGAAGCACGGATTCTGCAATGTGCTCGACTGGGTTCCATTAGGCTCGTTCAACTGGTAACTCCAGGAAGTTGCTCCTGTTGATTGATCAGTAACACACACCGTTGCTTGTCCACCATTCAACTGAACTGTTACGTTCGGTATGGACATTGCGGCTGTTGGATCTGGAGTTACTGTTATCATTCCTACAACCGTATCAAATCCTACGCAACCATTCGCATCTGTACAGCTATAAATTACGTCGTACACACCTGCTACGTTGTAACAGTAGGTTGCATTTGCTGTAGAAGCGTTACCTCCATCACCGAAATCCCAGGCTGAAGCCGCACAAGATCCGGAAGAAGTTCCTGTAAAGTTTACACACAACTGAGCACAACCTGTGTTCACATCAGAAGTCAAGGAAACCGTTGGAGGTTGATTTGCGGTTACAGTTACCACTTGGGTATCTGCAGGAGTTCCGCATCCATCAGTAAGAATCACCGTGTACGTTTGTGTTGCATTCACAGTAACTGTTTGCGATGCTCCGGTCAGTGCTCCCGGATACCATGTGTACGTTAAGTTGTTGTCGCCACCACTACCAGATGCTGTTAGGTTCGCCGTTCCGCCTACGCAGGCTGATACAGGAGTGATCGTATTCAAAGTCAACGCTGGGTTTACTGTTACGACAACACTCTGCGTTTGTGAATTACATCCGATTGAATCGGTCACAAATACATTGTATGTTGTAGTTACCGTTGGAGAAACAATGTGAGGACCCGCGCCCGTTAAGCTGTTATCCCACGTGTATGTGTATGGGCCTGTTCCACCACTTGGTGTTGCATTGATCGATGTCGATTGACCGATGCAAATAGTTGCAGCGCCTGTAACCGATAAGCCAACACTTGAGTTGATAAATACCGTTACTGAATCCAATCCAAGACAACCATTCGCATCCTGCACGTTCACCGTGTATGTTGTGGTTGATGTCGGGAATGCATTCGTGCTATCATTTGCCGGCTGATCAAGTGTTGCCGCTGGTGACCAGCTCCAGATTGTTCCACCAACAATAGTTAGTACCGCAGTATCGCCAGGACAAATGGTGATGTCGTTGCTCGCAAACACCGTGAGGTTATTGCCGATTGTTACAACAACTGTGTCATCATCTGAACATCCATTGTTATCTGTCCCAACAACAACGTACGTCGTTGTCACAACTGGGGACGCAGTTGGCGATGCAATTGAATCATCATCTAAGCTGCCTGCAGGTGTCCAAACGTAAGATGTTCCTCCGCTACCATTGAGTAGTGTTGAACTGTTGATGCAAATCTGAACATCGGGTCCGGCACCAACGATAGGAAGTGCATTCACGTTAATCGTCACTGTATCACGATCAGTACATCCGTTCACATCACTTACAGTCAATTCATAATCGGTAGTGAGTGGAGGCGTATCAGATTGTGATGATCCGTTTGCATTTGTGAGCGCACCGCCGTTCCAGGTGTAAGTGATTCCACCGTTACCTGTAATAGTGATCGTAGTACCCGCGCAAACTGTTTGATCCAATCCTGCATCAGCAGTCGGAAGCGGATTCACAGTTACAGCTACCGTAGTTGAATCAACACAACCATTTCCATCGGTCACCACTACAGAATATGTTGTAGTAACCGAAGGTGTGTCAATTTGATTTGCACCGGATGCATTCGAAAGTGTTCCGCCGTTCCATGTGTATACAGATCCACCTCCCGCAGAAAGTTGGACAGTATCGCCCAAACAAAGTGTGTTCGGCGTTGCCGCTACCGTTGGAACCGGAAGTGGATTCACAATTACGGTAACTTGTGCCGTGTCTGAACATCCATTCGCGTCTGTTCCCGTCAATGTGTAAGTAGTCGTTGAAGCAGGAGTAACGCTCACTGAAGAACCTGGCAAAGAACCCGGATTCCACTCATACGTTGAAGCACCGCCAGCTGAAAGTGTTGCAGATTGACCCGCACAAATTGTTGTCGGAGCTGAAGTTGCCGTAACCGTTGGTAACGTATTAACTGTAACCATTACTTGCGCAGTGTCTGTACAACCATTCGCACCAGTACCCGTAATTGTATACGTGGTTGTTGAAGCGGGACTCAATGTTTGCGAAGATCCGGCAAGTGGTCCCGGCAGCCAGCTGTACGAAGCAGCACCAGTCATGTTAATCGTTACACTTGATCCCGCGCAAATTGTGGCAGATGGTGGTGTAGCGGTAACTGTTGGCACTGGATTTACAGTGACTGTAATCTGTGATGTAGAAGTACATCCGTTTGCGTCTGTTCCTGTAACGGTATAAGTTGTAGTTAACGCAGGAGTTACTGAAACCGGTGAGCCCGGTAATGAACCCGGATTCCAAACGTAGGTTACAGCACCACTTGCACTCAGTGAAGTTGAAGCACCTGCACAAATTGGATTTGTTCCCACAGAGGATGAAACAACCGGCGTTGGATTCACCGTAACGGTAATTACAAAAGAAGAAGTACAGGTTCCGCTCGTTCCCGTAACAGTATAAGATGTTGTAGCACCCGGTGAAACGGTTATTGAATTTCCGCTCAGGTTACCCGGCATCCAGTTGTAAGTCGTCGCACCAACTGCAGTTAAAGTAGTTGGTGATCCTGCACAAATTGGATTTGTATTCGCACTTGCGGTTACCGTAGGTGTAGGAACAACAGTAACTGTAATCTGTGATGAGTTCGTACAACCGTTACCATCAGTTCCGGTTACCGTGTATGTTTGAGTTGAACCTGGAGCAACGTTAATTGGACTTCCCGGAATACTTCCCGGATTCCAAACATACGTTGATGCGCCACCACCGGTTAAAGTTGTGGAACCGCCAACACAAATTGGATTTGTTCCTGCAGTAGATGTTACTGTAGGTAATGGATTTACGGTAACTGTGATTTGCGAGTTGGACGTACATCCATTTGCACCTGTACCTGTAACTGTGTATGTAGTGGTAGTTGCTGGTGTAACTGAAATAGGCGAGCCTGGTAATGAACCCGGATTCCAGACATAGGAAGTTGCACCATTACCTGTAAGCGTTGTAGAAGCGCCTGCGCAAATCGGATTAGTTCCGGCAGTTGATGTAACCGTCGGAGTTGGATTGACAGTGATTGCTACTTGTGCAGTTCCGCTGCATCCACTGGTTGTTCCGGTAACTGTGTAAGTTGTATTTCCTGTTGGAGAAACACTGATTGGACTCCCGGAAATGTTTCCTGGATTCCATACGTAAGACGTTGCGCCTCCACCGGTGAGTGTTGTTGATCCGCCATTACAAATTGTAAGCGTTGAAGCTGATGCAGTAACAGTAGGTGTAGGTGTAACTGTAACTGTTATCTGGCCGGTGTTTGTACAACCGTTCGCCGCTGTTCCTGTAACCGTATACGTTTGTGTACCGGAAGGAGAAACACTTATCGGACTTCCTGGGAGGTTTCCAGGATTCCATACGTAAGTCGATGCTCCACCACCTGTAAGTGTTGTACTGTTACCAGCGCAAATAGGATTTGTGCCCGCTGATGCGGTTACTGTTGGAGTAGGATTCACTGTAATTGCAACTTGTGCAGTGCTACTACAGCCTAAGCTTGTTCCGGTTACAGTGTAAGTTGTATTTCCAGTTGGAGAAACACTAATTGGACTTCCTGAAATGTTACCCGGATTCCAAACGTATGACGTGGCGCCGCCCCCAGTAAGTGTTACAGACTGTCCGTTGCAAATTGTAACCGTAGAAGCAGTTGCAGTCACGGTTGGAGTTGGATTAACGGTAACTGTAATCACCGATGTATTTGTACATCCGCCCGGCATTAATGTTCCGGTAACTGTGTACGTTGTTGTCGTCGTTGGGCTTACACTGACAGAAGTGCCAGCAATATTTCCAGGATTCCATACGTAAGTAGTAGCGGTTCCACCCGCTGTGAGCGTTGTAGACTGTCCGCTGCAAATCGGATTCGTTGTTGCACTTGAAGTAACAGTTGGTGCACCAACCACTGTGATCGTAACAGATTCTCTCCAGAAACCACCACAAGTACCAACCCAATACGTGTATGTACCAACTGCTAGCGCTGGCGTAGTGTAGCTAGTTCCGGAAGCAAATGGAACACCACCAGTTGAAGCATTGTAATAGTTGAGTACATAACCGAAAGGCGGTGTACCCGTGATAACGGGTGTAATTGTAACCGACTGTCCAGCACAAATAGTTTGATTCGTTAAGGTAATATCGTAATTAAGAACGAGGGCGTTATTCGTACCTGGGCAACCGCGAGTTGCGCCGTTCGGAATGAATTCGGTAACACCGGCGGAATTCGTTGTACCGTTGTTTCCGCCATTAGAATTTCGGGTGGGTGCACCGGACGATACTGCAATATATCCACCACCGCCACCGCCTCCTGGACCTTCCCCTTCATTGGTGCTGAATGGCAGGTTGATTACCTGATTTCCTCCATTACCACCATTCGTAGTAACCGTAATTGTGTTTGCGACTCCTCCTATTGCGTTAATAAGAATTGACCCACCGGCACCGCCACCACCTCCGGCATCGATTCCAGTTATCACTCCGGTTCCGCCTTGTCCATTGGCGCCATTGCCACCGTTCGAGACTATAGTTCCACTACCGTTTACAGCACCGAAACACATCATGTAAATTAAACCACCTCCATCACCCCCTACACCCCCACCTGATTGATTCTGATCGCCAGCTCCTCCACCTCCACCAAAATACACACGGCCATTCATGTTGCTCAATGGTCGCCCGCCCAGTCCGGTCGCCTGATGATTTCTTGCGTCTCCACCCCATGCCGCATTCCCAGGAGGAACTGCAGCCGCATTCTGATTTGATCCAGAAAAAGAATATCCTCCGCGACCGCCGCCTGCTGAATTTGCAGTTGTGCGAAGGTTCATTGTACCCGCCGGTGGTTCAATTGACCATGCGGTTGTCCATCCTCCAACTGATTGATCCGGAATTCCATTGCCACTCCAGATGGCAGCGCCACTGGTGGAGTTCGGTGCATTAGCTCCTCCGCCACCTCCTGCATTATGCCCATCTCCGCCTCCTCCACCATTCACTGCCGGTGCACGGCAATACCGTCCACCAAAAACGTCAAGTTCGCTCTGATAGCCAGCAACGCCCTCGCCTTTCTCTGCGCCCAGTGAATTATTCATTGAATAGGTTGTGTTAACCCCAAACGCTGTGACATTGTCTCCTACCAGTGATCCACCACGAAAACCTTTACCGGTCGCATCAATAATACCACCCGCGTTTATAGTAGTGGTTCCCTGCACTTCCACGGCTAATATGCCGCCCGTTGTGCCATTCCAGTCGTCACAGGTGAGCACTCCGCCAGCGTTAACTGTAAGCGAAGTATATCTCGGCACGCGAACAACAATTACCTTTTCCAATGCATTAAAAGGGACAGCTGGTACGAGATCATGGTTGTAAGAATTGATCAATCCGCAATCAACGTTGATTGTTGTAGCGTTCGGGACAGAACTTACCTGAGCAAACTCATACAACCCGCATTGCTGATAATCCCACGGGTTCGGAATCTTTCCCCACGTTGTATCCGAGGGGCCGACAAATCCACCGTGTAGAAAGAACACGCCTTGTACCTGATAAATCATGATCAAATCTCCAGGTTGAAGTGCCGTTGCGAAACGTCCATTGGCATTGAGTGTACTGTTCGCCACAGTGATCGAGGTTGATCCTGATGCAACACTTGCCGTTAGGGAAGTATACTCGTTGACGATGGTATTCGCTGCGTTTACAGTGCGTGGACCGTGAACACCTTGTTGTGCGAACAAAGAGACCGAAACGAATAAAGAAATGAGCGCGGCGAAGTAGTTTATTCTAACCATATTTTTCCGGTTAAGGGATAGAGGTGTGTATGCTATAAAAATAGCTTTTCCAACCTCTTTTTACAAGGAAATACGTCAGAATACTTACGCGCTCAGATTAATGCAGAAATGGCGGCGATTACTCCTCGTTCTTGAAAGGATTCCGTGGTGTCCATTCCGATGGTTTGAGATAATCGATGAAGGGACGGATCATTTGGTTGGAGAAACTGTTGCGGTGACGGATGTAACAAGTAAGATCTTGCGGAACTGCACCAATTGTAGACTTGATTTCGGCAGCTGTACGACCAAGAAGAAGTTCGGTACCACCCGCCTTAATCGTGTCATCGACAAAATCGTAAAGAATTCGATTGTAAATATCGAGCTCCTTGTTGAGCAGGTAGTCAACGCCAATAAAATGCGCTTCCACTTGATGGCCATTGAGGAAGTACGATCGAAATCCTACCGCTCTTCCGTTTAAAGTGTACATTTTCACACAGAACTGGGTTGGAAAAAGTCGCTTCATTTCCACGAAATAGTGCGGCGTGAGTGCTGATAAACGGAAACGCGCCTTCTGGTGCATTTTCGCGTACAACGGATAAATGTCATTAATCACCGATCTCAAACCTTCTTCATCCAAATGGTGTTCTACCAATTGTGCAGAATGCTTTAAAACGGATTTGGTTCTGTTGCGATACTTCTTCGACATCGCCGCCATGTAGTCACCAAACTGCACCCAGTCCGGGTTGATTTTCAACACCATCTCTGGTTCTACAGCGAAAGAATGATATCGTTTTTTGGTAAGTAAAACTTCCGGCTTTTTCTTGTGTGACGCGTAGTAATCCTTCACAAGGATAATTGAAAATTTTACCGGCCTGGTAACCTTCTGCACAATGGTTTTTACAACCTCCGGGAGCAAGGTAAACGCCTCGGCCGAATTCGAATCCTTCGGTGTAAGAACACCGTGTTCTCCACTAATGAAATTATTTCCGCAGATAAGCACCCGCATTCCTTTTTCTTCGCGACAGCGTGTGAGCCAATCGCTCATATGACCAACAATGGAATTTTGTTTTGTCAATGGAGCAAGTACATCGGTCAATACTTCTACTGTCAAATGAATCGACTGAAAAATGTAGCCCGCAACTATCTTTTTCCCTTTGCGCAGGATGATGTAGATAAATTCCATCTCCGGTGGAGCGGTGAATTGTTGTCCCCGCAGAAATTTCAATGAAGTGAAAAGATTACCGTCGTGATTCAGCAACTCCCACTGTTCATCTTCAATGTCTTCCGCGTTGCGATACATGTGCAACTCGTAACCGGTTCCTAGCTGAACCATTACGGGGCAAAACGCGAGCGTGTCTTTGCGTACGAACACTTCTTTGGTCTTCTTCTTTGCTACTGGTGTCGTTTTGCTCACAGAGATATTTTAAGAAGCCAGAATTTTAATCATCGTTAACAAAGATGGATCTGGTTCAACGTGTTGCTTTACCGCGTTAACAAAAGGAGTAAATGCTATTTTTCCATTCACAATACCCACCATTTCCATCTTTCTTCCTTGCATGAGCGCATTCACAGCTTCATAACCCATTCGAGCGGCATTCACACGCTCCATGCACGTTGGTGCGCCTCCTCGCTGTACATGTCCGAGTATTGTAACACGCACATCTGCTTCAGGAAACGCTTTTTTAATTTTCTCTGAAACTATAAGTGCTCCACCGTCTTCCTCCCCTTCCGCCACAATAATAATTTTAGATTTCTTATCTCTGCGCGATTTCGACAACAACGTCATCACTTCGCTTAAATCGTTCTTCGATTCCGGAATCAAAATTCCTTCCGCTCCCACACCGATACCGCTATATAACGCAATCAAACCTGCATCGCGCCCCATCACTTCCACTACAAAAATCCGGTTATGAGATTCAGCGGTGTCACGGATTCTATCGACCGCTTCTACCACTGTATTTATTGCGGTGTCGAAACCAATGGTGCAATCACTACCTACGAGGTCATTATCAATTGTTCCAGGACAACCTATGAAAGGAATATTACAATACTCCTGAAAAGCGAGTGCCCCTCGGAATGTCCCGTCTCCACCAATTGCAATGATTCCCTCAATGTGATGTTTCTGAATATTCGCAGCAGCCTTCTTCATTCCTTCCGTCGTCATAAATTCTTTGCTGCGGGCGGTTTTGAGTATCGTACCTCCACGATGGAGAATGTTCGCAACAGACTTTGCATCCATCTTCACCATATCACCGGTAATCATTCCTTCATAACCGTATCGGATTCCATGCACATTGAGGCCATGATGCAATGCTGTTCGAACCACAGCCCGTATACAAGCATTCATTCCTGGAGCGTCGCCTCCTGATGTGAAAAGTGCAATGGATTTCATATAGGTAAATATACTGAAAGGGATGGGGAACCCATTAACTCAACTCCTCATCGGTTGTTCCACTTTCCCCGTCTCTATTTTGAAACTTCGTTCTTTTCGATCCGCCATACATTTCAAATTTCATGAAACGACATTCAAGCGGACCGTTAAACAGATGAATGCGGCGCGTTGGCTTCAAACCTACACTCTTAAAACCTTCCGGATTAGAAGACATGATCCACGCAGAATAACCTGCGTATTTCTTCTTGAGCGTATCGCCAATGGCTTTATAGAACGTTGCTATGTCGTCCTTATCCATACGCTCGCCATACGGAGGATTCATGATCAACGTGCCACTTCCTTGTGGAGGATCCCATTCGTGAAAATCGACATTGAACGTCTTTACAATGTCATCAACTTTGGCCAGGTGAATATTTTCACGCGCTTTCCTCAAGGTGTTTGAAGAAATTTCAATCCCTATTATATCCTGCTGCTCGTTGCTTATCCGGTTGATTGCACCTTCAGTAATTTTCTCCCACAACGCAGCATCGAAGTCGCGCCACTTGAGGAATGCGAAATATTCGCGAAAGAAACCTGAAGGAATATTGGCTGCAAGTAAAGCAGCTTCGATCGGAATTGTTCCGGAACCACACATGGGATCAATAAGTCGTGTTCTTCCCTCCCAGCCCGTGAGCTGAATCATTCCTGCAGCTAAAACTTCGTTCAGAGGAGCGCGACCTGTATCGTTTCTGTATCCGCGCTTGTGAAGCGAACTTCCGCTACTGTCGAGCGATACCGTGATTTTATCATTGTAAATATGAAGATTGACACGCAGGTCTGGCTGTTCCGTATCAACTGAAGGACGCGCGCCGGTTTTGTTTCTGAACTGATCGGCAATTGCATCCTTGCATTTTTGCGACATAAAAAATGAATGTGTGAATACATCACCATTCAAAGTTGTGTCAATCGCAATCGTATTCTTCTCATCAATCCACTGCGACCAGTCGATTGCCATAATTCCATCGTAAAATTCCTGTTCGTCCTTTGCGAGAAATTCAGTGACCGGAAGCAATATGCGCAATGCCGTACGCAACATGAAATTTGCTTTGTACATCGTGCCCTTGTCACCAACAAAAGAAACCGCACGATTGTGCTCTTCGATATCACGTGCTCCGATTCGCAGCAATTCCTTGTACAAAACAGGTTCCAATCCCTGCATCGTTTTCGCCACCATGCGAAAATCTCCCGGTGGTAAACTCTCCTTCTCCATTATGCAGTATGTGTAATAAGCCATGCAGCGAAAATTCCGCACAGAATGGTGATAAACTTCACCGCATTGAAGCGGTGATTTTCCGAAGTCTCAAACAGAATTGTGGTAGAAATATGCAGAAAGATTCCGACAACCACTGCTGTTACAATATTGAAATACGGTTGCAAATCTCCGGTGAGCTGAGAACCGACAAAATGAGCAGCAATCATTCCCAATGGTGTCATCACTGCAAAAACGCCTAACCACAACGCAGCTTTGGCTTTTGAATTTCCATGATGAAGCAGAATTCCCATGAATGCAATTGCAATCGGAATATTGTGAAGCACAATTCCGGTTAAGAAGGGCGTGAAGATTACGTCGGCATCTGCTTTTACTCCGAGTGGCATTCCTTCAAGGAAAGAATGGAGGCATAATCCGCCGATAATTCCTACAGGTACTTTCGACTTATCATGATGATGATCGTCGTGATTATGTACGTGACCGTGCTCAATTCCTTCTGAAACATATTCGAGCAAAAGTTGAATCATAAACCCGACGAGAATCCAGATTCCGATGCCCGCTCCTCCGTCGGTGTACAACTCAGGAACGAGATGCAGCAAACTCATCGCAAACAAAAATGCACCGCTGAATGCAAGCAGCATTTTCATTGGATTGCGCGGAATTTTGAATGCAAGCAGAAGCAATCCGCTGGCGAATACTGAAATGAATGCGATAACTCCGTAAATGAGCATACTCTATTTCTTCCTGCAGCTTAAAATGAGGCGGTCGGAATTTGATTCGTCAAAAGTAGCGAGGTTATAGTCGCCAAAGACATTCACGATTTCAAATTTATGATTTAACATCCCGGCAAAATCAGCCAGGCTGAATAGCTGGACGTGCTCACAAAATTCAAACTTTTCCGATCCGTCGGTTATGGTAATCTGTTTTACAACAGAGCCTTCTTCAATCGATTTCTTCCAATGAAAACGAACATTTTCCCGTTCCACATTCCCTTCGGCATTCGCTTCAACTGCTTTCTTCACTTTAACGGCGTTGAGAAAGTCAATAAGAAATAGTCCTTTGGGTTTCAATGCTGATGCAACAGCGTTAATGGTTCTCACGTTATCCCGTTGCGAAACGAAATACCCGAAACTGGTAAACAAATTGAGCACAGCATCATAATAATTAGCAGCAACCGGACGGCGCATATCGTGTACCATGAAGTTCAGATTATCGGACTCCATTTTTTTCGCTTCCACGATACTGTTTTCCGATAGATCTACACCCGTTACATTGTATCCCTGCGATGCGAGCGCCTTCGAGTGCCGGCCTTTACCGCATGCCAGATCGAGAATTTTTGATCCAGGAGGAAGTTCTAGTAGCTTGTGTACATTCAGAATGAACGCATCAGCTTCTGCTGTACTGCGATTGGCATACAACATGTGGTAATATGGACTGTTGAACCACTCCTCAAACCAGTTTTCGCGATCGCAAGACATCATGTTGCAAAGATAAGGATTGATGAACGGGGAATGAGGAACGGGGGATGCGGAATAAGTGATAAAACTCCGCATTCCCTAATTCCTTACTTTTAGATCGTCTTTATGGCGAGATCAACCAGTTTTCTGCGTGTGCTATACAGTGCGATAGTTATTACGATCGCGACCCAACTGTGTGCACAAGATTATAAGTTCTCGCACATCTCGGTTGAACAGGGACTATCTCAAACCGTAGTGAACTGCATCATGCAGGATCAGCAGGGCTTCATGTGGTTCGGTACACAGGAAGGTTTGAACCGATACGACGGATATACGTTCAAGATTTTCAAGCGCGACCCTCAGGATGCGAATTCACTCGCAAACAATTTCATCTACACCATGTTTGAATCGAAAGATGGGATGATTTGGCTTGGAATGACAGGAGGCGGACTCGATATGTATGATCCGGTGAAGAATAACTTCACGCATTATACGTACAACGATTCAGACGCTTCTACGATCAGCAGTAACTCTGTGCGAGTGATCATGGAAGATGCGAAAGGTAATTTGTGGATTGGCACTGATGATGGTCTGAATTTGTTTGACCGGCAAACGAAAAAGTTTACGCGTTTCACGAATAATGCGAATGATCCGTTTTCCATTGCAGGCAATCGGGTTTTTGACCTCTATGAAGACAAAAAAGGAAATCTCTGGATCGGGACTTACGGCAACGGGTTGTGTATGCTGGATCCTGCAACACGACGTTTCACGAACTATACGTTGACCGATGATGAGATTGCAAAACTGTATCCGAAAGTAGTATCAGATGATGTGCGTCGTCGCGGACAGTGTAATCAGGTGCGCTCGCTCGCATATCGCGACGAAAATACCTTGTGGGTTGGAACAGATGGTGGCGGAATGCAGGTATTCAATTTTTCCTCGCACAAATTTGATCGTGTCGTTAATCCGGCTGAAAAGTCGAACTCCATTGCAGAAGCACGGGTGTTTGATATGACGTACGACGAGAAAGGTGATTTGTGGCTCGCGATTTTCGATATCAGTCTCGACATCATGAATCCCGGTAGTGAACAGATACAGCATTACTCTCCCAATGATCGCGATCCTTACGCGTTTGCTTCGGATCAACCGAAATGTGTTTTTCGGGACCGAAGCGGAAATATGTGGTGCGGAACAAGTGGACGCGGAATAAGCGTGTACTTCCGTTCTACATCAACGATCTCCCATGTTCGTCGCTCAGAGCGACCTGGTGTGGAAAATAACACACTCATGAGCAGCGGAATTTTCTGTGTCATGGAAGATCACACGGGAGTAATCTGGATCGGAACAGATGGAGGAGGCTTGACCACATTTAATCCGAAAACAGATGAGTACGCTCAACATCCTGAATTGTCTACTTCTGTCAGCAATTCAGTTCTAAGTGTTACAGAAGCCACCGACGGAACTATTTGGGTGGGCACGTACGGAGAAGGATTAAATCGGAAGTCGCCAGACGGAAAAGTGAAGACCTATTCTACTGATTTCGGTCTGGAAAATGGCACCATTCTTTGCATCAAAGAAGATCCCGTTGACAAAACGATCTGGTTTGGAACTTTTGGAGGTGGATTGTACAACCTCGACCCGAAAACGGATTCGTTGACACAATACAATTCGGAAAATTCCGGTTTCACGAGCGATGTGATTTTCAATTTGTACTTCGACAAACAAGGAGCGCTTTGGATTTGCACACGCGATGGTGGTGTAATGAAACGTGAACGAAAGGGCGCGCTTACGAAGTATCAACACAATGAGAGTGATCAGACTTCACTTTCTAACGATCGTACATATTGCGTTGCAGAAGACGCATTGGGAAACGTGTGGATTGGTACCGCGAACGGCTTAGACCTGCTCGATAAATCAGGCAAAGGATTCACCACCTATTATGAACGTAACGGATTGCCCAGCGATAATATTTATGCGATTCTGCCCGACAATGAAGGCTATCTGTGGTTGAGCCACAACAAAGGATTGACCCGCTTCAAAGCGAATGTTACCGGCACAGAAAAACAGTTTGTCAATTATGGTCCGGCCGCGGGCGTTCAGCCTGAAGAGTTCAACCAAGGGGCCTACTTCCGGAATAAGCAAGGGATTCTTTATTTCGGCGGGCAAAAAGGACTGAACATTATCGACACAAAACGACTGGGAAAAAGTTCTTCAGTTCCGCCCGTATTTGTGACTTCTTATAAGCGATTCGGAACGGAGATTGTGCTCGATTCTGCCATTACAGCCAAACGATTTATCAGCGTAACATGGCGTGAAAATTACTTCAGCTTCGAAGCATCCGTTCTTGACTTTGTGGATCCGGAGAAGAACATGTACCAATACAAACTCGAAGGATTCGATGACGATTGGTCGCCAGTTACAACCAATCGTTTTATCAGTTACACCAACTTACCGGGAGGCAAATACACGCTTCGTATCCGGGGAGCGGACAGTAATGGAAATTGGAACGAAGAAGGCATTTCCATACGCATAGAAGTGCAACCACCTTGGTGGAAGACGACCTGGTTCTACTCTATTTGTGTGCTAACTGTAATCGGCGGTGTAATCGGATTCACACGATACAGAACGCGTGCGATCAAGAAAGAGAACAGAATACTCGAAGCTAAAGTTGCTGAACGAACGCACGAGCTTGCACAAAAGAACGCAGACATTACAGCAAGTATTCAGTACGCGAAACGGATTCAAGGAGCGGTTCTTCCCGAACTTGATTTTATTTATCGTCACCTGCCACAGAGTTTTGTTTTCTATCGCCCGAAAGACATTGTGTCGGGCGACTTCTATTGGTTCGCAGAGAAAGACGGAAAGAAAATCATGGTGTGTGCCGATTGTACAGGCCACGGTGTTCCTGGTGCGCTGATGAGTGTAATTGGTCACAACCTTCTCAACCAGATCGTGCTCGAGAAAGGAATTACATCTCCGGAAGAAATTCTGAACCGTCTTAATAAAGGGGTGATGGCTGCACTCAAGCAAGGTCAGCACGGTGAAGAAGACACGCGCGATGGAATGGACATTGCTATCTGCGTATTCACCGATGGTTCACGCGAACTTAAATTTGCCGGAGCTTTACGTCCACTCGTTCTTATACGTAAAGGTGTGCTCACCAAAATTGACAGCGACCGATTCCCGATTGGCGGCAATCTCACTGAACGCGTGAATGAATACTCGCTACACACCGTCATTCTCGAACCTGGTGACATGCTTTACATGTTCTCGGATGGATATGCTGATCAGTTTGGAGGTCCACGCGGCAAGAAGTTCATGGTGAAGCATCTCCTTGAACTGCTACGCGAAATTGAAGGTCTATCCTTGACGGATCAGGCTGCGAGACTCGAACAGGCATTTGACGGCTGGAAAGACACGTATGCTCAGGTTGACGATGTTTTGGTTGTAGGCATCAGAATCTAGTTATCCGATGTTCAGGGCGCTCCACTCAGGTTCAGCTTACTTTAGGATTTACGACTGTCACTTTGGAATTCCCGCCAATGTTGGAAAAACCGCCTCTATCGTGGAAACCTTTGAGGAATGCACGCGTAAGATTCAGCATAGCTATTTGACGCTTTTTCAGTCAAAAAACTATATTTGTTGCACGCCGGCTGCGCTCGGAATGACAAACGGCTTAAACCTCAGTCATCAAAGTGCGTCGAACATAGTACAAATAAGAACCCACGGACCTGGTAAACGTCCTACAACCAAATCAAACATAACTCCATGAATCGCATTGCTCTATCCGCTGCATTTTTGTTCTGTTTATCATCCTTCGTATATGTTGGATGCAAAAAAGATGATGTCGCTGACACTGAAACCACTTCTGCAACTGATAACAGCTTGTGCGAAGGGGAGTTTCTCCGCGTTCTTCCTACCGTAAACAAGATTTCTATTGATGAGCCGGGCGTTCATCGTTGGGGACCAGGTGGCCCATCGGTTCAATCATGTCCTACTATTTCCGTTAATACGCCAAACCAGTTTCCTTTGGTTATGACGATAGATTACGGTTCAACAGGATGTACAGATTCTGTCGATGGCAAAGTTCGTAAAGGACGTATGCTGGTTGCGATGGATCGTCCTTGGGATTCGGTTGGTTGTGTAATGACAGTTACACTCGACAGTTTCTACGTTGGAGCTATCAACTTCACAGGAACAACAACCATTACCCGCGGTGCGAATAACTCCTTTAACATGGTTCTCAATGACGGCCACTGCAGCAAAGCTGGAGCTACTCCGTGGGAGATCGACTGGAACACCAATAAGACCATTACATGGATCTCCGGTGTAGGCAATTCTGCTGCTAACCAGGTAATCCGTATTGAAGGAACTAACGAAGGAACTGACCGTAATGGCCTACACTTCACTTCAACTGTTACATCGCCAATCATCCGCGACATGAGCTGTACCTGGATTACCCAGGGTACTGTAGAGCTTGTTCCGGACGGGAAAGCGACCCGTACAGTAGATTTCGGTAATGGTACCTGCGACAACCGTGGTACGATCATGATCGAAGGGAATACATTCGAGTTCACGATGCAATAAACGCGTCGGTCTTAAGGTAAAAAGATGGGAGTGTCAAGGTAATGTCATGCCTGGCTCCCATCTTTCTTCATTAGACTCCGACTATTTTCTGTGAACCATTGTTATTCCCAAAATCCCGTTATATTTGTTGAAATCAACAGCACACAGCCTTTAAGGTTATGATGGTCGACATCTACGACTTTTATGATAAAATGGAGCGTAATAACATTATGCTCTCATTTAAGGGCGACATCACGTCCGAGTTGTTGACGTCTATTCTCCAGATCATGGAGTCCAAGTTGGACACTATGCAGGAGGAGCCCAAAATCAAGAAGAAAGTTTACAATGTATTGGTAGAGTGTTTACAGAACCTTTACCATCACATGGACGAAATTCCTAAAACTTTGAACGGAAACGCTAATGGTCCTGAAGGGGAACAAATCCGTTCTGCAATTTTCATGATTGGTAAGCTAGACAACCAGTACAATATCATTACAGGCAACTACATTCTTACAGGGAATGTAAACGGTCTGAAGAATCGTCTTGACGAAATCAACAAGCTCACAAAAGAAGAGTTGAAAGATTACTACAAGGCTGTTCTTAATAACGGGGAAATGTCTGAAAAAGGCGGTGGCGGTCTCGGTATGATCGATATCGCGCGCAAGACAGGACAGAAGTTGAATTATCACTTCATGCCGGTTGATGACGTCTATTCTTTTTTCAGCTTAAATATTAAAATCGCACAGTAACACACAACACCATACTACTATGGAACGCATCGTAATCGAAGGAACACCAAAGACACCAACAATCAGTTTTGACATGGCAAGCGGACATCTTGAAATCCGTGGCAGATCAATTCCTGAGAACTCTATTGAGTTTTATAAGCCTTTGGTTGAGCATCTTGAAAAATATGCTTCGAAGCCGCAAGCGAATACTAACGTGAACATTCAGTTGGAGTATTTCAACACGAGCTCTTCGAAATGCATTCTTGATGTGTTCAAGAAACTCGAAGCAATTCACAAAGGCGGATCTGCAATTGTGATCAATTGGTATTACGAACAAGACGACGAGGATATGTTGGAAGCTGGTGAAGATTACCAGGCGATCATCAATATTCCGTTCAAGATGGTTGAGGTTGCTGAGTAGTCGACAGACGACAGACAGGAGACGGGAGTAAAAGCCGAATCCCAGATAATATATAAAAGGCCTTCCGGATGGAGGGCTTTTTTGTTGGAGACAAAATTTATGGGAATGCGTCCGGTTGTTGTACTTACGTTATTTGTGACTTTGTTCGCGTGTAGTTCAGATGAGAATTCAAAAAAATCTTCCGGCTACCTCGATTCCATGCATGCTGATTCTATTGGCAGAGTAGATTCACAAGCGAAAGCCAACGAAGAGCCGTACGCAGAAAACAATTTCACATCGTACGATTTAGAGCAATTGATCAGGGTAGATCTTGATGGAGATGGTAATACCGAACTTGTCGACTTCTTGCAGCCCGAAGGAACAATTGCGATTGGTATCAATGGGAGTGGCTCTCGCAAGAAGATGAAATTCGAAACTGTTAAAGGCGAGCTTGTCGAAGATTTCAGTTGGGTGGATTCCTGGGGTTTACTGCAAGACACAATTGTTACGGTGACTTATGCTGTCGATGGCGAGTTGCGCGACAGTACTTTCAAATTAGAAAATCCCGCAATCAAGGTTTGGCAAGACGGAGGGGGCAGTGGATTTTTTACATTTAAGGGTGGGAAGTGGATATGGGTGACGACGGGGTGCTAGATTACTACTAACCAAATTACAAGTCATACGGCATGTCACTGATTGTTTACGTTGTGTCAAAAACTAAAGACCCCAATCTGGAGTGGCCGAAGCTAAAGGCCTCATACCCACAAAATGAACTCTTCGGTTTTGAATCCTGGCGAACAAGTGTGTGGGGAAATTCAGTTGTCGAAAAACTAGGATGTCCTCTGATCCATTCGTTGAAGGAACAAGATGTGATGGTCTTCGATGAAGAAATTCTTGCACTTAAAAAAGAGTTTGAGGTGTTGCTGCAGCACATACATGAAGTGGTCGATTGCACGGGTGGTGATCAGGAAGGATTGACTTTCAGAATTAAGAACGGAATAGCTGCCGTTGATATCGCACTAAATCAACAAGGTCAATGTGGAGTTGTAATTGGCTAATTTTATATTATATAAATACCTCTCATGCACAAAGACATCAAATTCTACAACTCGAAACAAACTGCCTCCGACAAAAAAATCTGCAAGGCGCTCGCGGAAGAAATTGATGGCGCGTTGAAAGAAGCAGAAAATAAAATCTGGCATGCGCATCCCGTTTGGTTTCTGGATGGAAATCCGATTGTAGGATACAGCAAACAGAAAGCCGGAATCAAATTGATGTTCTGGAGCGGAATGGGATTTGATGAAGAACAATTGCAACCCGGAACAGGAAAGTTCAAGGATGCTTCGGTTGTTTACACTTCGGTTGATGAGATCAAGAGGAAAGATCTGGTACGCTGGCTGAAGAAGTCGAAAGAGGTGCAGTGGGATTACAAGAATATTGTGAAGAAGAAGGGGAAGTTGGATAGGCTGAAGTAAACCTGCAAGGGTTAAGCCCTTGAAGGGTGGCCAATGCGCCTCCATTCTTGCCCTTTCTCCGCGGCTAACCCGTTTTCAATCGTTTGCTCCCGACTGGTACGAATTCTTTCACCTATACTTGTCGTGCGCAAAACCTTAAAGGTCCGCCGCGGCGGATTAAAACCTTTAAGGTTTGAGCATCGGGTAAGACCAAAAGCAGATTTATCCGTTTACAAACGTTTGCTCCCGACTAGTTCGAAACCGTCAGTTTATATTGGGCAGATAAACTCTGACCCATGTACTACCGCCTCACGCTTGCCCAGGAAAAAGAATTGCTGACTCAACCGGAAACCGGAATGGGTTATCAGGCTATTGAAGCACAGCTCCCCGGAATCGATATGAAAGCGAAATTCATAGTACTCAATGCGGAACTGGCTGTTGAGTTGAATGAAGCAGCTCCACTGGTCGTGAAAGAAATTGCACGTGAAGGAATTGAAAAAGTTCTGGAGAAGGCCATGGAATTTCGTTGGCAGATTACGAAAGTTATTTTTCATGATGCAGAACTGAAACCGGTTTCTGTTGCAGATGAAGTGAAAGCAGAACATACGGATGGAGGAGAAATATTTGTTCGCCGTTCAATCTACGCGAATGACAAGCGAATCGATATGGTGAACAAATGTTTGCGCCCGGGAAGTTTCACCACTACACTCGCAGATTCATTGAAGTACAAACATTCTTCTGAAGATCCGCTCATTCAGCTTGCCATGGATCATGGTGTACGCGGACAATGGGGCTTTCATGTTCAACCGAAACGTTCAGACTCGCTGCAACGCGGAAAGGTGAATACACAAACCGGAGCTAAAGAAATTTTCTTTAAGAACGGAACTTCGCACGGCACATTTGTGAAGCGGGAAGAGTATACTGTTACCCGTTAAAGAGTAATTCGCTTCAGCTTCGGATTTCTCCGCATCCATCCTCGTACCAGATCGTTTGCATCCGGATGCCACGCGGTTTTCGTGATAAAGCCTTTGAGTTCATCGGGTGAAGCGGCAGAATCTGCTTCGTCGAAATAACCGTAGCCTTTGAAGCTGCCATTCTCCACGAGTAAAAGCGCCTGCTCCCCTCCTCGCCTACCACGATCGACGAGAATGAAATCGCCGCTGGAAATCAGAAATTGATTCAAAACTTCCGATGCGCGTTTGTTGTACTCATCTGCCGTTTCCTCTCCGCAGCAAATTCCCACACACTGCTTGACCTGAAAGTTGAAGCATTCGCGTCGCATATTGGTTTCGCGATCGCCGTGCCCAGCGAAAATTCCGCATTGGTGCAAACACAATCGATGTTCCTCCACCCAGACATTCAGAAACTCACGCGCTGAAGTGTAGTTCGTGTAATGCTGCAAAGGCTGATTCGCTTCTTCGGAAGGAACGATGTTGAAATTGATCACACCTTTCTCATCTTTCCACCAATCGATCGCATGTGTGAACGTCGATTTCTTTCGTGCACGATTGTAAAACGGCTTATGCTTCTTAATTTCTTCCGACTCCAGCAACAAAGCTATTAACTCGCTTCCTGTTTTCACGAAATCTACATCGTATAACTCATTCTGCCAGCGACGCGCTTTCGGTTCCTTGCTCGCAAAATGCTGTAGCGCACGTGAGCGCATGTTTGTGCTCTTGCCTACGTAAAGAATGTTGTTGTCTTTACCGAGATAATAGTAGACACCACATTCTTCCGGCAAGCGATTCAGAATCTGCATCTTCACCTTATCGACACGCGTGGTTTGCATTTCCTCAATGCCTTTGCTGCGATAAACGGTGTGCTCACTCTTCTTCGCGAGCAACAGATCGAAAAGCTTTGCCGTTGCTACAGCATCACCTTCGGCACGGTGACGTTCTTCCGCAGCGATATTAATCCCTACGTGTTCGCAGATGTTTCCCAGACTGTACGATTTTCTTCCGGGAATTAATTTGCGTGCAAGCTTGACTGTACAAAGCTGTTCACGTTTGTACGTGTAGCCGAGTGAACGAAATTCTTCACGAATAAATCCGTAATCGAATGCAACGTTGTGCGCCACGAAAATTCTTCCTTCGGTCCACTCGATAATTTTCTTCGCGACTTCATAAAATTTCGGGGCATTCTCCACCATCTCGTTGGTGATGTTGGTGATGCGTGTTATGTGATTGGGAATATAACACTCCGGATTAATGAGCGTGGTAAACACGTCTGTTACAGCCAAACCATCGTGCTGCACAATGCAGATCTCGGTTATTTTACACCGCTCGGGAGAACCGCCGGTAGTCTCGATATCGATAATGGCGAACACAGCGGTATAAAGTTACGATGAAGGCTTCAGGATATTCCCGAAATTAACTTTTACCCAAATATTTTAGCCAGAATTTCGCTCTGGCTTCGAAAGTGAAATGAGAATTTCGTCATCGAACCAGTTCGTCGCGATGGAGCTTTCGAATGTGGGGCGGTCGGTTGGAATTGTTGGCAACAAAATAGTACGCGGATTGGGCGGATTAAACAGAGAAGCGCGGATTGTTAACGTTGGCCAGTTCCGCTTCCAGTCTATCCATATTCTCCACGTTCTTGCCTTTCACGAAATCTCCAAGCGCGTGAAAAAGTTCATCGGTCTTGAAGATCATTCTCCAGTTGATGCGCGTTGAATCAGCAGACAACGATTCAAACTGAAACACCGCGCGAAATTCCGGTGCATTCACGTGATCGATGATTACGCAGTCCGGCTTTTGTACAACCAGAAAGCGACATTCATTTTCGTAGTTCTTTCCGTCTGGTCCGTGCATCGTGAATTTCCAGGAACCATAAGGAACCGGATTGAACTCCTGAAATGTATTGGTGAATCCAGCAGGACCCCACCAGTTTTTCAGGTGATTCGGATCTACGAATGCATCGAAGACAGAATCGATTGAAAAATTCACAACACGCGTTGTCTGAATTTCGCGTTTGAGATTGACTTCCGGAATAAGGCTGATGTCGGTCATTTCTTTTTTGCAGCTTTTACCTTCACAGCATTTTCTTTCACGCGAAACTTCACAATACGTTCAATGAGTTTCAGTGGAATGGGTTCATCAATCGGAAACTGAACAGAGCCTTTGCCTTGTTTGTATTGTGCGAGTTCCGCTTTGAATTCCGCGTGGCCGGTTGGTGTTGCGTAAAATCCGATGTGGCTTTTGAATCCTGAAAAATAAACGAGTGGCTTGCCGTTGTACTTATAGGCTGGCATACCATAGCCAATGTATTCTTCTGCTTTTGGTGCGGCTTTTTTGATAGTCGCGCGAACTTGCTTCAGAAGCTTCTGTGTTTCGGGTGGAAATGTTGCAATGCAGTCTGCAACCGTTTTAATGGCAGTAGTTTTCATTCGATCTAAAGTTTGTTTCGAATTCGTGAACCCAGATGGAACGTCAGGATTTCCTACTGCAATTTACAAAACAGAATTAATAATTGGTCGACTGCTGTCCGTCGCGTATTTCGCGTGTAAGCTTCGTAAATCCAATTATCTCGTCAGCTTCATCATGGAGTGCCGTGATCGTAATACTCCCCCAGAAAATCGTTCCGTCCTTACGCAAACGTCTACCGATATGTGCCGCCCGTCCTTCCTTACGCGCAAGAGCCAACAACTGCTCCGGCAATTTTGCTTGTCTGTCACTGGGTAAATAAAAGATGCTAAAGTTCTGTCCGATAATTTCCGTTTCCTTATAGCCTTTGATCTTCTCGACACCCATATTCCATGATAATATGGTACCGTCAACATCCAAAAGAATAATGGCGTAGTCTTGAATCTCCGCAATCATCTTTTTGTGAAGTTGTGCTAATCGGTCTTTCTTCTCCATGTCGTTAAAATTAAATCCGGCTAAAATTAGGTCGACACCATCAATATAGTTGTAGAACATGTTCCCCATGGTGATAATAAATGTTACGTGCCAAATTAGAAGAGGCAATCCCTCAAGGCGCGCTAAATACCATTATCCGTAATGTGCAGATTGTGGGTGATGATGCTGGTTATAACTCCATCAGAGAATACTTCGGATGCAGGACTTGGTCATGGAGCAGTTTACGTTATCCAATACTGGTTGAAAACTTCCAACTGCGAGGCTGCAAGACTGCCGACTGTTAAGCGGGTTTCCCCTTCTTCGAAAACCGTGCGAAGAGATTTCCCAAACCATCAATCAACTTGCGAAGCAGATCGAAGTAAAGTGTAATTGCCATGGTGAGCGACATTCCCCAGAGAACGCAGAGGTTCACCCAGAATGTATCGAAATAATGGCCGAAGATTTTCTTACGCGGTGCGAAGAAATGTGAGTTACCCATGTCGCTTTGGAATGGCTCGAGGAACACAGGATCTGCGCGCTGAATAAGTTTACCGTCCTGTTCGATGATCTTGTTGAACTCATTCGCATTACGAACCAGATCAGCCATCGCTTCATTCATGTAATCATTCTTCAGCTTCACAAATGCTTCTTTGTCGGCGTCGGTTTTGTTCTTATCGCGGATTGATTTATCGCGTGCTTCGCTGTTTGAGTTGAACACTTTGATGTAAACCGAATTCACCAGGTTCAGGTAGTTGCGCATGTCGTTTGCATTTTCAGTAGCAAACTTCGATGCATCGCAGGCTTTCACTTTTCCTTCGAGACCTTCGAGCTGAGTCATGAGCGTAGTTGCGATCGTTGCGATCTTCTTACGGTTCATGAGCTCTTTCAATCGGGCAAGGTCAAGTGTGATTTCCGACTTGATCAGTTCAATGTCTGCTGTTTGTTCCGCAGTTTTGTCGCCGTTCTTCGCATTCGTTTCGCACTTGTCGATTTTGCCACGGAGATGCGGAATCCAGTAGTTCTTGCGGAAGTCGGAGATACTCATCATCTCGTCGTACTTATAGAACTGCTTCTCGTATTCGTTTTTCATGAACTGATTCACAGCAAGTGCTTCGAAAGCCCAACGCGATGCCATCATTTCACCCGCAACCGGAACAGTACTTTGAGAAGTGATATCCGGATTCAGCTTTTCGAATTTCACGATTACACCCGACAACAAGAGCTGCGGGATAATCAGGAACGGAATCAAAATGTAAATCGTAACAGCAGAATTGAACGCTGATGAAATGTTCAGACCAAGCATATTCGCGAAACAGCTCGTAGAGAATAACACCAGCCAGTAATCCATCCACATGTCCTGGATGCCGAGTACAAAATTCCCAACGAGAATGAACGTGAAAGTCTGAATTGCCGACAACACGAACATGATTGAAATCTTCGAGAACAAATACGACGAACGGCTCAGGTTAAGGAACGATTCGCGTTTCAGGATTTTACGGTCGCGAATAATTTCTTCTGCAGAAACCGTGAGACCGATGAAGAGTGCAACCACAACCGACATGAACAAATACGCTGGCATGTTTTCGTTCGCCCGGAAAACGTAACCGTCTTTATTTGACACATCCGTATTCCAGAACTTCACGAGGTATGCTAGAATGAATGCAAGTACAGGCGCCTCAAGCATGTTGATTAACATGTACTGCGTATTGGTCAGCTTGGAGCGGATATCACGCGTGCAAAACACGATGAATTGCTTGAGCTTATTCGGAATATTGAACGTACTCTCCGGATTTTCAGCTGAAGGAGGAAGAGCATCTGCTTTTTCCTCAATGTGTTCTTTGTAAAACTTGTTCCACTCCGCCGCAGAAACTTTTCTGTTCCGTGTAGGATTTCCGTATTCATCCACCACCTTGCCCTCGATGATGTTGAATATCTGTTCGGGGTTTACGTTACCGCACGTCGGACATTCACTCTCATCGCTGTTTACATGGTTTACCATCTTCTTGAAGTAAACTACTGCGTCAACCGGGTTTCCGTAATAAATCGGGAAACCACCTACGTCGAGAATCAGGAGCTTATCAAACATCTTGAAGATGTCGGAAGAAGGCTGGTGAATTACAACGAACACGAGCTTGCCTTTCAGCGCGAGCTCTTTTAATAAGTCCATGATGTTCTCCGAATCGCGGGAAGAAAGACCTGATGTAGGTTCATCCACGAAGAGAACAGATGGTTCACGAATCAATTCGAGTGCAATGTTGAGACGCTTACGTTGTCCACCGGAAATCTTTTTATCGAGTGGCGAACCCACTTTGAGGTTGCGCGCCTGATCGAGACCAAGATCTGAAAGAAGCTCATCTACTGTTTCGATGATTCTTTGATCAGGCCAGTTTCCGAAGCAAAGTTTTGCGTTATAAAATAAGTTCTGAAATACAGTGAGTTCTTCGATGAGCAAGTCATCCTGAGAAACCATTCCGATTACGCCTTCGATTTTGTCTTTCTGACGGTGAATGTCGATGCCGTTGATCAGCACTTCACCCTTGGTCGGAACTTCGTTACTATTGAGTACGTTCAGGAGTGTAGATTTACCCGCACCTGAACCACCCATAATTCCAATGAGCTTACCGGATTCTTCGTGAATGTTTACACCACGCAATCCAAGCTTGCCGCCTTTGAAAGCAAATTCAATATTGTTTGCGTTGAACGTGATACGTGTACGTGTACCACGGCTCATGTACGCACTGATAATATCGCTGTAATAAATCGGCTGAACTTTCGAGCTACGCAGTGATGAACCTGGTGTAAGGATGTACACCTTGTTCGGAATCATTGCTTGTCCGTTCAGGTTAAGTTCTGTTCCACCGAAGTAACGGCACGCATACATTCCCACTGAAGGAATGGAGATAGCGCACACACTTCCGCCACCCATCGAGTCAACGTAAATATGGTGTGCGTGATCAAACTTCTGTTCCGCTTTCCCATCGATAACGAGGAACTCTTCCTTATCCAGCATCTCTTCGATTGGCTTTTCAACGAAAGCTCGCATGCGAAGAAACTCTTCATTCTCGATGTTGAATGTTTCAGAGACTGTCTGAACGAATTCTAATTCCTGTTCAGAAATATCATTACTTGAGTGGATGAATTCAATTAGTCGCAACAACACGACCACCTTCTGTTTCTGCGCGAGCTCTTCGTTGATCTGGGTACAGATACGAAGAACTTTTACTGAAGCGAGAGATGTACGTTTTGCTCCACCATCTTTTCGTTTTGAAACCTGATGATGCTGCTCCAGAAAATCGTCGAATACGCGGAGGTATTCATCAACAAGATCTAAGCTGAGTTGCTGTTTGAGGAACGATTCAACGATGCCACGACTCGCAGAAGTTACGCCATCAACTCTCGCAATGATTGCGAAAAGCTGCATTAAGGCTTTTAGTATTCGTTCACTCATAAATTAATCGTAGTAGCAAGAATGCTTAAAAATAGAAAAATATCCGATGTGCCGAGATGCGAATGTGTTGATATGACAATTAGTTTTCGTTGTTGTGTTGGCACATGTATGGGTGAATGTCACTCCTTAGAGCCGGCACATAAAAAACCCGCTTCCGTCGAGGACAGAGCGGGCTTTATCTTAATGTAAATTTTATTGCTTGAATCCTACGAGGACAACTGCGCAACCCGATTCCTTGCCTGAAGCAGGGTTAAGTGTTGCCGTAATTGCTACTTCTACGGTAGAATTTACTTTAAAGTCCCAATAAGGAGCGTTGTTGTGCTGACTGTTCGTGAAGATCATGTCGTGCTGACCAGTATTCGGGTCCACAGAATACAAAGAGAAAGTAAGGTTGCCTTCTGTTTCTCCGGTTGCACCTGCCACGCGGTATGTTGTACCAGCGAAGAAAGTAGCATTGAACTGAGCATCCTGACCGGCTGTAACGAATGCACGGTAAGTTTGTCCGTCGGAAACGAAAGGAGCTACAATGTGTGCAGCACATAATTTCGCCGTGTTCGCACACATTTCCTGTGCATTTGTATTCGGAGCCAGTGCAGTGATTCCTGCAGCGAGTAGAATTACGAGACCAAATATTTTTTTACTCATGGTATCTTATGTTTTCAATTTCGAATTCGTGAATCCTGACGCTACCATCCGGATTTCATATCGTTCAGAGGGAAAATCTAGTTGACAATATAGTTACGTACCGCAGTTACTTTTTCCAGCAGAGCAGCAAGTAGTTCCGGAGAAATCTTCACGTCCGTTGTTCCGTTGATTGTAGTTACGTGAGCACCTTCATCGTGAACAGGATCAGCAAACGTGTATTTGATTTCCACTTTCTGATATTCAGCATCCAATGCCTGCATGAGCGTAATGAGCTCAGCAAACTCAGGCTTTTCGCTTTCTACAAGCAGTTTCAACAATCCCGCAGAAGTAGTTTTCTGTTCTCCAATTCGAATAGCCATATCCTGATTATTTGGCTCAGCCTTATATGTGTTCAATGCAAAGTACATTGACTCCACCCATCCGCCAGCCAAAATCAATGTTGCGAGGTGATCCTGTTCGCTATCACGAAGGAAATTATCACTGCGACGGAAAGCTTCACCAACCAATGACATGATTGAATCTTTGTTCGCGATGTTATCGCTGAAACGTTTGAGAAGGGTTGGATCGAAACTAGCAGTGATTTTCAACTGATCAGCCAGTGTATTAACGGTTTTGTAATACTCCAGTGCGTCCTGCGTGTTACTGTACATGGTGATGTAACCAAGATCAGCCCCATAAACACCGAGGTTGAGCGCTTGCTTCATGCTTTCCGTATATTTCGAAGCGCCCGCAACAGGATTAAGCATCGCTTTGTTGTAGTTAGATCCACTTTTCTGGATCATATTGGCGATCTGCATCGGAGAAGGCATCATGAAATTCTGCCCTTTCACTCTGAAGTTGTTCACGTCAATAGTTTCCTGGATTGGAGAATCTGAATCTCCACCATCACCTTCGTTGGGAGAGCAGGCGGTCATCGATGCAAACGCAATGACCATAACTGCAGCTAATCTGAACTGTACTTTCATTGAATTCCGTAGCGTTAAGTAGGGTGTTTTAAAAGTCGACGCAAGTAAGTCAAAATCTGGCAATTTTCAAAAAGAAAGGCTGTTTGGTCGGGTTACAAAACGCGTTCGCAGATGAATATTCCACGTTGGTGGCGACCGCTAACCCGAACGGAATTAAGGCATTGGGGCATTAGGGTATTTGGGTATAACTTTTCAAAACCAATGATCGAATACCCCAATAACCCAGTGCCTTAATGCCGATTTCCGCTACTTTTAGGCAAATAATCGCGATTATGCACATAAACCGACCGCTTCTCACCCTTATATCGGTATTCTTCTTTTGGGGATTTGTTGCAGCCAGCAACGGAATTCTAATCCCGGTGTATAAGGAAAAACTCGGATTACTTCAGTGGCAAGTGCAACTTATCGATGTAGCATTTTACGTGGCGTATACGGTGGGCTCCATCATTTACCTGATCATATCCTCAGGTCGTCGCGGGGATCTATTGAACCGAATGGGATATAAAAATGGAATCGCTACAGGGCTGTGTATTTCTGCAATGGGCGCGCTACTATTTTATCCAGCGGCAGAAACGGCATCATTTGGATTAATGCTTACGGCCTTGTTCATAGTTGCCTTGGGCTTTTCACTTCAGCAGACTGCAGCCAATCCGTTAGCAATTGTAATGGGTGATCCAACAAAAGGTTCGCAAAGACTTAGCCTCGCAGGTGGCATTAATAATATTGGAACAACAATCGGACCTCTCCTGATTAGTTTCGCGATTTTCGGTTCAATCAAAGGAGGATCAACACTGGACCTTGAAAGTGTAAAAGTACCTTACCTCATACTGGCAGCTGCGTTCCTTCTCGTTGCCGTCATGTTCAAGTTCTCATCTATTCCCGATAGGATTGAAGCGGCTACGGATAAGGAGGTTCGGTCGAACGTACAAGACCGAGGAAGCGCATGGAACTATCCGCAACTCGTACTAGGAATGATCGCCATCTTCGTTTATGTTGGAGTCGAAGTGAGTACTGCGAGCAATCTGCCCGAGTACATGAAGCAAAAACTGGGAACTCAAACGGCCAATATTGCACCGTATGTATCCTTGTTCTGGGCCAGCTTAATGATTGGTCGGTGGACTTCTTCCGTCGGTACTTTCCCCATGAAAAAAGAGTCGAAAGCAATTATGAGTTTCCTAGTTCCTTACATCGCTTTTGCATTTTTCCTGTTTGTGAACTGGATTGCGGGAACAGATCCGACTCCATTCTACGTATATGGATTGGTAATTCTTGCGTTGATCATAGCTGACTTTTTAAGTAAAGGGAATCCGGCGCGACAGCTCTTAATTTTCTCGGCCGCAGGAATCATCGCACTTTTCGTGGGCATGTTCACGAGTGGAATGGTCAGTGTTTTTGCGTTCATCAGCGTCGGGCTTTTTTGCAGCACTTTGTGGCCATGCATATTTACGCTGGCAATTGCAGGATTGGGAAGACATACGAATCAAGGTTCCGGCTTTTTGATCATGATGATCATGGGCGGTGGGCTTATTGCCTTGCTACAGGGAGTTCTTTCGGCTGATGACCTACTTGGAATTCAGTACAGTTACCTCGTTGGTGTGGGTTGTTTTCTTTACCTCGCGTTTTACGCCTGGAAGGCAACCTCTATTTTGAAATCGCAAGGGATTGACTTCGATAAAAAAGCCGTTAGTGCGCACTAATAGGAACGCGGATTTTGATGTCCGTTGTTTTCTACTACTTTTCCCGGATGTTTAGGGTGAATAGAGAATTTGGAATTTTGATTTTATGAGATAGGCTTAAGTTTATCTCATAAAATCCAATACCCGCACGAAGTATTCAGCAGAGTGATCCGAGTGAAGGACTAACAAGTCGCGTAAATAAAAATCAGCGTTCCAATTTCTATCTCAGAGTTTCCAAACAGGCCTTGATAGCATCAAAACTCGGAATGTCGCCGGCGTTTTCTAAAACTTCGGAATAACGAAGAACACCTTCTTTGTCAATCACAAACGCTGAACGTTTTGCGACACCGCGATACTGGAAAGCTCCGAATACATCATACTTCGTATCGTATGCGGTCATAGCCTCCTTATTGAAATCGGAAAGCAAATCCATGTTCAGTCGCTGTTCTTCTTTCCACTTCGCGAGTGCATACGGCGTATCAACAGCGATTCCGAAAACGACGGCATCCATGTGATCAAAATAAGTGATGTCATCGCGAACCATGCAAAGCTCCTTCGTGCAGGTTCCGGTAAATGCATACGGAACGAAAAGAAGAAGTACGTTTTTGCCACGTAAATCTTTTAGGTTGATTTGCTTTTTCTCCGTGTTGTAGAGAGAGAATTCAGGCGCGGGTTGACCGACAGTTGGCATGGTGTTTTCTGATTTGAATTCGAAGATTAGAAAAATTGAAACTACTTCGAAGGGCGACGCATCACATTTATCAATACATATCCCTACAGTATAGATAATTTTTATACATTCAGCACCCATTTCGTGAGTAATTTTGCGGGCGTTTGGCGGAATTAGGTCAGAAACTTCAATACCGCCACACGTCGATATACACACTTAAAAATTTAAATTATCATGCAAGTACTCGTTGGAAAAAAAGCGCCGTCATTCAAAGCAAGTGCAGTAGTAAACGGAAAGGATATCGTGAACGATTTCTCTCTCGATCAGTTTATCGGAAAACAACACGTTATCTTCTTCTTCTACCCGAAAGATTTCACATTCGTATGTCCTTCTGAACTCCATGCTTTTCAGGAAGCACTTGGGGAATTTGAAAGCCGCAATGTTGCAGTGGTAGCATGTTCTACAGACACAGAACAGAGCCATTGGGGCTGGTTACAGATGCCGAAAAAAGAAGGTGGCATTCAGGGTGTAACTTACCCGATCGTTGCAGATACCAACAAGACAATCTCTTACAACTTCGGTGTACTGAACGGAACTTTTGATGCATCGGAAGAAGGATTGATGGTAGCATCATCTGAAATGATTGCATACCGTGGCTTGTTCCTCATTGACAAAAACGGACTTGTTCGTCATCAGTTGATTAACGATCTTCCTATCGGACGCAATGTTGATGAAGCGATTCGTGTGGTTGACGCGCTTCAGTTCAATGAAGAACACGGAGAAGTTTGTCCTGCTAACTGGACGAAAGGCAAGAGCGGAATGAAAGCAACGCACAAAGGAGTGGCAGAATATCTTGCCGCACACTAAGTTCTCAGTTCTCAGTTCTCAGTTCTCAGAAATAGGTTCAAGTTTAGATGTAATTGCACAAGGGGTTCTATACAAAGAACCCTTTTGTTTTACAGTTATTCCAACCGGGAACTTAGAACCTAGAACAGTTTATCTTTGACTCGTGCGTCCCGTTTCACACATCTTCTCCCGTTTTTGCATTCCAATCATTTTGCTGATCGGATTGTTTAGTTCCTCGAACCTGAAATGGAGCGAACAAGGGCGCAAGTACACCATCATTTCCGATGGAAAAGGATATTACAGCTATTTGCCCGCAGTATTCATTTATCACGATCTCAGCTTCGGATTCTTCGACACCATTGAAGCGAAGTATTACGATGAGCACGTGAAATACGATTATCGTGCTGGAGAACCGGGAAAACCCATTGACAAATATTTCAGCGGAGTGGCAATCATGCAACTCCCGTTCTTTCTTGCGGGTCATGCTGTGACTTTGATGAGCGATCAACCCGCAGACGGATATAGCAAGTGGTATGTAATTTTCACCTGTATTGGAGCGTTGTTCTGGCTTGCAGTCGGACTACACTACCTGAGAAAGTTTCTTCACGCACATGGAGCGAAAGAAGATCAGTCGGCGTTTGTGCTGTACGTGATTTTCTTCGGGACGAATCTTTTCTACTACACGATCATTGAACCGACGATGTCTCACCTCTACTCGTTCTCGCTGGTGAGCCTATTTTTGTACTTCGGGAAAAAGTGGATTGACAGCAGCGATAAATCATCAGCGATAAAAGCAGCATTGGCATTCGGAATGATTGCCCTCGTTCGTCCGGTGAATGTGCTGATCGGATTCTGGTTGATCTATGAAGCTGGTGGTGTAATGAAGCTTTGGCAGCACAAGCTTTCGCTTTTGCGTTCAACACGTCATGCCATCCTTGCCCCTATCTGGATCTTTCTTCCGTTTTTCATTCAGATGATCATCTGGAAAATTCAAACTGGTGAATGGTTCTACAACTCGTATGGTGACGAAGCATTTCATTTCACACAACCGCATCTGATCGACTTCCTGTTTAGCTACAAGAAAGGTTTGTTTGTGTATTTGCCAATCACATTTGTGGCTTTGTTCGGAATTGCACAGCTGTGGAAGAAAGACAAGAGCAAAGCTGTATTCGCATCTGCATTTCTTCTGGGAGTGATGTATATTCTGTCCTGTTGGTGGATGTGGTTCTACGGCGGCAGCTTCGGTACGCGTGTTATTGTGGAGTACTTGCCGATCTTTGCTTTGCTGCTGTATTTCCTGATCAGCTACATCAAGGTTCGCGCGGTGAAAAACACAGTGATTTCTCTGATCGTTGTGCTGACTTTATTCTGCCAGTTTCAGACGTGGCAATATCGCTATCACCTTATTCATTGGTCGGAAATGACGAAAGAGAAATATTGGGATGCGTTTGGGAAGATTCCTGGCTCTCCGACTAATGATGGGATGATAAAATAATTTGATGATCGGATGAGCGCAGTTGTCAAGTCACAACACCGCGACAGGATGCTGATTCAATAATCCGAACATCATCTCCAAATGGCACGGACAAGGAACTATTTCACGGCAAAGAACACATCCAACACATCCGCATCACTCTGCAATGAACGTGAACGTACAGGCAAACCAATTACTGTTGCGGTTGCGGTTGGAGTCCATTGGATATTGCTTCCTCCGTTAGTGGTTAAACTCAGTGTACCATTCGACGTGGCGCAGCAGAAATTCGTAGCGTTGAACGTTGCTGTGGGGAGAACCAACATATTGGAATCTACAATCAGCGGCTGCCCGTTGTTCGTGAATGCGGTGATGTACTGCGGTGTTGAATCCTGAATGATATTGTTCTGCGGAACATTCGGATTAACTATTGCAACCTGAGGCGTATTCAGATTCACCTGCGAGTCAACCACAACCTGCTGGTCGGGATTTGGAACAGGTACATTATTCACCGGCTGCTCAACAATGTTGTTATCGTTTGTTGGTGCCGGATTTGCATTCCCATCATTGGTGTTAATCTGCGGAGCGTTCACAATCCGTGGTTCGCCGTTATTTTCCATCAACTTCGCAACACCAAATACACCTGCAAGCAATAATACAGCTGCAACTGCAATGCGCACCATCGGAATATCAAAACGAAGCTTGTCGCTCAAACCGTACCAAAGACTGCTCCACCATGCTGCACGTCGCTTGCGCTGCTCTCCGGCAAATGCATTCATCAGATTCTCCCGAATATTCTCAGCGGGTTTCAAATCCTCATCGTGCACACCGCTTCCAGACATGAGCTGATTGGTCATTGCGAACATGCGCATGTATTCTTCGCGACCAGAAACAACGGTCAACATTTCGGTGCGCTCCGCCTCACTCAGTTGCTCCCACGATTTCGTGCGAAGCAATTGCTCGAGGTCAACGCTGCTGTTTTCAAATTCTGTGCTCATCTTGCTGTCCTATTTTCCGGCGCATATACTTTCAATTTATCCGAAAGCTTTCGCAGGGTATAAAATAATCGTGACTTCACTGTTCCCTCGGAGATGTCCATAATGTCCCCGATTTCTTTGATCGATAAATTCTCTTCGTAGCGCAGCACAAAAACAGTACGCTGACCTTCGTCGAGTTTTTCCAGTTCCGCACCGAGGCTATTCATGAATGCCTTCCGATCTATGCGTTTGCCGGCTTCCAATTGTTCGCTTGGAAGAATTCCCGAAACACTTTCAAACTCGGTAGGCTTACGAATCTCCATCTTGCGGTATTCATTTTTACACATGTTGTGTGCCACGCTGTACATCCACGTTGTGAACTTTCTCTGCGAATCAAATGAAGCGGGCTGCTTGATGATTTTCATGAAAAAATCCTGCACAAAATCTTCCGACTTCTCTTTGTCGCGCCACAACATGCGATGAAAATAACGCATCAACGCCGGTGAGTGACGTGTGTACACCGTATCGAACGCCCGTTTGTCTCCACGTGCTACCCGCGTCATCAATTCCTCGTCGCTCAGCGTTTTATATGTGCTACCGAACAGGTTCACTCTTCGCTGCGAATAGGTTCGTCGTAGCCTGCACGCTGACGGATAGTAATTGCTTTCGCTCTCAACTGCGCGGCCCGTGTTGGATTTCCAGCCTGTACGTACTGATCCGCTGCAATCAGCAACGGCAGGTAATAATTCATCTCGAGACTGGAAGAATAATTCACATCGAAGCGATTCGTACTTGAACGTGGTTTGCCAACGTTGTCGAGCTTGAAACGCGAACCCACATTGTCACGCAGATAAGTGAGATGGTCAATCGGGGTTTCGCTGTAACGGAATGCAAGTCCGGTGCAATACAGATTTGACTGCAATGCTTTGAGAACAGTTGCTCCGCAGGTTGAAGCGACATAAATTTTCTTCGTAGGATTTGCAGCTGCAACGCGGGCAATATACGCGGCGTTGATTGCGGAAGTCAGATCGTTGTCTGGAATCGCCAATCCGGCATTCGAAAAAATCTTAGAGCGATTATCTGTGCGATTACAGAGCGCAATGCTCACAACCTTCACCCCGCTTGCTCCAATCGTCTGCATTTGATAAAGCAACGGATACGTGTCCATTTCTCCATTCGTGAAGAGAATTGCATCTGTAGGAATTGACTGCATGACGTTGTAGGCATAACTCTCCGTCGACAAGGGCAACTCTCCGGTTGCTTTCCACTTTACGTAGTAATTATACACGGAGCGCGTCTTTCCGTGCAAGTATTCCATTCCGGTCATGAAACGTAAGGTGATAGGATCCGTTGGACGCAAGGCATACGCTGAATTGAGTGCTGCTTCCTTTTTCGGGTCGCGATTGCTGTTCCAGTATTCAACGATCAATTGCTCCCACGTTCCTTGCGAATGTTTCCGCAGGTGATTTGCGATTGTATCGAGATCGGCCTGCAATTCCTTGAAACCTGCGCTGCCTTCTGCAATGTATCGGGTGGAACGGTAGTAATTGAACCATGCATCCGCATCATTCGGGTTCGCGGCTGTGTACATCGACCAATAGTTTCTTGCAGAGAAATTGGTGGTACTTTCCGTTGCGCCATAACCATAGATCGGATCCATGAGCGCAGAATATTGAGCCGACAGATCATAGTTGATCTGTGAATTCATGTTCATGTTCTGATTGTTGTTCGCTGGATTTGCCTGACTCCAGCCGTCAGCAGGCAGAAGCAGTACTGTGAACAGCAAAATGGTCAGAAACTGCGACGACTTGCCAGATCGATTGTTCAACAACAGGGAGATTTCTTTCAAGGATTTCATCGTATCAAAGTTCGGGTTTTAAGCCCAATGAGTCATTCAACAATCCGGTACACCCATCTGTTAAAAAAGTTCAAACGGGCGCACAATATTTTTCCAATGGGAAAGGGGTGCTTTTTTGCAATAACTTGGTGATCTGTCTATGCGGAGGCTTCTGATTGGTCTTTTCTTGTGTGTTTTGAGCGGTTTTCTCTCTGCTCAACAGTATAACTTTCGCAGTTATTCTGTGGCTGATGGACTCGCCCAGTCGCAGGTATTTGCAATTTGCGAGGATGCCAGAGGTTATCTGTGGCTTGGAACGCGTGGCGGTGGAGTTAGTCGTTTCGACGGGACAGAATTCCGCAACTACAAAACATACGACGGATTGGTGAACGATTTTGTACGCACCATCGCAACTGACAAGGATGGCAATGTGTGGATTGGAACAGATGAAGGCGCCTGCATTTTCAATGGAATTTCGTTTTCAGAAGTAAAATTACCAGGAAGACCACACAACATTCGTGCGATTCATTGCGGTGCCGACGGAAGAACCTGGATTGGTACAGAAGACACCGGATTGTTTGTGATTGAAAATAATCTAGTCACCACCTACCGTGAGCGCGACCCGAACCGTACTTCTGAAGTCGACATTCTTCCATCGTCGTGGATCAACTGCATTTACGAAGACACAGATGGGTCTGTTTGGGTCGGAACCGAAATGGGTGCAATGCATTTTAAGACTGACGGAACAACACAACGTTATGACAGAAGCAATGGACTTCCAGGTGTTGGTTCGATCTATTCTGTTGCACGAGATGGTTTGGGAAGATTGTGGTTTGCGTCTTACGGAAGTGGATTATATCAATTGCAGAAGAATGGAAAGTTCACACGTTTCACGCAAGAAGATGGACTCACAAACAATACCGTGCATTGTCTTGAAGTAGATCGATTCGGCAGATTGTGGATTGCAACTGCCAGTGGTGTAACGCGATTGGATGGAGACAAGGTTACCAACTTCACTGAGCAACAAGGTTTGTGCAGCAATGCCATGTCGTGCATCCTGGAAGATTCCTGGGGCAACATGTGGTTCGGTACTTCCGGTGGAGGATTGTGTCGATTAGATGGAGAACGATTCATCCACTTCAATGAGAAAAGCGGCGATATGGGTCCGTGGGTATACACCGTGTTGTGTGATACGTTGAATCACATGTGGTTTGCAACATCGAATGGCGGAGTGACTGAATACGACGGAGAATACTTCACGAACTACTTCGATGGTGCAGGATTTACATCGTACAAAGTGCGCGCGATGGCGCAGGATACTGCGGGGAAGCTTTGGTTTGGAACCACTGGCGATGGTGTTTATAGTTTATCGAATGGTTCATTCACACACTACACGAGAAACGACGGACTTTCACTTTCCATTATTCAATGCTTGTATGTTGATTCGCTCAACAGAACGTGGATTGGAACTGCAGGTGGTTACATCAGCATTTATGATCCGGCCACTGATCAGATTTTCAAAGTCGGAAAAGATTCAGGATTTACGGTTCCGAAAAGTGATCGGGTGAATTGCATTGCCGGTGATGCGCAAGGAAATATTTGGGTGGCGACGAACGCAGGAGTTTTTCTCATGGACTATGATACGCTATCTACTAGAGTGAAACAGCATTTTACCGCGGCTGATGGTCTCGCTGGAAATTTTGTGCGTTCCATCACCACAGACAACTATGGAAATCTTTGGTTCGGCGGCGCTGGTGGAATCACATCGTATGTCGGAAACGAGTTTATGAAGTATACCGTTGCAAATAAACTGGCTTCGGACAATGTGTATTCACTGCTCGCAGATAAGACCGGACATCTTTGGGTGGGCACTGAGAAAGGTGTTGACCGTGCATTGTATGATGCATCCGGAAAAATCACCAGTGTAAAGCACTACGGAAAAGGTGAAGGTTTCACAGGAATTGAAGTGAGTCTGAATGCGGCTTGTCTCGACAGCGGAACCGGAGTTTGGTTCGGAACAATTAACGGTGCGAGTGTATATCATCCGGAAAATGATTTTATCACTGAAACACCACCGAAGATTCACATCACGGGCATTCGCTTGTTCTTCGATCCGATTGAAGAAACGCAATACGGAAGTCGGCAGGGCGGATATAAATGGTTTCCGGTGCCGGAGTCGCTTGAGTTACCGTATGAAGAAAATCACCTGCGTTTTGAGTTCACGGGTATTGACTTGAGAAATCCGGAAGGTGTGAAATTTCGCTGGAGACTTGTTGGCTTCGAAACAGATTGGGTTCCGGAAAACAGTGAGCGCCAAGCAACGTATTCAAACTTACAACCCGGTGATTTTACATTCCAGGTGCAAGCGAAAAACAGCGATGGCTACTGGAGCGATCTTCAGACGTTCAGCTTCCGGATAACACCACCGGTTTACCAGACGTGGCCGTTTCGACTTGCTGTGGGTGGAGGAATATTGTTGTTGCTCATCATTATCTTCCGATGGAGACTGAAAACTGCACAACGTCGCGGGAAAGAATTGCTTTCGAAAGTTCGCTTAGAGAAACACGTTCTTGAATTGGAACAGAAAGCTTTGCGTTTGCAGATGAATCCGCATTTTATTTTCAATGCGTTGCAATCCATTAACGGATACATTGCGCGCAACGATTCTGCTGAAGCAAGAAAGTATCTCGCGAAGTTCGGTAAACTCATGCGTATGACGTTGGAGAATTCGCGCACGTCATACACAAGCATTGAACAGGAAACGGAATTGCTGTACAACTACACCGCGCTGGAAGCAATGAGTCATGCTAATCCGTTCCAGACGATTATCGAGATTGATGAACGGATACAACACGAGTCCACTTTTATTCCGGTGATGCTGGTGCAGCCATTTGTTGAGAATGCAATCATTCACGGACTGAAGCACAAAATTGAAGGCGGTGGAATTTTGACCATTCGTTTCCTATTGGCAGGAAAAGCAGATGGAGAGAATGGCGATCAGCAATACATCATCTGTGAAGTGGAGGATAACGGTGTTGGTCGCAAGAAAGCTGCAGAGTACGAAGCGGGCATTAAGAAAGATCACAAGTCGGCTGCGATGGAAATTACGCGTGAGCGTTTGGAGCAGATGAGCGAGGAAGGCAAGCCGAAGAGTTATATGGAAATTGTGGATGTTGTAGATGCGAATGGAGAATCGCTTGGCACGAAAGTGATTATCAGAATCGGTAATGTAGTGTTTGAGTAGCCTAAGTAACGCCGGCTGATGCCCGACGGTGACCACCATACACTTCAAAGGTCTTTGAAGTGTGCGCAGAGATTACCACTCAAATAAACCAAGTCGGCTCGAAATGCGAAATACAGGTTGAATCCCCCACCCCATCGCATACGGAATTTCAGTTATCAGGCTCACGCGGTACTCGTCGTATTCTTCAGGCGTCATATACTGCGGATGAAATCGTGTATCTGAAACGTGCGTATAAGTCTGCATCACGCGAATTCCTACTGATATTTCAAAAGTCGACACCCGCGTGGTCTGAATCCCCAAAGTACCCAGAACATAAATACCGTTTCTCCATTGCGACAACACCGGGCGTTCCTCAAAACTGCTTCCGCTATTACCGCCCAGCCACAACGACTTTTCGTAATACCAGGTGTAGCGATAGCCAGTGATAATGCCCCAGTAATACCGGCGCATGCTTTTCATGTAATTCCATTTGTTCAGCTGTAAGTAGAACGATGGTCCGTGAAAACGGCAGTCGGTTGAAGTGAACCAGCCTTCGTAGTACTCGTGAAGAATATTGTTCCGATGAACCCAACCGATGCGATACTCCAAGGTATACTTCGAAGAAATAGAATGCGCGTAACCGATGTTGTAGTCACTCAAAATACTACGGGCAGGAATTGTTGAAAGAAACGATTTCGGTGCAGGAGCTGCTGTACGGCGTGTACTATCCTGTGCGTAGTTGCACAATGAAATGAGAACTCCGAACACCAACAACACTCTTCTCATTTCTTCACACCTTGCTTTAATCAATCAACCCTGAACAGGAATTCACTCAGGAAATAAAGTAGTACCTAATTGAAATACGTATACTCAAAGAAGTCTACATGCATTCCTCTGTTCGCAGAACGAAATCCGTGAAAAGAAGGAAGATGTTTTTCGTTGAAGCGGCGATTGTGTTTGCTCAGAATGCGGTCGCCCTGACGATGTTCCTGGTGAATGATGCGATCTTCTTCGTCGTACGTGTAAATCACTTCAAAGTTTTCTGATGGCAAAACCGATTCTGAACGCTCTTCAACTTCACGACCATTCTCATCGTATATCACCTTAAACAACTCAAGTGCTTTGTCTTTTTCGTTGTATGTAACGTAAGCGATATTGTCTTCCCGATTTTTAGCATCGTAGAAAACCGTTTTGCGCGTTTGATTAATTGTGTTGTCCGTCAAGCGCTGCACTTTGATCTTTACTTCGCCCTCGCGCAATTCAAACTCAGTTTCTTCGGAAGTAGTGAGCCTATCTTCTTCGTCGTACACTTCGTGCTTCACCACTTTGTCTTTCCACTCACTGTGATACTCGAAAGTTTCACGCTTTTCCTGCTCTCCGTCGGTATCTTCAATGCGTTTCTCTACCACCCGATTTTCATCATCGTATGTATAAATTGTCCACAGCGGATATCCTTCTTCGAACTCGCGGTATTCTGTAGCTAACAAACCCTTCTCGTTGTATTCGAATACAATGGTCTCTACAAGCTGACCTTCGTTGTACAATTCGTGTCGGGTGATTTTCTCCTTATCGTTATACGTGTTGAGCTGCTTCTGCACTTCGCTACCTGCAACATCGAATTCAATTTCGTAAACCAGTTCTCCGTCTTTGGTGAACTCACGATCGTAAGTCAGTTTCCACGCACTGGTGTCCGGCGTTTCTTCCGAGTCAATATCGTCCCAACTTCCATTATAGCTACGGTATACTTTTTGGGTCTTCGGTTGGACTTTTTCTTTCTTTTGGGCGGTCATAAGGATGCAATTTCGGGGTAAAAATAACCTTATTCAGGGATTGGGGAATTGGGTATTTGGGCTAAACTTTCAAGCAGGCCCAAAATCCCCTAATCCCTTAATCCCTCAATTCCCCTACTCTAAACGCCGTTCATACAACTCTATTATTTACACCACGAATTCCTGTTACATTTGATCTTCATCCAAACGCTATGATCCGTAACCTCCTTATTGCAACCGCTGGTATTCTTATGATTGAATCGTGCTCTTCTGGCAGCGCGGAAGAAACCGGCTACAAATATCCGGTAACCCGCAAAGTCGATACTGTCGACACCTATTTCGGTGTTCAGGTTCCAGACCCTTATCGCTGGCTGGAAGACGACAATTCTGATTCAACTGCGAAATGGGTAGATGCTCAAAATGCATTGACGTTCGACTATCTCTCGAAAATTGCCAACCGCGAAAAGATTAAGGAGCGTTTAACTACCATCTGGAATTTTGAGAAGCGTAGTGCGCCATATCGTCGTGGGAAAAGATATTTCTATTCGCGCAACGATGGTTTGCAGAATCAGTCGGTGCAATATTATGTCGACACGCTGGGCGGAACAGAAAAAGTGTTGTTTGATCCGAATCCTCTTTCAGCAGAAGGAACCTCTTCATTCAATGGTGGTTCTCCTTCGAATGATGGGAAATATTATCAGTATTCGATCAGCAAAGCCGGTTCTGACTGGTCGGAATTTTATGTGAAGGACATTGCAACTGGAGAACAGCTGAAAGATCACCTGGAGTGGATTAAGTTCTCCGGAGCAGCATGGAAAGCAGACGGATTCTTCTACGGAAGATTTGACAAGCCGGAAGGAAGCGCACTTTCTGCAGCGAATCAAAATCAGAAAGTATTTTATCACAAAGTGGGCGATGATCAGTCAAAAGACGTTCTCGTTTACAAAGACGAAGCACACCCGGATTGGATGTTCGGTCCGGATGTAACTGATGACGAGAAGTGGCTCATTCTTTACTCTTCAAAATCTACACACGGTAGTGGCTTGATGGTAAAAGATCTCACGAAACCGAATGCTGAATTCGTAACGATTGTTCCGTTGGCTGACGAAGCTGATGAATACGGAGTGCTCGACATCATCGACGGTAAAATCATCATGCGTACGGATCACGGTGCGCCGAATTTCAGGCTGGTTGAAGTTGACATCAACAATCCGGGAGAAGCAAACTGGAAAACAATTATTCCGGAAGCAGCGAACTACATGGTTGGAATTTCCATGGTTCCTGATGCGTACATCGTGCATTATCTCGTTGATGTAAAATCGAAACTCGAAATCTACGATCGCGCCGGAGTGAAGAAGGGCGACATTCAATGCGGCAATACAGACATCTGCGCAGTGAACGAATTGAGCACGCACAAGAAAGATAGTTTGGTATTTGTTGGCATCGGAACATTTACTGGTCCACCATCGATTTACAAATACAACCTGCATACAGCGACAACAGAATTGTATTTCCAGCCGAAGTGTGATTTCAAATCGGAAGATTACGAAACAGAACAGGTGTTCTTCACGAGCAAAGACGGCACAAAAGTTCCGATGTTCGTGACGCACAAAAAAGGAATTGCGATGGACGGAAATAATCCTGCATTCCTTTTTGGTTACGGTGGATTCAATTCGCATTACTCACCCGAGTTCCGTATGGACCGTTGTGTATTCCTTGAAAGTGGCGGCGTGTATGCAGTTGCGAACATTCGCGGTGGAGATGAGTACGGCGAGAAATGGCATTCAGATGGAATTCTCTGCAACAAGCAAAACGTATTTGATGATTTCATTGCAGCTGCTGAATTCCTCATCGCTGAGAAATACACAAACAAAGACAAGCTTGCGGTTACCGGTCGTTCGAATGGCGGATTGCTCATTGGTGCTGTAGAAACACAGCGTCCTGATTTGTTTCAGGTTTGTATTCCGCAGGTTGGTGTACTCGACATGTTGCGTTACCACAAGTTCACGATTGGTCGCGCGTGGGCAAGTGACTATGGCTTGAGCGAAGATGAAACACAATTCAAGTGTCTGATGGCGTACTCACCTTTACACAACGTGAAGGAAGTTGAATATCCTGCGACACTCATTACAACAGGTGACCACGATGACCGCGTTGTTCCTGCGCACTCGTTCAAGTTTGCAGCAACCATGCAAGAGAAGCAGCAAGGCAAAGAACCTATCCTGATTCGCATTGATAAAAATGCGGGTCACGGTGCAGGCAAACCGACTACGAAGCAGATTGAAGAGTGGGCGGATATCTGGGCGTTTGTGTTTCAGAATTTGGGCATGACGTATTAGGTAGTAGGTAATAGGCGATAGGAAATAGTAAAAAGAGCCGTGATCGGGAGATTGCGGCTTTTTTGTGTGAGTGCTTCTACAGAACAAGTGTCATAAATACTTATATTTGTAGGTAATATCATACATTATATCCATAATTAGCCTTTAATGTCTACTTTTTCCGACATATATGCCCTTAGTGATACTGCAATTGTGGCGGAGATGGGTGCTTACATCAAGCATCACCGTCTGGCACTGAACAAGACACAGGCACAACTGGCAGAGGAAGCTGGTGTAAGTCGGTCTACACTGATTGATTTTGAGAACGGGATGCGTGCGAATATTATTACGCTCATTCAATTGCTCAGGGCGTTGCGTCAATTGCATGTGCTTTCCGAATTTGAAGTGAAGATTCAACCGAGTCCGATACAATTGGCGGAATTAGAATTGTCGAAACGCAAACGTGCGTCGAAAACAAAAGTGAAGAGCAAGAAACGTAAGTCAGACTGGTAATGATCACAAAGGCATTTATTCATCTTTGGAACAAACGTGTAGGAGCCGTTTCATGGGATCCTGCTACGGGAGTTGGTGCGTTTGAGTATGATGCAGCATTTGTGAAAAGCGGATTGGATCCTTCTCCGATCAAAATGCCAATTGATACCGGAAGAACCATTTTCAGTTTTTCTGAGTTGAGGGATCTGCAAACGTTTCGTGGCTTACCCGGATTACTTGCGGATTCATTACCTGATAAATTCGGAAACGCGTTGATCAATGCCTGGCTTGCCCGGAACGGACGACCTACAAACAGTCTGAATCCTGTTGAGATTTTGTGTTTCACCGGAACACGCGGAATGGGTGCGCTGGAGTTTGAACCGGCAACCCCGAAGTCAAACGCAGTTTCTTCGAAAGTAGAAATATCCAGTCTCGTTGAAATTGCAGGCACCATTCTTTCGGGCAAGAAAAAGGTAAAAGGGAAATTAAAAGCCGATGAAGAAAAGGCGCTGATGGATATTTTGAAAATCGGATCCTCGGCTGGTGGAGCGCGTGCAAAAGCGGTGATCGCATACAACCCGAAGACGGGCGGAGTTCGCGCCGGACAAGCCGCAGCACCAAAAGGATATTCTCATTGGCTGATCAAGTTCGATGGAGTAATTGATACACAGTTCGGCGCTTCGAGTGGTTATGGTCGCGTAGAAATGGCTTACTATTTAATGGCGAAAGATGCCGGCATTGAAATGATGGAATGCCGCTTGCTCGAAGAAAACGGACGCGCACATTTTATGACACGCCGATTTGATCGCGTACGGGCAACAAGCAAATTACACGTACAGAGTTTCTGCGCCATGCAGCATTACGACTTTAACGACATGAACAGTTATAGTTACGAGCAGCTCTTTGAAACCATGCGCATACTCGGGCTTCCTTATCCGCAAGCAGAACAACTGTATCGCAGAATGGCGTTCAATGTAATGGGAAGAAACTGTGATGACCACACTAAGAATTTTGCGTTCATCATGGACAAGAATGGAGAATGGAACTTGTCGCCTGCATTCGATGTATGTCACGCGTACCGTCCCGGAAGTGAATGGGTCAGTCAGCACTCATTAAGTGTGAACGGAAAACGGAAGAACATCACACGCGAAGATTTGATTTATGTGGCGCGGCAGATGAACATAAAACGTGCGGAACGGATACTGAATGAAGTCGCAGAAGCAGTAAAGATGTGGGATGTTTACGCGACACAAGTGAACGTGGAGGGGAAGTTGAAGCGTGCGATTGAGAAGACGCTTATTGTTTTGTAGATAAAAAAGGTGAATTAGATCGGAGTTGGGAGTGCGCCGCGGCGCAGGAGACGGGAGTAAAAAAAGAGGGCTTCGATTGAGAGATTGCGGCTTTTCCTTTGCGCTGAGTCGTGATCACGTTCACGCTTAGAATTCGTAACTTTCAAATACAAAATCACGCCTGATGAAATACATTTCACAAATTCTGATTGCTTGTCTGCTTGTGACATTCTATTCCTGCGGAAACGAAACAAAACCTCCAGGGTCCGAAGATCCCACGCGCACGGAAGCTGAAGCGAAAACACTGATCGACGAATTACACACGAGATTAAAGAACGGAGAAGACTTTGTCAAGCTTGCCAGCGAGTACACAGAAGATCCGGGATCCAAAGAATCCGGCGGACAATATGAACACGTTACGGTGGGGATGATGGTTCCCGAATTTGATAAAGTAACTTTTGAATTGGGGCTGAATGAAATTTCTGAACCGTTCTTAACGGAATTCGGATATCACATTGTGACCGTAACTGCTATTCGCGAAAATGAAAGGGATGTAAGGCATATTCTTGTGCAGTTCAAGAAGTAAAATCAGGGAAAGAACACAGTGTTGAATTATAGTGCAGCCGCGATTGAGAGATTGCGGCCTTTTTGTGGGGTAGGCATAAAGTTCTGAATGCTAGATATCCCACATTCCCTGTTAATGGTAATATGAGGGACTCCATCTGCAATTTCCAGCATATGCCAATGTAATCATCGCAGAACCAACGATTGAACTGATGTTTCTAGTATCTACTAAAGTGAATATCTTTACCTATACATGGACCGATCAATACATATTACAGAACTTAAGAAGAAACTTTTTGCGGAGATTCAAAAAGAGAATTCCGATAATAATGTAATACTTGCGCTTTCAAGTGAAATTGCAAATCTTGATGAATCGGAAGTACGCTTTTCTGTGGATGCCGGCATAATCAACCGATTAGGAAAAGAGCTTGTTGGTAAACACGAAACAGCAGTTTCTGAATTAGTAAAAAATGCATATGATGCCGATGCTGTTGAAGTGCGATTAGTCTTTGAAGATGCTTGGCAAGAAGGCGGAACATTGCATATCGAAGATAGTGGCCTTGGGATGACCAGAGAGCAACTTATTAATGGCTTTATGCGATTATCTTCCTCTGAAAAAATTCACAATCCGATTTCAGAAAGGTATAAAAGAACGAGGGCGGGACGTAAGGGCATTGGACGGTTCGCTACCCAGCGATTGGGAAACAAACTTACAATTATCACTCAAACCTTAGAATCAGAGCAGGCTACAAAGATAACAATTGAGTGGGACAAATTTGAAACGGACAAGGACCTCCTAAGTATCACAAATCAAGTTGAATCAGTTTCTAAGACTAAACCAGAAGGGACAGATTTAATTATTGAAGGATTGCGTGAAGGTTGGTCTGATGCGATGATTAAAAGAGTTTTCCGATATACATCGGAATTGCTTCAACCTTTTCCTCTATCGAAAAAGAAGAAAAAAGAAGAAAAGAAAAGAACCGACCCCGGATTTAAAAGCTACTACTTCAGAAAGAACGGGGAGGAACTTACCCCAATTATTGATGAGAATGAAGCAATCTTCAGTCATGCTCTTGCGGAAATTGAAGGGTACGTCATGGATGATGGACAAGGCTGTTGGGCTTTAATGAGTGATAAATTAGATTTCAAGCAGGAAGTATTTTTGATTGGTAATAATGAGGAAGACAGAGAAGATGTTGAAAGCAAATTTAATCTTATAAAAGGTGTTCATTTTAAAGCATATTATTTTATTTATGACGGTAATTTGTTTGCACCAGGAGTGTTTACTTTTATTAGAAACTTGGCATACGAAAAAGGCGGTATTCGGTTGTATAGAAATGGATTTAGGGTATTGCCTTATGGAGAAGAAGGAGATGATTGGTTAGGACTTGATAGGTCAAATAACAGAAGTGTGGTTTTAGCACCGCATATGAATATTTGTTTTTTTGGTTTCGTAGAAATAGAGGATAAAGAAGGGCAAGATTTTGAAGAAACGTCAAGTAGAGAAGGGTTAATTGAGAGTGATGCACTAGAGGAACTGGTTAAATTTGTATACCGCTCAATCATTAGCGCAGTTATTAAAGTAGCCGAACTTAGAGGAAGAAAGGCAACTGCATCACAAAAAAATTATAGAAAATCAGAAGAAACTCCGTCTGAGAAAGTCGATTCAGCAGTTTCAAAGCTCAAAGAAATTTTCGAGGAAAATACATCAGGAGACGAGAAGGAAGGAGCATCCGGTTCTGGGGAAAAATATAAGGATGCTTTTAAAACCTTGGAAGCGGCTAGAGAAGAAGAAAAGCGAGAGAAACAAAAATTAATTGATGAAATTAATATGCTTCGAATATTGGCCGGTTTAGGGTTGGTAATCGGGGAATTTGTGCATGAAGTCAAGAGGTTTTTACCAGGCTTTGATGCTGACATAACGTTCTTGAAAAATGCAGTAAAGGAATATAAAGCCGCGAGTGAGCGAGTAGGATTGTTAGAGGAGAATGTGAGAGCGTTCACAGCCTACACCTCTTATTTCAATAAAGCTATTTCGAGGAATGTTTTGAGGGAACTTGAACCAATCGAACTCAGGGATGTTGTTCGTGATTTTGAGACTGTAATAGCAGCTGATTTAGTACGTTCAAAAATTAAAGTTCACAACCACATTTTTGATGGCTACCGTTTATTTACTGTGCCTATGCACCCGTCAGAGTGGGCATCTATTCTTTTTAACCTTTATACTAATTCAAAAAAGGCGATAAAGAGAAGTAAAAAGGACGGAGAAATTCAAATTAAGTGTGGCAAAGATGATGAGAATGTCTATTTAGAATTCTCTGACAATGGAGATGGCATACCGAAAGAAAATGAGGAAATTATCTTCAATGCCTTTTACACGACAACATCCGCTGCTAATCATTCAGCGAATGATTCAGATACAATGGTGGGAACCGGACTTGGTTTGAAAATAGTGAAAGACATTATTGAAGCCTATGGCGGTTCCATATATGTGAATATTCCGCCAGCTGAGGGGTTCGTTACAACATTTAGAATTGAAATACCAGTAAATAAAGAAGAAAATGAGTAAGCCAAAATATCTATATATCGATGACGAGAGCGGAGCATCTGAAACGTCCACGCTCAATATGTTTAATGACCTAGGAGTAGTTGAAGTCAGTTTGTTTCCATTAGGGGAATTTAAGGACTTCGGAAAGCTGCGAAATGAGCTGATAAGTCTTCGAAAAAAGAAAGCATTCGATGGCGTTATCATTGACCTGCGGTTAGACGGAGATGGTGCCAACCGTGTTGATTTTAATGCGACTTCCATTGCTCAAGAGCTAAGGTCAATGACTGCAAGAGGTGATGCCCCTGCTTTCCCCATTATACTTTGTTCTACAGAAACTAAAATCAGAGAGACCTACGATGCTGATAAATCTAGTCATGATTTGTTTGATTATAAATTTGAAAAATCCGCCAACCCTGATTCTAAAAAATTTTCGCGGAAATTAGATTCTCTTGCAAAGGGATACGAGTTGCTAAATGCAAGTGAACTAAAACCAGTCATGATATTTAAGGATATTGAATTAAGTTCAATTGACCCTCGCATTATGGAAAGATTTGATGCGAGCAATAAACTTGTTGTCCACGACTATGCACATTTTGCGATTAAGAATTTATTTCATTGTACTAACCCTCTTTTAAAGGAAAGAACTGTTGCAGCAAGGTTAGGCATTGACATTGAAGCTTCACCGGAATGGCGTAAATTATTGGAGTGCGTGTTTTCTCAAGCTAAATATTCAGGCGTGTTTTCTGATGGATGGGATAGATGGTGGGCAAATTCAATAACGGATGCATTTAAGACAATGACCGGAAAAAAATTGACGTTCTTAAAAGCGGAAGAACGTGTGGGTCTTTTAATTGAAAAGACCGGAATACAAAAGCTGGCACCTGCAAAACCCATAAAACATTGTAAAAGCACAGAATTTTGGACTATTTGCGAAGGCTATAAAACACCATTAGACCCGATTGAAGGGTTCAAAATTTATTCCTCTTCAGAATTAAAGCCTTGGCAGGAAAGCAAATACTTGTCTTTGGATGCTGTCCTCGAACGTATAGGTGTTGAAAAAGGGTTGAGACCTCACCCATCTGAAAAAGCAAGAATTGATGCATTAGAAAAAGCTCTATAATATCATGGCTGTTGACAAAAAGATAATGCACTTTCGCAATGAAAGAGCGAGAGAGCTTGAGAGAATGGCTCAGCTGCTCGACAATTGCATAGGCAATGATGTAAATACGACTCAAATATATACCGCAATAAACGACCTTCGGAATGAGAATTTCATTCCGGTTTTAAAGGGTGGAGGTCGTGATGAAAAAATATGGGGTTATGACATTGACGGATTTGAAATGGCTTTAGAAACGTTGAACCATGTTAGTCCAAGTGATATCAATAAAGGCAGCGTTCATCTCAGTATGAAATTGCGTGCGAGTGTTGCTGGATGGGACGATATGAGTGACCCTTTTTTAGAACTAGGTTTTAAAGTTTTTGTTAAAGGCATTGGAAGTCAAATCTATCATTTTGGGTTTCATATTGACCGGCATATCGCTGCAGGGGCAGCTAAAGAACCACATCCTGTTTATCACTTGCAGTATGATGTAAACCCTACCAAATCAGCAACTCACGATTCAGGAGTTGTTATGTATCTGGATACTCCACGACTAATGCATTGTCCACTTGATTTTATCCTCGGCGTGGGCTTTTTGACTTCTAATTTTTTTCCGACTGCCTTTGAATCTCTATTAGAAGAACGAGAGTATCACAGTCTTTATTCTCAGTATCAGGAAAGGATTTGGAAGCCATACTTTCACACTTTGGCCAATCATTGGAAACCATTCAGCGAAGCGGGAGTTTCGTGGAAACCAGTTAGTGAACTCTGCCCAATTTTCGTATGAAAAAAGTATTTAACTTTCTACGGAACTATTCCACAAACCCAAAAGATGTTGACAGATTAATAATTTCAGCATTCTTGACCAAGAATGCGCTTACCATTAAAAGAAATAAATTTCTTAAATCGTATGTAATTGACGCGGGAAACATACAGGAATGTACTTCTCTCGTTCAATTTTTAGCGATAGTTAATGAAGAGATAAAGGATTTCGACATTGAAAAACTAATTGAATTATTTGAGTTTGTCATTTCGCCAGCCGATAGAGTCATTAATGGCGCAGTTTATACACCATTAAATATCAGGGAATTTATTATCGATAAGTCGTTTGAGGCTAAGGAAGATATTCTTCATCGGGTAAAAATTGCTGATATTTCGTGTGGTTGTGGAGGCTTCCTGTATACTGCGGCTAAGCAGCTAAAGCTGGAAACTAATTCTACATACTTCCACATATTCAAATATCAAATTTTCGGTATTGACATACAACCATACTCCATTGTACGAACTAAACTCTTGCTTTGCATTTTGGCTTTAAAAGCTGGAGAAGACAAGAAAGAGTATGACTTCAACCTATATGAGGCAGATACCTTAACCTTTAAATGGAAAAAGCACATCAAGAAATTTTTAGGTTTTGACATTATAGTTGGAAATCCTCCATATGTTGCAGCGAAGCATTTAACAGTTGAAACAAAGGCGAAACTTGAAACATGGGAAGTGTGTAAAAATTCTGGAAATCCAGACCTGTATATTCCATTCTTTCAAATTGGCATTGAAAGTCTAAAGCCAAACGGTATCCTTGGAGTGATTACCATGAATAGTTTTTTTAAGAGCCTTAATGGTAGGTCACTGAGAGCATATTTTCAGAAGAACAAGTACAATTTTAAAATACTTGATTTTGGCGGAGAGCAAGTTTTTAAATCCAAAAACACATACACCTGTATCTGCCTAATAGAAAAAAATAATTCCGATTTCATCGAATATGTGAGATGTGATAGCGACAATATTTTCAAAGCTCATGAGCAATATGAGCATCTTTTATATGCAAGTCTGAATTCAAAGATGGGTTGGAATATGCAAGACCCTGAAATTATTAAGCAAATTGAATCTGTTGGCCGACCGTTTGGAGAACTATATACAACCAGGCATGGAATTGCTACTTTAAAAAACGACATTTTCATATTTAAACCAGTCAAATCAGATAAATCATATCATTATCTGCAGAACGGCAGTCTTTACCCTATCGAAAAGGGAATATGCAAGGACATTGTTAATTCCAACAAATTAAGTAGAACGGCAGTAACATTAAATGAATTGAAGGAGAAAGTCATTTTTCCATATGACAATAGTGCTAATCCTACCGCTTTGGATGGAGTCTTACTTAAGAAAAAGTACCCCAAAGCCTATAAATATTTGGAAGATAAGCGTTCGGTCCTTGAAAAGCGTGATAAGGGTGAAGGAGATTATCAAAAATGGTTCGCTTTTGGTCGCACTCAATCGCTGGAGAAAGTAAAGAATAAAATGTTTTTTCCAAAGATTTCCGACAAAACCCCAACATTCATAATTAACGAAGATGAAGATTTATTGTTTTACAATGGATGTGCCATTATCGGAGGCACTCAAAAAGAACTCTTGTACATTAAAAAATTGATGGAGTCACGCCTATTTTGGTACTACATTACGAAAACCAGCAAACCGTACTCTTCGAAATATTATTCACTGAATGGAAATTACATCAATAATTTTGGTGTTTGCGATCTTTCAGAAGATGAAATGGAGTACGTGCTTAAGGAGGAGAATAAAACTGCGTTAGATTCTTTTTTTGAAAGGAAATATGATATTAAAATTCAATAGGACCTCCTTTCAGGATATTTCAAATTATTTACGAATCGACCCTGCATAAATCCATTTTTCACGCTCAATTTCCCCTGAAATTCCCTCTTCACCTTCCCCATCTCAGGGTTTTCGGAAACCAGAACTCCGACAGAACGAACTCGGCTACTTTCGCGAAGCGTCTCAGCTCGTATTCTTCGTAAATTGAACTATGAAACAGTTGTTCATTCTGCTTTGCTCAGTTTTCATGATCGAAGCACGCGCACAGGTTCTCCAGCAATCCATTGCAAGAGATGAAATGAAGGGACATGCACGTTCTGCTCCGCCCCAGGTTCAGGCCGCCAACACCTCCGATTTCGTTTACCAACGTTGCGAATGGCAAGTCGATCCACTGCTGAATTGGATTGATGGAAAAATCACCACGCATTTTGTTCCGAATCAATCTATCACTACCATAGAATTTGATTTGTCGGTGGTGCTTACAGTGGATAGTATCGTGTACAACGGCAATGCGGTTTTGTTTTCGCATGCGTTCAATATTCTGAATGCACAACTAGGTGCTACATTGCCTTCGAGTGTGGTGGATTCTGTTTCCGTTTATTATCACGGTGCGCCTGATACAAGTATTCGTGGTTTTCATGTCGATACTCATGGACCCAACAACGATCCGGTAATGTGGACGCTTTCGGAACCTTACGGTGCCATGAACTGGTGGCCGTGCAAACAAAACTTACTCGACAAAATTGATTCGATTGATATCATCGTCACAGCACCATTGTGGTATGAAGTTGCGAGCAATGGAATTCTTACCAATGATGTCACGTTCGCTGTTCAAAGGCAATGGACGTGGAAACACCGTCATCCGATTCCGGCATATCTCGTTTGCTTTGCAGTGAGCAATTATGTTGTGTACAGCGATTTCGTTTACGACAATGGAGATACGATTGAAGTCGTAAACTATGTTTATCCCGAAGATTCGGCGTGGGCAGCTGCATCAACACCCGATGTGATTCTGCAAATGCACTTGTTCGATTCGCTGTTCGGAATGTATCCGTTTGCGGATGAGAAGTATGGTCATGCGCAGTGCAATTTCGGTGGTGGAATGGAACACACCACAATTACATTCATTGGTGGATTCTGGTATGAGTTGTTTGCACACGAGTTGGCACATCATTGGTTCGGAGATAAAGTCACGTGCGCATCGTGGGAAGACATCTGGCTGAACGAAGGATTCGCAACGTATCTCACCGGATTGTGTTACGAGAACTATGCGCCCTCTCAGTATTGGTATCCTTGGCTGAATTGGGAAATGAGTTACGTTACATCATTGCCGGATGGATCTGTTTGGGTAGATGACACAACAGTCGCTTCGCGAATATTCGATCCACGCTTGTCATACGCGAAAGGCGCAATGGTTTTGCATCAACTCCGTTGGGTGATTGGCGACAGTGCGTGGTTTGCGGGTGTGAATACATTCCTGAATGATCCACTTCACTCCTACTCTTTCGCGACAACCGCACAGTTTCAGCAGCACATGGAAACTGCATCAGGTCAAAATCTGCAATGGTATTATGACGATTGGTTTTTCGGTGAAGGATTTCCGACGTACACGATTACATGGTCGCAGGATACAGCCAATGTGGTGACCGCAACGGTCAATCAAACACAATCTGATCTATCCGTTCCGTTTTTTGAATTACCGCTTCCCTTGTATTTCAAAAATGGAACACAGGATACGCTTGTACGCGTGCAACATACGGTGAGTGGACAACAGTTTACAATTCCGTTGGGCTTTGCTGCTGACTCGTTGATCTTTGATCCGTATGTGTGGATCATTACGGATAGTGCCGCGTTGAGTAATGTTGCAGAACCAACTTTGCCAACAACTTTCTCATTGTACCCGAATCCGACGAGTGATTTATTGATGTTTGAATCGCCGATCAAAGGAATTTGTACGGTGAAGATTTACGATATGCTAGGGAAGTTGGTGATGAGTCAGCAGACTTCGACAGATGGAAGCGGAAGAGGTGTTGTGAATGTGATTGCGTTGAGTGATGGATATTACAACGTGTACATTCAGCAGGAAGGAAGAGAGTTTAAGACGCCGTTTCTGAAGAGGTGATAGTTTGGAATTTCCACCGCCAAGACGCCAAAACGCCAAGACAATTTTCGTGCAAAAAAGGAACACAGAAAAAAACGGATGGTGCAGAAAAGACACAGATTTTCTGAGAAGCCAGATCGAGACCAAAATAATTTGCCGCAGATTCGCAGATTACGCAGATTGAAAACAAACCAACTTCAGCTTGTATCGAGATTTTCTTCAGCCGCGTGGGCGTCATCCCGCGGGTAAAGAAATTGAGAACCGAGATCGTGGCTTTGTTGTGAGAGCCTGAATCTTCGTGGTCAATAACTACAAAGGCGCAGAGGCGCAAAGGACCGCAAAGAAAAATCCCGCCATCGTTACAACAGCGGGATTTTTTCAATCTTCAAATTTTCAAATCCCGAATTACTTCAGATAAGATAAAATCTTCTCCACACTCGTCTTCGCATCACCGTACAACATCTCGGAGTTCGGTTTGTAAAAGAGTGGATTGTCTTCGCCAGAGTAACCTGCCGACATGGAGCGCTTCATGATAATTACTTTCTCTGCTTTCCACGCTTCAATGACCGGCATACCGTAAATAGAACTTGCAGGATCGTCTTGTGCGCTTGGATTTACAACGTCGTTCGCGCCGATTACCATTACCACATCTGTATCCGGCATGTCGTCGTTGATCTCGTCCATTTCCATCACGATATCATAAGGCACGTTTGCTTCTGCCAACAACACGTTCATGTGTCCAGGTAAACGACCTGCAACCGGGTGTATCGCGAAGCGTACATTTTTGTTTGCCTTGCGTAATGTTTGCACCAGATCGTAAATCGGGAATTGTGCTTTTGCAACAGCCATCCCGTAGCCCGGAACGATCACAACTGATTTTGCTTCCTTGAGAAGCGTTGCAACCTCTTCATGATTCAACGCGGTAACTTCTCCTTCAATTGCTTTTTTCTCGCCTTTAGGCCCAAGACTGGCACTTGCGAAAATAACCGAGAAGAACGAACGGTTCATTGCGTGACACATGTGCATAGAAAGAATTGCACCCGAGCTTCCTACTAATGCTCCGGTAACAATCAACAAGTCGTTGCTCAACATAAATCCTGCTGCAGCTGCTGCCCAACCGGAATAAGAGTTCAGCATGGAAACCACTACCGGCATATCTCCGCCGCCAATTGCCATCACGAGCACAATACCAATGAATGAAGCTATAGCTAACATGATCCACAGATAGAGCAAACCGCCTGTTCCTTCCGCCTGGCAAAAGAATATTCCACAAGCCACGCAAGCGAGAAGCAGAATCAAATTCATCAGTTGAAGTCCCGCGAAGCTCCATGGTTTGGAAGGTACTTTGCCGTCGAGTTTCCCCCACGCAATGATTGAACCCGTGAATGTAATTGCTCCGATAAAAATTCCGACGAAGACTTCAACGAGGTGAATGGTGTGTGCTGCACCAGTGAGTTTTTGTGTTTCAGGATCGAGGTAAGAACCGATACCAACCAGTACAGCTGCTAATCCTACGAAGCTGTGAAGGATAGCCACCAATTGCGGCATGCCTGTCATTTCCACTTTCCGCGCAACCATTATTCCAATAACAGATGCGACTGCAATTGCGGAAACGATGAAAATCTGTCCCTCAACTCCTTCTCCCAAAACGGTTGCGAAAATCGCGATGACCATTCCGACAATTCCGAAAAGAACACCGCGCTTAGCAGACTCCTGCGAAGACAATCCGCTGAGACTTAAAATGAACAGAATACTTGCGAATAAGTATGCTGCTGTTTGTATTTCCTTGGCGATAAACATATGCATTCTTATTTATGGAACATTTTCAACATGCGGTGAGTAACAACGAAACCACCAACAATATTAATGCTGGCTACCAGAATTGCAACAGTCGCAAGAATGGTCATGATGTTAGACGGATCATTTTTCGTCTGCAGCAATCCACCTGTTACGATGATACCACTGATGGCATTCGTAACCGCCATAAGTGGCGTGTGCAGTGAGTGCGCAACGTGACTGATTACCTGCCAGCCAATAAAAATTGCCAATACAAACACTGTGAAGTGCTGGATGAATTCCGCAGGAGCAAATGCGCCAACGAGCAATAACAACCCTCCAAGAACAGCCATAGAAATGATTGTTGATGTGGCTTTCTTCTTAGCGGCTTCTGCAGCTGTCTTTTGAGTTTCTTCTGGAGTTGGTGCGGCAACTTTTTTAGCACCGCCACCAGCGGTCGGGCTTACCTGTAACGGAGCCGGAGGCCAATTGATCTTTCCATTATACGTTACCATTGCGCGTGACACAACAGCATCTTCCATGTCAATTTTGAATTTCTCCGCCTTTCCCATGTCATCCAATAAATGACAGAGGTTGTTTCCGTAGAGCTGAGATGCCTGAGTTGGCAACTGACTGAGTTTACCAACGATGGTCACACCATTCGGCGTCGTGAATATTTCACCATTCTTCGTGAATGCACAGTTACCTCCGGTTGACGCAGCAAGATCGACCACAACTGAGCCCGGCTTCATTGCCTCAACGTGATAGTCGAGCCACAATTTCGGAGCAGGTCGTCCAGGGATTTGTGCCGTTGTAATTACAATATCAACTTCCTTCGCCTGTTCGAGGAATAATTTCATCTCTGCTTCGATGAACTCCTTACTCATTTCTTTTGAGTAACCCGAAGCAGTTGCGCCGTCTTCATTAATTTCTACCGTGAGGAAACTTGCGCCCATCGATTCAATTTGTTCGGCAACTTCCTTACGCGTATCGAATGCTCTTACAATTGCACCGAGTGAATTTGCAGCGCCAATGGAAGCGAGTCCCGCTACACCGGCACCAATCACCAGCACTTTCGCAGGTTCTACTTTTCCTGCGGCAGTAATCTGTCCGTTTAAAAAGCGTCCGAAGTGATAAGATCCTTCAATCACTGCACGATATCCTGCGATGTTTGCCATTGACGACAAGACATCCATTTTCTGTGCGCGTGAAATCCGCGGAATGGCATCCATTGCCACGGCATTCACTTTTTTATCGGCCAACTTTTGTAAGAGGTCCTGGTTTTGTGCCGGCCATAAATAGCTTAACAAAACCAAACCTTCTTTCATCATACCGACTTCTTCGGCAGTTGGTTCTTTTACTTTCAGAACGATATCCATGTTGCCATAGATATCAGAAGCGGCCGGAACTATTTTAGCTCCCGCCTCTTCAAATTCTTTGTCAGAATAATTTGCTTTGACACCGGCGTTATGCTGAATGTAAACTTCAAAGCCTTGCTTCAGCAAACGCTTTACGGTTTTAGGAGTTGCTGCAACTCTTAATTCGCCTGATGATACTTCAGATGGTACTCCAACTTTCATGGAATGATAATTTAGCGGTGATTGGCCCCATTTGCGAGGCACGCGAAATTAAGAAGAAAATCGAGCTTTTGGGTAATGAAAAGACGGATTAGGACATTGGAGAATTAGGGGTTGCGTTTACCGCGATTGGAGGGAAAAAACAATGAAGCGCCTGAAAATCACCCCTCAAATCCCGAATTTCCAAGACCAAATCCCCTATTCCCCAATCCCCTATTCCAGTTACCGCGTACATTTCACAGATAATTGAGAATTTAGCATGAACTATCCCGCTATGGCAATCAGATTTGTAGTCGCTTTGCTTGTGATGAGCGTTTCATTATCCTGTATGAATTCAGACAGTAACAAGACAGTCGCGAAAGAAATCAAGTACCTCCCATTGGGCGATTCGTATACCATCGGATCCGGTGCAACAGCGGGAAATTCCTGGCCGGAGCTGCTGACGAAACACATGGTCGATTCCGGGTTCAATTTTAGTATGGTTGACAATCCGGCGAGAAATGGGTTCACTTGTCGCGATCTCATTAATTATGAGCTGCCGGTGTTCTTCGAAACGAAACCCGATTTTGTCACGATTTGCATTGGAACGAACGACTGGAATGTAGGGTACGATTCTGCAACGTTTACAAAAAACCTACGTTACATTCTTGACACGATCCAAACTACGTTGAAAGTAAAAACAAATATTGTGATGCTGACTGTGCCTGATTTTGGCCTTACGAAATCGGGCCCGATCTATGCGAATGGCAGAAATATTAGTGCAGGATTGCAATCGTTCAATGAAATCATCAAAGCCGAAGCGACTGCACGAGGATTGCGCTGTGTTGACATCTTCGCTGTTTCGCAGAACGTGAAAAATGATCCTTGGCTAATCAGTGCCGATAATCTTCATCCTTCTGATAAAGGATATGCGGCATGGGAAAAGGAAATTTTTCCGGTGGTAAAAGAAGTGGTTCGGGCAAATAGTAAGTAGCTCAGTACTTCATTTTTCCCATCACAATTCTTCTTACCCCAATAAACGGAAACACATTCTGCGTATAGAACGAAATTGAACCAATCCTTAGAAATATTTTTCGTTTCCTTTCCTTCTTTTTCTTCTCGGGCTTCTCAGGAGTTTCAATTGGTGGTTGAACAAACGTGGACTCTACGTTAGTCGACGTCCGCGAAGAATCAATATTGGTCTGAGAAACAATTTCTGTTCTCACTTCCTCATTAGATTGTGCACTCATAGATTCATTCCCGATTCCGAGAAGTGCAGCAAGACCCGTCAGAGCTACTTTGTTACGGAATCCGAAACACGATTCCTGTGATTCCTCCAACTGACCTCTGAGAACAGAACCGCAAACGCTTCCGTTGTTCGCTTTCAGAATGTCGATGATTTCGCTGTTGGTCTTCTCCGAAAAATCGATAATCACCGTTTTGCATTCACCGCAATAGTCTCCTTCCTCCGTCTTCGTGAATGAAGAAAGAGGTTGCTGACATCTGAATTCGTGAACGACTTTTCGGCTCATCAATTCTTAACAAATCTCATTACTTCTTGTTCTCCATCTTTATGAAGCTTCATGAAATACAAGCCACGATTGAACTGAGAAATATCAATCTGCATGTCGTTTCTGTCTGCTGAAGCATTGAACATTTCAGAGAAAACCGTTCTTCCCTGTACATCCCATATCTCAATGATTGCCAACTGGTCAGTTTCGCATCTGAAAATCAAGTTGAGCACCTCGGTACTTGGAACAGGCCAAAGTGTAGTTGTCCACGGACCGTTGTCACAGCAAGGAATAGCAGTTGGTAGGGCTGAATTAAACTTCGCCATGAAGATGTCGTTGAAATTTACACCTGTGACGTAAATGTCACCGACAAGACTAATGTCGAGATCGTAAGCTTCTTCTGAATTTGCGAAGCCGTAATATGTAGACCACGCGAGATTTTGATTGACATCGAACCATGCCATCCAGCAATCGTTGTAGTTACCACCGTCGCCGTGAACAGGCTGATAATAATTATTGTCCAATGGAATCTGCAGCGGAAAATCTGTTGACGCCGTATTGCCACACACGTACACACCAACAAACTGATCGTAACCAATTCCGTATCCGTAATCCGTTCCTGTACCACCGAAATATGACGACCAGAACAAAGTCGTGCCGTATCCGTTGCACTTAATAACAAAGGCATCACTCACTCCGATTGCATTTTGAGAAGTGTCATTGTATGCACCCGCTAAAACTACTTTCGGAAAATCAAGTGAAATCGTACTTCCAGTCGCATAAATATTTCCATTTTCTCCGAATGTCACACCGTAAGCAACGTCATCTTCATAGCCCCCGCAATATCCAGCAAAGTTCACAACCTGACTCGCAGTCATCTGAATTATCACAGCATCAGAGGTAAACCATGCTTGTGCATTCAGAAGCTGAAATGGATTTCCCGCTGTTGGAAAATTTCCTGACATCGTATTTCCGGCAATCGCAATTGCTCCACCCCCTGGCTCCACATCAACTGCTCGGAATTTATCCTCATCAGTGCCGCCATAGTATGTCGACCAGAACATCGTTTGCGCGGACGAGAAACTCATGATAAAGCCGTCATAAATTCCAGCCGCTCCTGACTTCGTTGCCTGAATTGGATTCAGTAACGGGAAATTCACTGTTGTATTGGTGTAACCAACTACGTAACACGTTCCGCTATTATCACAGTCAATTGCGGTGGCGAAATCTGCACCTGTGCCTCCACGCCAGCTCGCCCAAACTTTTATTCCTGAAGAATTAAACTTTGCGACAAACGCATCGTAATTGCCACCCCCATAATTCGGTTGCGACGATAGCAAAACTGGTAAGTCCTGTGAGTTCGTGTGACCCACGACATATGCGTTTCCATTCACATCGGTTGCAATGCCTTTCGCGTTGTCTATATCAGTACCACCAAAGTAAGTGGACCACAAACGATTGCCGCTTGCATCCAGTCGATACACAACTGCGTCTTCTTGTCCCGACAAAGTGCCTTGCGTGGCATTCATGATTGGAAAATCTGATCCGTCTGTATAACCGCAACCCAACACATCATAGCTTTGATCGCGACAAGCAGCAACACCAGAGCCATAGTCCATTCCTGAACTTGCCATTGTTGTGTCCCACTGCAACGGAGGATCGATGAGCATTTTGCCAGAACCTCTGCGCGCGATGAAATAATTGACTTCCGTTCCTTTGATATTGAAGTAAGCAGGAATCGGAGTTTCAGAATGGTCCATGAAGACTTTCAATCCGCCTTCGTACATCGTGCCGTATTTCGAGACAAGCGTCAATTCATTTTCTTCATTCATTGAAATCGGTGCAGTCAATCCGGTGTAATTCATTCGGATCATCTGATGATTTCCATTTGGATGAACCAGAAAGTCGTGTGCAACTCCATTCACGTCATCGGCCATGATGATCCAATCAATTCCCGGATAAATTTCTTTGATTGTGATTTTGTGATACGACTTCACGCCAAGAATTCCATTCGGACAATGCGCATAGTAGTAGTTCTTCACGCCCATCAACTCATCTTCCATCACCACATTCTCTTTGCGAATATCTGCTCCGATCAGATTCATGTGTATGGCTGACCAATCAATCGTAGAAGTAGTCACTTCATCGCGATCTACCACAAGCTCATCTCTCTTTTGTTCGAACAAGTACGTCAACCCATTTGTGGTGATGAAAATTCCGGGACCTGTTCCACTCGCTTTGAAAAGCACATTATCCGCCGGTTTTCCTTCCTGATTCTTGAATTGACCGAGGTTTTCGGTGAATCCCGTTTGCGCGTTCGCGACATCGAATGCAAGAACGGCTGCTGAAAGAAGTAGAAGATGCTTCATTGTGTTGAGTTTGCTTAATGCAATTTAAGGAATTCAACTGTGAAAACCATTCCCTCAGAACTGGAAGACTCCATTTTGCGTTCGAAAGGTTGAGTCATTTCGAGCTCTGGCAAAAAATTCTGGGTAACCCGTTCGTACCGGAATTCCTAATCGCTGAAAGAACACCTCCCATGCCTTCATTGGCACTTTACTCAGAGAACCATCGGATGAGCGCGTACTATTGCATTCAAAGCAAATGTTTATTGCGGAAGTGGAGTTCCTCGTGAAGATTTGTATCGCGTGCTTCGGCCAATAACAGCCCACCTTTGGTTGCGGATTAGTGTCTAGCGGTGGATTAAAATGACCGGCGACGATACTATCTAAAAACAGGTTTTCATCTGCATCAAGCTTTCGCTTTACGTGAGGAGTCTTTATTCCACTAAGAAAGTTGCTATTCACAAATGTCGACTGCGAAAAGTAAATCCAGGTTTCCGGTTGGACGATTGTAACAGTGTCCTCACCCTGATTGTCATTAGAACCAAGCGATGAACTCTCGGCCATGCCACAGGATAAAGAAAGTAGACTTACAGCTAATACAATTGCTTTCATACCGAAAGATATGGCAGACAGTGAAGTATATTTGCATGTGGATCTGAACGAATTCGTAAAAAATGCCAAAGCATCCGAAGAGAAAAACAAAAAACTCTTCGCGAAACTGAAGCGCACGAAACCGAAAGATCTCGACAAACACGTTCATCAATTCCACGATGAAGCGTTTGAGAAAATTGATTGTCTCACCTGCGCGAACTGTTGCAAGACTACTTCACCCATCTTCTATCAGAAAGATCTTGAACGTGCAGCGAAGCATCTGGGAATTACGCCTAGTGCATTTCTTCAGAAGTATTTGCACATGGATGAAGACGGAGATTTTGTTTTGAACGAAGCTCCTTGCGCGTTTCTGGGAAGCGATAACTATTGTTCAATTTACGAAGGTCGTCCTGCTGCGTGCAGAGAATATCCGCATACGAATCGCAAGAAAATGGTGCAGATCATGGATCTCACCTTTCGAAACACGATGGTTTGTCCCGCGGTGCTGGAGATTGCAGAAAAACTCAGGAAGATTTACTGAACGACGTGTTTCTTGATCAGCTCAATCACCAACTTTCCTCTCGTCCACATTCCATCATCGGAATTTGAATCGTACTCGTAAATACTGAGACGATCATTGTCAAGTGTGTACACGTACGTTGCACCCATCTTGTCGTTGTATGCCGACATTACATCGGGTTGAATATCTGATCCGTACTTGTCAATCTCAACACTGAACCACGTCCATCTTGCCCAACCGGAAACTTTACCATCTGCAGTAAACGTCACAGTTGTGCCATCCGTTGCTTTCCATTCTCCGGCGAACAAAGACTGATTCACAAAATGCTCCAATGCGTTCTGCGCAACTCCTGATTTCTGAGGTGCTTTGTGAAATGCGCGACGGTACCAGATAGAATCATTGATTGCTTTCTTCACAACGCATAACATGGTGTCACCATCCTGAATTCTGTATGTGAGTGTAGTTGGGTCAGTAGCATCCAATCCTGGTCCTTCGTATATCTTCATCACCGTATTCCCATTTTCAGAAACGAATACAACATCGAAGCGTTCTCCGTCGAGGTAATTCAAACGACCAGTTCCATTGAACAACGTATCGCCTTTCATTCTCGCCAGATCGAACATCAATTCCTGTACCGGACGACCCGCTTCCGCGGCGAACATGGGTGAATGAACACGCATCAAGGCTTCTTCATAGTTGACGTTTACCCAACCGCCTTCAACAATTTTCATCAGGTCTTCCTTAGTAGCCGCATCTGTTGATACAACCGCAGTTGAATCTGAGCTACCTCCATCACCGCAAGAAGTAAAACACACGTTTGTTACCACTGAACCCACAATAATTGCGATTCCTGGAAGTAATTTCAATAGTGACTTTGAGATTGGGCTATTCTTCATTTCGGACGCGAATTTCGGTATTTTTGAACGCAACCCAATTCCCAATGAAAAAATATTTCCTTCCCTTAACAGTAATTACCGTTGGAACCGCTGTTTTCCTCTTAACTGGCTGTTCTTCTCCTGAAAGTGAACCTCTCAAAATTGGTGATCCAATGGAGGAAAATCTGTCGGAACGTCAACAATACGACTTGATGCGCCTTGCTGGTCCTGATGGAAAGATTCCCGAACACATTCGTGAAAAGGAGCTTGCTTTCTCGGCAACATTACCAAGCGATCATTCGGTAGCACGATTTGGACCGAATACGCAATCGCAGGCGGTATGGAATCAACGTGGACCCTGGAATGTAGGCGGACGAACGCGTGCATTTGGCATTGACAAGAACAACGAGAATCACCTGCTTGCCGGCTCAACCAGTGGTGGAATATGGACTTCCTTCGATGGAGGAACTTCCTGGACGAAAGTGACACCTTCACTTGCTTATCATGGTGTAAGTTGTCTCGCACAGGATATGCGTGCCGGTCACGATTCGGTTTGGTATGCCGGTTCCGGTGAAGCGTATGGTCAATCAGCAAGCGGAGGAAGTGCGTATTATCTTGGCAATGGTGTTCTGAAAAGCACAGACAATGGTGCGACATGGACTCCGCTTACAACTACAGTAACCAATACACCGCAGTCGTTTGATTCGTTCTGGGATTTTCAATGGAATGTTGCTCTCGATCAGAATGACACGGTCAATGATGTTGTTTATGTGGCGAACCTCGGTGGAATTTATCGCAGCATGAACGGAGGAACTTCCTGGACTGTTGTTCGCGGTGGAAATTTGTCGGCCTATTCTTATTTCACAGATGTTGCGGTAACGAAAGATTCCGGAATTGTTTACGCAACGCTGAGCTCCGATGGTCCTTCAAAAGGAATCTGGAGAAGTGTTGATCAGGGAACAACGTGGACCAGAATTTCAACTTCCATGTTCGGTGATTCACTTTGCAACCGAGTGGTCATGGGAATCAATCCGCAGAATGAAAATGAATTATACTTCCTGGGAAATTCTGATGGACTGGGAATGCCTGATACAAATTTCCAGGGCGATGTGGAGTATAATACACTCTGGCGTTACACATACATTGGTGGTGATGGATCTGGTCCAAACGGAATGTGGGAAGATCTTTCCATGAATCTTCCAACCGGTCAGCAGTGGGGAATTTTCAGTGACTTCAACGCTCAAGGTGGTTACGATTTGGTTGTACAAGTGAAACCGGATGATTCCAACACGGTTTTCATTGGAGGAACAAACACGTATCGTAACACGAACCGTTTCAACGACACTGCTAACACCGAAATGATTGGCGGTTACGAACTCTTTACTGATTTTCCATTAATCGGTAGCTGGCCAAACAACCACCCGGATAATCACGGCATCTATTTCCTTCCGTCGAATCCGGATGTACTGTTCAACAACAATGATGGCGGTGTTTTCAAAACAACAGATTGCATGGCACCGAATGTGACGTGGTCATCGCTGAATAATGGATACTTCACCACGCAGTTCTACACCATTGCAATGGATCATGGAACGCCAGGAAGCAATATCATTGCAGCGGGCGCTCAGGATAACGGAACGTGGTGGACGAACAACGCGACGATGACATCGCCTTGGGTACATGCACGCGGTGGTGATGGAAGTTATGCGCAGATTGAAAACGGTGGCGGTATGTATTACTTCTCCATTCAGAAAGGGAAGATGAACAAGGCCACTCTCGATGCTGCAGGTAATGTTACCGGTGCGCGAAGAATAGATCCGATTGGTATTGACAAAGACGCGTATCTCTTCATCAATCCGTTTACATTAGATCCGAACAACCAGAATATCATGTATCTCGCAGGAGCGAAACATCTTTGGAGAAACGACGACCTTTCACAGATTCCGTTGACCAATCAATGGGATTCAATCAGCACGAACTGGGTACAATGGGCTGATTCTGTTCCACTCGCAAATTCGAAAATCACAGCGTTGCATGCATGTACTACGCCTGCGAATCGCGTGTACTACGGAACTGACAAGCGCAGAATTTATCGCGTAGATAATGCGAATGTGGGCACTCCTACTCCGGTTGATATTACGCCGCCACAAGCACCGGCACTTGGATTCACTTCCTGTGTGACTTCAAATCCGAATAACGGAAATGAAATCATGGTTTGTTATTCTAACTATATCGTGTACAGCATCTGGCATTCCATTGATGGCGGAACCACGTGGACAAAGCAAGCTGGTAATCTTGAACAGAATGTTACCAGCGGTTCCGGCAACGGACCATCTGTTCGTTGGGTAAGTATCATTCCGGTTTCTGATGGAACAGTTTATCTCGCTGCAACAAGCACGGGTCTTTATGCGACTGACACATTGATGGGTACTGCTACAATTTGGGTTCGTCAGGGCGATAACACAATTGGTGCTGTAGTTTGCGACATGATTGATTACCGTGTGAGCGATGGAACAGTATTGCTGGCGACGCATGCAAACGGTATCTATTCAACAACGATTACCAGTGTGAATGATATCGTAACCATACCTGAAGTGGAGCAATCGCTTACTCTGGGAATGAATGTGTATCCGAATCCGGCAACTGAAGTTGTGAATATCAAGTACACGCTAAACAAGGCAAGCGACGTTGAAATTGTGATTCTTGATGAGCTTGGTCGCATAATTCGCGCGGTTCAGAAAGACCAGATGGGCGCGGGAGATCAAACGACAGAGGTAAATATTGCTGACCTGGCGCCAGGCGTATACTACATTCGCATGGTTGCAGGTGAAGTTGTTGAGTCGAAGGGGTTGATTGTTCAGTAGGCAGTTGGGGTGAGGCTCTTCGAGATTCAAAAAGCCTCACCCCAACCCCTCTCCAAAAGAGAGGGGCTTTTTTATCCTTCGGATAAAATGTGATATTGGCGAGCTACGCAGAATCTGGTTACTATCTTTGCAACGTGACTTTCGACGACGCACTTAATTGGATTATCATTCCGCTGCTGATATTTATGTCGCGCCTTACAGACGTAACGCTCGCGACACTCCGGAACATTTTCATTCACAAAGGATTCAAGAAAATTGTTCCTGTCATTGGTTTTTTTGAAGTCCTCATCTGGCTCATTGCGATGAAGCAAGTGCTCAATCATGTCGATAACATTGCAGCTTATTTAGCGTGGGCTGGCGGATTCTCAGCAGGAACTTATGTAGGAATGCGCATTGAAGAACGCCTTGCACTCGGCAATCAGGTTATTCGCATCATCACGACTGAACTTGACAGCACCGAGTTGATCAAAATGTTGCGTGCGTCCAATCACGGGTTAACTGTTGTTGACGGGATGGGTGCAAAAGGTCCTGTGAAACTGTTGTTCACGATTGTGCAGCGTAAACACATGAAAGGAATTATCGAGAAAATCGAAGCGATACAACCGAATGCATTCTATACGATCGAAGACATACGGAGTGCAGAACATGGAGTGTTCAGAGCGGGATCGGGTAGTTCACCCATCCGTAATTTGTTCGGCGGAAACAGGAAGTAATCAGAATTCGAAGAAAACGAAATCGTTGGATGTGAATTGCTGTTGAATAAACTCAAACATCCTGAAAACAAACCACAGCGATCCCCCGATAATAAATATCAATCGCCACGGTGTGGTTTTTGGTAACAAGAATCCGATCACTGCCGGAATCGACGCGAAGATTGGAGACACCAACCACGTATATGGCTTTACCGTGTCATAAATTTCGTAGCCGATTGTATCCCCAAGTTTCTGTACAATTCTCCAGAATATGCCATCGAAAATGAAAAGGGCCGCAATGACTATCAGAAAAATCCGATAGTGCTTTTCGCGTTTCGTTTCAACTTGCTGATCGGTTGCTGAATATTGCGCACCAACAAAATTGAAACTGCAGTTTGGACAATATGCGGCACCAGGCATTACAGGAGCATTACATCGCGGACAACTGTACATACTACTTCGTTTCTCCGTACATCATTGATCCGCCCAGCCTCCAGCCATTCTTTGTTTGTACCACATCTGTTGTGGTGAATTTGTATTCCATTCCGTTGCACTCGAGAATGCAAACGATCTGAGCCATGAAATATCCGGTGGGATTATTCATCTCGTACCTCGCGTCTTTGAATTTGCAGTTACTCCACTCTACTCCCGCAGTTTCACACTGCTTGCGAATGTCTGCAAGTCCGTTGGTATAATCGACACGCATTTTCGAAATTTCTGTCGGAATATTCTTGATCGCAACTTCCTTTCCCATTGGTGTAACCGATGAATTCGTAATCACATCCGTCATTTCTTCCGAAGTGATGATCAAATTCATGAGGCCCTGATTGTCATTCGCGATAACGAATTCAGCAATCTGTTTGGCGGTTTCAGCAGGAGTTCCTTCTGTCACCTCAACTGCATTCGGATTCGTTGCCGATGTTTTCGAATCGTCTTGAGCAGAATCAGTGTCGCCGGAACAAGATGCGATGAACAATAATGCTGCGGGAATAAAAAGTCGAAGTAGTCTCATAGTTTCAAATGTATCACAAATTACATCAGTGCGGAACAACGATCATGTTTGAATTAACTATCACTTTGGGAATGTACCATTTACCCTTGTACTCATCCATTTTAATAACTGTTCCATCCTTATCGAGATACTCGCCGGCTGCATTTTTGCTCATGATCACCATCGTTCCATTCCAGATGTGCAGCAACACCATTTCAATCATTGAAAGTTTAGGAGGAGAATCGCTCGTGTACAATTCGCCTGTCTCAATTCCGCGTTCATTATTCCGCAAATCCATCACACACATCATTGAGTCGGCACGCGATGAATCTTCCAGACGGCCTCGTTTGAAATCAATATAATTACCTTTTTCGTGGCGCTCTCCAATTTTGCGTACGACGGTCTTGTTCATGCCTTCTTTGATCATGAGCGCCATCCAATACGCGTGACGAAAAGCATCGAGTTGTCCACCGTCCCTGTCGGTTAACACACCCGCTTTCTCCAATGAATCTGTAACGAAAATGGAACGTCTTGCACACTTCAGAACTTTCTTTGCCTTGAAAGGATGAAACGCGCTCCATACTTTCTCCGGTCGGGATAAATGCCTTCGCGTTTTGCTGCTTGGGCTCGCTTCCACTTGTGAAATGCAAATAACCAGCAGCGCCATCAGGATGGCTACCTGTCTCCGGATGCAATATCTGCTGTGAAATTCTTTCATCATTCGCCATTCTAAATGTACTAAACGTGTCGCGTTTTCCGTTCTAAATAGGCGGAATTAGCGAGAATTCCATGCATAAATCACTCTGGCATGAGATATGCATATCTCTAGACATTAACCCTAAAAAAGTGAGTTATGGACAAGCAGAAGATTAATGAAGTGTACGACACGGTAAATAGAAATATCCTGTCGAGTCATTCACTTCTTCAGCTGGAATCAGCCGAGCGACTGGTTAATTTATTTAAACGTCAGAATACATCTCCCGAGCTGAACGAAAAGCTCGAAATGATTTTCCTTCGGAAAGCACAAATGATGCATTACTTCGAATGGAAAAAGTTTCGCGAATTCGGTGCAGACGCGGCTTAAATACTGCGGGAATTAAGTTCCTGTTACAACAGCATGCCAGGTCTGTTGGTAAAAAGGTTCCTTCGGGAACCTTTTTTTGTTCCCTGATTCCAGTTCCCTGTTCCCTGAAATTGAACATTTCGTCGAATAAGGGTGTGAGAGACGAAGAACCCTACACTTCGAACAACCGGAAACGGGGAACTGGAAACAGGAAACCGTATCTTTGCACCCTGAAATTTTAAGAGCAAATGATCACAGTTTCCAATCTAACGCTACAATACGGCAAGCGGGTTTTATTTGATGAAGTTGAATTGAAGTTCACTCCGGGCAATTGCTACGGCATTATCGGTGCGAACGGTGCGGGAAAATCCACATTCCTGAAAATTCTTTCGGGTGAAATTGATCCGACAAAAGGACAAGTTGTCATTACTCCGGGGCTTCGTATGTCGGTACTCAAGCAAAACCACTTCGAGTTCGATGAATATCCCGTGTTGCAGACTGTCATTATGGGCAACGAGAAGCTCTACAAAGTAATGCAGGAGAAAGACGCGCTGTATGCTAAAGCAGACTTTACGGATGCTGATGGCTTGCGCGCCTCGGAACTGGAATCGGAGTTTGCCGAAATGAACGGATGGAATTCTGAAAGTGAAGCGGCAGATATGCTGAGCAAACTCGGAATCAAAGAAGAACTGCATCACCGGATTATGGGCGAACTGAACGGGAAAGAAAAAGTCCGCGTTCTCCTTGCGCAAGCCTTATTCGGAAATCCGGATATTCTTCTCCTCGATGAGCCTACGAATGACCTCGACGTTGAAACGATTGCGTGGCTGGAAGATTTTCTGGCCGACTATCAGAATATCGTGATTGTTGTTTCACACGATCGTCACTTTCTCGATGCCGTTTGCACTCACGTCTGCGATATTGACTTCCGGAAAATTTCATTGTACACCGGAAACTATTCTTTCTGGTATCAGGCATCGCAACTTGCACAGAAGCAGCGTAGCGATCAGAATCGCAAGGTAGAAGATAAGCGCAAAGACCTGATCGACTTCATTGCACGATTTTCTGCAAACGCATCTAAGTCGCGACAAGCTACAAGCCGAAAGAAATTGCTCGAGAAGTTAACTGTGGATGAGCTTCCGCAATCGAACAGAAAATACCCTGCAGTCATTTTCAAAAGTGAACGCGAACCAGGCGATCAGATTCTAAACGTTGAGAACCTGTCGTATGAGCTGGATGGAAAAAGATTGTTTTCCGATATCAGTTTCCGTGTGAAGAAAGGCGACAAGATTGGTGTGCTTTCGAAAGACCATCTTGCAATTTCAAAATTCTTCAATGTTCTCGCCGGAGAAGAAAAACCTAAATCCGGATCAGTCGAATGGGGACAAACTATTCAGACCGCTTATTTACCAAACGACAACACAGAATTTTTCAAAGGCACAGATTCACTTGTTGATTGGCTTCGTCAGTATTCTAAAGACAAAGACGAAACTTTTATTCGCGGCTTCCTTGGAAAAATGCTTTTCTCCGGAGAAGAGACACTCAAAAAAGTGAACGTATTGTCTGGTGGAGAGAAAGTACGGTGCATGCTTTCACGCATGATGCTTATGGGCGCGAATGCTTTGATTTTTGATGAACCGACAAACCACCTGGATCTTGAATCAATTGAGTCGATCAACGATTCTATGAAGGAGTGCAAAGGCGTGGTATTGTTTACATCGCATGACCACGAACTTATGCAGACTGTTGCGAATCGCATTATTGAAATCACGCCAAACGGAATCATCGACAAAATGACTACGTACGATGAATACATAAGTGATGCCGATGTGAAAGCGATGCGTGAACGCATGTACAAAAACGTTTCGGTAAAGTAACCGAACAATTGGTTGGTTTTTGTTTGCAATGCATCGTTGCTTTTGTTCTAAGAATCGATTTATGAATACCGGGTAAAAGAGCCCAACGTATACTTGTCCTAGGAACCTAAAACCTATGACATGAGACATCTACTTTTCTTTTTCGTATCGATAACGGTGATTGTACTTTGTTCACTGGCTACGTCATGTAAATCCGTTTATCACCCGAATGCAATCAATACACCACTCCTTAATAATGCGGGCGAAATTCGTGCTTCAGTTGATCAGCAAAACGTTCAGGTTGCGTATGCCATTACTGATCACGCAGGTGTAATGCTTAACGGATTTTATGTCAAAGAAAATTCCGACAACAACACGCTTCAAGGTTCCGGTGGGTTAGTCGAAGTCGGTTTCGGATATTTTACACGCGTGAGACCATTCATTTTCGAAACCTACGTTGGTGGCGGAATGGGTGGTGTTCAGTTCAGCGAGTACAAGGAGGACGACAACAACCAAATGCAACACTATACGTTTGATGCAAAAGGAATGCGCTTCTTTGTTCAACCGTCCTTTGGTCTCGGTACACGCTTTTTCGATGTAGCACTTACACCCCGGTTTGTAATTGGCAAATACACGAGTGTAAGCACGAACTACACAATGCAGGATCAGATTGATGGTCAATTTTATCAGGTGGATCGTCCGGTGTGGAGCTTTATAGAACCTGCTATCACGCTACGCGGCGGGTACCAGTGGATAAAGCTGCAAGCACAATTCGGACTTTCGCAGAAACTGAATTCCGAACCGTTGAGCTACAAAGACTCGTTCGTGAACGTCGGAATTTCAATAAACCTGTTCCGTATCTACGAAGAGTAAGATTACTTCTTCTTGATCTCAAGAATGTACTTAGTTGCTAACGTAGCATTATTGTCGAGTATGTACATCGTCCACGTTTGATTCCTGCGACCGTTATCGTGAACAGTCCATACGCCGTTGAGTGATACGATACCACCAACAATCGGGGCCGGATCACAATCAATCTTCACCCGGCTGTCATCGTAATAAACGCCACCTGTGTATCCGGAGATTACTCCTGAAGTATCGGGAATGAGTATGGTCACAAAATGCTCATCGAACAATGCACTTAATGTCGTTTCCTTGAAGAATACAAACTCGCCAAGGTCTGTGCGCGTTGTTGAACCTGTTCGGTTTATTCCGGTAGAGTCGTATTCCTCTACCACGATTGATTCGATTGTCCACGTGCCTTCACCTCTGTTGAGTTTCTTAATTTCCATATCACCTTTATCGCACGAAACGAAAGCAGTAGTGACTATTGCGCTGAATATGAAGATGAACTTTCTCATTAGTTTGCCTCCCAGTCGCCAAGTGAAAGTGTAATTCCCGCAGTGAATTTCCATCCACGAAAATCGTTACCGATGCTATTTTCAATTGAATTGAACGGATCAGAAACGTAAGTTGCCATGTCACGTGGAATGTAATCAGGTTGCATATCAGGCTTCACATTATTGAGGTCCGAGTACTTGTGATACTCTATACTTTTCTTTCTCTCAAAAACTCCGATTCGATCTACACCAATTGCAAGTCCAATTGGCCCCAGAAGCCGTATACCAGCTGCAACACCAAAGCCACCAGCAAGATTGAAATTGCTATATATACCGCTTAAAGTACGTTCAGTGCCGAGACTTAGTGATCCATCAGGATAGACATACGCGAAATACAGTGATGAGTTCTGTACAGCAAGATTCATATTAAACTGCGCCCACACAGGAATTTCTTTGGTGCCACCAAAACGAATCCCAATATTGGTATTCGACAATCTATGTTCAACCCAAATATCCCTGCCGGTTCCGTCTCCGAAGCGCGCTGAAAGTGGCTGGCTTTTCGCATTGTAAATTGTGAAGTCCAAAATCATTTTACAGGTAGCACCAACACCAATACCAACTTTGAGATAAGGGCCGCGTGCTGCAGGAAGTTTCAATCCGAACTGCTGTGTCAATGTTGTCTGATACGAATTATAGGATTTAAGAAACACAGGAAGCTCATCCGTTTTATACTTGAGTGACGCATAGCCGGCTTCGATAAAAATAATTGGTTCAAACTCGGCTTTTGCAGTACCACCGAACATGCAGAGAGCAAATAGGGTACAAAAATATCTTCCGATCTTTTTCATGTCGCTTATCCTCCGATTGCAATTGTGATTGATGCTCCAAAATTCCAGAATATCTCGTGCTGATAATTTCCAAAATTCAACTCCTGTTTGAAAAGGAACTCATCCAGTCCATCAAGTTGAGCATTCGTGCCTGGTAACTGACAATAGGCACGTACATTAAGTATTCCATCCGCAAGCGAACGCTCGATGAAGATCGTTTCTGCCAGATAGAGTCTATATATTGAAATACCAACTAGCCGTCGTTTATCCTGCACCCATATTCTGTCCCACTCCACATCGCCGATTCCGGAAGTTGGAGCCCGACGACCGAATCCTTTGAAGCGGCCCGCATCAACACTCACTCCAATTCTCCAGCCATCACTCTGATAACCGAATCCCAGATTGAATGTGTTACAAAGTGTTTTGATCTCCCGGGACATGGATACACCTGCAGAATCAAATTCTGAACCTACCTTACAGCGCTTCCGCGAATAGAGCAATTCTACAAATCCTCCCTCATCACTTCCCGAACGGAATCCGATCACAGGTCCCTGATACCAGTGCACCTCACCCATTTCCTTTTCCAGTCCATGTTTATTAATCTGATTATAAACATAGATTTCCCGATTCAATTCTCTGCATGGTGCCCATCCTGCGTTCCAGCCGAAAATGAATTGTGCATGCAGCTGAACAACACCACCCAACGCTATCAGTATGACAAGTAATTTTTTCATAAAATTGGCTTAAGGACAGCCAAAGATATAACTAAGCGTATGCCAGAAAAGAAAATTCTTCTAACACTTCCGTAGTATTACGTAGACAAAAATCGAATGAGGAAAGCGGGATGAGGGATGAGGAAAGTAAATCTCAACACGTAGCTAGCAGGTAGCTGATATTCCATCTATACTGAGGTCCATTCCTCATACCACAATCCGCGTTCCCTATTGCCTATTCCTCATACCGGTGTCCCTGTGAAAAGTCGCGGAGAAATAGTAAATTTAGGATGTAATTTCCCTGCTATGATCAGAAGCTTACTCACCCTTATTGCGGCTGTACTTTTCAGCGCAACACTACATGCACAAGCCCAGCGTTACTGCAACCACCATGTGAACGATGAATGTGCATGGCCCGGAGTTGAAACCCAGGCGGGAAACGATCGTAGTGATACTATTGATGTGCTCCACTACTATAACCATCTCGACATAACTGATTTTGCGGGAAGCTCGATCGATGGTTACACAACCGTTACGTTTACTCCGCGCATGAGTAACGTAAACGAAATCTGTCTCGACCTGCTGGAGCTGAATGTTGACTCAGTTAAAATCGGAGCTACTACACTTTCATTTACCTACGACGATACACTGATCAAAATTGCACTGCCTGTATTAATGAATGTCGGCGATACTGCAGATCTTACCGTTTGGTATAATGGGCAACCGCAATCGGATGCGCAGTGGGGCGGATTTTATTTCCAAAGCGGTTATGCCTATAACCTCGGTGTTGGCTTCGCTGCTAATCCGCACGTATACGGACGTGTGTGGCATCCTTGCTTCGATAATTTTGTGGAACGTGCAACTTATACGCAGACGATTGGATCGAACAATGGCAAACTTGCATACTGCAACGGTCTATTGATTAACGACACAACAGACGGCAACGGTGTGCGATGGAGAACCTGGGAACTGACTGATCCTATTCCAAGTTATCTCGCTTGCGTTGCAGTTGCCAATTACACACATGTAAATTGGTCGCACGTTGGCACGAATGGTACTATTCCGATTATGCTTGCCGGAATTGCGACAGATACAACAGGTCACAAAAATTCATTTGTAAACCTGAAACGTGCAATCGGTGCGTACGACACTTTATTCTATCCATACATGTGGCAACAGGTTGGATACACTTTCGTTCCTTTTGCTGCAGGTGCGATGGAACACGCCACAGCAATTGCGTATCCGAAATCTTTTGCAGCCGGATCTCTTACTTACCAGAGTATAATGGCACACGAGTTGTCGCATCATTGGTTCGGCGATCTGGCCACGTGCAGAACACAGGAAGATATGTGGCTGAATGAAGGTTGGGCTTCGTACTGCGAATACATTTTTGACGAATGGGTATATGGTCGTGCGGTTTACGACAACGATGTGAAGGCGCAACAGGAAACGGCAGTGCATTACTTCCATCACCAGGAAGGCTGGCTTACGATGAATAATATTCCGTTCACAGATACCTACGGCAATCACGTGTACCTGAAAGGTGCGTTGATGGCTCACAACCTGCGTGGATACATGGGCGATTCAGCTTTCTTCGCCGGCGTTCGCTATCACCTATCACAAAGCGAATTCAAAGATGTAAGCAGTGTCGATTTCCGCGACAACCTTGTTGCATCCTCCGGAATGGCACACGTGAACGATTACTTCAACGATTGGATTTTCCAACCCGGCTGGACAAATTTCGTTGCAGACTCTGTGGTTTCTGTTCCGAATGGTCCCAACTTCGATGTTACTGTTTACGTTCAGCAGAAGTTATTGGGTTCTCCGAATTTCTACACAAACGTTCCGCTTGAATTTGCATTCATGGATACAGATATGTCTGTAACAAATCAACGTTTCTTCTGTTCCGGTCAGTACGACACCGTGAACATCACATTGCCATACGATCCTTTCATGGTCATCATCGATCCGAATAATTTATTGTGCGATGCGGAATCGAACGAGGAGAAACTCATTACCGCAACGGGTGGCAACACATTTACTTATGGGCGCGTAATTTTCACCGTGCAGAATTGTCCGGACACCACGTGGATGCGCGTAGAACATCATTGGGTTGCTCCTGATCCGATACAGAACAACGTAAACAATTACAATATTTCTGATCTGCGTTACTGGAAGATCGGTGGATTGTGGCCTGCAGGATTTGTTACGCGTGCGAGATTCAATTACGACGGTCGCACCACAACAACTGCAGGTGGCACATGCTGGCTCGATCATGATCTTACCATTCCGAACGGCGACAGCATTATACTGCTCTACCGCGCAAATGCCGCTGACGACTGGCACGAGTGGCCTTACTACACAAAAACAATTCAAGGCTCGCCTGGAACATCGAAGCTTGGATACGTTGTTGCAGACTCCCTTCTTCCGGGAGAATACACATTTGCAAACGGTGTTTCAACGGTAATCGGAATTGCGGACGAAGAAGTATATGTTGCACCGATAGAAATTTATCCGAATCCAACGAGCGAAGTGCTCAACGTAAACATTCCTGAAACTATTCATGGACAAGTTGTAGTTACAGCGACCGACATGATGGGCCGTGTGATCTATCGCGAGTCACATACTGACCATCAGTTCACACTTTCCACTTCATCGTGGGCAGAAGGGTTGTACTTTGTTGATGTGGCACAACACGAGGAGATATTGCACACGGAGAAAATTACTGTTAAACACTAGTGTATGCTAAAAACTAAAATTGGACGCTTGCGTCTCCTCAGTTTGATAGAAGGAATGTCGTTAGTCTTGTTGATTTTCTTCGCTGTTCCCATGAAATACATGTTCGACAGCCCGCTATTCGTTCGTTACATCGGCATGGCACACGGTGTTCTTTTTCTCGGCTTGGGTGCGCTGACACTCATGGTAGGTATTGAACTTGGATGGAAATTCAAACGCATGGCAATGATCATGATTGCTTCCATTGTTCCGTTCGGTTGTTTTTACGTCGACAAGAAATTGTTCGCACAGGTGCTGAAGGAGCAAAACGTTTAGAATAAAAATGAAAGGTCGTTCACTTCGCAGTTTATCTATTGTTGGTCTTCTCGAAGGATTGTCGCTGCTCGCTTTGTTGATTGCAGTACCCATGAAATATTTCGGGGTTGGTCCCAGCAATATTTCCGGGTTGGGCGCCAATATGGTGCATGTGATTGGTCCGGTTCATGGTGGCATTTTTTTATTGTATATCGTCATCGCAGTTGTGGCTACCCTGGAATACAAGTGGAAGTTGACGACGTTTCTGGCAATTGCGCTTGCCTCGCTCGTTCCCTTTGGTTTTCTGCTTGTTGAATTCAAAATCATTCGTCCGGAACAAACCAAGCTTGCACAAAATCCTCAGACACTGCCTTCTGCGACAAATCAGAAAATGTATTTGTGGCTGAAACGTATCGGGGTTTCGGGATTTCTCTTCTTTCTTGTGAAAGGTCTGGTTTGGATTGCAATATTTGCAGGATTAATAAAAGGATGTGAATGATGATTACTCCGCCGTTTCCCTTATTTCCAGAACTAAAATCAAATCGCATTCGTCTGCGCCGATTGGTTGCTGCAGATGTTCCGCAAATTATGGAATTGAGTTTCTTTAATCGTATACAAGCAAAGACTGCGGAAGAAGCAGTTGAGATGCTCGGAAAGATTGACGACCGGTACAACGAAGGTTCGGGCATTCACTGGGGTATTGAAGACATTGCGCTCCAACAAATTGTGGGTACGTGTGGGTATTACCGCGGATTCGCCAATGACAGCGGAGAAATCGGTTACATCGTGAAGGAACAATATCGACGCAACGGATATATGGCAGAAGCAGTGAAGCTCGCGGTGGATTTTGGTTTCAGCGAAATGAAGCTCAAAAAAGTATTTGCAATAACTGCGCAGAAGAATCTTGGATCACAGGGTGTGTTGCGTAAGAATGGATTTATCGCTGCAGGAATTGAAGAGAATGGAGATTTGCGGTTTCACATTATCCGGTAGCGTAACTTTTCCAAAGTTGAGCGTGCGTTAAATCAGACTTCGAAATCTTTCGGATCGTTAATATTGCTAGTGGTCAACTTTGGAAAAGTTTAGCGCCAGAAGAGCTTTCCACTCCAAACACGTCCGTCGTCAATTACACGCACGATGTAGTTCCCTTCTGAGTAACCCAACATGTTCAGGTGAATCATGCCATCGCTGATTGCTTCCTGTGACGCGTACACCAACTGTCCATTCGCAGAATAAATCTGAACTTCTATAACTGGCGAAAGATTATCATGCAGAATCAGATCGGCTCCTTGCGAAGTATTTGCCAGCTGAATATCTGCAGCCGATGTCACTTCCGGAATTCCAACATTGTTCAACATAACAATTGTATTCCAAACGGTGTCTGAACATACGCTGTCATACGACACAAGCATAACGTTGTAGGTTCCCCAGGTCGAATAGAAGTAGAATGGATTCGCGTCAGTAGCTGTTCCGCTCATGTCACCGAAATCCCAGAACCACGATGAAGAGTAATTCGAGTAATTCAGTGGAGAAATCGGATTCGGATAATACACCGTATCTGTTGGGAAGATGAAATCTGCATTGAGCTGCGAAACACTCGTGACGTTATAGCTCATGGTGTCCGTACAACCGATGTTGTCGGTAATATAAACCTCATGCTGTCCAACTCCTAAACCGATGATCGTTGAATCTGTTTCACCGGTGTTCCACTGAAACGAGTATGGTCCCGATCTTCCGCTCACGTTGAACACGTAAATTTCTCCGTTGAGATCGTTCGGACAAACAGGTTGAACTATTGAATCATCTGCATATAACAGTGGCGGACCTTCAACGTGAATTGTATCGGTACGTTGTGAACAGTTTCCGAAATTGCCATCGACTGTAACGGTATAAACTCCCGGCGACAATCCGAACAATGTATCTGCTCCGCTCACTGAGTTGTGCTGTGCAATCTGATTCCCATTCGCATCTTCCCAGGTGTAATCCCATGGGCCTGCACCAATTCCTGCAGCGTATGCTTTACCATCGGCACTCGAAGGACAAATACTTGCAACGCATCCTTTCGTCAACGCAGGGCTAAAATGTAAAAGGAATCGAACGCTGGTATCTCCACCAATGTGCGAATAAGTGTACGATCCTCCCGAACTGAATGAAGTCAGAATTCCTGTATGTAAATCTTCAAGTATTATGCAGACGCTACCTGGCATATTGGTAGCAGAGTCGCGGGATATTGTAAATATTCCGCTCGTTGTTCGGAAAACTTTCAGTGGCACAACACGATCTCCACTCAGAGTTCCCATCGTGTTGATGGAATAATCTTCAACCGAATCCAAAGTTGAAGCAATGTATGGTGCGTTCGTATCGCTACTCGCAAGTTTGTAAGCATCGTAACCAATGTCAAAAGTATCCGAACCGCCTGCGTCGAAACGCACAACTGTTTCATCGGTACCATTCGAAGTGCTCAGCTTAAGTTTGAGCAGGTACGGAATCGTATTCGGCGCAGTGTGCATGTACGACGGATCCTGATTCGCTTTTACGTTTTCCGTAAGTGAAACTGCCGGAGAAGGCGCTACCGCCCGAACCCAGAAGGCTTGTGAAGAAGGAATGTATCGGTTTCCACCATTCGTTCCTACGCCACCAACATACGTTGCATACTGGTTGTTCGTTGGGTTCCAGATATACAGCACCTGATCAGTATTCGTTCGAGTAAATCCTGGAGCATCCCAATCAATAGCGGAAGGATATGGATTCGACAATATATTCCAGCCATCTTGTGTAGGACCGGCAGACGGAGTATAACTGAGAGAAAATGTTTGATTGAATTTTCTTGGTGGACCTTTCACATCAAGCGTAACCGCGAGTGGGCCTACATACACGTAATAACCACGAAGAGGATTAATTGCGTCTGTAACATTCGCAGGAGCAGAATATCCGAATTCTTTAGGACCAGCTGCAGTTTCATTGTACAACGCAACCGAGTAGAATGCCATATTGGGATAATCAGAACCAGGGAATCCCGATGTAATCAGATCATCATTCCAGCTCTGAAATGTTTGTGCATCAACCGGTGCTGCAAGCTGTCGCCAATTCGTTGGGCCGGTGTAAATGTATCGCTGCTGCACAATGTCTCCGGTGATGTTTCCACCAGTGATTGCACCAATACGTCCAGTACCGTTTACATTCGAGACAAGTGTAAAATCAAATCCGCTTGTCGTGAACATTCCTGAATTCAAGGACAGGGTTCCCAATAAATTCTCATTTGCTGTAATCGAAACGCCTGCCGCATTCTGGATTGTGAGGTGACGGAAATTCGTAACAGCGCTTCCTCCTATTGTTTGTGCTGTTGTGCCATTACACAAAACAACGCCGGAAGTGCCTGCTGTGAACGTTCCGTTATTCACCCAGTTGCCTATTGTTGCGATTTGAAAGCCAGTTGCACCAGCAGAGAATGATGAGTTCGCGTTAATCGTTACGTTACGACAATTGATCGCCTGCGATAAAACTTTCGCTCCAGCATTCGAGAAAGAAATGTTGTTGAAGTTTTCTGCTCCGCTTGTACGTGAAATGGATTGAGGAGAAGTCCCGTTAAATGTAGTGTTGTTGGTACCCGCTGTGTACGTGCCGCCGGCATTTACCCAGTTGCCTCCAACATTCAGATTCAGATTAGACGCGAGCAGTACTCCTGTTGAAATAGTGACATTACCCAAAACGGTTAACGTATTAACCGAAAGTTGTGCTGTGGCATTGGGACTATTCACCCGTAAATTTCCTACAGGAGAAATTGTATTGATCAACATAATCTGTCCAACCGGCGTTGACGCATCTCCAATCTGGAGTGTTCCTCCAATTGCATTGTTGATGTTTCCACCCGTGCATGTAAACCCAAGATTTTGCGCACCGGTTCCACCTTCACGACGAATGATGATTGTACCACCCGTGTGTGTATACTGCGATCCGGGAACGTCCATTTGAAAAGGCGCTACCGTTGTAGAAGTTGAACCTACGGTGTTCAGAATTACTGTTCCTCCTGTCATTGTAAAACGTGAAAGACAAGTAGTATTCGGACGATCATAACGCCCTGCGACGTTAACAGTTCCTCCTGCTATATAGAACAATCCTCCGTTAGAGCTTATACCGTTGTTAGCAGCATTTCCAATGTTCATTGTTCCGATATTGTTGCGAAGTTCTCCGAACAAATCAATATTTCCACCGGTGAACGCCATAGTGCTTGAGGCGCTATTCATTACCAGACGCGCTGTATACGGAATTGTGGCAGTCGTATTAAACGGCGTAATCGTTAGAGCCGAAGGACTTGAGAAACGGAAAGTTCCATTCACCAATGTCAGAAATCCGGCAGGCGCAGCAAAAGCGGTGGATGTAATATCCAACAGGCGACCAAGCGTAGCACCCTTATCACAAGTAATGCGATTAAACCGGGTTAAGACTCCAGAGCCGCTTACAGTCTGATTGGCATACGCGTGATTAAAAGTCACGTTGCACATGGAATTCGCATCTATCATCATGTCCAGCGTACCTGCATTCGCAAGATTTCCGGTAATCAAAATATTATGCGTCGAGGTGGAAAGTGGATTAGCGATAAACTGTGCTCCAACCATTATCGTAACATTACCAGTCACATTGAACGTGCGTGAAGTATTGTTGTTTCCAACCCGAAGAGTTCCTGATATACCTTGACCAATAGTCAGATTATGACATGCAGCATTTTGATTAATGGTTACTGTGTGGTTGTTATTGATAATGACATTGTCGTTTATACCCGGAACAGTTCCTGTATTCCAGGTTGAACCGGTTTGCCAGTTACCACTTTGCTGAGAAATAAATGTAGTTCCTGGTAAGGTTGCCTGCGTTCCGGTTACAGCAGTGCTTAAACACCCTTCAGTCACCGCGTACAATCTCCACTGATAAGTGCTGCCTGAAAACAATCCTGTAATAACTGCATTGGTAGCATTCGCCGCAGTTTGTGTTTCGAATTCCCAATTAATTCCATCTACCGATGAATACACAACGTATCCTACTTCATTCGTTGCCCAATTCGTCCAGTTCAATTGCATTTGTGCAGATTGAACATTTGTAAATGTGAGTCCGCTACCGGGATTTAATGGAACAGGTGGAGTAAATCGTATTCTCGAATTTGCAGCGGGCATTGCGTTCAGGTTATTCTGCTCGCCATCGTTGAACGTTGCAGTATTTGCAGTTTGCTGACACTTCAACTGTGCTGGGGTTGGATTGGCACTCATCGTAGGTCCATTGATACCACAACTGTAAGAGAAGTTAGCAGTCCCTGTTGTCATTGTAGAGTACAGAAACTCGATTATTCCATTAGATTCATAAAGTTTAACCTGGTAAGTCAGACTTGGAGTTGTATTCTGATAAACTGCCATGTCATTCCACTCCACTGTAAAAATCCGGTTAGGTGCAACTCCACTCGTTAACGTGCGAATACTGTTTCCAAGCGGATCATTTCCTCCTTGAGTTGTCTGATCATCGTAAAATGGTGCAATTGCCAAAAGCGTGCCGTTGGGAGCGGTGAATTGCGTGTTCACGTAACCATAAGCCGCTCCGGTTGGACCTCCATCGTTGGTAGACGCAGAAAAATCAATGTAACCGTTGGTGGAAATGGAAACCTCTGTGTAGCGCACACCATTATACCAAAAATCAAAACCAATTTCGACCGGATTGCTTCTGTTGTCGTCTTGCTGAAATGCGCCGTTATACCTCCAGCTATTGCACGGAAGACCCGTCGACATAATCGAGGAAAAAGTAATTCCAGTTGTTCGTGTTGCCGCGTAGTTTGCAATTGATTGTGCTCTTAGCAAATTGCACATCAATAAAAACATGAGCGGTACAAACAAACAACATGCCCGGAGAGGGATTCGGTGCATAATGTGATTTACGTTGAAGCCACCCGAATATAACTAATGCATATCCGAAAAAGACATTAATTAGACCGAGCCCTTGAAAATGTCGATTAATAAACGATTAAGTATGAGGATATTGAGCACGTACGATACAGGCAGAATTGCAGTTATTATATCAAATTAGGCAAACTTTCCAGACGAGTGTGCAGATGTCACTTGAAGTAACACAGTTGTCAGTCTCCAGACCTCGCATGAAAAATATGGATTCCGATTCCTTAGATCAATCACTTGTCATCGTAATTTTACCCTAGATAACTACACCCAACTCCCATGTCCAGAAAAGTACTTCTCGGAATCTTTGTCCTGATTGTCATAACGATGATCTCCATTCCGTTCATCGCAAACCGCAGCGAATCTGCAGTCCAAATCACAAAAGTGGATCCTGCATTCAGCGGTTACGTTGCAGCTTACACTTCGGGCGTAATCAGCAATGAATCTTACATCCGTGTAATGCTTAGCGAAGAGTACACAGGTGCAATCACCATCGACGAAGCAGTAACCGATGAATACTTTTCTTTCAGTCCCGCGATTGAAGGAGAAACGTATTGGATCGACACACGAACGATCGAGTTTCGTCCGGCGAAGCGACTACCTTCTGATAAATCCTACGAGGTGGATTTCGCCTTGAGCAAACTCGTTGCAAATCTTCCGGAGAATCTACAGCGCATGAAGTTCAGCTTCCGTACGATGATGCAGACGATGAATTATCAGTTGGAAGGGACAAAAACGATTGACAAGAAAACACTTCGCTGGCAACAAATGAAGGGCAGTATTATCACCGGGGATGCGGCTGATAACGCTGAGTTGGAGAAAGTGCTCACCGCAACACAGAACGGCAAAAAACTTCCTGTTCGCTGGGAACATGAAATCGATCATGCAACTCACAAATTCACAATTGATTCGATTGCAAGAACCGATAAAGCAGGAAGTTTCTTAGTCGAGGTAAACGGAAAATCAATTGGAGTTGATTTTGCAGATAGTAAGAAAGTTGATGTTTCGTCGCTGAAAGATTTCAAAGTACTGGGTGTTCGGGTTGAACAGGGGCAAGAGCAGTGTGTGGTCGTTCAATTCTCCGACCCGATTATGGAGAAACAGGACCTGAATGGATTGATTGAAATCGAAAAATCGAGTTCAACTTATCGTTATACCGTTGAAGACAACGATGTGCGTGTCTATCCATCTGAGCATTTAACCGGAAGTTATTCTGTGAGCGTAAATCCCGGCGTGAAGAACATTCTTGGGTTTGGCTTGTCGAAAAAGCAAACCCAAAAAGTTCAGTTCGAAGATCTCAAACCGGAACTTAAACTCGTTGGTAATGGTGTAATTCTACCTAACACGGACAAAGGTTTGCTTTTCCCGTTTCAGGTAGTGAACCTGAATGCTGTTGACGTAAAGATCATCCGCATTTATGAAAACAACATTCCGCAATTTCTTCAGGTAAATAATATCGATGGAAACAACGAACTGTATCGTGTTGGAAAAGTAGTACTGAAGAAAAAAGTTGATCTGAATATCAAAGCGAAAGCGGATTATTCACGCTGGACGACTTATTCACTCGATTTGGGGCAGCTTATTGCAACTGAACCCGGTGCAATTTATCGTGTGAACATCAGTTTCCGCAAAGAGTACTCCATGTACAATTGTCCGAAAGACACAACGAATAACGACGAAGAAACAGCGTACGTTCCACCAAGCGAAGAAGAATTCGATCCTGAATTTGACGGTGGAGAATACGGATACTATGGTGGTGATTACTACGACGATTACTATTGGTACTGGGATGGAGATCGAGACGATCCATGTTCGAACGCCTACTACTATTCTCGCGGAATAACACGCAACGTACTTGCATCTGACCTTGGTTTGATGGCAAAACGAGGCAACGACGGCTCCATGTTGTTCGCTGTGAATGATATCAAGTCAACGATGCCACTTGCGAATGTGGAGATGGAACTCTACAGTTTCCAGAATCAGTTGATCTCAACATTCAAGAGCGATGCAAACGGAATGGCGGAAATTGAATTGCCAAAGAAAAAACCATTTCTCCTCGTTGCGAAAAACGGAACTCAACGCGGCTATCTGAAGCTGGATGATGGTTCTGCACTTTCTGTGAGCGCATTTGATGTGGGCGGACTCGAAGTTCAAAAAGGAATCAAAGGAATGATTTACGGTGAGCGCGGAGTGTGGCGACCGGGAGACACACTTTTCCTTGGATTTATTCTTGAAGACAAGCTGAACGTGCTTCCTCCAAATCACCCGGTGACGATGGAAGTGTACAATGCGCGTGGACAACTCGTGAGTCGCACGGTGAAGTCAACTGCTGTCAACGGATTTTACACCTTCCCTACTCCAACTGATGCAGAAGCTCCAACCGGATATTGGTCTGCGAAAGTTAAAGTCGGTGGTGCGGTCTTCACGAAAAATCTGAAAGTTGAAGCCATCATGCCAAACCGTTTGAAGATCAACATGGATTTCGGAACGGATGGCCTCGCGAGCAAAACGGACGACAAAATCAATCTCTCCTCAAACTGGCTCGTTGGTGCTCCTGCGAAAAATTTAAACGCGCAGGTTGATGTTTCACTTTACGAAAGCGACACGAAGTTCAAAGGATTCGACAATTATGAATTCGATGATCCGGCTTCAAACTTCAACACCGAAAATCAAACCATCTTCGAAGGAAATCTCGACGAGAACGGTAAAGCTACTTTCTCACCTTCTCTCAACGGAAAAGGTGCTCCGGGAAAACTGAACGCCTCGTTCAACACGCGTGTATTCGAACAAAGCGGTGCATTCAGCATTGACTACTTCACCAGCGAATTCTCTCCATACTCGCATTACGTTGGAGTTTACGCACCGGAAGGAAGTGGCTGGGGTGGTACATTATTCACAGGAACCAACTATACGATCCTGACTCAATCAGTTGATGAAACCGGCAAAGTTGCACAGCGAAACGACTTACAAGTGAAAGTCTACAAGATGAGCTGGCGTTGGTGGTGGTCGTCTGGTTACAACGATCTTGCTTACTATGTAAACAGCAACTACTACGAACCAATACTTGACACGGTAATCAATTCCGATGCAAAAGGAAAAGGCGCATTCAACATCAAAGTGAAAGACGATGAATACGGTCGTTACCTTATTCGTGTAACCGACAAAGCGGGACATTCCACAGGAAAAGTGGTTTGGTTCGACTGGCCATACTGGGACGGAAGCTCATCGCGTAACAACGAAGCAGCGAGTCTTCTTCAGTTTAGTTCGGATAAGAAATCGTACACCGTTGGAGAAACAATGAACATTACGATTCCTTCTCCGGGACAAGGTCGCGCACTGATCACTGTTGAAAACGGCGCTGGAATTCTTGGACACTATTGGGTTGAATCGAAAGCGAAAGGAAATCTCAGTTACGCCATTCCGATTACGGCAGAAATGTCACCGAACGTGTACGTGGGTGTTACTCTGATACAACCGCATGCACAAACGGTGAACGATGCACCGATCAGAATGTATGGCGTAATACCAATCGTGGTCGATGATCCGAAAACGCATCTGGAACCGGTCATTACAACTGCTGCTGCGTGGGCTCCGGAATCTATTGCGAATGTTTCTGTCAGCGAACAGAACGGAAAACCAATGACGTACACACTTGCGATCGTCGATGAAGGATTGTTGGATCTCACCCGATTCAAAACTCCCGATCCATGGAATAATTTCTACTCGCGCGAAGCACTTGGTGTGAAGACGTGGGATATGTACGACATGGTCATGGGTGCTTACGGCGCAGAACTTGAACGTGTACTCGGTATTGGTGGTGATGGAGAAGGAAAAGACAAAGGCACACAGAAAGCGAATCGATTCAAACCGATGGTGAAATTCCTCGGGCCATTCGAATTGAAAGCCGGACAAAAAATGAATCACGCGGTGATGATGCCACAGTACGTTGGTTCTGTTCGTGTGATGGTTATCGCCGGACAGGATGCCGCGTATGGAAATGCGGAGAAAGCAGTTCCTGTTCGCAAGCCGTTGATGATTCTCGGAACATTACCGCGCGTGGTTGGTCCTGGTGAAACGGTTGACTTGCCAGTGAACATTTTCGCAATGGAATCAAAAGTGAAAGACGTAACAGTCACTGTAAGCACGAACGAAATGTTCACGATTGCTGATGGCGCAACTAAATCTGTCAACTTCAAAGCAATCGGCGAAGAAGTGCTCACCTACAAACTCAATGTTGCGAAGGCAGCAGGACTTGGCACAGTGAAGATTATTGCGAAAGGTGGCGGTGAGACAGCAGTGTACGAAATTGAAATTGATGTGCGCAATCCGAATCCGAGAATGACGGAAGCGAAAGAAGCAATCGTTGATCCCGGTCAAACATGGACTAGTGATTACATTCCGGTTGGAATACTAGGAACAAATTCCGGAACGCTTGAGATCAGTAGTATTCCTCCGCTGAATCTTGGAGAACGATTAAAGTATCTGATCAGCTATCCGCACGGATGTATTGAGCAAACGACGTCTGCTGCATTCCCGCAACTTTATCTCGATGATGTAGTTGACCTCACCGAGAATCAGAAAGGTATGGTCAAAGAAAACGTAACAGCTGCGGTCAACCATTTGCGCGACTTCCAGACTTCTTCGGGAGGATTTGCATACTGGCCAGGCGATCAATACCCGAGCGAATGGGGCTCGAACTACGCTGGTCATTTCCTGCTCGAAGCCGAAGCGAAAGGCTATACACTTCCCGGTGGTGTGATGGCAGATTGGAAATCGTTCCAGAAAGAACAAGCGATGAATTGGTCTCCACGTTACGATCGTTTCTACTACCGCAACGATGATTTGATTCAGGCGTATCGCTTGTACACACTTGCGCTTGCGAAAGCTCCTGAACTTGGTGCGATGAATCGCTTGCGTGAAGTAAAAACACTTACGCTTCAGGCAAAGTGGAGACTGGCAGCTGCATATCACCTCGCAGGTCAACCGGAAATTGCGAAACAGATCGTAACGGGACTATCTACAACCATTTCACCGTACACCGAATATTCCTACTCCTACGGTAGCGGTGATCGCGATGAAGCCATGATTCTCGAAACACTCAGTCTCATGGGCGGAACGTATCGCACAATGGGTGCGCCGGTTGCGAAAGCACTTTCAGATCGCATGAACCGCACGTACTACTACATGAACACACAAGCCACTGCGTACACGTTGCTTGCGTTGTGCAAGTTCTCTTCTGGAGATCCCGGACAAAAAGGTGTTCAGGCAGAATACACCATCGACGGCAAGAGCGGAACGATTGACATCAAAGATCCTGTTTCACAAACCGACATGAATGTGAAAGGAATAAACCCTGGAAAAGTTACTGTGAAGAACAACGGAAAAGGAATTCTTTACGTTCGCGTTGTTCTCGCTGGTGTGCCTGAAGCAGGAAATGAAAAAGATGCACAATCGAACCTGCTCATGAATGTTCGTTACTTCAGCATGAATGGATTGGATCTCGATCCGAAACAAATCACGCAGGGAACCGACTTCATTGCAGAAGTTGTAATCAGCAATCCCGGTTTGCGCGGAGAGTATCGCGAGATGGCGCTCACACAAATTTTCCCTTCGGGTTGGGAAGTGCGCAACGAGCGTATGATGGCTGGTCCGGGAGAACCGATGGCGAAATCAGATTACTTCGACTACCGCGACATTCGCGATGATCGTGCACTCACCTACTTCTACATCGGACAGAATTCATCTCGCACTTATCGCGTACAGCTTCACGCCACGTACACCGGACACTTCTATTTACCGGCAGTGTATTGCGAAGCGATGTATGACAATGCTGTGAATGCGCGGAAGATGGGGATGTGGGTGGATGTTATTCCGGAAGTGTATAATTAGTAAAGAGGAGAGAGTAAAGAGGCGGGAGACAGAACCGGGTAAATCCGAGTTCGTCTCCCGTTTCTACATGTTTTTCTTCATGTAATTTTTCAAGCCGCTTATCATGCGACTTATTTCAGCCAACTCATTGCGTAAGGCATTGTGAACATCTTGATCAATGTACTTTCTTCGCAATGAAATGGTAATGCAGACTACGCATTCTTTAAGTGACCGAGACGCAATTCCAAGGTACTTCAAGTTCTCCTTGTTGGTTGACCCATTTCCTTCTGCAATATTCAAGGAAATTGAAACGGAGGCCCGCTGAAATTGACTGGTAAGATTGAATTTTTCCGTAGAAGGATATTTTTCGGTTGCAGCGTAGACTTTATCAATAAAATCCAGTGCGCGCTGGTAGACCTTGAGGTCTTCAAAAGTGAAGTGATTTTCCATAGCGCAAATGAAAGACAAGTCAACGACACTAGTCGGTAACAAACGTTTGTAAACGGATAAATTCTTGCGATTACTTATTCTTCACCAGTCACCTGATGCACAATGCCGTTAACTCTAAAATCCACAACAACAGTGCGAGCGTAAATCCAACACAGGACGCCATTCTTTCCTTGAACAAATTTGCCACCTGTTAAACCTGCACATTAGGTAAATTTGAATCGTATAGATATTTGTCGTCAAGCAAATAATTGAGATACAACCCAAGAAAGAGAATTCCAAAAATGGTTGTGACTATTGAGATTGTCACAAGTTGAACTTTTCTCATAATTCAAGTTTGAACAAATTGCTAATTTGACAACCATGTGTATTATGATCGTAGTCGGTTGCTCTCGCCCCTTTACTCTCTACTCTTTACCCCGCGAAGCTCACTAGTTCGCAGCGTGCATCCAAGAGTAGGATCCGCTCGTAGCGTTATAAGTCAACGTACTCGTCCCCGTCTTATAGATGATGTGAACGTTCGGATATTTCTGCCCAACACGGTGAGCCATCCACATGGTTCCGATGGTCGGCATCTTCTCGGTGGGACAAGAGAAGTTGAGGAAATTACCTGTTGATGTTGCCATCATGGGTGCTTTCGTTGCAGAAATTTTTGTGGTGACGAGATTCATGCCATCTGCGCTGTACCACCAGTTGCATTCCGGTCCGTACCAGATTACACCGCCCGCATCCTGATCACAGAAATAAGTTACGGTGTAAGTGAGATCGGCGTTTTGTCGAATGAATTTTTTCCAGACAGCTGAAGTGGACAGTTTCAGTTTCTTGTGCGCCACTGCGCCGTTGTATAAGGCATGACCCATTGATGTAATAAGAACCGTGTCTCCTTCTTTCTTCATTTCTGTAACCACGTTCTTCACATCCACAGAAAACCATTTGCGGTCGATGATACCGCGAGCCGAATCAATTCTTCCGGCAACAACTTTCCAGCCTTTCTTATCCTGAAAACAGATGAAATCTTTCCCGGCTGTTCCGCGATCGAAATTCTGAACGCGTACAATCATGGAGTCGTACTGGATAAACCAGAGCGCCTGTTCTTCGTTCTTGTTGAATTGCTTGAGATCAAATCCCGGAGGTAGTCCGAATCCTTGCGCGACAAATACTGCCGGAAGTACAAGTAGAGCGATCAAGAGGGGTAAACGCTGTTTCATGTGGTTGGTTTGGCCCTGCTATAAGGCAAAATTTGTGCCGATAAGCGGGATCAGCGTACCAAATATAAGAAATGCCAGAGGCATTCGAAGATTTGGATATTCGAAAATTTGAAGATTTGACCGGAATTTGCTCGCGAAATCGGTCAGAGTGTCGTTTCCAATGCCCCGACTACCTTCTCGAATTTCGAATCTTCAAATTTTCGAATTACAGAAGACCCTTGATTATGGACTCAACAGAAACCCCTTCCGCTTCCGCCTTATAATTGCGGACGATACGGTGACGAAGAATTGGTCCGGCTACTGCGCGAACGTCTTCGATATCGGGAGAGTATTTGCCTGAAACAACAGCGTGACATTTTGCGCCGAGCACCAGATATTGTGATGCACGCGGACCTGCACCCCAGGAGAGTAAGCGGTTAATATCCGCAGTGGCATGCTCTGTATTCGGACGCGTTTTCGAAGCGAGTTTTACAGCGTATTCAAGCACATTTTCCGGAACAGGAACACGACGAACCAACTCCTGAATGAAGAGGATTTCGTCTGCACCCAGAACTTTGTCCGGAGTGATTGCACGATCTGTTGTTGTCTGACGCACCACTTCAATCTCTTCTTTGTACGAAGGATAATCGAGCCACACGTTGAACATGAAACGGTCAAGTTGTGCTTCCGGAAGAGGATATGTTCCCTCCTGCTCGATCGGGTTTTGTGTAGCGAGTACGAAGAATGGTTTATCGAGTGAGTAGCGCTTTCCGGCTGCAGTTACAGCGCGCTCCTGCATGGCTTCGAGCAGTGCTGCTTGTGTTTTCGGTGGCGTACGGTTGATCTCATCCGCGAGAATGATATTCGAAAACAACGGACCTTTTACAAATTTGAAATTGCGGGACTCATCCAGAATTTCTGTTCCGATTATATCCGAAGGCATCAGATCGGGTGTAAACTGAATACGGTTGTAACTCAAACCAAGCGATTGCGCAATCGTATTTACCAGCAAAGTTTTCGCAAGTCCGGGTACACCTACAAGCAAACAGTGACCGTTCGAGAAAATGGAAATGAGAACGTCTTTCACAACGTCGTCTTGTCCTACAATAACTTTATGAATCTCTGCAGAGAGTTTTTTGTACTTGTCCTGGAAGTAATCTACTGCTTCAACGTCGCTCTTGAACTGCTGCATATCTAACTGTTTACCGCAGCGGCACAGCAAATGCTGAGGCGCTGCGTGATGTTTCTTTAGGTTGAACTATGGCTTAATGTATGACAGCCAAGGATACTTGAATTTGTGATGACGATCGCTGTCTGCAACGCGTATATACGTGTGCGGAAGTTTACTCATGATCCATGTACGCATCTTCTCGTCTTGCTTCTTCTCAAGCGCCATATCCTGAATCAATTGATAATCATCTTTCAGGTTTGCTCGGTGCGGTTCTGATCGTGACTTCAGCCACAACACACGATAGCCCTGTTTACCATCCATCGTGTAACACGGATGTGGTGCAGAATAAGCTCCGACTTTCAGTCCACCAACAATTACCGGAAAGTCAGGATTCGGATCAATCTCACCGAGAATATCCATGTCGATTTTACTGTTGCCCGTAAGCGGATTCAGGATCAATCCACAAGAGAACTTTGAGTTTTCGTCGTTTGAAAAACGCGCAGCCGCCTCGCAGAATGTCATGCTGTCCATGCGAATTGCTTTCATGATTGAATCCAGACGCGTTTTACATTTCTGAAGATCAGCCGGAGCAGTAGGAATTGATTTCAGGATATGTTGCATCGACACCTCTTCCCCTTTACGCACAATCAATCGCATGAAGTGGAAACCAAATTCTGTTTCGAAAACTTCTGAATATTCTCCGTCTTTCAGGCTGAAACTCACGGCATCAAATTCCGGCACAAAAGTTCCGCGACGAACATTCTCATATTTACCGCAATTGAATTTCGATCCGGGATCGTCGCTGTGCGCGGCTGCCGCTGTACAAAAATCAAGCTTGCCTGAAATGACTTGCAGACGAATGTTCTCCAATTCCATCCGCGTAAATTCTTTCAGCTCCTGATTCACTGGTGGAGTCAACACAATTTGCCCCACTTCAACCTGTGAATTGATCAAGGGCAAGCTGTCCGGGTTGAAGCTGTTGTAAAAGTCTTTCACTTCCTGTGGAGAAACAGTAACGCCTCCAACAATTTCACCTTGAACCCGCTGAATCATGATCAGGTCACGGATCTTCCCGCGTAACTCAAACTTGTAAGACTCCACAGACTTACCGTAGAATTTTACGAACGCTTCTTCCGAACCGAGTTGCTGAATATAATAACGCAGACGACGGTCAAGCTCGTTATCAACGTCTGCGTCATCTACAACAATACTATCATGAATAGCCTGTTCCTTCAACAGCATGTTGATCATCAATTCTTCGAGCAACTCTCCGCGCAAAGTATCGTTCAATGCGTAACCTTCTGCGCGATATGGCTCATACGAAGCCATGATGTCGGACTCCTTTACGATCTGGCTTCCAACAACGGCTACTATACGATCAACCACACGGGCTCCCGTTTGTGCAAATACTTTTCCTGATGTAAAAGCGCTGAATACGATCAGCACGACAATTAACTTTCTCATTTTCTCGGATAGATCTTTATACGGTCACTCTCCACAGCTTCATTGTAAAGATCGTCATGCATCTTATCAATTAGCTCGAGTTTGCGTTTATTAAGAATAATATTTCTGATATTCTCTTTTTCGAACGACAAGGGCGACTGACTGTTACGCGTCATGTAGCCCTTAAAGTTCAAAAAGTAGGTCGATGTTGAATCGGAAACCTCTACAAACTTGTTGGTTTGCAGGAAAAGCTCCCAGTTATAGCTCTGAATCGGAACTTCCTTGAGCAAATCATCCAGAAGCAGCCATGAATTGTCGTCGAGGTAGTAGTTCGTCGCATATTGTCGGCAGTACTTGTCAAGCTCTTCCCGATCAGCAGGCTTGTCTGACTTCACCCAGCCCTTCAACTTAGGCAGATTCGGAGCTTTGTTATCGACTTTCACATAAACCACTTTCACAATATTATCGCGAAGCTGAAAATCGCTGCTATGTTCGTTGTAATAGGTTTCAATTTCCGCATCGCTCACAACGGTATCCAGTTTCTGATGTACAAGTTCCGTTTCGTACGCGTAAATGATGAGTGAGTTCTTATAATCGCGGAGCTTCTTCTCCATTTCTGCATCGTTCTCAGGCAAGTTGTTTTCTGCTTTGCTTAACAACAACATTTCCCGTACCCACGAGTTAATGTAATTCTCCGCACGGCGAGCACTGTCTTCAGAAGTCAATCCTGCCGGCATCGCTGCAGCCAAATCACTCTCGTACAAATTGTGCGTGTACACGGTTGCAATGATCTTTCCCTGTTCAGGGGTTTCGGTAGTTATTTCATTGCCGCACGCCGCCATTAAAAAACAAACCAGCGTCATCAGTGAGATGACGCCGGTTCGCTTGTATGGTTGCCTGCTCGGTGTACTGTGCATAATTGGTTATTTCACCATCTTCAATACATCGCGGTTCACTGTCACCGGATACTTTGCTTTCAGTGATGCGATCCACTCTTTATCAAGTTGGTTCTGATAATCTGTTGTAACTGCACCACGCGCTTCCTGCAAAGTCTTCGGGCGTGCCGGCTCGAGGTGATCAACAACAACAAACTTCACGCGACCGTCGATATTCTCGTTCTTAGACGTGCCCGTTTTCCAGTTACGATCAACAATATCGCTTTCGCCTTTGATGTAAAGTTTATGTTCTGCAGTTACGTTCAGCTGAGAATCTTTGTTGAGCTCATCCTGAATTTCCTTCGTTGTTTTTTTCTGCTTCAGCATCTTGCGCACTTTCTTCGCAGTAGCTTCGTCTTTGCAGGAGAATACAGTTGCATCCGCACGCTCAACCTGCATGTATTTGCCTTTGTTCTGCTCGTGGAATGTGCGCAACCCTGCAGTGTCTTTTACTGCCTTTGACCACACTTTTTTGTCCATCAGATCGAACAACAACATACCGTCGCGATATTCCTGCATGAGGTTTTTGAAATCAGGATACTTGCGTTCAAGTTGTGTGTCTTCGTATGCAACACACGATTCTTCAACCCAAAGTTTGTAGCCAGCGTCAACCAGAGTTGGAATATCGCGCTTTGGACCGCGTACCTGGTGAATCTCAAGCCACAAAGCGAAATCCTGTTGCGTGTAATTCTTACCAGCGAGCGTGAACATAGTTTTGTTCAGATTCTTCGCTTTATCTGCTTTCCACATGCCTTTGAAGTAAGTGGAGTCGATAACGGGGTAGAAATCTTTCACAGTGTTCGGATATTCTGTAAATCCATTATCCGCTTTCACACGAGCAACCAACGAAGCACGGCCCTGGATAGAACGCTGGTCACGGCTAACACGTTGTTTGATGTCGGCTTTTGCCTGATCGAATGTTGGGAAAGGCTCTTTGCGAACACGCTTGATAATATGCCATCCCCAATTCGTTTTAATTGGCGCAGTGATTTCAGCATCTGCTTTGAGGTCGAATGCTGCTTTCTCAAACGGAGCAGGCATCTCGTACAAACCAAACTTTGGAATCTCTCCGCCTTTCACAGCCGATTGTTTGTCGTCGGAGAACTGCTTCGCCAATGTTGCGAAATCTTCTCCGGCAATTGCTTTTGCATAGATCTCATCTGCTTTTGCTTTCGCATTCAGTGAATCCTGCAACGGAGCACCAGCGCGGGAATTGATCATGATGTGTGTTACTGTAATCTTTCCAACAGCCGGACGACGATCAGCAACGTACACCACGTGGTAACCGAATTTCGTTCTGGTTGGACCACCAACTTTGCCTACTGGCGTGTTATAACACAAGGTCTCAAACGGATAAACCATTGAGAACGCTGTGAACCAACCCAAATCGCCACGATTCGTCAAAGCCGACTTGTCTTCAGAAGCTGTGAATGCAACTTCGTCAAACGGAGCGGGTTTGCCTTTGTATTTCTTGTCAAGATCCTTCAAAGGATTCACCAGCATATTCACTTTAGCGATATCTCCCGCAGGCGATTTTGATGTGATCGCGTATTTCGATTTCAGCTGTGCTTCGTAGTCAGCGATGAGTTTTGTTGCCGGTTTGCCGTTCAAAAGATTCTGAATGATCTGCACACGGGTGTAAGCAATCGCAGTGTCTTTGGGAAGTGCATTCTCATCACAAAGAACAAGGACGTGACTTGCACGAATATCTTCCTTCATGCGATTGTACGCTTCCATGAGAAGACTGTCGTTTACCTTACGATCCGTGAGATACTGTAATGAAACCTGACGGCGGTATCCGGCGAGTTCGTCGCGGAATGCACCTGAAGTATCCATTTTCAACTCTTCCGCTTCCATCACTTTCATCTTGAAAGTTGTGAAGAGCTCGAGGTAATTCTCTACCGCCTCTGGATTGTTGGTTGTGTCTTTGTTGTTTTTCTTGTACACATAAGTGAACTCCGAGAGTTTCACTTGCTTAGCACCGATTGACATTAGAATCGGATCATTGGCATCAGCGGATGCTTGTGCGAAAGATGTGCCGACAACCAGAAAAGCGGTTACCAGCGTTAGAAAGAAGCCTTTTTTCATAAGTGGCATGCAAATTTTGAGGGACCAAAAGTACTGATTCCCACCCTATCCACCACCCTTATTAACAGTCTTTTTACACTGATATGGCTGCTTTTTTTACCTTTGCGACACTCAAACCAAAAAATCAATCCCTCCCATGAAATTACGCTATGCGTTTGTACTGCCCCTTGCTATGCTTGCAGCATGCGGTGGCGACCCACAAGTTGTTGAAAATGTTGATTCAAATTATGTTGATACCAACGCGACTGTGGAAATCATCGAGACAAATTCGTCTCTGCCAACGCCGTTCCGTGTTGCTGCAATGTTTAAGCGTTCAGAGCTTAGTTACTTGCCGGGACTGACCTTCGACGTTACTAAAGTGTCGAATTATTCCAGCACTTTTCAGCTTGCACAAATCATGGGTGTTTACAGTGCCGATATGGCTTACAGCGTTCTGAACAAACAGACGCAGGAAGGTCAGTTGTACTTGAAAACAGTTCGCGAAGTGGGCAACAAGCTCAATCTTTCGAAAGTGTTCGATCAGTCGGACCTGTTTGATCGTTTCAACAACAATATGGAGAATGAAGATTCTATCGGAGCGATTGTTGCGGAAATTCAGTATCAAACCGATTTGCAGCTTGAAGAGAACCAACAGAATGAATTGTATGGAGTAATTTTTGCAGGTGCATGGATCGAATCGATGTACATCGCAGGTGAAGTTTACAAGAAAGAAGGAAATGAGAATGTGGAACAGGCTCTGTTTGAACAAATGGCTGTGCTCTCATCTATCATTTCAGAATTGAAAGCATACGAAGCGCAAGATCCAAGTATCACCGGGCTCATCACTCAGTTGAACGACTTACATGCTGAATTCGAGAAGATGCCATCAGTTGTGAAGCTGCACGAAAATCCGGATCTGGATTTCTCGGACGTAAAACCAGCTAAAGGCGAAATGGATCCACTCATTGAAAAGATTGCAGTGATTCGTGCTAACATCATTAAAGGATAAGCGAAACCCCCACTCTATTATGAAAAATATGAAACGATTTTTTTTCCTGATTGTACCGGCGATGGTGATCGTGTTGTCACTTACAAGCGCGGCAATCCAGCAAGCAGTTACCTGCGACCAGAAAGCGTTGAAAGATGCAGCGCGTGAAAAACTGGATCCGTTCAAATACGATTCAGGGAAAGTAACACAGCTGCGTTACAAGAATAAAGTGCAGATGAAAGAGATCGAAGTTCCGGTCTTCATTGGTGAAAAGTACCGCATGGTATTCAATACAACCGCCCTTACGAAAGACGTGGTGATCTCTGTTTATAACAAAGACAAAGAAACCAAGAACCGCAAAGTGCTGTGGACGAGCAAAAATTCTCCTGCAGGTACAAAGCTTCACGTGTTCGAACCGGATAATGCGAAGTTTAAGTTCTACGTTGATTATGACATGCCGGCGGTTACTGATACGGTGACGGGACAGGAATGTGTTGTGTTCATGCTCGGGTATAAATAGACGACAGACTTCAGACGACAGACGGGAGTAAGTCGAAGAGTTTAAGAAGGAAAAAGGCGCGAAGGGATTCGCGCTTTTTTCGTTCCTCCATCTAAGACTAGCCGATTTGCGATTGCTTTACTACTCCCGTCTGTCGTCTGAAGTCCATCGTCTCTTAAAAGCTGCACTTGTTGATAAGAATAATCATGCTCAAAATCATCGATATTAACAGCATTACGAACCTTACACACAATCGCACTTTTGCAGCGTTCATGCACGTTCCACGCCTTATCCCAGTGTAGAATTTTGGGTTTTGAACAATTGAAAAAGGGCGATTTTTCGTCGTATTAAACATTTTAATGCTAATAACTTCAAAACGCATTTCCATTTAGCTATCGATCCACCATCTATTTTTGACGGCAACAAGAAGTAATTTCTTTGTTTATGGTGCAGATCATGGTGGAAATGACAACAGGAGTGCGGATCATCCCGGTAAATGCCGACCGAATGATCAATGGTAGTCATGGACTGCACAATCAGGAAGAAGACAAGTGGGTGCAGTTTAAGTTTACTGAGATTTCTGAACCACTCGCTCAGGTGTGGACTGGAATTCCTTTCAAGTTCATGCAGCGTCTGGAAGATCTCAACGAAGGTCGTCCGGTTCGCAACTACGCACTTCGCCAACTAGCTGAAACGATTCTCGAAACAAATCCGGAGTTCAATCCGAATCTGGATTATGTTTATGTGAGTTCAGAAGAATAGTTTCCGGTTCTCAGTTCCCCGTTCCCGGTTGCATAATTCAGATTTTAAACCTGGCTTCGTTTCCTTTTCAGCGTTATTGCCAGCCGTTTTCGCGCGCGACAATTACAGCACTGTTGTCATCAACGAACCATCTGAAGTACGGAAGCAGCGTATACATCGCCGGTGTAGAACGTGAATAGATTACGTAAACACAATCATCAACGTAACAGAGCATTGGAGCTACGTTGTGACCAAAAATGTTTTCTGTGAATGCAATTTTCTCAGCAACCAATCGGGCAGCTGTTGAATCGCTGAGCTTCCATTGTTCCATGACACCGTCTATATAGAAACCATCCGAGCCTGGATCAGTGAAGAAATAAGCAATGATCGGTTCCGGAGTGTCACCCCAGATCGAATCAAACCACTCTGCATGCTCCGTATTGTCGAGCATAGAAGATGTTGCAAGACAACTTTCACTTCTATCACACACATAAAACGAGTGATTGCGTCCATACAAATTTTCGTTGTCGCTGAGCCATGTATAAACTTTAGCAAGGCGTGATGAATCACAACTGAAACCATTCGAGTCGATGTGGTTTGCGAAGGAGAGCATGGGTCCGCAGAGGCGGGCTTCGATGGGGTAGACTTTTAAGGTTTGCACGGTATCCTTATCCGTGGAATCTATGATTTGCTTTGATTCTGACTCAGTCGTTTCGGAACACGAAGACAACACGGCTATCAAAACGGGAACTGACCAGAACTTTTTCATCTACCAATTAGTGATGCTAAGTGAAAATCCGTCACTTTTCACCGTGACGCGATACAATCGTTGCGTTTCATAGATAATCAGCCTACGGAGTATTGAAAGTTACTGAAGTAATATCTTTTCGCCAACAGCAGCCGTTTCACCAACGAATTTGATCTTGTATTTGCGGTCTCGTGGTATGCCGATCTTAAAATAAATGGTCTCGCATGTCCAGCAATCACATTGTATCCTTACCTCGCTAGGTGGTGCCGCGATAATTTCAGACTCCTCGAAATAATGGAGATCAGCACGTCCGTTGAACGCCTTGACGAATATAGAATCTCCGATGACCTCCATGGAATGATCCATTGTCTTTACATACGTACTGTGGAACCGTTGAGGTGTCCAGTACTCAATGATTGAATCGTTGACCCGCATCACCGTTTTATTGTAGTACGGGTTGTCTGTTCCATCCTTCAGAAGCTCATCGCAACAATTAATCGCAGTATCATTAAACGAAAAGGCGAGAATAGTTGGCACTGTTCGATCAGGAACGAAGCGAATGCTACCGGCTATCAGTGCAAAAACAGAATCGGCGTCTGCGTGTCCTACAATTGTTTCGAAGTGGACACTATTACCGCTGACAGGGTGCACTGCCAGAAAATCGGAAGGGAAATTGGCACTATCCGAATTGCAGGTATATCGGCGCAGAATGGAATCGTTTGCAACGGTGAAGCGCAGTGTTGCAAGACTATCGGGGAGTGAATCCGGATAATACGGAGAAGGAAAATATCGGTTGAGCATTTTCCTTTCCCGAATTGTTAGTTCCGGCAACCGCGTGGGTGGCATTGTTCTGAATATTGAAAGGTGTAGATTAATACCGCGATGCACTTTAATTGTGCAGCTGTCATTTTTGAGCAAGAGTGTGTCCGCAGAACGTGTGATGGTCCATTCATCTGTCACATGAAATGAAAATGACCCGAATTGAACAGGAACAATGTTTGGAATAGAAACTGGTTCGGGGTTTTCGGAACAGCCCCCGCTTAAAATCAAAATACAAAACGCGTAAATAACAGTCCGCCACATTTTCATTTGATCAGCAATCTACTTCTTAAAAGTTAATCCTTCTTCCTCCAATACTTTCTTCAACTTCGGTATCGCACTCTGTCCGATTCCATGCAATTCTAGAATTTGCTTCTCCGAATATTTCGCCAACTGTTTCAGTGTTTTGATTCCGGCATTCTCCAACCCCCGACGAGCAGGAGCAGAAAGTCCGTTCATGAAATCTGCTGCAGGTTTGCGCGCGCTTTCACAAACCGGACAAGTTGGACAATCGCTACTCTTGTAATACACGTGTCCTTGATTGCAAACGCGTCTGGAACCTTTGGTTGCTGCCATAAGCACTAATATAGTCATGCTGTGTGCCGCCACAAGGCTGAATTTCACTAAATTCACCATGCAAACTAATTGAACACTATGAGAAAGACTTACAAACTATTACTGCTATTACTTGCATCCGGAAGTTTGGGTGCGCAAACAGTATTCAATTTTACAGGCGCCGCACAGACCTACACGGTGCCTCCTTGTGTAACGACAATTACGGTTGATGCTTACGGCGCTGCCGGAGGCACAGGCCCTACAGCACCCGGTGGCTTAGGCGGACGTGTACAGGCTACAATTGCGGTTACTCCGGGTGAGGTACTTGAGATTTTCGTTGGTGAACTCGGTGCAAGTAATCAGGGAAGTCACCCCGGTGTTTACAATGGCGGTGCGGGTGTATTCTCGTACAGCTCAGGTGGAACTTCAGGAACAGGAGGAGGCGGAACAGATATTCGCAGAGCACCATATACCGTGAATGATCGTCTCGTTGTTGCCGGTGGCGGCGGCGGTGGCGGCTACCAGAATGGAAATGGTGGAAACGGTGGTGGATTAAACGGACTTGATGGAACTCCTTTTCCAAGCTGGCCTAACTCAGGTGGCAAAGGTGGAACTCAATCTGCAGGCGGACAACAAGGAATTGCATGTTGCTCTTGTCCTACTTATACTACCGCTGGTTCATTAGGTGCTGGTGGTGCCGGTTCCGGTGATGGTGCAGGCGGCGGCGGTGGTGGCGGTGGCTACTACGGCGGTGGCGGATCATGTTTCGCTGGTGGCGGTGGTGGAAGCAGTTATGCTGAACCATTGGCTACAGCAGTAACGCATGTAGCAGGTTTTCAGTCTGGAAATGGGCAACTGGTAATTACACCCGGTCCTTCAGGTTCAACGCCTGCTTCTCCAAGTGCCATTGCAGGTACAAATTCACATTGTGATGGATCAACAGCTAATTTTTCGATTAATCCGGTTGCAGGAGCTACAGGTTATACGTGGACAGTTCCAGCAGGATCAACAATCAACTCAGGTCAAGGCACAACAACAATCAACGTGACTTTCGGATCAACTTCAGGAAATGTAACTGTAACTGCCGACAATGCGTGCGGATCAAGTGCACCAACATCACAGGCAATTACAATTAACCCTTTGCCGATTGTTGCATTAGGTGCTGATATTACAGCGTGCAGCAATGCAACCGTAGATGCTGGAAATCCGGGCTCAACTTATTTATGGAGCAACGGAAGTACCACGCAAACGGTGTTGCTGACTTTTAGCGGAACTTACACCGCTACCGTTACAACTGTGAACGGTTGCACAGGTACAGACGTAATCTCCGTTACAATCAACACACCACCTGTTGCTGCATTAGGAACAGACGTAACACAGTGTGGAGGAACAGTTACACTTGATCCGCAGGTTTCAGGTGCAACATATCTTTGGAATGATGCATCAACGAATCAAACATTGATTGCATCAGCAAGCGGAACTTACTTTGTTACTGTAACTGATGCGAATGCTTGTTCAGATTCAGATACGATTTCGGTAACGATCAACACCGTGCCAACTGCTGCAGGAAGTGCTGCGAATATGATTCCATGTCTTGCTGATGCACCCGTTGCATTGACAGGTTCACCATCAGGTGGAACATGGTCTGGAACTGCAGTAACAGGAAACAACTTCGATCCTGCAACAGCGGGCGTAGGTACGTACGTACTTGTTTATACGTTTGTAGATTCACTCACTGCATGTTCAGACACTGCACAAGTGAACGTCACTGTCGACATCTGTCTTGGAATGCAGAACACTGTTGCATCGAATGTTAACGTGTTCCCGAATCCGGTGACGAACGTATTGCAAGTGCAAACCACTGCGGTGCTCACTGGTTACTCGGTGATGGACATCAATGGTCGTGAAGTACTGAAAGGGAATTTCTCAGGCAACTCGCAAAACAAAATTGACGTGAGTGAGCTTCCTGCAGGAACGTATATTCTTCGCACGTTGGACAATTCCGGCGCAATGAAGAACGTTCAGTTCGTTAAGGAATAAATAGAATACCACATGCGGATTTTTACCGCCAAGAATTCAAAACGCCAAGACGAATAATCTTGGCGTTTTGGCGTCTTGGCGGTTCAATTTGCGGTTAAACTTTCGCTTCGTAATGTAACAACCAGTTATTCCCGTATTTATCAGTTAAGCCACCAAGTAGTCCACCGAAAAATGTCTCTTCAATCGGATGTGTAGGTTGTCCGTCTTCGCTGAGTTTCCTGAAGCTTTCTCGCATTTCTTCTGCGCTCTCGCACATCAGTGAAAGCGAAACGGCATTTCCCTTTTTTAATCCTGAATCGGGAACCATGTCGCTGCCCATCAATACAAGGGGACCATTCTCCAGTGAAGAATGCAGAATCATTTCACGCATCTTCTCCGGCATCTTTTCAGCGAGCGGAGATTCTCCTATCGTTTGAAAAAAAAGTTCGCCACCCAAACAGTCGCGATAAAAATTCATCGCCTCTCTGCAATTTCCACTGAATGTTAAATAGGATTGTATCACACTCATATTAATCAATGTCAAGGTCTGCAATAATCATCTTCTTCATTTTCATGAATGAAGCCATCACGCGCTCTCCTTTCACCGGATCGCTCATGAACGCGCTCAGCTTTGCAGGAACCACCTGCCACGAGACTCCATACTTGTCTTTACACCATCCACACATACTTTCCTCTCCTCCGTCACCAACAAATCGGTTCCAATAGTAATCGATCTCCTCCTGAGTATCACAGGGAATGGAAAGCGAGAATGCTTCGTCGAGTTTGAATTGTGGTCCGCCACTGAGTATACAAAGTGTCAATCCTTCGAGTTCAAACTGCGTTACCCACGCGTTCGTTGTAATGATTTTCGAATTCCTGAAAATGCTGCAATAGTACTTTGCTGCTTCTTCACCGTCCTTTTCGAACCACATGAAGGGTGTAATTTTTTGTGTTGTCATTTTGATCTGTTTTTTTACCACATAGGATCATAGAAAATAATCTTTGTTTTCTAAGCGCGTCCGCTGAGCGGCCCGTCATAGTTCACAGGAGATTATCACGGTGCGATTTAACTATTGTGAACTATGTACCTCTTTCGCCCAACATAAACACAACGAACTATGATTCTATGTGGTGAATATTTATTGTTCAGAATACTTCTTAAAGTTGTTGAGAATAGCTTGCCATCCACCCTTTTGCAATTCCACCGGGTTCTGTGATTCCGCATCGAAAACTACAACCACGTGCGTTGTATTTCCAATCGGCAGAAACGACACGGTGCACTTGCGACCATCAGCCATCACATAAGAAATTCGTTTATTCGTTTCGATCTCTGTATACGTCGCGCCGAACTCAAATCCGAAACTTCCATCCTTCGCTTCCATGCGCGATGTAAATTCTCCTCCCACACGAAAATCTGATTTCGCCCAGGGACACTGCCAGTCGTCAGCAGCAAAATTCCATTTCGTCACGTGATCAGGATTATTGTAGTTATCCCATACTTTATCTACGGGAGCACTTACTGTTGCCTCTACGGTTATTACTTGAGGTGTGGTGTTCGTTTCCATGCTGTGATTGATTAGCTGATTTCTAATTTCTGATTAGCTGATTGCCTTTGGTGCGTTGTCAGACCGAGTAAGCTGAGAAATCTGCGGAGCAGCTTGACATACAACAGCGCTGTACCGAGGAATGACACCCAGATTTACTGATTTGGAATCTGACTCGCATCCATATATGCAAACTCCCACGCGTGTCCATCGAGATCGTGAATTTGACGAATGTACATCCAGCCGTGATCCTGTGCAGGTTTCGGTTCGGATCCACCTCCTGCTAGCGCTTTCGTCACGATTTCATCCACCTGCTCTCTACTCTCTGCAGAAAGTGCATTGATAACCTGAATGGTTTTATGTGAGTCCGCAATTTCTTTATCTGTGAAATCTTTAAATCGAGCATGCGTGAGTAGCATCGCAAATATGTTATCTGCAATGATCATGCACGTCGCAGTTTCATCTGTGAATTGCGGATTGAAAGTGAATCCCAGTTTAGCAAAGAATTCAATCGACTTGTTAAGGTCCTTTACGGGTAGGTTGACGAAGATTTGGCGTGACATAGTGAAAAAGATTAGTTGATATGCAAATTAGTTGATTAGTTGATGATGTTGTTTACTATTGAGTTCACTCGCGAACATAGATTATCAAATAATACCATCTACTAATCGGCATTTCAACTAATCAACTAATCGTCGGGTCTGGATAGTGGACCAATGAACCCGACATTGCAAATATGCACCAACAAAACTACACCTAACGGGTGCAAAAACGACCATCTCTGGGGTTGTTTGCGACAAACTCCTCCGCTACCTTAGTCGCATGAAAAACGTGAGCATACTTGTGCCGGAAGGAGCAGTAATTGAAGCCGTCGCTGATCCTCATTATCTATTTAATACCGTAAACGATTTTCTGCGTGCACAAGGGCGCGAACCTTTTTTCAAGGTGGAACTCGTAGGCGTAAAACGTGATGTGAAGCTGGACGGCAGTGTATTTTCCGTTCATACAGAAAAACTCATTGGTGAAGTTGGCAAAACAGATCTCATTTTCATTCCACCAACAAAGGGCGACATACCAACCATGATCGAGAAGAACAAGGAACTCTATCCCTGGTTGCGCGAACAATATGCGAATGGCTCAGAACTTGCGTCATTGTGCATTGGAGCATTTCATCTTGCACAAACCGGTTTGGTCAACAACAAGAAATGTTCGACACATTGGGGATTTGCGAATGAGTTTCGTGCGATGTTTCCTGATGTTGAGCTAGTCGACGGTAGCATCATCACGGAAGAAGATCGTATCTACTCCAGCGGTGGTGCGAATTCGTATTGGAATCTTCTGCTCTATCTCGTGGAGAAATACACCGACCGCGATACAGCTATTCTCGCGTCGAAATATTTTGCGATTGACATCGATCGCGATAGTCAGCAAGCGTTTATGCTTTTTCAGGGGCAGAAAAATCACGCCGATGCGGATGTTTTGAAAGCGCAGGAGTTTATCGAAGAAAATTTCTCTGAAAAATTTACTGTCGATGAACTTGCCGACAAATTCGGTGTCGGTCGCAGAAACTTCGAACGACGATTCCGTAAAGCAACGAACAACTCAGTAACGGAATATGTTCAACGCGTGAAGATCGAAGCAGCAAAGAGAAGTTTCGAATCGAGCCGGAAGAATATTTCGGAAGTGATGTTTGATGTGGGCTACACAGATACGAAAGCGTTCCGAACGGTATTCAAGAAAATTACGGGACTAACGCCTGTGGAGTATCGGAACAAATACAATAAGCAGGTTTAGCGTCACTTGAATATTGACCACAAAGTTCACAAAGGCACAAAGTTTTCGTTGTTCATGTGCGATGGTAATTTCTACCGCCAAGACGCCAAAACGCCAAGGTCATTTTCTTCGTGTCTTTGTGTACTTCGTGGTAAAAATTACCAGCGGTATTGATTTGCTACTTCTCCACTTCCTTCTTCAGATTCTGCAATCCAGTCACCAACGCCTTACGTAACATCCCAGTCAGTAGCGGTTTCATAATCGTCATCGGAAACTTCATTTTGCTGTAGAAGCCCCACATGACTTTCGTCTGGTTCGTCGCGACCAATTCCGTAACGAATTTTGAGTGTGCCACATCCTGCATCGGACGCGTAAAACGCAATTCCATTTCCATGCTTTTGTTGGGAGTAATGGATTTGATCTCCTGTTCGCCCGCGCCAACATTCTTCACTTTATTGCTGTCCCATTTGTAAACGAAACCAACTTGTCCGTCGGTACCGGAATACTCTTTCTTCATCTCCGGATCCATCATGTTCCAGGTACTGTACTTGTCCTGATTCTTCATGTGACGGATGTAATCGAAAACCTGATCAATTGGTTTGTTGATGACAATCGTGTCTTCAATTTTTACATCTCCCGGAGTTAGAACGCCGATGAGCAAAACGAGAACGATGATTCCACCAATGATTGAGAATGTGATGAGCATAAGGTTAGTATTAGGTCCGACAAAGTTATACCAACAAACAAAACAACACACGGAGAATGCGACTGAATGCGGGTGAATTGCGACTACGTTTCCTTACTCCTCATTCTCCCTCGGTGGCAATCCCAATCGCTTTCGAATGATTTCATCGGGTGTATCATCGCTGAACCAGCCTCCATTTGTCATTGGCGTTCCCCAACCGTCAAACTCGCAATCATGAATGAAACCGAGCTCATTCATTTTAACAGCCCACTTTTCAATCACATCATCCTCGTTGGGTAACGGAATTGTTTGACCAGTGATCGAGAACTTCAATTCCCTTTCCGTCTTCTTGTCTTCAAGAACAAATACGTTGTAACCGAACTTTTTAAGTTCTACCTCCAGGCTTTCTGCTTTCGATCTCTCGTTCGTATAGAAAAAGAATTCGAGCACCAGTTCAGCACCCTGTTCTTCGCCAAACCTGCGTAGAATTTCCATGACCATTGGTGTTGCGCAAGCCTGCACCTCTTTCCCGATTTCAAACTTCGTCTCGTTCACAACTTGCGTATTATCGAGAATATTCTCCATGCTCACCAGTCGATCCTCAGTGACGCTATAACAACTAAAGTCGCATTCAAAGTACCAACCCACATCCTTCATTTCTCGGTACCACTTTTTGATGGTCTCCTCGTCGTTCGTTATCCAATCCGTTTTCCCATAAACCCGTGCACAATCACACTTACGACCAGTTGCATCGACCTCACCTTCGTAGTTGAGCTTTTCAAGGTCTTCAACCAGTTCTTCACCCTTCAAATCATTCTGACAGTAGTATAAATATTCCAGTCGCACAAGATTCGGTTGACCTGCACATTCTTTGTGGATTTTCGCGAGGTCATCATACACGTTTCGGTGGAAATTTCCATTTGTTTTCATCACGATGCTTTTTTAAGATTCATTTTTTCCAATCTCGCTTCAATCGCCCACTTCGATCTTCCCATCTCCGCAGCGATCTCCGCAATTGATTTTCCGCTTTCATATTTCTGTTTCAATTCAACTTCGAGTTGTTCAGTCCACGGAGCGAATGCATTCTTGTTGGTCTTCCGCGCTGCTTCGACAAGATCTTCTGGCATCTTACGTTTCGCTGCAGGACGACCATGCATCATTTCGAGTTCCTGCCGCAAGTCTTCATACTTTCCAGAACGGCCATACCGACCATAACTATATCCGACTTTCTTCTCCATGAAACGATCGTTGTCCCGTCGTTCCAGCTCGCGCTCAAACTCCTCATCATCATCTTCAATATCCTCAGGCAACGCATGGTATGGTGAATTTGTCAGACTGAGCGGAGTCGAAGGCGACAAATGCGGAGTCGAAGGCGACAAGGAGGAATCGTCTATAGCCTTCGGCCCAATATTCTCCGTCACATCAAACTCCTTCGGCAACGTTTCCTTGTCCACGATAATCTTCACCTTCGCCCGCGTAGCTGCAACGTAAAGCAGATTGATCTCTTCGGTGAGCTTTGGAACGTCCATGACTTCTTTCTTCTTCGGATCCGTTTTCTGTTTTATGATATTATCCTCCTTTATAAAATCATTCACCAGTTCAATCTGATCATACTCTAATCCTTTGCAACGATGTACCGTTGAAAAAATCATCTCTGCTTCTTCCCGTTTCTCATTCTCCACATGCAGCGATTTGATCTTTGCCAGAATTCCCGGAATGCGATCGCCATACTGCTCTACAATCTCCACCATCATTCCCAATTGCGGATCGCCCGTCTTCTCAATAAACTGCTCGAGTTCCTTCATGTCTTTCATGCGCTGAATCAACCGATCACGAATTCTACCACGCTGACCATTGTGAAGATTCAACACATCATAAAGCGATGTTCCATCTTCCGCGTAGGTGTACGAATTGATGTTGCCTTCGAAATAAATCTTCTTTACATTCTTCGTTTCAGTGACATACTCAATTGCTTTCAACAACAATCCGAGATTGGTTCTTGCCAGAATTGCACGCGATTTAATTTCTCTGAATTGACCGGCTCCAATAATTACGACTTGCTCTTGTTTCTGCACCTTGTCAGACTGAGCGGAGTCGAAGGCTGACGTTGAAAGGTGCGATTTATATTTAAGCACACTCATCGCCAGCTTCGCCACATTTTCATCAAAACGAAAACTCGTACTCAGATTGAACGTTTGGTAATCTGCTTTTTCAAGTGAATTCACCGCGAAACGCCAACCATAAATCTGCTGGTGCCGATCGCCAACAATTACTTTTGTTGCATCCTGATTGAAGAACACGTCGAGCATTGCAGGTGACGCATCCTGACCTTCATCGAAGAGAATGTAATCGTATTTCATCTTCGGTGTGAGCAATTGAAATTTCTTGAGATAATAGTCGTGTGTGACTTCAATCTCCCGGCTATTCATCATGCGGAGAAATTCGGCAGTGTACTTCAACAGAAACGGATAGTTCGCCCGTGCAAACGATTTTGCTTTTGCGTCGCTTACGGTGGTGAGATAATCGAGTTCCTCCAGCTTCAGTGCATCGCTATTGCAATAGTATGCCGCGAAACGTAAAATGTGATTGGCGAGAATGTACTCGGCGTGACGTTCTCCGAGTTGACGCATCTTGAGAATGTCTACTAGTTCTGTTGCACGATAACCCGCAACACGCACTTTGTAGTTAAAGCGAATAACCGTGTACTTGTAAGCCAGTGAATGCGCCGTCTCGACTCGCACGTTTGTAAGTCCGAGCTTGTCAAATTTCTTCGCCGCTTCAAGCTTCACCGATTTATTGAAAGCCAGATAGAGAATCTTGCTTTTCTTCGGCCGTGTGCGCGCGTACTCAATGATGGTGGTTGTTTTTCCTGAACCCGCAACTGCGTTAATGCGGATGTTTCCCTCCGATGCGATGATCGCCTTTTGTTCTTGTGTCAGTTCCATAGTCTTGCATATAATAAAGTTGTTAAGTGAATAAGTCGTTAAGAAGGCAAGTCGAAACGATCTGACCTCGCCATAAGACTAATTCGATGCAAGAATATGAAATTGTTTTTTCCTAAGCCGTTTACAAACGTTTAAGATCGGATAAGTTGATAAGTTCGCGTTGCTCAATTGCTTTACCACGGCGACACGGCGAGCACGGCTAAACTATTTTTCTTTGCGGTCCTTTGCGCCTTGGCGCCTTTGTAGTTAAATGACCATGGAAATCCTGGGCCTCACAACAAAGCCTGAATCATGGTTCTCACGATCTGGAAACAGGGAACTGGAAACCGGAAACTTTACACAGCTGCTTTTAGTACCTCATAGATCCGCACCATCGCCATCGTATCCAGCGTACAATACTCCTTCAACGCATCCAACTTCTCCGCTCGCGCAAACAAATCGTTTTCTTTTTCAAGCCCATCATACACTGCCATGGCATGATTTCCATTCTTGATTGCTAGCGTATCGTAACTCAAATCGGGCGCCAATGCAGGAAGAACATACTTCAGTGAAATACTTCCCATCATCTTTGGCGAATGATACCATCCCGCTGAAAACGGTCGCATCAAATCGGCCATGCGCGACAACCGATCATCAATCTTCTTCTGAAATTCAGGGAATGATTTGCGAAGCAATTTGAGAATCTGATTTTCCGCACTTACATCGTAAGCGAGAATTTTACATGCGCCTTCAGTTGATTCAAGAAAATCGAACAGGAATGCTTTGCGCGGATCTGATCCGGGTTCTGCAATGAAAACATGTTGCGACAATGCTCCGTCTGCCTTCAAATGATGATTCGAATATCCAAATGGCAATTGTGCAAACGGACTAGTTCCTTCGTATCTCGGAATGGCAGGTTGAAAGCTTTCGATGTCAACGAACATCATCTCTTCACCCAGCGATTTGATGTAGCTGCGCAACGATTCTTTATCAATGTGAAGATCATTCTTCTTCGCCGTGCGAACCTGCAATGCTGTCATCACTGGAAGATTATTTATTTCATCAGCAGGAAGTGTTGAGTAGTCGTGATATCCTGCATCGTACAACCGTCCTTGTTCTGATTTGGGAATACCAGCAAGTGTGAACGGACTATACAACTGCTGACTGCCTGACTGCTGACTGTCCGACTGTTTCCAGCACTGTCCACGGAAGTCACATTCGTACGGTAAATAACATCGTCCACCGATAGCAACTTCCGGAGCTTGTGGCAACGCGAGAATGAGTTTCTGCTCTTCTGCCATTTTGAGCAGCGATTCTTCCAAGGCAAGCGCATCTTCGGTAATGTCGACCATCTTGTACAAATCGTGCAGCAACAAATCGCCGCGACGTTTGTAATACTGGTGTAAGTGAACAAGCATCACTTCCGTGCAGTTCACTCCGGCACCACGCACCACGGCAAATTGCAAAGCAGCATCCGTAACGTTATGCGGATTCACACGCAAGCCACTTTTCACTTCGTACATCTTCCAACGATCATCGACTTTAACAAGAATGTCGATCATCACCAGAATTTCATTGTGTACGAAAGTTGCTTCGTAAATCACATTTGTGCCGGCTTCCATGAGATCGCGTGTGCGACCAACTGCATCAATGTTTCTTCTGCTCATTCCCGCCGTCGCATCTTCTCCACCTGGAAAAAGTTGTCGCGCAAGAATTCCAACGTCATTGCCTCTACGAAAAATCGCAAGCTTCTCCGGAGAAATCGGATCGCGCAAATGCGGATAGTATTTATAAAGGAACAGGGCTTTTGGACATTGTTGTCCGCGCAAAAAAGAAGTCTTTGATAGTAGATGGCTCAAACTGCTCAAAGATAACTATCCCATGCCTGCGGCGCTTACCACGGCGAGGCGGAGTTTCGGCGTTCAATATTTGTGTTTAAAACCGTTACCCAACCGGCGATCACGGCGCGCAACCCCTCTACATACGCCGTGTCCTCCGGTTAAGTTTAGAACAAGAAACACATTTCTCCGTTTCCCCGTTTCGCCGTGGTAAGCGCCGCAGGCATCCCAAAAGCTTGTTTTTTCGCATAATTTCAGTGCCAATTATCGTACTTTCAATATATTTTGAAAGTTCAATAATCTTCCTACCTTTGGTATAGAGTTCGTTCTTAACGCTTCTAAAACATAAAAGTCATGAGTAACACAATCCTCTTCATCCTCGGTCTGCTCTTCTCCACATGGTTTGCCTTGACAGGTTGGTTTTGGGTTTACCTGGTCAATCTGTTCTACTCCTATCCCGCAGCAATTTTAGCCATCATTTGCTGGCTCCTCATTCGCGCAGATAAGAAAAAGCGCAACATCATAATTCCGGCCATCACGGGAATCGGTTTGCTGATTTCACTTTCCGTCCTGACTTACCTACTTATTACTAATTAACTTAATACTTCACAGCCATGAACACTGCAGCTAAGTACTGGTATCCAAAAGCCGAAGCAGGACAACAACCTACTCCATGGTGGTACTACGGTCGCGCGATTTATGTAAGCCGCCACGACTATCGCAAAATCTTTCTCAACTTTCTGGCAGCAGGCGTGCCACTTGGTGTCGCTGGATTGCTTTTCGATGAACCTTGGTTCCTCTATCCTGCATACGGACTTGCTTGTATAGGATTTGCTCTTCTCTTCTACTCTTTGTTCGGTCTGTATCGGCAGTACGGACATCCTGCAAAAAAATATTTCACGAAGCTTCTGGAGAAAGCAGATGTGAAAGGCAATGTACAACTCGCCGACATACACATCGGAACGTATCGTCACACGTATCAGTTCGCGAATCTACTTCCTGAAGCAACTGTTCACAGCATTGATTGCTGGGCCGATGGTTTCAGCAGTGAAGAAGCCATAAGCGATGTGCGCAGCCTCGAACCTGCTCCAACACATGAGCCACGAATCAAAACGTACAAGATCCGGAACTTCGAAATCCCAATGGCGGATGCAAGTATGGATGTTGTAGTCTTTGGTTTCGGCAGCCATGAAATTCCTGAAGGAGAAGAACGCGCGAAGATTTTCGCGGAAGCAAAACGCATCCTCAAACCAAACGGCAAGATCCTCCTGTTCGAACACGGCATCGACTTCGAGAACTACCTCATCTTCGGTCCGGTGATTTACCACGTAACGAAACATAAAGAGTGGATGGAATTCCTTCGTACGCGTTTCAATGATGTGAAAGCGGAACGGCTTTATGCTGTGGATATGATCATAGCCCGCAAAACTTAACCACATAGAATCATAGCCCGATGTTTTCTCGTTGGGCGAAAGAGCTACATAGTTCACATGAGCAATATCGCTATGCGATATTCTCCTGTGAACTATGACGGGCCGCCTCGGCGGACTCGCTTAGAAAACAACGGGCTTTTTTCTATGATACTATGTGGTAAATAAAACTTGTTATGGAAACCAACTTTGATGTTATAGTAGTAGGCGCGGGAATCAGCGGACTCGGTGCTGCACTCAAACTCAAAGACGCAGGTCTCAATGTCCTGGTTCTCGAAAAAGAATATCGCGTTGGTGGTCGCATATCGACTGACCGCATTCAGTGTCAGGATCGGAATACTGACACCACATTCGCAATCGATCGCGGGGCCACACTTTTCGGTGGAAGATTTAAGCACATGAAAGCCCTCGTAAAGCGACTGAAGCTCGAGCAGTACATCGATAAAATCGATTTCGCATTCGAACTACACGACGGTAAAACGAAGAAGAAAATCCGTCGCACAAGAATTGATGATGTGTTGTTCAATCCCAAATTGCCGTTCAGAGCAAAATGGGCGCTGATCAAATTCGGTTTGAGTGTTCTTCTGAAAGGGAACAAACTCGGTCATGGCGATACCTGCGAAGTCGAAGAACTCGACAACATGAGTGTAAACGAATACTTCGCGCAACTCGGTGGCAAAGAAGTCCTCGATCACTTTTTACATCCGGGATTGAATGGTCCGCTCGGAGGAAATCTGCGAAACAATTCACGTGTCATTCTCTTCCAAACCTTCTGGAACATTCTCCTCATGCCAACCTGGGCCATGAAAGGTGGAATGGATAGAATTACGGAGGCGATGCGGAAAGAGTTGATTGTAAAGACGAATGTTGAAGTAATGAAGGTTGAATTTGAAGACGGTGCCCGGGTTCATTGTGCGAACGGAGAAATCCTCCCTGCGAAAAAAGTGGTGATTGCATTACCAGGCAACCTCGTTCCAAAAATCTGCGGTCAGCTTCCTGCCGATGTAAATAAATTACTCAGCGAAACCGTCTACGGAAAAATGACCGATGCACACGTGATGTTAAGTCGCGAACCAAACACCGATTGCGCCGCAGTTGGTGTTCACGAATCTGTCGATTGCGGATACGAAATTGAAGTGGAGAACAATCGCGCGCGGGAATTATGTCCGGAAGGAAAAGGATTAGTCTCCGTTTTCATGTGGGATGAAGGCAATCGAATCATCACCACCAAGACGGACGAAGAAGTAAAACAGCGCGCTGAAGAAATTGTGCGTGAACGTTTTCCTGAATGCAAAGACGCGATTCTCGGAACACATCTCATACGTTGGAATCCGGGCATTGCTCACTTCGCGCCGGGAAGATTAACGCAGATGTGTAAGTTGAGAGCGCAAATGCGTGAGTGGGATTTGCCGGTGCAGTTGTGCGGAGATTATTTGGATGGAATTGCGAGTGAGAGTGCGTTGGCGACGGGGGAGGAGGCTGCTTAAAATCTGATTCAAAAAAATTGACCACTAAGATCACTAAGACACCAAGAAAATCCGGATTTTACTCTTTGATAAACTTCTTTGAACATACAGAATCGCCCTGTGTAATCCTCAACAAATAAATCCCCGATGTAAGATCACCAATACGCAATTTCATCGAATAAATGCCGCTAGTTGCATTCCCTATTTTCGTTGCAACGACTTTACCTGTCATATCCAATATCTCATACACAATCTGCTCCGAACTGGTTGTGGTTCCCTCAATCGTCAATTGATCGGAAGCAGGATTTGGAAACAAATTGAAATTCAATTCGTCAATTTGTTCGCCAGCGCTGTTCACGCAGCCAGCAATCTCCAATGCTTTCTCCAATACAATATCACGACCATGACGAATTCCGATTTGCGTTCGTTCAACAATGGTGTCCGGAACAATTCCTACCCGCTGTGTACTGTCTCCGTTAGGATAAAAAACTCCGAGCCCCGTATAACCAACCTGTATATCCTGACTAACATTGAAGTAAACTACGTTTCCATCAGCTCCGGCAGTTTGACTGCCAACTACAATTGCATTCGGCATTTGCTGCAAGAGCATCGTTGTAAACTCTGCATGGCTTTGAGTTTCCTCATTAACCAATAAAATCACTTGCCCCTGGTATGGAGTCGGATTTCCATTGGATCCTCCATAATAATATGACCATGAAAAAGTGCCGGGATAGTTAACATCCGGCTCGTGAAACATGACAAATTGTTCGGCTTGAGGAAACATCAGATTGGCGATTGAATACATTGTACCATTCGGATAATTTCTGATATCGAAAATAATCGCATCTGTATTTTGCAGTGCGGCATACATCGTTGATACATCAGAATTCAGGAGATTTCCCATGTGCACATATCCTACATTACAATCCCACAGTCTCCATTTTTTATTGAACAGCGTGTCATTCTCACGAAACTCGAACCACGGGCCATACATATTAAATCCATAGGAGGTTGCTATCGTGTGACTCACCCCCATACTGTCGATCGTTTCAATCGTAACAGGGGTAGAGAAAATACCGCGAAGAATCATGTTGCACATCGTTCGCCGGAACACAGAAGAATCACCTGCTGAAATAAATGGGCGCAGGCTGTCTTCCCATTGTGATGTAGTCAATCCTCCTACTGCAGTAATCTCATCTCCCTTTGCAATGCCAACGATATTCTCTTTTGCAGCGATATACTTTCCTTCAGCATACTTCAATACCAACGGCGGAGAATAGTAATTGGCAGGACCATGCGCACTCCAAGTCAATCCTTCAGCATGTATATCGTTCAGCTGCGTTGTCATAAGGTTAAATCCGAGAAAAAGAGAGTCCGTTGTAGTCGCGTTCACAACCGCAAGTCCAAGTTGTGAAAGAGTAGAGTCCCACGGCTGATCCATAACATAGTTGTATGGATTGAAATAGTTGATGATGTTCCAGTATTTAAATAGCATCAACACGCGTTGTTCCTCTGATGGAAAATTGACATAAGTATCATAATTATACATCAGACTGTCATGCGGAAAAACCAGCCATCCAGTATAACTGTTTGTGTACAGATTATCTTCAACCCAACAATTTGGGCCAGGTCTGTAATTTCCTTGAATTGTATCGAGTGCGGCTTGTACATCAGCACGTAACATCGGATCATTTGTCCATCCGAAATTCAGATTACGACAAAGTTCCGGTGGCAACGCTGCAGGTGGCGGAGTAATCGCTATATCCATTGGTCCCGCAAAGGCCAACAATGTATCCAATGCATCGTTGAAGTCATTATTCGTTACCGCATTTTTTATCAAAGGGAACGTTGAAACTAAAGCACTATCCCAATTCACTTGGCAAGTAGAAACTTCCGAATGATAATATTTCACAAAGCCCCAAACCTTACAGGTGTAATAAACTTTTTCCTGGTATGTGGGATTCTGCGCAGTTGCAGTTAATGCGGTGAACGCAAAAATGTGAACAAGAAGAAATTGCCTATGGCTCATGTCGCGAAATATAGAACATTAGCGCAATGTCAATGCAACGAATTTTGTAAGTGGTTTAACATCTTCAAACCAGATCGTTGCGCCATAAGTCATATTCAGCTCTGCCTCATTTAATGAGAATTCAATACTTCCCATAAGTATAAATCGCTCCACGATTTCCTCTTGTGTCCTATGTTCTGAATCAACTTGTTGATTCAACTTCTAGCACCAACAGTACTATGTTCCTATGCCTGTCCTGAGCCTGTCGAAGGGTGGGTCAAAGAAAAAACCGGTGCAGATTTTTCATCTACCCCGGTTCTTGCTGTACAGTGATCCTGTCGTTAATTAGAAACAGTTTCAACTGTGCCTACGAATTTCGACTTTCTGATTTCGAGCGATTGCGAATACCTGAGGATCGAATCGACTACTCCTTGTGAAGGCTCAAACTGATATTCATCCTGCGCGTAATTCATCAACTCATCAGCTTGAACAATTAAATCAGAATTTGTGAGAGTAAAGGTTTTTGCCATATGTGTTTTTTGTAGCTGTTGTTTGATGTAAAACGAGAGGTATCGAGGCTTTATTGTGGCTATTCGTTGTTTTCTTTCCGCCCACGGCGTTTTTTGCCACAGATGAGCAGATTTCGCTGATTTCTCAGATTTGCATGTACTAACACAAATCAGAATTTGCGAGATCTGAGAAATCTGCGAATCTGTGGCAAGGCGCCGTAGGCGCAACGAAAAATCCCGACCATTTCTGATCGGGATCTTAAACACTTTACATTCCTCAACTGTGTACTTTGAACTGAGAACTGAGAACCTAACGGATCACAGGAACCATTTCCTTCTTGTCAATCATCTTCCGCAAATTGATTAACGCATATCGCATGCGCCCAAGTGCAGTGTTGATGCTCACATTCGTGAAATCAGCGATTTCTTTAAAGCTCATGTCCATGTAGTGGCGCATGACAAGAACTTCGCGTTGTTCCTGCGGCAACTTCTCGACCATTTTCCGCATGTCGGACTTCAGCTGTCCTTTTACGAGGCGGTCTTCAACGTTCCCCTGCCGAAGCACGAGCACATCAAAAATGTCGAAATCTTCGCCAGCATCCACAGTTGGCATTCTTTTCTGACGTCTAAAGTGGTCAATTACAAGGTTATGCGCTATACGCAATACCCACGGAAGGAATTTTCCTTCGTCGTTGTACGACCCTCTTTTGAGCGTCTGAATCACCTTAATAAACGTGTCCTGGAAAACGTCTTCGGCCAGATGACGATCGCGAACGACCATCATAATGTATGAAAACACTCTCTTCTGATGGCGACTGATGAGTTGCTTGAGACAAGCTTCATCCCCGGCGATGTACAGATCGACCAGTTCCTGGTCTTGCATTTGGTCGTAACGCATGATAACCTCCTTTTTGGTTTTCGCAATTCGTGCTAGTGAAAACGTAGAAGTTTATGCTATAGACCGATCTGTTTTTTATTGGCAGAATTTAACTGCCGGGTTTTACAATAAGAACTGTATTCCTCGTTAAACGTGAGATTCACCGAAATGTTGTGTGAAATTGTACGCAACCATCGAATTGTTCAAACGTCTAACACAAATATAGTGTATAGACATCAATAGTCAAACTGTATGCCGTAATTTTGCGTCCCTGTCCGCCAACTTAAGGCGGGCATTCGAGAGAGCCAGTGGATAACGCAGAATTTCAGGACCCCAAGAAGTACATTTTTATCAAAGGTGCGCGCATGCACAACCTTAAAAACGTGGATTTAGCCATTCCACGCAATAAGTTTGTCGTAATCACCGGACTTTCCGGATCCGGTAAATCTTCCCTCGCGTTCGATACCTTATATGCAGAAGGACAACGCAGATACGTCGAAAGCTTGTCTGCATACGCCCGCCAGTTCTTAGGCCGCATCGAAAAACCGCAGGTCGAATACATTAAAGGCATTTCTCCAGCGGTTGCGATTGAGCAGAAAGTAAACACGCGCAATCCCCGATCAACGGTTGGAACCTCTACAGAGATTTACGACTATCTCAAATTGTTGTTCGCACGAATCGGTAAAACATATTCTCCGGTTTCTGGTGAAATTGTAAAACGTCACACGGTTGCTGATGTAACAGATTACATTCTTTCTCTTCCGGTTGATACGAAAGTGCTTCTTCTCTCCCCTATTCGTGTCGCTAAAGGAACGAAGCTCGCTGAAGTACTTCGTCTTCTACTGCAACAAGGTTTTGCCCGCATTCTATATAAAGGAGAAATCCTTAAACTGAACGAACTCAATGCTTCTTCGCTTTCAGAAAAAGAAGAAGTCTGTATTGTAATCGATCGATTGGTTGTTCAGCATAACGATGAAGAACTTGCCGGAAGAATTGCAGATTCAGTACAGACTGCATTCTATGAAGGACAAGGCGATTGCTACGTGCAACTTTTGCGCGACGAAATTTTGTCAGACCGAGCACAGCAGAAGGGTGACGACAAGAAATCTGCGAAGTCGAAATCGAAAACCGCTGACAAGAAAAAGGAATCAAATCCGGATCGAACAGCTTTTTCAAATCGCTTTGAGGCCGACGGAATTCAGTTTGATGAACCAAGTGTTCACTTCTTCAGCTTCAACAATCCGGTTGGTGCATGTAAGATGTGCGAAGGATTCGGTAGTGTCATCGGAATTGATCCTGACCTTGTTATTCCAAACCGACAGCTTTCTGTATTCGAAGAAGCGGTTGCTCCCTGGAAAGGCGAAAAAATGAGCGCATGGAAAGAAAAACTTGTCATGGCTGCATACAAGTTCGATTTCCCGATTCACAAACCGATTTCACAGCTTACTAAAGCACAACAAAGTTTACTTTGGACTGGCAATAAATATTTCGACGGACTCGACGATTTCTTCAAGTTCGTTGAATCGCAGAGTTACAAGATTCAGTACCGCGTAATGCTTTCTCGCTATCGCGGAAAAACGGCTTGTCCCGATTGTCGCGGAACACGTTTGCGCAAGGATGCGAACTATGTGAAAGTTGCCGATCATTCCATCAGCGATATCGTACTGATGCAAGTGAAAGATGCGTACGAATTTTTTAAAAAAATAAAGCTCAACGAACACGATGCAGTTGTCGGAAAACGTTTGCTGACAGAAATCACAACGCGTTTCGGATTCCTGTGTGATGTTGGTTTGGGTTATCTCACGTTGAATCGCTTGTCTTCTTCTCTTTCGGGTGGAGAATCGCAACGAATTAATCTGGCAACTTCACTCGGAAGTTCACTGGTTGGATCGATGTACATTCTCGATGAACCGAGTATTGGACTTCATCCGAAAGACACAGAGCGATTGATCAACGTACTTCTCGCATTACGCGATATAGGCAACACCGTAATCGTTGTTGAGCACGATGAAGAAATTATGCGTCGCAGCGATCAGATGGTCGACATGGGACCAATGGCAGGTTCTCTTGGTGGTGAAGTTGTTTTTTCCGGCACACACGATAAGCTTTTGAAGTGCGATAGTCTCACTGCGAAATATCTCACCGGTCGCGAATCAATTCCGGTTCCTTCCAAACGCAGAAAGTGGAAAAGCTATATCGAAGTGCACGGCGCAAGCGAAAACAATCTTCGCGGATTGAATGTGAAGTTTCCACTTGATGTGATGACGGTTGTGACTGGCGTAAGCGGTTCCGGAAAATCTACGCTCGTCAAAAAGATATTATATCCGGCTTTCCAGAAACAACTGGGCGGTTATGGAGAACAAACTGGTCGCTTCGAAGGTTTGAAAGGCGACTACAGTCACGTTACTGCAGTTGAGTTTGTCGATCAGAATCCGATTGGTAAGTCATCTCGATCAAATCCCGTGACGTATGTAAAAGCTTACGACGAAATTCGCGCTTTGTATGCCGATCAACCCATGTCGAAAACCCGCGGCTACAAACCAGCGCACTTCTCTTTCAACGTCGATGGTGGTCGTTGCGAAGTGTGTGAAGGTGAAGGCGAAGTAACTGTTGAGATGCAGTTCATGGCCGACGTTCACCTGAATTGCGAATCGTGTAACGGCAAACGTTTCAAAGACGAAACACTTGAAGTAGAATATCGCGGCAAAAATATATACGACATTCTCACCATGACTGTCGAAGATGCCATCACATTCTTCGCCGGAGACACGACCAATTCCGGTAAGAAAATCGTGAATCGTTTGCAGCCACTGAAAGACACGGGGCTTGGATATGTGCAACTCGGACAATCGTCGAGCACACTTTCCGGTGGAGAAGCACAACGTATTAAACTTGCTTCTTTCCTCGGAATGGGCAACAACCAACCTCCTACACTCTTCATCTTCGACGAGCCCACAACAGGCTTGCACTTTCACGACATCCGAACACTACTCGTAGCGTTCGACGCTTTGATTTTGCAAGGACATTCGCTCATCATCATCGAACACAATCCCGACGTAATCAAATGTGCCGATTGGATCATCGATCTCGGTCCGGAAGGTGGAGATGGTGGTGGTGAACTTGTTTTTGAAGGAACGCCGGAAGAAATTGTGAAGAGTAAAACTTCAGTTACCGGAAAGTACATTAAGGATAAACTCAAGAAGTAGTCAGAACCAGTCGGCTAATGATTGGATGATTGAATGATCGGATGATAGCATTGCACCTTGCTAATTACTACCTTGATTTCAATTTCAACCACAGACCCATCCGATAATCTAATCATCCTATAATCCCATCATCGCCCCGGTGAATTTCTCGTTCCGATACCTTTCTCCCTGGCTACTCGCCGCGACAGCTATCTGGCTCGTAATTTTTCTTTATGCATTCCCCGATCCGGGAAAAATATTCTCTGAATACGGAATTCTGATTCTGGTTGGATTCATTGGCGCAATAATCGGGAACATTACTGCAATCGGTGGCGGAATTGTCTTCATTCCGGTTCTGATGTTCGTATATCATGTCGATCCTGTAACATCACTCAAACTTGCTTTCGTTAGTCAGGCAATCGGCATGACCAGCGGAGCTTCTGGTTGGCTTCAACGAAAAGAAGTTCCGTTGAAACTATTGAAATGGACAATTCCATCACTCCTGCTGGGAAGCGCCATCTCCACTTTCGCTTTTCATCCTTCTCCGGTAATTGTCAAAACACTGTTCGGACCAATTTCACTTCTTGTAGGTGTTCTCACACTCATTACAATGCAAAGAAAAGGGACACTCGATACACTTCCGCAGCGTGCAATGATTCCCGTGTTCCTCCTTTCTGTTCTTGGCGGACTGATCACCGGTTGGGTTGCAATTGGAGAAGGTGAAATCATTGCCGCATTCTGTATGCTTGCTTATGGATTGACTGCAAACAAATCTATCGGACTGGGTGTAGTGCTTCTTTCCGTGAACTCAATTGCACTCGCACTGATTCACGCGTTATATTTCGGTGGAGTTCCATGGGATATGGCAATTTTTACCATGCTCGGTTGCTTGTGGGGTGGCCGGATGGGTCCATATATTGCATCTAAAATTCCCAAACTTAATTTAAAGCGCATTTTTGCTTACGTGGCAGTGCTCGATGGACTCTTCATCATTTTCCAGGTTACAAGAAACTACTTCTCCGAATAGCAATGGCAAAAAAAAATAAGATCAACTCCAACGACAACGACCTCGGCTTCGGCAAATTCAATACGTCGAACCGTGCAATGAACAAAGACGGCACGTTTAACGTCGAGCGCGCGGGTGAGCCAAAGTATCGCCACTACGAAATCTATCACCGTCTCATCACCATGTCGTGGGGGAAATTCATTTTCCTGATTTTCTTCAGCTACACGGTAGTCAATTTCATCTTCGCGGGCATTTATTATATCATGGGCCCCGAGAAGCTATCCATGGACACTTCGCACATGCACGAAGGAGAAAAATTCATGGAAGTATTCTTCTTCAGCTCCCAAACATTGACGACCGTCGGTTACGGACGAATTGCTCCTGTCGGTTATCTCGCAAGCACAGTTTCTTCCATCGAGGCAATGATCGGACTACTTGGTTTCGCACTCGCCACTGGTTTGCTATACGGAAGATTTTCCCGACCACAGTCAAAACTCTTGTACAGCGACAATGCTGTCATTGCTCCATATCGTGAATTCACTGGCTTGATGTTCCGACTCACGAACATGCGTCGCAATCAGCTCATAGAAACAGAAGTGGAAGTAAACATGGGTTACACAGAACCTGGGGAAACAACACGATCATTTGTTCAGCTTACGTTGGAAAGAAAGAAGATTGCATTGTTCCCAACAAGCTGGACCGTTGTTCATCCCATTGACGAAAATAGTCCGCTGCACGGCAGAACTTCGGAAGAGCTTCACAAGATGAATCTCGAAATCTTCGTTATCTTAAAAGCATTCGACGATACATTCTCTCAAACCGTTTATTCGCGCACATCGTATCGCGCTTCTGAAATAATTATCGGCGCGAAGTTCCTGCCGATGTTCAAGCAACAGGAGAATGGAAAAACATTGCTTGATTTAAGAATGATCAATGAAATGGAGAAAGTGGAGTTGCCTGAGCTTGTAATGAAGCAAACGTAGAGATTGCTTGGGCAATCCTCCGTGCCGCAATGGGTTTAGATTAGGAAACACTTTCTCCGTTTCGCAGAGTCGCCGTGTAAAGCGTCGCAGACAACCACAAATTAACCGGCCAGTTTCTCTTCCCTGGAAAACTGCATCTCAAACAACCGCTTATACGGACCATCTTTCTTCAACAACTCATCGTGCGATCCGGATTCTACAATCTGTCCATGATCAATAACCATAATATTTGTCGCATTCTGAATCGTCGCTAAACGATGTGCAATCACAACCGAAGTTCTTCCTTTCGTGAGAACCTCTGTCGCTTTCTGAATGAGAATTTCTGATTCGGTATCAATAGACGACGTCGCTTCGTCCAGCACGAGTATGCGTGGATTGTAAACGTACACCCGAATGAACGCAATAAGCTGTCGTTGACCAACACTCAGCATTCCTCCACGTTCACGCACATCAAAATCATATCCGCCCGGAAGCTTCATGATAAAATCGTGTGCACCAACCGCTTTGGCCGCGTCTTCCACTTGTTCCCGTGTAATTGCAGGATTTTCCAAGGTGATATTACTGAGAATACTTCCCGAGAAAAGGAAAACATCCTGCAACACAACGCCAATGTTTTTACGCAACGAAGAAAGTTCAAACTCACGAATAGATGTTGAATCAATCGTGATTTCCCCTTTGTTGTATTCGTAGAATCGTCCCAGCAAATTGATAATGGAACTCTTTCCGGAACCCGTTGATCCAACCAGTGCAAGCGTTTCTCCAGCTTTCACGTCGAATGAAATTCCTTTCAGTACGTAATCTTCATTGTTGTACGCAAACCAAACATCGTTGAAGCGAATATTTCCATTGATATTCTGCGCCGACATCATTCCATCATTCGAAATAACTTCATCCTGATCCATGATCTTGAACACACGTTCCGATGCAACCATTCCCATTTGCAACGTATTGATACGGTCAGCCAGCATACGAATCGGACGGAAGAACTGGTTGATCAATAAAACGAACAACGTGACATCACCCGGTTGTGCCTGAAAATTGAAAATCTGTTTGCCCGCATACCACACCAGCAATCCTAAAGAAACAGAGACAAGAATTTCCACTACAGGAAAAAACACGGAGTAATACCAAACCGATTTCACATTCGCGTCTCTGTGCTTTGCATTAATTTCCTTGAAACGCTTCAATTCTTCTTCTTCTCTGCTGAAAACCTGAACGATCTTCATACCTGTAATATGTTCCTGCACGAATGTGTTCAAACGGGAAACCTGATTGCGCACATCCGTGAACGATTGCTTAACCGCATTCTTAAACCACCATGTAGACAAGAACATCACGGGAATCGTGGTGAGCACAACAAGTGTTACCTGCCAGTTTACCCATAACATCGCTCCGAGGTAAACTACGATCGTGAGTAAATCACCTGCGATGACAATAAATCCTTGTGTAAATACATCATTGATCGCTTCGATATCGGAAATCACGCGCGTCACAAGCGCACCGATCGGCGTGTTGTCGAAATACTTGGAACGAAAACTGAGAATCTTCTTGTGAAGTTGTGTGCGTATATCACGAACAATTCGCTGCCCCATCAAGCTTGTCGTGTACTGACCAACGAATTGCATCACGGTTTCAAAGCACAACAGTGAAATCATGATAATCGTAAACAATAACAGATTCGATTCAAGCCAACTTTGGTTCGCCGGATCTGTAGGAACCTTAACGAAATCGTTCAGCACATAGCGTATCATCAATGGCCGTACGATTACCAGGAACGACATGAAAATCGTCAGTAGAATCGCGAAGATGAAAAGCCCTTTGTAAGGCTTCGTATAACCAAGTACTCGTTTGAATAATCCGAAATCAAATGCCTTTCCCTGCTCTTTGCTCTTGCTCATAGCACATCCTCCTGGTTCACGTTGTATTGAATCGGATATAATATTCGTGTAAGATATAATCCATGTGCAGGAACCGACTGACCAGCTTCCGAACGATCGCCCGATGCTACAATCTGCTCCACATCACTCAGTGTAATTTTTCCGCGACCAACATCCATCAGCGTTCCTACGATCGCGCGCACCATATTTCTCAGAAAACGATCTGCCGTGATTGTGAAAACGAGATAATTCCCGTGTTGCATCCACCACGCTTCGGTAAGCTTGCACTTTGTGGTTTTATTATCTGCTCCTGCTTTGCAGAACGAAGCGAAGTCATCACACTGCGTCAGGTAATCGGCTGCAGTGTTCATTGCAAGCACATCAGGAACTTCGCGCACTTCCCACGCCTGATGATCATTGAATGCGTCTTTCCCAATGAGCAAATGATACTCGTACGTTCTCGAAATCGCATCAAAACGCGCATGTGCATTGTCAGGCATCAATGTAATCTCTTTCGCAGCAATGTCTTTGGGCAAAATAGCATTCAGGTGATAAATGAAATCCTTCTGATCTTTCGGATTTGTCGCACAATCGAAGTGAGCAAAATAATCGCGGGCATGAACTCCGCTATCTGTTCTTCCGCAACCAACCACTTCAATCGGCTCACGTAAGATCATACTCAACTTATCATTGAGCTGATGCTGAACGGTAAGCGGCGTATGAGGTTGAACCTGCCAGCCCTGATAAGCTGTGCCTTTGTAAGCGAGACGGATGAAGTAGCGTGACACGATAAGTGGCGACAAAGTTAGCTAAAGGTCGCTGTTATTTGTACCTACAGGCGTACTTTCATCTCAGGATAAAACGACTATTGAACACAGGCCAACACTTAACAAATATTTTCACCCCTTCCGCCTGTTCAGCAGCCTCTTAGGTTACCTTTGTTTCAACGACAAAACTCATATGAATCAAGACTTTCAACAGCTTACCGAGCGCATCAAACAAGAAAGCGCTTTCGTCGACAAAATCAACAATGAATTAGACAACGTTATCGTAGGACAAAAGACAATGATCGAAAGATTGTTGATCGCACTTTTGTCGAACGGACACATCCTTCTCGAAGGTGTTCCGGGTCTTGCGAAAACACTTGCTGTAAAGTCACTCGCCGCAGCTATTCAGGCAGATTTCAGCCGACTACAGTTCACGCCCGATTTGCTTCCTGCAGATTTGACAGGAACGATGATCTATAACATGCACAAGCAGGAATTCAATGTGCGCAAAGGACCAATATTCGCCAATTTTGTTCTCGCCGATGAGATCAACCGTGCTCCGGCAAAGGTGCAGGCTGCTCTTCTCGAAGCGATGCAGGAACGTCAGGTTACTATTGGAGACACCACGTACAAACTTCCTGAACCATTCCTCGTACTCGCAACAATGAACCCGATTGAACAGGAAGGAACTTATCCGTTGCCTGAAGCGCAAGTCGATCGTTTCATGCTGAAGTGTGTAATCACATATCCTTCCAAAGAAGAAGAGCAACATATCATCCGCCAGCAACTGAATCCGGTGAAGAAAACGCCGAAAGCTGTTTTGTCGCAGGATGAAATTATGCGTGCACGTTCCGTAGTTCACGAAGTTTATCTCGATGAGAAAATCGAGAAATACATCGTTGATCTCGTTTTCGCTACACGTTTCCCGGCTGAATACCGTTTACAGAAACTGGCGCCGATGATTACGTTCGGTGGATCTCCACGTGCTTCCATTTCATTGGCACAAGCGGCGAAGTCGTACGCGTTCTTACAACATCGTGCGTTTGTAATTCCGGATGATGTTCGTGCAATTGCACATGATGTGTTACGTCACCGCGTTGGACTTTCTTACGAAGCAGAAGCAGAAAATATTACACCTTCCATGGTGATTGACGAAGTTATATCAGTGGTGCAGGTTCCTTAATCCGGAATCCACATCTGAAGTCACATTGCCGAAATCATAAATGACAGAATCGGAAATCATAGAAAAAGTACGGCGAATTGAACTCAAAGCGCGCGGACTAACCAACCAGGTCTTTACCGGGGCGTATCATAGCGCGTTCAAAGGCCGCGGCATGAAATTCTCCGAAGTAAGGGAATATCAGGCGGGTGATGATATCCGTACAATAGACTGGAATGTAACTGCACGATTCAACAACACCTTCGTAAAGATTTTCGAAGAAGAACGCGAACTCAGTGTTATGATTCTTGTCGATATCAGTAAGTCCGGACAATTCGGAACTACTGTGCAGGACAAAAAAGATCTGATGACAGAAATCGCTGCAGTGCTTGCCTTCTCTGCCATTTACAACAACGATAACGCCGGTGTACTTTTCTTCAGCGACAAAGTGGAGAAATTCATTCCGCCCAAGAAAGGACGTTCACATATTCTGCGAATTATCCGCGAGTGCATTGTCATCGAACCGAAAGGACGCGGAACAGATCTGGAATCTGCGCTCGAGTATTTCAACAACATGACAAAACACCGTTGCATCACCTTCGTTGTTTCCGATTTCATGGCTGGCACGTTCGAAAAAGCGCTGCAGATTGCCGCTCGTCGTCATGATGTAATTGCATTAAATATTTATGATCGCCGTGAACGCGAGCTTCCTTCAATCGGACTCGTTCAAATGGCAGATATGGAAACCGGTGAGCTTACGTGGATCGACACGTCGAGTGAAGCGGCACGAAATAAGTTTGCACGCACCGCCGGAATGCATCGTCACTTCTTAGATGATCTATTCCAGAAGTGCGGAATTGATTTTGCGCACATCACAACCGGGGACAATTACATCCGTAAGCTGTCTAAGATTTTTCGCAAGAGAGAAAAGAAGGGCGGATGAAAAAAATCAGACATATCTTTTTCCTTCTGCTGATCTTCAGTTCGGCAGAATCACTCTTTGCTCAAAACGCAACCTGCGAAGCCATTCTTGATCGTTATGCCATTCGTATTGGCGAACGATGCACATTAAAGCTTGCGGTTCGTTACACCGAGGGCACAGCGAAAGCTAGTGTGGTGTGGCCAATCATAAGCGACTCACTGGCATACCCGATTGAAATTGCAAAGCAAGACACGGTCTCTGTCAAGCTAGTTGATCGCGCATCGGTGATGTACGAACAAGTGTGCAGATGGGAAATCACTTGTTTCGATTCAGGTCTGTGGGTGATTCCTCCTGTTCCATTCGTAGTGAATCAAGACACCGTGTGGACGCAAACTATGGAATTGTATGTGAATACGGTCCCAACGGACACGTCTAAACCAATTCGTCCCATTGCTGGTATTTTCGACGTTCCTCCTCCTCCACCCGATTCGGATGAAAGTTCGATTTCTATTTGGTGGTGGATTGGCGGCGGATTGCTTCTCGCTGCAGGATTAGTTTTCTTCTTCCTCAATCGCAGGAAGAAAAAGGCAATTGAAATTATTCCGCAACCTGTCGGACACGTCTTGCTTCCACACGAACGCATATTGCAGCAGTTGAATGACATGGCAATTAAGAAACCATGGCGCGATGGAAATACAAAAGGACATTACACTGCACTTACAGAACTCATGCGCGGCTGGGTAGTTGATCGATTCCACTTCTCCGCAATGGAGATGACGACCTATCAGATCATGATGCGTTTACGCCGTATGCCCGATAGCGGAAACAAAACTTCTGAACTTGAGCATGTGTTGCGCACAGCCGATCTCGTGAAGTTCGGAAAGCAGGTTCCGGATGAATACATCAATGAAAAATGTATTCAGCACGCCATTGACTTTGTAATGTCAACTTCGTTTACCACGGTACAATTCTCACCACCGCCACCACCTAACTACGGACACCAATGATAGGCTGGTTCAACAATGTTTCGTTCGCGTTTCCATGGGCGCTGTGGGGATTGACTTTAATTCCGGTCATTGCGGTATTCCTGTTTTTCTTCGGAGGAAGAGGTCGTCCTGTCATGCAGATTTCTTCGCTGCGATTCTTCAGCGGACTGAAAACACCGATGCGTGTACGTTTCCGTCCGGTGTTATATGTTATCCGTTTAACCGCACTGGCATTACTCATCATTGCGTTCGCGCGTCCGCAATCTACTCTCGCGTGGAGAAAAAATCACGGAAACGGAATCGACATCATGTTGTGCATGGACGTTTCCACAAGTATGGATGGTTCACTCGGCAGCGATTACAGTACAACTACGAGAATTGAATCCGCAAAAACACAAGCCGTAAAATTCGTCAGTCAACGTGCCGATGATCGCATTGGAATGGTTGTATTCAGCGGTGAGCCATACACACTTTGTCCGCTAACCACAGATCACGAAGCCCTGTCAACACTGATTAGCTCCACCGTTACAGGTTTTCTCCTCGATGGAACTGCGATCGGAATGGGGTTAGCAAAAGCGGTTGAACGTCTCGAAGGAAGTACCGCGAAAAGCAAAGTAATTATTCTCTTGACGGACGGAGAAAATAACGCCGGTGTAATTTCACCGGAAGATGCTGCTCGTTTAGCGAAGACCTACAATATCCGCACATACATCATCGGATTAGGCGCATCGGGCAGTCAGCTTACTCCAACCTTGCAGAATCCGGATGGAAGCTATGTGATGCAGTACACGGCCACGAACATCAACGAAAAGCAGTTGATGGAAATGGCAGAAACAACAGGTGGAAAATATTTCCGGGCTTCTGACGATTTGCAACTTCAACAGGTGTACGAAGAAATCAACACCATGGAGAAAACCGAATACGACAAAGACGAAGCACAGGCACGTAAAGAAGAATTCCTTCCCCTGCTTTTCTGGGTTGCGTTCCTGCTCGGAATTGAATTGATTCTCCGTTACACCTTATTCGACAGCGTAACATGAGTTTTGAAAACCCGATATATCTCATTTTCATGCTCGCGGCACTCGTACCTGCAGGCCTGATGTGGTTTTCAATGCATCGACGCAGTGAACGACTTAAAACATTTGCGGAATCTGCATTCGTTGGCAGGCTCATTCTCGGCGAAAGCAAACCATTGCGCATGATCAAAGGTGGAATCCTCATCCTTGCCTGCGTACTCCTGAGTATCGCAGCCGCGGGTCCGCAAATTGCCGGCGGAAAGGAAACAGTGAAGATGCGCGGCATTGATATCATTGTTGCCATCGACGTTTCAAATAGCATGCTTGCTGATGATCTGAAACCTAATCGTCTCGAGAAATCAAAGCTCGCGCTTACTGATTTGCTTGCGAACCTCGAAGGTGATCGTTTGGGTGCAATCATATTCGCTGGTGAACCAAGAACAAATCTTCCGTTGTGCGATGATCGCAGTGCCGCTGAAATGATCATCAATTCAATTTCTACCGAATCGATTTCTTATCAGGGTACAGCAATCGGAATGGCTATTGACCAGGCGGTAACTGCTTTCAATAATTCCGAAGATGGTCGCGGCAAAGCAATCATCCTCATCACAGATGGTGAAAACCACGAAGACGATGCTATTGCCGCAGCTGAACGTGCTGCAGAAAAAGGAATTATTGTGTGTGCAATCGGAATAGGATCGACGGATGGATCAACTATTCCGGTTGCAGATGAAAACGGTAACATCACAGAGAAGCACGATGAAAACGGTAACGTAGTTATAACGAAGCTCGACGATGGTTTGCTCAAGGAAATTGCGGAAGCAGGAAACGGAACCTATGTCCGCGCAACCAATAGTGACATGGGTTTAACAACCATCATGGGTCAGTTGCGTGAATTAAGCGCAACAACAAGTGATAGTCAACAAGTAACAAGTTATACACCCGTATTCTACTTCGTAGTTGCGGCAATCATATTGCTTTTGGTTGTGGAATTATTCCTCGCCGAAGGAAAACGTAAACGAAATCTACAGGGCAAATGAGAAAATATGTAGCATTCTTCGTATCGTTCCTGCTGTCATTTGCATTGACCGCCCAGGATACAATCAAGTCAAAAGATCCGTGGAAGAACAACCGCTCCGGAAACGAATTTTTCAAGAAAAAGGATTTCAAGCAAGCTGAACAAAAGTATCGTGACGCTTTGAAAACGGACTCTTTGAAAACAGTATCGAACTACAACCTTGGAAACGCGTTGTATGAACAAGAGAAATACGCAGAAGCGGAAAAAGCATACGCAAACGCTCTTGACTCCAAAAATCCGGATACACTGAATCGGGGTTGGAAGAATCTCGGCAACTCCATGTATCAGCAGAAAAAATACAGTCAGAGTATCGAAGCCTACAAAGAAGCACTGCGCAATGATCCTAATGATGAAGATGCGCGTTACAATCTTGCGATGGCTCAGAAACAGTTGAAGAATGAGCAACAGCAGCAGCAGCAAAAAGGACAAGGTCAGGGTCAGCAGCAACAACAGCAACAGCAACAACAACAGCAACAAGGACAGCAGGATGCGAATGGCAATCCCAATCAGCAAAACGGACAGCAACAGCAACAATCTCAAAATGGCCAGCCACAAAAACCATTAGATCCGAAAAAGCAAGGCATGTCTCAGGATGAAGCAAAACGCGTGATGAGTGCGCTCCGCGATTCTGAACAGAAAACGCGCCAGAACATGAATCAAACTGGCAGCGGCTCCTACTACAAACCAAGTCGCGATAAAGATTGGTAAAGCTTCAGCATCAACTACGTTTCTGTTTCGCAGCAGTTTTTCTGTTGTGCGGATTCGTGTTGCCGGCTCAGAAGCTCTCCCTAACAATCAGTACGGATACAATTACGTCAGACGATCAGTTTGTAGTCTATCTCGAAGGAGAAATGAGCAACTTCTCGAGCTACGCAACTCTTCCTGATGTTCCTGGACTCGTCACCATTTCCCATACAGAGTCATTCAATTACAATTCTTCTACGAAAGCAGCTACCGTTCGTCAGTCGTATACGATGAAGGCAATCAATGCCGGTGATTATACAATCGGTGCAGCATGGATTCAATCCGGTTCAAGAAGAATTTATTCGAACACTGTACATCTTCACGTGAATGCAGGAGACAATCCGGTAAGCAACGGAATGGTCTTCATGCGCTACATTCCGGCGAAAAGCACCGTGTATGCAGGCGAAAAAGTTCGGGCGTTTTTGTACCTGTACTATGCACCGGAATACACCGTGAGTGGTGATTATCCGGTCGCTTCATCATACAGCGGTTTTTGGAGTGAAACAGATCCGGAATATTTGCGGAACAACGACACAACTGTTTACATCAACGGAAAGCGATTTAGCCGCCGCACAATTTTCACGGAGTATCTCTATCCGAATGCAATCGGCACAGTAAAAATGCCGGAGTACACGTACAGTTGTTACCTCTCGAAATACGACGAAGATGTTTATAGCTGGGATTCATATGACATGAGCTTCGATCTTGTATCAGAACCAACATCAATTACTGTTCTCGATCTTCCGAAACATGATTCTCTACCCGGATTCGCCGGAGATGTTGGTCAGTACAAAATGGCCTGCAAGATTTCTGAAGACACAACCAAATGCTGGGAGCCTGTTACTTTCACAATGTATATCACCGGAACAGGAAACTTCCAGTTCATGATGACACCGCAGCTTTCTCTTCCCCCAGGATTTCGCGCACAGAATATTCTTGCTCAGGATTCATCAACGTACGAATACGATTACTACGACGATTACGATTACAAAGCAACTGAAACAGGAAAACTGTATCGCTATTTAATCATACCTGAGAAAGAAGGCGACTTCGATCTTTCGGGAATTTCGTTTTCATATTTCGATCCGAAGAAAAAAGAATATGTCACGCTTCAGTCCGACTCCTTTAAACTGCATGTCAATCCGGGCGATACGCTAAAGCCTGACTCTGTAAACAACCTTCCGGATTCTTTCTTCGAGAAGAAAGGAAAGAAGAAAGACAAGGCAACCATTATTTTCATCTGTATCGCTTTGTTGCTTATTCCGGTTGGTGCATTTGTATTCTACCGCTATAAGCGAAAGCAAAGAATCAGGAAAGATGCTGAAGAAAAAGAAGCTGCCCGTCTTGCTAAACTTGCCGAGACTGCAGAGTATGTTCCGCCACCTGATACAACAATAGCGCAGGCAGATGCACTTGTACATGGTGCAGGACAATATCTGCAAACTGGAATGGTTGTTCCTGCTGTAAACAACTTATATGAAGCTTTGGTGATACGCATCACCGGTTATGCAAAAATGCGCCGCGAAGAAATCTCAGTAAACTCATTGCGTTATAAGTTGCGGATGGCGAAAAAAGATCCGCAGTTCATCGATGCCATCATCGAGCAATACGAAGATCTCATGCTGAAACGATATACGATTTCAGCAGCCGATACAGCCGCTGTTCACGTACTTATTGTCAGAACCGCTGATTTGATGCAGAAAATGAGGTAATTCCTCGATGAAACGTATTGCTTTTTCGACCAATTTGAATAGCTTTGTGTTTAGGTAAACACATGGCTAACACTACTCTACACTATTTAGCCGCAATATTTATTGGACTTCTTTCTACTGGGGTATCCGCTCAACAAGGATCTACACCGGAGAATGGGCACAATCCTGTTGCGACACAAAGCACTGCTCGTATCGGCGACCCACAGACGCCATTGGATGGTAGTACCTTTCTCGGTCCTACTTATTCTGCAAGTGCTTGCGGACTCAACTACACTGCGGTATCGCAGAAAATAGGGCAGCGTATTTCTCCTCCGGGAGTTGCGCAACCAGCTCCGTTTGCAATCGCCGGTATTCCCGCAACTGCAACTATCCTTAAAGCATACGTCTGGTGCGATGCCTCAGGTAATGGCGCTGCAATCAATCTTACTGTTACGGACCCTTTCGCTGGCGTAAGTAATTTTCCCATGACGTTAATCGGTAGCGATCAGGATAAATGCTGGGGCTACAGTGGCACACACACGTATCGCGCCGACGTAACTGCATGTATTGTTGGCAACGGAACATATTCAATCAACGGTTTTCCAACAAGTGTTTCCTCTGCGGGAACGAATGACGTAGACGGGGCAACCATGATGGTAATCTGGAGCGACCCAACTCAGAATTTCCAGGGCGATATCGTTATTTGGGATGGTTGTGTTGTTATCAACGGTGGTACAACTACGCAAACAATGAACAACTTTAACGCGTGCGCAGGAACTGTTAGCAATGCACGTGCATTTATGGCTATTGCAGATTTACAAGGAATGGGTGCACAGCTTACCCTAAATAGCATGGCTCCAATAACAGTGGTTGAAGATTGGTGGAACTATGTGGATGTCGCAACAACAGTGACTCCAGGACAAAGCACGTCCCAATTCGACGTCAACTCTTCAGGCGATTGTTACAACTTCTGCGTAATGGGATTGTATTTCCAATCCAACTGTCAAACTTGCTGCATTGCACCTTACACGTTGTCGATGTCGCAAACACCAAGTCAGTGTTCAGCGCAAAACGGAACCGCAACGGCCATTCCGAATGGTGGAACCCCGCCTTATACGTATGCATGGAATACTGTGCCAGTTCAGAATACACAAACGGCAACAGGATTGCCTCCTGGTCAATACATTGTAACTGTGACTGACGGAACCGGTTGTACAACGGTTGACACGGTAATCGTAATGGGAACCGGATCATTACCGTTTACCACATCACAGGTGAATGTCCTTTGCAATGGTGGTAATAACGGTTCAGCGACATTCACTCCAAGTGGCGGAACGGCTCCTTTCACCTATACGTGGAATCCCAACGTATCTGCAACAGGAAGTGCAACAACTCTTACTGCAGGAGTTTATACGGTTGACGTAACAGACGATTATGGTTGTTCGAATTCTTTCACCTTCAACATCACAGAACCTCCGCTGATTCCGATCAGTGCCAATCCATCAACTCCACCTTCAATTTGTATTGGTGCAAGCACAACGATTAGTGTGAATCCATCCGGGGGTGCTCCTCCATACAATTACAACTGGGTAAATGGTCCGGGAAATACAAACTCGATTACAGTTAATCCATCAGTTACTACAACCTACACGTGTATTGTTGGTGACGCCTGCGGTAATCAGGTCGATAGTGGATTAGTAACAGTTACTGTGAATCCTACTCCGACGATTTCATTGTCAGGTGATGATTTGAACGGTTGTTCTCCGGTATGTGTGAATTTCACGCCTCAATCGAATCCCGCAATTGCAACTTGTTTCTGGCAGTTTGGCGATGGTGACACCAGTAATTTAGGATTACCGAACCATTGTTACATAAATCCGGGAACGTACAACGTTACACTTGATGTAGTTGACATTAATGGTTGCGTGAATACAACAACCTCAATGGCTTACATCACCGTGTTCCCTGATCCCGTTGCGGCATTTACGATTCTCACGCCGATGCCAACAACCATGGAAGAGGCCAATGTTGCTTTTCATAATCTAAGCACCGGTGGCGATACTTGTCATTGGGATTTTGGTGACACTCAAGTCCTGACAGATCTTACATGCGGTGATGTCGCAAATATGTATGATGACACCGGTACTTACTACGTGTCTCTCATTACCGTAAACCAATACGGTTGTGCCGACACGACAGAAAACGTAGTGATCATTGTACCGGAAGCCACAATTTATGTCCCGAATACGTTCACACCGAATGGAGATGGCAAGAACGATATTTTCTTTGCTTACGGTGAATACGTACAGGATTTCCACATGATGGTATTCGATCGCTGGGGCAACCTGATTTTTGAATCAAATGATATTTACAAAGGCTGGGACGGGCGTGTTCAGGGTCACACAAATATCTGCCAGATCGATACCTATGTTTGGCGAATTACCTATACCGAGCTTTACACAGGTTTCTACCACCGGATGATCGGTCACGTGAACCTGATTCGCTAAGCGAAAACAACCATTTCATAATTTACAACGGCGGGTCATTGGATCCGCCGTTTTTATTCACACCTGTTGATATAAAACATTTGGTAATCAGGCTGTTTTTCATATATTAGCGATGCAAACACCAGTGACTTTCCACCGAAGTCACACCCACTAAAAAACTGTATCGAAATGAAACACTCCCTACGTCATTTCATTTTCTGTGCTCTATTTTTTCCTACTACTGCTCTTTTTGCGCAGGTACAACAAGCTCCTTCTGATCCAAGCAGAACAACTGGCGTTCTGGGTGCATGCGGGTACAACGCAACTCAGCATTCCGGGAATCCAAATCCAACACCGCAAAACGGTAACGGGACACTTGGCGTAATCTTCGACATGCAGAAGTGCGGTCTCGATTATGCAACCGCAACCCAACGCATGGGTAAACGTTTTACTCCTGCCGGGGTAAATCAGCCTGCGCCGTTCAGCATCACCGGAATTCCCGCTTGCGCAGTTATTGAACGTGCGTATCTGTGGGCGGAAGGTTCAGGAAATGGCGCGGCACAAACAGCAACGATTGTAAATCCTGCTGCTGCTTCATTCAACTATCCAATGACCGTGGTGGGAAGCGGTGTGGATAAATGCTGGGGATATTCGGGTACTTACACTTACCGGGCCGATGTTACTTCATGCGTTAGTGGAAACGGTATTTACAACATCAGTGGAATCCTTACCAATCCGCCTACTTCAGGAAACGACATGGACGGTGCTACGCTGATTGTTATTTGGAGTTTACCGACTCAACCATGGGCGGGTCGTCTGGTAATTTCCGATGGTGCAATTGTAGTGAATGGCGGAGTAGCGAATTATCAGATTCCTTTGGCACCTGCAGTTTGCGGTAACACAAATAACTGCCGTGCATTCTTCGGTGTTGGTGATATTCAGTTCAACCCTACTTCATGGACTGCAAACGGTACTGCCGTTCCGCTCACGTGGAATTGGTGGAACTTTGAACAGGTCAATTCAACAATTGCGAATGGTGCAGGTACGTCTGGGAACTTCAACGTTAATACGGGCGGTGACTGCTTCAACTTGTGTATTGCCGGGTTGTATTTCCGAACAACTACCTGTACGACATGTCCTACTTCATCAGCTTTAACAATCACACCTTCTTCGACTCCTGCAACATGTTCCAACTGTAACGGTTCTGCATCCGTCTCTGTTTCCCCTGTTGGAAGTTACACGTATAGTTGGGCTCCCTCGGGAGGAACGGGTCCTACTGCTACCGGATTATGTCCAGGTATTTACACCGTCACGATCACCGGAAGTTGTGTAGTACAGACGCAAACTTTCAATATCACTACGTCGGGAGGAAGTTTGACAATGGCTGGTGCAGTTACCAACGCCAACTGTTTCGGTTCATGTAATGGAAGTATTGTCAATACAGTTTCCGGTGGTACAGCTCCTTACACATTCACGTGGAGTCCTGCTGCAACAAACTCAACGGTTGGTGCAACGAATACCGGAACTGGATTGTGTGCAGGAACTTATACCATCACCGTAACTGATGCGAGCGGATGTACAGGAACAAGAACAGTAACAATTACACAACCGCCTGCGATAACGCTCACCCCGACACAAACTAATATTTTGTGTAACGGACAGTGTACAGGAAGTGCATCTGTAGTTGCAACCGGAGGAAACGGTACATATAGTTATAACTGGAGTCCTGCTCCTGGGGCTGGCCAAGGCACTGCGAATGCTACCGGACTTTGTGCCGCAACTTACACATGCACCGTTTCATCACCTGCGGGATGTACCGCGACACAAGTATTCAACATTACACAAGTTCCTGTAATCAACGCAACACAATCGCAAGTAAACATTACCTGTAACGGTTTATGTAACGGAAGCGCTTCAGTCGTCGCCTCCGGTGGAACAGGAACTTACACATACGCGTGGTCGCCTTCGGGTGGAACCGGTGCAACTGCAACAGGTTTGTGTGCTGGAACATATACCTGTGTTATTACATCCGGTCCAGCGGGATGTACAATCACAAGAACTTTTAGCATTACTGCACCACCAGCAATTACGTTGACGCCAACACAAACAAACGTTACGTGTAACGCTTTGTGTAATGGTTCGGCCTCCGTTGCTGCAAGTGGCGGACCTGGTGCTTACACGTATTCGTGGGCTCCATCTGGTGGAACAGGTGCAACTGCAACTGGATTGTGTTTCGGCACATACACAGTTACGGTAACATCAAATCCTGGTGGATGTACTGCAACGCAAACTTTCAGCATTACACAACCGCCTGCACTTACAACAACCGGATCACAAACCAATATTTTGTGTAGTGGTTCTTGTACTGGTGCTGCCAGCGTAACTGCGTCGGGAGGTCCCGGGGTATATACATACGCGTGGGCCCCTTCGGGAGGAACAGGTTCTTCCGCTACAGGATTGTGTGCCGGAGTGTATACTGTAACTGTAACATCAAATCCGGGTGGTTGTACAACAACACGAACCTTCAACATCACTGCACCTCCTGCATTAAACGCAACAACTTCATCAACACCAGCAACATGTGGTAACCTGAACGGCGCTGCATCGATTACAGTAACAGGTGGTGTTGGTCCGTACACATACGCATGGACTCCATCAGGAAGCGGACCGAATCCAACAGGGCTCGGTGCGGGATCTTATGTCGTTGTTGTAACAGATGCAAATGGGTGTACAATCACACGCACCATTACAATCACAAATGCCGGATCACCAACTGCAACAATCACAGCCTCAACGAACGTTCTCTGCTTCGGCGGAGCGAATGGTTCTGCGACTGTGAGTGCTTCTGGTGGAACCGGCCCGTATACTTATAACTGGACGCCAGGTAATCCAACAGGCGACGGTACTCCTACAATCACCGGTTTGACTGCAGGTTCGTGGACTTGTACTATAACTGATGCCAACGGATGTATCGCAACTGCTACTGCAACATTAACGCAACCTCCCGCATTCACTTCCACCGCAGTTGCAACACCAGTGTTGTGTAACGGAGGATCAACAGGAACTGCATCGGTTGCAACAACAGGCGGCGCAGGTGGCAACACATACAACTGGACTCCGGGTAACCCAACTGGGGACGGCACAGCAAACGTAACAGGACTTACTGCGGGAACGTGGTCGATTACTGTGACAGATGCAAACGGATGTACAACTCAATCAACTGTGTCTGTGACGCAACCACCAGCAATCACAACAACAATGGCTGCAACGCCGGTG
>JBEIPA010000032.1:0-59255 GCA_040377305.1 Flavobacteriales bacterium | reverse complement strand
GCTCGCTCGGATGACTCTACAGAACTTGAAAATTCGTAATTGGATTTTATGAGATAAACTCAAACGTATCTCATAAGATCAAATTCCACACACGTTCTATTCACCGAAATCATCCGACGGAAGGACTAACACCTAAAACACATCAAGATCCGCGTTCCAATTCTACTGAATCTCAAACTCCGCCTCGACTTCATACCGCATCATAATCTCATCCGGCCCCGCAGGCTCGCTGCTGTCGTACTCAAAAGAAGTGTTGCTCACAGAAGTTTGTGCAGGTCCGCGCCAGCTCCAGTATGGATAATCGTCGTTCAGCTCCTTGATCGTGATGATCTCACCAAGTTCTTTGTCGACTTTGCTGAGCATATACGCCGCTTTTTCTTTCGCCGCTTTCAAGGCTTCTGCTTTCAGTTCTCTGCGCATCTCTTGCTCTTTTGAGGAATGAAAATCGCCGAGCGACAAGTAGGAAATTCCTTTCGTATCTATGTCGCGGATGATTGCAACCGCTTTGTTGTGATCAGACAATTTCACCTTCATCGTCTTCTCGAACTTCACCGGTTTCTTCTCGCCGTCGTAGTAGTACCAGTTCCAGCTCGTGTTCACATAACTGAAGCTCACTAACGAATCCGCAATTCCGTTCGTATGCAGAAGATCCATTAACGTCTTTTCAATTTCTTCCAGCTTCACGAGCGTTTTATAATCCTTCTCGGTTTTTCCATCTTCATACTGCTCTTTATAATATTCAGCAATATTGATAGTGAGTATCATTTCATCCGGGGACAATTTCGTATCGGCAGCACCGGTAACTGTGATGGTGCGCTCTTTTGCGGCAATTTCACGAGTAGTGTCAACTCCGCAGGAAGCGAAGAGCGCAATTGCAGGAATGGTAAGAAGAAACTTGTTCATGGGCGAGTGGTTTAATTCTCACCGAATGTAGTGCGAAAGAATATGGCTATTGGTCTTTTAGCAATATTTCACCTTTACCTGTTTGATCTTGTGGAGTCGCTGCGCTGTGTCTTGAAGAATTTACCCATTTCGGCAACAGTCAGAGAATTTATCAGGAGTTCGTTTTCGTAAACATAAATCGAATCGTATTCGCAGTCAAAATCGGAATCTTTATATTCAATGGTGATGGTGCGTCCATAACTCAACATACGTTCATACCAACCGTTCCCATCCGCATCCAGATACTCATAACGAACTTTACATTCGGGTGAATAACGAAGGGTTCTTTCAGCGACTCCATCTTCATTTTCATCAAACTCTTCACTGATGAGCTGATCAGAAATGTTGTAGATGGAATATTTTTCGAAGTTGAGATCATAGTTCAGATCCAGCAACACGGAAGAGCGATTGCCATTAACTTTCCATCGTTGAGTGAACACCGTACCATCCATTCCCCATGAGCCTGCGTAATTTTTGTATCCTTCTGTGTCGACTCTCGGTGTTGCTGCACTGTACCAACCGACAGCACAGATGAGTGTTGTAACCAGAAATACTGCGGCGAGCAACATGCCTGTTTTCCCTGGTGTTTGCTTAGAAGAATCCGGAGCTGATGTGGCTTGTTCGTATGGTGGAGTTTCTTCAATCATCTCAGCGGTTTTGATTTGTACTGTGTGTCGGCGCGGGGAACTTCATGCGATGATTTTACGCTTTGTGCTCGTCGATTTTACTGAATAGTTCCAACTGATCGGGCATCAATCGAAAGCTCTTGCGGTGATGATCTGTAATTCCGTATACCTGAATCGCCTGACGGTGTTTTGGTGTACCGTATCCTTTATTGCTGTGCCAATCGTAATGCGGAAATTCTTCGTGAAGTTTCACCATGTAATCATCGCGGTACGTTTTGGCGAGAACTGATGCAGCTGCAATATTTTTGTATTTGCCGTCGCCTTCGATGATACAGAGGTGTGGAATTCCTTCATACGGATTGAAACGATTTCCATCGATGAGCAAATGCTGCGGAAGTACTTTCAGTTGTGCGATCGCGCGATGCATGGCCTGAAAAGAAGCGCGTAGAATATTGATGGTGTCGATTTCTTCGGCCGTACAACTTGCAACTGCCCACGCCAATGCTTTTTCTTCGATGTACGGTCGAACTTCCATGCGCTGCTCATGCGTCATCTTCTTGGAATCGTTGAGCAATTTGTGTTTGAAATCGCGCGGCAGAATTACCGCTGCGGCGAACACAGGTCCCGCAAAGCAACCGCGACCGGCTTCATCGCAACCAGCTTCGAGCAAATCTTTGTGGTAACTATGCTTTAACATGTCCCATGGTTTTAAGCATGACGTTCCAAAGATCATCTGCTGATTTGTCCCAGGAATATTTCTCGCGTTGAATCCGTCCTTTAGAAATCAGGGCTTCACGTAAGTTGGCATCATTGGCCACGGAGTGCATGGCTTCTGCGATACTTGCTACTGAAAAAGGATCGCAGTACAATGCCGCTTCTCCGGCAACCTCAGGCATCGACGTCACATTCGCGCTGATGACCGGAACGTCGCAAGCCATTGCTTCAACAATGGGAATTCCGAATCCTTCGAAGTATGGAACGTAAGTAAGAGCTAAAGCTGCTCCGGTGATTTCGTGCAGATCAGCATCGGAAACTCTTCCGGTGAAAATCACATCGTTTCTGTCGGGAAGTTGGGCGATGACCGCTTCCATTTTTTCATTCTTCCAGTAACGTTCACCTGTAAGAACAAGTTTGAGGTTACCGCCATGTTGTTTTTTGTACGCGGCAAATGCTTCAACTAAACGTGCGAGATTTTTTCGTGGATGTAACGATCCAACATACAGGAAGTACGGATCACCTTTGCTCCACTTGATTCTTGCTGCTGTTACACGTTCATGAGTCAACGGCGCGAATCCAGGGGATGCTGCATTTCCCACCACATCAATTTTATTCAGATCGATATGATATTGCTTGTGGATATCGGCTTTTGAAAATTCGGATACGGTAACGATTCGTTCTGCGCGACGTGCGAACAGCGGAAATTTCTTACGGTACCATTTCGAATAATGTTCGGGCAGATCTTGCGGGTAGTGCTCGAAATTAAGATCGTGAATGACCGGCAGACATTTCGTATCTCCTCGTGTAGGAAGAAATCCGTCGGGTGAAAAAAACAAATCGGGTTTAAGATCACGCAGCACGCCGTGCACAGAAAAATTCAACCACCAGTTGAACAACCACGTACGACGAGCCGGTGGAAATATTTTTGCGGGCGTAATGTTCTCCGAGAAAACAAAGTCTTCGTGAATCTTACGGTCGAACAGAAAAACAAAATTTACGTCTTCCTGTTTTTGTGTGATACGCAGCAATGTCTCGTACGCGAAACGTCCGATTCCGTCCAGGCGATTGTGAATAAGAAGGCGGGTGTTGACTACGATGATCACTGGCCGAAGGTACTCAGTTCCCTGTTTCCGGTTCCCTGTTCCGGAAGAAGAGATATGAAAACAATTTCACAATACAGAACAGGAAACTGGGAACTGGGAACTGGGAACGTGTTATATTCGCGGCGTGAAAAATGCGATAAAGGCTCTCTTACAGGGAATTCTGGGTTACCGGAGATACCTGCGCGTTTTCGCATCTTACAAAGTAAACAATCTGCACAAGGACAAGAGAGAAGACGATTTTTTTGCGTTTTTGAAATTGCTTCCGGAAAACGGTATTGTTTTGGACATCGGCGCTAACCTCGGATTTCTCGTTGCGCACCTTGCGCGGAAAGTAAATAAGGGCCAAGTGATTGCCTTTGAACCTATGCCCGATAATCTGCACGCATTGGAGCACGTGATTAAGAAGTTCGATCTGAAGAATGTGAAAGTCGAAGCGATTGCACTGGGTGACCATGACGGAGAAGCAGAAATGGTTTTGCCTGTAACGGGAAGCGCAAAACAGCAGGGACTGAGTCACGTGGTACACAGCACGATTACGGAACACAACGACGGCATACGTTTCAAAGTGCCCCTGAAGCAACTCGATAGTATTGATTATCTCTTCGCAACAGGAGCAAAAGTTACCGGTATTAAAATGGATGTAGAGAATTTCGAACGCTTCGTTTTGGCAGGTGCAGAGAAGTTGGTGGCAACACATCGTCCGCTCATCTATCTTGAACTCTGGGAAAACGAAAACAAGAATGCCTGTTTCGATTTCTTCCGCAAGTGGAATTACGAGATCACGATTAATGACAATGGAGTGCATGTGGCGTATGATGCTGTTAAACATGCCGGGAGAATTAACTTTCTGGCGCGTCCTCTTTAACCAATTTTACGCCCGACTCCCGTCTCCCGACTCCCATCTGTTTTAGTATCTTCGCGTCCCACAACTACCTGACGTGCAGAAGAAATTCGTCACCAATCTGATCATTCTCCTTTGCCTGAACTTGCTGATAAAGCCGTTCTGGATTTTAGGAATTGAGCCTCATGTTCAGATTGAAGTGGGTAACGCCGATTACGGAACCTATTTCGTGTTGTTCAACTTTTCGTTCCTCCTGAACATCCTCCTGGATTTTGGAATTACGAATTTTAACAACAAGAATATTGCGCAGAACAACCACTTGCTCGACAAGCATTTCTCCGGACTGTTCATTCTCAAATTAGCGCTTGGAGTTGTATACATCGTTGCAACCATTATCTGTGCATTTGTTTTCCAGTTCGAAATGCGTTTAATCAAGCTTCTGCTGTTGCTTGGATTCAACCAGTTTCTCATTTCCATGGTGCTTTACCTGCGATCCAATTTGCAGGCGCTGCACTTGTTCCGCACAGACGCGCTCATTTCAGTTCTTGATCGTGTGATCATGATCAGTATAGTTGCGATGATGTTGTGGACGAACATCCTCAATCGCAGAATGGATGTGATGGATTTTGCATATGCTCAGCTCGCGGGTTATTTCCTCACAGCAGTAATTGCATTCTTCGCCGTAATTGCAAAAACAGAAGTGATGAAGCTGAGGTGGAGCTGGCCGTTCTCTCTCATGATTCTCAAGAAAAGCTTTCCGTTCGCCGTGTTGGTGTTGCTGATGACTTTCTACAACCGCATTGACCCGGTGATGCTTGAGCGCATGATGCCCGCAGGTGATTCAACAAAATCGGCTGAGCTTACGAGACTTCGTGATCCGCATGTTGAACTTACTCCTGAACAAACGGTTCGCAAGAATGAACTGGAAAATGAATTGACCCACACCGGTCCCGAACAAGCAGGATTGTACGCGAAGGCGTATCGCTTGCTTGATGCAACCAACATGATTGCCTACTTGTTCTCTGTCCTTCTCATTCCGATATTCTCACGGATGCTAAAGTTTAAAGAGTCCGTCGAGCAACTGGTCAAACTGTCGTTTACGCTCTTAATAACTGTCGCCGTAATTGTCGCCGTTGGCTGTGGTTTCTACAGTCACGAAATAATGATACTACAATATGGCGAGCATTTACTTGGTGGGGAACCATTGTTGTTTGCGTTGCTGATGAATTGTTTCATCGCGGTATCTACCACGTATGTTTTCGGCTCCCTGCTAACGGCGAACGGGAATTTGCGCGAGCTGAACATCATGGCGTTCTGCGGAATGGTGCTGAACGTAGGAATGAATATTGTCTTCATCAAAGTGTTCGAACTCGAAGCTCTTGGCACTGCAATTTCGAGTTTGAGTACTCAGCTGTTGACTGCGGTTGCTCAAGTGCTTATTGTCCAGCGAATATTCAAATTCAGAACCAACTGGAGATTGATCATCAACCTCATCGTGTTTGTGGCAGGTGTAATTGCGATTGCACTGGTGTGTCACACATACCTGATCGGAACAGGAAAGACAGGTTGGGTTCCTGGATTCATTCTCATGGCCGGTACCTCTTTCCTTTGGGCGCTTGCAACGCGACTGGTCAGCATAAAAGGTATGTTCCGCATCCTGAAATACGGGTAGCAATTGGGCGTCTGTAAACCATCAGATTTTCTTTCTGAGTCCACACAATAAAATACTTGTTTAATCGTTCCGCTTAAATTAGCTGGTAATCAGATGGTTGAAAGGATTTTGCACTTTCCTTAATCTTGAAATTTCCGAAATTTCGGGGCTGTTTTTTGTTACTTTTGGCGACCGTTTAAGCGTTTTCGCACACCGTAAATGGCCCAGGAAAAGAATAAAGTAGGATATTTTGATTCAACCAGCCTGATTGAGTTTTTCTGGGGCTGGAGAAAACCGTTGATACTCATCGGTGTGGCTGCTGTGCTCGTTTCTTCGGCAATTGCCCTAATCATTAAAGAGAAGTACAAATCGACCGTGATTATGTTCCCGGTTCAATCGAACGCGATTTCGAAAGCGCTCTTGACTGAAGACGTTACGGGTAAGCAAGACATCTTACAGTTCGGTGAAGAAGAGCAGGCGGAGCAGATGTTACAGATTCTGAATTCAGATGAAATCAGAAATAAAATCTGTAAGAAATACGATCTCATGATGCATTATGAGATTGATCCAACCGATCGTTTCAAGAACACCCGGCTTTTCGAAACTTATAACGAGAACATTACTTTCAAGCGCACCGAGTTCATGTCTGTTCGTGTTGACGTGATGGACATTGATCCGCAGATGGCTGCTGATATTGCAAACGACATTGCTGCATTGCTCGATTCAACCAAGCGTCGTATGCAGCGCGATCGTGCTTTGCAGGCGTTGTCAATTGTGGAACAGGCGTACTATGCGAAGCGTGCGGAAGTCGATCGTATGACTGACTCCATGCGCGTGTTGAACGAGAAAGGCGTTTACGATTACGAATCACAATCAGAAGTAACTTCATCGGAGTATGCAAAGGCATTGGCTAGCGGGAACCAACGTGGTATTCAATCGCTCGAAGCACAACTCAAGATTCTTGCTACTTACGGAAGCGCGTACATTGCCATTCGTGAAAATCTTTATATCCAGCGTGAACAGCTTAACCTCCTAAAAAAGAAGTATGAGGAAGCAAAAGTTGATGCTGATGCGGTTCTTTCCTATAAATTCATTGTGAACCCGGCGTATGCAGCAGAAAGAAAGTCGTACCCCATCCGTTGGCTCATTGTTGTCGTAAGTACTACCGCGTCGATGGTATTTGGTATCTTATTCCTGATTCTGTTTGACAACATCCGTATTATTCGCAACCGGGAAAAAAATCTGAAGAACGAAACCGCATAAACCCATGACGAAGTTTTTTCAGAATATCGAGTTACTGAAAGTGCTGCAAAGGCGACGTATGCATCTTGTTGCTGCGGTGCTTATGGCGGGCATTCTCAGTGTCGTGTTTTCGGGGGAGCGATTCATTACGCCGAAGTACAAATCCACGGCTTACGTTTATCCGGTGAATATCATTCCTTATTCAATGGAAACTCCGACAGAGCAGTTGTTGCAGCTGTTCGGTTCTTCGGATGTTCGAAACATGATGGTGAAGCGTTTCCGTTTGCCTGACTATTACGAAATCGATACTGCGTCTTCTTCGGGTAAGAGTCGTCTTTACCTGATGTATGATGAGCACGTTACGGTTCGTCGTACAGAATTCGAGTCTGTGCGTATTGATATTCTCGACAAGGATCCGATTGTTGCGAGTGAAATGGTTTCAGAACTCATTCACTTCGTCGATCTGAAAGCACGGGGTGTGCAGCGGGAGAAAACGGCAGAGGTTGTTCAGATTTATGCTGATCAGTTGCGCCTGAAGAAATTGGCCCTTGATTCGGTGACGGAGCAACTCGATATTTTGCGTACGCGTTATGGTCTACTCGATTACAAACTTCAATCGAAAGAAGTTCTTAAATCCTATCTGAAGCTTGCATCGAATAACTCGCCCGTTTCTCAGTATCGGGGTGTAGATTCCATGTACCGTCACCTCGAGTACAAGGGCGGCGACCTTCTGTCATTGTCGAGCCAGGAGAAATCTTTACAGGAGGATTACAACACCATCAGAACGAATTATGACCAGGCTGTGAGCGACATGACGAAAGAACTGACGTACACAAACATCATGGCGAATCCGTTCCCTGCCGATAGTAAATCGTATCCTGTTCGCTGGATAATCGTTCTCGTCAGCGTAATGTCGATGTTCATGTTGTCGCTGATCTGCTTTATCATTATCGACAGAAAAAAAACGGTCTAGTTCATGGCTGAACTCGAACTCACCGAAAAAGAAGAGAAGAGAACGCTCTGGTGGGTGTATGGAATCAGCTTTGCGTTTCTCATTGCGAACACCATCTGCATTGCGCACGAATTTTTTTGGCTGAATCTGCTGCCACCGGTGCTCATGGTTATCTACATGGCGGTTACCCAACTCGATAAGCTCTTATTGTTTTGTGTATTCCTCGTTCCGCTTTCTGTAAACCTTTCCAGCAATGAGATACGACTTGGACTGAGTTTACCGGTTGAGCCAATTCTCATTGGTATTTTGTTGCTGTTTTTTGTTCGGCTTCTGCACTCGGGCAAAATGAATATGGAGTTCCTTAAGCACCCGGTCACAATTCTGATTCTCATCAATCTGGCATGGATCATGATCACATCCATCACCAGTCAGATGCCGGTCGTGTCTTTCAAATGGTTGATGGCGCGCTTGTGGTTTGTTGTGCCTTTCTACTTCCTCGGATATTACATGTTTTCAGATCCGAAAAATGTTCGCCGCTTTATCTGGTTGTACATTCTTCCGCTAACCATTGTAATCGGGTATACAATCTATCAGCACTGGTTGTTTGGTTTCGAGGAAGATCCGGCTCACTGGGTAATGTCCCCATTCTACAATGACCACACGGCCTATGGTGCTGCACTCGCGATGTTCTACCCGGCATTGATCATATTCACATTTCGCAGTGGATACTCCAACAACGTTCGCATCATTGCAGGTTTCCTCTTAGCGGTGTTTACAGTCGCACTGATTCTTTCCTTCACACGTGCTGCATGGGTGAGTCTCGTGGGCGCACTTGGCTTGTATGCGATTCTCTATTTCCGTGTGAAGTGGCAGTACATCGTTGGAGTGTTTGTAATCGGGATTCTTTATGTCGCTGTTTCGTGGACGGATATCGTAATGCAACTCGAGCAAAACCGTCAGGATACTTCCGATGATATTGCCGAACATATCAGTTCAATCTCCAACATTTCTACCGACGCATCCAACCTCGAACGACTCAACCGCTGGAACTCTGCATTCCGTATGTTCGAAGAAAGACCCATTCTTGGTTTCGGACCGGGAACGTACAGCTTCATGTACGCGCCTTATCAGTTGTCGGCTGAGAAAACTATTATCTCGACCAATGCCGGCGACATGGGTAACGCTCACAGTGAATACATCGGTCCGCTTGCAGAATCGGGTGTGTTAGGAATGCTCACATTCCTCGCAGTGTCCATCGCAATTGTTGTAACCGGGTGGAGAGTGTACTTACGGATGGATCCCGGCCCTCAACGCGCTGCATTACTTGCGGTCTTCCTGGGAATTGTAACGTATCTCATTCACGGTACGCTCAACAACTTCCTTGATACTGATAAAGCTTCCGTTCCTTTCTGGGGATTTGCTGCGATGCTTGTGGCGGCGGATATTGCTTTGCGTAAGAAGCAGGATACGAAGCAGTAAATGGAACACGGATTTTTATATCCGTTGTTTGCTTAACGTTTCCTTCGGATGATCCAATTGAATTTTCAAAGTATGAATTGGATTGAATGAGATAAACTTAAATGTATCTCATAAGATCGAATACCGAAATTTTCAATTTACCCAAGTGATCCGACGGAAAGACGAGTAGGTATTGGACGTAGAAATCCGCTTTCCTATTTAATCCGGGCTGTGATCAAGGCAATGTCATCCACATACGCCCGATCTCCCTTGTGCTTATTGAGTTCCTGCAAAAGCATGTGGTTGATTTCGGTTGGAGTTTTTTCACGCGAACTACGAACGAGTTGTTGCAAACGGTCCATGCCGAATTCCTCTTCCTGATCGTTCGATTGTTCAACCAATCCGTCTGTATAGCAAATGAGAAGTGCACCAGCGCGGACGTTCACAATTCCTTCACGCACACGTTCAAGCTGGTCGAACATACCCAATCCGGTGCAACCAACGGTGAGAAGATTCGTTCCATCGTGGTCCACAATCAAAGGTGGATTATGCCCTGCGTTGATGTAATTGAGTACACGTGTAACCGTATTGTATTTCGCAATGAAGAGCGTGATGAATTTTTCGCCTTTGCTGTTGCGTATAACTTTCGCATTCAGTTCATGCACAAGTTCAGAAAGATCACTGATGTGCCGTAGTAATATCTGCAAGCTCGCCTGAAAGTTCGACATCAGCAACGCAGCAGGAACACCCTTTCCGGAAACATCGGCTACGCAAAATGCAACTTCGTTTTCGTTGAGCTGAATGAAGTCGTAGTAATCTCCGCCAACAGATTGGTGAGGCAGGTACAACGCATCCATGTCGAGATATTCATTGTGCGGAAGCTTCTCCGGGAACAACATACGTTGCACTTCCCATGCAAGCTCCAGCTCACGGTGCATCGCAGCGCGTTTCAGATTTTCACGGAAGAGCTTTTTATTTTCAATCGCTACGATCATAATGTTCGTGAGCGTTTGTACAAAAGGCAAATGTTTAATCGCAGCACTCATTCCGTTTTCATCTTCATTCAGATCGCCGATGAGAACATACGCGAGTGCATTTGATTTATGAAAAACAGGAATGATGATTTCGAAAGAACGGTGCAAGGACTTCTGAGAAAAATCGATCGTTGTGATTTCAGAGATTCCGGCGAAGTCGCGTTCGGGAACAATGGCTGCGAAATGTGCATCATCACCGAAACTTAACAAGCGTTGCCAGCTCACACCATCGTGACTGAACAAAACCAGTTTGCCGATGTTGAGTTTTACCCGAACTATTTCTTCGAATACAGTAAGAAGCTCAGAAACCGGTTGGTTGTTGTTGATGGCTTTCGTAATGTCAAGCAAAGCATTCAGCTTGAAATCCTTCAACCTTGGTGCACGTTGTCTCGCTTCGTGTGACTTAGCCATCTCTACTAAGATAACTATTAATTCTAGCGGCTATTTTATGTTTAGACCAAGAGTAGTCTATTCACGATCAACGCACCAATTACTCGTTCTTTTTGTGATTGGCCGCCATGAAGTCGGGCAGCTGTCTGATCGCTGCAAGCTCTCTCCATTTGCCTCGCGCTTCTTCCGCAGGCGCACCGAAATATGTTTTTCCGGCCTCGAGCGATTTCGAAACACCTGAAGTGGCAAGTACCACGCAACCTTTTCCAATAACAACATCACTTGTTACCGAAACGCGCCCCCACAAAGTCACTCTGTCTTCAACGGTTGTTACACCGGCGATTGCAACTCCTGCTGCGAACAAACACATTTCACCAACGACCGTGTCGTGACCGATATGACAAAGATTGTCAAGCTTGGTTCCTTTACCGATGATTGTATCTGCAGTTACACCGCGATCGAGTGTGCAGCCAGCGCCAATCTCAACATCATCCTTGATGATCACTCTTCCGCAAGTCAAAAGCTTGTCGAAATACCCTTCACGACGTTTGTAGTAGAACGCTTCACCTCCCAAAACTACATTTGGGTGAATGATCACGTTGTTTCCGATTTCTGTATGATCGCCAATAAACGCCCCTGCTTTGATTACGCAGTTGTCGCCAATCTTCACGTCACGTCCAATGTAAACGTTGGGATATATTACCGTGTCCTTCCCGATTTTAGCGTCATCACTGATCGGAACCAATGAATGTCCTTTCAGTTCGAAATGAATGATCAGCTTATTGAAATCGCGGAACGGATCATCAGAAACAATCAATCCTTTTCCTGCCGGACACTCAACATCTTTGTTGATGAGAATTGTTGTTGCCGCACTTTGCAATGCTTTGTCGTAGTATTTTGGATGATCTACAAACATGAGATCGCCCGCTTCAACACGGTGAACTTCATTCAATCCTGTTACCTCATGATTCGGATCGCCGATAAATTTTGCATTGATCAGTGCAGCGATTTCGGAGAGCTTGTGTGCGGGAATTTTCACGGTAAAATGTTTGCGTAAAAGTACGAATTATCGGTGCTCAGGGAGAAGCCTTATGGGTGGGAAGGCGAGCAGTTATTTTAAACTCCAGGAATCCATCGAACTTGTAGAATTCCGAGATTGCGAATTTCGAAATTCCGAAAACAAAGATGCCGTTGAGTTTACAACGGCATCTTTGTTTAAATAATATATGTTCTTGGAATCACGAAATACGGAATCCGAAATCTCGGAATTATTGCTTCACGCGCTCCATATAAGCACCGGTCTTTGTATCAATCTTAATCTTGTCGCCTTCGCTAATGAAAAGAGGCACGCGAACTTCCGCACCTGTTTCCACTTTCGCTGGTTTCAAAGTGTTTGTTGCAGTATCTCCTTTGAGTCCTGGTTCAGTATAAGTGATAAGCAACTCAACCGTTGCAGGAGCTTCCGCAGAAATAGGCTGTTCGCTTTCGAACCAAACTTTTACGTCCATTCCTTCTTTCAGGAATTCGAGCCCGTTTGAAACCATCACTTTAGGAATGTATGTTTGCTCGAACGTGTCTTTATCCATCAGCACGATGTTCGTGTCTTCCGGATAGATGAATTGCAGGTTTTTATATTCCACCCAGACAATTTCCACACCTTCTCCTGAACGGAAACGGTTCTCAACAATTTTGTTGTTGAGCAGGTTTCTCATTTTGCCTTGATAAAATGCACGCAGGTTTCCTGGTGTGCGGTGTTGCCATTCAACAACCTGAACAAGTTCTCCGTTGTACTTGAGGAATGTTCCGATGCTTACGTCGCCTGTATCTGCCATTGTATTGGGTATTAATCGATTTGACTTTGTTTAAAAGGGACTGAGACGAAACGTTTTGTCTCAGCAGGCGGCAAATATAGCAAATGGAGCCGTTTTTAGCTCTTAAATTGCGTGATATCGAGCGCGGAATCGCAGAAAAAATGCTCCTCTTTTACGGCATTAGAACACACAATAACCCCGCGGTTTTCGCGAAAATCGGTGATTAATGTAGCATACCAATCCTGTGCCTGCTTGTCGAGGTTCGAACAGGGTTCGTCCAGCAACAAAAATGGGGAATTTGATAGAATGGCCAAAGCAAGTTTCGCCCGCTGTTTCATGCCCGATGAGTAATTGCGAATCTGCTTGTCACTGGCATGATGGAGCCCGCTAAGTTCAATCACCGTGTTGGCATCGAGGCCGCTTTGCCACCCCCGAAACCGCTGCTGAAATTCTACACATTCGCGAAATGTGAACTCTTCCATCAGCTCGATATAAGGAGATGCAAATGCAAAACACTTGTGTATTTTTTCGCTCTCAACTATGCTTCCGTTCGCAACTTCCAATGTGCCTTCATTCGGAATGATGTAGCCGGAAACGACTTGCAGCAATGTCGATTTTCCGGAACCGTTAGAACCCATAATTACTGTTGCGCTTCCATCTGCGAACGTGTGATTAACGTTGCGGAAGATCCATTCGCGACCGTATTTCTTTCCTATGCCGGTGAGGGTGATTTTCATTGAAGACGAAGTTACAAGTTCTCAGTTCTCGGTGCTCGGTTTGTTGGGAGTTCTTTGAGAGAAGCTACCACTCGTATACTATTTGCTATATTTATTTGGAATAATAACCGATGAAAACTTCCGGCCCTTTCCTTTTTGTGATTGCTTGCGGAATTCTATTGGGTTGTCGCACCAAACTCGAAGACGAGAAAGAAATTCTCGTGGGAGAATGGAAGTGGATTTACACGGAAGAATATGTCGATCCGAATATTTTCACCCAGGCAAATCTTGAGGCAGTGATCGAAGCCGATAGTTTTCCAAAAAAATACAAACTACAATTTCTTGATAAAGGAATTATGTATCGCTGGCAGGATGAAGAGTCCACGAAGGATCGCATTGTGATCAAACGTTTCGAAGCAATTTCCCCTACCTGGTTTGCAATCCGTTTACGCGGAGATAATAAAGAGAAGAAAGAGATGAGCATGGATTTGTTCGATCGCGCTGTTGATACGTTGATCGTGGATGAATATCCTTTCGATGATGTGCACGATGCAAACGGAAGGACTTATTATCACCGGAACTTTTTTGTGAGACAGTAATATGTTACTCTTCCTTTGCGCTCTTGTTTTCATCTTAGTCATGTTGACTATTGCATATCTGATTGCGTCGAAAGTGAACGGGACGAAAGCATTCGTTAATCCGAATAAGCTAAGGAAAGAACTCGAAGAATTTAAGTTGAATGCCAATCAGGTGAAAGTTCCCTTGCGCGAATGCAAAGTGGTTAGCAATTCACATTCGGAACCCATACTCAAATCAGGAAGCTGGCGCGTGCAGGCACTGGATAGTCTGTATGGCGATGGCTCTTCGAATACGAAGCAAGTGAATGTGAATCAATCGCAGATCATATTCAGAATTACCGAAGGGCTGGTGCACTATGATTACGTGAGTCCAGTGGTATTAATAGACCAAATTACCTTGCTCTTCAAGCTGGATTTTCAGAACGAAACCATTTTGTACATCGACAAAACCGATAAGTCAAAATACTATTTCGATCTGGAGTTTTTGATTCAGGAACATTCTTAACTACTCTACAATGAACTTTCCGGTATACGTATCGAATAGTCTATTAGTAAACGTCACAAGGTAAACTCCCGATGGCATTTCGGTTGTGCTGATCATCACAGAAGATTCACCATTCAAATCCCGACGTAATATAACTTGTCCTTGTGCATTGTAAACTTCGCAAACTCCTTGGGTAGTCCACAATGGGTTTGCAATAGTCAACACATTTCCTTGTTGTATAGGATTTGGAAACGGAAGAAGTGCCCCTGCATCGGGTTGGCTGGATACAGTCGGTTCATGAGTCAACGTGCTGTTCATAGTAAGCACAGAAGTTTGTCCCTGATATTCCACATTGAAAATATATCCGTCTTCGCAAAACAATTGCTGTTGTCCCCAATTGTCAGGACGATAGTATTCCATGCTATTGCGGTAATGTCCTTCTTGAGCGAGTGTGTTTTTGTTGTAAGCATACAATCCATCTTCCTGATAAGAAGCATAGAGCGCAAACGAATCCACTGCGAGAAACTTTGGTATACCAACACCGGTTAACGCTGTATTTCCGCTGACATAGGTAAGCGTTGTTCCGTTGAAAAAATGCTTTCTGATTCCATTCGGATTCAACCCGCCAACGTAAACATAAAGGGTGTCGTTGCGGATGGCCGCACACTCGAATGTTTGAAACGCAGGTGCATTGGTAGAAGACACCATGGTATAATTATTCTCGATGTTGTATACTTTGATTTGTCCAGTGGTAACAGCGAAGAGGAAACTATCACTCAAGCAAATGTCGCGCGCAATGAAGGCATTGCCAATCAGAATTGTGGTGTCTTGAACTGGCGCTGCTGGATTACTTGCATCAACGGCAACAAAATAATGAGTAGGTGGTAATCCCGGGATGATCTGCTCTGCAATTGCAATATCGTTGTACACATACGGATCGCGATACTCCGCAATTGCAACCAATGGGAGTGAACCAACCACCGTAAAATTCAACGTAGTGTCAAACACACGGAAATCATCGACGGTGTAATACCAGCCATATAGCAGAGACGCATCATCTGAGAAACTGATTCCCATGCAGAAGCCGGTATCGTTTTTAGAGCCGATATATTGTGGATTCAGTGGATTGGTAAAATCGTACCATTTGAATCCATATCCTTCGTTTGCAACAGCAAGACGATTTCCTGCTACGTCGCTCGACATGTTCCATCCTCCTGTGAGCGTGTTTCCGAGATCAACTTCGTTCATTACGTCGCTAATGTCAATCGTTTTGATTCCGTACCACTCCGATGCCACGTACATACGGTTACCGTTCAAAGTAAGATCGAAATGCCAGAGTCCGGCATAGAGTTCGTTGATGTAAACTACGTTATTATTAGTAGCGTCGTAAACATAGACGTGTCCGTAAAGCTGTATAGATTGCGCCGTATCCCAAGCGGCTTCTGTTGCAATGAAAAGTGTGTCGTTGCGAAGTTCTCCATTCATCGGCTGGGCAATGTTAAAGAAGAAATTGTATGGGAGTATGTCGTGATACGCAAGCGTTGGTGCAGATGGATTCGAAACATTCAGTGCGTAGTAAATTCCGATAGCATTCGTATTTACCCACGACTCCGTTCCGCCCATGACGTGAAGCAGATTGGTGTTCTGTCCGAAAATTACGTCGTGCGGATCACATGTGTCCTGCTGATGAAAGCCATATTCCGTTGTGGGTGTTACTGCATCGCACAGATGAACTCCTGTGCGCGCATTGCCTGCAACAGTGGCATCAAACGCGCCCGTAGCAAAAGCGAGGAGATTGTTTTTTACATCACATCCCATGACGTAAGTGCCTGCAACCTGCTGCGCGAATACATCCACGAAACTTATTCCTCCGTTGACGTTAACGGTGAAGCGCGCCATTTTCGATTTGTAGGCAACAAAAACGGTGTCGCTTCCTTTGAAAGCAATGTCGTATGCAGCTTCATCGTTTGAGGCAGGTTGAAAACGATCTGCGAAAACCGGAAGTCCGCTGGATACGTTATATGTGTATAGTCCAGCGTGATTTACGGCAAGGACCATGATGTTTCCGCGGAATTTGATGTCGACGATTGTGGAAGGAAGTCGCTCCTCATAAATGACACTGTCGGGAGTTCCGTTGATATCGAGGTTGTACACCATGAGTGTATTTCCGGCTCCGGCGTAAATACGGTTGTTGTGGTATTCAATTTCATAACACGCTGCGCCGGTTGTGCTCGATAGATAGTAGAGATTGCCGGTAGTTTGCGCGAAAGTTGAAGCAGGAAAAAGCAGGAATGCGAGGAGGTATAGGTACTGCATGGGTTATACGTTCTGGGTTTGCGAACGTAAGACGTAACTGGAATTCTCAGGTTTAACGTTTCCGGAAATAATTTACTTGTGCGTTGATCCGTCTTCGCGTCCCTGCGGTTTTAGACCATTCCGCGGATAATACCGTCTTTCGAACCACGGATAAATTCCAGAATGTGATTTTTCTCCGCTGTGTCTGGTGCTTCTTTCGCAATTACGTCAAGTGCATTCGAAACATTCAGACCCTTCACATAAAGCGTGCGGTAAATATCTTCAACGTGTTGAATGGCTTCGTTGGTAAATCCCCTACGACGCATTCCAACGGTGTTTACACCAACATAAGAAAGCGGTTCGCGTGCGGCCTTCACAAATGGCGGAACATTTTTGCGTGCGCCGCACTGTCCGGCTATAAACGCATGTGCTCCGATGTGAACGAACTGCGATACTCCTACATAGCCTTCGAGAATTACCCAATCTTCAATCACAACGTGACCTGCAATATTCACGGAGTTAGCAAGAATCACATTATTGCCAATGATGCTGTCGTGCGCAACGTGTACATAGGCCATCAGCAGGCAATTGTTTCCCACCGCAGTTTTCCACTTGTCCTTTGTGCCGCGATTCAGTGTAACACACTCGCGAATGATTGTATTATCTCCGACCTCAGTGGTGGTTTCTTCACCGTCAAATTTCAAATCCTGCGGAATGGCGCTAATTACAGCTCCGGGAAATATTTTGCAATTCTTTCCGATACGCGCACCGTTCATGATCACCGCATTGGGACCAATCCATGTGTCATCACCAATCACAACATCACCTTCGATGAAAGCGAATGGAGAAACTGTTACGTTGTTCCCGATTTTTGCTTTGGGGTCAATAGAGGCGAGCGGAGAAATCATACACTGGCAGGTTCTGTTTTCTTCTGCTCGATACCACGCACTTTTACGATTTGCGCAAGCATTTCCGCTTCAGAAGCAATTTTATTGTTCACGTATGTCGTGCCTTTCATGTGACACAATCCGCGACGAATAGGAGTGAGGAGTTCTAATTTGAAAACGCAGGTGTCGCCCGGCACAACTTTCATTTTGAACTTCACACTTTCAATTTTCAAAAAGTACGTTTGATAATTTTCCGGATCAGGAACTGTTTTCAGACAAAGAATGCCTCCGGTTTGAGCCATAGCTTCAACCTGAAGTACGCCCGGGAAAATTGGTTCATCCGGAAAATGTCCTTGTGTCCAGAATTCACTCATGGTGATATTCTTCACACCAACAACGTAAGTCGGTGTAAGCTCAATGATTTTATCTACGAACAGGAATGGCTGACGATGCGGCAGGATGTTCATGATCTCACGTACATCAAAAATTGCAGGTGCTTGCGGATCGAAGTTTACTTCAGCTACTTTCTTCGAACGATCTGCTTTTACAAGAGCTTTCAGTTTCTTCGCGAATGCAACGTTACCCGCATGACCAGGGCGTGCCGCAAGAACGTGAATGTTCATGTGTGCACCCACGAGTGCAAGGTCACCAACAATGTCGAGCAATTTGTGACGCGCCGGTTCATTGAAAAAATGCAGTTGCGTGTTGTTGAGAACACCGCGACCTTTCACTTCCACATCCGGTTTGTTGAACACCTTGCGCAGGTGATCCATTTTGTCCTGAGCAATCGGTTTGTCTACCAATACGATTGCGTTATCGAGATCACCGCCTTTGATCAGATCGTGTTGCAACAACGCTTCAAGTTCGTGAAGGAACACAAATGTTCTGCACTTTGAAATTTCAGTTCTGAATTCACCGATGCTGTACATCGATGCATGTTGAGTTCCGAGAAGTTCCGAGTTGTAATCAACCATCACAGTCACACGATACGTGTCTTGTGGAACAGCAAGCATTTCAACTTTCTTAATCGGGTCTTCGAACGTGAGGTTTTCTGTTAATTGAAAAACATAACGTTCAGTTGATTGTTCAACCGAGCCGGCTTCTTCCAGCGCAAGAATGAATGGCCATGAGCTTCCGTCCATAATCGGAACTTCCGGTGCGTCAAGGTCAATCATGATGTTATCGAGATTGCACCCAACTACGGCTGCAAGTACATGCTCTGTGGTGTAGACACGGGCGCCATTCTGTTCAAGAGTGGTTCCGCGCGCGGTGTCGACTACGTTGTCTATGTCAGCATCAACAACCGGTTTACCATCCATGTCAACGCGACGAAATTTGAAACCGTGGTTGTCTTCAGCAGGATGAAATGTCAGCGTACATTTCTTTCCGGTGTGAAGTCCAACTCCTGTTACTGATACTGATTTTTCAATTGTTCTTTGCTTAGCCATGCGTCACGTATGTGTTGTCAGGATTTCACTCCTGACGGTGTTGTCAGGATCCCAATCCTGACACTCCTTTTTCCAATTCCTTAATCTTATCTGCGAGCTCCGGCAGTTTTCGGAACATCACATAACTACGTTTGTAATCACCAATTCCGAAAGCAGGCGAACCTTGCACGATTTCATTGTCAGCAAGATTATTACCGATTCCCGACTGAGCTGCGATCTTCACACCATCACCAATCACCAGGTGACCAATGATTCCAACTTGTCCGCCAATCAAACAGTTCTTTCCGATTTTGGTTGAACCGGCAACACCTGTTTGTGCAGCGATCACGGTGTTCTCACCAATCTCAACGTTGTGCGCAATCTGTATCAGGTTATCAAGTTTCACACCGCGACGAATAATAGTTGAACCCATCGTTGCGCGGTCGATTGCAGTATTTGCGCCGATCTCAACATGATCTTCAATGATCACATTTCCGATGTGCGGAACTTTCGTGTAGTTGTTGCTGCTGTTCGGCTGAAAACCAAACCCATCTCCGCCAACAATTGTTCCCGACTGAAGAATGCAGTTATTTCCGATCACGCAATCGTGATACACAACAACACCTGGATAAATGATTGTGTTTTCACCAATTTTTGCGTTCTCGCCAATTGTAACGTTCGGATAAATTTTTGCTCCGTCGGCAATCATGGCGTTGTCACCGATCACAGAATTTGCGCCGATGTAAACCTTGTTGCCAACTTTCGCTGAGTCAGAAATGGCTGCTGATTTCTCAATGCCAACTTTGTTCATGCGAAATTGGTTGTACGCATCAAGCAATTTTGCAAAAGCCTGTCGCGCATCAGGAACACGAACGAGTGTGAGATCTTTCGGCAATGCCTGTTCAGCCACAAAATCATTGTTCACAATCACAACAGTTGCTGCGGTTGTGTAAATAAATTGCGCGTAAGCAGGATTAGACAGGAACGAAAGAGCACCGGGCTTGCCTTCTTCAATTTTTGCCAATTGAGAAACGGTTGCGTCCGGATTTCCTTCCACTTTTCCGCCTGCCAATGCAGCAATGTCCTTTGCCGAAAATTTCATCGCGTAAATTTAGTGAAAAATGCACCCTGAAAATGGCAATAATGGTATGATTTCTGCCGATTTTGCAGTGTCCAAACCGCTCTTTGGGAAATGCCTTAACATTGTGCACATTCCAAGACAAACAACAACCCATGAAGAAACTTGTACTCGCAATTTTACTGATTATCCCTTTTGCATCTCAAGCATTAACTCGGACTTCCGTTCTGAATGGAAATTGGAGTGACCCTAATATTTGGTCGCCTGTTGGTATTCCACAACTATCGGATGACTCGATCATCGTTGCTACCAACGTATTCTTTCAAGGTGGGAATATCTACTTCGGAAATTCTTTATTCAAGGTGGCGACTAGTGGATCACTTGCCGGTGGACCAACAGATACTCTCACGTTTGGCGGGGATGTGATGGAGATTCGGGGTTATACCAGCTTGTGCGTTTTGATAGTAGGAGCAAACGACTCTGTTGTGAATTATAACCAGATTGATGTAGTAGAGTTGACTCAAAGCGGTCTCATGATCAATAATGGTCTTGGGATTTGCGTCTCCTCGCAGTTGATAACCAGCGATGACTTTATCAATAACACGAGTGTAAGTTGTAGTAACTGGGCGAACAGCGGGAACGTAAGTGGCAACCAGGGGCGATTTTGCATTGCACAGAATTTTGTGAATGTTGATCAGATTTCTGGCAATATCGATATCTGTGATGCGACACCGGGTGGATTGGGTGATGTGAATGCGGGAACAATTAGTGGTTCTGTTACCTATTGCGTAGCAGGTTCTTGTTGGGTTTGTTTAATGCCGGGATTTGATGAGATACAGAATCAATCTGGTGTTGAAATTGCACCGCATCCAGTGTGCGACGCTTCTTCGATTGTGTTTAAAACAGAACTGCTTCACCCAAACACACAATCATATTTCATTATAACTGACGTTCATGGTCGCACCATCAAAGAAATTTCATTCACGGGCAATCAGCTTTATATAGACAGATCAGGAATGGAATCGGGAATGTATTTTTATTCAGTGATTTTGCCCGATGCTTCAATTATTTCCGGGAAGATGCTTATCGACTAAGCAGCTACTTTTCGCTGGCGAAGTAAGTACGCCGCATAGATTAGCGCGGAGAATTGTAGAACAGCAGCGAATAAATACGGAGCTCCCGGCATTACAATTCCTCGGAATCCAGCGGAGAAAGTGCTGAACAACCACGGGAAGACCCAGGGTCCGAGAATAGCCGTTACGCTCATCACACTTGTGAGAATTCCCTGCAACTCGCCTTGTTCATTGGCAGCAATTTCTTTGGAGGCAAGCGACTGAAGACTTGGTCCGTTTATTCCACCCAATGCAAGCGGAACAGTTGCGGCGAATAATACCCAACCTTCCCAGGCGAATGCAATTCCAATCATTCCAATCATCGCGAAGAAAATCCCCCATATTACTGCACGCCGCTCTCCGATTCTTGGAATAATCACGCGGGTTAATCCGCCTTGCACAATTGCTACGCAAACGCCAACAAACGCAAGCGAAAATCCGATTCCGGTTTCTGTCCACTGGAATTTCTCAATGGCAAAATACGACCAGCACATAGGTAAGCTTTGACCTGCAAGGTTGATAAGGAAGAAAATTACAGCAATACGCGCAACAACTGGTTTCTTCACAAGTTGAATCAATGCACCAACCGGATTAGCCCGTTTCCATTCAAAGTTTCTTCTGTTTTCCGGCTTCAGTGATTCAGGAAGGACGAAGAATCCGTACAACCAGTTGAGCAAAGCTAATCCGGCTGCAACAAAAAATGGAACGCGGTCCCCAAATCCGCTGATCAATCCTCCAAGTGCAGGTCCGGCAATGAAACCTAATCCGAATGCAGCACCAATGATTCCGAAATTCTGAGCACGTTTTTCCGGAGGACTTATATCTGCGATATATGCACCAGCCACTGTGAAACTCGCCCCCGTAATTCCGGCAATTAACCGACCCACAAAAAGCATCGCAATTGTTCCGGCAAAGCCCATGAAGAGGTAATCGATTCCGAAACCGAAAAGTGATATCAGCAACACGATTCTTCTTCCGTAACGATCACTCAACGCACCGAGCAGCGGAGAGAATACAAACTGCATGAAGGAGAAAATAAACATCATCATACCACCGATAATGTTCGCACGCTCAATTGTGCAATGCTCCATATTCATGATCAGCTTCGGTAGGACTGGAATAATAATTCCAACCCCCATCACGTCGATGAACAGTGTTATGAAAATGAAGAGTAGTGCTTTGTTACCGCTTTTTGGTTCCGACATAAAAATTAACTGCGCAGCTCTTTAGGATAACAAAGGAAATATTTTTTCACGGGGTGCGCGAGGACGGATATGTTCAGGAGATCGGCTGCTTCAGCGATGTCACGTACAGTTCCGTCTTTGAATAAAATATTGATGCGGATATTGTTGTTCACATTGTCGCTGCTATACGCACTGTTTTGTACGGCACCCGTAAATACAAAGTAATCGAGGTCGTGCTTGCTGAGTTTGAGATGTTTCTTCGCTTTATTCTGAAGCTTCTCCACGTATGAACCTGCGAAAGGTTTGTTCTGCAGTTCAACTGCGTAAAGTTTTCGGTTCACCATACACTTGCAAAGCCACGAAAGGACCATGTCTTCGTGATCACACCACACTTTGATGGAGGTCATGATGTCGTAATCATCCAGTTTGGCAAAGGCTTCAAGTACTTCTTTCTTCTTGAGAAAATGCGATTTCGTAAAACGATTCTGCAAAAACATTTTCAAAGCAGGTGGAGCGAATAAATCTGCGCCTTCTTCTGAAAGTTCTTTTGCTCTGCGAAGAATATTCACCAGCAAATGCTCTGCGCACAAAACAGTTTTATGCAAATACACCTGCCAGTACATTAAGCGGCGGGCAACAATGAATTTCTCAATCGAGTAAATTCCTTTGTCTTCTACAACGAGTTGGTCGTCTACTACAGCAAGCATTTTCACGATGCGGTCACTGCTCACAATTCCTTCGGAAACTCCGGTGAAGAAGCTATCGCGCAACAGGTAATCGAGTCGATCCATGTCGAGCTGACTGGAAACGAGCTGGTGCAGAAATTTTTTTTCGTATTTGTTGTTGAAGATGCGAATGGCAAGATCCAAGCGACCTTTGAATTCCTGGTTCAGCCGATCCATGAAAATGGAAGAAACATCTTCATGCGTAATGTTGTGGACAATACTCGATTCCAGAGAATGCGAAAAAGGTCCGTGACCAATATCGTGTAGAAGAATAGCTACAGTTACACCTTCCGCTTCCTCGCGTGAAATGTGAACGCCTTTCGAACGCAACACTTCAATCGCTTCTCCCATCAGATGCATTGCGCCCATTGCATGATGAAAACGCGTGTGCAACGCACCGGGATAAACGAGGTTGGTTAATCCTAACTGACGGATTCTTCTCAATCGCTGAAACCACGGGTGATTGATCAGCTGAAACGCAAGTTCATTGGGAACGGAAACAAATCCGTAAACCGGGTCGTTAAAAATCTTGCGTTTAGGAGATTGCTTCATGAGCGGGGCAAAGGTAATTAATTCGCGGATCGTGGTGGCGTCGTAGGCCGCAATACCAAACGAGATGGCGACTACGTTACCGCGGCTCCTTTAATCTCCGCGCCACCGTGGTTTACGGCACACAATATGTACCTTTAAGCATCGTTAAGATTGATCCCGGTCGTGTCATCTTTAGGACATTTCCGTAAAACATAAAACGCACTAGTAAGCATTACTTATGGACAAAATCCGCATTCTCTGGGCCGATGATGAAATCGATTTGCTCAAGCCACATATCATGTTTCTCGAGGAAAAAGGTTACGAGGTAATTACGTCTACCAGTGGCAACGAAGCTGTAGACATCATTTCCAGAGAGCCGGTTGACATCGTTTTCCTCGATGAGAACATGCCTGGTATTTCCGGAATCGAAACATTGACCCGTATCAAAGCAAAGCGTTCGGAAATTCCGATTGTGATGATCACGAAAAGTGAGGAAGAGAATTTGATGGAAGACGCAATCGGTTCGAAAATTGCCGATTACCTCATCAAACCGGTAAACCCGAATCAGATATTGCTTTCGCTCAAGAAGATTCTCGAGAACAAGCGCCTGGTGAGTGAGAAAACCACCAGCGGCTACATGCAGGAGTTCCGCAGCATCGGAATGACTTTGTCTGACCGATTGAGCTGGCCGGAGTGGGTAGAAGTGTACAAGAAACTTGTGTATTGGGAACTCGAGCTCGAGAAATCGAACGACGCGAGCATGCACGAAATTCTCACGATGCAGAAACGTGAAGCGAATGTTGCTTTCGCGAAATTCATCGGACAGAATTATATCAATTGGCTCAACGGAAAAGATAAGGCACCTCCAATGCAGTCGCACACGTTGATTAAAACAAAAGTGGCGCCTATGTTGGATAAGGATGGTCCGGTTTTCTTCCTGTTGATTGATAACCTCCGTTACGATCAATGGAAAATGTTGCAGCCTGTGATCAATCAGTATTTCCGGGTTGAAGAAGAAGAGTTGTTCTGCAGCATTCTTCCTACAGCCACACAATATGCGCGTAACGCACTCTTCGCAGGATTACTTCCATCTGAAATCGAAAAGAACTTTCCGAAACTCTGGAAGAACGATGACGATGAAGGCGGAAAAAATATGCACGAGGAAGATTTCCTTGCTGCACAATTGAAACGTATTGGAAAAGATGTAAAGTTCTCTTACCACAAGATTACGAATTACGCAGCCGGCAAAAAGCTTTCGGAAAGTGTGAACAATCTCATGCAGAACAAGCTGAATGTGATCGTTTACAATTTCGTAGATATGCTTTCGCACGCGAGAACTGAAATGGAAGTAATCCGCGAGTTGGCAGACGACGATGCGGCTTATCGTTCGATTACACTTTCGTGGTTCGAACACTCGGCGCTACACGATATCATCAAGATCATTGCGGATAAGAAATGCAGAATGGTTATCGCAACCGATCACGGAACAATCAAAGTGACTGAGCCTACGAAAGTGGTTGGTGACCGTAACGTGAACACGAATCTCCGCTACAAGCAAGGAAAGAATCTTGATTACGTGAAGAAAGATGTGTTCGAGGTTCGTACTCCATCGGATGCATTCCTGCCGAAGAACAACGTAAGCTCTGCATACATCTTTGCAACAGAAGATAAATTTTTCGCTTATCCGAATAATTATAACCACTACGTGCAATACTATCGCAATACTTTCCAGCATGGTGGCGTTTCTCTGGAGGAAATGATTATTCCTTATATATCACTTGTTCCCCGTTAATCGGCATATCGGCACATCGGCACATTTGCACATCGTTTCAGTGTTCTTACTGATGGCGACATTAACCGCATGCGATCCGGCATACCACCTTACCTACGCGGTCTTCAACGATACAGGAACACCAGTGTATTGCGTCGACAAAAACAAACGTGGCCCTGCTTCGATCATGCGTGTTGAAGCCGATTCGGCGGTTACGGTTTACGAAGAGGCCGGAATTGGTTATGCGAAAACACAATTCAAGGAGTCGAAACCGGAAGTAAGTCAACGGTTTGTCTTTTATACGGATTCACTTTGCTCCGACAGTTCACGACTTATTCCGGCGAAGGGCTGGAAATATTACCGTCTACCGCTCGGCTACTACAATGCCCGCATGTATATTCGCGAGAAAGATCTCCCGAAGTGAAAATCACCATTCATTCCGAATCTGAACTAGCATCGGCAGCGAAAACTTTGCTCGATTCATTTCCTGCATCGCGTGCGTTTGCCTTTCACGGCGAAATGGGCGCGGGAAAAACGACATTTATCAAGGCTATCTGCACAGAACTTGGTGTGAAGGATGGCATGTCAAGCCCGACGTTTTCCCTGGTGAATGAATACAACTCGGATCAGGGCGAAACCATTTTTCACTTCGATTTCTACCGCATCGACAATGAGAACGATGCCTATCAGGCCGGACTTCACGAGTATTTCGATTCGGGTAATTACTGCTTCGTGGAATGGCCGGAGAAAGTGCCGTCATTATTGCCTACTGGAGCTGTTCACGTGCGTATCACCACTGAAGGCGAGACCCGGGTGATTACCGCTTCATCGCAAAGTTGATTGAAATTGCGTCCAGGATTCCCGCAAAGCATGTTGATCCCCGTTTGATAGGCTGGACTGAGACCAATAATCGGATTAAGAGCACTTTCATGACCATAATCCATCGACTGCCGGTGCATTGAACGCCTGACTCCAGACCGAATTTCGTATCTTTCGGCATTACCTTGATCTCCTTATGAAAACATCGCGCGATGTACTCCTTTCCTTGACCAAAGGAGCCCTCATGCCTCAGGAAGAAATGCTTGAGGTTGCACGCAAAAAAGGTTCACTTAACATTGGTATTCCACGCGAAATCTCCTTCCAGGAAAACCGCGTAACACTCGTACCGGATGACGTGGCTTTGCTCGTAAACCACGGACACCAGGTTCTTGTTGAAGCAGGGGCGGGTAAGAACGCCAATTTCCAGGACAACGATTATTCCGAGGCGGGTGCACGCATTGCACTTTCGCCGGAGGAACTTTATAAGAATGCGGAAATCATTTTAAAAGTGGCTCCCCCGTCTATTCAGGAAATTGAATACATGCAACCGAAGCAGACGTTGTTGTCAACACTTCAGCTTCCTGCCCAACCCGAAAATTTCCTGCGCAAGCTGCTGGATAAAAAAATTACTGCACTCGCATTTGAGTGGATCAAAGACGAAGACCAGGTTTTTCCGGTGATCCGTTCAATGGGCGAAATCGCGGGCGGAACTTCTATTCTTATTGCAGCAGAATATCTTTCGAATGCAAACAACGGACAAGGCTCCATTCTCGGTGGAATTTCCGGCGTGGCCCCAACAGAAGTTGTGATCATTGGCGCGGGAACAGTTGGCGAATATGCCGCTCGTGCTGCTATCGGACTGGGTGCGACGGTGAAAGTATTTGACAATTCCGTTTATCGCTTGCGCCGCTTACAGAACTCAATGGGTACTCGTGTGTTCACATCAATTATTCAACCGCGCGTTCTCACGAAGCATTTGAAATCGTGCGATGTTGCCATTGGAGCGTTGCGTGCAAGTGGCGGCCGAACGCCTTGCGTTGTGACTGAAGAGATGGTGGCTGAGATGAAAGTTGGTGCCGTAATCGTTGACGTAAGTATAGACCAGGGCGGATGTTTCGAAACCTCAAAAGTGACGAACCACACGAATCCGGTTTTCCGCAAACACGGTGTAATTCACTATTGCGTTCCAAACATTGCTTCGCGTGTTGCACGTACTGCATCATACGCACTGAGTACAATTTTCACTCCGATTCTTCAGCAGATGGGCGACGAAGGCGGACTTCCAAACATGATCCGCGATCACGCAGGAGTTCGAAGTGGTGTTTATCTCTACAACGGAATTCTCACCAAGAAATACCTCGGCGATCTGTTCAATATTCCATCAAAGGATATTGAGTTGTTGTTGGCTGCTTTGTAATGTCCTCCCCCGGGGAAGTAATGGCAAGCGAGCATCGGCGAATCAAAAATCAAATATCAGCTAATTGCATCGGCACATTGGCATTTAGGCACATCGGCACATCATTATGACCTGGCGTAGAATCAAATTGTATTTAATCGGAGTCGGCCTCGGCCTGATCATCTGTCTCATCATGTTTCGTGGAAGAACGTTCGATGCGTGCTCTCCGGGTGGACGAGTAACCGAGCAAATTTATCTGATGAAAACAATCGAGATTGATTCAACACTCCTGGTGAAAATGAAATCGGTAAATCTTACCCCGGACACATTGCGGACAAGACTCGCAAACGGAAAAGTCGATTTCGGTCGCAGCCAGGCGCAGAAAGAGCCATGTCATGAGTACCTGATTGAATTCGATCACGCTGCGAAAACTCTTCAGGCGTACGTGAAAGTATGCGTTGCTGACAGTACTGCGACATTGTTGAAGCTAGAGGGAATTTAGTCCCAAAACCTTCAACTCTCTCTCTGGAATTTCCTTAGGGACATTTCACGGCGAATTCCATAAAGTAATTGGCGTTTTCTCCTATTGGATTTGCAGAAAGTTGCGTTTACCTTGTAAACCAATAAGCACACCAATCAGACCAACTTTACCAGGAAATGAAGACAACTAAACTAAGTGTTCTTGCAATCGCTATCCTATTTGCAGGAATGAACTTATCTGCTCAACAACAATTTAATGGTGTTGAAGCTACTGCACTCTGCCAGGGCAGTAAATCAGTACAGATTAATCGCCAATCTCGCGTACCATCGTTTATCTGGTTCCGCGAAGACAGCAAAATTGTTCCGACTGAAATTCAGGATGTACTTCGTCCGGCGTTGCACATGCAGTTTGCTGATGGCATGCGTACGAAGCATGTGGAGAAAGATCTCCTCGGTTATACACACGAACGCGTGAATCAGATGTACAGCGATATCCGTGTAGAGAATGGCGAGTACATTATTCACTCGAAAGACGGATACGTGTACGCAACAAACGGAATGTGGTTCGATGGAATTACAGTGAACACAAATCCGGCATTGACGAAAGATGCTGCAGTTGCGAAAGCAGTTGCGTATGTTGGTGCTTCAAAGTATCGTTGGCAGGATCCTGCTTTTGAGAATTCTCTGAAAGAAATTACGGGTAATCCGAATGCAACTTATTATCCGCAGGGAGAACTGGTAATCGTGTGTCGCGATGGAGACATGATGAAGAAAGACTACGTGCTCGCATGGAAGCTCGACATCTATGCTGCAGAACCTGTAACCCGTAACTGGATTTTCGTTGATGCACAAACTGGTGCAATCGTTCACACCAAAAACAGAATTCACAACATTGATACTCCCGCAACCGGAACAACGATGTATTCAGGAACACAAAGTTTCACTTGCGATAGCAACGCCGGATCTTATCGTCTTCGTGAATCAGGACGCGGACAAGGTATTCGCACGCTCAATTGTCAGAATACAACCAATCAGGGCAACGCGGTAGATTTTACAAACGCAACTACGAGCTGGACTTCAACTGCCGGGGGCGATGATGCTGCGCGTGATGCACATTGGGGCGCAGAAGGAACGTATGACTATTACATGAATGTTTTTGGACGCGATGGTCTCGACAACAATGGAATGCTGATGCTATCCTATGTGCATTACGACAGTGGATTGGACAATGCGTATTGGGATGGACAATCTATGTCGTATGGCGACGGCTCACAACAGCCTGGTGGATTCAATCCTCTGGTTGCACTCGACGTGTGCGGACATGAATTTACACATGGAGTTACAGAAAACTCATCTAACCTTGATTACTCGTATGAATCAGGTGCGCTGAACGAATCATTCTCCGATATTTTCGGAACCATGCTCGAATGGCATCTCACGCCAGCCAATGCTGACTTCCTGATCGGTGAAGACGTTACTGTAAATTCAAACAGCGCGCTTCGTAGTATGTCAAATCCAAATCAGTTTGGCGATCCTGATTGTTACACCGGCACAAACTGGTACACTGGTACAGGCGACAACGGCGGTGTTCACACAAACAGCGGTGTTCAGAATTACTGGTATTATCTCTGCTCACAAGGTGGTAGCGGAACAAACGATCTCGGCGATGCTTTCAATGTGACCGGTTTTGGCTGGGCCGATGCAGGCGCGGTGGCTTTCCGTAACAACACCGTTTATCTCGTGAGCACATCAGAATACATGGATGCACGTGTCGGCGCAATTCAGGCAGCACAGGATTTATTCGGAGCATGTTCTCCTGAACAGATTGATGTTGCAAATGCGTGGTACGCATGTGGAGTTGGACCGGCGTTCAGCGCAACTGTAGCAGCGAGTTTCTCAGGCAACATCCTTACGTCTTGTTCAGTTCCAACTACAATTACATTCACCAATACAAGTACGAATGCAACAACCGCATTCTGGGATTTCGGGGATATGACCACAGATACAGCATACAGTCCTTCTCATACTTACACGGCACCGGGAACTTACAATGTTTCTGTTTCTGTTTCCTCTGCATGCGGCACAGACCAGACTACTCAAAACTCCTATATCACAATCAATCCACCAGCTGCACCAACTGCAACAGGAACGCAGATTTGTAATCCAGGAAGTGTGACCCTGAACGCAACGGGTAATGGTCAGTTGAGCTGGTACTCGCAGGCAATTGGAGGAACAGCGCTCGGTACCGGAACATCGTACACAACACCGGCGATCAGTACAACAACAACTTACTACGTAGAAAATCTCACAGCACAAGCGCCCGTAACAGTTGGTCCGGTTAACAATACTTTCGGAACAGGTGGTCAACACAACAACACTTCTATTCAATACGAAGAGTTCACGGTTTACCAGGCTTGTACGCTAACAACTGGAGTGGTGTATGCAGGTTCTTCCGGAAACAAAACATTCACATTGTGGGACAATGCGGGTAACCTCATCAACAATTACACTGTCAATGTTCCTGCAACGGGTCAGCAAACCGTAACGCTGAATATTCCATTGACTCCAGGCTCATATCGTTTGGGAGGTACACAAATGAATCTCTATCGTAACAACGCAAGTGCTAGTTATCCGTACACCTCTCCAGGTGTTTTGAGCATCACAGGCTCTTCCGCTGGACCGGCATTCTACTACTACTTGTACAATTGGACATTGACACTCGATGGCTGTCACTCACCACGTACACCTGTAACGGTTGTAGTTGGTGCGTCAAACATTTCATTGAACACAACACCGTACGATACAACATGTTCAATCGCGAGTGCATTTACATTGACTGGCGGTTCACCTGCGGGCGGAGTTTATTCCGGTCCTGGTGTTAGCGGTGGAGTATTTGATCCGGCTGTTGCAGGTCTTGGCTTGCATACGATCACGTACACATACACGGATACCGCAGGATGTACCGGAAGTATAAACTCCCCGGTTCTGGTTGATGTTTGTAGCGGAATCGGTTCAGCGAGTGCATCTGCAACAATGAACATGTATCCAAATCCAACAGAAGGTGATTTCACCATTGAATTTGCAAACAGCGGCGACGTTCGTGAAGCAAATCTCACCATCGTGAATTCGCTCGGACAGCAGGTGCAGACACTACAATTGAACTGCACTCCGGGAACTAACCGTTGGGTTATCGACGCAAACAATCTCGCAACCGGAATTTACTTCCTCAACTTTACAGCAGGGGAACAGAGCTTCTCGCGCAAGCTGGAAGTGCAGTAAAGAAGTAGCAGCGGCAGTTGCAGTCAGTAAGCAGTAAACAAAACTCCCGATATGATCTTCATATCGGGAGTTTCTTTTTTAATACTGAAAACTGACTGCTACTGCCGCTGCGACTGTTTTCTTCTTTCCTTCTCTTTAATAATCAAACTAAGTTCTCTTCCCGTCTGCCCCTTCACAGAAGTATTTTCCTGCGCTCTGCGGATCAAATACGGAAGTACATCGCGAACGGGACCGTACGGAACATATTTCGCCACATTATAACCGTTGTGCGCCAGATTGAAGGAAATGTGATCGCTCATTCCCAGAAGTTGTGAGAAATAGATGTGCGGATGATTATGCGGAATCTTTTTCGCGTCGAGAACCTCTGCAAGCTTCTGTGAACTGAGTTCATTGTGTGTTCCGGCGCAAAGTCCGATCCGATCAATGTGATCAACGCAGAATGCAACGGCTAAATCGTAATCGCGATCAGTGTTTTCTTTGGTGTCATGAATCGGATCAGCATAACCTTTCTCTTTCGCGCGTGCTCTTTCTTTCTCCATGTATGCACCGCGAACGAGTTTAGCGCCGAGAAAATAATTTCCCGCCTGCGCTTTGGCGAATGATGTTTTCAAAAACTCCAGACGATCTTTTCTGTACAACTGATACGTGTTGTACACAACCGGCATTTTCTTGTTATGCCGCTCCATCATTTCATCAGCGAGATCGTCAATCGCCTGTTGAATCCAACTGTCTTCAGCATCAACGAAAATGGGTTTCGAAATGGCTTCAGCAGCAGCACAAATATCTTCCACTCGTTGCCAAACCCTTTTCCATTCTTGTTCTTCTGCTGTGGTAAGCTTTTCGCGCGCAGAAACTTTTTCGAGCAATTCAAAACGTCCAAGTCCGGTCACTTTGAAAACACAAAATGGAATATTCGGATCAGTCTTCGCACGTGCAACTGTTGCAATGATTTCCTTCGCACCCGCATTAAAATCCGCTTCCGATTCTTTACCTTCCACAGAGTAGTCGAGAATGGTTCCAACTTTATACTTGCCAAGCTCCGCAATCGTACGCGAACACTCTTCGATATTTTCTCCGCCAACAAACTGTTTGAAAATGGTTGGCTTGAGCGCCCAACGAATCGGAATATGAAGGGCCAACGCAAAATTGGTGAGCGCTTTACTAATCGTTACAATCGTGGGACTTGAAATTACCTTGAACAGCCAGTAAGACCGTTTCAACGCTCCGGGTGTCTTTCCCGAAAAAGCTACTTCTGTATTGTCGAATGAAACCATAGAATACGCAAAGTTAGGTATTAGGGGATTGGGGGATTCGCGGATTGAGGAATTTAGGCTTAGATAATTTGAACCCGAATTCCCTAATCCCACAATCCCTTAATACCGAATCACCGCTTTTTCCTTTACTTTAGTACTCTATGTCTGCTGATCAAGTCGACTCTTCCCGCATCACAATTGGCGACAATGTATTTGCGAAGCTGGCTCAATACCTGAAGCGGAATAAATTCTCATCCCTGTTCATTCTTGTCGACGAAAACTCCCTGAAGCATTGCCTTCCGGTGCTGGTGACTAACGTTCCCAAACTCCTGGAAGCTGAAGTGATCGAACTCGAAAGCGGGGAGAAGAACAAGAATCTCGAAATCTGCACGAACGTTTGGAAAGCCCTCGGCGAACTTGCCGCTGATCGTCATTCACTCATAGTAAATCTCGGTGGTGGTGTCATTACAGACCTGGGCGGATTTGTTGCTTCTACTTTCAAGCGGGGAATTTCGTTCATCAATATTCCTACAACGCTACTTGCACAGGTTGACGCTTCTGTAGGCGGCAAGACCGGAGTCGATTTAGGTCCACTCAAGAATGAAGTAGGCGTGTTTGCTGAACCTCAGGAATTGTTCATTTGGCCGAATTTTCTGAAGACGCTTCCGAAGCGCGAACTCATCTCCGGACTGGCAGAAATTCTCAAACACGGACTGGTTACTGATGCAGATTACTGGAACGAATGCATCAATACTGATCTGACCAATGCCGACAATCTTGAAGTAATCATCCGCAAATCGATTGATATAAAATCAGCAATTGTAGCGACCGATCCCAATGAAAATGGCGAACGCAGGAAACTGAATTTTGGTCACACGATTGGTCACGCCGTTGAAGGATTTGTACTCGAACGGCAGGAGAGAACGCTTTTGCATGGTGAAGCTGTTGCACTCGGAATGATCTGTGAATCGTGGATTTCTGTGCAGGAGACGAAACTAGAGGAGGAACAACACGAGGAAATCGTCCGTAACATTTGCAGGTATTTTCCGTTACAAACACTGAACGCGATGGATGATCACCGCATCATTGAATTGATGCGTCACGATAAGAAGAATGAGAAAGGCGACATCCGTATGGTTCTGCTGAAATCAATTGGAACGTGCCATACCGGAAAGTCCGTAACTCCTGACAGAATTATAGCGGCACTCGATTATTACAGATCCTTGTCGTAATTTTAACCAATATGAGCAAACCCAAGGCAGTCATTACAATCCCGAGAAAGCTGAAAGGCTCGGTTCGATTGCCGCTGTCCAAGAGTGAATGCAATCGTTTGCTCATCATTCGCGCCTTGACTGCTACAGAAGAGCCCATGCACGGGATGTCCGATGCACAGGACTCACAAGTGCTCGCGCAACTTCTCGATAAATCTGAAAAAGCTTCAAGTGATTCTCTGTACGACTGCGGTCCTGCAGGAACAACCATGCGTTTTCTTACTGCATACTTTGCAACGCTTGAAGGAACACGCACGCTTACGGGATCAGCCCGCATGCAAAAACGTCCGCTGGGAATTTTAGTAGATGCATTACGTTCACTCGGCGCACAGATCACCTACAAAGGCGAAGAAGGTTTCGCTCCGATTGAAATTACCGGCAAGAAATTACAAGGCGGACAAATTGAACTCGACGGGAGTGTGAGCAGTCAATTCGTTACTGCATTGCTATTGATTGCTCCAACATTGCACAATGGACTTGTAATTAAATTCAAGAGTGCGATTGCTTCCATGCCGTACATCCTGATGACCTTGCGCATCATGGAGCGTTTCGGCGTTTTCGGAATCTGGGATGGTGATACTTTATCGGTGAGCAATCAGTCGTTCAAAGTAGATGATCCCGAAAATCAATTCCGCGTCGAGGCCGATTGGAGCGCTGCATCATATTGTTACAGTCTTGCAGCAATTGCAGACGAAGCAGACATTTTCATGGAAGGATTGCGCGAACAAAGTCTTCAGGGAGATTCAGTGCTGCAGTGGGTGTTTCCTTTTCTTGGTGTTAGCACGAAGTTCGAGGAGAATGGAGTTCGCATCGTTAAGAATAATTACAAACCCAAAGCATTCGCATTCGACTTCGAAGAGTGCCCGGACATCGTGCAAACCTGTGCAGTTGTTGCAACCGCGAAAAAAATTCCATTGCTCATGCGCGGTCTCAGCACTTTGCGTGTGAAAGAAACAGATCGCATTCATGCATTGATTACAGAGCTGAAAAAATTCGGAGCCAACTGCACCGAACCTGGCAAAGGATTACTCGAGATCAGAACATTTGATGAGCCTGTAAAAACTCCGGTTGAAGTGGATTCATACGAAGATCACCGCATGGCAATGGCTTTCGCACCACTTGCAATCATGTATCCTGATTTGATTCTGAATGAACCATCTGTTGTCGGCAAATCATGGCCTGGCTTCTGGGAAGAGTTGAAAAAACTCGGCGCTAAGATTTCTTAATCTGCGCAATCTGCGAATCTGCGGCAAAATTTAGCCACAATTCAGGGTTCTCAGAAAATCCATTTTGATCCGCTTCATCCGCTCGATCCGCATCCTATTTTTCTAGCGAATGTTAACTTCCCGCTCCAACTCAACCCCAAACTTCTCCTTCACAGAATCCAGCACGCGCTGCGACAAATCATAAAGCTCATTGCCTTTCGCATTCCCATAATTCACAATCACCAACGCCTGATCTTTATGCACTCCCGCATCACCTTCACGGAATCCTTTCCAGCCGCACTGCTCAATCAGCCATCCCGCAGCTAATTTGAAATCACTTCCCGCAGGATAAGAAACCACTTCCGGAAATTTCATTTTCAGAATTTCAAACTGTGAACCACTAATCACCGGGTTCTTGAAAAAGCTTCCCGCATTTCCAATCACTTTCGGATCCGGCAATTTGCTTCTGCGAATATTAATCACAGCATCACTAATGGCCTTGATGGAAATTTCTTTCACACCCATGCGCTCGATTTCTTTTTCAATAGCACCGTAAGATGTATTGAACTTCGGTTTACGCGACAACTTAAACGTCACTCGCGTAATCACAAACTGACCTTTGAATTTATTCTTGAATACACTCTCGCGATATCCGAAGTTGCATTCATCTGCTTTGAACTTCACAAAATATCTTCCCTGCATGTGATACGCCTCCAGTTCCTGAAACACATCTTTCAGTTCCACGCCGTACGCACCAATATTCTGCATCGGACCAGCACCCACACTTCCCGGAATCAAGGAAAGATTTTCCACACCGCCATATCCGTTCTCAATGCAATACATCACGAAATCATGCCATACTTCTCCGGCTCCAACACGTAAGTAAACGTAATCATCATCCCCACCACGATTTTCAATTCCCTTCATGCCATTGAATGCAACGAGCGTGTCTACATCTTTCGTAAAAAGAATATTGCTGCCTCCGCCAAGAATAAACGGTGCATTTTCCTGCCATTCTTTCGTCCGTGCCAGCGCATCCAGCGTCTCCTCCGAAGTAAACTTCGCGAACAACTTCGCCGATACGTCCATTCCGAACGTATTCAGGTTGCGCAACGAGTAATTTTCTTCGGTTTTCATCTTGGGTGGTGTCAGGATCATAATCCTGACACAGTCTGGATTTCAGACCAGCTTGTTAGTTTTCTTGTGCATGCAAATGTAATAATTCAGCACCGCTGACGTTACCTCGCCCACTTCTAGTTATTCCCTATTTTCGCACCGCAACCACATTTGTGAAAACAGCCACCGTCTCCGTCATCAACGACCTCGTCACCGATCAGCGCGTGCATAAAGTCTGCACCACGCTCAAAAATCTCGGCTTCGATGTTGTGCTCGTCGGACGCAAACAGCGCGCAAGTCTCGATCTTGCGCCACGCGAATATCGCACACATCGCATGAAGCTACTGTTCGAAAACGGAGTTCTGTTTTACTCCTTCTTTCAGTTGCGCCTGTTTTTCTATCTCCTGTTTCGTAAACATCACGTGTTGGTGTCAAACGATCTGGATACGCTCCTACCGAACTATCTCATCTCTAAAATCAAAGGCATTCCCCTCGTTTACGACTCACATGAAATCTTCACAGAAGTACCGGAGCTCGTCGGACAGAATTTCAAGCAGGGAGTTTGGCGCAGCGTAGAGAAGTGGATCTTCCCGAAACTGAAAAACGTTTTCACCGTCAATCAATCCATCTCCGATTGGTTCTACGACAAATACAAAGTTCGTCCGCTCGTTGTGCGCAACATGCCGAGAAAAGGAAGCGGCATACATGCAACGGCAACGCGTGCAGAATTGAATTTACCTTCCGATAAGAAAATTGTTTTGTTACAAGGCGCGGGCATCAACGTCGATCGCGGATCAGAAGAACTCGTTGAGGCAATGAAATATTTGCCCGATGTTCATTTGCTGATTGTGGGAAGTGGCGATGTGATTCCGAAATTACAGCAGATAGTGACGCAAGAACGTTTGACTGATCGCATAAAATTTACGGGAAAAGTGCCTCACGAGGCTTTGCAGAAATACACCAGCGTAGCCGATTTGGGAGTAACACTAGACAAGCCGACCAATATCAATTACCGTCTCAGTCTGCCCAATAAAATATTCGATTACATTCGCGCAGGAGTGCCGGTTTTGTGTTCCGATTTACCGGAGGTTGCAAGAATAGTTCGCGATTACAAAGTGGGCGCAGTGGCAGATACCTTCGAGCCGGAAAAATTGGCGGAAACAATTTCGAACGCATTGAATTCACCGGAATATTCCATCTGGAAATCAAACACAGCGAAAGCGACAGAAGAACTTTGCTGGGAAGCCGACGAAGCGCACCTTATCAAAGTTTATTCACAATACCTTTGACATTCTATCATCTGATCATCCAATCATCCCATCATCGGCAACCGTTTGTCTAAGCACCTAAATATCATCTCATTCGACATCCCCTATCCCGCAAATTACGGTGGAGTAATCGACGTGTTTTATAAAATCAAAGCTCTCCACGCACTCGGAGTAGAAATAACACTTCACTGCTTTCACTACGGTCGGGCAAAATCTTCTGAACTCGAAAAGTATTGCAAGAAGGTTTTTTACTATTCACGCAAGACTTCCATTTTCCAACTCTGTTCTTCGGAACCTTTCATTGTGAATTCCCGTCGAGCGGATGAGCTGTTGAAAAATCTGCAAAGCGATGATGCACCAATTTTGTTTGAGGGATTGCACTGTTGCGCTTACGTTTCACATCCTTCATTGAAGAATCGAAAAAAGATTGTCCGCACACACAACATCGAACACGATTACTACCGCGCGCTGGAAAGAGTAGAGAAGAAGTGGTCCAAACGACAATACTTCCGTCGCGAAGCAAACAAACTGGAGAAGTTCGAATCGGTGCTGCATGATGCACAGCATGTTCTTGCAATTTCACCGGCTGACGCCAAGGAGCTTTCTTCACGATACAAGAATGTCGAGCATGTAATGGCCTTTCATTCCAACGAAGAAGTAAATATCCGCGAAGGCAAAGGATCGTTCGCATTCTATCATGGTAATCTGGAAGTGGGCGAGAACAATCAGGCTGCTTTATTTCTGGTGAATGAAGTGTTCAGTGAAGTTGATTATCCGCTCGTGATCGCAGGGAACAATCCTTCTGCAGAACTTGCTGCGGCGGTGAACGGAAAGTCCAGGATCACACTTAAGTCCAACATCAGTACAGCAGAAATCGACGAACTGATTTCATCTGCTCACGTAAATATTCTGCCAACTTTCCAGGCAACCGGAATCAAACTGAAATTGCTCGCTGCACTCATGCGCGGCCGGCACTGCATCGTGAATTCAACAATGGTTGCAAATACAGGATTGGAATCGCTTTGCATCATTCACGAAGACGCGGCTTCCATGCGAGTGGGACTGCAAGCCATTCAGGAACTTGAATTCAGTCAAGCCGATATTGTAAAACGCAAATCTGTTCTGGATGAACGTTTCTCGAACCGCAAGAATGCCGAGAAGATTCTGGCATTGATTTAGAAGGGAACGCGAAATGGGAACGCGGCTTTTGAAGCCCTTTGTTTTCTATTACTGTTCTCGGATGTGTGTGGTAAATACAGAATTCGCGAATTTTGATCTCATGAGATACGTTTGAGTTTATCTCATAAAATCCAATACCCTCTCGAAGTATATACTAGTATCATCCGAAGGAAACGACTAGCACGCCACGAACATCAAAATCCGCGTTCCATTTCCTAAAGCTGAGTCACTTCTCCGTTTTCACAGCGAAGTGTTCTCGCCGGAAATTTATTCACCAATGATCGCTTTTGCGATCCGCCGTTTCTCGTGGGAAACACTTAGAAAACAAAGGGCTCCGTTTCGCTGTGTCGCCGTGTAAAGCGCCGCAGGCAACCTAAAGTTGTGTCACCTCACCATTCTCGCATCGCAGAGTACGTGCAGGAAATTTATTCACCACCAGCATATCATGTGTCGCAATCACAACCGCAGTTCCCGTCTTCGAAATATCAGTAAGCAGTTTCATAATCTCCTCCGAAGTCTCCGGATCCAGATTTCCTGTCGGCTCATCAGCAAGAATTACTTCCGGATGATTAATCAACGCACGCGCAATGGAGACACGCTGCTGCTCGCCGCCAGAAAGTTCATGCGGAATTTTATGTCCTTTCGTCGCAAGACCAACTTTGTCCAAAACTTCCTGCGCGCGATCTTTCATCTTCTCTTTGTCTTTCCAGCCAGTCGCTTCCATCACGAAGAACAAATTCTCGTTCACGCTCCGATCATACAGCAACTGAAAATCCTGAAAAATAATTCCGGTCTTCCGGCGGAGATAGGGTACATCCTTCTTCGCAATGTTTGCAAGGTCGTAGCCGGCAATCGTCGCGCGACCTTCTTTGAAAGGAACATCGCAGTAAAGCGTTTTCATTAAAGAACTTTTACCGCTACCGGTTTTACCAAGCAGGTAAACAAACTCACCTTTCGATACTGTGAAGTTCACATTGTTAAGCACCATGTTGTGTTTCTGAAACACCGATACTTTTTCGAGAGAGATGATTGTTTCGCTTTCCATGTTGCACAAACCTAAAGAAAAAGTCGCAGTTGCAGCGGCAGTTGCAGTCAGTAAACAGTCAACACGTTCGAGGTCAAATTCTGAGATTAACAAAAATTAATGCTGATTCGGCCTGATTACAGCCTACTTACTGCCGCTGCGACTGCCGCTGCAACTTGCTCGAGGTTTGCGTGCAATAATCTTAACATGGTCCCGTTGATAAGTAGAACATAGCAGTTCCAGCCATGAATACACGCCTACTACCTTTATTGACTAAACTATTTTGCAATGGGTGTGTACAGGATAATCCTGTTTTGTGGTCTACTCTCACTGCTCGCTCCATCAGCGACATTCGCTCAACGTTCCCAGGACTTAGTTGCGCCTGATTACGAGTTCCGTCAGGGACTGGAATTATTTGAGAAGCAGAAGTACGCGGAAGCACAGGATGTGTTTGACGGAATTGTAGCGTCGGCGAAAAATCAGAACGATCTTCTGGTTACCGACGCAGAATACTACGCAGCGATCTGCGCAATGGAATTATTCCACAAAGACGCAGAAGTGCGACTCAAAGCCTTTCTTTCGCATCATCCGGAAAGTCCACGTTGCCGCCTGGTGAACTTCCAGCTCGGACGTTATAACTATCGGAAGAAAGACTACGATGAAGCCTTGCTTTGGTTTCGTCAGGTAGAAATTTATGATCTGAGCGACGAAGAACTTTCAGAATACTATTTCAAGCGCGGCTACGCACATTACCAGATCGGTCACATCGATTCTGCGAAGAAAGATTTCTTTGAGATCCGCGAAATCAAATCGAAGTATTCTCCGGCGGCGAACTATTATTACTCGCACATCGCCTATACGGAAGGCAACTACGAAACCGCAATCAATGGATTCCTCAGGTTACAGGAAGATCCGGTTTTCGGTCCGCTCATGCCGTGGTACATCGCTCAGATTTATTACCTGCAGGGTAAATATGAACTCGTAATTTCCTTCGCTCCACCTTTGCTCGATTCATCCGACACAAAAAAAGTTCCGGAAATCGCGCACATCATTGGTGCATCTTACTACCGATTAAATCGCTACCAGGAAGCAATTCCGTTCTTGCTTAAGCATTCTGACAAAGTAAGCTCACTCTCGCGTCAGGAATCGTACGAACTGGGCTTCTCCTACTACAAATCGGATTCGATGGCTCAGTCCATTCCGTACCTGACTGCTGCGGCCGGAGATTCCACCGATGCACTCGCACAAAATGCCTGGTATCACCTCGCAGACGCGCACATGCGTAATGGCGACAAACAAAACGCGCGGACGGCATTCGGTAAAGCTTCTTCCATGAAGTTCGATCCAATTATTCGCGAAGATGCTTTATTCAGCTACGCAGAGTTGAGCTACGAGCTTTCATTCAGTCCGTTCAACGAAGCGATTGTCGCGTTGAACGCGTATCTCGCTGAATATCCGAACAACCCGCGCAGCGATGAAGCATACATGCTGCTCACGAATGTTTATCTCAGTTCGAAAAACTATGCACTTGCACTTTCTTCGATTGAGAAAATCAAAGTTCTGAATCCCGCAATGCAGGCGACATATCAGAAAGTTGCTTTCAACCGTGGAATTGAATTGTTCAATCAGTCGGATTACACCGGTGCAATTGCGCACTTCGATAAATCCTTAACGTATCCGATTAGTCGCGAATTGAATTCACAGGCACAATACTGGAAAGGTGAAAGCTGGTATGCGCAAGCGGAGGCGAAGCGTACTGACTCTACCGGTTACAACAAAGCAATTGACTGCTACAAGAAATTTCAGGTAACACCAGGTGCTCCGGTACTTGCGAACTACAATACTGCGAATTACAACATCGGGTATTGCTACATGGAATTGCACAAGTATGAAGAAGCGGTTATCTGGTTGCGGAAATATGTGACGAACAAAAATGCGAACGATCCGAATGAGCGTGTGTTTGATGCATACCTCTGTATGGGCGATGGATATTTTCGCATGAAAGAATTTATAAACGCTTCAGAATTCTACGGCAAGGCTGTTGCTACTCCAACACCATACGGATTTAACAAGGATTACGCCTTGTATCAACAGGCAATGGCGTATGGTTACCTCGGCAAGAAGCAGGAGAAAGCGGATGCTCTGAAAAAACTGCGGCTTGATTATCCGGAATCGCGATACGTGAAGCAGGGAAATTCAAAGTACCAGGAAGCGCGCACATTGCACGAGCTGAAAGATTACGATAAGGCGTTGTCATTGTACAATGAAGTGTACATGGACGACAAGACCGGAGTGTTTGCCGTGTCGTGTCTTACGAATATGGCTTCCATCTACAGCATCAAAGGTGATACTGAAAATGCGCTCGCGATGTATAAAGATGCAGCACAGCTCTTGCGTGGAAAAGGAACAAGTGATTTCAGTGCCGTAATGAAGGAGATCAAGGAAATTTATCTCGCAAAAAATCAGCTGGACCAGTGGGAGACGTATGCGGGCAGCATGGGTTATGCGGAGTCGCAGATTGTTGCGGATTCAACTTCGTATGCGCAGGCAGCGAAAATGTACAACGCCGGCAATTGCGGAGAAGCATTGGCACAGGCGAATAAATACATCCTGAAATATCCTTCAGGAGTTTACATCACCGAGATATATTACATGCGTGCTGAATGTTCATACAAGAATGGCGATACCACAAATGCACTGGCGAGCTACAACTACATTCTCACCAAAGGGCAGACGAAGTATTCCGATATTTCAATGAAGCGCGCAGGTTACATTTATTACACACGCAAAGACTGGAACAATGCATCACGTATTTATTCCCGACTCGCAAGGGAAGCGAAGAACGAGAACGATCGGAATGATGCGAATGTAAACGCGATGCGCACGTACTTGTTCGCGAAGAATATTGATTCGGCAAACGTGTATGCAACACAGGTTCTCACCTTGAACGGAATTGCAAACTCCGTGAAGGGTGAAGCGAATTACGTGAAGGGAAAAGCCGCATTGAATGCCGGTGATTTAACGGGTGCTGAGACCTACTTCAATAAAGTCGATGGACTTGCACCAAATACAGTGTACGCCGCAGAAGCGAGCTATCAGGTTTGCTACATCAAGTTCAGAGCGAAACCTTCGAAGGGCGTGCAGACTGCGATTCTTAAACACATCAACGACTATGATGGATTCCCGGAATGGTCAGGTGAAGGCTGGCTGCTGCTTGCCGATAATTACCTCGCGCTGAAAGACACGAACGGAGCGAAGATTGTACTGGATGGTTACATCGAGAATGGTGATTCACCGTCGCATGTACAGCGCGCAAAAGATAAGCTCATGGCTATTGAAAATGCGCAATCAAATCCTGCAGAGCGGCGACAGGAAGAAATTATTCTGCCTGTTGGAGATCCGAACGATCAGAAGCTCTTCGAAAATGGTGGTGGTAACGGAGAAGGAGGTCAGCAATGAGAAAAGTAATCGTCATACTAGCTGCATTGATTCCATTTGTGGGAAGTGCACAACAGTTTCAGATCGATGCAACGACTGATCCTGTGCCCGTAATTCGAACTGAAGTACGTAAGATTCCTGAAGTAGCGAAAACCAAAGACACTGTCCTTGCTGTTCCGAATTTCAATTATGGAATTCAGTCGAAAAAATATTCAACTTCTTTCGGACTGGACACAATTCTCCCGGCAAAAATGGGAAGCGAACCTTTGCAGAAATTGTATCGCACCTACACGAAATTTGGAGTAGGAAATTATTCTTCTTTCATGGGCGAATTCAACGTGATGTCAGTGCGTTCCAAAAACGGCGCATGGGGATTACACGCAGGTCATTGGTCTGCAGGATCAGGTCCGAAAGATGTGCCCGGAGAATTTGCTGGTTACTGTTCGCAGAACGTTGATCTCTTCGGTAAACGCTTCACCAAGAAACATGAGCTCTCTGCAGGATTCGGTTACGACCGCGATGTGGTGTACAACTACGGAAGCATTGCCGATTCGAATGTCTTCACGAAAGACTATACACGCCAGAAATACAATTTCTACAATACCGAACTTGGTGTGAAAAGTTTCTACTCCGATTCGGATGCGGTGAATCACAACGTCAGGTTTGGTTACCAGCACTTCGACAACCGATTAGGCGTAACTGAAGATCGCGTGTTGCTGAATGCAAATGCAAATCGTTACATCCGCACAGAAATGATTGATGCAACATTCGGCATCGACTACAACCGTGTCAGCGGATTGGGCGACACCTCGAATTCAACCATCGTGAAATTTGTTCCGCGCTTCATTGCGCAAGGGAAAAAATATCTCGTGTACGCCGGTGTCGGGTTGTACCATGAAACTAATCTCGGCGGCGCAACACACTTCTTCCCGCAGTTCTACGCGCAGTATGATATTGTGAATCACATCATCATTCCGTATGTTTCTTATGGTGGAGAATTGGAGCGTAATAATTATCACTCGCTCGCTGTAATGAATCCGTTCATTGCTTCATACAATGCGGTCGAACTCCGCAACACGCAACGCACACGCGCACTTGAGGTTGGTTTGAAAGGAACGTTGAGTTCAGAAGTATTCTACCAGGTTTCAGCATCGATGTACAAATTGCGAAACGCAGCATTCTTCGTAAACACAACTTTTGATGACGAACCAATGCAGAACAAATTCAACGTGGTCTACGACGGTGCAGATGTTCTTCATGTTGGCGGACAAATCGGCTGGCAGAAGCGCGAGAAGATCAAAATCATTGCTTCCGGCGACTGGTATCAGTACAGCATGGACGCCGAATTGAAGCCGTGGCACACTCCAACGCTTCGAATGAGCCTTTTGGCCTCTTATAACCTCGCGGATAAAATTCTGGTACGTTCTGAGGTTTATTACCTCAATGGTCAATACGCGCGCACAGGAACGGCTGCTACGGGCTATGGAATCACGAACCTGAAAGGGCTTGTTGATCTCAACCTTGGTGTTGAATATCGGTACAACAAGTACCTGAGCTTCTATGTCGATTTCCGGAACATTGCTAATCAACGTTATATGCGTTGGAACGGTTATCCTACACAGAAATTCAACCTCATGGGAGGTCTGACTTACACATTTTGAGTGCGTAAGAAATAGACACCCAATTTTCGTTTCTTATTGACCCCCGTTTTTGCCTCTTTTTAAGCCCCGAGTTATTAACATTTTTGCTGAAGATTGTTGATGCTCTGTTAGCCGAAAAATGGGGCTAAAACCTTTATATTCCGTAAATTTGTCTGATTAAACAATTCCTCAATATCGGGGAAAACAGACACATGGAAGAGCTCGTGAACGAAAAAAAGAATACAGAATATTCGGCAGACAGTATTCAGGTCCTTGAAGGTCTTGAAGCAGTCAGAAAAAGACCAGCAATGTACATCGGCGATGTGGGCGTAAAAGGCCTTCACCATTTGGTGTATGAAGTAGTAGATAACTCAATTGACGAAGCACTTGCAGGGCACTGTAAGCACATCGTAGTAACCATTCACGAAGACAATTCCATCAGCGTAAAAGATGATGGTCGTGGAATTCCGGTTGACTTTCACCATAAAGAACAACGTTCAGCACTCGAGGTTGTAATGACAGTGCTTCACGCAGGTGGAAAGTTTGATAAAGATTCTTACAAAGTTTCCGGTGGTCTCCACGGTGTGGGTGTATCGTGTGTGAACGCTTTGTCAACGAAGCTTGAAGTAACAGTTCATCGTCAGGGAAAAATGTATCAGCAGGAGTACAACATTGGTAAGCCTGTTTACGCGGTGAAAGAAATCGGTACAAGTGAGTTAACAGGAACGGAAGTTCACTTCTGGCCCGACACTTCTATCTTCATTGCATCTGAGTACAACTACGAAACATTAGCGAGCCGCATGCGCGAGCTTGCTTACCTCAACAAGGGAATCGGCATTACCATGTTCGATCTGCGTCAGAAGAATGCAGAAGGTTTCCCGGTGAGTGAAAAGTTTTATTCAGACGGTGGTCTTCGCGAATTCGTTGCGTACCTCGATGCAAATCGGGAGAAACTCAATGATGATGTGATCTACATGGAAGGTGAACGCAATGGTGTTCCTGTTGAAGTTGCGATGCAGTACAACACATCGTTCAGTGAAAATCTTCACTCGTACGTAAACAACATCAACACACACGAAGGCGGAACACACGTTGCAGGCTTCCGTCGTGGACTAACACGTACGTTGAAATCATACGCGGAGAAAGCAGGAATGTTTTCCAAACTGAAATTCGAAATCAACGGCGATGACTTCCGTGAAGGACTCACAGCAGTTATCTCGGTTAAAGTTCAGGAGCCGCAGTTCGAAGGACAGACAAAAACAAAATTAGGTAACAGCGATATTGACGGCGTAGTGAGTTCTGCAGTAAGCGATATGCTGAGCCAGTATCTCGAAGAACACCCGAAGCAGGCGCGAATGATTGTAGACAAGGTAATTCTTGCTGCAACTGCACGTCACGCTGCACGTAAAGCACGCGAGCTTGTTCAACGTAAAGGTGCACTCACAGGTGGCGGACTTCCTGGTAAGCTTGCCGATTGTTCAGAGAACGATCCGAGCAAATGCGAGTTGTTCCTTGTCGAAGGAGATTCAGCGGGCGGAACTGCAAAGCAGGGTCGTAACCGTGCGTTCCAGGCGATCATGCCGTTGAGAGGAAAAATTCTCAACGTTGAGAAAGCAATGGAGCATAAGATTTACGAGAACGAAGAAATCAAAAACATCTTCACCGCTCTCGGAGTTTTCCGCGGAACACCTGAAGATGAACGCGCATTGAACCTCGATAAACTTCGTTACCACAAAGTTGTAATCATGACCGATGCGGACGTTGACGGAAGTCACATCTCAACGTTGATCATGACATTCTTCTTCCGTCAAATGAAAGAGATCATTGAAAACGGACATCTCTACATTGCAACGCCGCCACTTTACCTTGTGAAAAAAGGAAAAGAGGAACGCTACTGCTGGACAGAAGAAGAGCGTAGCGCTTTCGTGAAAGAACTTGCGGGTGATGGAAAAGAATCTTCAGTTGGTATTCAGCGTTACAAAGGTCTCGGTGAAATGAATGCAGAGCAGCTCTGGTTCACAACACTGAATCCGGAGAACCGCACGTTGCGCAAAGTAACTATCGACAGCGCTGCAGAAGCAGATCGTATTTTCTCTATGCTCATGGGTGATGATGTTCCACCACGTCGTGAGTTCATTGAGAAGAACGCGAAGTATGCACGCGTTGATGCCTAAATCTCCAATGAAAAACAATATTAAGCCGGATTCATCTCCGGCTTTTTTGTTGATATCAGGTGCTGACTTGAAGCGGATCTGCAACTCATCATATTTCTACCTGTCCCGCTTTCGCCTGCACACGCCTCTTCCCTGCACGTTTGCATTCACTCAAGGGCGGGGTGCATGGCTCAATCGGGGCTAGGAACTCACTCCCGGCGCATCAAAACAGAACGACCATGTTACGGTCATGCATGACTTGAATCACTGGCTTGCATTGGAGGAAATCAACAATACAAAAAGAAAAGGCGACTCATTGCTGAGCCGCCTTTTAAGATATTGATAGAAGCTTAGTTGTCTTTCTTAGGAAGCTCCGGTGTTGCTTGCGGAACAACTTTTGGATCGACTAATTGAATATTTTCTCTGCTGTTTCCTGCATCCATTGTGTTGTTGAACACCGGGAAACGGTTGTCTTCAAACTTCGACGCTGGTGTGTCAGCACGGTTACAGACAACGTGCCAGCTGAACTTAGCATTGGAAGTTCCTCCGTTAAGTTCACTCACCTGGAATCCTTGTGCAGTCTTCAGATCAACATAAACACCATTGCATTCTCCTTCGAGCTGGATGAAAACTTTCATCGGATGCTGTTCATCAATCTTAACGTTCAATGCGAAAATTGGATCGAGGTTAATGTAAGCTTGACCATTTACAAGTTGACCAGTTCCGTAATCTTCGAAAAGAACTTCTGGAGCTTCCGGGCAATACATCACGCGATCTTGTCCACTGGCATCCTGTACAATTGTAGATACCGCACCAGGACCGATTACTTTGTAAGCAGTACCAGCACTATATGCAGCAACATAAGCGTAAGTATTGTTCAGTGCGGTAATTGAATCGCGGAAATAACCACCACCATTTAATCCTGCAGTACCAGATGCCGGGTTTCGGGCAAATCCAAATACACCAACTTCAGCACCTGTGAATGCGGCTCCGGAGCCAGTAGGAAGATAAATCGTAGTGCGGTTGTTACCCGATGCTGCCAAACCAGTACCTGAAGCATTTTGGTTAATTGCCCACACACCGAATGCAGCGTTTGTATTTACGAATCCAATAACTCCATCTGCACCTGTCGTAGATTGACCCCATACACCTGCATTAGTTCCGGTGCTTACGCCGAATACACCGAGACCCGTTCCAGAGTTACTTCCATATACACCGTTACCGGTACCAACACTGAAACCGGCAACTGCAGTACCTGCAGAACCTGGCTGAACCGATTGTCCGCGAACTGCAGTTCCGTTAGCCGCCACACCGAGGTAGTCACCCCATACACCGTTACCTGAACCACCTACAGTTCCACCATAAACACCAGTTCCGTTTGCTGCAAGGTTTTGACCAAGAACACCAAGAGCAACTGCGTTTGCAACATCACCATATACACCAGCACCGGTTCCAAGGTTTTGTCCATACAACGCAGCACCACCCCCAGCAACATATCCATTAATTGCATAGTTACCTAATGCGTTGGTTGCACCCGGATATCCAGTACCATAAACACCAAATACATCTCCGGCAGCAGGTGCCTGACTATTGTAAAGCGCTTCACCAGTATTAAGAATGCGCATTCGTTCGTTTGTCAAAGCTGCGCCACCGGTTCTGATTCCGAATGAGTTTGCATCGTTTGTTCCGATGTAATTTGTTGCAACGTTAGTTCCTGTATTACCAGTAGTCAACCATGCAGCGTTTGTTGAAGTGATTGGACCACCTGAACCCGCTGTTCCGTTAACTGTAACAGTACCATTCGTATTGTAAGTTACTGAAGACAATGTCCATGTTGGACCAGTCGGACCTACTGCACCTGCAGCGCCGGTTGGACCTACAGGACCCGCAGCACCAGTAGGACCCGCAGCGCCTGGAGCACCAGTAGGACCCGCAGCACCTGCAGCACCAGTTGGACCTACAGCACCCGCAGCACCAGTTGGACCCACAGCACCTGCAGCACCAGTTGGACCTACAGGACCCGCAGCACCAGTAGGACCCGCAGCACCTGCAGCACCAGTTGGACCTACGCCGCCAGCAGCACCAGTTGGACCAGCAGGACCCGCAGCACCGGTAGGGCCCGCAGCACCAGGAGCTCCGGTAGGACCCGCAGGACCAGCAGCACCAGTTGCCCCGTTAGCACCAGGAGCGCCAGTTGGACCGGCAGCACCCGTTGGACCCGTTGGACCTACACCAAATCCCGTGGGACCCGTAGGACCAGTTGGCCCGGTAACACCGTTTGTTCCGTTGGTACCAGGAGTACCTGTAGGACCCGCGGCTCCAGGTGCACCTGCGGCCCCGGTTGCACCAGTAGCTCCAACACAATCCAATGCATTCCAGTTACCATCGGTATTAATATCTTCAGCAGGATCCTGTACACCGTTTCCGTTCAAGTCCCAGCAGGAAATTCCATTTGTTCCGTTTGCACCCGCAGCCCCCGCAGGACCCGCAGCGCCTTGACAATCGAGTGCGTCCCATACGCCATCTGAGTTTATGTCTTCGCCTGGATCCTGAACCAAGTCACCGTTAAGATCCCAGCAGTTATATCCATTCGTTCCGTTAGCGCCTGCTGTACCGTTAGCACCTGCAGGACCCGCAGGACCAGTTGGACCAGTACCACCACCTGCATTGCAAAGTGATGTCCAGCCCGTTGAAACTTTATAGTAGAAGAAGCAAAGTGAATCGAGGTCATACACCAACAAGCCTTCAGTTGTTGCGTTTACCGGAACAGCCAAACGCTGAACAGCCGTCATTCGTGGAACGAGAACACCTTGCGTGGTGGACTGCATTTCAAGAATGGAAGAAGCGTTCGGTGTTGTGGTTCCAAGACCTGCGTTGTTCTGCGCGTAACTAATGCGAGTCATACTGACAAGCACGAGTAGTAGGGGTAATAGTTTTCTCATTGGGGAATATGCTAAGTTCAGAAGGAAGCAAAAATAACCCATTTTCGATCAAAAACAAATCCCGGCTAATTGGGCCGGGATTGAAAATTTTACGTGAAAACTATTTGGGGTCAACCACTACAACTTGTTGTGGATCAGGCTTATCCGCTTGTGCAGGATTGCCAGCGTCAGGTTGGCTCTGGGAAGGAGAATTGTACCCTTGTCCATTACCGATTCTAATTTGCTGTTCAAGTTGCTCAATTTTCTTTTGTTGTTCCTCCACAGAAGTTTTCAGTGAATCGATCATCATCTGCTGTTGTTTGATTCCTTCCAAAAGAATCGGAACAACCTCAATGTAGCTAACGGTTTTCACTGTTTCATTGGAACCACCTGGAGCACTCGAAGTACCACGATTGGTTGAATTAATATGAGGTAGAGTCTTTGTACGCACTAAATCGGGTGCAACAATTTCAATTTCCTGCGCAATGAATCCGTAGTTAGTTCCTGTCTTCAGTCCAAGGTCAGGATATTGATCCAGACGGTGCTCGTAGGTCACGCCACGCATTTGCATGATCATGCCCATTGGATTATCAATCGTCTGAATGTTTTTCTTGAGCTTAGCGTCGGAGGCAACACCAAAGAATCCAGTGTATCCTAAATCACCCTGAAATAATCCTGACCAACCAGTTGTTACTGCAACGTTTTGTCCGTTCACTCCTAATTGATTTCCAGCACCGCATATACCGCGAACACCAGCACCAATAGCGTTAGTACCGAAATACTCGCCTTGCACTCCACCGAACTGAGTACCACCCGCAGTAACAGAACCATAAACACCGCTACCATTTTGGTTAGAATAACCATTGATAGCCCAAGGGAATGCTGCGTTGCTTACACCGTTCATCAAATCGCCAGCCAATGCAGTTACCGTAGTTCCGATAAAGAACTCCCCAACGTTGGATAAACGACCACGAACAATATTGTTGGATATGAGGTCGACATGCTGAGCAGTGGTTGTACCAAAACTTTCAGTCGCAGCATTAGCGTTACCACCTAATATCCATGCGCGGTTAGTAGAAGTGATTGTAGATGGTATGGAAGTATTGATTACCAAATTTCCATCTGTATCGTAATTCGTTGAAGTGATGGTCCACGTTGGACCGGTAGGACCCGTTGCGCCAGCAGCACCGGCAGGACCAGCAGCACCAACAGGACCAGCAGCACCAGCAGCGCCGGTAGGACCAGCAGGACCAGCAGGACCAGCAGGACCGATTGGGCCAGCAGCACCAGCAGCGCCGGTAGGACCAGCAGCACCGGCAGGACCAGCAGGACCCGCAGGACCGGCTGCACCGTTAGTTCCGTTTGCACCAGTTGGACCAGTTGGGCCTACACCAAACCCTGTGGGACCTGTAGGACCGATAGGACCAGTTGGTCCTGTTACTCCATTCGTTCCGTTTATTCCAGAAGCTCCGGTAGGACCAGCAACACCAGGCGCGCCCGGTGCACCAGCAGCACCAGTAGCTCCGGTAGCACCAGCACAATCGGCAGCGTTCCAGTTACCATCAGTATTAATATCTTCAGCAGGATCCTGAACACCGTTTCCGTTCAAGTCCCAGCAGGAAATTCCATTTGTTCCGTTCGCTCCGGCCGGACCAGCCGCACCAACTGCACCTTGACAGTCAAGTCCATCCCAGTTACCATCGCTATTGATATCCTCTCCTGGATCGTTCACTCCGTTAGAGTTTAAATCCCAGCACGAGATTCCGTTTGTTCCCGAAGACCCGTTCGCACCTGGAGGACCCGCAGGACCAGTTGGTCCTGTACCACCACCTGAATTGCAAAGCGATGTCCACCCCGTTGAAACTTTGTAATAGAAGAAGCAGAGAGAATCCAGGTCATACACCAACAAACCTTCAGTAGTTGCGTTCACGGGAACAGCCAGACGCTGTACCGCAGTCATTCGCGGAACGAGCACACCTTGCGTGGTGGACTGCATTTCAAGAATTGAAGAAGCATTTGGAGTAGTGGTTCCAAGGCCAGCATTGTTTTGTGCATTGATGCCAGCAGACAGGAACATTGCCGTAGCAAATAACGTAATGATTTTTTTCATGGGTTATGTAGAAACGTTAGGGAAGTCTCATACATAACAAATATATAATATCGCCAATGAAAAGCAAGAAGTTTCATTGGCAAAAAACGCAGAAGTTCCTTTGTGGTTAACTGATATTCTGAGTTTAATCAGGCATTTGTTTCCGATCACCTGACAGTCGCGTTCGGCCGACTTTCCATTGTTGTGCTACGTAAATCGGGTCGCTGTACCGGTTGGAAGCGGCCTAAGTTTAAGATGCTAAGTAGTAAAAAAAAGACTCCCGGAATTTACCGGGAGTCTTTTTAAAACAAAATCTATCGAATCAAATTCACGTGTCCGATGTACACACGCTTCGCGCGGTTTCCATCCTGTGTGGCAATTTTGTAAACGTACGTATCAATCTGACATTCACCTTTGCCTTGAACGGTTCCATCCCATCCGCCAGGCCAGGTGCTTGTCTGATAAATTAAATTGCCCCAACGATCAAAGATGTACATCGTGTAATGCTCAGCATCGATTCCGATTCCTTGTGGGAAGAATAAATCATTGTGCCCGTCTCCATTTGGTGTGAATGTATTTGGAATAAACAATGCGTAGTCTTCCTGCACAACCTGCGGAATAGAGATTGTATCCCAGCATCCGTAAGAATTCTCAACGTACAGGTGCACGAGGTAAGTACCTGTTGTATCCCATGTGTAAAGTGGGTTCTGTTGAGTTGAAGCTCCCGAGTCACCGCCAAAACTCCATACCCACGAAACCGCACCAACTGAAAGATCTGTGTACTGCACAATATTGTTTAGTTCAGTTGCTGGATTTGGATTTGCAGAGAAATCTGCAATTGGATTCGGCCAAACCGTAACATAGTTCATCATCGTCGTTGTACCTGTGCAGCCGATAATGTCTGTAACGGTTAAAGTAACATCATAACTGCCCGCTGTATTAAAGCAGAAGTTAGCCGGACTTGATGTAGACGTTCCAATGTTATTTCCGAATGTCCACGTCAATGTTGCAGTATTCGGTGTCGTGTTCACAAAGGTTACACACAAAGGTTCGCATCCTTGCGCAGGAGTCGAAGTAGTGAATGACGGAATCGGCGCAGGGTTAATCAGCACAGACACCGTGTCAGTCGCAAGCGGAGTTCCGCAATTGTCTGTTACAGTTACCGTATAGGTTTGATTCTGAGTTGCAGTTACTGTCACATTCGAACCCATTAATGGTCCAGGTGTCCATGTATAGGTGTAGTTACCGTTACCACCTGCAGCAACTGCTGAGAGATTCACTTGCGTGTTCTGACAAGCAATCTGCGTCGTAATGGCGTTAACCGCTAATGGTGGATTGACTGTAATCGTTACACTCTGAATCGAAGATGTACAATTGTTAGCGTCAGTCACAATGCATGAATATGTAGTTGTTACTGTCGGAGAAACAGTTGGGTTCTGAACGACCCAATTGTTTACACCATCAGTCCACGCGTATATGTACATTGGTGTACCACCATTACCTTGGGCAGTTAAGTTCGCGCTCTGTCCAATGCAAATTGTCGCAGCTGTACCAACGATCAACGTGAGCTGTGGTGGTTCTGTAATAGTGACCTGAGCAGTATCCGAACAACCTACCGCATCAACCATTGTTATCGTGTATGTTCCCGGACATAGGTTGGTTGCAGTTGCAGTATTCTGAACCGGAACTGTATTCCATGAATAATTATAAGGTGCCGTACCACCACCACCTAGTGCATTAGCATCGCCATCGCATGCACTGAAGCACGTAACGTTATTGAATGAGCTGATGACAACCGTTGCACCTGGTGTGTTTGGTACGTTGAATGTTAATGTCGTATCACAACCATTCGCATCGGTGACAGTCACGGTCACAGGTCCCGAAGCCAAATTGCTTTCAGTTAAACCGTTTCCACCAGTAGACCAAAGTATCTGGTAATTAGGAATACCACCGGTGATAGAAATCGTAACGGAACCATCATTCTGTCCGCAGTTCGCAGTTGAAATATTCGTTGCCTGAACATCAAGTGCAGTAGGTTCCGTAATGTTGATAGAGGCAGTTGCCGTACATCCAATAGCGTCGGTTACAGTTACAGTGTAAGGTCCGGCGCACAGGTTGGAAATGTTAGCACCGTTCATGGCGTTCGACCACGTGTATTGGTACGGAGGGAAACCGCCATTCGCCGCAGCAGAACCCGTTCCGTCGCACGCACCATTACAGGTAACGTTTGTTCCAAGTGATGCCACAGAAAGGACCGTGTTCGCAACAAATACGGTAACACTATCTACTCCCGTGCAACCATTAGCATCAGTTACAGTCACGTAAAAAATTGTAGTACCGGTTGGACATGCGTTCACCGAGGCCGTATTCAATGGCGGTGTCAGGAATGGGCTTGGCGACCACACATAAGTAATACCACCCGTAGCAGTGAGCATAGTGCATGCACCGGAACAGACGGTATCGTTAGGCCCGGCATCTTGAGTTGTCATTGCACTGACGACGACCTGTATTGTATCTAATCCCTGACAACCGGCCGCATCGGTGGCCGTGACGACATAGGTTGTAGTGACCGTCGGACTGACCGTCGGGTTTTGCTGGTTACTCACGAATGCGTTGCCCGGAATAATATTCCACTGCCAACTGATTGCTCCCGCTGCGTTCGCCGTGAGGTTTGCATTTCCGCCATTACAAATAGTTTGTGTTGCAGGAGCTGCAGTAACCGCAAGACTGCTGGCATTAACAATCACTTGATCGCTGACAACAACAGTAGATCCATTGCAGTTTGTGTAGACAGCCTGGAACGTGTAAGTAGTCGTTGTATTTGGACAAACCGTTGCAGTTGCACCCGCCTGAACTAATACTGCACCTTGATACCATCCTACAACAACATTCGTTGCTCCATTTGGAATGTAACGACGACCATCGTTGTTGGTAGTCCAGTTTGCGTTAGTAGCATTACGACCTGCAACAACTACAGCTTGTGTTCCGCCATTGTTCATTACAGCCTGAACAGCTCGTCCGCCATTCCAGCTGCAACCTTGACGCACCTGAATGAAGTTGTCAATTACGTTTGTCGTTTCGTACAAAGTAATTTGTTGTGTAAGGAGTGTTCCTGTGCAGCCATACATTGGCACTTGATACCAGCTGGCAACGAAGCGACGACAAGGTGCAGTACCATAAGTTGTGTAACGAATCTGACCACCGATTGACGCATATAAATCCTGCCACGGACCACCAATACCATTTGACCAACCGTAGCCTCCATTCGGTGCGTTCGCAGCGGGAATTGGCCAAGGGCAATAACCGTTAGGTGTTCCTACGTTGAATGTGAGAAGACCGTTCGATCCGATCAGACAGGTGTTGTACGTTGTACCGTAAAAGCAAAAAGGAAAAGGCAATGCGATCACACCTGACCACTGATCGTCAGCCAGGAAAAGTTGTGTTCCTACATTGAACGGATCCGGTGCGTATGGAATTGCGCCTACCGTATAAGCATTAGCACCGGTACCGGGCGTATTACTATTTGTATAAGTTCCCGAAAGGTTCGCACAGTTAGGTGCACAGATCGTTTGATCTGCTCCGGCGTTAATCGGACAAACAGTCGATCCAAAAGTTTGTGCGTGAAGTGAGGGTATGAAAAATACCATCGCAAGTACACAAAATACGAGTACGAATTTCTTCATGAGACAGGTCTTAGCAACATGTTGCTGCAGTGGTGTTTGCCGACACTACACAGCACTATATTCAAAGGTATACCAAATCCGTTTAAAGTCAATAAAAAAGGGGTGGATTTCTCCACCCCTTAAAATGCCCTTAAAATGACTTAATTCTTCACTATCAGCTGGCTCGAAAGAAGGCTTCCGTCTGCCCCAATCAGGCATAAAGAGTATGTTCCTTCGGCAAGTTCACCAATGTCGATTTGCTGAATCGTGGTCATAGGAGTAACTGGTTCGCTGATCACAACGCGGCCTGACAAATCTGTAATGACGAATTTGGATTTTGAATCCGCAATTGCAGCCAAATTTACATTCAAGACTGTATTTGCAGGAACTGGATAAGCAGAGAGTGAAACAACGGAATTGCTTTCGTTGATACCGACAGCTGCATAGCTGTACTTGATCGTGAAGTAATCTTCGTTGGCGGAATTAGCCGAGCGACCGGTTACATAAATGTTACCTCCTTGTACGGCGATAGCATTCACCTGATCGGTTCCGTTGTATTGACTATTGAAACGCAAATCGAATTCGAGTGTTCCTGCACTGTCATATTTTAGTGTGATGTAATCGTTATTCGTTGCGTTTTTGCTGTAGCCGGCAACATAAACATTCGCAGTGTCGTCGAGTACCATCGCATATCCACGGTCATCACCGCTACTAAAACCACCATCGAAGCGACGCAGCCAAACCTCATTTCCGGCCGGGGTGTATTTCAAAGTTGCAATATCGTTGGGAGCAGAATTGTTTCCGGTCGACTGACTTTGTCCTGTGATGTATACGAAACCCGCGTTATCTGTACACACTTCCCACACATCTTCGTAGCGGTTACTTCCATTGTTGTAACGCGCTTCCCATTGGAATGTTCCGCCGGTAGAATATTTAACACAGAGATAATCGAACCAGTTGCCCGGTAAACCACTTTGCGCACCCACAATAACATTTCCGTTTAGGTCGAGTGCAATTGCTTTTCCGAAGTCTCCATTAGGAAGTGTACCGTGTGTCTGCAACCATTGCTGTGTTCCAGCTGAATTGTATTTGATGGTGAGAATATCAGCAATGTACATGGTGTCGGTAGTGTTGCCAGTAACATAAACGTTCGATGATCCATCAATCGCGATATCGAGAAGCTCGTCGTTATTTCCTGCTACACCATCAAATATTTGCGCCCATTGCTGCGTTCCTGCGGTGTTGTAACAAATCGTTAATGCATCATACAAGTACATAGAGTCGCTCGTGTAACCACATACGAAAACATTTCCGCTCGCATCAACTGCAATTGATTTGCCTTCGTCCATGTGGCTATGTTGACCATCATAGAACATAGCCCATTGTTGAGTTCCGCTGTTGTCATATTTAACAGTCAGTACATCTGCAGATGTGCCAGTTCCGGAGCTAAAACCGGTGATGTACACATTCCCAGCGGCGTCAAGTGCAATTGATTTTGCAAAATCGTTATCGCTGATTCCGCGATCGAAGTTCCGCACCCAAAGCTGGTTTCCGTTCGCATCGTACTTGATTGTTACTGCATCGAGATTTGCGCTGCTGTTGAATGCAGATCCGGTAACGTATACATTTCCTGCAGGATCTACTGCAATATCGTACGCTTCATCAGCCATATCCGGAGGTGCGTTGTAACGATTTCCCCATTCAATAGCTGGTTGTGCACTCAGCATGATTGTAACAGCGCTAAAAGCCATTACAAGAATTCCTTTGTAACCGTGTTTCATTTTTTAAGGTTTAACCGGCACCTAAGATACTCAAGGTAGGCGGGAATAAAAAAGCCTCCGACAGAAGTTCTTCGGAGGCTATAATCTAATCGCTTAGTTAATTATTTGATCAGGTTAACATGACCAATGAGGTTGTGCTTATTGCCCAACACGTCTTGCGCTTTAATCTTCCATACATAGGTATCGATCTGGCAGATTTCATCTTCACCCTGTACACGTCCGTCCCAACCTTCGTCTAGCTCATCAGTGTAATAAATCATATTACCCCAGCGATCGAAAATCCACATCTCGAAGTTGCCTGGATCGAGTCCGATTGATACTACGTTGAAGATATCGTTCAGTCCGTTATCATCCGGAGTGAATGTGTTCGGAACGTAAATGGACACATCAGGTGCGATGCAAACGGTTTGCGTATCGGTATCAGTACATCCATCAGGGGAGGTTACTTCAAGTTCAACGAGGTAACAATCCGGCTCAGGGTATGTGAACGATGGATTCTGATCGGTAGACGAAGAGTTAATCACGTCACCGAAATTCCACAACCACGATGCTGCGAGGTACGATGAATCTGTAAACTGAATTGTCGGATTCAGAATGGTTGTAGGCTGCGGACCCGCACCAAATGCTGCAATTGGATTTTCAAACACAGTGATGTAGTTCGCCATCGTAATGGTTTGTGTACATCCGGAGTTTGTAGTGACAGTAAGAATCACCGTATAAACACCAGGTGTTGTGTAGCAATGTTGTGGTGGGTTCTGCTGTGTGGATGTTGTGTTGTCACCAAAATCCCACGACCAGCCGGTGATTGTTCCTGAGGCTACAGTTGTTAGATCAGAGAAGTTCACACAGACAGGCGCACATCCCTGAAGAATATCTCCCTGGAACAATGGTGTTGGTAGCGGATTAACCGTTACCAGGATTGGTGACGTTGCCGTGCATCCGTTAGCATCTGTTACAGTTACAGTATAAGTCGTGGTCGCCAGAGGAACAATGTTTTGTGTTTGCCCAATTAGCGGCAGTGGAGAAGGAGTCCATTCAAATACGTAACCTGGGGTTCCTCCACCCGCATTACTGTTTAATGTTACTTGCGTTCCTACACACACAGTTGTTGGGTTTGCGCTTGCCTGCACCGTCATAAGCGAAGGCTCAGTAACAAGAACCGTAACGGTGGAAGTACATCCCGATTGATCTGTCACAATAATTGAATAATTGCCCGCTGCAATACCGGAAGCTGTATCGGTGGTAGAAACGTTTGGTGTCCATGAATAACTGTATGGACCCACACCACCAGTTGCGTCAATATCTATCGCACCGCTTGCATCGTTGAAGCAAGTGAGATTCGTTGATGAATTCAAAACAGCATTGACACCATTGAGGTTTTGTATAGCCTGTGTGAGCGTATCAGTACATCCGTTCTGATCCATAACAACAACAGTGTACGTTCCGCTTGGTATGTTGTTCCAGTCAAAAGTACCTGGTCCACCATTTAACCACTGGTATGTGATCGTTCCGGTCCCTCCGTTTGCGTTAGCAGAAACAGATCCGTCAGACAGGTTACAGTTCGCATCAACCGCTGCAGTTGTGGTAACAATCGCAGTTGGTTCTGTAATAGTCGTAGTTGCAGAAGCGGTACACATGTTACCGTCGGTTACAACGCATACGTAAGTTCCTTGCGGCAATCCTGGTTCGGTTGCGTTGGTGAGGTTGCCCGGAGTCCACAGGTAAG
>JBEIPA010000017.1:0-113560 GCA_040377305.1 Flavobacteriales bacterium | reverse complement strand
TCCTGATACTGGTGAAGTTGGTTGTGTAACTGTAGCAGTAACAGTTCCAACGCATCCATTTACATCTGTGATTTGTACAGAGTAAGTTCCCTGCACAAGACCAGTGCGATCTTCTGTTGTTGGTCCGCTTGGCAACCAGTTGAACGTGTACGGACCTGTTCCGCCAGTTGGTGTAAGATTGATTGCGCCAGTATTGCCGCCGAAGCAAGCAACGTTTGTTACAACAGTTGTTCCGCTTACAGGTGATGTTGGTTGAGTCACACTGGCGGTCACTGTTCCAACGCATCCATTTACATCTGTGATTTGTACAGAGTAAGTTCCCTGCACAAGACCAGTGCGATCTTCAGTAGTTGGTCCAGAAGGCAACCAATTGAAAGTATATGGACCGAATCCACCAGTTGGTGTTAAGTTAATTGCACCAGTTGATCCACCGAAGCAAGCAACGTTAGTGACAACAGTTGTTCCGCTCACCGGAGAAGTAGGTTGAGTAACGTTGAACGTAGCATTTGCAACGCATGAGTTTGCATCCGTTACAGTAACGGTGTACACCTGTGCAGTTAATCCTGTCACAGATATAGTTCCGTCACCTGTTGGATTTCCCGGTGTCCAGTTGTAGCTATATCCACCTGCACCACCAGTTGGTGTGTTGATGGATGCAGCTCCATTCGATCCGCCGAAACAGGAAACATTTGTTTGTGAAGCAGGAGTTACAACAAGTGCAGTAGGAGCAGTGAGGTTGAACGTTTGTGTTGCAATACATGAGTTTGCATCTGTTACTGTCACAGTATAGACCTGAGCAGTCAACCCTGTAACACTTGTTGTCCCGTCACCTGTTGGATTTCCCGGTGTCCAGTTGTAACTATATCCACCTGCACCACCAGTTGGTGTGTTGATGGATGCAGCGCCATTTGATCCGCCGAAACAGGAAACGTTTGTTTGTGAATTCGGCGTGACTGAAAGTGCAGGAGGTGCAGTAACGTTGAAAGCAAAAGATGCAGTACAAGAGTTCGCATCAGTTACAGTTACTGTATATCCTTGTGCGCTTAATCCTGTCACCGATGTTGTTCCATCACCTGTAGGATTGCCCGGTGTCCAGTTATAGCTGTATCCACCTGCTCCACCTGTTGGTGTGTTGATGGATGCAGCGCCATTTGATCCGCCGAAGCAGGAAACGTTTGTTTGTGTATTTGGTGTAACTGAAAGTGCAGGCGGTGCTGTAACATTGAATGTAAAAGATCTAGTACACGTGTTAGCATCAGTTACTGTAACGGTGTAGACCTGTGCAGTTAATCCTGTCACAGATATTGTTCCGTCACCAGTTGGATTTCCAGGTGTCCAATTGTAAGTATAGCCACCTGCACCACCAGTTGGTAAATTGATGGATGCAGCGCCATTTGATCCGCCGAAGCAGGAAACGTTCGTTTGTGAATTCGGAGTGACAGACAGTGCGGGTGGTGCAGTAATATTGAAAGTTCTTGTAGCGGTGCAGAAGTTTTGATCTGTAACAGTGATGGTGTAAACCGAGGCGGTTAACCCTGTAACACTACCTGTTCCATCACCAGAAGGATTGCCCGGTGTCCAGTTGTAGGTCAAAGAGCCTGTGCCTCCTGAAGCCGTTACCTGTGCTGCTCCATTTGATCCGCCGAAGCAGGAAACGTTGGTCTGCGAGATAGGTGTGACAACAATAGCAGGTGGCTGTGTGATATTGAAAGTTCTTGTGATTGAAGTTGCAGCAGCGTCTGTGATTGTTACCGTGTAATTTGTTGAGCACAACGACGATGCTGTAGCACCTGATCCACCTGATGGTGACCAACTGTACGTGTAGGGCGCCTGTCCACCACTCGCAACAACTGTAGCACTTCCTGTGCACACACCGTTACAAGTAAGGTTGACTTGTGATTGAGTAGCGGTGAGGGGAGGTGGTGCATTAAGCTTGGCAACATAAAAATCGTTGAAGCCATTGGAGTTCAGTGGACCTAGTGCCCCGAATGTGCAACCTTGGGCGTGTTGCCCCGTGATCCAAAAATTATTACTACCTGCATAAGCGATTCCTCTGCCATTATTTGCAGAAGGCTGAACACCTGAATTCGTATTTTTTGTAGCCCAACGTTCTATTCCCGTTCCTGCAGAATAACAAACCACAAACATATCGTCGAAGCCGGAACTATTGGTGTTTGTCAAGGCCAAAGCACCAAATGTCGTTGGGCTACTGATGTACTGACCTGTCATCAATACAGACCCGACGCCATCTACCGCTACTCCGTTAGCGCGATCGTTTGATACTCCGGCAGCCGTTTTTGCCCATAAGAATGTATTGGAAGCAATTGAATAACTTCCTATCCATGCATCCTGGGCTCCTGCGAACGATGCAGTAAGCGGGATTCCACCCGGCAAAGTCATGTTACCCGTATAGGCTCCAACCACCATCACATTACCTGTACTCGGATCCAGCGCACAAGCAACTGCATCATCGTTGGTGACCGATCCGGTTCCTACAGCACCCATCCATGCACCTGTCGTGGAATTTAATTCCAGAACACACATTTCAATACCACCCACAAAAGGAACCGAGAATGCGCCAAAATTGCCGGCACTTGTCGTGAAGTTGCTGGCTACAATAAGTTCTGTTGTTATCGGATCATAACAGATACCACCCCCGGCGGTTCCATCATTGCCGGTTGAACCACCATTGGCCATCCATACACATGCACCTGTAGCCGGATTGAGTTTGGTTACAAAAATATCAGTTCCCCCAGCGGAAACGTTCGCACAAGCACCACTCATGGTTCCGTTGAAGCTTCCTAATAAATAAGGATTGCCCAAAGGGTCGAGGCACATGGCTACACCATTATCTACGTTACCCGGTCCACCGAGACTAACGGCCCATATCCACGCACCGTTGGCAGCATTCAGTTTTGCAACATAAGCATCCGTTCCACCTCCTCCGTTTGGCGTAAGGCTTGTTGCACCAAACATTGTTGCAGCACCGTTGTATGATCCCGTAACGTAAACGTTTGTGCCGTCTGTACAGATTCCGCCTGCAGGAGAACCATTATCTAGAGCAGCTCCACCAGCACGCACCGCCCATCTGTATGCTCCGGCCGCTGTATAACTGGCAATGAAAATATCGTTATTGCCATTCGAGGTGAGGTTGGCAGTGCCTCCGCCCAAATCAAAATCGACGGTATTCGAGAAGGACCCGGTGACGTATACGTTTCCTGATGCATCAGCGCATACTGCTTTACCGTTCTCCGCATTTGCAGAGCCACCGGCACCTTCAAATGTCCAGGTTTGTGCGCGTAACGAAGCCGCAGAAAAAAGGAACAATGTCAAAAGTGTAATTGCACGAAAACAATTCATTGGGTTGTAAGCAGACATTCTTTTCATAGGAAAAAGTTGAGATAAGCGGAGTTATTGGTTTTGTGTTAGCGACCCGAAAATAACACTTCCTGAGGTGTTCTCAAGCAATAATATCTAAATAAATCAGGGAAAGATGCTGGTTTTATCAGCAGCCGTTAATTCTTGTAAATGCCGCTAATTAAGCAGAAATCAAGCATCCAGTTTTTCGCCAACCTGAATTCCGAAAGTTTTGAGTCGAAAAGCAGAGAAATAACCCTCTTCCGTATAGATTGCATTGATCCGGATTGCTTCCGATCCTTTACACGAAACAATGACTCCAATATTTTCATCCATAGAAATGATGGTGCCTGGAGCCGTTCCATCAGCAACTGTATTATCAGAAACAGAAGAATCAGTAATCGCGAAAGTCCATCCGCGGAACCGGACAACAGCACCTCTGTTCCATGGATTACATGCATTCACCAGATTACGTATTTCAGTTGCCGTCATTGTATTCCAACGGATGAAAAGATCTTCAGGCTTAGGACGGCCATACCATTTTGCCAGAGAAGAATCTTGATCCATTGGAGTCAGAGAACTGTTCAATAATCCCTGTAGCAGCGGACCCGTTAGTGTGGCACCGGTAAACGCAAGTTGACTGACTGCCATTCCGAAACTGGTATCGGGTTGCAGAATTACCTGCTGCCTGATTAAGATTTCACCGGTGTCGAACGTTTCATCCATCTTGTGGAGGGTTACACCACCTTCCGTAATGCCATTTCGAATCATCCAGAATAGAGGATTTGATCCGCGGAATGCAGGCAAGGGTGCATAATGAAAGTTAATGAAGCCAAACTTCGGTACGTTCAATGCATCAGCCGGAATTTTGTATGGAAAAGTTTTTACCAGAACTACATCGGGTTGGTGTTGCTGAAGCCACGAACGTATTTCCGTTGCGAAATTTGCTTTGGAAAATACCTGCAAGGGAATTGCAGCCATTCCGCATAATTGCTGAAGAGCCATTGTGGTTTCCGGTAAACGATCGGAAGTTCCTGCTGCTACGATTAAACGATGAGGCAGTAACTGATGGATTGCAGGGAAACCGATGCGGTCGTTACAAAGTATAGCGATACGCATAGCTTAGATGCAGAAATAATTATTGCGCCAGCGGGTATAGTCTCCTTCCGGGCGTGACCTGAAAACGGTAAGGTGTTCTTCCGGATTGATATTGATCGGGTTCGTTATACGAAGTTTGCATTTGCCGTTTTCATTGCCTTCTATAAAAGCATTATACAGCGGGGCATATGTACAGTGCGAATCGGGATGGAAACATACAACACCTCTTGGACTTTCGAACGACCAGTTGTCCAGAGAGGATGTCCCACCCTTGATGATCTGATCAACTACCTGCGCAGCTTCCCATCCGAGTAGACTGAACAGGTTGGCCGTTTTGTTTTTGTTCTTCAAAAGAGAATCTTTCATTGCCTGTTGAGCAGGATTCTCCAGCAGGATTGACCACGGAACGATAGCGTGGAATGTTCCTCCGGGGAAATCGCATTTCTCCAGCCACTGTTCTTCAGCAGTAAAAGGGGAACAGTAAAACGGCAAGGAAGTAGAGACAGGATTTTTTTCTTTCAGTCCCTTCATGAATAATTCAACGAGGTACATGCTGAAACAGACCGTGATGCCTTGTGCTTCGGTGTTTTCAATCACGTGAATCAATTGATCTACGGAAAACTCTTCCGGTTTGAAAACACTAACGTAATTTCCGCAAGTTCTACCTTTACCTTCTTCAATTCCCTGAGCGATTGCCCACGGTGCGCGATACCCTCCATCATAGAAACTCGTGGCACTAATAATATTTCTTCCGCCCGATCCTGCATCTCTTCCTGTTAAGCGGCTTGCATGCATGCCCTGAAGTGTGATGTGATAGCAATTAGGCGAAGGAGGCAATTCGAACAATTCCATTCCAGCATCCAGAAACAGGATTGGTTTGCCTGCTGTCTTTGCAAAATCGTACAAGGCTTCCGCATTGAGCGATGTTGCATACGCCACAATAAGATCAACGTTGTCGTTCATGACCAGCTTCTCGGCCCTGGAATGGTTTAACTGAGTGTCTTCTCCAAATCCGATACTGTCTGTGATAATTTCTACGTCAGTTATACCAGCTTGCGCCAGACCAAGACGAAAGCCATCGTTCAAATCAAAACTCATCGACGGAAATTCGCCGGAGCGGGGCATGAGAAATCCAATTTTATGCGGCATAAATTAAGCGGGTGAAGAGATTGCAAAAAAACAAAGAAAAAGGGAACAGCACTGTTCCCCTTTTCTCTATAATGAAATAATATTAATTGCGTGCCGGAAATACTCCGTACTGACAAATAATGTAATTCAATCCGAGCAGTGGGCGGAGAATTTCAAATGAAGCCCCGGCTCCGGTGCTCGTCATTGTAAGGCTGGCATCGATTTTTGCCATGCTTACATTTCCGTCAGCACCATAGATCGGATTGGTCGAAGGTTCCTGTCCGTATACGTTGCCAATCGGATTAGTCAGCGTAGCGGAGTTGTCAGTTGCAGAAATATTCAACTGAGCAGTTACCGGGTGAACGTGTGCCGGCATAGTGAGCGTGGTAAGGGCAGTAGATTCTGTGCCACCCACCTGACCAATATTATAAGAAGAAAGACCGGGGCCTGCTCCTGCTCCAACAATTGTACGTCCGCGTAAATCGGGAAGCGCAAAAGTTGTAGTTCCGTTTCCACCATATGTTGTTCCCAGAATAGAGAACAATGCAGTGTTTGATGCGATGTTAATTATTTGCCCTGCACAAAACGCCCATGACTTGGGAGCGAAATTGCCGGCGAAGATTGTTGTATAACCAATTACACCTTCCATAGTATTATAAGTTGTTTAAGTGTTCTTAAATAAGTTAGTTACGTGATGGAAAAATACCTTCCACCGCGATGATAAAATTCATACCTAGATAAGGTTGAATTATGGAAATGGGCTGATTGCCTCCGGCCATTGGTGTAATTGAATTCAGGTTCATCGGGCCAAAAGTGTTTCCATCCGGTGCGTTGGAATAGGCAGTTGCACCTGCTGCAGGAATGGCATTATTAGGTACACCTACAAGTCCGGTTGTGCTGGTAGAAGCCTGAAATGCACCAGTGAAAGTAGTTACCACGTGGTTGTGTCCGGGCATTTGAGAAGAAAGGATAGTGACGTTTTCAGTGCCTGCTGCTTGTCCCAGCATGTAGTTGGAAAGTCCCGGGCCTTGCCCCATGCTAACTGCGACACGGCTGCGCATATCAGGCAATGCAAATGTTGTCTGCCCATCGCCGCCATAGGTAGTACCGATGAGTGCGAAAAGTGCTGTGTATTCTGCAATTGATAGTAACTGGCCCTGACAGAACATCCAGCTCCGTGGAGCGAAATTTCCTGCGAAGTTTGTAACTGTGGCCAAATATGGTTCTACGAACATATGTTATAGGTTTTTGAATTCAGTTAATGTTTGAAAAGTTCGGTTGCGTACTGCGACTAGTTTCGTGAAGGAAAAATGCCCTGTACACAAATCACGAAATTCAAGGTCAGATATGGGGTCAGAACAGAAACCGGAAAATTACTTCCAGCCTGACCGATGTTCGTATTCGCGAACGACGAAGAACCCATCGGCGATGAACCAGCAAGAGTCGTGGTATAACCATTTGGAATCGGACCTGGATAACCACCAACCGGCGTAGCACTATCGCCTGAATTTCCACCAAGTGGAGTCATCTGCACAACACCATTGTGTGTGTGCGGCGGCAGGTTGTTCATCGTGAGTGTGACGTTTTCAGTGCCGGTTACTTCACCCAGTGTGTAATACTGGAGTCCCGGACCTTGACCAATACCGGTTGCCACACGACCGCGTAAATCTGGTAAACCAAAAGTCTGAATTCCGTTTCCACCATAGGTTGTACCGAGTAGTGAAAACAACGCCTGATTCTGTGCAATTGATAGAATCTGCCCGCTGCACTGTTGCCAGTAACGGGGTGTAAAGTCATAAGCTACAGGAGTTATGACAGCCAATGTTCCTTCCATAAAAGTTGAATGGGTTTAGTGAGTAAATGAATGATTTGGTTAGCGAATTGGCAGCAATATAGGAAATGCGATGTAATATTAAGATCTTATTGATAATTTAAATGTGTAAATTAATTGTTGTATTAATTTGAAATCCTAAACCACCGGGAAATGAATTCTATATTGCATTATACTATTTCATGCGTCTAACAACAGCCTGTCACTCTCTGAAACTGCCTTTGACTTTCGAAGGTGATTTATTATCCGCCGATATGCTCACCTGTATAAGGTCCGACTGGAGCAGGCATGTTAATACGCAAGATTATTCCGGAGACTGGACCAGTATAGCGCTGTATTCACTTTCCGGAAATGCGGATGATACACGCACAGAGGGAGGGGCATTCTTGCCGACGCCCTTACTTGAAAGTTGTCCTTATATCCTTAAGATTCTCAGTGAGCTGAAATGTGATAAGGAGGCTGTCCGTTTGTTACGGTTAGCTCCGGGCAGTATTATTCATGAGCACCGCGACCGTGGATTGTGTTATGAACGGGGTGCATTCCGTCTTCATATTCCCCTGCAGACAAGTGAGGATGTTGATTTTGTAGTGGATAATCAACGAATGAACATGCGGGCCGGTGAGTGTTGGTACGCCAATTTCGATCTGCCGCACAGTGTGAAAAATAGAGGAGAACTTCCTCGTGTCCACCTGGTCATTGATTGTGTGAGAAACGAGTGGTCGGACCAACTTTTCGCAGAAGCGGGTTATGATTTTGAATGTGAACGAAAGGTGCTTGCTCCCGATGAAGCAACAGTCTTGGCAATGATTGCAGAACTGGAACGGATCAATACCGATACTTCGAAAGTAATAATCGCTGACCTCAAAAAGCAGATCAATGGATGACCTGGAACTTCTGAACGGATGGGTTCCATACAAACTCTTAGCCGACAACAATGGCGATGTGAATTTCAGATGGCTATATGTAGGCAATCATTCCTTCACAGAACCATTCTTTGAAGAGTCGATTGCGTCATGCCTGTCCCTACCGCAGAATGTTCCTGGAAAATTTCCTGTGACTTCAGCAGAAACGTTGGTGCGCATTGCAGAACAAGCCGACAGCGTTTCGCACACAGCATTTATTTATCATATCTCGCGTTGTGGTTCCACGCTGGTTGCGCAATTGTTGTCGTGCGACCCCTGCAACATCGTTCTGTCGGAAGTTCCTTTGCTCGATGCAATACTCCGTACGACTGATTCGTTGCAGAACGATTTTGCAAGGGAACAGCAATATAAGGCGGTGGTAAAATTGCTGAGCCGGCGACGAAATGCAGAGCAACGTGTATTCGTTAAGACGGATAGCTGGCACGTCCTTTATTACAGACAGCTGAATGCGTGGTATCCCGCTGTTCCTTCCTTCCTGATGTACCGTTCACCAAAAGAAGTAGGCGCTTCGCAGGCGAAGCATCCGGCCATGCATTCTGTGCCGGGCGTAATCGAACCTTCGTTGTTTCAGCTTGAAGCAGAAGAAGCAATGAATATGACAAGAGGCAGTTATCTTGACCATGTGCTCGGTTGTTATTTCAGTGCCTATGTGGAAATATTGAAATCGAACAAAGTAAGCGTTGCATTAAGTTACCATGACGGAGCAATGAAGATAACGGAGAAGGTGTTCAGCACGTGCGGCTATTTTCCAGATGAACAGATCATTACTGCCATGCAGAATCGTGTGGGATTTCATTCGAAGAATCCGGAAAAAAATTTCAGTGGTGATATGCATGGACCATCGGGATGGGGAGACTTCGTGAAGTCGGAAGAAATGTTCAGAAAACTGAAAGAGGTGATTACACACAACGAACTTAAGCCGCATGAAGCGTGAGGAAGTAATTGACCGCTGCTATGCGTTCATCCGTTCTATCGGAATTGAAATCGAAGAGCGTGCTATTGACGGCCAAACATTTGTTCCGGGAATCACTATCAGCGAAGGGCGCTTGATTGTAGAGCCCGGTAAGATGAAATTCCCGGGAGATCTGTTGCACGAAGCAGGACACATTGCGCTTATGCTTCCGTCAGAGCGGCAGAATATGAATGGAGATGCAACCGGGGGAGGAATTGAAGCGGAAGGATATGAGATGGGCGTTTTAGTTTGGTCGTTCTTTGCTGCAGAGTACGCCGGTGTTCCGCTGGAATTTGTGTTTCATCCGGATGGTTACAAAGGTGATTCAGCATGGCTGATTGAAAATTTCACCAACAGAAAATATATTGGACTGCCGCTGCTTGAGTGGATGAAAATTGTTCGTCGTACTGAAAACGGAGAGCCGGAAGTAATCAGCTGGCTGAGGAATTAACGGGAAACAAAAAAGCCGCAGTGAATATCTCCGCGGCTTCTCTATTAAATTTTGTATCCGTTACGCCTTCACGTACATCACTTCCTTCACCGCTTTCACAGTCTTCGCGATGTTAGGTAATGCAGCTTCAACAAGAATTGCTGCATACGGAAGCGGAACGTCAGCACTTACAACACGGCCGATAGGCGCGTCGAGATAATCGAATGCATTTTTCTGCACAACAAATGTAATGTCGGTAGAAATCGACGCGAGTGGCCACGCTTCTTCAACAATTACAAGTCGGTTCGTTTTCTTTACCGAGTTGATAATGGTGGTATAATCGATAGGACGAACAGTACGCAAGTCAATTACTTCGCACTGAATACCTTCTTTCTCCAATTCGGCAGCAGCAGCGAGTGCAACTTTCAGAATTTTTCCGAATGAAACAATGGTTACATCTGTTCCTTCGCGCTTGATATCAGCAACACCAATCGGCAACAGGTATTCCCCTTCAGGAACTTCTCCTTTGTCGCCATACATGACTTCAGATTCCATGAAAATAACAGGATCGTTATCGCGGATTGCCGACTTCAAAAGTCCTTTTGCATCGTATGGATTTGCAGGTACAACCACTTTCAATCCTGGTGTATTTGCAAACCAGTTCTCAAAATTCTGTGAGTGTTGTGCGCCAAGCTGACCAGCACTTCCTGTAGGTCCACGGAACACCATTGGAATGTTGAACTGACCACCGCTCATACTCAGCATTTTTGCTGCAGCGTTAATAATCTGATCAATTGCAACGAGTGAAAAGTTGAACGTCATGAATTCGCAAACCGGACGCAAACCGTTCATTGCTGCTCCGACAGCAATTCCTGCAAAACCAAGCTCTGCGATTGGTGTGTCGATCACACGTTCGGGTCCGAATTCAGCAAGCATTCCCTGGCTCACTTTGTAAGCACCATTATATTCTGCAACTTCTTCTCCCAAAAGGAAAACGTCCTTATCGCGACGCATTTCTTCATTCAGGGCTTCTCTAAGGGCTTCACGGAAAGCAATTGTTCTCATAGGAATGATGGATAATTCAAGTGAACGCAAATGTAAGAAAAGATGGGAGTCGAGAGATAGGAGTGGGGAGCGAAAAGGAGTGGAATTATGACGAAAAATAGCTTTGTGAAGCCCCGCAAAACCTTATTTTTGCACCTCTTAGAAAACACACAAATTCAGATTGCATGAAAATTCTCGTTTGCATCAGCAATGTTCCTGATACCACTACCAAAATAGTTTTCACTCCGGATGGAAAATCCCTTAACACACAGGGCGTTCAGTTTGTGATTAATCCATACGACGAGTGGTATGCACTCGTTCGCGCGCTTGAGCTGAAAGAAGCAAAAGGTGCCGGAACAGTAACACTCATTCACGTTGGACCTGCTGCAAACGAAGCAATTATCCGCAAAGGACTTGCAATCGGTGCTGATGATGCCGTGCGTATTGATCTCGATCCTTCGGATGCATTCGCAGTTGCAGAACAAGTGGCTGCTTACGCGAAAGACAAAGGTTTCGATCTCGTTCTCGTTGGAAAAGAAACAATCGACTCTAACAGTTCGATGGTAGGTGGAATGCTCGCCGAACAATTGCAGATGCCTTACGTTTCTCTCGCTTCGAAGCTGGATGTGAATGGAACGGTTGCAACCCTGGAGTGCGACATCGACGGCGGAAGTGCTGTTGTTGAATGCAATCTTCCAGCGGTTGTAAGTTGTCAGAAGGGAATGGCGGAAGCACGTATTCCGAATATGCGCGGTATTATGGCTGCCCGTACGAAGCCGTTGACAGTTGTACCTGCTGCAAATCCTTCTTCATTAACGAGTACTGATAATTTCGTTCCTGCTGAAGGAAGAAAAGCGGTGAAGATGATTGATCCGAATAACATGGATGAGTTGGTTGCGATGTTGCATAGTGAGGCAAAGGTGATTTAGTCATTCCTCGGTACGTCTGCAATTGAGGCAAATTAAATTGTGGCGACTACTCGGAATGACAAAATCAATAAATGAGATTAACGAATTGAAAAATCTATAAAATGTCAGTACTCGTATTTACAGAAGCAGGTAACGGAAAAATCCGGAAGAATTCACTCGAAGCGGTGAATTACGCTGCAAACATTGCACAACAACTTTCAACATCAGTAACTGCGGTGATCGATGGAAAGACAGACGCAGCATTACTGGCAGAACTTGGAAAAGCAGGTGCAACAAAAGTTGTGACTGTTTCCGGTAGCGGATTGGAGAGCGGAGATTCTGCACTCTGGGCAACAGCGCTCGAACAAGTTGCAAATGCTGAAGGCGCGAAAGTGGTTGTGTTCTCACACGATCTGATGGGTAAAGCAATTGCTCCTCGTTTGTCGGTGAAACTGAAAGCAGGTGTTGTTGCCGGTGCTACAGGAGCTCCTGCAGTGAATGGCGATAAAATTACCGTTGCTAAAACGGCATATTCAGGCAAAGCAACTGCAACGCATACGATTCATTCTGAAAAGAAAATCATCACTTTGCTTCCGAATTCATTTCCTGTGAAGCTTGGAGAAGGAACAGCAGAGGTTGCTCCAATGACTGCAAATCTCGACGGCGTAAAAGGAGTAGTAACAGTGAAAGAACGCAAGACACGTTCGGCTGCAACAGCACCACTTCCAGAGGCAGAGCTTGTAGTTTCTGCAGGACGAGGAATGAAGGCTCCGGAGAATTGGGGGATCGTGGAAGAACTTGCACAATCATTGGGCGCAACTACGGCATGTTCACGTCCTGTTGCAGATATGCACTGGCGTCCGCACCATGAACACGTTGGACAAACCGGTGTTGCAATTCGCCCGAACCTGTATATCGCAATTGGAATTTCCGGTGCAATTCAGCATTTGGCTGGCGTAAACGGATCAAAAACAATCGTTGTAATTAACACCGACAAGGAGGCACCGTTCTTTAAATCTGCTGATTACGGTGTCATTGGCGATGCTTTTGAAATCGTACCGAAGCTTACTGAAGCCATCAAAAAATTCAAAGCTGCTCAGCACTAATCGCGAATTAGCTTTATCTTTAATCGTAATGCCATTCTCCCGTGAGTAAGGACATGAAGAAAATAAAACTGGAAATTGTTGGGCTATCATATAGCCAAACACAGTCCGGTGCATACGCTCTTGTTCTTGGGGAAACCAAAGGCAAACGCAGACTCCCGATTATTATTGGTGGATTCGAGGCGCAGGCAATTGCGATCGAACTTGAGAAAATGACACCAAGTCGTCCACTCACACACGATCTTTTCCGCAGCTTCGCAGAAACGTTCAGTGTTGAAGTGAAAGAGGTTCTCATTTACGATCTGATCGAAGGTATTTTCTTTGCGAAATTGATTTGCGATAACGGAACTACCGAGGGCGAAATCGACGCACGTACTTCTGATGCCATTGCACTCGCTGTACGCTTTAACTGTCCGGTTTACACGTATGAGTTTATCCTTTCTCAGGCTGGTATCGTTCTGGATGAAGAACAAGAAGGTGGCGCTACCGTGAATGAGGATGATATGTCTCCCGAAGAGGAAGAAGAATTGCTCGCAGAAGTGACCAGCGGCAATGATTATCAGCGTAAGACGGATAAGGAGCTTGAGGAGATGCTGAATAAGGCTCTTGAGGAAGAAAATTACGAGAAAGCTTCACGCATACGAGACGAGTTGAATAAGCGAAAAAGCCAGTAGGCAGTAAGCAGTGGGGCAGTAGGCAGTCAAAGCCCGGGTAGTGCATCTATAATAACCGCTGATGAATCTTAAGCTACGACTTACTGTAATGAGTTTCCTGCAATTCTTTGTGTGGGGAGCCTGGCTTATTACAATTGGGACATACTGCGTAAATGCTAAGGGGTGGTCGTTTCCTGAATTCGGTGCGATCTTCTCCACGCTTGCACTTTCTTCTTTATTCATGCCAGCGATTACGGGAATCATTGCCGACCGTTGGGTGAATGCGGAACGATTGTATGGAGTGCTTCACATTCTATATGGAGTAATTCTTTTGTATGTGCCGCAGGTAGATGATCCGGGAACTTTGTTCTATGTGATTTTCGCGGCGATGATTTGTTACATGCCAACGATTTCGCTCGCGAATTCCATTTCGTACACCGTATTGAAGAACAACAATTACGACGTCATCAAAGTTTTTCCTCCCATTCGCGTGTGGGGAACAATCGGATTTATTGCAGCCATGTGGGTGACGAACCTTACAGGCAGTAAAGATACTTCTGGTCAGTTCGTGATTGCTGCGATCATGGCAATTGTACTCGGCTTGTATTCTTTTTCGTTGCCGAAATGTCCACCTGCGAAAAACATTGGACCCAATGCTTCCTTCGTAGAAATGCTCGGACTGAATGCCTTCAAATTGTTTGCGCAATACAAAACCGCATTGTTTTTCATCTTCGCGATGTTTCTTGGAGCCGCATTGCAGCTTACTAACATGTACGGTGATGCATACCTCGACAGCTTCCGCGAAGTGGAGATGTACAAAGATTCACTGGTGGTAAAGTACTCGACCATCATCATGTCGATTTCTCAGATTTCGGAGACAGCTTTCATTCTCACCATTCCATTCTTCCTGAAAAAATTCGGCATCAAGAATGTGATGTTGTTCGCAATGATTGCGTGGGTGCTGCGTTTCGCTTTGTTTGCGTACGGTGATCCAATGGGTGGATTGTGGATGATCATTCTTTCCTGTATCGTTTACGGTATGGCATTTGACTTCTTCAATATTTCCGGTTCACTTTTCGTGGAAACTACAACCGATCCTCGTATTCGTTCAAGCGCTCAAGGTCTGTTCATGATGATGACGAATGGAGTAGGCGCATACCTCGGAACTGTTGGCAGTAGCTGGCTCATTGGAAAATATTTCGTTAACGCAAATGGATCTACCAATTGGCAGGATGCATGGTTAGCTTTTGCTGCTTACTCGGCTGTTGTCGCGATTCTCTTCGCGATCATGTTTAAACATAAGCACGAGCCGGAGAAAATCGCAACCATCAACCACTAAAAAAATGACCACAAAGAGCACCAAGACACAAAGAAGCGGTCTTGGTGTAGTGGTGAGCCTGGTGGTCAGATATTAGCTGTCACAGCACCATGCTTCCTGACTGCGATTCGAAATCAAATCTCATGTGTACATATTTTCCGGCAATGTAGTCCTGAATGAACTGGTCTGTTTCTATTTCCTATTACCTAATTCGCTATCTTTTTATTCTAAAACCTATGAACATGAACATCTCAGCAAATGGAATCCTGAAAGTTTGTCTTGGCATTTCTGCCATTGTACTCTCAGTTACTGCTTTTAATTTCAGTATTCAACCCGCAAACGCAGCACCAACTCCGCTGGAATTTATCGAGGAAGGCACAAGCAAAATCGGAAAGTATCAGATGTCGATGTGTGCAGCACCGGCTGGTAACGATCAGATCAACTGGTCGGTGATCGTTTACGACACGGAGACCGGCAACAATGAAACATACTACAGCAAAGGCTCTAATGTATTCGGACCAAGCTTTAATATTTCAAAATCATCTCCAGCGGGATATTAATTTTTAAAATGAGAAAGCTTCTTGTTCCGGCGATTCTGGTCGCCACTTTCGCTTTGCAATCGTTCGAAATATCTACAGACGTTGCGAACTTTCCAGCACCGGTTTCACTGGGCGAAGTGGTTTATGCAGTGCAACTGAGAAAGCAAATCGGACCGGAAGAACTGCAGAAGGACTGGACCGGAGATTACATCACTCCGATGGCAAATGATTCACTCTTTGGTGTGTTGTTTGAAAAAATCAGGAATAAGGAAATTGATGTTTACGCACCAACTTATCCTTTCTCCGAAAAGTTGAGTCAGGATGATGCAATCGCTGCAATCTCAATTCCACTGGAAATTGAAGTGGAAGATCCGGTGACGATGGACCTCCTTACACTTCAGGTCATGGAATTGAAAAGACCCGAACACGTTATAGCTGTTCTGTTTCACGAAGAATGGTTTTATGATCCGGCCACACTCACCCTGGACAAAAAAGTGAAAGGAATTATACCGATTCTTGATTATGGTTACTTCATGAACGGAGAAACTTATAGTGTGCGACTTCTGCCACTCGGATATATTCCATTCACAAACGGTGAGGTGAAGCAAAAGGATTTTTCTGCAAACATCAGTTACAATTTTGTTGCAGACAGCATGCAACTGCTGGATTACGGGGATGAGAACAAATTCGTATACAGAAGTTCGTATAGTTCACCCGATGTTGCAGATATGCGGAATAAATTGTTGGGTTCACTTGCTTCCGAAAGTCAGAACGTAACGCATTCGTTGTTTGAGCCCATTTCACCTTTTGCATTGATCAAAGACAAAAAGAAGAGAACCGCAGCGGGTAATGAAAACCTGCAGGCGAATACACTTCGTTTCCGTGAAACATGGTCGGCCGATCTTACACAAATGACATTCTCGAAAACAGTGAAGGGAGTTTACTTCGGAAAGAATCTCGGACCAAAACCACCGGATGCGAATGGAATCGTGTGGGGCAATTTGTTTTCATGGTCGACGTATATGCCACTGAATGGCTCTGTTCCGGGATTCACCGCGAATGGAGCAGTAACGATTGAGAATTATTATTCGAATACCGCATTTTATAATCTGCCGGACGGAAATTACCCGACGTTTCTGCAAAAGGATTCCATTGCATTGAGCAAACTTGCAGTCCATGCAGGAATGCTGATGCGTGATGGCAAAGTTCCTTCCTACAACAGGGAAGTGGCGTGGGAATACAATGATCCGCTCGACAAACGTCGTGTGCCTTTGACAGCTGCGGAGATTTTCGATCTGTATGTCGACACGCAAATTGTAATGGTTGAAGATCCAACACATGGCGATTATGTTGAGGCTCCTGTCGCAACGGATCTTGGTCATGAGTATTACTGCGGTTTTGGTTTTTCGGAGCGTTGGAAGTTTGATCCTTCAACGATGCGTTTTGAGAAAGACATAAAGACAATCGGAGTTCTGATGTATGTAATGAACGCATGGCAGGAATTCAGAGCCGCTCAACCGTGGACGCGTTACGATAATCCGAACAATCCAATCGATTCTGTTTTTCAGCCGAAGTATCTCATTGCGAAAAATGTGATTACCCCATGCTTGCTCAATTATTGTGAATATTATCCTGAAGAAGGAAACAGTGGTCAGCCCATTGTAAGTTATGGCGCAACGTACGAAGAGCAGATTGAGAACGAAGCGCGTTACCAAATGGTGCAGCAGGTGATTGATAATATTCGCGCAGGAAAAATTAAAGCGTGGTCGACAAGCGCAAATCCGCAACCATTGTCAGTGGCAACATTTCAGCACCTGATTGATTCATGCGCAGCAGCATCGAACACTCATCCCGATAAAGGCAGAGAGTATTATCTCTTCAACGAAATCAGATTTGATGAAGACTGGTACTACAATCCGCATTCAGGACAGATGTACAAGCACGTGAATGCGTTGACTTTTGCGCACAAGCAGTATAGCACCAGCAGTGACACTCCTTTTGGTGAGCCACGTACGGTACTTCCTGGTTACTTCACGGTCAAAGTGAACGGCACGAAGTAAAAGCCTGATTTTCATTGATAATTCGCGCTGTTTTCGGTTAATAAATGGCTGAAAAGCCCTCTGAAACCTACGATTTCTCCATTCGGAAGGGTGGTAAATTTGAGGGTAAATTTCACTCTGAAATCGTGCGTAAAGCGGCCTACATTCTCGGAACTATTTGTGCGGTATTCTCCTTAGCTGGCGCAGTTCTCAAACTGAATAGCTTGCCTGGTGGAGGAATTCTGTTGGTTCTGTTCACAACGCTTTTTTCTGTTGCTGCGATGCCTCTGTATCTGTTTTCTCTTAGTAAAGTGGAAACAGAGAAGGCGATGCAGTTTGCAATAAAACTTTGCGGATTTAGTTTTGCTGTCTTGCAGGTTGGTTTGTTATTCTGTGTTCAGCGTTGGCCCGGTGAAATGAATATGATTTACGTCGGTGCAGCGGGGCAAGTTGTATTCCTGATCATTTTCCTCGCAAACTTTCGAAAACCTGACGTTAAAACAAGAAGTATTTCGAATTTCTCTGTGCTTGCATTGTTGGTGGTTGCTTCACTGGGTGTGGGTTGTTGGTCAGCAAAGGAAAAGACAAGCGAGATAGAAGACAAGTCCGGAATCTTCACGCAAGAACTTTCTGATTATGTAATACTGAAAAATCGTGTGGATAGTATGATAGTTGAGTTTCATTCAGATTCAATGAACCACGACATTGATTCTGCAGCGACAGAATATTTTACCGATGCGTTGGAGGTTGTTTCGAACATCGAAGAATTGAAATGTGGATTCTTGTCGAGGCTCAATGACAATTACTACTGCGACGGTACTGAGAAGGCTTATCGGGTAGATAATCCGAATGATGTTGATGTTTCAACCTTAATGATGGTTGGTGAAAATCCTGCAGTACCAAATGGGAAGGGCATTATTCTATACGGCTATCTTGCAGTATATCGTAACATTAAGCTGCATCCGGATATTAAATTCGCAATTCCGATTGGCGATACACCTGAATATAAAGACCAGTGGGTTAAAGACAATTTTTACCACATCACGGCTATGGAAATGATGATTCGTATGACCGTTATTCAAAAGAACATCTACCAATCGGTTGAAGAATCCATTCAGAAAAAATTATTCGTAGAATAACAATGAAACAATACCACGACCTCATGCGTCACGTGCTCGAGCACGGCGCAACAAAAACAGACCGCACAGGAACAGGAACTATTTCTGTTTTTGGTTACCAGATGCGATTTAATCTCGAAGAAGGTTTCCCGATTCTGACCACGAAGAAAGTACACACGCGTTCTATCATTCACGAATTGCTGTGGTTTCTGAAAGGTGAAACAAACATCGCTTATCTGAAAGAGAATGGTGTGAGCATCTGGGATGAATGGGCAGACGAAAACGGAAATCTCGGTCCTGTGTATGGATCACAATGGCGCTCATGGCCGACTGCAGACGGAAGACACATTGATCAGATTACGCAAGTGATTGATCAGATCAAGAAGAATCCGGATTCACGCCGCATGATTGTGAGTGCATGGAATGTTGGGGAAATTGACAAGATGAAATTGCCACCGTGTCATGCGTTCTTTCAGTTTTATGTTGCTGATGGAAAACTGAGCTGTCAGTTGTACCAGCGCAGCGCGGATATTTTTCTCGGCGTGCCGTTCAACATTGCATCGTATGCATTGCTGACGATGATGATTGCACAGGTTTGTGATCTCAAGCCGGGAGATTTTGTTCACACGTTGGGAGATGCGCATTTGTATTCGAATCACATCGAGCAGACGAAGCTGCAGCTGTCGCGGGATTTTCGTGCATTGCCAACGATGAAGATTAATCCGGCGGTGAAGAGTATTTTTGATTTCAAGTATGAGGATTTTGTGCTCGAGGGTTATGATCCGCATCCGCATATTAAGGCGGCAGTCGCGGTATAAAACATCACCGCGGTCGATCTGCAGATATGCAAATGTGCAGATGCCGTTAGTGTTAGCCGCTAGATAAACATTAATTGTTAGTGAGATTATGAAAATAGTTGCTGTAGTCGCTGTTGCTGAGAACAATGCCATTGGGAAAGACAATCGTCTTCTGTGGCGTTTGCCGAATGACATGAAGTTCTTCAAGGATCAGACGGTGGGACATTGTATCGTGACGGGAAGAAAGAACTACGAGTCCATTCCCGATAAATTCCGTCCGCTGCCTGAACGTACGAACATTGTGATCACACGACAGAAAGATTATGTCGCGCCGGGTGCAGTTGTTGTTGCGAGTGTTGAAGAAGCAATTGAATACGCGAAGAGTAGGGGAGAAGAGCGTTTGTGCATTATTGGTGGCGGGGAAATCTACAAGCAGACATTGAAGATTACCGATGAGATTCTTTATACCAAAGTACATCACTCATTTATTGCTGATACATTTTTTCCGGTGATTGATCCGCAAGTGTGGAAGGAAACGTGGAGAGAAGAGCATAAGGCGGATGAGAAGCATGCGTATGATTTTACATTTATCAGGTATGAGAGAATCAAGGCTTAATAGGACGCGGATCGAGCGGATCAAGCGGATGTACGCGGATTTTTACGCCGCATAATAATACTCCAGATCATACGCGTGAACTCCATAGGCTGGGAACGGTTCACTAACCATCCAATCATTCTTGTTCCAGTTTTCTGAAGGATTTCGTGAGGTGTGAATTACTTCGTGTATCCGTACAAGATTTCTGTCTTCCAAAACGGAGAAGTGAATCATGAATGGAAATCCATTCAGCGGAATGCAACGTATACCTTCATATCTCAATTGCATCTTTGGGAATTTAGCGAGCGCGTTGCCGTGTTCAATGACTCGCCTGACAAATTTGTCGCCTAAGCCAGGAACGAGATTGTTATAATATTCTTGCTGTTCCTCCATGCATGAATCTGCCGAAGGGCTAAACTCAATTATAAATTCCATCACTTGATTCCGTATTTCTTTTTGATCTCTTCGAAAGGGATGTAGTCTTCCTCTTTTGTGTTCCGGATACTTTCCCGCACAATCTCCTTATGCCACTCCGGCACAACGAAATCTTCTTCCTTGGGTTGAAAGCCCAGTTTGCTCATGGCCTGATTGAACTCTGCGAGTTTTTCATCGGGCACGTTTACTACGATTCTTGCCATTTCACAGTATTTTATACAAGTATAAAGAAAAAGTGAATAGATACATTATATGTGAATAACTAATTTCTCAGCTTTCCCCTATCAACACATGGATATGAGGACCGGGATTTCGGCTTTGTCGTGAGACCTAAATCTTCATGGTCAGCAACTACAAAGGCGCCAAGCCGCAAAGGACCGCTAAGATGTTGACGAATAAAAAAAGAGCACAGATGAATGTCCGTGCTCTACGTGTTTCTGGTGGTTAATCTCTATGCCACTCTCAGTTTCTCAATCTTCGCCTTATTCAGTTTCTCTGTTGCATAGTCGAGCGTGATGTTGAGTTTCTTCAGCGCATTGTCGGAAGGAATCTCAAACATGGCATCGACCATGATGGCTTCGCAGATAGAACGCAATCCGCGAGCGCCGAGTTTGTACTCCATTGCTTTGTCTACAATGGTGTCGTATACTTCAGCGTCGAATGTCAACTTCACGTTATCCATTTCGAACAAGCGAACGTACTGTTTCATGAGTGCGTTCTTCGGCTCCGTTAGGATGCTGCGTAATGTTTCTTTGTCGAGCGGATCGAGGTGAGTAAGTACTGGCAATCGTCCGATCAATTCCGGAATCAATCCGAATGATTTCAAATCCTGGGGAACGATGTACTGCAACAAGTTGTTCTTGTCAACGTGTGTATCCTCAACACTTGCCGTGTAACCCATCGTTTGCGATTTCATACGACGTGCAATTTTCTTATCAATGCCGTCGAATGCACCACCGCAGATGAAAAGAATGTTGCGTGTGTTCACCTGGATCATTTTCTGTTCCGGATGCTTACGTCCGCCTTGCGGTGGAACGTTTACAACACTTCCTTCAAGCAATTTCAAAAGTGCCTGTTGTACACCTTCACCGGATACGTCACGTGTGATAGACGGATTGTCGCTCTTGCGTGCGATCTTGTCAAGCTCGTCGATGAAAACGATTCCGCGCTCTGCAGCGTTTACGTCATAGTCAGCAGCCTGTAAGAGACGAACGAGAATGCTCTCCACGTCTTCTCCAACATATCCTGCTTCGGTTAGAACCGTTGCATCAGCAATACAGAAAGGAACATTCAGCAGCTTCGCGATTGTGCGCGCCAATAAAGTTTTTCCTGTACCTGTTTCTCCAACGAGAATGATATTGGATTTCTCAATCTCAATTTCCTCTACGTTCTTCTTCGAAGGCTTCTGCGCAATACGTTTGTAGTGATTGTAAACTGCAACCGAAAGAACTTTCTTCGCAGTGTCTTGCCCGATCACATACTCGTCGAGCGACTTTTTAATTTCCTGTGGCTTTAACAGTGTAAGCGCTGAAGATATCGCCTGATTCTTCTTCGCGTCCTGTTCCTCCTTCACAATTCGATATGCCTGTTGTATACACTGATCACAAATGTGGCCCTGTATCCCCGCTATCAGGACTAATGTGTCCTGCTTATCTCTCCCGCAAAACGAGCAATGAATGTTTGTTTCCTTCCCGGCCATTTTGTTTTTGTTTAAAGATGAAGTCAGGCTTTAACACCTGACTTCTATTCTTAGACTGTTTCCTTATACTCTAAGTTACAAATTACCTTGTCCTCCACAGTGTGGAAAACTGTTATTTAATGCGACGCTCCAAAATTTCGTCAATCATGCCGTATTCTTTCGCTTCTGCAGCGGTCATCCAGTAGTCACGATCGCTATCTGCCCACACTTTGTCAAAGGTTTGTCCGGAGTGATTTGCGATAATCTCGTAAAGTTCCTTCTTCAGCTTCTGAATTTCACGTGCTGTGATTTCGATATCTGAAGCCTGACCTTCTGCACCACCAAGTGGCTGGTGAATCATTACGCGTGCATGCGGAAGCGCTGTGCGTTTTCCTTTTGTACCTGCGCACTGAAGAACTGCACCCATTGAAGCGGCCATTCCTGTGCAGATCGTTGCAACGTCGGGCTGAATCAACTGCATGGTGTCATAGATTCCAAGACCTGCGTAAACAGATCCGCCCGGAGAGTTTACATAAATCTGAATGTCTTTTTTCGAGTCAGCAGATTCAAGAAACAATAACTGAGCCTGAACGATGTTCGCGATCTGATCGTTGATTCCAGTTCCCAGGAAAATAATACGATCAATCATGAGTCGGTCAAACACCGACATCACTGTTCCCTGTACAGGGCGATCTTCCACAATCTGTGGGGTCATGTTGCGAACACCATACATTGAAGTATACTGATCGTAAACCATGCTGTTGATGCCAGCATGTTTTGTTGCGTATTTGCGGAATTCGTTGTTGTCAAACATAGTTTAGAAATTACGGTTATGCTTTGGTTGGGTCAACTTCAGTGCCAGCGATTATTCACTGACAATTGGTCAGCCTTTGATGAATTCTTCGTAAGAAACTTTCTTCGTTCCGATGTTAAACTTCGTACGATACAGCGTCATGAGTTTCTGAGCGTATAAATTCTCAAAAATCTTCTTCGCTTCATCTTCTTTGCCCAACACACGAGCAGCGGTATCGTTCAACTCGTTCTCAGACACTTCGTCGGGGTTTCTGCCATACTTGCGGAAGTTGTCCTTCAGAATTTCTTTCACGTGCTCTTTTGCTTCGTCGGGAGTCACTGTGAGATTATTGTCTTTGATGAGCTTGTTTTCGATAAGCTGCCAGCGCAATTGACGCGCATACATCGGGTATTCCGCTTCAACCTGTTCCATGGTTACCGGCTTTTCATTCGCAGCTACGAGCCAACGCTTGAGGAAAGTATCAGGCAACGACAAATTTGTTTTACCAAGAAGTGTATTCACAATGTCGCTGCGTAAACGCTCTTCGGTGTCGCGTGAGAACATTTTCTCAAGTTCCTGCGCAATGCGAGTGCGGAATTCAGCTTCGTTGGTAACGTTTCCGGGTCCGTAAACTTTGTCAAACAAATCCTGCGTGAGTTCAGCAGGAATAAGCGTGTTGATGCTCTTCACAGTGAAACGGAATTTGTTGTTCCATGCTTCAGCCTGTTCCGGAGTGATTCCAAGTTTCTGTGCGCGATCGTTCACGTTGTCTGAAACCTGAATAGGATCCAGGTCAACTTTGTCGTCTGCTTTCAAACCAACAAGAAGGGTGTGGTTTTCTTTCACAGGCTTGTCGAGGAACATAGACGATGATTTGAAAATTCCTCCCGGAACTATCTCACCAGCATCATTCAACTCAACAAATTCACCGTAAAGCAAATCGCCTTCTGAAGAAACTTCAGCAGGAACAATTTGTCCGTAACGACGTGTGATATCGCTCACGTATTCGTTGATGATTTTCTCATCGGCAGCAACCTGCATTTCAGTGAAGGTTGTTTTCTCGTCGAGGTTCAGGCTGAACTGTGGTGCGAGTGCCATGTCGAAAGAAAATTCAAATTCTTTCGCGTTCTCGATGTCTACGTTATCGTTCTCCGGTTTAGGAAGTGGATTGCCGAGTACTTCGAGATTATTTTCTTTGATGTAATTGTAAAGTGAATCGGATAGAATTCTGTTGAGCTCTTCAGCGAGAACAGATTTGCCGTACATCTTACGCACGAGCGAAGCAGGAACTTTTCCAGGACGGAATCCAGGCATGCTCACTTTCTTCTGGTAAGACTTCAATGCATTCTCCACCTTGTCTGTGTAATCAGCAGGCGTAACTTTCAGTTTCACAACCGCATTTAACTCGTCGATTGATTCTTTTGTAATATCCATGTTATCAGATTGTTCCGCAGTCCGTTTTTGAAGGATTTTGGAGGATTAATTAAGCGGGCAAAGATAAGAAACAGTAGGCAGTAGGGCAGTAAGCAATAGGCAGTAAATGGGATAATTTGTCAACTAAATCGACCGCTTTGGTACTTTTTAGGCGAATTTGACTGCCAACTGCCAAACTGCCGACTGCCTACTGATTCCTGCCACTTGTATAAAGCTCACCGGAGGGCATACAGAATGGGTCTACTTTTGCGTCTGTTAGTACATCCCCCGGTTACTGAGTATGGCGAAAGAGGCGGTTCTTGAAACAGTTATAATGTCTTATGGCGACGATGGAATTCTTCGCATTAAGATCAACGAAAGTGCGGTCATAGGTCTTCCGCAGGCCAGGCTGCAGTTCGAAACTATTCGTCGTTTATGCGGCGAAGGAAAAATTCTTGTGCTCATTGATGCGACATCCAGTCACACCGTTACAAAAGAAGCACAGGAATTCGCTGCGCAGAATGTGAGCAACCGACTGGCAACCGCGGTGATCAATCCGAATCCTTTTTCAAAAATTTCGCTGAATCTCTTTCTGAGAATTTTTCGTCCAGCAACTCCGTTCAGGATGTTTTCGAATGAGGAGAATGCGTGTAAGTGGTTGCTGGAACAGCGCGGAAATCACAACTAAAAAGGAACGCGAAAAGGGAACGCGGATTTCTATGTCCGAGGCGTGTTAGCCGATCACTCGGATCACTCCGGTAATTAGCAGCTGTGTGAAATTTGATTTTATGAGATAGGCTTGAGTTTATCTCATAAAATCCAAATACGATATTTGAAATTTAGTAGATTCATCCGGGCGAGAGACTAGCAACCAACAGACTTGGAAATCCGCGTTCCAATTCCTCGTTCCTAAAATCCGCCACTCGGCATTTCATCACTTGGCGCGCTCAGTTGCGTTTTGCGTTTCGATATTTCATCGTTGCTTCCGAAGCGCCATGAGAATGAAAGCATCAGCACCATCGATTCCCGCTTACGTCCGCCTTTGAAATTGTATTGCGGAGTAACATTCGTCGCCTCAAATGCGCGGGTGTTGAATACGTCAGTAAGGTTCGCGCTCAACTGCGCTTTTCCTTTGAAAATATCCTGACGAATACCGAGGTCAACTCCACCTTTCATCCAGAAAGATCCAATTGGATTAATGAATGGTGAGAAGTACATTCCGGAAAGCTGAGCCGTTGTTGTCTTGAAAATTTTATACGTGAACGACAAGCGCGCGTTATAGTGAAAGGCAGAGCTTTGTAGTGCAGCATCAATGTTATCTCCGTTCACCTGATTGAGGTATGCAGAACCGCTCAACATGACATTTCCTTTCTTTTTGAACGGAACGCGTAACACGTATTCTACACCATAATTTTCTGCCGAAGTATAATTCATCGGCATCATAAGTCCACGGTTTGTTTCCGGATCAAATGTTCTGACATGCGTAATCACATCGTCGCTATGACGGTAGTAGAATGTGAATGACCACATGTACTTCATTTGTGCACGCGTAATGGTGAAGTCAAACGAGTGAATAAACTCCGGATTGAGGTATGGATTTCCGGTACGCAGGTTAATCGAATCACTGTAGTCGATGTATGGATTCAGGTGCCAGTTCCCCGGACGGTTCAGGCGTCGTCCATAGCTGAGTTGCATTTCTGTGCCGCCTGATGTTGTGTATCGAACCGCAACATTCGGAAACAGGTTAAGGTAATTTTTCACGAAGCTCGTGTCTTGTGATGAAGACGTTCCAGTGAGGTACGTGTATTCTGCGCGCACACCGGCAAGGTAATCGAGTTTCTTGCGATGCATGCTCATTTGTACATAAGCTGCTCCAACATTTTCGGAGTACTGAAAGTGATCGGCAAAGCGCGGATCAGAAATGTACATCTCGTCGCTGTAATTATATTGGTAACCTGACTGAAGATTGCTGTACTGACGGTAGTTGTATTTCACACCCGTTTCGATACGGAATGAATCGGAGAATGGATGGCTATAATCGGCCTGCACAATGGCGTTGTAATATTCGTTATTCGCTTTGTTCGTCTGATAGGGTGCATTTTCAAATCCGTACGAGTTGAGCTTGAAATTATTCTGAACGCTTCTTTGATTCGTGGTGAAGGACGCTGCAGAGGAAAATGTGTTTTTGCTTCCCGGGAAAGTCTTACGAAAATCGAGGGCCGCATCAATTGTGCTGGTCTTGTCGAAACCACCAGTACGGCGAGAAAAGTCGCTGGTCAGTGAATCATCTTCATTGTAGAAATAATAATGTGTGCTGTCATCTTTCAGTTCATTTCTGAACGTGTATCCCGTGGAAATGGAGAGCGCATTGTACGGATTAAGATAGATGTCGGTGCCGATTCTTCCGCTGTGAAAATAGCTGCTGCTGAGGTTGCCGCCATCACTGTTGTAGCGGAATGAAGAATCTGGTGTTGTTGTACTCTGCTCGCCGAACGAATTTCCCCAGCGATCTTCATACCGATACGAATAACTGCCGAAGAAATTTGCTTTCTCACGGCGCAAATTGAGATTGACACTACCGTTGTATTTATTTCCTGTCCCGACACCGCCGCCAATGGTGCCATTGTAGCCTTTACCTTTTTCTTTTTTCAGCACGATGTTGATGATACCGGCCATTCCCTGCGCATCATATTTCGCAGAAGGATTCGTAATCACTTCAATGCGCTCAATCATACTTGCAGGAATTTGAGCTAGGACAGCCTGACGGTCGTCGCCGGTCATGCCCGAAGGCTTTCCGTCAATGAGAATCGTAACGTTTGCAGATCCCCGTAAACTTACATTGCCGTCTATATCAACTGTTACCGACGGAATATTTTGCAGTACTTCTGTAGCCGTGCCACCTGTGTTCGTGATATTCTGATTGACATCGTACACTTTCTTGTCGATGCTGTTCGAGTAATCGCTGCGTTGCTCTTCGATCACAACCGTGTTGAGTTGTGCATCAGACGCTCTGAGTTTGATTGCGCCTGCATCGTGTTGCACATTCATCATGGAAATCGTGAATGGGGCTGAATACCATTCCTTGTAGCCCATGAATGTAATGCGCACCATAAATTTCCCCGGAGGAAGTTTCGACACGGAGAAAGATCCGTCCGCACCCGTAATGCCTCCGCCTTTCACTGTTGAATCAGTTACAGCAATAATTGCGACCGCAGCATACTCGATTTTTTGCCCTGTCAGAGAGTCCGAAACAATTCCGATAACTGTTCCGATTTGTGGAGGAGATTGCTGCGCTGGAGCTTGTGCAAATGAATTCGTCGCGAATAAGACGAAGCAAATGAATACAAAGAATGGTAGGGAAAATTTCATTGCTGCAAATGTACGACGATGGTTTTGCGTGAATGTCAGGAAGCGCTAAAATGTGTTAAGCGGGAGAGAATTAGTTCAGGCGGTTGTCATTCCTCGGTATAGCGTATTCCATACACAAACTGCTCCGCAGAATTTCGAGTTTACTCGTCCCGATAGTTATGGGGATGACAACGCTTTAGTTGAGACGATACGGAGTCGAAAGTTCAAAACGAGGGATTGCCACTTTGAATTCCGTTTCATCTTCAATGCTTTTGAACAAATACGTTCCGTGCATACTTCCTAATTCTGAAGTCAGGTTACATGCCGATTCGTATTCATAAGCTTCGCCGGGAGAAAGCACAGGCTGTTGTCCGATTACTCCTTCGCCTTCAACTTCCTGCTTTTGAGTTGCAGCATCGAAAATAAACCAATGGCGACGCATGAGTTGCACGGTGTGACTCGACGTGTTTTCTATGCGCACGCGGTACGAAAAGAAAAAGTGTTTGCTCTCAGGACGGGAATATAATTCCTGATACCTACAGGTTACACTAATCCGAATGCCTTTTGTGATGCGTGTTACCATGATATCGTCTACAAGTTTAGAGCAGTATCACTGGAAAAACAATTTATTCGTCGACTCTTTCTCAACATGACACTGCTGAAAACGACCATTTTAACAGATTTCTCCTTGGGTTTCTGACCAATGGTCGAAACCGGCACTAGTGAATGCGTGAATTGAGGCGCTTTACCGCTATTAACTCATCTGTTCTCGCACCCGGTTTTCTCAGATAGATCAGAATCCAATAGTCGTTTTCGGTCTCTTGGTTCATACCCTCGGCCGTGTATTCGTCGGCTGCAACTTCTCCGTCTTTGAGAAATGCATACTGGTAATTGTAGTAACCCTGCTTGAGATAGAGAACGCATTCGTACCCGCGTTTAACTTTATCATAAGTCATTTTGTTTTTCGATGTGCATTGCCAGTCGGTCATAGAACCCATGACGTACATGTTGCCTCCCATTTCCTGAACGGGCCACGCGAGAAAAAAGTGAACGTAACTATACTCAGCTTCAATTTCATCATCTTCATTATCCTGCGTCTTTACGAGATATTTTCCGTTGATGTCGGCATTGTTCATGTACCGTTTAAACGTTCTGCGTTCATCGGCGAGCAGGTAAACATGGTAGGTTGAATCCTTGGTGATTTTCTCTACGCGCTCTGTATTCAAACGCAATGTACGCGTGTCGAACCAACGAAATTCTTTACCGCCTTTGAACACGTTCACATCTTCGTAATCGTAACGCAGCTCTTTGTCCATGAGAAACTGAGGTTGCAAGCCAGTAATCGCATTGTCCCAGCGACCATTCTGAAGAATTACCGGGTAGATTTCCTGGAAGGGATTTGTAATATCAGGAGTCGAGTAGGATACGATGAAATCTATTTCCTGTTTGTAATTGCGGTCGGCAACAATTGTTGGAGCATGAACATCTCCGGAGAGTTCCACTTTTTTCTCATACACCATGAATCGTTTCGTGAGCACGAGACTGTCCTGACTACCGGTTTCAAAAACTTTCAGCACATAATTTCCGGAGATAAGAATTTTGAAATTATCATGCGGGAAAGTAGAGTTGTAGTGAATGTATCGCTGCAAGGTGTTCCTGGAATAATTGTATGAGGAAATTTCCTGCTCGTAAAATCCGTCGAGGTAGTCACTCACGCTGCAATCAGATGGTTCCCATTTTGCGTTGCAATGCACAACCGTGTACGAAAGTTGCCTCATGTCGCCGGTGAGATCATCGAAGGAGAAAAACAATTGCTCTTCGGAATTCAATGCAATGATTGGTGGCAGCATGCTTGGCAGATCAGGGCTGAGAAGCACGGTTGCAATTGTAGGCTCATAGACGCGATCGTCGTAACGGATCACTTTTTCGGAAACGTAATCTGCTCCCTGAGCAAAAACACACGTTGAAAAAATTGCAAGGACTGCTGTGAAAAGGAAATTCCGTGTCATAACTGTACAAAGATGGCAAGAACTGTGCCCTATAGACGCAAAATCTTCAAAAAGTTGCGTCTTACTGCAATGGTAAAAGGCGGCCTTCTCCGTTCTCTGTAGAGTTGATTTCCGTAGGCTCACCTCGATAGTATACATTGCCCGGACCTTCAATTTCACTGATAAGCAAGCCGGTTGTATGGACTGTAATTTTTCCGGTGGTACGCGTGTACACCCAGGCGTAATCAACCTGGCATTCGTCGGTAAGTGTGAATCCGTTGCCCGTGTTGTAGATGATCACTTCATTCGCGGTTCCGTAAAGTTCCACATCGCCCGCACTGTGTTGATGTGTAAGAATGGTTCCTGCATCAACGTTGAGCTTGATATCTCCTGCGCTGATAGTTTCCAGATCGACATTTGAAGCAGTACATGTATCGGTGTTCGATACTAAGCCCGTACCCTTGTTTGTTATACGAACAATGTTCGGATTGTAATTTACATAGATGTTTACCGGAACATCATACTTGCGCATGAAGTCGCACTTGTTGGCATTTTTGATTCGCAGGATACCATTTACAACTTCGGTTTTGATGAGCGGAATAAGATTTTCTCCGGCTTCAACTTTCAGTTCTGTTGTAAGTGCTGCATTTTCTGTAAGAATGACATTCACTTTATCTTCAATGAATAGTGCAGTGAATGGTTCGATCGTACGCGTTTCCGTTATAACGTCACCAGTACGTTTGATGCAATCGCACATGTTCTCCTTCTTGCATCCCTGAATTCCACTCAGGATTACAACGAGCAAACAAATTGCTAACGGTATGTATTTTGCTCTGTTCATATTCTCCAACCGAATCCGATTTCCCAATGTTCTGCCCGCGCTAAATGTGTTTTCAGCGTAATACTTGCAATGAGATGATCATTAATCAGGTATCGCGCACCGATCCGATTATACACGGGTCCCGCTTCTTTGTATTTGGAAAGTACATATACCCCCATTTCGTAGGGCATGTAAAATCTGCCGAATACTAATTCATAACTGAATTTTACACCTACCTGAACGGCTTGTAGTGTTGTTGTTGGATCATCGTTGTACACCATGATGTGTCGAACGCCCTGGCTGTACATCACATCAAGTCCTCCACCAAACCGATGTTTACGTGCGGTGTTTTTCATGTACGTAAACTGTACGTTCGCGATACCGAAACGATTTCCGCCGGGTGCAGCAATGTCATTCATGCCAAGATTCGCGGTCATGGTTAAGTGCCAATGTCTGTCATTGACCAGTGAATCTGTGCGCAAGACGCGGTCTTTTACAGATTGATCACATTGTTCATTCACTAATCCGATTCGGTAATGGAATCCTGCTGCAATCATGGGAATATTCAAACCCAGATTCGGCAGAGACATTGCACCATTGGAGAAATGTGTCATTCCAACTCCGGCCTCGAACTGCAGTTTATCGGAACACTCGTATTTCAGCGTACCGCGAATGAGAATACAGGTGTTGAGATTGGAACCAATTGCATTGTTCTTGTGATTCTCAAGCGGATCAAACTTGTTGGTGATCCAACCAATTCCCCAGCCAAGTTGAATATTGAGATTGAGTTTCTTTGCATTCTCACGTAAGGGCAACATCACAAACGGATAGAGCCCGTAAGCTGTGCCGAGCCGATCATCTCCCAATGGAATAACGGTAAATGAAGCACCACTCTGCGGATTTTTGTAAGGCAGATGCCAACACTGGGTTTGATTGGTCGTTTTCGAAAGACTTACTTCCAATGCAGGAATGTGTTTGTTTACGAGGTGCGACATTGTAGGTCGGTGCGCCCATAGAAATCCATAGCCACCACCAATGCCGAGGTAATAGCCTGCAGGCGTACTAATCACTGTTTCCGTTTGCGAGAACAAAAACAAGGGTGCCAGAATAGCGGTAATTAACAGTGAAAATCGGCGCAGCGACATTCTGCGAAAATAAGAATAGTTTCACTGGTTCTAATGGCTAACTTCGAAGCCGAAAAATTGTGAATTCATGAAGGATTATACGGCGCAAAAGGAAGCATTCGGAAGAATGTTGCAAATCATGGATGAACTGCGTGAGCAATGTCCGTGGGATAAAAAACAAACCTTCGAAAGTCTCCGTCATCTTACCATTGAGGAAATGTATGAGCTGGGGGATGCGATTCTCGACAAGAATATGGACGGAATTAAGAAAGAGCTGGGCGATGTACTGTTGCACATTGTTTTCTATGCCCGTATCGGAAGTGAAACGAAGGATTTCGATATAGCGGACGTAATTCATGCAGAGTGCGATAAATTAATTAATCGCCATCCGCACATTTACGGCGATGTGAAAGTCGAGAATGAAGAACAGGTGAAGGAGAATTGGGAGAAGATCAAGCTGAAGGAAAAGGATAGTATTACCGCTGACGGATTTCGTTCGGTGTTAACCGGCGTCCCGGTTTCACTGCCCGCAATGGTAAAGTCTACACGCATACAAGAGAAAGCGCGTGCAGTTGGATTTGATTGGGAAAAACCGGAACAGGTGTGGGGGAAAGTGTACGAGGAGATGGAAGAATTGCTCGTAGAGGTTAAACAAGGAAGCAAGGTTGAGAAACTGGAGGATGAATTTGGTGATGTAATGTTTGCGTTAATTAATTACGCACGTTTTTTAGGTGTTAATCCTGAGGATGCATTAGAGCGAACGAATAAGAAATTTATCCGACGTTTTCAGTATCTTGAACGTGAATCGCAGAATGACGGAAAGAAGATGGGTGAAATGACTCTGGCGGAGATGGATGTGTATTGGGAACGTGCGAAAAAAAATGACTGATGGATTACGTTAAGCTTGGTGAACAATCGGTTTATCTCACCATTCCTCTGGTAGGAATTATTATTCTCATTGTCTACTTACGCAAAGAAGCAAAAGGGAATCGCAAGAATAAACTCATTACCCATTTAATCAAAAGCAGTTTCAAATCGGAAGATGAACTTTCCTGGTTTGTGGCGCATGATGTTATGGGTGCAGCCGGATATCAGGATTGTGTGGTGTACAAAGTTGATCAGACCGACAAAGTGTGCAGACAGATTGCAGCTTATGGTCCTAAGAATCCAGACAAACAGAGTATTCTGAATCCCATCAATATTCCATTTGGACGCGGGATTGTTGGTCACGTTGCTGTAAGCGGAAAATCAGAGTGGATAGGTGACACGAGCAAAGATCCGCGTTACGTTCCCGACGATGACGTACGTTATTCTGAATTGTCGGTGCCGGTAATATCAAATGGAGTGGTTGTGATGATCATTGACTCTGAACACAAGAATCCTGCGTGGTTCAAGGAGGCTGATGTGAAATTCGTACATCAGGTTGCATTCTACACGGGAGAGCATCTGCAGAAGCTCTCGAAACAGAATTAGGCTAACGCGGAAGGACGAGTTGAACTGTTTGCCGAACAACACAACGAAGCGTTTATTTCAGGCTGACATAAAACAAGAAACGTTTGTTACCTGTTTCTACAGGATGATATTGTCGCACCGACATATAAATTCCTAGTTCCGAATATTCAGGTGTTCCGAATTTACTGGCCTCTAAAAGCATTGACGCGGGAATGTAAACGGGTTCGCCGCCAAAACCAGTATCACGGACAATTTCAACATACTTGTCGTTACGCCATATTTGAAATTCCACCCGGCACTCTTCGCATGGAAATGTGGCTTTGTATCGGATGTAAAGCGAATCGTCGTCTTGCAGATCTGTAATTGAAAGCGTAGATAGGTTTTTATCGAAAAACATTTCGGTTTCTCCCTTCAGGAATCCGGCTTCGAATTCTCCGCTGATATCTAATTGAGGAATGGATACGGTTGCCGATGTGTCATTCACCGTATCGCTGTTCTCATGCGGAATATTTTCCCCGCCACAGGCTGCGAGCAGGGCAAAAAGTAACAGTCCGTATTTCCACATACGGTCAAGTTAGTTAAATTCTTCTTTGTCTTAAATCCGGAATTTCAAGAGCTACGTATTTGTAAAGCAGACGCACGAAAATCAGAGAAATTCAAGAATAGAGTAGGTGTGATGTTCGGTTGGTAAAAGCTACATTGTTTTTTGAACAATGTATTTCAACATCACGTATTGAGAGAAGCCGCGGCAGAAATGTTGCGGCTTTTTTTGTCATACCTCGGAAAGAAAGGTCAAGCGGTGCACTTAATAGATCACTCCGTCTTTGATGACCGTCTTCTCCTTCAGCACATTCTCCGGATTCTCAAACGGATTATGATCAAACATCACCAGGTTTGCACGTTTACCCGCAGTAATACTCCCGTAACGATCTTCCTGTGCAATTACTTTCGCTGTATTGATTGTCGCAATGCGGAAACAATCGTTCAACGGAATTCCAGCTTCGTGCAACAATAAAATCTCGGATAGCACTGCTTTGCCTCCGTCTTTGTGATCAGTTCCGATTGCCAGAATAATGCCTGAATCGTACATCTGTTTCACATAACCCGAAAGAATAGAAAAGCCTTTCTTGCAACGCGACATCTGTTCTTCCGTGAAATGACTCGTCACAAAACGGTCTCCTTTAGGTGTGGAACGGAAATAACTGAGGTACATCCACTGCGCAAAGAAGTGCAGAGACGTGGTCATCGTTGCGTTGTGCGCTTTCATGTTGGCAATAGTTGCAAGCACTTCCGGATTATTTGCTCCGGTTTTCAATGCAGCTTCCATGTAGGGATAAATACGCGAGCCTTCTTCCTGTTCGTTGTAATAGTGATTCAACGTATCGGTGAATGATCGGTCGTCAGTGAAGTGAAAAAGATTTCGTTGATACACGAGTGTTGATGCGTGTTCGAAATTTCGCAAACCCAGGCTCAATGCACTATCAATTGTAATTTCATTCTGTACTTGTGCTGTCACATTCAGGTTGTATTCCTGTGCTTTGTTCAATCCCGATTTAAAAATGGAATAGTTCATTGCACCATTGCAGTACAGCTTGATCGAGCTTACTGTTCCGGTTTTGTTCAATTCAGAAACCCAGTAGTCAGCTTCCGATGAATCCTGAACGAGCAAGTGATTGACATACGGAGTTCCGTCGTACCAACCTGCAATACTTCCGCCGGAAAAATAGAAATCGGGAGAAGTTTCAGAAGCAAACTGGCACATGTAATTGGCGATTGCATAATAGCCTGTTCCATCACCGGAGCTGCGGACAGTTGTTACACCATAAGGCAAATACGTTTCCGAAAACTGCTTCATGCAATCTTCTACCGACGACTTCAGTGTATCCGGACGATCACCGAACACATCATCGAGATGTCCGACTGCATCAATGAATCCAGGAACAACAATTTTGTCTTGCGCATCGATAATTGTGTCGGCAAGAATTTCTTCTACAGAATCCAGAACAGCAACAATGTATCCGCTGTCGACAACAATTGTTTTGTGTAATTCCACTTCACCCGTAAGTGTGTTGAGCACGGATGCGTTTGTGATTACCAGTTGATGTGTTGTTTGAGGAACAGGATCGCCGCAACCTGCAAGAAGAAGTAAGCAGAGCAGGAGTGAGCCTAGCGATCGCATTCCACTAAATTACGGCAAAATGGAACGCGGATTTTGATGCTCATTGTTTTCTATTCAATCGCTCGGATCAGTGTGGTAAATAGAAAAGCGGGAATCGGATTTCATGAGATAGATTTGCTAAGCTTATCTCATAAAATCCGATTGCGCAATGTATAATACACCTGGTGATCCGAGTGTAGGACTAATATGCCACACCCATCAAAATCCGCGTTCCAATTTCGTCTATTGCACCACCTGAATTGCTAGGTTGACCGCCTTGTATTTCGTTCTCACTTTTCCACCGGCACCAGTCACACCAACTGCATTCTGTTCCCAGATACGTTCCATTGTACATGTGGTTGTTCCCAATCCAAGAGCCTGCAATTTGTTCGCGGCAAGTACAATTGAATTCGTATTTACCAAATACTGCGTGAAGAACTCAGCGTTATTCTGCAATGGTCCATCCATCCAAACATCCACACGTTCGTCCTGCACAATACTGTCGCCGATCCAGGTCAATGAATAACTTGATGTATTGTGAATGGTGTCAAGACCGGCTGGGAACGCAATGGTACGCGTTGAACTCACTGTATTCGTGAATGAATTTCCATCTGTATCCGTAAACACAAACGTACCTGTGGTGATTCTTCCGGCATACTCTTTTCTATAGTAGGAAAATGTTCCGTCGAATGGAATTACATCGCCGTTGAATTTCACTTCACTCGGTGCAGTTAGTTCGAGCTGCGTTCCTGAAGCGTGACCAAATCTGAAAATTGCCGATGCGTAGGTTTTGTCTGTATTCGCATCGTAAAACAATTCGTACTCCGCATAAATTCTGTCCTGGTTTACGCCGGAAGAATCTTCATTTGCGCAACTTGTAAACGTAACTGCAATAAAGAGAACAACAATTCCTTTAAGCACATTGAAACCTGAGCATTTCATAGTTAGATTTTTTAGGTTTGACTTTTTGGTCAAGGATGCCTTAGGGAATCAACTGGTATGCCAGCAAACGGTCATGTGCCAGAACGCGATAATTTCGCAGAAAATAAATAGTTGGGGGTAGCGTTAAACCTTTGAAAGAGTTTGAAATTGTAGTAAAAATGCGATCTTTGCACCGCTACCGAATACCGTTTATGCGGACGTGTTGTAATGGTAGCCAAGCCAGACTTAGGATCTGGTGCCGAGAGGCGTGTGGGTTCGAGTCCCCCCGTCCGCACAAAAGACCAGCTAATGGCTGGTCTTTATTTTTTCTCTGAGTGTTTAGGGAAAAGTTTATATCGCAAATAGAAAGTAAATGATCACAGCCGGACCACGCTTTACATGGGAAATTGACCTTCAGGATTTACGGAAACGCTTTCCGAATGAAATTCTGGGTGGTGATGAGCAAACTGAACTGATCAGTTTGTTGAAGAAGAATTACGGCTTAGAAGTTCCGGCTGGCGAGAAGGAATATTCGCGTATTAATATCCACCTGCAGTGTGTTAAAGGTGCTGATGCAGGAGTTGAACTTCAGATCGGTGGCGAATTCTCAGGTGTAGAATCAAAACGTCGTTCGTACCCGGTTTCTATGATTGAAACTTCCGGCGACAATGCGAATTGTACAATTGGTGTAGAACCTGGATTGGAAAGCTTCTACCCGAAAATTGCTCACCTGCACGACACCAAACAAGATAAGGTTGTGTTTACAGGGCGAGTGACGTATATGAAATAGAGGAGTTCGGTTAATTTAGATAACCGATTTCTGCGACCACCCCATTCCTTCCGGCAATTCCAAACTACACAACTCCAGGTGAATCACACGACGTGGTTTCTCTGACGTAGACTTTGATGAAGCGTGAAACAACAAAGGTTTCATCAGCATCACGCCACCGGCTTTAACAGGACACAAAACCGAATCGGAATCGGAAAACGACATGGCAGCAGGACGAACACTGGCTTCACTGTGGGTGTATGGAATTACTTTGAGCGCACCGTTGGTTTCATCGGCATCATCAAGATGAATTCTCACCGTAACGATGTCGCCCAGATATTCTGCAGGTGGTTGCACACCGAATTCATTCTCCTTCTGCGTCCAGTTTTTGAAACCGAATGCGTCCATTTTCTCCTTCACGAAAATGGTTTGATCGCGGTGAAAAGAAACAAACCAGTTTGCACCCGGAGGCTTATCGAAGTAAATGGATTTGATGATGAAGTAGTTCGGAGCAACTTCAGCGAGTAGATTTTTCATTCTCTCGTTCAGCAGCAAATCCTGAAGACCCGATGTGCGCATTAGAAATTGCCGCGTGCCGAACAACTCAACTTTACCGTGAACTTGCGCAATGCGTGTGTGGATTGATTCCAATTCTGCTTCAGAATAGATTTCGGGAACAATCACATAGCCCGATGAATTCAGCGTTTCAAGATTCGTACTCATACTGATTCCTGCTGAGTATCCGGTTCGTTGGATTCGTCGTTTGAAAACACTGTTTCCTTTTCGCGGCGAGTGGTCATCATACCGAACATCATCATCAAGGCAGAGAGAATCACAACCTGAATGATGAGCGATTTGTTGACTAATTCAATCGACTGCGTAACCGGAATTGCGAGAAAGAGAAGAATCGTTATGAGTCCGCGCGGTGCGATGTACATGAGTGGACGCACGGGCATCCGCACTATTTTCAATAAGATATACCGCAGAATAAAAATTCCGGCGGTAATTCCAATCGACCAAACGAGTGTTTTTGGATTAATGATTTCGCTGGTCTGAATGAGATAACCAAAAAGCAGAAAGAATAGTGCACGGATAAGGAAAGTGAATTCCGTGATGAGTTCCTTGAATTTTTTCGCTTCACGGTTCAGCACTTCAGGATGGAGACGCTGTATGATGCGGAATCTTTTTAGTTCGTCGAGATTGCCGATGAAGAGACCAAGTATGAGAATGAATAATAATCCGGGAAGGTGATAAACTTTTGAAATTCCATAGATCAATACCGTGATTAAAATGATCGGCATGAATTTAACGTGGTGCGTAATTTTGCTGAGGAGAAATGCAAGTCCGAGTGTGGCTACCAATGTTATGGCAAGCAGCAGACCAAGTTCAATGAAGAAGTCCAGTACCGAATGTGAATTGATCGTATCGTTCAATGTGATGAAGTTGAAGAACAGGACGCCAAAAATATCGGACAAACTACTTTCATAAACAACGAAGTCGCTTGATGCTTTTCCCAGGTTGCGCGCGCTTGGAATTGCGATTGCACTGCTGATGATTGCAAGAGGAATGGCATTGGCTAATCCGGTTTTAAGCGGCACGCCACCGAAATACTGAAAGCAATATGCCAGTCCAAAACTTATTGCGACCAGAGGAACAATGGCCATGATAAACGATTTTCCAACCAGGGGCAACTTCGAACGATTAAGTTCAAGTTCCAACGAACCTTCGAGGACGATCAGAATAAGTCCGACTGTGCCTAATAACGGAAGGGCGGGAGTGAGATCAGGAAGCTGAACACCTGATAATGTGGTAAGCTGTCCTACAACCCATCCGAGGAGCAATAACAGAATGACAGAGGGAATTTTTGTCTTAGCGGAACTGATGTCGAAAACATACGCAAGCAAAAGCAAAATGCATATCGTAATGATTATTGATGTGGTCATACGAAGCTTATTATTTTCTGCGCGAGATCGTTTGGTTGATCGACTGCAAGATAATGTCCCGCCATAGGCATAAGCACCGATTCACAATTTTTAATTTCTCTTTTCGCTGTCGCCTGCAATTCCATTAAGGTTAACTGAGGATGCAACCAGCGATTCGGAATTGCCGTGTCCATTGCACCGTTGATCATCAATACCGGTTGTGTAATCTGTTTCAGAAATGGAAACACGGGTTCATTGAGCATTCCGGCAACTGATGAAGTAATGAGCGTTGAGAGATGCCTGAAATTTCCGCGTTGATGTACCACGTGTTCGTGCATGAGTAGAGCGCGTATTTCCGCGTTCGCGTGATAGAACGTACGACTCAGGACATCATCCGAAATTGGGTTCGCGTAAATCTGGTTGGTGATTGATTTCAGTTTCTCTGCTTCATCAGTTGTGAACGTCTCTATTCCTGCAGCACATACGAGCACGAGTTTCGAAACGACTGATGGCATTTGCAAGGCAAGAATCATCGCGATTTGTCCTCCCATGGAATGACCAACGAGCGTGACTTCTGTGAGATTCTGTTTCTCGATTACTTCACGAACTGCTGCAACGTAATATGTCATTGATCCGTTTGTCGCGATGTGGTGTGATTCTCCATGACCCGGAAGATCAATCGCGATACAACGGTGTGAATGAAGATTCGCAATTGTTGACGACCAGAAATTCCGATTCAGACCTAGACCGTGAAGGAATACGAGGGTTGAATTACGACTGCCGCTATCAGAGTAAGTTGTATCCACCGTAATTTAATATCACTATTTCCAATACTGGTATTTCCATGTATAGATAGTTGTTTCCTCGCCGTGTCTATGAACACACCTTATGGGTAAGCCTTTATCATTATACGTCGTGGACCATTCCTCATCTTCCGAATTGGAGAATGAATTCGAAGTGATACTGACCGAGCGCCAATTCCCATGATCATCGAATCTGTATCGTGTATTGTCATATTGATTATGAAATACACTGGTAATTCGGTTTTGGGCGTCGTATATGAACACAGTCGTTTGTTTTCCATCGTACTTTGAATCTTTCTGTGACCGAATCTTGCCCAATGTATCATAATTAAACCACGTTGTATCTTGGAATATTTCGCCATTAGATCTGAAAACTGTTTTTATGGCAGTATCACAAAGACCAGCGTCGTTGTATCTAAGCACTTTCTCCCATCGTTTAGTCATCAGCGGTTCTGTGGTTTCACTTGAATTGTATGTGACAATCATTGGTTGTCCGTTGACGTCATAAGTGATTTCCTCAACCGTTTTGTATTCTGAATACGTTACGGTCTTTCGAATGGGCGCGTTCACCTCATTATATTCGTATTGAGTGAAAACATCTCCATGATATGTCGCGTCGTACATCTCGCTTATGATAGTTCCATTCATATTGAATATGGTAGTGGTTAGTGTTATGTCGAACGAACTTTTAGTCTTCTCATAACGGATCAACCCATCTTTCGAATACCAAATGGTGTCATACGTAACCTCATCTTCAAGCCAGTAACGCTCCGAAATTTTCCGACCGTCCCGATCAAATCTCATGAGCTTAACGTTTCTTGGGGTAAACGTAGTATCCGGCTCTTCGGAATCCTCGTTTACTGAGAATTGCTGATTGACAATCTTGACTGATCGAACATTAGTCGGAAAACTATCCAGGTTCAAAATATCCCAATCTGGCACTTGGCCAGCAAGCGTCGACGAGGATAATAATATGGCTATTAAGAAACGCATTCAGGTAAAGTTAAATCAGGAACGCACAACGCCAAACTGCAAATGTTCAATGTTCAACAAAAAAGCCCGGGGACCAACCCGGGCTCAAACAAGCACACCAATCAGCTTCATGAGCAAGCTGGTCAGTTCCGTGATGTCATCCCGACAGCGTAAGCTCGTCTGGATGACACGCTCCTAATCTCTGTTGCCCAAAAATTTCGCAACAGCCGGAGCCAATTCTTTCTGTGAGCGTCCACCTACGAACACACCAATGTGTCCACCGGGGAATTTATAGAGCTCACTATCTTTTGTGCCAACGTGATCGTTCAACGGAATAGTTGCCGCAGGCGGAACAAGGTGATCTTCCGATGCATAAATATTCAGCAATGGCATTTTCAAATCTTTCAGGTTCACTTTCTTTCCACCGAGAACAAGTTCACCTTTGATCAGCTTGTTGTCCTGGTAAAGGTCTTTCATGAACTGGCGGAAACATTCTCCGGCCTGTGAAGGAGAATCGTTGATCCATTTCTCCATGCGGAGGAAGTTCAATGTCTTCTCTTTGTCCTGCATGATGTCGAGAATGTTCATGTACTTCTGAACTTTCATCATCGGCTTCAGCATTGCGAAACCATTGTTCATGAAGTCACCGGGAACTGTGCGATACGTGTCTACCAAACGATCGAAGTTAATGTTCTTCGACCAGCGGAAAAGTAATCCGTCGTTCGTAGAGAAATCAATTGGTGTAACAAGCGTAACGATGTTCTGAACTTTCTCGTTGTGCAGGCACGAGTAAATAACGCTGATTGTTCCGCCTTGACAGATTCCCATCAGGTTTACTTTCTCAACGTCGTTATTCTTGCGAACGAAATCAACGATATCATCGAGATACCAGTTCACATAATCGTCAAGCGTAACGAACTTGTCTGCTTTTGTTGGATATCCCCAGTCGATGATGTAGATATCGAAACCGAGTCCGAGCAGATTGCGAACGAAACTGCGATCGGGCTGAATATCGAGCATGTCGTGACGATTCACAAGCGCATAAGAAATCACAATCGGAGTCTTGAACTTCGCTGGTGTTTCGCGTGTGTAACGATACAACTTGATCTTGTCAACTTTGTGTACGAGCTCTTTTGGAGTCGTTGCAACTTCAACTTTGTCGATCTTCAACAGATTGTCATAACCAGCAACCATCTTGGCTGTGGTTTCGCTCCATTCCTTTACAACGTTCTTCTGTGACATGCAAATACGATTAGTAGATTTCCGATTTCCAATTAGTTAATTGTAGAAGTACCGATTAGTTGGGCTAGTGGTGTTTGCCATCAACTAATCAACTAATCGGTAATCAACTAATCGGTTTAAGCAGTTGCCTTCTTCTTAGTAGAAGTTGGTTTGCTTTCTTTTACTTCTTCAGCTCCGAGTTGTTTCTCAAGAGAAGAAACGCGCTTACGCAATTCGTAAATTGTTTCGTAAAGCTCATCTGCTTCGCTGCGAAGAACTACAGGAGTGTTTGCAAGAGCAATTTCCTGGATCTTCTCATTTTTCTGACGAATCTCGAGAGAAAGATCAAGAAGCTCAGCCTGAATTTTCGAGTACTCTTCACCGCGATAGATTCCGATGAAAGACTCTTCGCAATAAGCAACCCATTTCTGGAATACTTCCTGCGTGTTGCTCAGGTCTGTTCCTTTACGCATTTTATCAGCGTTCTCAGTTACAAAAGTCTCCCAAAGTTTAGCACCGTTCACGTAAAGGATACGCTGCATTTCGTTGAGCTTCTGTCCGTAGTCTGCTGTCTTCTCAAGAACAGAAACTGTCAACTCCTGCACTTCACCTTCTTTCCCCTGATTGAAGAAAGAGAAAACAGGCATTACCGATTTCTGGAATGCTGTGAAAGGATTATTGCCAGACTGCTCCTGGATGTTCTGCCAGAAAGTGAATGGTGTAGAAGTACGCATGTTCTCAGGAAGTTGGTTCACCCACTGATTGTATGCATTCTTGCTGTAGTTAGTTGCCATCTCAGACCAGTTCTTGTACTGAGAAACCAATTCACTCATGTGTGAAGGAGAAATCTGCTCCAAAGTCTTGTCCATAAGTTCACGGAAAGAAGACGGATTGAAAGAATTCTTGAACCACTCCGTGTTGAACGTGTTGTTCTGTGCAGCGTCGAATGCTGGCTTCCACTGTTCGAAGAAAGCAAAGAAACCTTTGTTCGCTTCAGTCATTTTAGCCCACGCATCTTTCGTAGTATCGTTGTTGAAATTCTTTGTCCACTCAGCAAACGGATTGTTCGCCTGTCCAAAGTTTTTCGCGTACTGCTCGTAGAAATTTTTAGACGTCTCCATCCAGTTCTTCGTCATGTCAGCTGGATTGTTGAAATTATTGAAGCCGTTGAATCCGTTAAAACCATTAAATCCGTTGAATGAAGGTGTGAATCCTTTGTAAGCATCAAATGCTTTTGCAGCATTCTCTTGCTGTGCTTTCACCCAGTTGTTGTAGATGTCACCAAGGTTCGCCTGGTTCTTGAACGACTCAGAAGCTTTTTCGAAAGATGCTTTTGCATCTACCGTAGCATTCTCAGTTGCTTTCTTCGTGATCTCCGCTTGTTTGCTCAACCACTCCTGGTAGATAGAGAAACCGTCTTTAGAAGCATTTCCAGACTTTACCGACTCCTGCAATTTGTTGTTGCTTTCAGTCCAGTTGTCCATCAATTGTTTCTGTGTTTCCAACCACGCCTCGAAGAAATTCTTGTTTTCCATGATTATTTGCTTGTAACTTGTTGATTTTCAGTTAAATGGTTTGTTCTTGGGTTTAACGGGTGCAAAGGTACGTGAAAAGGAGGCTCAAGTCAATTAAACAGGTAAAAAAATCTTATTCGTCGACCGATAACCCTTATTCGTGGCAAAAATCGGCATCTCGGCTGAATTTCAAGTGTCCTTGTTGTTATCAAATCCTCATGTTTCTTTCCCTTGCGCGTAAACGCGCTTTGCCGCAGATTCGCAGATTTCTCAGATTGCGCAAATTCATTTCTTAACGTTATCCGCGAATATTTTAATCTGCGAGATCAGCGTAATCTGCGAATCTGTGGCAAAACGCCGAAGGCGTAACGAAAAAGCACGTCTCACTTTTTATTGTAAGTTCGCGTTCACACCGAGAAAAAAGAAGATCATGACTATCGAAGCCGGAACAACCTACACGCACGAATTTTCTTTCACGCAAGACGAAGTAGTGCAATTCGCAAACGTAACAGGCGACAAAAATCCTGTTCACCTTGATGAAGCTTATGCTGCGAACACCATGTTCAAGAAACCAATCATGCACGGATTTCTCGGAGGATCGGTTTTTTCAAAAGTTTTCGGAACACTTTTTCCAGGTGAAGGAACGATTTACATGAAACAGTCCATGGCCTTCATGCGCCCGATGTTTGTGAACGTTGCTTACGAAGTTCGTATGACGGTGAAAGAAGTAAACAAAGAGAAACATCGCGCGAATGTGGAGACCGTAATCGTTGACAAAGCAACCGGCGATGTTGTCATCAACGGAGAAGCGACGGTGATGAATGTCAATCGGATTTAATGTGCTAGTGTGCTAATGGGATAATGTGCTAAAAAGTATGGCACGTTTTGTTTTTGTCACTACCACTAAATCCGTGTTAATCCGTTGCATCAGTTTTTTTCTGTGTTGAAAATAAGCCGTGAAATTTCAGACTTTCCCCGGCGACATTCCGAACTTCTTCTTGAACGCCATACTAAAATGTTGCAGCGAGGCATATCCCAGCTCGAATGCAATTTGCGTAATCGTCTTTTCTTTTTTCTGCAAAGCAGTTCTCCCCATTTCCAACCGCACATCGGCTAAGTATGTGAACGGGGGCTGACCGAACATTTCTTTGAATCCGCATTTCAGTTTGAACTCGTTGATGCCAACAATCGCGGCGAGCTGTGGCAATCCGGGTGGTGCATCCATATGAGTGAGCAAATAATCACGCGCATAGAGAATTCGTTCCTTATCATATTCATTTCGGATGTGAACAGGTTGTGTTGTTGTGTGTCTGATGTAACACATCTGCATGAGAACAAGCAATTCAACAACTTGTCCGTAGAGATACATGTTCTTCACACTTTCTTCTCCGCTATAGTGGGTGATTCTATAGATGCACTGATGCATGGCCGCATCCATCGGTAACGCTTGCTTCGAAAAGGAATGAGTTCCCGCGCTCTTTAATTTATGCGCGAATGACTTTAGCGCGTCAATTCCTGTTGATGCAATCAATTCAAACGAACTCAGTGAAAACTCAACGACAAAATTTTGCTTCAGTTTTTTGTTCGCGCAAACCAGATTGAGGTTATGCTTCTGCACATCGAACCACAACTGCAGGGTACGCGTGCGTTTTCCGCTGCGCGCGAAGGGTTGCACCAGCATCTCCTGTGAATTTTGTCGAATAATCCGAATTCCCATAATACTGTAAATATAATATATGCTACTTATAATATAATATGGCGGGATTTGTTCTCGTCTACTTTTGCTTCAACAAATTCAAACACTCATACGCATGATCGAATTGTTCAGAACCAACATTCAGCACAAAGGAGCTAAAAAACAGGTACTTATGGCTATCCGGGAACAGATTCCGGGTGTCGTTGCAACGCTGGAACTGGACGATAACGACAAAATGTTGCGCGTAGTAGGAGCGTGGGCGCCCGTACCTACTCAGCAGATCATTGAACTTGTGAAGCAACAAGGATTTTCTTGCGAAGTGTTTAACGATTAAGACAAAGCACATGGTCAGTTTTAAAAATCTTAGGAAAATGGTAGAAGTACAAGGAAATGGAAACATTGTTTCCCGTGAAATAAGTGTGAGCACTTATATACGATTGCATCTCGGCTGTACGGGAACAATCGAATTGCATCAAAGCGATGAAGAAAAAGTAACGATGGAAGCGGACGAAAACCTGATGGAATATTTCGCAGCCACCAATGCCGGTAGAACACTTTACGTTTCAAATGAAGGCAATCTGCGAAAGCCGGTGTTCACATCCTGCACTGTCAAAGTGTTTTTTCGTCAGCTCAACAAAATTATTCTGCGAAATCACGACGGCAGAACATTTTGCCCGAAACAACTCGTTTTGAAGGAGCCGCTCGATGTAAAAATTCAAAGCGTGGCAGACTCTGAACTGAATATTGTTTGTCCCTCTTTGAAGATATTCGCGCAAGCCGTCGGCAATATCACACTCAAAGGCAGTTGTGAGAAACTGGAGATCAAAAATCAGAGCACAGGAAACTTTGATGCATCACAAGTGCAGGCAGGAGATGTCACGATCAGCAACATGGCCGTTGGAAATATTTTGCTTCACGCGAACGAGAACATCAGTATGTCACATTACGGAAGCGGATTCATTCACTATTCAGGAGATGCCAACGTGAAAGATGTGAAGCAATATGGGAATGGGGAAATAAAGCATGTGCTGTTGACAGGCGCATAGTTGTTGGATGACATACTACAGGCGGGAGACGGGAGTACGCGAATTCAGTACGTTAGAAAGAGAAAGGGCGATTCACAATGAATCGCCCTTTTACATTTATCATTTACTCCAGTCTCCCGACTGAAGCCTGTCGTCTATTTGATCACGTTAATATGTCCAATCAAATTATGCTGGTTACCCACCAAATCTTTCGCAACAATCTTCCAGACATACGTGTCCTGCTGTACGATTTCTGTCATACCCTGAACACGTCCATCCCAACCTTCATCGAGATCGTTCGTGTAGAAAATCATGTTGCCCCAACGATCGAAGATCCAAAGTTCATACTGTTCCGGATCTATACCGATTGTAATTGGGATGAACACATCGTTCAATCCGTTTCCGTTTGGCGTGAACGTATTCGGAACATAGATTGATACATCTGGTCCGATACAGATTTCCTGAGTCGCAGTATCAACACATCCATCAGATGATGTTACCTCTAATGTTACCAGGTAACAATCGGCTTCGTTGTAAGTGAATGATGGATTCTGATCTGTTGAAGCAGAATTCAGGAAGTCGCCGAAGTTCCAGTTCCATTCAGCTGCCAGTGTCGATGAATCTGTGAAGAAGATTTCAGGATTCAGAATCGTAGTTGGCAATGGACCAGCACCGAACGCCGCAACTGGATTTGCAAATACGGTGATGTAGTTGTTCATCACAATCGTTTGCGAACATCCGTCAGAGCTGGTTACAAACAACGTTACCGTGTAAACACCTGCGCTGTCGTAGCAGTGGAGTGGTGGATTCTGCACGTTCGATGTGTTGCCATCACCGAAGTCCCACGCCCAGCTCGTGATAGTACCTGACGCGATCGTTGAAAGATCAGCGAAGTTCACACAAACTGGTGCACAACCTTGTGTTACGTCTGCACCCACAACAGCTACCGGAAGCGGATTCACCGTCACCGGTACGTTTTGTGTTGTTGTACATCCGTTCGCATCAGTAACAGTCACTACGAATGTTGTTGAAACCATTGGTGTCACGTTCTGGTTAGCTCCACTCAACGGACCTGGAGTCCAATCGAAAGTATATGCCGGAACTCCACCGCCCGCGTTCGAAGAAAGTGCAACTACTGTACCCGCACAAATCGTATTCGGGTTAGCATTTGCCTGAACTGTGAGTAGTGGTGGCTCCGTAATCAGAACAGAAGCCGATGAAGTACAACCGTTCGCATCTGTAATTACTACCGAGTAGTTACCTGCAATGAGGTTTCCTGCAAGAGAATCCAGATCGTTGTTGCTCCACACATAACTGAATGGACCAGTACCACCCGATGAAACACTTGCTAATGCTGAGCCTGTGTTACCGCCGAAGCAAAGTACATTGCTCGGAGGTGCAATCACTGCAACTGGTCCTGGTGCACTTGGAACCGTTACGGAAGCAGTGAGTGTACACATATTAGAATCTGTAATCAATACTGTGTAAGGACCTGCAGGAATGTTCGGCTCTGTTGAACTGGTTCCTCCTGAAGGATTCCACAAGTAGGTGTAAGGACCAGCACCACCCGATACGACTACATCAGCTGTACCGTTTGAAGCACCACAAGTCGACTGTGTGAATGAAGTCACCGCAGAAAGTGCTGGTGGCTCAGTCAACGTAATCGTGATTGTGATTGAACATCCGTTCGCATCTGTGATATCACATGAGTAAGTCTGCGCTGTCAATGTAGTTGCAGTCTGCGTTGTCTGAGCAGATGGTGACCACATGTACGTGTATGGTCCGATACCACCCGCAGGAGTTACCGTTGCAGAACCGTTGTTACCACCGAAGCAAAGGATATCAACTCCGGAGATCGTTGAAGTAACCTGTGTAGGTTCAACAACTGTTACTGAAGTTGTAGTTGAACATCCGTTTGCATCAGTTACTGTGCACGTATAAGATCCAGCAAGGAGAGCCGTTGCAGTTGCTGTCGTTTGAACAGGAACAGTACTCCAGCTATACGTGTAAGGTCCGATACCACCGGCACCAACAGCAGTTGCAGTTCCTGTTGCACCTGCATTACAGATTACATCTGTTGTAGATGACGTTGCAGTTACCAACGTAGGCTCTGTGATAATTGTAGTTGCAGTTGCAGTACATCCGTTCGCATCAGTAACAGTTACTGTGTAGTTACCTGCGATCATTCCTGTGCCCACTGAACCTGTTCCGCCAGTGAGTGCCCAAGCATACGTATATGGAGCAGTACCGCCTGTTGTAACCGTTGTTGCAGTTCCGTCGGCACCACCGAAGCATGTTACGGCTGTTGTACCTGAAACAACGATTGCAGGAGAAGCAGCGTTCGGTACAGTTACTTGTGCTGTATCGATACATCCGTTAGCATCTGTAAATGTTACTGTGTAAGTACCGGCAGCGAGGTTCGTTTCAAGTGCAGCAGTTCCGCCTGAAGGAGCCCACACGTACGTGTAAGTTCCTGGACCCGTACCACCCGTTACTGTTACATCAGCAGAACCGTTTGCCTGAGAACAAGTTGATTGCGTGAACGAAGTTGTAGCTGCAAGTGCAGGTGGCTCTGTCAATGTGATTGTCAACGTGATTGAACATCCGTTTGCATCTGTGATATCACAAGAGTAAGTCTGTGCGGTCAACGTAGTTGCTGTTGCAGTTGTTTGAGCAGATGGTGACCACAAGTACGTGTATGGTCCTATACCTCCCGCAGGAGTTACTGTTGCGGAGCCGTTGTTACCACCGAAGCAAAGAATGTCAACTCCGGAGATTGTTGAAGTAACCTGTGTAGGCTCGACAACAGTTACAGAAGTTGTAGTTGTACATCCGTTCGCATCAGTTACTGTACACGTGTAAGAACCTGCAGCCAATCCTGTTTCCAGTGCGTTCGTTCCGCCTGATGACCAGAGGTAAGTGTAAGGAGCGATACCACCAGCACCAACTGCTGTTGCTGTTCCGGTTGCATCACCATTACAGATTACATCTGTGGTAGATGAGGTTGCAGTTACTAAAGTTGGCTCTGTGATGGTTGTTGTTGCAGTTGCAGTACATCCGTTTGCATCAGTAACTGTTACTGTGTAGTTACCTGCGATCATTCCCGTACCAACTGAACCTGTTCCGCCAGTGAGTGCCCATGCATACGTGTATGGAGCAGTACCGCCTGTTGTAACCGTTGTTGCAGTTCCGTCGGCACCACCGAAGCAGGTTACGGCTGTTGTACCTGAAACAACGATTGCAGGAGAAGCAGCGTTAGGAACTGTTACCTGGGCTGTATCTGAGCATCCGTTCGCGTCTGTGAATGTTACGGTGTACGTATTCGCAGCGAGACCGGTTTCGAGTGCGGCAGTTCCTCCGGATGACCATGAATAAGTATATGGTCCGATACCACCTGATACGGTTACATCAGCAGAACCATTCGCCTGACTGCAGGTCGCCTGCGTGAACGAAGTTGTTGCAGTAAGTGCAGCAGGTTCAGTCAATGTGATGGTTACTGTGATTGAACATCCGTTCGCATCTGTAATATCGCATGAGTATGTACCAGCAAGCAGAGTTGTTGCAGTTGCAGTTGTCTGTGCAGTTGGTGTCCACAAGTATGTATATGGACCGATACCACCAGCAGGAACTACTGTTGCAGAACCGTTGTTGCCACCGTTACACAAGATGTCTACTCCGGAGATTGTTGAAGTAACCTGTGTTGGTTCAACTACAGTTGCAATTGTAGTTGTTGTACAACCGTTCGCATCTGTAACCGTGCACGTGTAAGAACCTGCGAGCAATCCGGTTTCAAGTGCATTCGTTCCACCTGATGACCAGAGGTAAGTGTAAGGAGCAATACCACCCGCGCCAACTGCAGTTGCAGTTCCGGTTGCATTACCATTACAGATTACATCTGTTGTGGTTGAAGTCGCTGTCACCAAAGTTGGTTCCGTGATTGTTGTAGTAGCGGTGGAAGTACATCCGTTTGCATCAGTAACAGTCACTGTGTAGTTACCAGCGACCATTCCTGTTCCGGTTGCACCAGTACCACCAGTAAGCGCCCATGCATACGTGTAAGGAGCAGTTCCGCCTGTTGTGTTAGTGGAAGCCGTTCCGTCGTTGCCGCCAAAACATGTTACCGGGGTAGTACCTGTTACGGTAATTACTGGTGAAGCAGCATTAGGTACAGTGACCTGTGCAGTATCTGAACATCCGTTCGCGTCTGTGAATGTTACAGTGTAAGTATTGGCAGCGAGTCCCGTCTCGAGAGCGGCTGTTCCGCCAGAAGACCATAGGTAGGTGTAAGGTGATATACCACCATTCACAGTTACAACTGCAGAACCGTTCGCCGCTCCGCACGTAGCCTGGGTGAATGAAGTTGTAGCTGTAAGTGCAGCTGGTTCAGTCAGCGTGATGGTCACTGTGATTGAACAACCGTTCGCATCTGTAATATCGCATGAATATGTACCTGCTGTAAGTGTTGATGCAGTTGCAGTTGTCTGTGCAGTTGGTGTCCACAAATAGGTATATGGTCCGATACCACCAGCCGGAATTACTGTTGCAGAACCGTTATTGCCACCGTTGCAAAGGATGTCTACTCCGGAGATTGTCGAAGTAACCTGTGTTGGTTCAACTACAGTTGCAATTGTAGTTGTTGTACAACCGTTAGCATCAGTAACTGTGCATGTGTATGAGCCTGCGAGCAATCCGGTTTCAAGTGCATTCGTTCCACCTGATGACCAGAGGTAAGTGTAAGGAGCGATACCGCCTGCACCAACTGCTGTTGCAGTTCCTGTTGCATTGCCGTTACAGATCACATCCGTAGTTGATGACGTCGCTGTTACCTGAGTAGGTTCGGTGATTGTTGTAGTTGCTGTTGCAGTACATCCGTTCGCATCAGTAACAGTTACGGTGTAGTTACCTGCGATCATTCCTATTCCGGTTGCACCAGTACCACCGGTGAGCGCCCAAGAGTATGTGTATGGAGCTGTTCCTCCCGATGCAGAAGTACTTGCAGTGCCATCGTTTCCGCCGAAGCATGTTACCGCAGTTGTACCTGTTATAGTGATAGAAGGTGCAGCAGCGTTCGGAACGTTTACTGTTGCGGTTCCTGTGCAACCATTCGCATCAGTAAATGTCACTGTGTAAACGTTAGCACCAAGTCCTGTTGCAGTTGATCCGGTTCCACCGGATGGTGACCATGAATAGGTGTAAGGACCGACACCGCCTGTTACGTTAACAGAAGCAGAACCGTTCGTTGCACCGCACGTAGCTTGCGTGAACGAAGTGGTTGCAGCAAGTGCAGGCGGTTCAGTTACAGTTACCGATGCTGTAACAGTACATCCGTTAGCATCAGTTACAGTTACGGTATAAGATTGTGCGGTGAGGTTCGTTGCGGTTGCTGTTGTTTGACCGGATGGTGACCATGAATACGTATATGGTCCGACGCCACCACCTGGAGTTGCAGTTGCAGTACCTGTGTTCCCACCATTACAGAGAACCGGAGTCATGACTGCAGTTGCAGTAACAGCAGTTGGTTCAGTTACGGTGGTCATTGCAGTTGTTGTACAACCGTTCGCATCCGTAACTGTTACCGTGTAGGTCGTTGCGTTAAGACCGGTAGCAGTTGTTGCAGTGCCGCCGGTTGGCGACCACGCATAGGTATAAGGAGCAACACCACCTGAAGCAGTTACTGTTGCGCTGCCTGTTGTTCCACCAAAACATAATACCGGAGATGAAGTAGCAGTAGCTGTTAACAGCGGAGGTTCAGTGATTGTTGCAGTGGCTGTAGTGGAACATCCGTTAGCATCAGTTACTGTTACGGTGTAAATCTGCGCAGTGAGATTAGTTCCTACAGTACCTGTACCACCGATTGGTGTCCATGCATAAGTGTAAGGTCCTGTACCACCCGATGCAGCTACAGTTGCAGAACCGTTGTTACCACCGAAGCAGGAAACGTTTGTTGTTGCAGTGATTGTTGCTGATGGTGAAGCAGCGTTTGGAACAGTTACAGAAGCAGTTCCTGTACATCCGTTCGCATCTGTGAAAGTTACTGTGTAAGTATTCGCTGCAAGTCCGGTTGCAGTTGCGCCTGTTCCACCCGCAGGTGCCCATGCATACGTATAAGGACCAACACCACCAGTAACAGCAACCGATGCTGAACCGTTAGAGGCTCCGCATGTAGCTTGCGTGAATGATGTAGTAGCAGAAAGTGCCGGTGGTTGAGTAACGGTTGTAATTGCTGTGATTGTACAACCGTTAGCATCGGTAACCGTTACCGTATATGTATTCGCATTTAATCCTGTCGCAATCGCAGCGGTTCCACCAGTAGGAGCCCACGCAAAGGTGTATGGACCTGTTCCGCCAACAGGAGTTACGGTTGCAGATCCTGTTGTACCACCGTTACAAAGGACAGGTGATGAAGCAGCAGTTGCAGTTACAGCGGTAGGTTGAGTTACGGTTGTCATCGCCGTGGTTGTACAACCATTCGCATCTGTAACAGTAACAGTATATGTAGTTGCGTTCAATCCTGTTGCAGTTGCAGCAGTACCGCCACTTGGCGCCCACGCATACGTGTAAGGGCCAATTCCACCAGCAGGTGTAACAGTTGCACTTCCGGTTGATCCACCATTACAAAGAACTGGTGAAGAAGCAGCAGTTGCAGTAACAGCTGTTGGTTGCGTGATCGTTGTAGTTGCTGTTGCTGTACATCCGTTGACATCAGTAACTGTGACGGTGTAAGTCTGAGCAGTGAGGTTGGTTCCTGTTGTTCCTGTTCCACCGATTGGAGCCCAGGCATACGTATAAGGGCCGGTACCACCAGATGCAGCAACCGTCGCGGAACCTGTGTTACCACCGAAACATACAACTGGAGTAGTTGCAGTGATTGTTGCAGAAGGTGCAGCAGCATTCGGAATGTTCACTGTTGCCGTACCTGTACATCCGTTCGCATCTGTGAATGTTACCGTGTATATTCCTGAAGGTTGACCTGATGCGGTTGCGCCGGTTCCACCTGTAGGAGCCCATGAATATGTGTAAGGACCTACACCACCGGAAACTGCAACGGATGCCGAACCGTTAGACATGTTACAGGTAGCCTGCGTGAATGATGTTGTGGAAGTAAGTGCAGGTGGTTGTGTGATAGTGAACGTTCGCGTAGCAGTACATCCGTTTGCATCAGTAACTGTTACCGTGTAAGTCTGTGCTGTTAATCCTGTCGCAATGGCTGCAGTTCCACCTGTAGGAGCCCATGAATACGTGTATGGTCCAACTCCTCCTGAAGGAGTAACTGTTGCAGATCCTGTTGTTCCACCATTACACAACACGTTCGTTTGTGCACCCGTAGTCGTCAATACAGGAGGAGCAGTGATGTTGAATATTTGCGTTGCAGTGCAGCCGGCAGGTGAAGAAACAGTCACCGTGTAAGTTCCTGCACCAAGTCCTGTTGCTGTTGCACCTGTTCCGCCTGACGGAGCCCATGCATAAGTATATGTACCAGTTCCACCTGATGCAACAACGGAAGCACTTCCTGTTAAGCCACCATTACACAGAACGTTTGTCTGAGTAGGAGTGAGGGTGATGGCTGGTGGTTGTGTTATTGTTACTGTTGCTTGCACAGTACATCCGTTCGCATCTGTAACTGTTACAGTATATGTGCCTGCAGGACGACCGGTTGTTGATGAACCGGTTCCACCTGACGGAGTCCATGCGTAAGTGTATGGACCAGTTCCACCTGAAGCAGCTACTGTAGCACCGCCTGTTGAAGCACCGAAACATGTCACGTTAACTGTTGCAGTGATTGTTGCAGTTGGAGCAGCAGCATTTGGAATAGTTACTGTAGCAGTACCTGTACATCCGTTAGCATCAGTATAAGTTACTGTATATGTACCTGCAGGACGACCAGTCACCGTCGCTGTTGTTCCGCCGAGCGGAGCCCACAGATATGTATAAGGACCAACACCACCAGAAACCGAAACGGATGCCGAACCATTCGACATGTTACAAGTTGCCTGAGTAAATGATGTTGTTGCAGCAAGCGCGGTTGGCTGTGTAATAGTGAATGAACGAGTTCCTGTACATCCGTTTGCATCCGTGAATGTTACTGTGTAAGTACCAACACAACGACCTGTTGTTCCGGCAGCAGTACCACCAGAAGGAGCCCATAGATAAGTATATGGTCCAACACCTCCTGTAACTGTTACTGAAGCAGCACCTGTACATGCAGCGTTACACAAAATGTTTGTTTGTGTTCCGGTTGATGTCAATGCAGGAGGAGCAGTGATCGTGTAAGTTTGAGTTGCAGTACATCCCGCCGGAGAAGAAACTGTTACTGTATAAGTACCAGCACCAAGTCCTGTTGCTGTTGCACCTGTTCCGCCAGACGGAGCCCATGCATAAGTAAATGTACCAGTACCACCTGATGCAACAACTGATGCACTTCCTGTTAAGCCACCGTTACATAAAACGTTTGTCTGAGTTGGAGTGAGTGTAATTGCCGGTGGTTGTGTGATTGCAACTGTTTGTTGCACGGTACATCCGTTTGCATCGGTAACGGTAACTGTGTAGTTGCCGGCAGGACGAGGAGTTGTTGTAGTTCCTGTTCCACCGGATGGCGTCCATGCATATGTGTACGGACCAGTTCCACCTGAAGCGGCAACTGTTGCACTTCCCGTGCTTGCACCAAAACAGGTAACGTTTACTACTGCTGTGATCGTTGCTGTTGGTGCAGCAGCGTTAGGAATGTTTACCGTTGCAGTTCCAGTACATCCGTTCGCATCTGTGAATGTTACGGTGTAAATACCGGCAGGTCTTGGCGTTGTAGTTGCACCTGTTCCGCCTGATGGCGCCCACAGATAAGTATACGGACCAACACCTCCCGAAGGAGTTACCGAAGCAAGTCCATTCGACATGTTACACGTTGCCTGTGTGAACGATGTTGTTGATGTAAGAGCAGGTGGTTGAGTGATATTATAAATGCGTGTACCTGTACATCCGTTTGCATCTGTAAATGTTACAGTGTAAGTACCAACGCATCGACCTGTAGTCGATGATGCAGTACCACCAGACGGAGCCCATGAATAGGTGTACGGACCAACACCACCCGAAGGAGTAACTGAAGCCGCACCAGTACATGCACCATTACAAAGAATGTTTGTTTGTGATCCAGTCGAAGTCAAGGCAGGTGGAGCAGTAATGTTGAACGTACGCGTACCCGTACAACCGTTCGCATCTGTAAACGTTACAGTGTAAGTACCAGCACATCGACCGGTTGTTGTTGCAGCAGTTCCGCCGGACGGAGCCCATGAATAAGTGTAAGGACCTACACCTCCTGATGGGGTTACTGTTGCAGCCCCTGTACACGCACCATTACATAATATGTTGGTGTGTGAACCAGTTGATGTAAGTGCAGGTGGCGCGGTAATATTGAATATCTGTGTTCTTGTACAACCAGCAGGTGATGATACTGTCACTGTGTAGTTACCAGCACACAGACCCGTAGCGTTCGCAGTTCCCTGTCCCGCACCCGGCGCCGGAGCCCACACGTATGTATAAGTTCCCGTTCCACCTGATGCAACAACTGAAGCGGCTCCATTGCATTGTCCGTTACACAAAACGTTTGTTTGCGTAGGGACTAATGCAATTACGGGAGGTTGTGTGATTGTATATATTCTGGTTGCGGTACATCCGTTAGCATCAGTTACAGTTACAGTGTATGTGTTGGCACACAATCCTGTTGCAATTGCAGTTCCTTGTCCACCACCAGGTGCTGGCGACCAAACGTAAGTGTAAGGTCCAACGCCACCAGATGGAGTGACAGTTGCAGAACCGGTACAAGCCCCGTTACAGGTTACGTTGGTTTGTCCACCTGTAGTTGTAACCGCAGTCGGTTGTGTAATGTTGAATACTCGGGTTCCCGTGCAACCGTTTGCATCCGTAAATGTGACCGTGTAAGTACCCACGCATCTACCTGTAGTTGAGGAAGCCGTACCACCGGAGGGAGCCCATGAATAAGTGTAAGGTCCAACACCTCCGGAAGGCGTTACAGAAGCAGCACCAGTACACGCTCCATTACATAGAATATTTGTGTGTGATCCGGTTGAAGCTAACGCCGGCGGTTGCGTAATCGTGAATGCTTGTGTTCGTGTACAACCTGCTGGCGAAGAAACTGTCACCGTATATGTACCTGCGCAAAGACCTGTTGCATTTGCGGTTCCTTGTCCTCCTCCGGGAGCTGGCGCCCAAACATAAGTATAGACTCCTGTACCACCCGAGGCGACGACTGAAGCGGCTCCGTTACACACTCCATTGCATAGGACGTTCGTTTGCGTTGGTACTAATGCAATCTGCGGAGGCTGAGTGATGTTGACGACGACTTGCCCCGTACAACCTCCAGCACCCGTAACGACACACGTGTACGACTGGGCACATAATCCCGTGGCAGTTGCTGTTCCTTGACCACCACCCGGAGCGGGAGACCAGTTGTAGCTGTATGGTCCGCCTCCTGATGCTGTAACAGTCGAACTTCCTGTACAATTGTTGAAGCACGTTAAGTTTGTTTGCGTTGCAGTAACCGTGAGTGAGCTTACAGTTACAACAACCTGATCAGTTTGCTGAACAGTAGTACCGTTACAATTGGTATACGTCGCTGTGAAGTTATAAGTAGTAGTTGCAGTAGGGCATGGTGTGTAGTTCTGCGCAGTGCTTTGTAAAGCAGCACCAATATACCAACCAATAGAAGTCATGTTTGCTCCACTTGGTGTCCAACGACGTGCATCGTTTGTTGTTGTCCACTGTGTTGGATAGTTGCGACCAGCAACTGCAACCGCGGCAGTACCGGCAGCATTGTGAACGGCTTGAATTGCAGTCCCTGCGTTCCAACCTGTACACAACGGTTTTGTCTGAATGTAGTTATCAATGACGTTTGAGGTTTCGTAGAGCGTGATCTGTTGCGTACAAAGGGTTGAGGTACATGAATACATTGGCATTTGGTTCCAGCTCACTACGAAACGACGGCATGGAGCAGTACCGTAAATTGTATAACGTATTGTCCCACCGCCTGGAGGATATAGATCCTGCCACGGACCCATTACAGTATTCATTGGGTCAGCTGCACTTGGCACTGCTGCGTTGATCGGCCACTGACAATAACCACCCGCTAACGCAACGTTGAATGAGATCAAGCCATTGGAGCCGATCAAAACCTGTGTGTATGTGTTACCGTAAAAACAAAAAGGGAAACCGATATTGATCGCAGCAGACCACTGGTCATCAAACAATGCCACGTTAGTTCCTGTAGTAAATGGATCCGGAGCGTAAGGGATTGAACTTACAGCGTAGTTAGTCGGTGCATTCACCTGCGTGTAGGTTCCTGAAAGTGGTGCACAGTTCGGTGCACAAATGCTGACATCTGCTCCGGCATTCACTGGACAAACAACAGGACCTGTTGCTTGTGCGAGAAGGTTTTGGAATCCAAAAAACAGGAAGGAGACTACTACAAAAATTAATACGCGTGAAGTATGTGCGGACTTCACCCGTCGTGCGTGTAGAGGTTGTGCCATTTTGAGTCGTGTAAGGGGTACTCTGGGTTAATTTGCCATGCACAATTTAGTGAAATACAGCAAGTTGGCAACAGTTTTCCCGGAAATGTGCAAAAGCTCAGATTCGTCTAACAATTGTCAGGTCTGGTCGAAGTTTAACGCGCTTTCGTTGAAAATTGTGTTGAAAATTAATGGGCAAGAAAGCCTGAATACTTAAACGGGGTTCCATACTTTCAAACGAAGAGACACTACCTAATTAAGCTTACACGCCCAATCAATTCGTGGCGTTTGTCGAGAATATCTTTACACTTCAGTTTCCAGACATACGTGTCGATCTGACATAATTCCGTTCCGCCAAGTACGATACCATTCCAACCTTCATCTATATCATCCGTGTACCAGATCATATTTCCCCAACGATCGAATACCCACAACTGATAGTTATCAGGATCAATTCCTTCCATCATAGGAATGAATTCATCATTGACTCCATCGTCATTCGGCGTGAATGCATTCGGTACATAAATAATTACGTCTGGGTCAATGCATACTTGTTGTGAGTCAACATCTACGCAACCGTCAATGGAAGTTACTTCCAGCACCACATTGTAACAGGATGGTTCATCATACGTGAACGTTGGATTCTGGTCTGTAGAGCTTGATGGTGTTGTTGCATCACCGAAAGTCCAATGCCACGACGCCGCATTGGTAGAAGCATCGGTGAATGAAATGTCGGGATTCAGAATCGTTGTCGGTTGTGGGCCGGCTATAAATGCTGCAACGGGTACGGCAAACACATTGATGTAATTGTTCATCGTAATGGTTTGCGTACATCCTGCGCTGGTTGTTGCAGTAAGAATCACTGTATAAACACCAGGTGTGGTGTACGTGTGCGAAGGACTTTGCTGTGTTGAGGTGTTATTATCACCGAAATCCCAGGTCCATCCTGTAATAGTACCCGGAGCTAATACAGTACTTGAGTCAGTGAAATTAACGGTGAGTGGTGCGCAACCTGAAACCAGATCTGATGTAAATGTTGAGACAGGCAAATCATTTACAGTAACAAGAACGGGTGCAGATGCTGTGCAGCCATTCGCGTCAGTCACATCAACAGTATACGTTTGAGTTGCCGGTGGAGTAATGTTTTGCGTTGCACCAATCATGGCACCCGGATTCCATGTGTATGTATAAGCCGGAGTTCCTCCATTTGCAATAGCATTCAACGTTACCGGTGATCCGGCGCAAACTGCAGCTGGTGTTGCAGTTGCCGCAAGCGTTAGCACGGGAGGTTCAGTCAGGATCACATTCACAACAGATGTACAACCAGCAGCATCAGTAACAGTAATAGCGTAAGGTTGAGCTGATAGATTCGATCCGATGTCGGTTGCAGAAACGTTAGGCGACCATGTGTATGTATAGCCCGGTGTTCCGCCACTTGCATCAATGTCGATAGATCCATCATTCGATTGGAAGCAGGAAAGATCAACGGACGCATTCAACGTTGCTGTTACTCCATTCAGATTGTTCACTACTGCTGTCGCTGTATCTGCACAACCATTTGCATCCGTTACGATCACCGAATAAGTATTGGCAACAATGTTGTTGTAATTCTGATTCGCCGGACCACTAATCCATTGATAAGTTAACAGTCCGGTTCCGCCATTAGCATTTGCAGAAGCAGAACCATCAGCCTGGTTGCAATGTGCATCTACCGCAGATGTATTAATAACAATTGCAGTTGGTTCAGTTACCAGCGCTGTATCCGACGCTGTGCAACCATTCATGTCTGTAACAGTTACGGTGTAAATTCCGGTACACACGTTGCTACATGCGGGAGTAATGCATCCCGATGACCAGTTGAATGTGTAGTTCGGAACGCCACCGCCCGGAATGGAAACAAGCTGTCCGTCGCATGCACCGAAACACGTTACATTGAATCCTGCTGATGCAACAGTGAGTAACGGTGGTTCAGTAAGCGTGACTGAAACCATTGTTGTACATCCGTTCGCATCTGTAATGGTACAACTATAAGTTCCTGCACCAAGGTTCGTTGCCGTTTGTGTGATTTGTGCTGAAGGATTCCACACATAGGAGTAAGCACCGGTTCCGCCGGAAGGTGTGACAGTTGCAGATCCTGTTGTGTTTCCAAAGCACAAAATATCAACTCCAGAAATTGTTGCTGTAAGCTGTGGTGGTTCTGTGATCGTTACCTGCGTTGTGTCTGAACAACTATTGGCATCTGTAACGGTCACGATATAGGTCCCCATTCCTACAGTACTAAGCACTGAATCCGGATCTCCGTTGCTCCACACGTAAGCATATGGTGTGGTTCCTCCGGTTGAAGATGCAGTTGCACCACCGTCAGTTCCGCCGAAGCATGTTACGTTCGTGAAAGAAATAATCGATACCACAGGAGTATTTGCGCTTGGGACGTTAACTGTAGTTGTTATTGTACATCCATTCACATCCGTGACGGTACAGGTATATATTCCACCTACAATATTGTTGAGACAGTTTCCGGCACCAGCAACCGGACTCCACGCGTAAGTATATCCACCAGCTCCACCCGATGCATTCACACACGCGCTACCGTTAGGCAAACCACATGTTGACTGAGTAAAGGATGTTGTTACGCTAAGTGCCGTTGGTTGGGTTACATTGAATGTTGCAGTAACCGTACAACCATTTACATCCGTAACTGTGCATGAATATAGCGCTGCAGGAACATTCGCTGCTGTATTCCCTGGTCCACCACTTGGAGTCCATGCGTAAGTGTAAGGACCAACGCCACCACCAGCTGTGATGGTAACAGATCCTGTAGAAGCACCGTTACACAATACATTTGATCCTGCAGCAGTTGCGGTTAATACCGGCGGTTGTGTTATTGCAACGGTAGCTGTAGTTGTACATCCGTTTGCATCCGCAACAGTCACTGTATAATTCTGCGCAGTGAGAGGAGTTCCGACGGTTGTGTTTCCGCCAACCGGTGACCATGTGTATGTATAAGGACCTGTTCCCCCGCTCGCAGCAACAGTTGCAGATCCATTATTGCCACCGAAGCAGCTAACGTTTGTGAATGCCGTAATTGTTGCAGAAGGTGCAGCTGCGTTTGTGACATTGATTGAGTTCGTAGCTGTGCAACCATTGAGATCTGTAACAGTCACGGTATAAATGTTCGAGAGCAATCCAGTTGCACAAGCACCAGTTCCTCCACCTGGTAACCACGCATACGTGTAACCCGGTGATCCTCCCGATGCCACAACGCATGCCTGACCGTTCGCATTGCCACACGTTGCTTGAGTCATTGACATGACAAGTGTGAGTGCAGGAGGTTGGGTGATGTTGAATGATTGAGTGATCGTACAACCGTTCGCATCGGTAGTAGTGCATGTGTAGGTTCCAACACACAAAGAACTTGCATTCGCTGTTCCTTGTCCCGCGCCCGGTGCAGGTGACCAATTGTACGTGTAACCTGCAGTTCCTCCTGAAACGTTTACAGATGCAGCACCATTACAAAGTGCATTACACGTGATATTCGTTTGTGTAGGGGTAACGCTCAGTGCGGGTGGTTGAGTGATTGTCACAGTAATTACAACGGTGCATCCGGTTGGAACATCGGTAATCGTACAGGTGTAAACACCTGCAGGCACTGTTGCTATTGCATTGTTACCACCTGATGGTGCCCATGCATAAGTGTACGGTCCGGTTCCGCCGGTAGGCACAGCAGTTGCAGTTCCTGTTCCACCGAAACACGCTGCGTTAGTTGCAGTAAATGTTCCAGTGATCCCGGTAGTTGACGTTACGTTGATCGTGTTCGTGTGCGTACATCCGTTGGCATCAGTTACAGTGCAAACCCATGCACCCGGCGCTAAAGCGGAAATAGTATTTGTTCCATCACCCGTCGGATTTCCAGGAGTCCAATTGTAAGTGTATCCACCTGCCCCGCCACTCGGAGTAATACTTGCAGTGCCGTTGAATGCTCCACACGTTGCTGGTGTCATGGCCATCGTCGATGTAATTGCAGGCGGCGCAGTAATTGTAAATGTTCTTGTAATCGTACAACCAGCAGGACCGGATGTGATTGTACACACATAAACCCCCGCACAGAGTCCGGTTGCTGTAGCGGTTCCTTGTCCGCCACCCGGTGCTGGTGCCCAGTTGTAGCTGTATGTACCGGTTCCTCCACCGGCGGCAACGTTGGCTTGTCCCGTACAACTTCCGTTACACAATACATTCGTTTGTGTTTGTGTTGCTGTTATGACGGGGACTTGGGTGATGTTGAATGTTTGTGATGCGGTACACCCGGCGGCATTCGACACGATGCATGTGTATATACCGGGGCACAATCCACTGGCGCTTGCAGTTCCTTGTCCCGCTCCGGGTGCTGGCGCCCAGACGTAAGTAAACGGTCCTGTTCCCGCCGTGATATTAACAGTTGCGGATCCGGTGCAAAGTCCGTTACACAAAATATCTGTTTGCGATCCTGTTGTAGTTATTCCTCCTGAAGTAGTATTAACTGTTACCTGATCAGAAACAGTTACGTTACCGGCGCATGTCGTATTTACAACCTGAGCAGTGTATGTTGTAGTTGTTGAGGGACAAACCGTAATGGGATTTGCACTACCTAAACTTCCGCTAGGTCCGAACCATGTCAACACATACTGCGCAGCACCACTCGGTGTGAAACGATAACCATCGTTTGCGGCAACCCACTGTGACGCATTACGTCCGGGAACAAAGTTAGCAGCGGTACCCGCAGCATTCTGAATTCCCTCTGTGGCGCGACCACCATTCCAACTTGCGCACAAAGGCTTGTTGGCAATGTAAATGTCAATGATGTTGGTGTTCTCATGCAAAACAATCTGCTGACTTGCAAGTTGGGAGTTACACGCTCCGCTGAACATCGGAACGTTATACCAGCTCACTACAAACTCGCGGCATGGTGCAGTTCCATAAGTTGCGTAACGCGTATCTGAAGTTGCACCGATCGAAGGATCAATATCATGGTACGGTGCCATGATCGAATTGATCGGGCATGTATTGGTTGGAATCGGATTTACGAATGACCACTGACAAAATGCACCTGCGTAAGCGAGGTTAAATGAAATCAGTCCATTCGAACCAATAACAAGTTGGTTGTATGTGTTACCATAAAACTGGAAGCAGAATGGCATGTTAATCACCGGCGTCCAAACGTCGTCTATGTTAACGAGAACCGGAGTGCCTGTTGTATAAGAATACGGGCTATAAGGAATCGCATTACCTATGTACGATGTTGTGGCATGCGGACCTTGAATGGTTGCTGTAAGATTCACGCATTGGCCCGGACAGATTGTTTGATCCACTCCGGCATTTACCTGAGGACAAGCAGACGCCTGTGCTGATAAATAATGAGTTGAGAAAACAAACACGGAGAGAAGTAGTAGGAGTAGAGTTCTCTTCATCATGCAATGGGTTTAAGTGTGTTTTTGCCACAAGAAAAATACGCCAATGCAGGTGCGAATCAAAATATTTCATTCACAAAGAAGTAACAATGAAAAGGAGAAAATCAGTTGACTAAGCGTCGAAACTCAGCGAATAGCCGGTGCCTTTTGACCGATCGATCTCGAGCTTGCTTCCCAGTTTTTGAGCCAATTCGAATGATGTGAGCATGCGTTCTCTTTCGCTGCGTGAATCAATGTTTATCGATGAACCTATCGCAATGTTCACACGAGAGTTTACTTTCTTCAGACGAATTGAAATTTGCTCTTTCGATTTCAATCGGCCAGCTTCACTCATCAACATCATCATGATTTCATTCACAAACAGACCGGATATTGAGGCCTTTGCCACATTCAACTCACACTGGTCGAGCGTAGTGATGAAATCTGTTTGCGAACCGGAGAACGTGGAACGGTAACCGGCAACAAGGTCAAGTATCAGATCACGGAAGTTAACACGATCAACTTTCTCCGATTGATAAAGCTGTCTTTGCAGCATATCAAGGCTATTGATCCGGTTTCGGAGATCAGAAAAAAGTTCTTTGTGATAATCGTCTTGCGCACGACCTGACTCAGCACGAAGCAAATCCTGAATCAATGCAAAGTTGTTGCGAACCCGACGGTGAATTTCATTGAGCAGAATACGCTTCTCATCCAGAATCAGCTCGAGGTCATTCTGCGTTTTCTTTCTGCGTGTTGACTCAATTGTAAGCGCAATCACTTGCGAGATAAAGAGACCGAATTTTTGTTCACCCGGATCCCAATCACGCATTTTCTTCGTGTCTTCGAAGCAAACAAGTCCGATCATCTTTCCTCCGATTCGAACCGGCACGTCCATCAATGAACGAATTCCGTTTACTTCGAGATAACTTTCTTTCAGCTCGGCAGTACTCGGATGATTCAGTGCGTCAGAGGTTGGAATAATTTCTTCGGTTTCGAATAGGCTGAAGTATCTCGGAATCTGGTAGCGGTATAACGTTGCATTCGGAAGTAATTCGGTGAAACGATTATCATAGTTAACAAGACCCGTAATTGATGTAATTCCATCACCGAACTCCCAGATGTTGACACGCGATACTTCCATTGCAGCAGATGCAATGCGACAAACTTCTGTCAATGCTTGTTCCAATGTTCCTGTTCCCAGAATCGCAGACCGTAACAAATTTTCAGCGGCATTTTTTTTGGCTTCAATGTCGCGTAACTGCTTGAGTTGAACATCACCTTCCACAACACTTACAAGAAGATTTCCATTCTTATCGCGTTTGATTTTGCACTGAACATTGATTGCACCGTTATGAAGGCTATCGTTGTAATTAAATGGGAAGGAATTATCTGCTGCAGTGAAAAGGTGTTGTGGAAATCCTGCGAGTAAGTTTGCAATGTTGTTCCCTTTGAATTCACCATATTGACTTGTAATACAGTTGTTGTGGTAAACAATCGTGCCGGAACTGTTTACAATTACAATTCCGATCGGAAGGTTATCAAGTATGTCACCAAGCTGGTCCAGCGGAGTAGGGTTTGTAAATAGTGCCGAATTTCCCTTCAAATAATTCTATCTTTCCCAGAGGAAAATTACCGATTATATGGACACGGCACCGGGAATACAAGAGAATTTATTTGAATTGCAGGATGGCAACAACTTATTCTATCAACACCATTTTATCGGTGAAGAATTACCAACTGTCATTTTTCTGAATGGTTTATCGCAGAGCACATTGTCGTGGGCGGCGGTTACTCCGAAATTCATCGGGAAATGCAACGTGTTGTTGCTCGATCTCGTGTTTCAGGGAAAGTCAACTGCGCAAGGCGAATTCAGATCGTATGACCAACATGCGAATGATGTGACTGCACTTGTGGCCGCGCTCGAAATTAAAAAACCGGTTCTCTGCGGACTTTCTTACGGAAGTGCTGTTGCGCAACACGCCTTAGTATTGTTTCCGGAGAAATATGTGGGTGCTGTTCTGATGTCGACATTCGCGCACAACGCCGAAATATTTACGGCAATGGGAGAAAGCTGGAAATCGGCGTTGCGGGTTGGGGGCTATCCCTTGTTGCTCGATGTGATGTTGCCTGTGGTATTGGGTGCAACTTATTTCGAGAAACCACTTATTCCAATTCAGACTCTGAAGGAATTGCGGATCAGTAATAATTTATCGGCTGACAATTTATTCAAGCTCATGCAGGCAACTGAAACACGAGGCGATTACCGTGCGCAGCTGATGAAGGTGAAAGCTCCGGTGATGATAATTCACGGCGAGGAAGATTTGCTGATCCCGGTTGCAATTGCTCAACAAGTGAATGAGAACATTCCGGAATCCGAATTTATTGTACTGAATGGAGTAGGGCATACACTAAATCTCGAAGCGATTCCGCAGATATCGGGATTGATTAGTGAGTACCTGGAGAAGAATATTGCGTAGAAATTGGAGTCGGATTTTGGAACGCGGATTCTGATATGTGTGTGTTGTTAGGGAATCTCTCGGATCATCGCGGTAAAGATCAATGCATAGCTCTTGGATTTTATGAGATACGTTTGAGTTTATCTCCGAAATCCGACGCCGAAAGTTTCAGATAACTGAAGTCCTTCCTGGAGAGAAAATCTAGTATCTATTCAGGAAATGCTCTTCGATATCGAATGTAGAGCGAACGCCTACCTGATCATATTCCTCTTCCAGCCACTTCTCAGCAACACGACGACCTTCTTCTTTCAGGTGCATAAGAAAATCCCAGGATGTATTCAGCTTACTGGAATAAGAGAGCTTGTCGAGTACATCATAACCGGAAATACAGTGCACAAATATTTCACGATTTTGTTCCGGAAGATTTACACCACGGCGAATCAATTCATTGCGGTAGTGAACCATGTGCATTTCATTGATCAGGCTCGAATTAAAACTGATCTCATTCATTCGTTCCTGAATATCACGCGCATGCGTCGGAACTTTCGGAATATTGATTGAGTTGATTTTCACCAATAGCACATCATGCGATTCTGTTTCAGCGATCAATGGCGTCAACGGTGGATTTCCCATGTAGCCACCATCCCAAAAATATTCATCACCGATTTTCACAGCCTGGAACAACATCGGAAGACACGTGGAAGCAAGGACAGCTTCAACTGTGATTTCGTGGTTGTGAAAAACCTTTGCACGGTTGGTTTTTACATTGGTTGCACAAATGAAAAGCTTCTTCGTGCTGTAATGCTGAAGTTCTTTGAAGTCAATAATACTTTCCAATACATCACGCAGCGGATTGTAATTGAAAGGATTCAGTTCGTATGGAGACAGCGTTTGTGAAATTGCATTGTACCAGATGTATCCCGGAGAATTGTAGAGATTCCCAAAATTCATGGCGCTGTCCCAGGATGATGGCTTAAACATGCTGCCACCATACACCGAAATCTTCTTCCACAATGCTTCCAGAAGTTCTTTTGCCTTTGCAGGACCGCCCATGTGTAAACCGTATGCGAGTGCAACTGCATTTACGGCACCTGCGCTTGTACCGCAAATTCCTTCGGCTACTAATTCTTCAACTTCCAGCAGGCGATCAAGTACGCCCCATGTAAAGGCACCATGCGCTCCGCCACCTTGCAGTGCGAGGGAAACATGTTTCTTATCAAAGTGATGTCGCGGATTCAAGAGCGCTAAAGGTAATAACAGTTTCCGGTTTGCTGTGATCTTGGGCCATTTGTTGAAATGTTGTTAAATCTTATTGAGCATTCCATCCACCATCTACCGGAATCGCATTTCCAGTCATCACTTCGGCATGATCGCTTGCAAGGAAAACGCAAAGAGCGCCAAGTGCTTCGGTGGTCACAAATTTCTTCACGGCATGTTTCGCTAACATGACTTTCGAAATCACATCAGCTTCACTCATGTTGTGCGTTTTCGCCTGATCAGCAATTTGTCCGCGAACAAGTGGAGTGTCTACATATCCTGGACAAACGGCATTCGCTGTAATTCCGAAAGGAGCACCTTCAAGCGCGGTCACTTTTGTGAATCCAACAAGTCCGTGTTTCGCGGCAACGTAGGCGCCTTTGAATTCGGATGCAACTAATCCGTGAGCAGATGCAATATTGATGATACGCCCCCACTTGCGTGATTTCATTCCTGCGAGTGCATGCTTGGTCGTGTGAAAAGCGGCAGTGAGATTCAGCGCAATGATCATGTCCCACTTCTCTTTAGGAAATTCATCAATCGGTGCAACGAACTGCATTCCTGCATTGTTCACGAGTATATCAACTCCTCCAAGATTTTTTTCCGTTTCACGAATGAAATTTTCAATCGCAACAGGGTCGAGAAGATTGGCGCCGGAGAAAAATACTTTCACGCCGAATTCTTTTCCAACTGCATCTGCAATTTCCTGTCCGTTCTTTTCGAGACCATTGAATGAGATATTGTAACCGGCTTTAGCAAATTCTTTTGCAATACCGAGACCGATTCCGCTGGTGGAGCCGGTGATAAGAGCTGTTTTTGACATGAAGCGAAGATAGAGCAGTGCGCAGTACACAGTACGCAGTTTGCAGTAATAATTTAGCTCGGCTGCAAGAAATAACTTGCTGCAACCTACTGCGTACTGAGCACTGCATACTATCTTTGCTGAATGCTTTCTCTCGATCCTAAAGAATTAAAAACAGCCCAGATTCACCAGTATCTTCTTCACGCAGTTGCTCCACGTCCAATCGCATGGGCGAGCACTATCGATGCAGAAGGAAACGCGAATCTCGCACCATTCAGTTTCTTCAATGTGTTTTCTGCGAATCCGCCGATTGCAATTTTTTCACCTGCACGAAGCGGAAGAACGGGTGCAACGAAGAACACACTCGACAATGTGCGGGAAGTTCCTGAAGTTGTAATCAACATTGTGAACTACGATTTGGTGCAACAAGCTTCATTGAGCAGCACAGAATATCCGAAGGGAACGAATGAGTTTGTGAAAGCCGGATTGACAGAAATTCCTTCGGTAAAAATCCGCCCTTCCCGTGTTAAAGAATCGCCCGTGCAACTGGAATGTATCGTTCGGGAAGTAATAGAGTTGGGCACGCAAGGTGGCGCGGGAAATCTGGTGATTGCAGAAATCGTAATGATTCACATTGCAGACGATATTCTCGATCCGGAAACCAAAATGATTGATCAGAATAAGATTGATCTCGTGGCGCGCATGGGTGGCGACTGGTATTGTCGTGCATCCGGGAACGCAATGTTCAAAGTGCCAAAACCATTGATTACAATTGGAATCGGAGTTGATGGAATTCCACACGCGATTCGTAACAGCAACACATTGACTGGTAATCATCTTGGCATGCTGGGAAACGTGGAAAAGCTGCCGGGCAAAGAGGAAATTGAGGCGTTTGTTAAAACAGGTGTAATCACCGAGTTACAGAAAGCACGGGGAGACAATAATTTACACGTTATCGCTGCTGATTTGCTGAACAATGGCAAGGTGGAAGAGGCATGGAAAGTGTTGCTGTCAGAGTTATGAACAATCGTTAATAACTGAAATAGAGGCGGGCGATTTGGATTATTTTTGTAATAATTAATCACGTTTAATTTTAAAACCATTTTATCATGTTTAACATCACAGGCACCCTTAAGGTTAAGTTTCCGGAACAACAGGTTTCTGAGCGTTTTCGTAAAAGAGACATTGTTATCACAGACAATTCGTCTCAGTATCCACAACACATTACATTGCAGCTTACACAAGACAAGTGTGGTTTGATCGATCAGTACAATCCTGGTGATGAGATTCGCGTGTTCTTTAACTTGCGTGGACGTGAGTGGAATGATCCGAAAACAAATCAAATGAAATACTTCAACACTATTGAAGCGTGGAAAATTGAAAGTGTGAATGCAAATGCCGGAGCTCAGAATAGTGCTCCAATGCAGAAAGCAGCACCAACTCCGGATATTACTACGTTCAGCGCTGCGAGCGAGAGCGATGACTTACCATTCTAAATAATCCTGGCGGAACAGAGAAATCTACCGCGCGATTGATCTATAGAGGGCTTCACCAAAAGTGAGGCCCTTATTTTTTTCGGATGTAGCTGGAGACTTTCGCGGAATCCTGAACGAAGATTGCCTCGCGTTCGAGTCGCATGTTTAGTGCCGTTGCGCTCTGCGGTTGTGTGTAATCTGTAGTTTCAGCAGTCGTAATATTCCACGCTTTCAAAATCGACATTCTGAAATAGGAAATCTGATCATCGGCCACCTGAAAATTGGTAAGATCCAGAATCGGAATTGTTTTGATGTAAGTTCCGAAGACATCAAACACAAGAATTCCTGTTTTCGGATTGTTCACGAACAAGCGATTGTCTTTTTCGAGAATGAAATTTGGTTGAAGCTCGATTCCCAGAATCTGTGAAAGATTTCCCGTGCGATTTGTAATCTCCAACGCAGTGTTGAAGCGAATCAATTCAAATGACGGTTGATCATAAATCCACAAGCTGTTGTCGTAGGATGATGCGGCAAGAGTTGCCAATGGGTAGCCCAGTTTTTCCAAAGCAATCGGCTCACCGTTTAAACTGAGTGTGTTGTCCAGAAAAACAATGCGGCCGAACTCCTGGTAGAAGAGTAGCGGTCTAAGCGGATTCGTAACATCGGCTGTTGTGATGTTGCCGAAGTTTTTGTTGCTGAATTCTTTCTGCAGCTTCAGCTTCATGTCGTATTTCAGAAACCGATCATCGCTGATCAGGTAAACATTGGAAAGATTATCGGTAACCATCGCATTCGAACTGATCTCCACGTTATAGTCCGGATTGATATCGGCATTATCAAATGCGCAGATGACAAAAACAGAGAGTATGAAGATTAGCTTATGCATTATGATGAAGATAACGCAATTTTCGCGCCGTTATTGGTGATTGAGCTTCAATACCTCGTCCAAAACTTTACGTTCATTCGACAAGCGTGGAATTTTGAATTGTCCGCCTTGTTTACCCTTGTGTTTGAACCAGCGAAGGAAGGTCCCAGGACTCACTTTTGAAACTTTCAACGGAAGCAAAATATAATTCCCATATCGTTTCGCCTCATAATCGGAGTTCAGCGACTTCAGCGTGTTGTCGAGCACCTCTGCAAAGTAGTTGTGATCTGATGGCTCTCGTGTGAATTCAATTGCCCACTCGTGATACGCCTGCTTTTTATCCGGAGTGAAAACTGCTGTAGCCGTATACTCATTAACTGCAGCCCCGGTCTTTTCGCAGGCAATCTGGAGTGCTTTCTCTGCATTTCCCTCCATGAGTTCTTCTCCAAAAACGTTGATGAAGCTTTTTGTCCTGCCGGTGATTTTGAACCGATAAGGAATTACTGAAGTGAATTCAATGGTATCACCTAATGAGTAGCGCCACAATCCACCAGTCGTGGTGATCAGAATTGCGTAAGGTTCACCCACAACAGTTTCGTGAAGTTCCAGCGTTTTCGGATTTTCATTTCCCCAGTCACTTTGCGGAATGAACTCATAGAAAATTCCGTAATCGAGCATCAGCAACAATTCACCGCTTTCCTTCTGATCCTGCATACCGAAGAAACCTTCAGAAGCATTGTAGAGCTCGAGGTAATTGATTTGCTTCCCCAACAATTCTTTCAGCTGTGTACGATAGGGATTCAAGCTCACACCACCGTGAAAATATACTTCGAGGTTCGGCCAAACTTCCGCAATAGTTTTCTTACCGGTGAGTTCAAGAACTTTTCGGAGTACAACAATCATCCACGATGGAACACCAGCCAGACTCACCACGTTTTCATCCTTCGTTGTCTCTGCTATGCTGCGCAGTTTTTCATTCCACTCACTCATTAAAGCGATTTCCACGTTCGGGGCGCGGAAATAATCTGCCCACATCGGGAGGTTTTGAATTACGATTGCAGAAACATCACCTTGATAGGTTTCGTGAAATTCATGTTCATCCGTACTGTGACTTCCACCGAGTGCGAGATTTTTTCCGGTGAAGAGTTGATGATCCGGGTGATTGCTGCAATACAGCGTGATCATGTCTTTGCCAGCGTGGTAATGGCAATCTTTCAGAGATTCTTCCGTGACAGGAATAAGTTTGCTCTTATCATTGGTGGTTCCCGAAGATTTCGCAAACCATTTTACTTCGGTTGGCCAAAGTACACCTTGCTCGCCATTGCGTGTACGTTCTATCCACGGTTTAAGTGAATCATAAGTTTGCACTGGAACTTTGCCAATAAAGTCCTGATAACTGTGAATGTCATTGAACCCAAAGTGTTCACCAAATTCTGTTTCACGTCCCGACTCAATCAGCTTATCGAAGCACTCTTTCTGAACTTCACTCGGATGTTTCCGGAATAGTTCAATCTGGTGAAGTCTTTTCACCATTAGCCAGCTTGCTATTGAGTTGAGTATCGGCATAGTTTCAGGTTCTCTGTTCTCTGTTCTCGGTTTAGAAAGAGTTGAAAACCGAAAACCGGGAACCGAGCACTATTTCGAGTGTGTCCAGATTTCAAATTCGGCCAGGGACTTTGTGTTCAGACAAAGCTCTTTCGTTAACATCCCTTTTCTCGCCGCAATCGTTCCCCATTTTACATCGGCCATTGCTTCTTTCTCATGTGAGTCAGGATTGATGCTGATCATCACATTCTTTTCCATGCAATAAGGAATCCATGTCCAGTCGATGTCGAGACGATAGGGATGCGCATTCAATTCTATCACTACATTGTTTGCAGCACACGCATCAATGATTCTCTTATAATCGAGCGGATATCCTTCACGCGATAAAAGCAATCGTCCGGATGGATGTCCGAGAATTCGGGTGTATGGATTTTCAATGGCAGTAAGCAAACGTTTGGTTGCTTTCTCTTTGTCCATGCGCAAAACGGAATGTACGGATGCAACAACGAAATCAAACGTCTTCAGAATATCTTCTTCGTAGTCGAGTGCGCCGCTTACAAGAATATCGCTTTCAATTCCTTTGAAGATCTTGAATTCCGCACCGAATTTCGTATTGAGTTCATCGGCTTCTTTTTGTTGAGCAAGAACACGATCTTCTTTCAAACCACCGGCATAGCTAGCCGTCTTGGAGTGATCACAAACACCGAAGTATTCGTAACCCATTTCCTTGCAACGCATAGACATCTGTTCCAACGTATTCAATCCGTCGCTCCACGTGGTGTGACAGTGCAGGATTCCGCGCAGGTCGGTAACTTCGATCAGCTTTGGAAGTTGGTTCTGTTGCGCAAGTAATATTTCACCAGAACCTTCACGCAACTCAGGTTCGATGTATGCAAGGTTGGCAGCTTCAAAAATTGCTTCTTCAGAACGGGCCCCTGGTTTCACTTTAATGTTTGCGGCCTCCAGCTGCTTCATGTGCGAATCACTTCCGGTAGTGGAGAACAACGCAGAGTAAAATTCGAATGGTTCACAGCAAATCACATCGACCGGAATTTCAAGCGGATTTTTGAACCCGGTAATATCGAATTCTTCTGATGCGACCAGCAATTCAATTTTATTAAGCACAATTGCTTTTCTGCGAACCTGACCAGTCAATGAAACCAGTTCAGTGTCCAATTGCTTCATGGCAAAGTCCACCAGACTGAGCGCGTACTTCTCCACTGTTGCATACTGAAACCATCCTTTATTGGACAGCATATATTCGATCGATGCCATGATCGAATTCTGCGTTTTTTCTCCGAAACCTTTCAGCTCAACAAGTCGGTTCTCTTTGCACGCGTACATCAATTCGCCCGGAGATTCAACTTCAAGCTGCTTCCAAAGTTGTCCCACTTTCTTCGGACCAATTCCCTTGATGCCGAGCATTTCTATTACGCCCGAAGGAGTGACTTCCATCAACTTCGTGAGTTCCTGTGTAGTGCCCGTAGTATTCAGCTCATAAATTTTCTGAGCAATACTTTTACTGATTCCTTCAATTTGCGCAAGCTCTTCCAGCGATTTCCCGTCGAGATCAAGACCCGATTTGCTAATACGGTATGCGGCAGATGCCGTTCCCTTTACTTTAAATGGATTTTCTCCATGCAAATCCATGAGTTTGGAAGTCAAATCCAAAGCGTCAGAAATTTGTTCTGTTGTCATGACCCGAAGTTAATGTGCTAATGGGTTAATTTGGTCATGTGCTAGTAAGAATTGCTTTTTTTCATGAGTAAATTGTTCAATTGCAATTCTATAAATTGAATTACGGCTATCTTTGAGTCACTCATGAACAGATTACTCTACCTCGCTGCATTATTCCTGTTTCCATTTGTAATTTCCGCACAACAGGTTCCTTTTCAGGTTGAAATTGAAGTGGTGAACGCTGCAGCGGTACCTCCCATTCATTCTTTCGCTTTCGCGCAACATGGAAGTAAGTGGCTGATAGTTGGTGGGCGCACAAACGGATTGCACGGTTTTTCGACCAACGACAATTTCGATGTCATGTTTGCAAATGAATACATTGTTGTGGTTGACACAACAACGTGGAATTATTCTACCGCGAGTATTCTTGGTTTGCCAATGAACATCAAGGATCCGCTTCGATCAACAAACATGCAGTACTCCGTGATTGGAGATTACCTCTACATCGCCGGCGGATTTGGATGGGATAGTACACTGAACCGATACGACACTTATCCAACCCTGACTGCAATTCGTATTGACAGCATGATTAACGCTGTACAGAACGCGTTACCTATTGCGCCACACATCCGGCAGATCACAAATCCGAATTTGCAGGTTACCGGTGGTGAAATGATTACGATCGCTGATACATCTTATCTCATTTTCGGACATTATTTCCGCGGACGTTATCAGGAAACGCCCGGACCCGTATTCGTTCAGACTTACCAGGATCAGGTGAAGAAATTTGTAATCAATGATGACGGAACAAACCTGAGTATTACATACCACGGAGCAATTACCGATACGAATAATTTTCACCGCCGCGATCTGAACGTAGGACCAACAATGGATTTGCAGGGCAACGAATCGTGGGCAGCATACAGCGGTGTATTCAGAAAAGATGCAGACTTACCTTACTTGTCTCCTATTCAATACAACCCGAATGGAACATACACGGTTGATACAACTTTCGATCAGGAACTGAACAATTACACGTGTCCGTTGCTTCCGATTTTTGATTCTGTTCATGGCACGATGTACACCGTATTGTTCGGAGGTTGCAGCCAGTACGATTACAATCCCGCCAATGGAAATCTGACCTACGATTCACTTGTTCCGTTTGTGCACGACGTTTCTGTAATGGTTCACGCTGACAATGGACAATGGGCTCAGGTTCCGTTGCAGTTGCAATTTCCATCCTGGCTCGGAAGTAATATGAAATTTGTTACGCTGGATACCGTTCCGATGTACGACAACGACGTAGTTCGCCTGCGTGATGTGCAATCAAGAATTCTCGTAGGTTATTTGTACGGAGGAATTCAGGCAACCGGACCAAACGATCAGCCATCAGTGGCAAACGATACAATTTTCCGTGTGTACCTCACTCCCGATTTCAACTTGTTGAACGTTGCATCGAATACTTCGTTGACTGCAAGAGTTTATCCGAATCCGGCAAGTGATGAACTCGTTGTGAATGTGCAGGAGCAAGGTTCAACAATTATTGAGATGCGGAATTCACTCGGACAGCTTGTGTACACAACGACACAGAACGGAATCGGCACAGTGGTCGTTCCTGTGAAAAAATTCGCAGCCGGTAATTACACGATCACGTTGAGAGGAAAAACAACTTCGGTGGTTTCTGTTAACATCACACACTAATTGCCATGGCTGATCAGCGCGTAGATTATTTTGTGGATGTAATCCTTCCACTCGCGCTTCCGAATCTATACACGTACCGCGTTCCGCAAGAATTCAATGGTAGTGTCGACGTTGGTTTTCGTGTCATTGTTCAGTTCGGAAGGAACAAGCTTTACTCCGCAATTGTTTCCCGTTTGCATACAGAAGTTCCGAAATACGCTGCAAAGTTTATTGAAGGCGTTTTGGATGATCATGCGGAAGTGACCGAAACACAGCTGAAGTTCTGGGAGTGGATGTCGCAGTACTACATGTGTACGCGTGGCGAAGTGATGTCGGCTGCAGTCCCTGTTGGATTGCGTTTGTCCAGCGAGACAAAAATAATTCTGAGTCCTACCTGGGATGGAATGCGCGATCATTTCGATGAGGAAACCCATGCACTGGTGGAAGCCGTTGAAGTGCGTAACGTTTTGAATCTCGATGAAATTTCGGAAGTACTTGGGCGCAAAACCATCATGCCGTTAATCAGAAAATTGATTGATGCTGACGTGCTTGCAATCTTTGAAGAAATCAAGCAACGGTATCGTCCGAAATTTGAAACATTCGTTCGGCTTGGCGATGAGTACCAGAACGAAGAGAAGCTCAAAGAACTTTTCGCAGTGCTGGAGAAACGAGCGTTTAAGCAAGTCGAAGTGTTACTGACATTTCTGCATATCAACGGACGTTACACGGGCAAGGAGACTCCTGTGAGTCGTGCAGCGCTGATCAAAGCTTGCAAGGATGAAACATCCGGAATCAGCGGACTAATCAAGCGTGGCGCATTGGTGCAGGAGGAAGTGGAAGTCTCACGGCTTGACCGGAAAGCTTCGAAGCAAACGGACGCAGAATTGAGCGAACACCAATTGAATGCTTACAATACTATTCGAAAGCATTTTGAAGATAAAAATGTGGTGTTGCTTCACGGTGTAACATCGAGCGGCAAAACCGAAATTTACACGAAGCTGATTCGTGAGCAGATACAGAACAACAAACAGGTTCTGTATTTACTTCCGGAAATTGCGTTGACTACACAGTTGATTGTCCGTTTGCGAAAGCACTTCGGAGAATCTGTTTTGGTTTATCACTCGCGTTTCAACGAAGAGGAAAGAGTAGAAGTGTGGCGTGAAGTTCACAAGGCGGAGCCATGTATTGTGATTGGTGCACGTTCTGCAATTTTTCTTCCGTATCAGAATCTCGGATTGGTAATTATTGATGAAGAACACGATCCTTCATTCAAGCAGATGGATCCGGCTCCACGTTACAATGCACGTGAAAGTGCAATCTGGCTGGCGAAGCTGTACGGTGCGAAAACGCTTTTGGGTTCTGCAACACCTTCCGTGGAAAGTTATTTTCTGGCGAAGCACAATTTGTATGGACTTGCAGAAATCCATGAACGATTCGGTGGTGCTGTACTTCCGGAAATCACAATTACCGATGTGAAGGAAGCGACCAAGAAGAAATTGATGAAGTCGCATTTTTCACCACTGCTTGTTGAAAAAATTAATGCTGTGCTGGAGAAAGGCGAACAAATTATTCTTTTTCAGAACCGTCGCGGATTTGCTCCGAGTATAGAATGCCAGTCGTGTGGTCACGTTCCGCATTGTGTTCGTTGTGATGTTTCATTAACGTACCACAAACATTCCAATCAGTTGAAATGTCACATTTGTGGTTACGGTACAGATACTCCTTCACAATGCGAAGCGTGCGGCATGACCGATCTCAAGCTGAAAGGTTTCGGGACGGAAAAGATTGAAGAGGAAATCGGAATTATTTTTCCGGAAGCGAAAGTGGCGCGTATGGATTTGGATACGACGCGAGGAAAGTTCAGCTTGCAAACGATCATCAACGATTTCGAAACCGGAAAGACCAACATTCTTGTCGGAACACAAATGGTGACCAAAGGTTTGGATTTCGGAAATGTAGCACTCGTAGGAATTCTCAGTGCCGACCAGGTTCTGAATTATCCCGACTTCCGGGCACATGAACGCGCGTACCAGCTGATGGCGCAGGTTGCAGGTCGCGCAGGAAGAAGGGAGAAACAAGGCGAAGTAGTTGTACAGACGTTCAATCCAATGCATTTTGTGATTGAGTGTGTGGTGAGGAACGATTATCACGCGGTCTATTACGCAGAACTTGCGGATAGAATGGAATTTCATTATCCGCCTTTTCACCGCCTCATAAAAATTACAATTCGCGGAAAAGACGCGACGATTGTTGACATGGGCGCACATCACCTCGCACAACAGTTACGACTGAGCATGGGAGCACGAATTCTGGGTCCGGAATATCCTTCGGTTGCAAGAATCCGGGATGAGTATCACAAGAATATTCTGATAAAACTGGAGCGCGAAGGCAATTCAGGAAAGATGAAAGAAGTTATCGCGCGTTACATTGCCGAATTCAAAGTGCACGTCGACTTTAAGAAACTGCGCGTTGTGATTGACGTAGATCCCAACTAGTCGGGATTCTGGTCTAACTTTTCCAAAGTTTGCCGAGGATTCAACTCCACACCATCGTCCAACATTGGAAAAGTTTGAAGCACCCGACTCCCATCTGCCAACTCCTATCTATTTAGGAGCGTTCAACTTCTGATCACAAAGTGCAATTCGATCTGTAGCATACTTCGCGCCTGGATTAAAAGCCAACGCTTCTGTGTAAAGTTCTTTTGCGCGTGCGAAATTTCCAGCATCATATTGACGGTCGGCATCTGAAATCGTAATGTCGTAACGTTCTTTATCGACCGCAGGCGCAATTTTCTTATCGCACTCGGAGGCACGCGTTTTCGCATACTGAAGTTCAGGTTTTGTACGGGCGGCAGCTTCGTAATTCGCTTTCGCACACGACCAGCTTTTCGCAGTGAAACAGGAATCGGCCTTTCTGATCTGATCCTTGTACAAATCTTCCATGGCCTGCTTCGCTACAATCTGGTAGTTGCAATTTTTCGCCTGGTCGTTAGCGTACTGTTCAAATGGTTTTGCCTCGACTGCCTTGAGGTAATACGTTTTTGCGTCATTCCAATTCTGCTTCATGAACGCAGAGTCGCCTTTCAGAATCCATTTTTTGTATTCAACACCCTGTGTGATGGCCAACTTATCGCACATTCCAATTCGGTCGGTTGGATATCCTTCTTTGGGTTTGATTGCCGACGCCAGTTTGTATTTATCCTTAGCAAAGGCATAATTCTTCGCGTTGAATGCTGAATCGCCACTGGTTATATAAGACGTATAAAGCTTTTTTTGCTTTTTGTTCTGGCCAGAAAGAATTCCCGGCAGGATCAGTAATAGGAGTAGAGGAAGAAAACGCATGGTGAAAAGATACAAAATGTTCTCAGTTCAACGATGCAACGCGCACCGGCCTTGCTTAAGTTGAACCAAAACCTTCAGGTTTTACAAACGGTATGTAAATGTCAAACTTCACGCCGTGGTTGATTTTGCCTTGTGCAGTAATCACACCTTTATGAATTTCTACAATTCGCTGGCAAATAGCCAATCCCATTCCCGTCCCCTGATACTCATCCTGACTGTGCAGACGTTGAAATACATTGAAGATGCGTTCGTTATAGTATGGATCGAAACCAATTCCATTATCCGTATAGGCGATGTGGCAGTAATCTATTTTAGGAAATAGTTTATTAGTGCCAACGGAACGTTTTTGCAGATTGAGTTTGCTTCCGGAAACAATTGAACTTTTGATTGATATTCGCGCCGGAATATTAGGCTTGGCAAATTTCAGTGAATTGCTGATCAGATTATGGAACAGTTGCCGGAACTGGAATCGGATGACATTTAGCGGATGAAGTTTACTCGATTTAATCACGGCTTTTTTGGCAGATAATTCCTCTTTGTGTTCGAGTTCAACTTCCCGTAAGACTTGATTCAGATCGGTGCTTTCGAACCGGCGCTGTTGATTTTTGGTGCGTGAATACAACAATAGATCTTCAAGTAGCGTTTGCATCCGATTGGCCGTTTCGTACGTCCGCTGTAAATAGTCTCGTCCGTCCGGAGATAATTTTTTCTTTTCTTCTTCAATAAGGACAGATACAAAATTTTTGATTTTGCGAAGTGGTTCCTGCAAGTCGTGGCTCGATATGAAGGTGAATGAAGTCAAATCCTTGTTAGCCTCAATCAACTCAATATTTTTTAGTTCCAGCTGCCTCGTTCGTCGTTTAACTGCTTTTTCGAGTTCAACGTTGTCTTCTTTGTGAAGATTAATGTCATTCTGCATGGTTTCCTTTTCCTTGAGATGCAGATGCGTTCGTTCAGTGATGTCTTCTATTGCGAGAAGGATGAGTTGTTCTCCATGCGTTTTCTGCACGATCCGATGTGCGTTCAGTAAAAGTATTTTTTCGCCAATTCCATTAAAGTGGCGCCTTATTTCCAGACTACTGAATTCAGCATTTTTAGAAACTGTACTTGCAAGCAAACGGCGTAGTTGCACACGGTCCCATTGCTTGTTGCCTATTTCAAACAAAAGCTGGCCTTCAGTTTCCTCTTTCGTTGTCAGGAATTTCGTGTAATACGCTTTGCTGGCAGAACGCACGCGAAAATTACTGTCGAGAATGATCAACGGCTCGTGAATTGTTGCGATAATGGCTTCCGAATACTTATACGATTCTGTCAGAAGATCATTGCGCATTTGCAACTCATGATTGGTTGAAATCAACTCTTCATTCGTTGCTTCAATTTCCTCTTTGGATGTTTCGAGTTCTTCATTCAGCGTTTGAAACTCTTCATTAGTGGAAACAATTTCTTCATTCGCTGCCTGCAGTTCTTCAAAAGCTCTCTCCTGTATTTCAATAACCGAATTCATTTCGGCACGGGTCGTCACCAACTCCTGCGCCAGCTTTTTAATTTTCTGAACTTTTTGATCCGAATTATCTTGCTTACCCGATGAAGCGTTCAAACGCAGTTCTTTTTTGTCGTGCAGCTTAAAAACAACAGCCAGCAAAGGTTCTTCCCAGGCGGTCTTAAGTGCTGAAACTTCAAGTGACACAATCCTCAGCGTAGAACCAATTTTTATTTCAATCTCAGTTTTAGTAATGGCCTGCTGTGTGTTGAACGCCTTATGAATTGCATTTCTGAGTTCAAAAGCAAATTCGGGCCGGGTCATCTTCAGAATATTCAGGCTCGCATTTCCCGACCCATGTGTAAGAAAGAGAGATGTCGAACCTCTGAACTTCAGTATATCCAGATCCTTATTGATGATAGCACATGCAGGCATGTGTTTATCCAAAAGAAGTTTGTCAATAACACGATCAAGATCGTTGGCTTCATCACGCGTGGGTTTCCGTCGTAAAGACTTTACGCCTTCCTTAGGCAATAAAGTTCCGGGCAACCGATTCATCAGTAACGGAATTTTGCGCACACCCACAGTATGTTTGCGCGAATAGATCTTTGCACTGCTATCGACTTGAGTAAACAGAAGAGATGAACTACCGATTGACTCCGACTTGCCCAGCATCAGGTATCCGCCATCATTGAGTGCAAAGCTCATTGTTGCAAGCGCTTTTTTCTGAGCAACGGCATCAAAATAGATTAACAGATTGCAACAGCTTACAAAATCGATCCGGGAAAAGGGTGGATCACTGAGAATATTATGTGGTGCGAATACGCACATTTCCCGGAGGTCTTTATTCACGCGATAGCCCTCGCCGGATGGAGTAAAAAACCTTTTCAGTCTGGTTTTTGAAACCTGTTTAAGATTCTGCTTCGAGTATTCACCAATACGGGCAACGTGAATCGCCTGTTCACTCAGATCGGAAGCAAAAATCTTGACTGCAATTTTACCCTTGAGCGTAGTGCGTAGCTCCTCAAGGATCATGGCAATGGAATATACTTCCTCACCGGTTGAACAAGCCGCGACCCAAATTCGTAAAGGCTCACCCTGACCTTTGCTTTTCAGCAGTTTAGGGAAGAATGTACTCTTGAGATAACGAAATGCTTTCGGGTCCCTGAAAAAGCTGGTTACATTAATCAGAAGGTCTTTGAACAATAAACTTGTCTCGTCGTTTTTTTCACTTAACAACTGAGTATATGTATGCAGTGAATCGACACCGGAATGCAACATCCGGTAATTCAGTCGACGTTTCAGAGCAGCCAGTTTATAATAACTGAAATCTACTCCTGTCGATTTATACATCAATGAAAACAGCTTCTTCAGATCGACGCTATCGTCTGGTATGCTTATTTCAGTGTCGGAATTAACCGTTGGATTCTTGAATCCGTTCTTGCTTAATGTCACAATTTGTCTCGCAATCTGCTTGGGCGACATAACGAAGGTTGCAGCGTTGCTATCAATCGCAGACTTGGGCATGCTGTCGTACTTCGCAGAAATATCCTGTGCGAATGTAATGCCTCCTGCATTTTTGATCGCGAGCAAACCTTCCGTACCATCCGTCGCGTTGCCCGATAGAACTATCCCTAGCGTATCTTTTTTATACGTTTTCACCAACGATTTAAAAAAATCATCGATCGGCAAATAGGGAAGCACTCCTCTGGCCCTTGGCTTTAATTTAATAATCCCTCTGGCTAAGGTCATTTCATGATTAGGGGTGCACACGTATACGTGATTGCGCTCTACGCGGAGATTGTCTTTTGCTTCCTGAACCATCATCTTGGTAGACCGGGAAAGCAAGGTCACCAGGTTGCTCGGATGATCCGGACTTAAATGCTGTATATAAATGAAAGAGAGTCCCGTGTCTGGCGGTAAGTATTTTAATAAAGTCGAAACGGCTTCGAGACCGCCAGCGGAGGCGCCAATTGCAACTATCCTTTCAATAGGCTGCGTCAGTTTTTTCTCTGCAGGAGTAGACTTTTTTTTCTTCGGGAGTGCGGACTTGTTCTTCATTTACTGATTTTTCCTTTTGATTTTGGAATATCCAGTGGTTAAAACTGGGGTCGCTGACTACAAAATCGCAGGGGTGACAATAAATCCACTAACCAACGGTCGCTTAAATTTATTATCAACGAGCATGTGGAGCACTTGTTTGATGACCAGTTTTAGCTCTGTAAAATCAGTCTTCCGAACATAATAGTGAGCCCCCAATTCGTAAAGATGTTCTGAAACATCATCATAGAGCGAAGTGGAATAAATAACCACGGGAAGCGACTTTAACGTTGGATTCGCCTTGATTTCTTCCAGACACTCAACTCCGCTTTTTCTCGGCATATTTAAATCCAGAAACAAAACATCAGGTAGCGTTTCCGAATTTTTCAAGAGGTAAACGATTAGCTTTTCTCCATCTTCAACCGTGTTAAATCGTACACTGATATCTAGTTCTTTTAGTGCCTTTAAAAAGAAATACCGGTCATCGAGATCGTCGTCGGCTAATAGAATGGAAAGGTGAGGGAGTTGTCCTATGATCGGCATGGTGTGCGTTTACTGCCTGAAACTAATGTGAGACTTTACCCTGGGGGGACGGGTGCGGAATGATAAGAACTACACGCGTATGAGAAGGTTTGTGCTGAAAAACAGATCCGGCACATGGGATGATTATAATTTCATGGAAGATAGACCTATTTAATCCCGGGATTACATTAGTGCAAGAAGATAAATCGCGTTCTCAAAAGATATTCATGTGTATTTCCGGATTGCTCCTATCAACCGTGTCTGGGCCCAGTTATGGATGTCGTTAGGAGATTGCATTTCCGTGTACATACTTAGACCGGATTTTTGCGGGAAACAATCGGTTGATAACCAACAATGTCCTATATTGGCATACCAGAAACGCAAACCATATACCCCTTTAAACACTCGAATTTTCGGGATGTTCATTTTGGAATAGGCAAACCCAAAAGACCACCAATGAAAAAAACTCTACTAGCTGCATTCATTACTGTATTAAGCGGCATCGCACTCCAGGCGCAAAACGTGGTATTGTTCACCGACGACTTCCAGCTTGGAAGCGGAAACTGGACACTCAACGGAGCAGGTCCCGGAGCCCCAACTGGTACGAACCAGTGGATCATGAACAACAACTATGTAGGTGCTCCGACCTATAATGACAATATGCCGGAGGACAGTACGTATAGCGGAACCATTTCGTTCGCTCCGTACAGTAACAACCTGCACATTCATGATCAACCTTCAGGAATCACGAACTGTAACTACGATCCTGCGGTAACGTCCGATCAGTTTTCGTTCATGACAACTGGAATCTGTACGCAAGCAATCGATTCTGTACACTTCTCATTCTTCTACATGTGTCAGGGAGATGTAAACGCCTACGGAGAAGTTTGGTACAGTGCGAACGGTGGTCCATGGATTCAAGTAGGCCAGGGTTTGTATAACAACAGATACAAGTGGCAGTATGAGGACATCTATGATCCGGCATTCTCGGGCGTGAATGATCTTCGTTTCGGATTCCGCTGGAGAAATCAAAGTGGTGCTTCTCTGGATTCAATTGCATTTGCGGTTGATGATATTATTATCGTTGGTGAATACAGCGGAACTGCAACTATTGTTGTTGACTCCGTTTCTCCAAACCCGGTTTGTCAGGGAGGTTTCCTCTTGATCTACTGGCACCTTACGGATACGTTGTGCGACGGTACTTACGCAATCGATCTTTCGGGCCCAACCGGAATTTTCAATACAGCTAACACGTGGGTTGCAAACATCAATAACCCTCAAATGAGTGGCGTCTTTGCGATCATCTTGCCAATGTCATCCGGACCAGGTAATTGTTATCGGGTGCGAATACGACGAACGGCACCGCCTCCGGTCTTTACGGGAATAGCCTCGGCCTGTTTCCAGATTATACAATGTCCGAATGTCATTACCACGTTGCAACCTGTCGTCACGTTCGATACGAATGCGGTTTGCGTAGGAAGTGCTATTGATGTTCCTTTCTACTCAACCGGAGTTTACGCTGCAAACAATTCGTACACGGCACAACTTTCCGATTCGAATGGTGTGTTCGCCGCAGTGCCTCCAATCATCGGTTCAATTCCTAACAGCGCAACTTACGATCCTGCGTTGGGCTCGCCTCCGGGAACAGTTTCCGGTATCGTTCCTTTGGTTCCTGCGGGATGTGGTTACTACATCCGTGTAGTGTCTTCGAATCCGGCAACGATCGGAGCGCCTTGGGGTCCATTCTGTATTCAGCATTGCGACATCACCACGAATAACAACATGGATTTGGATTTCTGCGTCACAGATTGTGCAATTGATCCGAATGGAGCAGATTCACTAATCGATGTAGATGTGAATTCGTACAATACCAATCAAACGTATCCTCCGGGAAATATTTTCCAGACACAACTGAAGAGCAGTATGACGTTCGCTCAGATCGGACCGAACGGCATCCTCGGATCGGTTGCAGCGACAGGAGATACAATGCTGAATGTTCACGTTCCTTGTAAAGACAGTTTACCGATTTACGGTATTCCAAGAGGAATGAACTACATGCGTGTAGTTGCAAGCAGCTCGACATATCCCGACAGTTCACTTGGTAGTTTGATTCGTGTAACCATTGGTGCACCAAATTCAACTCCTCCAACAATCACGTCGTACGATTACAACACATTCGTTCCTACAGATACTTTCTGCGTAGGCGACATTGCGGCAATGTTCTTCGCACCGTATGTGTATGCTGATCAGTCGACTTACCTCTGGACGTTCACAGGTATCAGTGGTGGAAATCCATTTGTCTCTCCTTCAGGTGCGAACTCGAATTCATTGTACGTACAGTTCAATGGTCCGGGAACTTTCACATGTACGGTTCAGGAAACAAGCTACGGTTGCCCTGGTCCTTGGTCTACACCACACATCATCGTGGTAATTCCACCACCTAGCACATTGGTAACAGGTCCACACTTCGTTTGCGAAGATGACACAAACTCTTATCAGACATTCTTTACAGGCGGTACATATTACAACTGGACTGCAGCTGGTGGATTGATCACCGATACAGCAAACAACGTGATCGATATCACCTGGCAGACTGCTGGTAGTTATACAATTACAATGTCCGCACTGAATATGTGTGGTTCGTCTAACACGACGTATACAGTAACAGTAAATCCATACCCGGTTGCTGCTGCCGGTCTCGATACTACGATATGTAGTAACAGTCCGGTACAATTATCGACACCACCAGGTTCAGGGTACACATACTTCTGGTCGAATGGATCGAACCCTGTAGGATCGACTCCAACCATAACGGTCACGCCATCCGTCACGACAACGTACTATCTCGCGACTTCCGTGCTTGGTGGATGTTTAAGTTACGATACAGTTACGGTGTTTGTAAACAGTCTTGCTGATACAATTACAGTCACCGATGCAGGATGCGCCGGCGATGACGGAACAGCAACAGCAACACCAACGGGTGGAACAGCACCGTATACTTATTCGTGGAGTGATGGTTCAACGTCATCAATTATTGCAGGATTGATTCCGGGTACATACTTCTGTACAATTGCGGATCAGTCGGGATGTTCGTATACTGCATCAGCAGTGGTTGGTGGAATTACGAACCTGAATCCTGACGCAGGAATTTACACGACAATTATACAAGGCGATCAGTGGCAGCTCAACGGAACAGGCGGACAATACTACACCTGGTCTCCTGCGGGAAGCTTGAGTTGTACGAACTGTCCAAACCCGACGGCTTCTCCAACTGTAACGACTACGTACACACTTACAGTTTCTGATTCACTCGGATGTACACAGTTTGATACCATCACCATCTTCGTTGAATTGTTCTGCGGTGAGGTGTGGGTACCAAGTGCATTCTCACCAAACGGTGACGGACAAAACGATGTGCTTTACGTTCGCGGACAGTGTATTGAAACCGTGGAATTCAAAGTGTTCAACCGTTGGGGTGAAATGGTCTTCAAGACAACAGATCCGCTGATTGGTTGGGACGGGTGGTGGCGTGGAGTGCCGTGTGAAAATGCGGTGTTCACGTATACAGCGAAAGGTTACACGATAGATGGTAATCCGTTCGATGTAAAAGGTAACGTGTCGCTCATTAAATAATTTCAAAAGGAAGCAAGATGAAAAAGACGAAATTATTTTTGATCGCTTCGTTGGCATTGCCTGCGATGATCGTGGCTCAGGATATTCACTTTACTCAGCTTACGCAGACACCTTTGTTATTGAATCCGGCGAATACTGCGTTCACACACGATATGAGTGTGTACGTTAACTACCGCGATCAGTGGAGAAGTGTGTCGAGTAATCCGTTCAAGACGTTCAACGTGAGCGCTGACGTAGCGCTGATGAAGAATAAAAAGGGAAGCCACATGGGCGTTGGTATCGATTTCTTCTCCGATAAAGCGGGCGACGGAAATATGGGAACAACAACCGGCCAGCTGAATTTGTCAGGTGTGCTTGCGACCAACGATCAGAGTTTTATCTCGGTTGGTTTGATGGGCGGATTTGGTCAACGTAGTCTCGACTATGCAAATCTTAGCTGGGATAATCAATACATCATCGGACAATATGATGCAACCGCACCAACCGGAGAAACGCAAACGGTTTCCAATCGCTCGTATCTCGATATTGGAGTAGGAGCAGCGTGGTATTATGGAACTGGTAATAACACCATCAGTTCAAACGATGCATGGAATGTTACCGTTGGATTTGCTGCGTATCACCTGAACAAACCGGTGTACACATTCTACGGCGATACCGACAACAAACTTCCCATGAAGTTGATTGCACACGGTAATGCGGAGATCGGGATCAAAAATTTCAGTCTCGTTGTAGAGCCAGGTTATCTCGTCATGATTCAAGGCGGTCACCGTGAAATTTCAGTGGGTTCATTGTTCAAGTATTGGTTGCAGGAAGCATCGGTTTACACCGGACGCAAAAAGCCGGCTGCATTTTTCCTTGGAGGTTATTACCGTTTCGCCGATGCAATGAACATTGTTGCCGGATATGAAATGTATCCTTTCCGTTTGGGATTGAGCTACGACGTTAACTTGTCGGGACTCACTTCAGCAAGCTCAGGACGCGGTGGATTTGAAATTTCATTGCGCTTCTTGATGGCAAGCGATGGGAAGAACAAGAATAAGTCGTTCTTTAATTAAATAAGACAGCAGTTGATTTGATCCCGGTGTCTGTCAGGATGCCGGGATTTTTTTGTTCTTACTCGAATCCCTTGCTGAAAAATTCTTCGAGTGTCAAGTCGAAGGCTTCTGACAGTTTCACAAGGTTCACGTATGTAATATTAGATCCACGTTCCCATCTACCGTAATGCGTTCTTGAAAGCTGGTGGTCAAGTGCAAAACTCTCTCCGCTTTTATATCCTTTTGCGATCCGTAAATCTTTGATCCTACGTGCAAGATGAGAAATTTCAGGAGGCTTCCTTTTTTTGCTTCCCTTTTTGCCGGACTTTTCCATGACACAAAGCACGGCTATAGCGACGTTTATGTCCACGACATGTATGCGTCCGATATATATGCGTCCGACATATATGTAATTTTATATATTTGAATAATCGAATCCGACAACCGGACTGACCGCTGTCCTCGCTAAGTTTCATTCATCTGAGTCCCCCTCTGAATGAATGAAATGTAGTTCGGGCCGGAAGTTGGAAAATTACTGAAGTGAAATTTTGTTTCGTCCAGGACGAGGCGCTGTGCTGTATTCGACCCGGAGAGTGTTCTTCGCGCGCGTATTTTCAATATTCAATATTTATAAACCCAATCCGAACCAGATGAAACTGAAAATCTTAATCTTGCTACTCACAATCGGAATGTCGTGTTTGTTAGGCGAAAAAGTTGTGGCGCAGACATGTGCCACTCCCTTGTCTTTAACCGTAAATGATTGCGATACCGTCAGTGTCAGCGATTCCATAGTGTGGTTCACGTTCAATTCGGGAAGCGCAGCTTCGTGGAGCAACATTTACATCTCCGTTCCAGCAGGTGGTCCTCCTTCAACAATTGTAGCAGCCGAACTATATTCGGGAACATGCGTTACAATGACGTTGATCCAAACAGGATTTAGCGATATAAACGCATTCATCGTCAAAGGAAACGTTTCGGCATCTACCAATTACCTCTTAAAGGTCGTGCGTTCTACTTCAAGTAGTGGTCAACTTAAAGTATGGACGAACGTGTTCGCATCGGTGGGATCATGTCCACCGTGCCCTGATTCACTATGTCAACTCGTTTGTAATCACGATCTGGAGTTATATGCTGGTACACCAGTGGGTCAAGCTCCTGCCAACTTTGTATCTACCAATGTGTGCGGCAACTGGGGAACGCCCGGTGTTGGTACTCCGGATTATTTCAAAGTAGGTTTTCCGACAACGGTTGACACTACAAACTTTGCCGGTACCGAAGCGCCGCATTCAGACAGCTCGTATGGCGGGCTGTACTGTTACTATAGCACTAATGCCTTGTATCGCGAATACGTTCAACACCAATTAACGGCTCCACTCATTGCGGGTGAATTTTATACGCTCATTTTTTGGGTAAGCCTTGCCGATTGTTCTGGTTTCGCAGTAAACGATCTGGGTGCATTTTTTTCCGGCACACAACCAATACAGTCACCAAATCCTTCGGTTCTGAATTTTACCCCGCAGATTGTTGCAGGCAATACAATTACAGATACGACCACCTGGACAATGATCAACGGAACTTTTCAGGCCGCAGGTGGAGAGCAGTGGATAACGATTGGTTCCTTCGGAAATGCTGCTCAAGTGCAGACCACAATGCCGGGTCCTCTTCCGACACCACCATTCCCGAATGCTGTCAATACAAATCCGAATCTCGGTGCGTATTATTACATCGACGACATCACTTTAGAAATTTATCCCGATCCGACTTTCACATGGTCAGGTACTTGCAGGACTAAATTTGTTGACAGCACTGAATGCATTGATACAGGCTATGTTCATCACTGGAATTTTGGTGATCCGGCATCTGGCGCTAACGATAGTTCCGCGCTACAGAACCCTCCGCATATCTTCACGCAGAACGGGGTGCCGTTCACAGTAACGCATACGATTACTAGTCCCTATGGTGCTGTATTTACTTACACGGCTACAGTTGTTCAACCCGGTGGTCCAGTGGCAAACATTGACGGTTATCAAACGAACAACTGCGGAAACGGATTTATTACTTACACGGCAAATCCGTGTGTTTCGGGAATTGTGTACGACTGGTCAGCGTCAATTCCAAACGACAGTTTGAGTGATACCACAGGATGTTCAACGAATGTACATTGGATTACCGCTGGCGGTTACATTTATCTCTCGGCATGGGATTCCATAAACGACTGTTATGGATTTGATACGTTGTATATACCCGGCTGCTGCAATCTGCTCACAGCATACAACATTTCAAACACGACTGCTTCTGCTGTACTTGCTGATCCCGCTTTTACTACGTGCGTACTACCCGGCAACATTATTTCGGGCACATGTGCACCAAATGACATTATGATATCAGGCGTGTTTACAATCGACGTTCCGATCACTTTTCTGAACTGTGATTACATCAGCCTCAGTGCGAACACTGTCATCCTTGTCGATCCGGGTCAAACGCTGACACTGGACAATTGTACGCTATCTGTTAAGTGCGATACAATGTGGGATGGAATTCACCTGACGAATGTGACTTCAACTGTGAACATTATTAATACATCAGTCATTCAACAGGCTAGGAATGCAGTAGTGTCTAACAGCGGTGGCAGGTATTTCATTGAGAATTCTGTGATGCGAAACAACTACAAGGACATTGTTGTAAACGCTTACGGAGGAACTCATCCGGGGATAGTACGATCAACAGATTTTACAATGACAGCCCCGGGTTTCTGGGCTGCCGTTCCTGCATTGCCCGCAAATCATGTCAGGACCGTTTGCGCCATAGAAATCGTAGACAATGCGGACATAACGATTGGCGATCCCGCACTTGCAGTTTATCAGAACAGGTTCACAAATATTTTCGTTGGTGTTCGGACAAAGAACTCGCGCACCGAAGTATTGAACTGTCGCTTCGCTAATTTTAATCCATCGGCTCCGCAAATCCTGAGCGTTCCAAACGCAGGTACTGCTATTGTTGGTATTGGTCAGAAGAATGCTTACTTGTATCAGCCAACGCTCACCGTCGGGGCAGCAGGTATCACGAACCGCTGCGCTTTCATCAATACAAGAATTGCGGTTGACGCGATGGACGACCTTCACTTAACTGTAGAAAACAACAACATCAGCGACACGCGTCAGTTTGGTGTGCGCGTACAAAGATGCGGTAACAAACTTATTTCCGTTATTGACAACCGCATTACTAACAATGCTGTGTCATATAGTTTCAATACTGGAATTCTCGTATTGGAATGTTATAACGCAACAGTCAACTTAAGCCGAAACTTTATTCTGCAAACGGGTAACACTGCAACTAATTACTCACAGCAAACGGGTACGGGAATTCGTGTAGCCTGTGTTTCACCGGCAGATATTACACTGACCATTCAGAGCAATAACGCAATTAGCAGAGTGCGCACAGGAATCTGGCTTCAAAACCTTGTCGGCAAAGACAAGGTATTCGTAGGCGGTAATGTCATCAATTTCACTAAACCAAACACGGCTTATGGTTCGGCGCACTACGGAATTCGGTTGATGGATTGTGCAACCGTGCGCTGTGATACGAATACTGTGACGAAAGCCCTTGCAACTGGTCTGCCGACATCTACAATGGTTCAACGCTTACGTGGAATCAGCATTGAGAACAGTCCTGTAACTTATGCAACTGACAATATTTTTACACGCTTGGGTAGCGGTATTTTCGGATGGGAAACGTCTTCTTCCAGTACGCTTGCTTGTAACACAATGAACCGTTGCTACAACGGAGTGTTATTTACTGGGGGTGCAGCTACTAATGGTAACTGCGATATAGGCGATCAAATCAATGATCCAAATAATATCGCATCAGCAACCGGAAATACGTGGAACAACAACGTTTCAGTTTCTGATGAAATTAACGGTGATGTATTACCAGCAATCGTTTGGCGTTATCAATCAACACCGCCAACGTTTTTGAATGCAAGTGGAATAACAATGCAACAAGAAAGTTACAACGCCTGCAATCTGTTTTTCTTCTCACCGCAGCAATTTGAACGCGACCAGCAAGTAGGCGCAGCGTTACGATCGGCATCTGACACGAACAGCACAACAGAGAACCGCCACATGTTGCACCGTTATGCACACCGCAAACTGACGCAAACACCTGCATGGTTAAGTCTAGGTTATCCAGACGATACGTTGTACCAAAATTTCTTTAACAGCTATAACCCGACGAACGTAGGAACTTTGCGCCAGATAGAAACGGCAGCCGACACAGGTGGGTTTCAGTTTGTTGCTTCGGCGTGTAGCGCGCTCTCCTGCTCTAATCTTCCTGAGCACAACGTCAAGGTTGTATATATCATTTATGCTAATACGTGGATGCAGGGCATAGCAGAATTTACTTCGGCAGATTCTGCTGCACTTCTAAGCATTGCATTGCAGGACCCTGTAGAAGGTGGTACGGCAGTTTACAGTGCGCAGGTTATGCTCGATCTTGAAATCGACTACTACGGTGCAAGTTCACAACGCATCGGACAGGAAAACTCAAGTGCAACAACCCAAAGCGAGCTGAATGTTTATCCTAATCCTGCAAACGAATCCGTGAAACTGGAATACGGTGTTGATGCAGGGCAAAGGGTGCAAGTTGAAATTTTCGATCTGAACGGGAAACTCGTGTTGAGTCAGCAACTTCCCCCTCAGCAAGACGTTTACACTATTGAAACGGTAATTCTGCATGAGGGCGTGTATATGCTGCGCGTGGTTGTGGATGGTGAAGCGACCGAAAGTCAGCGCCTTGTGATAGTGAAATGAGGTTATTCATGTAGAATCGTCCGAATGATGTGCCGTTCAGACAAAATCGCCTGAATAACTTAACTTTGATATAAGGACTATAATAAGCAGGTTTCGGGGATAAAGCCTGGAACCTGCTTTCACAAAATGAAAGCAATATTGATCCTTTTTTCTTTATTCTCTCCCCTACTTTCGATCGGGCAGATAAACCTTGTTCCCAATCCGAGCTTTGAGGACACCGTACATTGCGCCTCCGACTCTACGGTGATTAAGGCAAAACGATGGTATCGTCCATCTGCGTGTGGAAATCCTGATTTTTATTATCCGCTTCAACAAAACGTTAGCTGCTCTGCGCTTGCACCAAATAACTGGGGGGGGGGCGACTATCTTAATTCTCGGGGCTACCAGCCGCCACGAACTGGCATCGCATACTGCGGTTTCGGCGTAAGTATGGGTGCAGAATTACTTGCTGTTGGTTTAACAGATAGTTTCATGCCAGGAAAAATGTACGTCGCAAGTTTTTACACTTCATTAGCGGAATTATCAGTTTCAGGTCTTGATCAAATTAATTTCTGCTTCATGCAGGATAGCGTGACCAACTACAACTCTCTATCGTGTTGGACTTATTTAGGTACGCTTCACGTCGATGCTGGAAATCAAGCTGGCAATATTATCACTGATACGATGTCATGGGTGCTTGTGCAGGATACATTTATTGCGGAAGGAGGAGAGCGGTATATGATTATTGGGAACATTGACACGGCGGGAACTCAATATTCGAATGCACAAATCGGCTCTTACTACTACTTCGATGACTTCGATGTTCATTGCATTGATTGTACTTCCGACACTTCGGAGCCACCGACTTATCCGGAATTTTCACTTACCCCGACTATTACGGGTGGTAAAATTACACTTAGCGGAAATTTTTCGGAAGGAACGCAATTCGAAATTTTCGATATGCTGGGTCAGCGAGTTTTTTATGACGAAATTCCAAGTGGAAATAATTCACATGAAATGTTTCTTACGTTGGCAAACGGTTCTTATGTGTACTGTTTAAAAGCGGGTGGTACAACATTGATAACAGGGAAACTGGTTGTGAATCGCTAAGTGCATTTTCTTTTACAACGTCCGTTACACTTGACGCTTGTTCACCCATTCATATCCCGCCACATTCAACACCACCAGCAACATTCCGTAAAAGATATCTTCTACAGGAATAGTCAACAAACGCACACCACAATTCTCCTGATCGTTGTAAATCACAACAGGTGCTTCGGTGAGCATTCCCGTTAGTATTCCGTTGGATAGAATGAAGAACGGAATCACAGCAAAGTATGCTACAAGCATTCGCAGCAGAAAGTCGACCTTTCTAAGGACTAACCAACTTAGTGCGACGAGCAGACTCAGGCATGTAGTTAGTGTGTAGAGTTTGTCGTAGTACAGAACGCACATCACTGCGCAAAAAGTGATCAGCAGAACGGAAAGAATGGTTCCTGCCTTAATTCCGTTGAGTGACTGCAACGGCTTCATGCAGTAATAGGTGAACACGCACGCGTACGGAATGCAGAGAAAGAATAAAATCTCTTCCACGGGCAAATTGAAGACATTGATTCCAAGTGTGTAATCCGGATTGAAGCTCCATACGCCCAGGTGTGTAAATGCTACATCCCAGAGCAGAAATAACACTGCAGTAAGCAGCATGGGCATATACACTTTTCTGAATTCTTTATGGAACGGAAAGCGCGCAGTGAAGGAAAATAGCAGCGGAAACAGCAGGCACCCTACATCAACAAGAAGATAGGTGTAGTGCAGATTCATTCCTTTCCTGCCTTAAGTGCTTCGCGAAAATATTTCACAGGAACCCATAACATCCCGAAACATTCACCTTCTTCTTTTCCAAGATGTTTGTGATGGACTTTGTGTGCTTTGCGAATAGCACGAACATAGAAATTGGAAGTTCGTGTGAAATATTTGAACCGCTGGTGAATGATAATGTCGTGTACGAGAAAATATGCCGCTCCGTAAAGGGTAATACCAATTCCGATGAAGAGCATATAGAAAAGTGACTCATCGTGCGTACCGAAATACATGAGGATCATAGACGGAATTGCAAAGATCACGAAGAACAGATCGTTCTTTTCAAATAAGTGATTGCGCGGCTGATGATGATCTTCATGCAAAATCCACAACAGGCCGTGCATCACAAAACGATGTGTGATCCATGTTACACCTTCCATGGCAATGAATGTAAAGAGGACGATGAGCGCGTAAATCACTGGGGTGTGTTTGTTATTCGTTTACTTCTGAAATATAGCTTGTTTTGCGCAAAGGTCAGATCATTCGCATACTATGTCGTACGACCGACGTTGCAAGCAGTCCCATTTTTACATGGTTTGGAATCCGAATGCGTGATTTCATGACTTGCTGCGGCTCAATGTTTTTTATCGCTTTGAAAAGGCGATTATAGTATACATAAGCAACGTACACACCCAGCCTCGAGCTTGCAGGCAACTTTCTGATGCCCTCTAAAGCTAAACGGAAATTCTCCTCAATGTCTCTTTCTATTTCCCGCTTCGACTCCGCGTTGAATTCATTCACTTTCAGGTTTGGAAAATACACCCGGCCGAGCGAGAGAAAATCGGCATGCATGTCCCGCAGAAAATTCACCTTTTGAAAAGCCGCTCCCAGCTGCATAGCGGCAGGCTTCAGTTCGACATACATTTTCCGGTCGCCTTCTGTAAATACGCGCAGACACATCAAGCCAACAACTTCAGCTGAACCCAGAATGTATTCTTTGTATGAATCTCCGGAGTGCGTGCTCTTGGAGAGATCCATTTCCATACTTCTAAGAAAGCACTCAATGAGATCGCGATCAATGCCATACTCATTCACCGTTTTCTGAAAGCTATTGAGAATGGGATTCAGGCTGATTTTCCGGTCAATAGCCTTCCACGTTTCCTCACGGAATTCATTCAGCAATTCTGCACGATCAAAATCCAGAAATGTATCTACGATCTCATCCGCAAATCGCACAAACCCATAGATGTTGTAGATCGACTCATGCAGACGTTTGTTCAGACAGTAAATGCCCAGAGAAAAACTTGTGCTGTACTTCCGCGTAGTGTATCTGCTGGTGTGGGCAGATACTTTATCAAATAGCTCTTTCATGCGTAGTGTGTGTGAATAGGGTACGATGTAGTTGTTGTGCCGCAATTTCTCCCGAGATCAGTGCAGGCGGAATTCCCGGGCCCGGAACTGTGAGTTGTCCGGCATAAAACATATTGGATATTTTCTTGTTGCGCATTTTTGGTTTCAGTACTGCGGTTTGTCTTAGTGTGTTCGCCAGACCATAAGCATTTCCTCCGTATGCGTTGTAATCGCGGGTGAAATCATCAATACAATAATCACGACGGTAAGTAACGTGGTCGCTGATATTGACTCCGGTGTTTTTTTCCAGACGCTGAATCAGAACGTGGTAATAGTGCTCCCGGGTTTCAGGACTGTCTTTCAGCCTCGTTGCGACGGGCATCAGGACAAACAGATTTTCACTTCCTAACGGCGCAACACCAGGATCTGTTTTTGAAGGACAGCACACGTAGAAGAGTGGATTCTCCGGCCATTCCGGATTTTTGTAAATCGCATCTGCATGTGCATCGAAATCTGTATCGAAGAATAGATTGTGATGTATCAGACCATCAATTTTCTTGTTCACTCCTAAATAGAAAATCAGACAGGATGGAGCAAACACTTTGTCGTCCCAATATTTTTCCGGGTAGTTGGAGTGTTCTGCACTGAGTAGCTTCGTTTCCGCGTGGTGATAATCGCAACTCGCAATGATTCCATCCAGAAAATATTTTCGATCGTTGGCATAAAGACCGTTCGCAATATTATCCGAGACGGAAATCGATGAGACATTTGTGTTGCAATGGAAGTTAACTCCAAGTTCATTGGCAACAGTACTCATGCCTTCTATGATCTTATGCATTCCACCCATGGGATACCACGTGCCGAGTTCCAATGCAGCATAGTTCATAAGCGTATACAAAGCCGGAATTTGCTTGGGCATCGCACCCAGAAAAAGTACCGGAAATTCCATCAATGCAACCAGTCGTGGATCTTTGAAGTAGGAGCGTACATGGGAGCGCACGCTCTTAAACAAATGACTACCTGCAACTCCTTTGAGTACATCCCAATTTGCATACTCCATCCAGGAATCTGCAGGTTTGTATACAAGCTGCTGCATGCCGGTGCTGTATTTGAATTTTGCATCAGCCAGAAATTGGCGTAGTCGTTTAGAACTGCCTGCTTCAATGGATTCAAAAACTTCATAAAGATCATCGACGTTCGCTGGTACATCGAGTTTGTCATCGGTTCCAAAGAATATTCTGAAACCGGGATCCAGTTTCACCAGGTTGTAAAAGTCTGATGGATGATGACCGAAGGAAGAAAAGAATCGTTCAAATACATCAGGCATCCAATACCAACTCGGACCCATGTCGAATCCAAAACCGTTGTGTTCGTAGAATCGCGCGCGACCTCCAATCGTATCGTTCTTCTCAAACACATGAACAGCATGACCCTGTTTTGCAGAGAAGCATGCAGCCGACAAGCCCGCAAAACCACTTCCTATCACCCCTATATTCGCCATTCGCTATGTTGTGGTTAAGTGTTGCACAAGCGTATCAATGCTTTCAGCAGTATGAACGTTGGTCCGGCTTGAGAGTTGTGAAAGCATTTCCTGTCTTCCACAAATGATCATGGGTTTGTTGTCAATTTGTTTGGAAAGTGCTGCAAACTCAGCCGGTATATCCATTCTCTTTTTGTGCATGATGAAAAAAGAAACCAAATGCGTTGGGTGCAAGCGTTCGCAAGTTGTAATCACATTTTCAAACGGAACAGCGGCTCCGAGGTAGATTGTCTTCATCTGCATACTGCGTACCATGTAGTTGGTAAGCAGCAATCCAATCTCATGGTACTCATTCGGAGGAAGGAAGAGTAACACTACCTTTTTTGCGTCGTCGTTCTTCGGAAGCTTTTCTGTTTCAACGATCAGTTTATTTCTGATCAGACACGAAGCAAAGTGTTCCTGAGCAGGCATTGATTCATTCGTGCTCCACAACACACCTACATTCTCCAGAAACGGATAGATGACTTTCACAATTCCATCCCGCACCCCGAAGCGATCAATGACTTTGTCGAGCAGTGTTTCAAACTTGTCTTGATCAAAGTCCAGCATCGCAGTGGTCAACTGGAGTATCATCGCCGCAGATACGTTTTGTTCTGATCCTGAAATCTGAAGCAGATAAACTTCCGCGTCGATATCCCGGTCCGACAACTTGGCAATCTTGGATATTTTCTTGCCCGCATTCACAAGCGTGCAAACATTCATAAGCTTCTTCGCCTGTGCGTCGTCGTAGAATCTGATGTTCGTTTGCGTGCGATGTGGCGCTACAAGACTGTATCGCTTCTCCCAGATGCGGAGTGTATGAGCCTTAATGCCTGTAAGGCGCTCAATGTCGTTTATTTCGTATTTCATTTTGTTTAACAAATGTACGAAAAGATTAAACAAAACAAGAGCGCTGAAATTTGGCCAAAACGAGGGATATTCAGCACAATTGGGTGCAAATGATCGGTGTTGACCGACATTTCAATGCACAATCATGTACGGAGAAAAGTGAGAAGTGGATGTATTGCTGCAGTGGAAGAACTTAATCCTTCTGCTTTCGGTTTAATTCATCACGCAGCTGACGTGCAGTTTTGGTGCTGCCGTCGTGGCTCCATCCTGGAGGACCGAACACGTACATGAATTTTGCCTTGAGAGAAACTGGCCTGAAAACATCGCGCGCAATGTGCATCCATTCGTGCAGTACCGTTTTCAATGGGTGATACGGTTTGTCGAGATTCGTCGTGAGTCCGTATTTCACCGGTTCATTCTCTTCTTCCGCCTGAAACGTGCCGAACATACGGTCCCAGAAAATGAAAACCATTCCCATGTTTTTATCAAGGTACTTTATGTTTGATGCGTGATGTACCCGATGGTGTGAAGGTGTTGACATGAACCACTCCATTATTCCCAGCTTCTTGATGTACTGCGTGTGAATGAGTATCCCGTATATCTGCGTGATGGCATACATGAGCATGATATCTTCTGCGCGGAATCCAAGTAGTGGTAATGGAATAAACCACATGAACCGATACAAAGGCTGAAATACCGAAGAACGGAAACCGACCGTAAGGTTGAACTCTTCACTGGAATGATGTGTTACGTGCACGGCCCAGAACAAACGACAGTAGTGATCGACGCGATGCAGCCAGTAGAACATGAAGTCTTCCACAATGAGTAAAGTGCCCCAATAAAGCCAGGGATTTTCGATTGCGACAAAACGCATTGCATAGAAGTAGCCAAGAAAAATGAGGACGAAACCGCGCAGAATAAAATCAAGGGAAAAATTGAGCGCAGAAAGCCAGATGTTCATCAGCGTACCGCGCGTCGTATAGTAGTGCTTATTATGAATGTAGCTGAATACGATTTCTGCAATAATGATTACAGCGTACAGCGGTGTCGAAATAATAAATACGAGCTCTTCTCTCGCTAAATTATCCATGAGCTTATTTAATCTTCATACGGATATTCGCAAGCAAAGCATCTGTTCCGGAAACGTCTTCACCGGCTGCTTTTCCTAATTCAATGGCGTGCAGCGCAACTTCTTCGGCTTTCTTGTAGTCACCTTTCTTGAATAGAATAGAAGCATAGGTGTCTTCATACGCATACTCGTCGGTGCGTGCGCAAAGTTTTTCCATCCACGACGCGGCCTTTTCAATGGTGTACTTGTCATCCGATTCTTCGTAGATAGTCCAGGCGCAACTGTTCGTGAATCCATCTGTGTTTGTACTGCATGTATCGAGATACGCCTGAGTCAGGTCAGTATATGCTTTCCAGTTTCCGGATTTCCGGTAGTAGGATTGCGACATCATGAACGTGTATCCGCTCTTCGATGCATCGGGAAGATATTGCTGCATCTTAGCAAGGTTGTCTTTGAATGCTGCTTCGTCTTTTTTCTCAGCCGCAGCGGTATTGCGCGCCGAAAAGATTCCAATCATTTTTCCTTCTACTTCATCAGCACTGTACAATTCGAAAAGCTTCGCTCTGTTTTCAAGAATCCAATTCTCATACTTCTCATTGAGTTTGAAGCGCCACATCACGGCCCAGGAAACTTCAGAGAAAAGATCTTTCTGCGTGTCCAGAAAATCAGTGACTGTTTTCGTATCCGGCATCTTGCGTTTCTTGCTGGTACCAAATGACTCTTTGTAAAACGCCGGAAATCCTGGATCAATCTGTGTGCTGAATCCGGCAACCAATGAAGTTTTTTTCGTCAACGCTGTTTTCAGTTCTTCCAGAAATTCAGGTGCAGTTCTGTAACCCACAATTTTGTGAACGAGATTTCCCTCCGGAGAAAAAATGCAATAGGTCGGAAAGCCGTTGATGTGATATTTCATTGTCAGTGCAATGCCTTCTTCATCTTTTTCCATTTCACGCTTCGTAGGAATGAAATTGGTGTTGATGAAGTTGGTGACTGTCGTGTCTTTGAAAGCTTCTTTGTCCATCACCTTACACCAGTAACACCAATCGGTATAACAATCGAGAAACACATATTTTTTCTCGGTCAATGCCTGTTTGGTGACGTCACTCCATTTCGCTTCGGAGAAATTGATGAACTCAGACGCCTGTGAACTTAGTGTTGCACAGACAATACATGCGATTGCAATTAATTTCTTCATAACGCGGATTTATGACTTAAAGTTAGGCGTTTCAGTTCGGGAGTTCCACTGAGAATTGTCAGGTTGTCGCGTGGTTTCTCTCCTAAACTGACAAAATCTACCCGAAAAACTGATCCAGTGAAAATGTTTCTTTCAATACAATACCACGTTCGGTGGCTTCAACAGTCGCACACTCGTTCTGACCATCATGTTCGAAGAACAGCACAAAATTGTCCTTCGCGGCAAGCGGAAGAAATTGTTCTTTTTCGCTCAACGTTAGAAGTGGTTGTGTATCGTACGCCATAATCCACGGCAAAGGAATGTGTGCCGATGAAGGCATAAGATCAGCAAGAAACACAACCGTTTTTCCTTTGTACTGTATATGGGGCAGCATCATTGCTCCTGTGTGTCCGTATGTGAACCACGCTTTGAATCCGGGAATGAGCTCGTCGTTTTCTTTGAAAAATTTTAGTTGTCCGCTTTCCTGAATGGGTAGAATATTTTCTTTCAGGAAACTGGCTTTCTCGCGTGCATTTGGTTTCGTTGCCCATTCCCAATGTTGTTCATTGCTCCAGTAGGAAGCATTCGGAAATGTCGTGAAGAGCTTATCGTCTTTTTTCGAGATACTTCCGCCGCAGTGATCGAAGTGCAGGTGCGTGAGAAATACATCGGTTATATCAGAATAGTCGAATCCTTTCGCGCGTAACGATTTTTCCAGTGAAGCATCTCCGTGCAAAAAGTAATAGCCGAAAAACTTCGCATCCTGTTTTGTTCCCATGCCATTGTCGATGAGAATAAGACGATCACCATCTTCAACAAGCAAACAACGCATAGCCCAGGAGCACATGTTGTTTTCGTCAGCAGGATTTTTCTTGCTCCACAAACTTTTGGGAACAACTCCATGCATAGCTCCTCCGTCGAGTTTGAAGAAGCCGGTATCTATCGTGTGTAATTTCATAAGCGTGTCTTACTTGACTGCCAACTGCACCACTGCCAGACTGCCTACTCCTTCGGTGGTTCCGGCGGTGTTGGCGGTGTAGGTGGAGAATACGGATTCGTCGGATTCTTTGGCGGCTCAGGATTCGTATAAGGGTTCTTTGGCGCGTTCGGATTTACATACGGATTATTCTGCGGTGGAGGTGGAGTCTGATACGGATTAGTGTTCGGATTCACATACGGATTCTTCGGCGCACTCGGATTCTGATAAGGATTATTCTGTGGTGGAGTCTGGTACGGATTATTCTGTGGCGGATTCTGATACGGATTATTCTGCGGCGGATTTTGGTACGGATTATTTTGCTGTGGAGGTTGCAGCGGATTGTTGTACTGTTGCGTGTATGGATTCTGTCCTGGATTTCCGTATGCCGGCGGCTGGAATGGCGGGTAAGTTGTGAATGGAGCGTTAACGGGACCGGTTGTTGTAGCCGGCAGTTCTTTTTTACCAAAACTTACTACAGTGGAGATGATCGAGAAAATCAAAAAGAAAACGCTGATCAGGAGCATGACAACTCCACCGCCAACTGCTTCATCGGGAACGGAACTTCCGCTATCCCACAAATAACTATCGTCGCAATAACAGTAACAACGGGTTTCTGTCATTACAACAATTGCGCTCAGGATTCCGCCGAGGCTCATTACAATTCCAATAATCGATAATGCACGCATAAAGAGAGGTTGAAGAGTGATACGAATATAGGAATTGTGGTGCGTTTGGAGAAGGACTGCCGAGGCAATCGGGTCAATTTTGATCCATTTTTCAGTCTAGAAACGGACTTTTAGGTGTTCGATGCTTTTATTCTTCCGTCTCATGCGGATCCTTGAAAATGTATCGAGGGTCGAAATCAATGTTTTGCGTTTTCAGGAGTTCAACATATTCATCAACGAATTTTTTCTTCGAGTGATGTTCTTCTTGCTTCGCGATGTAATTGTAAATGATCTGGAAGTTGGGTTCTGCCACAGTGAATGCACCGTAACCTGCTTGCCAGTTAAATTTTCCTGATACAAAACGTTTTTCATTGATCCATTTGGAAGAATGTTCCTTGATTTCTTTGACGGTTTCGTCCAATCTGAAAGACGTGTTGCAACCGATCAGAATGTGAACGTGATCCCGGTAGCCGTTGATGATAATCAGTTTCTGGCCACGGTTTGTAATAATACCGGTGATGTATTTGTAGAGCTCATCCTGAAATTCTTTTCGAATGAGAGATCGTCTGTTTCGAACAGCGAAGACGATGTGGAAATAAATTTTTGCGTAAGTGTTTGCCATGATGCTTGCATATTAAAGGTTAAATGAAAAATATTCGACAAACGTAGAAATTGATTTTTGATATAGCCGGTTACAAACGTTTAAAAACGGATAAAGTTGAAATGATGGATGATTGCGGCGCCTACGGCGCCGCAAAAAAATGGGAGAGGGGGCGTGTGCTTTTTTGTACAAATATTTGGTCCCTAACGGGACCATCAAACAAATGGACGCCTCATATATGACAACGGACAATGTTATGCGCGGTTTCAAAATATAGGATCGACTTGGTGTGAATGCCATGGATCGATGTGTTATGTTTTGAGTATTTCACGGCTTTCGATCCTTCAACTCGCCCATTTGATTCTTGCGTCGAGGGTCCCGCTAGGGATCAAATATTTGTAAGCTCACGTCGCGCCCCTCCCCCTTTTTTTTCTTCCCGACGCCGAAGGCGTCGAGGAACATCATCCAACCTTCACAACTGCCAGTTGATAAAATAGACCACAGATGCTGCGTCTCAGCGTCTCAGCGGCATACTTTCGCCTCATGAGAATCCACTTCATCGCTATCGGCGGCTCCGCAATGCACAACATGGCTATCTGCATGAAACTGAAAGGCCATCACGTTACAGGCTCGGATGACGAGATCAACGAACCATCACGCAGTCGCCTTGCATCACACGGAATTCTACCTGAAAAAATGGGATGGAGACCTGAAGTGATTGATGAATCCATTCACGAAGTAATTCTCGGCATGCATGCACGTGAAGACAATCCGGAGTTGATCCGTGCGCGCGAATTGGGATTGAGAATCTATTCATATCCGGAATATCTCTACGAGCAGAGTAAAGACAAAACGCGCGTTGTAATCGGAGGAAGTCACGGAAAAACATCCATCACGGCAATGGTTCTTCATGTGCTGAAACATTGCGGCATTGATTCCGATTATATGGTCGGTGCGCAGCTCGCAGGATTCGAAACGATGGTGAGTGTGACTCCCGAAGCAAAGTTCATTGTACTCGAAGGAGATGAATATCTCGCTTCACCTATTGATCGTCGTCCGAAATTTCATTTGTATCGTCCACACATTGCTTTACTCAGCGGAATTGCCTGGGATCACATCAACGTGTTTCCGACGTTCGACATATATGTGGAGCAGTTCTCGAAGTTCATTGATCTGATCGAAGAACAACCACTCGATGATGGAGACACGCTGCCCGGTTTATTGGTCTATTGTGATCAGGATCCGGTGTTACGCGAAATTGCGGAGAAGAACACAAATGATATTGGCAAAATCGCTTACGGCGTGCCACAACATGTCATTCGTGACGGAACAACGTATCTCATCAGCGATGGACGCGAAATTCCATTGTTGATTTTCGGCGATCACAATCTCATGAACCTCACAGGCGCGCGTTATGTGTGCAATGCGATGGGCGTTAACGATGATCAGTTCGATGAAGCAATTCAGTCTTTCAAAGGTGCAGCACGAAGACTCGAGCTCGTTCTGAAAAACGGAACATTCAACTGTTATAAGGATTTCGCGCATTCACCATCGAAACTGAAGGCAACAACTTCCGCGGTAAAACAACAATTCCCCAATAGAAAAGTGGTGGCGTGCATGGAGCTTCATACATTCAGTTCACTCACCGCGGAATTCCTGAAAGAATACAATGGAGCAATGGATGCTGCAGATGAAGCGTACGTTTATTTCAATCCGCACACGATCGCACACAAGAAATTGCCGCCGATTACGATAGAACAGGTGAGGGAAGCATTCGCGCGGCCTGATATCAAAGTCTCCAATGACTCGGCAGCCTTAATGAGTGAATTCCAAACCCGCAACTGGAACAACAGTGTATTGTTGTTTATGACAAGCGGAAATTTTGATGGAGTGGATTTTGCGGAGGTGGCGAGTACACTGCAAGTCGAAGCAGATCACTTTTCGTAGATATCTTTTCGATGACCTACTTTTCGGATGTCAACAATGAGTAGAACATCTTCGATTGAGTAAACGATACGATAGTCGCCAACCCGAATGCGCCAAAGTGCTTCAGAAGTTCCTTTTAGTTTTTTACAGCCTGATGGACGAGGATTGCTTTCAAGTTGATCAATTACCTTAACTACCCTTTTCGTGACGTTAGAGGGGAGAGCATGCAATTCCTTTTCCGCGGAACGGCTGAACTGAATCCGATACATTTAGATTTTACCTTTTTGCTTCAGGGACTTTTTTACATCAGCCCAGGAACGTTTAGGTTCGTCTTTGCGTGACTCTGCGATAATCGCATCGAGAAGATCTTCAATTTTCTCCTCGTGTTTTTCGATCGTTTTTATGTCAATCTGTACGGCTTTGATCCGATTTCGACTGTCGAAAATGTAGTTAACACCTTTCATGTTACTAAAATTACGAAAAATTGACTTGCGGTGTAACTATAGGGAATAAATCAAGCCTTATGTTCCCGCACTGGAACAACAGTGTATTGTTGTTTATGACGAGCGGAAATTTTGATGGAGTGGATTTTGCGGAGGTTGCGAGTACACTTTCTGTTTCCTGAGTACAAGATCCTGGCTTTGTTCTGAGAACCCATGATCATCTTGGTCATTTCACTGCAAAGACGCTAATCCCGAAAGCTATCGGGAGCAGAGGACCGCAGAGAAATTTACTGATTCGCTCTCTTCGCCTGAAATAGCTTAACCACAAACGAAGCACCCAACGTCATCACAAATCCAAGAAGGAAATAGGGATAAGTGAAAAATTTCGCGCGATCAAACATAACCTGCTTCGTCGTACTCTTCAGAATAAAAGCAATATCTTCCTTACTCATCTTGTTTGCTATCATATCCTTGAATTGGGCATTCACATCAGTGTGAGTTAATCCAACAAAGAATCCGATCAAAATTCCAAGACATACAATCAAGGCTGTAACTCCACCATATTTCAAAGCTTGCTTGAATTCAATCTGGTTGTTGTGATTGACTGTAGCATTGCGTTTGATGCTGAAATAAATCGCACCGAAGTAGACGAACAATGGAGCGTAGTAAAGAAATCCCCCGATCTCTGCCATCCCCGTAAGAGCAGCAAAGTGCAGGTACCCGCAAAGGATTCCTGCACCTAAACCTGTGAGCAAAGCTATTTTCATTACCCGTTCATTGAAACGAGGAACTCCTCATTGCTTTGCGTATTCTTCATACGATCCTTCAGGAAATCCATTGCTTCCTGTGGATTCATATCTGCAAGGTGATTACGCAACACCCAGATACGCTGTAGCATGTCTTTGTGCAACAGCAAATCGTCGCGACGCGTTGACGATGAAACGAGATCGATTGCAGGGAACACACGCTTGTTCGCGAGTTTGCGATCGAGCTGCAATTCCATGTTACCGGTTCCTTTAAATTCTTCGAAGATTACTTCGTCCATTTTCGAACCCGTGTCGATCAATGCAGTTGCAAGAATCGTGAGTGAACCGCCGTTCTCAATTTTACGCGCAGCACCGAAGAAACGTTTTGGCTTCTGAAGCGCATTCGCATCTACACCACCCGAAAGAACTTTTCCGGAAGCAGGCTGAACTGTGTTATAGGCACGTGCAAGACGAGTGATAGAGTCGAGGAGGATGACAACATCGTGTCCGCACTCCACCATACGTTTTGCTTTTTCAAGAACGATGTTGGCGATTTTCACGTGACGGTCAGCAGGTTCATCGAATGTAGAAGCAATAACTTCTGCACGCACTGAACGCGCCATGTCTGTAACTTCTTCCGGACGTTCGTCAATCAGAAGAATCATCAGGTAAGCTTCCGGATGCTGATCAGCAATTGCGTTTGCAACTTCTTTCAATAGGATTGTTTTACCGGTCTTCGGTTGTGCAACGATCAATCCACGCTGACCTTTGCCGATTGGCGTAAACATATCCATGATGCGCATAGACATTGGCGCCTTCATTTTAATATTGCTTCCGGCAACGAGATTGAATTTTTCTTTCGGAAAAAGCGGCGTTAAGAAATCGAAAGGAACACGATCGCGTACATACGCAGGATCACGCCCATTGATTTTCTCCACTTTTACCAATGGGAAATATTTTTCGCCTTCTTTCGGAGGACGGATTCCACCGCGAACAGTATCACCGGTCTTCAAACCAAATAATTTGATTTGCGACTGAGAAACGTAAACGTCATCGGGAGAGTTGAGGTAATTGTAATCTGATGAACGCAGAAATCCGTATCCATCAGGCATAATTTCAAGAACACCTTCTGCGGTTACAACATTATCGAAGTTGTACATTTCTTCGACTGGCTGACGCGGTGTGAAATTCTGACGCGGCTGTTGGTTGCCGTTGTTTTGGTTACCCGTGTTCTGGTTGCCGGTATTCTGGTTACCATTATTCTGATTTCCGGTATTCTGATTTCCGCTGTTTGCGTTTGGTCCGCCATTATTTTGTCCTTGAACAAAAGCGGGTGGTTGTGTATATCCTGGCGCATTCTGTGGCGGAACCTGATTCTGTTGGCGCGGCTGGAATGGCTTCTGATTTGGATTCTGATTGAAAGGGCGGCGTTGCTGTTGTCCACCTTGCGGGTTATTGTGCTGACGACGATCGCCCTGTTGTTGTGGTGGAGTATTCTGTTGTTGCGGAGCAGGAGTTACAGAAGGGGTTGGAGCCGGAGTTGGAGCCGGAGTTTCTTCTTTCTTCTCGTTTTCTATTGTTACGAAACGTGTATCTGGCTCGCCCGATACTTTGAAGAGGTCTGTTGGTTCTTCAGCCACTTTTCCTTTACCGCGTGGACGTTTTGTTTTTTCTTCTCCGTCGCCCGATGATTTTTTAGCTGCGCTTGCGGCCTGTGCATCCAGAATCTGGTACACGAGGTCTTCTTTCTTCATCGCTTCGTGCTTCGGGATGTTTAGGTCTTTAGCAATTTCACGAAGCTCACCAACGAGCTTGGATTTTAATGCAACAATGTCGTACATGATTTTTGATTAAGTCTTTTAAGAATGCTTTTGAAGCTTTGTGTTTCCGAAGGGGAATTTGGCTTTGTTGAAGGGTCTTGGATTATGATCACAAGTGCGGAATGAAACCGCCAAAGCACTTAGTTATGAATTGTGTTTTTAGAAATTTGTACTGAGAACTTTAATCTGGGAAAAACAGCTTTGAACTAAAACTGTTCATGATTGAAGTGCTCTGCAAGTATACGAAGAATCCTTGTTTCCAAATCAAATGGCTCAAAAAATGTCCTTTTTGATGTATTTTTTCGACGCTTAGGCAAAATTGACAGATAGATTTCACAATGGAATCACCAATTTTGTGGAAAGCCTTTTTCCATGATACAACGTATTCAATCTGTGTTTCTTTTCCTGGTCGACATCGTACTAGTCGTACTGCTGTTTGTTCCATATATATCAATGACGCCGGTAGTGGAAATGCCTGTTTCATCGTATTCCTACACGCTTTTTGATAATCCGGCATTGCTCGTTGCACAAGTTATTTTGTGTGTGCTGGCGGCTTTCATTATGGTGATGTTTCGCAATCGACCATTGCAAATGAAATTGTGTCTGGTGGGCGCCGGTCTGTCTTTACTGTTCACTTTATTGCTTGCATACAACAGCATATTTTCCCCACCCGGAGCCTCGTGGACGCTGGAGCCAGGGACTTATATTTCATTAGCTAATCCTGTGCTGTTTCTGTTAGCGAGAAATTTTATTCATCGTGACGAGAACATGGTGAAGTCAGCAGATCGCATTCGATAATGTATGGTTTGGCGAACACTTGCGCTTAGTGCGGTTAATGTTGTAACTGCATTGCTGATTTTCTTTCCACTCCTGGAGATAACAACAACCGGAATGGAAGACAGCATTTACCTTCACTCCGCTCCGATTTATTTTTTTCTGATACAGGTTGGACTGGGTGTATTTGCCGTGGTAATCGACATGCTGAATAAGAAGGTGCAACTTCAATCAAAGCTCATAGCAAGTGCCGTTGTTCTGTCTGGAACGTATGCTGGAATTGTTCTATGGTTGTCGTTTACTTACACAGCTGTTGGGCATTTGGGTGTAGATGCAACAATACAACCTGGCGCCTGGCTTCCACTGTTCAACGTGATCATCTTCTTTGTTGTGTGGGTTGACCAGAGAAGAAACGTGATCAAATAAAAAAGCCGGTCAGAATTAACTAACCGGCTTCATGGTCTGCTCAACAATTTTTTATCGGATCAGATTCACGTGCCCGATGAGGCTGTGTTTCTTCTCCAGCATATCTCTGCAACGGATCTTCCAAACGTAAGTGTCTTCCTGGCAATATTCGGTGTGACCCTGAACTTTCCCATTCCATCCTTCGTTCATGTCGTCTGTGTAGAAAATCAGGTTACCCCAACGATCGAATACCCACAACTCGAAGTTGTCAGGATCAATTCCGAGTCCTTGTGCGAAGAAGAGATCATTCAATCCATCTTCGTTCGGTGTGAATGTATTCGGAACATAGATTGAAACATCCGGATCAATACAAACTTCTTCTGTAGTTGTGTCCGTGCAACCATTGATCGATGAAACTTCAAGCACTACATCATAACATCCTGGAGTTGGATATTCGAAGAATGGATTCTGTACCTGAGCAGTTGACGGTGTTAAATCACCGAAGCTCCAATCCCACGTTACTGCTCCAACCGACATGTCTGTGAAGTAAATAATCGGATTCAGAATTGTAGTTGGCTGTGGATTCGCTGTGAACGCTGCTGTTGGGATTCCAAACACGTCAACGTAATTATTCATCACCAGTGTGTTCACACAACCTGCGTTCGATGTAACGGTTAATGAAACGGTGTACACGCCCGAGATGAAGTAACAGTGACTTGGGTCCTGAGTTGTTGCTGTATTACCATCACCGAAATCCCACGACCATCCTGTTATCGTGCCGGTTGGTATTGTAGTCAGATCGGAGAAGTTCACACAGAGTGGAGCACAACCGAACAACGAATCGCCCATGAATGCTGCCACCGGATTTGGATTCACAGTGAATGCAGTTGACGCACTGTCAATACAACCGTTTGCATCAGTCACAATAACTGTTCCTGTGCCCGAGATAGGTGGAATGAATGTTTGCGTTGCACCGTTCACGTTACCTGGCATCCAAACATAATTATACGCAGCTGTACCGCCAGATGCAGTTCCTGTAAGTGTTACTGGTTGTCCTGCACATACCGCGGCAGGAGCAGCACTTGCACCAATTACAAGCTGTGGTGGTTCAGTGATCACAATGTTTGCTGAAGAAGTACATCCATCCGCATCCGTTGCCGTTACCGTATAAGCGCCGGCAGACAACCCTGTTGCGTTCGGAGTTGTTTGTGCTGGCACTGTATTCCAGTTGTAAGTGTATGGACCATTACCGCCAGCATAAGTTGCGGTAACACTTCCGTTATTTCCGCCGAAGCATGAAACAGGTACCTGAGCACCCATTGTTGCGATTACACCTGCCTGGTTGATTACGTTTACTGTTGCAGTGTCTGCGCAGTTATTACCATCGGTAACAATACACTGGTAAGTTCCCCCGGTAACATTCGATAATGTTCCGCCTGCTGTTGGAGGGTTGATCCAGTTGTAAGAAAGGTTACCTGTTCCACCTGTTGCAGTTACATACGCATTCCCATCCGCTTGTCCGCAGTGTGCAGTGTCGTATGAAGTTGTCATCACAATTTGTGGTGGTTCAGTAACTGTTGTACCACCTGTTGCAGAGCAACCATTCTGGTCAGTAACTGTCACGTTATATGTTCCCGCGCAAATGCTGTTACAGCTCGGCTGGTTACACAGGTTGCTCCACGCGAAGGAGTAGTTTCCTGTTCCGCCAGCCGGGATTACAACAATCTGTCCGTCGCATGCACCGAAGCAGGTTACGTTGAATCCACCAACTGTAGCTGTAAGCTGTGGTGGCTCTGTGATCACAATGGTAGACGAAGTTGAACATCCATTCGGATCAGAAGCATCAACGATATACGTTCCTGCTGCTAGTCCCGTTGCGGAGTTTGTAGTCGACACATTTGGAGTCCATGTATAAGTAACAGGACCTGTATTTCCGGTTACAGTGATACTTGCAGTTCCGGAGTTATCCTGGAAACATAACAAGTCTGTAGAAGTTTGTGTAACCGTCATGTTCGCAGACGGTGCAACAGTTGTGCTTGCCGCTGATGTACATCCGTTCGCATCTGTAGCAATCACATTATAAGTACCCGATGCTACGTTGTTAACGAATGCCGACGTATAGTTCCCCGGAGTCCAAACGTAAGTCGGAATACCAGTTCCTCCTGTAGTAGTTGCAGTAATACTACCGTTAGCCTGATTACATGCCGACGCTGTTGATATTGCGGTTGCAACAAACAAAGTTGGTTCTGTAATAGTAACGACTTGCGTTGTGCTGCAATTGTTCGCGTCAGTTACAGTTACGTTATAAGTCTGCGCGGTTAATCCTGTACCTGTATTTGTGTTTCCTGCAGTTGAATTTGTTGCCGCTGGATTCCACGCAAAAGTATAAGGACCTACACCACCTGAACCTGTGATTGCTGCAGAACCGGTGTTGCCTCCATTACACAATACGTTGCTCGTTGTGAGTGTTGTAGCAACAGCTGGCGGAGCGGTGATCGTGAATGTTTGCTGACCCGTACATCCGGCGGCATCTGTTACCGTTACAATGTAGGTTCCTACTGCAAGATTGTTTGCTGTGCTTGTATTACCAACTGTGTTATTTGGTACCGCAGGATTCCAGGTAAACGTAAATGGTCCCGTACCTCCCGTTGATGTAGCAGTAATAGATCCGTCACTACCTCCTGCGCACGATACGTTAGTGAAAGGTGCGTTAGCAATGGTCAAGCCTCCACCCGCAGTTGTGATCGTAACGGTTTGAGTTGTGGTCATACATCCGTTGGCAGATGTGATTGTACACACGTATGTTCCTGCGCAAAGTCCTGTTGCTGTAGCTGTATTTTGGACAGGAACTGTATTCCAAACATAGGTGTATGGTCCTGTTCCTCCCGTCACATTGGTGATTGTTGCAGTCCCATTACAGTTCGAACATGTTGCATTCGTTTGTGAGAATGTTGCAGTCATCGCTGCAGATGTAGGACAAGAAGTACACGTAGTAGTTCTGAAATACAAACCAGCAATACAAAGGTTGAAGCAATCACCACCGGTGTTAACGTTAAAGTTTCCGGATGAAGTTGCTCCGGTTGGAACAGTGGTGTTTACTTGCTCAAAATTCCACCAGTTCCATGTTAAAGGAATTGGTGATCCGTTTGCAGTCCATGAGCCTGGGTTAAACTGAATATCACCAACACCAAGAAATGCACGCGCGTTTGTTGTCGCTCCGCATACAGCAGGATTCAGTGGAATGTTGTAGTTGGCAACACCACCATTGACAATAATTGCGCCGTCAGAAATTACAAGACGTCCTGCCCATGTAGCCGAAGGAAGTGACCACACAACAACAAGTGTTGCGCCGTCCATGTCGTTACCCGCCGTCGGAGGATTGGTAAGAATACCGCTGATGTTATAAGTTCCGTTACCACCAACCACGGCAGTTACGTCAGCACGATAGGTATATGTACCGGAATAACCCCAACACTTATCCATTCCTTGTCCAACTATGGTCATTGGGAAAGCTTGTGTACCGAATGGACCCGCTACTGTAGCAGTTTGTGCGGCACCATTACCGGAACCTTCCGCCCATAAGTAAGCACGTTCGATAACAGCGCAAGCAGGAATACCACCAATTACAAATGGAGCTGGCTGATTAATCCCTTGCGGAGTAAAACGCTTACCAAGACGGTGAGTTGCTGCGGTATAATCGAGTCCGCATTTCTGCATATCGAAAATCAAACCCAGTGTTCCGTTTCCGTTCTGTGGAGTTTGCGGACCGCCGCTACTCTGAACAGATGGAGTGGTGTTTGCATAACCACATGCACCGGGAACACCGGGACATGGATTCTGCAATGATTGTGATGGTGCAGATTGTTGCGAGATCTGTGCGGAAAGTGATATTCCAGCAGTGATAGACGCGAACAACAGGGAGATTCGTACAACTAGCCTCATGTTACTCCAGAATTAATAAGTGTGTGAAATCAGGTATTCGTAATTGCCGATAGCAATTTAGTACAAACCCTCTGCTTTTCAAAGTATTAGGTATGCTCATTCTATCAACATGCATTTTTATTAAAATTTAGCCATTTTTAAAAGAAAACCGGCTAAAAATGTCGATCCGAGGGGGTGGTTCTGAAGCATTTGAGCATCTGGTTGCAGGCCGAACAGGAAGGAAGCATGCATGCATGGGCACTTCATTATGACCCCACGTTTTTTTCTCTGCGCCTGGAAATGTTTCTGCGCAAGTGTGATTAGCGTAGTTAATATTTAGTACGGCCCACGACTGTAGCTGAGAATATGTATTCGTTGTTCTTTCCTTCAGGGTGAATGGAAATTACCGGAAGTGTTTAAAAAAATAATCCCGGAAGAACTTTCCGGGATCACTTTTTATTTTTTGTTGAGTCTTACTTGATCAGGTTGACGTGACCAATGAGATTGTGTTTGTTACCAATCAAGTCTTTGCATTTGATCTTCCATACATACGTATCGATCTGACAGATTGCGGATGCCCCTTGAACACGTCCATCCCAACCTTCATCAAGATCGTCGGTATAGAAAATCATATTACCCCAACGATCGAAGATCCACATCTCAAATTCATTCGGATCGATTCCAACTGATACTACATTGAATACGTCGTTCAATCCATTATCATCCGGAGTGAATGTGTTCGGAACGTAAATTGAAACATCAGGACCGATACACACCGTGTCTGTTGTCACGTCTACACATCCGTCAGGCGATGTTACTTCCAACTCGACCACGTAACACGCTGGTTCCGGATACGTGAACGAAGGGTGCTGATCGGTAGAAGAAGATCCGAGGAGATCTCCAAAACTCCACAACCACGATGCTGCGAGGTACGATGAATCTGTAAACTGAATTGTCGGATTCAGAATGGTTGTAGGCTGCGGACCCGCACCAAATGCTGCAATCGGATTTGCGAATACGATAATGTAGTTCGCCATCGTGATTGTTTGCGTACATCCGGAGTTTGTAGTGACAGTAAGAATCACCGTATAAACACCAGGTGTTGTGTAGCAATGTTGTGGTGGGTTCTGCTGTGTAGATGTTGTGTTGTCACCAAAATCCCACGACCAGCCGGTGATTGTTCCTGAAGCTACAGTTGTTAGATCAGAGAAGTTGACACACACCGGTGAGCAGCCTTGCAACACATCTCCTGCGAAGAGTGGCACCGGCATTGGATTTACGGTTACCAATATTGGTGATGTTGCCGTGCATCCGTTAGCATCTGTTACAGTTGCAGTATACGTAGTGGTTGCAGCAGGTGTGATATTCTGTGTTTGACCACTCATCGCACCTGGATTCCAATCGTACGTGTAACCCGGAGTTCCACCTCCTGCGTTACAACTCAACTGAACCGGTGATCCTTCGCAAACTGCTGTTGGGTTTGCACTTGCCTGCAGTGTGAGCATGGAAGGTTCGGTGAGCAACACGTTTACAGTTGAAGTACATCCTGATGCATCGGTTACCGTTATGGTGTACTGACCTGCAGAAAGTCCTGAAGCTGTATCCGTTGTAACTGTTGAATTCGGATTCCATGAATAGGTGTAAGGATTGATTCCGCCAGCTGCATCAACATCGATGAATCCATCACCGCTGTTGAAGCACGTGAGGTTTGTTGATGTGTTCAACGTTACAGTAACACCATTGAGGTTTTGTACCACCTGAGTTGCACTTGCTGTACATCCGTTTGCATCAGTTACAGTTACAGAATATGTTCCGGAAGGAATGTTGTTCCAGTCGAACGTTGCAGGTCCACCCGCGTTTGTCCATTGATAATCGATCAATCCTGTTCCGCCTGTTGCGTTTGAAGAAACCGATCCATCGCTTTGGTTACAATGTGCGTCAACTGCTGATGTAGTAATAACAATCGCAGTTGGTTCTGTAATAGTCGTAGTTGCAGAAGCGGTACACATGTTACCGTCGGTTACAACGCATACGTAAGTTCCTTGCGGCAATCCTGGTTCGGTTGCGTTGGTGAGGTTGCCCGGAGTCCACAGGTAAG
>JBEIPA010000058.1:0-3463 GCA_040377305.1 Flavobacteriales bacterium | reverse complement strand
GTCACCCATCTCCCGATAGCTATCGGGATACGCTCAGTCTGACAAGGTACCACAGCTAACGGGCTTATCTCATTAAATCCAATAACGAAAGTTTGTCGTCTTTCTCACTCATCCATCAAGCCGCTAGCAAACAACGGACATCAAAATCCGCGTTCCAATTACATCACCAACGGCTTCACCTTCTTTCCAATCAACTCAATCGACTCCATGAGTTTTTCGTGCGTGATCTCTGCTGTGTCCAACTGAAACGTAAAGCGATCAATTCCACCAAGCGCTTCGGAGTGACGTAAAATCTTTTCCGCAACATCTTCCGGTCCACCAACAACCAATGCGCCGCGCTCACCAACTTGTGCTTCGAAACGACCACGTGTCATTGGAGGCCAGCCGCGTTCCTTTCCGATTTTCGTCATGGATTCTGCGTAGCCCGGATAAAAATCGTTCATAGCTTCTTCAGTTGTGTTGCCGACAAGTCCCAAGGAATGCAAGCCCACTTTCAGATCTTCCGGCTTGTGTCCGGCACGTTTTCCTGCTTCGCGATACGCATCGATCAATGGACGAAAGCGAAACGTTTCTCCTCCGATCACAGCAACCATCAATGGCAAACCAAGTTTACCCGCACGTACAAACGATTCCGGAGTTCCGCCAACGCCCAGCCAGATCGGAAGTTTCTTCTGCATAGGACGCGGATATACCGGTTGGTTGTTCAGCGCCGGACGAAACTGTCCTTCCCAGGTGATGAATTCGTTGTCGCGGATTTTCAGAAGAAGATCCAGTTTCTCAATGAAAAGCGCGTCGTAGTCATCGAGATCCAATCCGAAGAGCGGATATGCATCAACAAATGATCCTCTGCCGGCAACAATTTCTGCACGACCATTCGAGATCAGATCGAGTGTAGCAAATTCCTGAAACACACGCACGGGATCAGCAGCACTGATCACAGAAACCGCACTCGTGAGTCGTATGTTTTTAGTTCGTGCCGCAGCCGCCGCAAGAATAATTGCTGGTGCAGAGTCGAGAAATCCTTTCCGGTGATGCTCTCCGATTCCGAAAATATCGAGTCCCGAACGATCGGCTTGTTCAATGCGATCGAGTAATTGCTGCAATGCCTGTTCATCACTGATTGCGCGAGTAGCATTCCCACTCATCATCGCCGCAAAGCTGTCTATTCCGATTTCCATATTCCTGTTTTGAGAATACAAAGTTCGGTGATTAAACGGAGCAAAGGATAGGAATGTGCGGGAGGATAGGAGCTATACTGGGGGATAGTGAAGGCACGGCTGGAATTCTGTATGCACACTATTTACTGTTGCGTACCTCTTCAAGCTCCGCAAGTTTCTGCCGGAATACTTCGCTGTACAACTCGTTGATTATTTTTTCCTTTTTCTCATCCGGCACGGTATCACCACGACGAACTAATTCCTCTTCGATCTTTTCGCAAAGCTGAATGTATTTTTTCGTCGCCTCAGTGATCTGATCGGCAAATTCATTTGCGTTCACCCATGCGGGTGCGCAGGAACCACCACCGGAATGCGCAGCAGGATCTTCTATCTCGAGAATGTCCTGATCAATTCGTTTTATCGTGGCAGTCGATTGTTCCCAAAATCCAACGCCGACAGTGGTGGTGCTACTTCCGAACATGATTATTAAACCATGCAACCAATGTGAAGTCATCCACGGTTCATCGAAGTCGTAACTGTCGTTGTCACCGTTCCAACGTTTGCCGGCGATGTCAATGCAAAAGCCAGCCTGGAAGGAGCAGCAAGTTAAACGGTCCTGTGTGAGGTAATAGTCTGCCAACTCAGGTACGCGTTGCAACCAATACTCCAGAGGAAACTGATCGTCGTTCGTACGTATGCGAATTTGAACTTGCAAAGACACCAGTGGATCGATTTTAGCTTTTTTGTAAATGTAGTGATCTAAGTACTTCGCGATCTCCTACAAAACCTGGGATGTGCAAAAGACAGGTCTTACTTCGACTTTGGTTTTATCTGTCGCATAAGTTTGCTCTTACGTGGAATAAATTCTTCCGAACGTTTCGCTGTAATATCACCGAAATCGCTCCACATTAACTCCGCCTTGTCTTCTATGTCTTCATAAATTGGTAACAGGTCTCCAATGCCAACAAATTCCCAACGCATTTGTTCCTTGTATGAATTAGTAAAAACATAGCTGAATGATTTACCAAGCTTTTCTGCTTTGGCATAAGCCTTTTCCGCATTCTGTGCTTTGATCAGGTGCCAGTTTCCCCATACGGTGCAAAGTCGTGTCTTGTCACTACGTTTCACTTTCGCAGGTTCCATGCGTTCGATAATTTCGACCATGAACCAGTTTCCTTTGTTGATGATCTTATCGACAGCGGATGTTTTAGGGGCATTTTTTTTCTTGATACTTTTCTTGGCCATAGTAGTTCTCTGAACTTCATTCAAACTTATCTCATAAAATCCAATTACCGAATTTTATCGTTTACCGTCATCATCCATCGAGCCGCTAGCAACCAACGGTAATCAAAATCCGCGTTCCCCTTACACCACCATCTTCATCTCCTTCCCATACGGGATCGCCGCAACCTGAAATTCATCTTCATAAACTACATAACCCGGATTTTTGCTCACAACAACGTCTACGATCAGATCGTAGCGTTCCAACACTTCTTTCAGCTAATACATGTGACCGATGTGCTTAACAGCGGAGCATTTGTACCAGCAAAGAGCAGGTGAGGTGTTGCGATTTCCGGAATGTTTGTTGAAGCGCGTTGGTCGTTCGAGGTAATTGCCGAACCAAATGCGAATATCTTGTATCAGCTAATAGTCGTAATCAAACGTGTGCTTGCTGCGGTAAAGAAATCCTAGTGCCTGGAATACACCGGTTCTGGCATACCCACGCGAATCGCGATAAGTGGTTGTGAAGCGGATGTACATGACTTTGGCATTGATGTGATTTGTGGGGCAAATATAGAATAATTACTGTTCTACGCAGTCTAGAGTAATTTCATATGTGTAGTCACGTTGCTCTGTCCATACATCTGTGATTTTATATTTGCGTTCGGAAATATTTAACTGAGCATTTCGCGACGACTGAATTAGATCTCTCAACGGCTTGTCAGCTTCACGTTGCTTAACCATCGCTTTGATTTTCGCAGGTATTTGATATTCCGGAACTTTTACAGATCGAAGCGATTCTGTGATTGCTTCAAGGCTATAAGTCAGATAATTGTTCATACTATCTAACATCAGTTTTAAGAAACTCATCTCTAAGATGAAAAATTCAAACTTCACTGGTGTTGCATCGATTGTCAGTGCTGGGTCATAATAATGCTTCAATTCTGAGCCCAGTAGGAGATCACCTTTTGTCAAAGTAACTCTACCATTTGAATCTGTCGGAATAAAACTATACGTGTAGTATGAAGTGGTGTTTATGTAAATGTTTAGATGGCACAAGACGCCATCTAAACACATATCAGATC
>JBEIPA010000060.1:0-1607 GCA_040377305.1 Flavobacteriales bacterium | reverse complement strand
TTTTCCGCCGTCTATCGCCAAAATAAACCACGGCTCGCAATCTTTCCACCGCCCTGCAATCAAGCATCCATCAGGCTTCCCGATGAATTGTGTAAATTTGTGAAAAAAGATGTGGACAGGAGCAAGGGGAGAGCGTAGAAGAGGGCATGAACAACAGCAAAACAGAACGACAAGTTGAAAAACCTGAACACGGAATCCCATATTACGAATCCGAAGACGGCGGTAGCTGGTGGATTGAACTTGCAGACGGATACACCGTTGACGGATGCACATCGGTTCACGAGAAAACAAAACGCGGAGCTATTGCGAGGCTCCGTGAAGCCAAAAAAGCGGAATGAGCGAGCAACAGTCACTGTTTGAGCTTTCGGAAGATTGGAAGCGGATATGGGAAGGAATGCCAGAATTTACAATGTCTGACCATTCGCCGCACAGGACGATAAACTTACATTTCCGAAGCGATGAAGATGTTGCAGCATTTGGACTGCTCATCAATCAAGCAATCAGCGAAAAACAAAAATCCCTATGGTTTCCAGAAGCAAAACCAAGGATATGTTCCAATAAGATATACGTAGATGAATCCTGATTACCCGATTTACATAATATCAAAAGGACGATGGGAGAGTAGGATGACAAGCAGGGCACTTGATAAAATGAATGTCCCATACCGAATCGTAATAGAGCCGCAAGAGCTTGAAAGTTACTCATCGGTGATTCCGAGGGATAAGATTCTTGTCCTGCCTTTTTCTAATCTCGGAATGGGTTCTATTCCCGCGAGAAATTGGGTGTGGGAACACTCAATTTCCGAGGGGCATGAACGGCACTGGATAATGGATGACAACATCGGCTCGTTTTTGCGAATGAATCGCAATCTACAAATTAAAGTTGCGAGCGGAACAATATTTAAATGCGCTGAAGACTTTGTTTGCCGATATGAAAATGTGGCCTTAGCGGGATTTCAGTATGATTTCTTTCTTAAAAGTAAATGGCCTTGGCGTGCATTTGCGATGAATACAAGAATTTATTCGTGCATCCTTATTAAAAACGACATCCCTTACAGGTGGCGCGGACGATATAACGAAGACACTGACCTAAGCATCAGGGTACTAAAAGACGGATATTGCACGATTTTGTTATACGCATTCATTCAGGAAAAAGCACAAACAATGACGATGGGAGGCGGAAACACTGACGAGCTTTACGCGGAAGACGGCAGGAAAAAGATGGCCGAATCATTGCGAGAACAGCATCCCGACATTGTGAAAGTTGTCTGGAAATTCAACCGCTGGCATCACTCAGTTGATTACAGAGGATTTAGGAGAAACAAGCTGCGACTTAAAGAAGGATTAATCATACCAGCAGGAGTCAATAACTATGGGATGAAACTAATTGAAATATAAAACAAGTAACACCATGAGCACGCAGATTGAAGTCACACTAAACGGCGAAAGCCACGAAGTCCACACGGCCAAAGTGCCGGAACGTGAGGAAATCGTATTCGGATCGAACCGGTTCAAGCTGGAATACTTCGCATTTGACGCCGCGTGGGCATTCGTCCAATGCGTCGAGAACGGCGAGACAAAAGCAGAGCCGTATCGTAGGCTTGCGGC
>JBEIPA010000043.1:0-29099 GCA_040377305.1 Flavobacteriales bacterium | reverse complement strand
TCGAGAACGCCAATGCAGGTGCTTGTTAGTTCACGTGCTGCATCAACGTATGATTCCGCACCATTCGTGAACCTGGCGAGTTCGGTGAACTGATCAATCAATCCAGCAGGTGCGATGTACTCATCCGGAATTACGGGCACCTGAACTCTTACCGGAACAACTTGCGATACTCCAAGATCGACATACGAAATTGGTGTCGCGGTCTGATTAACCACGCTCAACGTTTCTGAAACCGGGAGCTGCTCATCTTCACTCACAACCAGCTTGTCGGCATTCTGTGCGGCACCGGAAAAGTCGATGGTATCGGGATTGCATGATACTGCAAGTACAGCTGATGTAGCGATGAAAAAGAGTGTGCGTTTCATAGGCTTGATTTATCTCTTAATGCCGAAACGGAGAAAAAGTAACCGCAATTGCCCGAAATATTTTCAAAACAGGTGAATTACTACTGTTTGGTGGACGTATATGACATAAAAAAGCCGAATCAAACGATTCGGCTTTTTTACTAGATGGAAAAACGCATTGCAGTTAGTCCAGTTTGGTGATCCTTACGGTTTCTTCAAGATCGCCGGAACGCACTTTCAGGAAATACACGCCCGAAGACAAACCATTCAGGTCTACCTGAAACTGTGCCGTACTTCCGCTTGCTGCATGTTGTGATGAACTTACTAATCGGCCACCAACGTCATAAACATCTGCAGTGACGATTGATTCTGTGAGTCCTGAAACATTAACCGTTGTGATTCCTTCTGTCGGATTCGGGAAAATGTTTAATCCGGAGAATGATGCATTATCCTGCAATGATGTTGGATCCTCCAGGCGGATAGCGTCAATAGCCATGTCGCTTGTGTAATCCGGACCTGTTATTCCGCGGAAGCGAATCAGGATTACCTGTCCCGCATAAGCGTTCAACGAAACAGTAGCTAGTTGCCATGTGTTTCCTTGATTACCGGTTTCTACCCATGCATCATTGATCCAAACTCCGTTAGAGTAAATATCAACATGCAATTCACCCATGTCAACTCCGTTCATGTGGTATGCAAATGAAAACGTCGGAGTGCTAAACACGGTAAGATCAATGCACGGCAACATCAAAGTCGCTGTTTGACCGAAACAAGCAGAAGCTTCGAGGTACAGATAATTTCCAGTGGTACTGCCTGGGAGATAATCTGATCCAGGTCCTGTGTTCGACGAAGGAGTTGCACCCTGTGAAGTTCTCCAGTCAATATCATCACCCGAACCGTTCACGATGTTGGTCAAGCCGTTGATCATGGCACAATTTGTATTTCCGCAATTCGAAGATGTGCCGCACAGTGGGAAACTCTCAAAATCTTCCACCCAAGCCGGAGTTACAGTCACAGAGTTGTTGTGATTGATCAGTGTTGTGGTTGTGTCGTTGAGATTTCCGATATCATTCACCAGATCACTCCACACCTTCAGTGTATGTGGTCCAATTGCACCAATGTTCAATGTTGCTGTGAACGTATAGGTTGCAGTTCCTGATGGCGCAATCGTGCCCGAATATGTTTCAGTCACTGGCGCTCCATTATCGTATGAGAACGAAACCGGAAAGTTGGAAATCGTTGACGTCCCTGTATTTGAAATAGTCGCAACAACCGGAACGTTATTCAGGCTCATGCAACTGTAGTATTCAGATTCCGGTGCAGATACGGCTGAAACAGAAGCGTCAGGTCCTGCACAAACTACACCGGGCAGCTTTTCAATTGCAATCGCACGACGACCTACAGTTTGGTTAGGCGCAATCGCTCTAACACTGAACCAGTATGTGTTGGTGTAATTGTTCAAACCTGTAACAACAAAACTGTCGACAGGTGAAGTTCCCACCGAATCCATGTATACAGAACCAAGCATGAACACGTCATACGCTGTTGCGCCCGGAACCGAATTCCATTTCAGACACAAGGAATCAGGACACGACCAATCAACATAAATTCCTGTTGGCACAGCTGCTATCGAGAAATTCTCGTCGCTTTCATCACTCACTGAATTACGTGTGATTCGCACTTTACACAAACCGCTCAATCCAGCAGGAACTGTCCAGTTATAATAACGATCTGCTGCTGCAATACCACTTGCTATCGGATTCCATGTCGTTCCGTTTGTTGTGTATTCAAGCGTAAACGTTCCTGCATTGCCCCATGCATCCCAACGAATCACTTCCGTTTCGGCTGGAACAAATCCTTCTGCACCATTTGGATACGTCAGTACAAGTTCATCGGCTGGTTCGAAATACCAAACCAGATAATACACTTGTGGTCCCATTGGAACCACTGCCCCATTCACTGAAACAGTGTAAGTTCCGGCAGCCGGATTATCGATCGTAACCTGCTCATGGTTGTTACGCACGTCAATTCCTCGTGTTGCAACAGCATTAAGATTGGCAGCGTTCGGAGTAAAATCCAGAATCCACGGATTAAATACAGTCGATGATGGATCCGTAACCTGCATATTCAGATTATTTACCAACGCCACAGTCGCATTCACCGCAGCAGGAACATCGTGCCAGTAAAGCATAACCTTCAACTGACCTGTGTTAGCAGGAACAGTAATCGTATGCACATCAGTTTGTGTGTTGCCTACTGAATCTGTGATGTACCAGTTTTGTTCTATCGGCTGAATTGCTTTACGACCATTAATACGACCGTAACCAAATCTGAAATCGGGTCCTGCGTTACCAAGATCATCGCACGTATTCATCAATACAGCTTTCATCAATCCCGATTTCGGAGTTGTTCCGTTAATCTCACGATAAGCCTGGTACAAACAAGCGAATGTGCCAGACACAGCAGGACAAGACATCGATGTTCCGGTTTTGAAAACGTAATCGTTCACGTCGCTGGTTGAATACACGTTTGTTCCAACCGCACACACTTCAGGTTTCATACGTCCGTCATGTGCAGGTCCGCGACTTGATGAAGCAGCGAGCGCATCCAGATGTGTAAGATTCCCTACGGCAATTGAATTTTTAGAATGCTTGTGACCGCCTGTAACATTTCCCCATGTTGAACCTGCTCCATATCCGCAATCAGATGCTCCGTTGTTACCCGCAGAGAATACGTGAATCAGATTTGGCATATCAATGATTTGCTGATCTAATGTTTGAGCCAGCGTTGTATAACCCGCATTGCATCCATCCGAGTAACTGGTGGATGTAATCAGAATGTTATTCGTGAAGTAGTGATTGTAAATGCTATCGTACCCTTGATATGGAGCGGCTTCATACACGTGAATATCTGCACCCCAACCCATTCCTCTGGTCAGCGGATCTTTATTTCCACCACCCATAATGATTCCGGCACAATGATCACCGTGATCACCTCCGTTAAACGTAATGAACTGATTCTGCAAGCGCCCTGTGTAATCAATGTGCGGACCGATAATACCATCATCCTGTAACATCACGTTCACTCCGGCTCCATTATACATTCTTCCTCCGGGAAAATCCTGAGCCAGCCAATTATCGCGGTGATCTGTACGACCTACGTTGTTGTCCAATTGTGGAGCATCATCCTTCAACTCTGCTGCACATACGAATGATTTGGAAACAAACGCACGTACCTCGTTCTCTGGAATCCAGATCGTCATACGATGACTGTTTCCATTGTGATAAGAAAGCTTGTAGGGCAACGCGTAAACAGAATCCAGCACAACGTGGTGCGGAATATCTGCATAGTACGTAAAAGTGATACCTATATTCCGGTCTCCATCCATTGCGTAGAACGGGAAATCGGAATTCGCCAGAGCAGTAGATAGTTCGCGATGCATTTTAGAATCTGCATTGATGAGCGACATTCCGCTTACGTTGTACGATGCGCTCAATGGGAACTTCACGTCACTTCGCAATGAAGCCGTGTATGTCATGCCGGAAATGAAATTGAGAAGCGTGATTCCGTTCTTTTCCATTTCCATTCTCGTTGCATAATCGGGCAGCGAATTGAAATGCAAATGACGATAGTAGCGACCGTTCATCAATTCCGAATCGTCAGACAATGGCTCTATCCGGGTTTCAATTATTTGAGAACCCGAAGAAAATTCAATCGCAAACGAGCGACCATTTTGAGCCTGCAATGCCAGGATTGAAAGCAAACCAACTGAGAGTAGTACAAGTTTTTTACTCATCTGAATCTATTTTTCTTTTTTTGAATTCGTACCCGACTGTGTCATTCAAGTGGGTGTGAATCCTGACGGAAAGCGTCCGGATTTCAGCGGCATTAAGGTAATGAATCGATACTGGTTGACTGCCAGATTCTCCGAAATTTCACCAAGAAACAGATGACTAGCGAAAATCGTGTTCAAATGACAAAAAACTCAACAAGAATACGCCAGAGTAGCGCCGACAGGAATACAAAACCCCGCTTTGCCGATCTTATCAGTACCTTTGCACTTCTAAATAGCTGGAATAAGATGTCGCAAAAAGTGCTGAATTCGATTGAAGAGGCAATTGAAGAAATCAAGGCCGGGAAAGTGGTCATTGTAGTCGACGATGAGGATCGTGAAAATGAGGGTGACTTCATTACTGCCGCTCGAAACGTTACTCCGGAAGTGATCAATTTCATGGCCACTCATGGACGCGGATTAATTTGTGCTTCTATTACGGAAGACCGCGCTGATGAGCTTGGATTGCAGTTGATGGTGAAGGAAAATTCAGCTACGTATGAAACGCCTTTCACGGTATCAATCGATCTGAAAGGTCACGGCTGTTCAACTGGAATTTCTGCACACGATCGCGCGAAAACAATTCAGGCGCTGATCGATCCGACGATCAAGAAAGAAGAATTCGGAAAGCCGGGACATATTTTTCCATTGCGTGCTAAACGTGAAGGTGTATTGCGCAGAACCGGTCACACAGAAGCTACAATTGACCTAGCACGTCTGGCCGGATTCGAACCTGCAGGTGCATTGGTTGAAATCATGAACGAAGACGGATCAATGGCTCGTCTTCCCCAACTTCTGGATATCGCGAAGAAATTCGACCTGAAAATTATTTCCATTAAAGACCTGATTGAATATCGTCTTCGCACAGAAACGAATGTTCACCGCGAAGTTGAAATTGAATTACCAACCGACTACGGCGATTTCAAAATGGTTGCTTATACGCATTTGCCAACCGGACAACCACACCTTGCGTTGTACAAAGGCGAATGGAAAAAAGAAGAACCGATTCTAGTGCGCGTACACAGCTCGTGCATGACCGGCGATATTTTCGGTTCGTGTCGTTGCGATTGCGGACCGCAGCTTCACCGCGCGATGGAAATGATTCAGCGCGAAGGAAAAGGCGTGATTCTATACATGAACCAGGAAGGTCGCGGCATTGGTTTGCTGAATAAGCTCAAAGCATACAAACTGCAGGAACAGGGTCGCGATACCGTACAGGCGAATTTGGAATTAGGTTTCGGTGAAGACGATCGCGATTACGGTACGGGTGCGCAGATCCTGCGTGATCTCGGCGTTAGCAAATTGCGTTTGATGTCTAACAATCCGAAGAAACGTGTAGGCTTGATGGGCTACGGTCTCGAAATCGTAGACAACGTTGAGCTCGAGATTGCGTCTAACAAGCACAACAAGTTATATCTCGAAACAAAGCGGGATAAACTTGGACATAGCCTGAAACTGGATAAGTAAACTATCCAATTCGGTTTTAGTAGTGTGATTTGTTGACCATGCGGAAATCGATTTTCATTATCAGTTTGTTTTGTTCATCGCTCGTTCATGCAGCAGATCTTGACTCGCTATTTGAACGATCAGATTTAATGATCACCGGTCATGTTCTGAATCAACGCGTGGTTCAGTTTCCGAACATCGAAGAACACAGGAGTTTCCAATTCGATTTCGTTATTTTTTCAATCTGTGCGAAACCGGAACGTTATACGGAATTGCTCAAAAACATTTTACCGGGCGATACACTTCGCGGGCTAAGCTATCTGAGTCTTTCACTTTCGGACACGCTGCAAGTGACACAATGGTATGCTTTGCCTCTAGTTCGAGACACTTTACTTGTGTCTGGCTGGCGGTTGACGGAAAGCAACTATTCAGAAGGAATTTATGGCAGTAAATTCATTGGCAGTTGCCCCGGATCCAGAAACTACATCTATGGAGAATATGGAGTTGTAGAACAAAAAACTTCCCATAAAGGAAGATGGGGTTATACGACATTCACCACATTGGATGGAACTCTTCGTGAGCAATGGAAATACAACTATCGCGAGAATAAACGCTGGGTTGAAGTGAGAACTGAATACTCCGTTGATGGAGCACTCATGAACAAAGTGCGAATTCACAATTCCTATGCGCGGCATGGAGTTCGCAGTGTTCACTGGACACTTCGGGATCGTGGAAAACAGACTTTGCGTCGGCAGAAAGTGATGATCAACGACTGAGGACAGCGATATTGCTCTCTCGCTTGTTAAAAACTCCACAGGATTTTCAACTTCCGCAACCCCTGATGTATTTAATTTGCACCGTACACGTTATACATACATGAAGTACTTCCTTATTTCAGCATTATCCTTTTCTCTGGTTTTCGCCTCGTGTAAACACAATGACGGCCCGACCAACGAATACAGAAATGCGAAAACGCATCCGAGTGATCGGGAATCGAAAGACCGCAAGAAACTGACCAAGAAAGCGGAGAAACAAGCGCGTAAACAGCTGAAGAAAGCGCGGAAGAAGCACGGTGTTCCTACCAATTGATTTTAGGGAATTATTGCTTAATTTCGCCTCAAATACAACGTTTATGAACAAGGCTTTTTCTCCACGCGTATTATTTGTAATCGCTGCTGTGCTCATCGCAGCTTTCTCGCGATTCATTCCCCACCCTTTCAACTTTACCGCTGTTGGTGCAATGGCATTGTTCGCTGGAGCAACAATGGGAAATCGTTGGCTGAGCCTCATTGTTCCGGTTGCAGCTCTTTTTATCACTGATATTTTCTTTGCTTTCCACGCTACAATGTGGGCGACATACGGCAGCATGATGTTGATTACCATGATCGGTTGGTTTATCCGCGATCGTCAGAACTTCATTACAATCACTGCAGCAAGCCTCGTTTCGGTTTTCGTATTCTTCGTGATCACCAACGCAGCTATGTGGGTGGTTGGTTTCTACCTGCCAGTTAGCTTTTACTCTCAGGATGCAGCAGGACTTGCAAGTTCACTTGTGATGGGAATTCCATTCATGGGCAACACAATCCTGAGCCAACTATTCTACACAGCAATTCTATTCGGAGCATTCCACGGAATTCGCGTTTGGAAACCGACACTGGTGAGAGCGTAAGAATCAAATCCATCTGTGAACGGCATCCATTTTGGGTGCCGTTTTCATTTTGTAAATTCGGTAAAAGCAATTTTATGCGACTACTGATAATTGCTGCATTGATCCTTGGTTTCTCGCACCTTGAAGCACAAAATCGCTTTGAAGTACAGGCAGGATGCGCCCTCAGGGCGTTGAACTATGAAAGTGCATATTGGGGTCACTCCAGTTCAATGTCGGTAGGCCCTCAAGTTTTAGAAATTGGTTTTAGAGCGCAAGTGGGCAATTCACCAATGAGAATGACCTTGGGGCTTGGGTGCTCCAAATATTCTTGCGACAACTACAACGGAAGCGATCCACGTTATAATTCGTCAATACGATATTCCACACGTAACCATTACGAGGCCACTCTGATTCAGTTCATGCTTGGTCCTGAATTTCAATTTGGGCAGGGGGATTATTTTTTCACCCTCGGATTACGAACGCTTATTCCCTTTGGGGTCAATAAAGTGAGATCCGTTGCATCGAGCTATACTCAATACAGTTATAATCCCTCCCAGCCTTATTACCGCGAAAGCTCTACTTCTGTTTTGGGAAGAAGCCGCTACAAGATGCAGATGAAACGTGGTGCCGAAATTACGACTGGCGTCATTGTTAAAATCAACCCCGCATTCAGCATTTTCGCTCGCATTTCGGCCGGTGTTGTTCTTACTGGTGGACTACTCCCTACTTTTTCTTCAGGAATTGGATTGAATTATTGTTTCAACTCGACTTCAGAAGAGCAATAAGCCCGAATCCAGAAAAGTGGCGACATTTTCCTTGCGCCAGCTTATGCAATTCCTAACTTGCTTTCATCCATAGTACGGCAAATAACCCGCCGCGCCACCGCAACTTCTGTGTCGCCGCATCACTAACCTTACTAAAAACATGATGACACCCCTACGTCTCGCAATCGCAGTGCTCTTGTGCTCCACGACACTCCTGGCACAAAATCCCGGACGGTATGAAATTGGCTTATCGTACCGCTATCAACGATACAACACCGGCTTTTTCAACCGGAACAATATTCACAGTGAATACATGACCCCGCATGGGATCGACTTGAATTTCAGGTTCGATATCGGTGATCCCAAATTGCGAGGAACCTTGATTGTTGGTTGGGGAAAACTACAATCGGCACACGTCGACTATAACGGACTAGAGAACATATTTAACGAATGTATCGATCACCTGGAAGTTGATGCAACAGCGCGGGAGCAAAACTATCTACGCATAAATCCGGGTGTGGAGTTCGCTTATGAACGCGGTAAAGTAAATTACGGATATGGCGTGGGCGCATACGTCATCAGTAGTTTTCGTGGACCTGAAGTGACTGTTCACACTGATATTTGGTCGCACCACGATTCAGGCACGGGCGACTGCATTCAGGATAGTTCGCGGATTGAAATTGTAACGGGAACAACGCCCGGAAGAGCCGTACACATCGTCGGCGTTTCCGCGAATCTGTTTGCCGGATATGAATTCTATCCTGGAATTACTGCATTCACCTCTTTTGGAATTAATCCGTGCTTCAGTTTTCGTGAGAAGTTTGTTGCAATTGCTCCGAATGCAAGCATCGGTTTATATTTCCGATTTACGCGTGTCTCCGGAACTGGAACACAGTAGATGATCTGATACCTACAGGTGACTGGTTATGGTCATACAAGACTTTAATCCAATCATCTAATCATCACTTCTGCTGCTGCTGCGAAATGTATCCTGGTGATGTCTCGTAATTGAAGGTGCCTTCAGAAATCTGTACACCATCTTTGAAGTAGAACGTTCCCCAAGAGTAAACTTTCTTGGTGTAGATGAATCCGTGTTCACCAATTACAACAATACGTTTAACTGTTGTAGTGCCTCCATCCTTCTCCTCAATCTGCGTTAAGCCCTGCGGATAAGTTTTCGCAATCTCGTTACGGTAATCTTCTTTGATCTGCTCTGCCGTACGCGTAGTATCCTTGGTCACAGGATTCAATTTCTTATCGCACTTCGCAATCTGCTCTTTCGGATACAATTCCACAGGCAATTCCTTCAGCGCATCCTGATAGAGCTTCTTCGCATCGGCAAATGCACCGGCGTTAAACTTCACGTCAGCTTTCTTAATCAGATCGTCGTACTTTTTCCGTTTCGCTGCTTCAAACGCTGCATTCGCAACTTCCGTATCGCACATAGCCAATCTGTCTTTCGGATATTGCTCTCCAGGTTTCTGTGTTGACGCAGACTGATACTGAATTTTCGCTGCTTTAAAATCTTTTGCAGTAAACAAACTATCCGCCTTCGCAATCGTAGCGCGATACTTGGCGTCCTTTGCCTGAGCGGCTTCAATTGCTGCAAGTCGCTTGTTGATTTCGGCAAGCTGTGCTGTAGGATAAGCCTGCGCAGGTTTTACACCCAGTGCGCTCTCGTAACCAGACTTTGCAGATTCGTAGTCTTCCACCTTGAATGCAGAATCGGCATGTTGAATAAAGTGTGCGTAACGATCTTCAAGACCCATGGCATCTGCAAGATTCTTTTCACAGAGTTTGATCTGATCGGTTGGATACTGCTCACCTTCTTTGATTCCAAGTGCTTCCTCGTATTTAGCTTTCGCACCGTTCCAGTCAGATGCTTTAAACTTCGTATCAGCAGCAGCGATTGCAGCGTTGTATGTTTTATCAAGACCCTGCTTCGCAATCTCCGCATCACATTTCGCAATCTGATCTTTCGGGTACTGCTCATTCGGACGCATGGTTGAAGCTTCCTGATATTTTGCTTTTGCGCCGGAGTAATCTACAGCGCCGAATTTCACATCAGCAGCAGCAATCGCATCCGCGTATTTCTTGTTCGCAGCGTTTGCTATGTTGTCGTCACAAATCCTGATCTGATCCGTAGGATATTGTTCGCCTGACTTAACCGTCAACGCTTCCTGATACTTTGCCTTCGCTCCGTTCCAGTCGTTGAGCTTGAATTTTGCATCTGCAGCTTTGATTGCAGCATCATACTTCGCCTGCGTTCCTGCGTTGGCAAGATTTTCATCACACTTTGCAATCTGATCTTTCGGATACTGCTCTTCGGTCTTAACACCGGAAGCCTGCTGGTAAAGGGCCTTCGCTTCGGTCCACAATGAAGTATTGAACTTAGCATCTGCTTTGGCGATCAGGTCCGTGTACTGTTTGTCTTTGCCTAGTTTCGCAATCTCAACATCACACTTCGCCATCTGATCTTTCGGATATTGATCATCCGGACGTTGCGTGCTCGCTTCTTTGTACTTCACTTTGGCAGCGGAGTAATCCGGAACCTTGAAAAGTGAATCAGCTTTCGCTATTATTCTGTTGTATGCAGCATCCTTTGCCCCTGCAATGTTCTGATCACATTTTGCAATCTGATCTTTCGGATACTGTTCTTCTGTTTTAACACCCGAAGCCTGCTGGTAAAGTGGTTTTGCACCAGCCCAATCAGAAGCGTTGAACTTAGCATCCGCTTTTGTAATGAGATCACTGTACTGTTTGTCTTTTCCTTGTTTTGCAATCTCAGCATCGCACTTCACGATCTGATCTTTCGGATATTGATCATCAGGACGAGCAGTACTTGCCTCCTTATACTTCAGCTTGGCAGCCAGATAGTCCGGAACTTTGAACAAGGAATCAGCCTTTGCTACGATCTTGTTGTAAGCAGCATCCTTTGCACCTGCAATATTTGCATCACACTTCGTAATCTGTTCTTTCGGATACGCTTCATCCGGTTTTACACCCGACGCTTGCTGGTAAATAGTTTTCGCTCCGGCCCAATCTGAAGTTCCGAATTTGGCATCGGCTTTCGAAATCAGATCCGCGTACTGTTTGTCTTTTCCGAGCTTCGCTATCTCAGCATCGCACTTCGCCATCTGATCCTTTGGATACTGTTCGCCCGGACGTGAAGTGTTCGCTTCCCTATACTTGGTCTTTGCAGCAGTGTAATCTGGAAGTTTAAACAATGAATCTGCGGATGCGATGATCTTATTGTAAGCAGCGTCTTTTGCTGCAGTGACATTCGCGTCGCATTTAGCAACCTGATCTTTTGGATACTGTTCGTCGGCTTTCACAGCTGTTGCCTGCAGGTAAATCGCCTTCGCTCCTGCCCAATCAGATGCACTGAACTTTGTATCTGCTTTTGAAATAAGATCATTGTACTGTTTGTCTTTTCCGACTTTCGCAATTTCCGCATCACACTTCGCAATCTGATCTTTTGGATACTGTTCCGCAGTTTTGAGTGCAGATGCTTGCTGGTACAATGACTTTGCGCTTGACCATTCAGACAGTTTGAAGCTGGAATCGGCACTCGCAATCAGGTTAGTGTACTTCGCTGCTTTTGCATCAGAAGCCATATTCGCATCGCACTTTGTAATCTGTGTTTTCGGATAAGCTTCCGCAGTTTTCAACGCAGATGCTTCCTGGTATTTTGCTTTTGCACCTGCCCAATCAGAAGTACCGAATTTGGAATCGGCGTCCTTTATCAACGCATCATATTGCGCCTGAACACCCAACTTAGCAATTTCCGAATCGCATTTTACAATCTGTGCTTTTGGATACGCTTCTGCAGATTTCAGATCCAATGCTTGCTGATAAACACCTTTTGCATTCGTGTAATCGGCTGCTTTGAATTTCGTGTCAGCGTCTCTGATCAACGCGTCATATTGCTCCTGTACACCCTTCTTCGCAATCTCTGCGTCACACTTCACAACCTGATCTTTCGGATATTGCTCCTCACCTTTCAGTGCCGAAGCTTCCATGTACTTGGCCTTCGCTCCCGTCCAATCGGAGAGCTTGAATTTTGCATCCGCATCTTTGATCGCTGCAGTGTACTTGTTCTGCAGATCGAGTCCGGCAAGTTCTTTATCGCACAATACAATCTGATCTTTCGGATACTGTTCTGCCGACTTCAGATTAGATGCTTCCTGATACTTCGTCTTCGCACCTGCGTAATCTTTGGCTTTGAATTTAGCATCCGCAGCAGCAACAGCATCATTGTACGATTTGTCGAGTCCTTGCTTAGCAATCTCGGCATCGCACTTCACGATCTGATCTTTCGGATATTGTTCCGCAACTTTCAAACCAGAAGCTTTCTGGTAATCGGCTTTCGCACCCGACCAATCAGATGATTTGAATTTGGCATCAGCAGCCGCAATAGCGTCATTGTATGATTTATCGAGTCCGGCTTTCGCAATCTCCGCGTCGCATTTCGTGATCTGATCTTTCGGATACTGCTCTGCTGTTTTAAGTGCAGATGCTTTCTGATAATCAGCTTTTGCACCAGACCAATCAGAAGCTTTGAACTTCGCATCTGCAGCTGCAATTGCATCGTTGTACGTCTTGTCGAGACCAGCTTTAGCAATCTCAGCATCGCACTTCACGATCTGATCTTTCGGATATTGCTCGCCTGTCTTCAAAGCGGAAGCTTCCTGGTATTTCGCTTTCGCACCAGACCAATCGGAAGACTTGAACTTCGCATCTGCATCAGCAATGGCCGCATCATACTGCTTCTGCAATCCTGCTTTCGCAATCTCGGCGTCGCATTTTACAATCTGATCTTTCGGGTATTGCTCAGCAGTTTTTAGTGCCGACGCTTTCTGGTAGTCCACTTTCGCACCTGCAAAATCAGCTGACTTAAATTTCGCGTCTGCAGCGGCAATAGCATCGTTGTACTGTTTGTCCAGACCTTGCTTTGCAATTTCAGCGTCACACTTTACAATTTGATCCTTCGGATACTGTTCAGTAGTAATGATCGCAGAAGCTTCCTGATATTTTGTCTTTGCGTTTGCGAAATCAGCCGCTTTGAATTTTGCATCTGCATCAGCAATTGCAGCATCGTACTTTGCCTTGTTTCCTGCTTTCGCTATTTCGTCATCGCACTTTTTGATCTGATCCTTCGGATATACTTCAGTTGGAAACAATCCGGAAGCTTCGGTGTATTTCGTTTTTGCTCCAGCCCAATCTTTCGCTGCAAATTTTGCGTCCGCATCCTTGATAGCAGCATCGTACTGAGCACGCTTTGCACCGGCAGCAGCGTTGTTATCGCATTTAACAATCTGATCTTTGGGATACTGCTCACCGGCTTTTATACCGGACGCCTTCTGATACTGCGCCTTTGCGCCTGTCCAATCAGAAGCAGCAAAAAGTCGGTCTCCTTCTGCAATTGCTGCTTTGTAATCTGCTTCCGTCTTTGCAGAAGCGCCCATCTTCTCATCGCATTTGATGATTTGATCTTTGGGATACTGCTCATTCGGAAGGTAAACGAGTGCTTCATTGTACTTGTCTTTTGCACCTTGCCAGTTCGACTGACCAAAAAGTTTGTCTGCTGCTTCAATGGCTGCATCATACAATTTCTGCTTCGCGCGCGCTTCGGCTTCGAGACGTTTCAGATCATCAACACATTTTTGAATCGAAGCCGTGTATACTTTGTCGTAATCAAAGTCTTCAACAACCGGCGTGTACAGGATTTTCGCAATCGGTTTGTCAAGGCAGGAGTAATCCAGTCCAGGAAATAACTTGAACAAACCAACTTCAATATCATAGGGTGAAAACGGACCTTCACCTCGTTCTACTGGAACGTTGTGTGTAGAAATTGCAAATCGCTTGGTGATGTAACCGTTCTTGGTAACGTTTACGGTATATTCAAAGTTCGGTGCAAGCAAAAACTTGAATCGTCCGCTACTGTTCGTTGTAACCTGCTGTTCCTGTACGCCGCCTTTAAGCAGGGTGATTACTGCACCTTCCAGCGCTACGTCCTTCTGTTTCTTCTCATTGAACTCGGTGACTTTACCACCAAACTCGAATCGCCAATCAACTGGTTCCGCAATTTGCGCAGATAGTTTCACCGGCAACGCTACTGTTAGCAACAGACAAAATACTGCTGCTATCCGCGAAAAGGATGTAAAAAGTGTTGGCATACGTACGGTGGTGGTTTCGGCTCCTCTTTTTTCCATGAAACAGGAGTGCAAATATCGCTCAAAAATCCCGAAAAACATAAAAACTCAACGGTTTGAGACCTTGACAATCAGGCACTTTCCATGCCACAGTTGCGTTGAACAAAATCCCGTCTAATTCTTACGATAAAATGCAGTTTGAGGTTTTTCCGTAACCCGTTTTTTAGCCCGCTATTATTAACAAGTTACCAGCCGGCAAATCCATTCCGTACTTTCGGTCCGCAATGGCAGTTTCTCTGTTGAGTTTTTGGGAACGTGATCAATACCTGAACGGGATTGATGTGGTAATTGCCGGTAGCGGAATTGTTGGGATCAACGCTGCGCTTTCACTGAAAAGCAAAAATCCTTCTCTTAAGATTCTAGTGGTTGAAAGAGGTGCATTGCCATCGGGCGCAAGTACAAAAAATGCGGGATTTGCGTGTTTCGGAAGTCTTACTGAACTGATGGACGATCTTACTCACATCAATGAAAACGATGTGTTTAAGCTGGTCGAGAACCGGTATTTAGGATTGAAGCGTTTGCGGGAGAATGTGGGCGATGCCAATATGAAACTCGAAATGCTGGGTGGTTACGAAGTGTTCGATTCCCCGGAAGAATTTGAGAAATGCGCTGAAAAAATTTCGTGGTTCAATGCGAAGTTGAAACCAATCACCGGACTGAACGACGTGTATGCAGATGCGAGCGGGAAGATTTCTTCATTCGGTCTTGGTCAGGTAAAACACATGATTCACAATTGCGGAGAAGGACAGATTGATACCGGGAGAATGATGAGTGCTTTAATTGATAAAGCGAAATCGGCTGGGATCAATATTCTGAATGGACTGGAGATTCTTCGTTTCGAAGAGGAAGAGAATGGGTTATCAATTCACACGCGCAACGGAATGACCATTCAATGCAGGCAACTCATCATCTGCACCAATGGATTCGCGAAACAATTGCTTCCGCTAGAAGATGTGGAACCAGCAAGAGCACAGGTGTTGGTGACCCATGAAATTCCGGGTTTGAAATTGCGTGGCACATTTCATTACGAGAAAGGTTATTTCTACTTCCGAAACATCGGTAACCGCGTATTGTTTGGAGGTGGGCGAAATCTTGACTTTAATGCGGAGAGGACGACTGAGCATGCGTTGACAAATCTTGTGCAGGATCGTCTGGATGAATTACTGCGAACGATGATTCTACCCGGAGTAAATTACACGGTGGATATGCGCTGGGCGGGAACTATGGGTGTTGGAAAAACCAAATCTCCAATTGTCCGGAAAATTCAGAATCGCGTTCATTGCGCTGTACGGATGGGTGGCATGGGCGTTGCGCTGGGAAGTCTGACTGGTGAAGAAGTGGCGGAAATGGTAGCGAAGGAATTTTAGTGCCCGAATAGTTACTTTCCCGTTTAATTTAAACTTTGCAAGTGCGCCCTCAATTTATCTTTTGCTCAGGTAAGTTACACCGACAAAAAAAGTAGCAGCCGGGTGTTTCCCTCCACCGGTTTCAGTTAAACTACAGAATGCAAATGCACTTTCTTCCAGCCACAGCGCGTAGATCCAGCCCCTGTCATAACTATTCACTCTTGGAAGAGCCTGATAAGGACCCTTGATTTTATTGAACGACGAGTCTGGAAGTCCAAACGATTTTTGTCCCTGAGAAATAAGGGCTAATGTCTTCGCTTCCGCATCAGCACGGGCAATTGAATCATTCCGGGAACCGTAACTCATGCCGAAATAGGCTTGATAATTAAACTCGATCAAACTATCACTGGCAAAGGTGAACTTCCATCGTGCATTCGGCGCGGTTAACGAATCGGTAATTGTATAATAATGATAGTTCATGAACAGGGCTTCTTCTCTCAGGTACTCTTTATTGAGAAAGAAGACCGTTGCAGGTTGCCCGATCGAATAATTCAACATGCTGTGAAGTGATCTATCCGTTACAACAATAGTCAACTGGTACTTCGTGGTTTGGGGCGAAACGATCCGGGGAGCATTGATGTTATTTACGGGTTTGACCGAAGATGAAATTGTAACTCGCAGCATTCCCTGTCCTGTGTTCCATTCAGCTATGTAAATTATGGGATTGTTCATCGGATTGCTCCCGGTAAACGAAACGCTTCTGGACAAACTGGGTTTGCCGTGTACCAATTCCATACTGCGGCAAACTTTTTCCGCACTCGTTCGCATTTTATGTACATCAGTTGAATCTACTTTCGGAAAATCTTCTGACGGGCCTTGAATGTATTGTGTATGGAAGTTGTATTCGACAACAGTATCGTTGTAAATTTTCCATCGTTTCTCTCCATTCAATCCGCCCACAGAGTCTGTGTTATTCACCCAACCCGATTCTGCATCATAGTCACGTTTCGCTTCTGGAACAGCTTTCACAAATTCACTCTCGACCATATCAACTTTGATACGATCAAGCTGCGCGCTCATCACAAATGGAATCAGAAGAAATAGAAAGGTGAACTTTCGCATGTATAGATTTGTAAAATCAACCTTCATGCCTAATTCAAAACCGGATAGTTGATGCGTACAGAAAAACGCACACCTTCTTTACCGCCTCCGAGCTCGTCGAAAATCAGATAGATCGTTCCGCCCGCTTGGCGCCATTCAGCATAGAGATAAGGATATTGGTACTTCGTTTCCATGTTGAATGGATTGTACTCCGGCGTCATTACATTGTACATGGAGTCTGGTTTACCCAATGATTTCTGTCCTTCTGCTATTAATTTTTCAGCGCGATACTTACACTGACTGTATGAACCTTCGGTCGATTGGTCGCCGTAATACAAACCGTTTGCCGTGTAATACTGCATGTTGATAATTGTGTTTTTCTGAAACACGAACTTCCACCCTGCAGTGCCGGACAATTCCTTATCCGGAAACGTATAGATGTGCACTAACGATTTTGAAACAACAGCCTGTAAGCGTGGATTACGCTGCGACATTTCCGTTACACCACGTCCTACCTGAAATTTCCAGGGTAAGTCCGTTGAACTGCGGGTAACAGTAACGGTAAATTCATACTGTTCAGAAGTCTCAGTTCCCGCTGTAATTCCGTGAGCCGGTGTTATGGACTTAATCAACGGAACCTGAGCAGAGACAATCACGGAAATGATTCTTCCATCGCTAAAATTCCATTGCGCGAAGTAAACATCATGTGTACTCACCAACGACGTTACTACGCCATCATTTGTCCCCGGTTCGGACGCGGCAACTACAATTTTCTTTTCCTGAACAACGGAAGGTTCTCCATAATACTTTTTCAGTTTCAGTGTAAGTTGTCTCGCGCTAACCCGCATGTTGTGAACTTTTACCGAATCAACATCAGGAAAACGGTAAGAAGGTCCATTTACTTTCGGTGAGCGAAAATTGTATTGTGTAACGGTATCCGCCAGAATTCTCCACATTGAATTTCCGGCGGTGCCTTCAATGGTGTCCCATGCATTTAACCAGAATGATTCTGCTTCGTATTCGCGGCTGGCTTCAGGAAATGCTTTAACAAAATCCAGCTCAGACATATCCATTCGGACACGATCGAGTTGAGCGTAAAGAAGCGCCGGCCATAAGGCAAGAAAGGTCAAAAGTTTTTTCATGAATTCACTTTGGACTGAACAAAGTACATGTCGATTTCTCCTTTATTCTTCGCCGGAATTTTACCGCGATGAATACATGTGAATTGATCCTTCACCAATGTATATGTAGAGTCAGATATATTGACTTGCCCTGCCTCACCGCTGCTTTCCATCCGCGAAGCTGTGTTTACGGTATCACCCCAAATATCATAGGCGAATTTCTTCACCCCCACAATTCCGGCAACAACAGGTCCCGAATGTATACCGATTCGTATCTGAAAAGCCGTTTGCCCTTTTTGTTCACACTCTTCTGAAAGCTTGCGCATGAACTCCTGAATTTCCAATGCAGCGTTCACTACATCATGTGCATTGGTTGTATTTGCAACAGGAAGTCCACCAACAGCCATATACGCATCACCAATTGTTTTGATCTTCTCGATCCCATACTTTTCTACGATGCGATCGAATTCCCGGAAACAAAAATCAATTTCACTGACAAGTTCCTTCGGAGAAAGTTTTTCCGCTATCGCAGTGAAACCTTTAAAATCAGTAAACATAACGGTCACATGGTCAAACTGCTTTGCATCTGCCTGACCTTTGGCCTTCAACTCATCTGCAACAGCTTCCGGTAGAATATTGTGCAACAGCTTTTCAGATTTGTCCTTCTCCAGACTGATAATCTTATTCAGACTCCGCTGTTTCCTGTTACTGATGATTACCAGAACAATAATGATCAATAAGATTACAACCCCTCCAAATATGTAGATATATTCTGTTCTCTTCTTCAGACGCTCAATTTCTATTTCGCGTTCCTGCACTTCGATTACACGTTGCGTTTCGAGTTCTGCAATACTTTCCTCCACTTCAACCGAAATAATACTGTCTTTGAGCTGAGAGTAAGTCTGGTAACTCTGCAACGCCTCAGCGTGCTCTCCAAGAAGCGACTGCGAATTTGATAAACTCAGGTATACGTCTTTAAGATATTCAAGATCGCCCATTTCCTCGAGAATGGATGCAGCTTCTTTCAGGACTAAAATAGATTCGTTCAACAGTTTAGTACGGTTTGCCGAACTGTCTCGCTCCGCCATGTCAAAATAAATCGCACCAATATTCATCAGGCTGGTGGCTTTGTATGCCGGATTATTCAGTTCATCATATATGGCAATAGCTTCTTTGTGATAGGCTATCCCTTTTTCCGGATCATCAATTGCATAGCTATCACCAAGGTTGTCGAGTATCCAGGCTTCATTATTGCGATCTCCTATCTTTCTGAAAATTGCTAAAGCCTGCAAATTGACAGTCTGCTGTTCCTTATAATTTTTCTGACTAAAATAGATCACACCTTTGTTGCCCAATAACTGTGCGTGCAACTTTTCTTCTTTCAGTTGAATGGCAATCACAAGAGCCGAATCGTACTCCGCAAGTGCCTTCTCAGTATAGCCCATTGGTCGGTAAACCGTACCAATGTTCATGTGTACAATGGCTGTTTCTCGCAGCAGATTGCCTTTTTCGAATTGAGCCAGAGCCAGAAAATAATACCGTAGCGCCTCAGGGTAATCTGATATCGCCTTGTTACAATTCCCGAGCGTGTTATAAGCTTTGCCCAGCCCCTTAGATTCGCCGAGCTTTAGTGCAAGGTCCAGACATTGATTAGCGTAATGGAATGCCTGCGTATCGTTAGTAAGGCGGTAAGTAAATGCCAACGTACTCAAAGCATTCACTTTGTTAGAATCCTCCTGCATAGTGGGCAGGGCCTGCTCAAGGGAATCAATCAGCGCTTGTCCCTGTTTTTGTGCAGAGGCAACAGTACCGCATAACAGCAACAACGGAATAAGAAGGCAGCGGAACAAATTACAACTCACCAGGAAGTTCTGATTAATTAAAAGCAAGTATAGAACGGCGGATTATATCCACACACTCCATCAACTGTTCTTCATTCATCACCAGCGGAGGTGCGAAGCGGATAATATCGCCGTGAGTAGGTTTTGCAAGAAGACCATTGTCTTTCATTTTCATGCAAATGTCCCAGGCAGAAACGCCGTCGGTTTCATCAATGACAATTGCATTGAACAATCCGCGACCGCGAACGAGTTTAATGCGCTTGGTATCAATCTTGCGAAGTTCTTTCCGAAGAATTTCACCGAGTCGTTCTGAGTTTTCCGAAAGCTTCTCATCACGTAACACATTCAATGCTTCGATTGCGACTTTACATGCGAGCGGATTTCCACCATACGTAGAACCATGTTCTCCCGGCTGAATAGTTAGCATGATTTCATCGTCAGCAAGCACAGCAGAAACGGGCAGAACTCCACCCGATAATGCTTTACCGAGGATCAAAACATCGGGACGCACATTCTCATGATCACACGCGAGCATTTTCCCTGTGCGTGCAAGACCAGTCTGAACTTCATCGGCACACATGAGCACGTTATACTTATCGCACAAAGCACGAATGCCTTTTAAATATCCTTCATCCGGCACTACAACTCCCGCTTCACCTTGAATAGGTTCGAATACAATTCCTGCCACATTCGGATCAGTGAACGCATTCTCTATTGCTTTGAGGTCGTTGTAAGCAACGATTACATATCCTGGCACGAGCGGACCGAAACCGGAATAGCTCGATGGATCAGTTGACGCAGAAATAGACGAGATTGTTCTTCCGTGGAAATTGCCCTCAACGAATACAATCTTTGCCTGATTGGCAGGAATCTGTTTAACATCATATCCCCAACGACGCGCGAGTTTGATTGCAGTTTCAACCGCTTCAACACCGGTATTCATTGGAAGGACTTTATCGTACCCAAAAAACTGTGTAATGAATTTCTCGTATTCGCCCAGTGAATCGTTGTGAAATGCGCGCGACGTCAACGTGAGCTTTGAAGCCTGCTGAACAAGTGCCGCGATAATTCTCGGGTGACAATGTCCCTGGTTAACCGCTGAGTAAGCAGAAAGAAAATCGTAGTAACGCTTGCCATCAACATCCCAAACAAAAACACCTTCTCCGCGTTCAAGCACCACAGGTAAAGGATGGTAGTTATGTGCACCATACTTCGCTTCGAGCGACATCATTTCTTCGGAACGGGAAATTTTCTCTTGCACAGACATTTTTTTGAGGATTTAGCTGTGTAAAGATACGAAACAGTCAGGAGACGACAGACGGGAGACGGTAGTAAAAACTAGTGCTTTAGTGCGTAAACCCATCCGATGTTGATCATCATGTACGCGTAAAAGCTGAGAAATGCGGATGCAAAAAAATGTACGAGGAAAATACCGCCCGCAGCTATTTGTTTTCTCGAGAATCGGCGCATGGAGAAGATGAGAATAAGCAGTGTATGAACCCAACATACAACCAGTATTGCGAGGTTCAAGAGAAAATCTATCCGATCGGCAGATCTATCCGTGTACTGAGGCCGAATCACCAGGAGTAACATGATCGCAAATGTCATGGTCATAGCAAAATGCCATATCCAGGGACGAATGAGGAATTGTTTGAGTGGCGGTGCCGTTACTTCTGACATCACTGCAATATAGTAATGTTATCTTTGCGCCTGAATGAAAATCAAAAATCTCCCGGTTTACGAAAATATAGAAATCACTGCAGCAGCTGCAGAGGGTAAATCCTTAGCACGCATTGATAACATGGTGGTGTTTATAGCAAACGCAGTGCCGGGCGATGTTGCGGACATTAAAATTGTAAAGAAGCATCGACGTTTTCTGGAAGGAACAGCGGTGAAATTTCATTCGTATTCGTCGCAGCGCACAACTCCCGTATGTGTTCACTTCGGAACCTGTGGTGGATGTAAATGGCAATTCCTCGATTATAAATGGCAGCTTACGTATAAGCAACAGCAGGTTGTGGATGCGCTGGTTCGCATTGGCAAGCTTGAAATTCCGGAAGTCTCACAAATTCTGGGGTCGAAGGAAGTTTACAATTACCGCAACCGGCTCGACTTCGGATTTTCTGATAAGAAGTGGCTGACTGTCGAAGAAATTGAAAGCGGAATTCAAATTGAAGATCGCAGCGGATTAGGTTTTCACATTGCAGGAGCATTCGATAAAGTACTGGATCTGCAGGAATGTCATTTGCAGGGTGGACTTTCCGAAAGCGTACGCAAGTTTGTTCGCGCGTATACGTATGAGAAAGGATATCCGTATTTCAATATACGCGATCAGCACGGATTGATGCGGTCATTGATTATTCGCACTGCAACAACTGGCGAGTCGATGGTGCTTTTACAGTTTTTTAAGAACGACAAGGCTGCCATCAATGATGTGATGTCGGCAATCCAGCAGAAATTTCCGGAGATCACTTCCCTACTCTATGTGATTAATCCGAAAGGGAACGACACGATTTTCGACTTAGATATCAAAACTTTCGCCGGAAGAGATCACATCTTTGAAGCGATGGAAAATCTGAAGTTCCGCATTGGGCCGAAGTCATTCTACCAAACAAATTCGACGCAGGCTTATGAGCTGTACAAAGTTACACGCGACTATGCAGGGCTTACAGGCGATGAAATTGTTTACGATCTGTACACCGGAACCGGAACTATCGCGCAGTTTGTTTCAGCAAAAGCGAAGAAAGTAATCGGTATTGAGCTCGTTCCAATGGCCATTGAAGATGCAAAACGCAACGCGGAGATGAATTCCATTTCTAACTGCGAATTCTTTGCATCGGATATGAAAGATATTTTCAAACCCGAATTCATCGCACAACATGGTCAGCCGGATGTGATCATCACTGATCCTCCGCGGGCGGGTATGCATGAAGACGTAAGCATATGCATGCGAGACTCCGGAGCAAAACGCATAGTATACGTGAGTTGTAACCCCGCATCTCAGGCGCGTGACCTCACCATTATATGTGAAAAGTACCGCATTGTAAACGTCCAGCCAGTTGATATGTTTCCGCAAACGCATCATGTAGAGAACGTTGTTTTGCTCGAATTAAAAGATTCGATGATTTGAAATTCGAAATTCGCAGAGTGCGTATTCCGCTCGTAATCAAGCGGTTTGATTGAACAAAACCTTTCTTCCGACAAGTACACCTCACGTTTTCAAATCTTCGGATTTTCGAATAATCGGTCTCAATAAGAGCCGTAAGTTTTCGACAGATCACGCGATTCAAAGTACAATCATAATTTTCGGCACGATATTTCGTTTGGTTAGGTAGCCATACATCAACTATGAAGCAATCTTACGCTAACCAAGTAAATAGCCTGAGCCATGAAAATTCCCCGTCGCCTTCTCGTGGGATTGCTTTCTCTGATTGCACTGTCCACACTAAATGCCCAGCACAGACCGTCTAAATCAGACGCGCTAGGAACAATCGTCAAAAATTCCGAATCGGATTCTATCCAGTACATCGAACGACTGGCTGCGTATCTCTTTCATCAAAAGATCAACGCTTATCGCGCTGCGGAATCACTCAATACACTTGCATGGGATGACTCTTTGTGGCTTGCCTGCAGAAATCATTCCATGTGGATGAATGCGAACAATCAACTGAGTCACGATGAAAAATCGGGCACAACTTCTTTCTCAGGAGTATCGCCTGGCGATCGTTACAGATTTGTCACTAAAGACAATGGTAAAGCGTTGTGGTGCGGGGAGAATGCATTGTACAACTATTCTGCAAATGGCAACAATGCGAATGACATTGCAGAACGTGTTGCACAACATTCGTTCGAGCAATGGCAGGCATCTCCAGGCCACAACGCGAACATGCTTTCCGGTTCTGCATACCTTGAAGGAACAGCGTTTATTCTCAAAGGCGACCAGGTATGGGCAACCAGCTTGTTTGCGAGAAAACCTGGAAGCTCTGCGTATAATTCCGTTGCATTCGTTAAGCCGAGCACGAACAAATTTGTTGATGGTCCTGTGAATCCAACTACGACTGCGAACAATACGAACGTAGCTAACAACACGACAGTTCCTGCAAAGAAGTTGAGTATTTCTCAGATGGAGAAATCAATCCGCGAACAACTGACTAACGGGATTTATCTGGACATTGATTCTGATAAATCACTGGCACAAGCTGCGAAGAGTCACCTTGCATACATGACACTCCACAAAACTACCGGAGTGAAAGAAGAAAAAGGAAAGAGTCGTTATACCGGTAAGACCACGAGGAAACGTGTCATGAAATCTTCGCACGGATTTGAATTCTTCAAACGTATGAGAACCGTTGTGCAGGAGATGACTTTCAAAAAAGTTTACGACACAAATACGTTTGATCCAACTATGGCCGTTAATGATGCAACGGCTGACTTCGACAAGAAGCGTACATCACAAGAAGAACTGAAGTCTGTTGGAATGGATGTTCAGATTCGCAAAGTGAAAGCAGAATACACGGTATATATCGTTGTCCTGGAGAGAAGGTTGAAGGCGAAAGAAGAGAAGAAAGAGAAAGCTGATGGAGGCTCAGCGGAAACTACCCTCGAAGAGTGAGTATTGTTCTCCCGGGAAACGAAAAAGGCTGCATCACAGATGCAGCCTTTTGTATGTAATTCAACCAAACATTCTCTCAAATCCCGATCTCGAATGAACGAGCCGGGCTACAATGATATCCTTCGAGATTATTCTGTATACCAATAAATACTCGAAGTGCTCAAACTGAATGACGCGATAGTCGGTAGCTTTCAAAGGATGTGCATACGGGAACTTTCTGATCGACTTTAAAGCAGTTTTGTAATCTCTTAGAAAAACAGCTCCGCGACCAGGTCGGTTCATTTCAACCCATTCCATTAAAAGCTCTAACTGTGAATGCACATCATCAGAAACGATGATGTGATATTTCACTTCCTCTTGCGTATTTTATGGAGACGCTCAGTTAGTTTGCGAACCGATTCTTCAGCAGAAAGGCCACCAACTTCTCCGCGACCATAGCGTTCAAAGCTTTCAGCAACCATACACAGTTCTTCTTGAGGAAAACCGTATGTTCTTAGTGATTTGGACTCTAAAAGAGTTAGTACTGCATCGAGACGAGCTTCATCAAGGTTATTGATAATTTCCTGTAGCTCTTCGATCTTTTGGGCTTTTGTTTTCTTGTTGGGCTTCATAGCTAAACTGTTTAAATTAATAACAGTTCAAATATAAACAATTTATTTATATAATAACAATATAGACAAACTTAATTAAGGCTTCTTATAATATTTCATAGCCTTAGGCATGTATTCTTTAATATCCTTGATTCTGGACGCATCACTTGGGTGCGTGCTTAGGAATTGAACAGAAGAACCGCCATTCTTTGACATACGTTCCCAGAATGCAACTGCAGCATTCGGATCATAGCCGGCCATCGCCATAAAACACAATCCGAGTTTGTCAGCTTCGCTTTCGTGCTTACGCGAATATGCGAGTGCACCAAGTGTAGAACTCACGCCATAAACCTGATTGAAAATGTTCGCTGTTTGTGCAGGTTGTGTTTCCATAGCAACAGCAAGAGCAGTACCTCCCATTTGAATCGCGACTTGCTGACTCATGCGTTCGTTGCCGTGTTGTGCAATAGCGTGTGCAACCTCATGTCCCATTACAACAGCCAGACCGGCTTCAGTTTGAGTCACTGGTAAAAGTCCGGTGTAAACCACAACTTTTCCACCAGGCATACACCATGCATTCACCGTGTTACTTCTGATTACGTTGAATTCCCACTTGTACCCAGTCAGACGTTTAGACTGTTTCTGAGTTGCGAGAAATTTCGTTATTTCTGCCGATATCTTGTATCCCACTTTCCGCACGAGAATTACACTCGAGTCGGTTGCAGGCAAGGCAGGATTCGCTGCAAGAAACTTAAGATACTCGGTATTCGCCATTCCGATAAGCTTCGTTTCGGGAAGCAGTTTCATCTGTCGACGTCCCGTAATGGGAACCTTCGTACACGAGTATATAAACAGCAACGCTATTGCGCTGAAAAAATAGTGCTTGATCTTCATGGGTTAATCGATTGTTGCCGAAATCCCTCTGTCGAGGATAGCGGTGCAGATTGGGCGAAGTGTTTCATAATCACCACGCTTCACACTACACTTGCCATTGTTGTGAACGATAAGCGCACACTGATGAGCCTGGTCTTCGTCGTGGTCACACAATTCCATCAACGTATTAATTACGTGATCGAATGTATTTACATCATCGTTCCAAAGAATGAGGTCATTGTACTCCTTTACTTGCTCTTTGGTAAGAACGAGTGTATCAGTTTCAGTTCCGGTATGGTTAAACATTGCGTTCATTAGAGTACAAATTTACGAAAATCGAGCCAGACTAGTTCAGGAGATATTGACGACAAAAACGCCTATTTACTGCCTTTCCGGAATGATGAAATGAACCAAAGTGCCCCAATAAGGACAATTATTCCAACAATGATGTTCAGTAGTGTCTTATCACCGCACTTTGCCAGATTCACAAAAACGGCGCCCGCGACACCCACAATGAAAAACACACCACGCAATTTTGCATAACTCCAACTCTGCACAGGAGCTGCATCCTCGCCGAGAATTTCTTTGGAATAAATGTCAACCCCACAATCCTTGTAATATGCGCGTATGCTTTCCATCGATTGTCCTTTCTGTTGACGGGCAATAATGTCATCACGAATTTCATCGTAAGTCATTTCAACAATTTCGTCGGGCTCTGCCTCCGTGAACTTGATTCTACGACTGCGCAGGATGTGTTCGGCGGCACGAATTGCATCGGGTTGAAAATCATTTCTCTTCTTTTCGACAATCTCTTTCAGTTTCTGGTCTGAATGCGATTGCATAGTTTCAAGGAAAGGATTGTCTTTCATTCAGGAAAGTGTTTATTGCGGACGGAGTTTGAGTGCTTCTTCCATCGAAATCTTTTCTCCGTCTTTCCATGCTACGATGAAAGCATCATTGATTCCTTTCGCAAGTGCTTCGTCTTTGAGCTGAGCGGCCTCTTTGTAGTTGCCGTAAATTCCAACCTGATACACTGTAAGACCGGAATCTGCATCGCGGTAAATGGAAACACCTTTCGATGCGAACAGCAGGAATCGATTGGCCATTGCAATAGGAACGAACTGCTGGTATGCTCCAAGCTGAACACAGAAAATCAATCCGGTGTCAGGAATATTTGGTTTGGTGTTCGCAATTAATGGAATCGGTGTCATGTCGACCGGTGGTGTAACAGGTTGTGTTTCCGGCTGAACAACAGGCTGTGTTACAACAGGTGTTACTGGTTGGGTTACCACCGGAGTTACTGGCTGCGTTACCGGTGGAGTAACCGGCTGCGTTTCTGGTTGTGTCTGATTATCCGGTTGCCAGGTTGGTGCTTGCGGTTGAGTTGGTGTTTGATTTCCACCTTGCGAATTTGCAGCACCAGATCCTGCCGGCACAACTCCTGAACGTTCAAGTTCTGCAGCGCGTTCAACAGTTATGCGTTGTCCTTCGAAGTACGCCGTAACAAATGCGTCTTTCACGCCGATGTTCACAATGTTGTTCTTCGCATCCGTTGCCGCCTGAAGGTTGCTGTATTTACCAGCAGCGTAACGAACATAACCGTTTGGAGTACGCTCGCTGAACAAGCCGGTGAGATTGTACAATTTCGCTGAGCTAACCGGACGGGAATAAACACCCACCTGAACCGTATAGAAGAGTTCTTTCGTTGTTGCAACATCAACCGCGGGAGCCTGGTTCTGATAAGTTGGCTGTTGTGTATTCGGTCCCACGACTCCGTTCTGGACAGGATTCGTCACAACTGGTGTTTGGGTATTCGGCTGTTGTGTATTTGGCTGCTGCGTGTTTGGTTGTTGCGTGTTCGGATTGGTTACAACAGGATTGTTTCCAGCGCCTTGTTCGCGACGAGCATCAGCGACTGAAATTCGTTTTCCGTCTTTGTAACCAACAACAAAAGCATCTGCATAACCCATTGCGCGAATTTCACGTTTTGCGGCGTCAGCATTTTCGAAGTCAACGAATTGTCCTGCGGTGTAACGTGTAATTCCATTACCAACTGACTCGGCAGTCAACGGTTGAATTCCTTTGAACTGATCGACCGGAATTGGATTACGGAATGCACCCACTTGCACTTTGTACACGATTCCCGACGGAACAGGAGGATCAACCGGAATAGGTTGCGTGTTAGGCTGAGCTGTGATTTTAAAAGTTTCACCTTGCTTGAGTTGGGTAGCTACACGTGAAGTGTTTCCGGGATCCACCGGTTGTGTGTTTGGCTGTTGCGTATTTGGATTCGTTACAACAGGATTTTGTGTGTTCGGAGTTTGTGTTTCCGGCTGCTGTGTATTTGGATTTTGTGTATTCGGATTTGTTACAACAGGATTCTGTGTGTTTGGAGTTTGTGTTTCCGGCTGCTGTGTATTTGGATTCTGTGTGTTCGGATTCGTTACGACAGGATTCTGTGTGTTTGGATTTTGTGTTTCCGGCTGCTGTGTATTTGGATTCTGTGTATTTGGATTCTGTGTGTTCGGATTTGTTACAACAGGATTCTGTGTGTTCGGAGTTTGTGTTTCCGGCTGCTGTGTATTTGGATTCTGTGTGTTTGGATTTTGTGCAACCGCTGATGGAGTTACTCCAGCCTCCTGGTATAAACGCAAAGCATCTTGTTGTTTCTGGATGGACTTCAATTCAAATTCCTCCGCTTCATCAAGCGCACGATTACGCTCATAAGGACTTGTTGCCACTTCTGCTTCGCGACGCTTCTCTTCGGCTTTTGTCAGGTACAATCGCGCTTCATCATTAACAAGTCCTGCCTGTTCAACCTTCGCACTCGAATTACCAGCAGCTGCGGCAACATACGTACCCAATACAGCATCGTTTGTTTTGAACTGCTCTTGTGTTGCTTCTCCCTGTTTAGCAGACGCCTCTGCATCTTTTTCCCATGCCTTGCGTTGCGCCGCAGTAGCTTCTGCCATCAGGTCGGTTCTCTCCTGTCCCTCAGCCTGACCAGCCGCAGCGATCAAAGAGTCTTGTTGGTTGCGATACACTTGTGCTTCTGCCTGAAGTTCATCGCGGGTTCCTAACGCAGCTTGTGCGTCAGGATCCGTGTAGCTCACGTTGTCTTCAACGATTGTATTTCCAACAACAGGATTCTGTGTATTCGGATTCGTTACAACAGGATTTTGTGTGTTTGGATTTTGTGTTTCCGGATTCTGTGTATTCGGATTCGTTACAACAGGATTTTGTGTGTTTGGATTTTGAGTTTCCGGATTCTGTGTATTCGGATTCGTTACAACAGGATTCTGCGTAATTGGATTTTGTGTTTCCGGATTCTGTGTATTCGGATTCGTTACAACAGGATTCTGCGTA
>JBEIPA010000038.1:0-41239 GCA_040377305.1 Flavobacteriales bacterium | reverse complement strand
GTGTATTCGGATTCGTTACAACCGGATTTTGTGTTTCCGGATTCTGCGTATTCGGATTCGTTACAACAGGATTCTGTGTGTTTGGATTTTGTGTCTCCGGATTCTGTGTATTCGGATTCTGTGTATTCGGATTCGTTACAACCGGATTTTGTGTTTCCGGATTCTGCGTATTCGGATTCGTTACAACAGGATTCTGTGTGTTTGGATTTTGTGTCTCCGGATTCTGTGTATTCGGATTCGTTACAACAGGATTTTGTGTTTTTGGATTTTGTGTTACTGGTGCATAGACCGTTGGATTATTCGAATCCTCTACTCTATTCTGATAACCGACAACGCTCGACTGCAATTCTTTTTTCTCCTCAGCAGTCATTGCAACTGGAGCAACGGATGGATCTTTCGAGGCTTCCATTGCAGCTTTCGAACCCGCAGCAACTGCATCGAGTCCGTTCAGCTCGTTAGTCATCCGATTAACCTGGGCTTCTTTCTTCTTGATCTCCGCACGGTTGTCGGCTAAGCTCTCATAAACACCTTCAATCTGTGCGCCGTATCCTTCACGCAAATCCGGATCTTTTTCTTTCGCAGAATCTGCACGAAGCTGTTTAATCAATTCAAGATTAGCGCGCTCTTCCTCTTTCGCATCTTCAAGTTGATTCTTTACGAGTTGAAGATTATCGCGTTTCTTATCGGCTTCTTCCTGAGCATTCTTCGCAGTTTCTTCGGCTTGCGAACGGACTCCGGACATGTCGTTCATTTGCTGCTCCAATGAATTTGCAGCGTCCATTGCATTCGGTCCGGTTTTCTTCGATCCATCCTGCAGGGCATTTGCATACTGTTCTGCGACTTTTGCTTCGTCGTCTTTGTGTTTTGCATCCTCACTGTAACCATTCGCAATATTGAATGCGGCAACCGTTTGCGATTGCAATGAATTTGCTTCTCCCTGAATCACCGCAGCAGCCTGAAGTGCGCTCGTTTTCTCCGGACCATCTGTCATTGCGTTTGCAGCAGCAAGTGCAGCATCGGCTTCTTTCTGCTTTTCGATAGCTCGTTCATTCAAGCCCGCTGCGTAAGTAAATGCGCGATCAGTTTGCTGGTGAAACTGAACTGCATCCTTACGTGTGAAATCCGCATTCTCAAATGCCGTACTGATGAGTTCTGCAGTTGTGACTGTTCCCTTAGACGACGACGGAACACTGTCTGATGGATCAGTTCCTCCACCGGGAATATCTGAACTATCATTCTCGTCAACCGGATCGCCAACACCATTTGGATCGCTGGTGCCGTTCGGATTTCCAATGTCAACTACTTCGTATGAGTTTGTGCCCGCATCCGGATTGACATCAAGGTTTGCTTTGTCAATCAGAAAATCGGGTGCGAATGAAGCTGAATCGTCGTCGAAGTAAGTAACAACATTCAGGTTCTGCTCACCGTCAGATTCTGTGTAGAAAATTTCCTGGCGAATTGGTTTCAGCTCGTACTGCGGAGGCATGAAGACCGTTTTCGTTTGGGTGTGAATCCCGCTTTTCTCTACGGTGAATGTGTACTTACCTCCGGTGTTCGGAAGATTGATCAGGTATTTACCGGTTGAGCTGTTGCTGTTGTAAACTCCTACAGGTTGATTCGTTTCTTCATTGCGCACAGTGATCTTCGCATTCGCAGTCGGATCAACACCGGTTGGTTTGAACGTTCCTGAAATCACTTGCATGTTTGCAGGTTTACGTTCAATCACAACGTGATAGACCATCATCAAACCTTGCGGACTATTACGTGCTGATGCAAACCATGCAGTCTTCTCATCGTAATCGGGAACGAACATAATATCATCGTCCGGAGAATTGATTGCGAAATCCATGTTCGTAGGTTTGAGCCACGAACCTGTTTCCTGATTCAATTCGGAACGGAAAATGTCGTAACCACCCATGGAGTTGTGGCCTTTCGAGGAGAAGTACAAGACATTACCGTTTGGATGTAAGAACGGGTAATCTTCATCGTACTCCGTGTTAATCGGATAACCAACGTTGTATGGTTTGCTCCATCCTCCCGTTGGGAGACGAACGATTCGGTAGATATCTTTTCCGTTTGCTTCGTCTTCACCGTAAGAAGAATAGTAAAGCGTATTTTTTTCACTCGAAAGGAAGATGATTGATGTTTCATTCTTCTTCCGATCGAGATTCGTTTTGAATTCGTCTGGCTTAACGAGAAGTTGTCCGCTGTAACCTTCAAGATTATAGGAACGAAAAAAATCAGCCCGCGGTAATTCTTTCTTTTCGAGAACGGTGATGTCTGTTACGGCTTTCAGAAGCTTCTTTCCCGTTTTGCACATCGCAATCTGATTGTCGACTTGCAGCTTCTCTGATTTCTTTTCACCGGCAAGCGTTTTGTATTTCGCGAATGCCGTGATTGCTTCATCGAAACGGTAATTGAGGTGATATGCTTTGCCGAGATAGAACCAAACATCTACTTCGCATTTCGGATTCTTCGAAGCTTCTTCGAGAAACGGTAATGCTTTTCCTTTGTCGGCACTTGCATACAACATGCACACACCGAATCGGTAATTGTAGTTTGGATCAGTTGGATGAAGTGAAAGCAGTTGCGAATACAACGGCATTGCTGCAGCGAAATCTTCCCGGTCAAAAGCAGCAGCCGCATTCTTGATCTTATCTGCTTCAGTATCCTGTGCACACAAACGCGCAGGCGAAAGAGCCATCAATATGACGGAGAATAAAAGGACTAAGTACCTTTTTCCCATTGGGGTTAGATCACAGTCTGTCCTGTAGCACAGCGGCTGCAAGAATATCACTCTAAATTTACGCAATTAGCGAGCGTGTTCTTATGATGCTTCACAGGTAGAGTTTCCACAAGACTGTGTGGAAATGATTGTATTACGAAGCAGTAGGCGTGCTTGTTTCCTCTGCTTTACGTTTTTTAACGAGCTTCATCTTCGACTCTTCCCTGCGGATCAAACGCTCAATATTCTTCTGGTGTGTGATCATTACGAGGATCGCAACCATGATTGAAAAGATAACCATCGAAGGCACCACCTGATCTGCAAATACGGTAATTACGCTGATTGGGAAGGCAACAGCTGCACTGATTGAACCAAGGCTTACATAGTTGAATGCCAGAAAGATAAGCGCGAATACGCCAAGCGAAATCAAGCATGCCAGCGGATGAGCAGCAAGAATAACCCCGAACAATGTTGCGATGCCTTTGCCTCCGCGGAAGCCAGCAAAAACCGGGAAGATGTGACCAATAACGGCAGCAACTCCTAGTACAATTTGCAGATCGACATAAGGAGTTGTTCCGGCAGGATGCACCGACACAAACGACGCCATTGTAACCGCGAGCCATCCTTTCAGAATGTCAACGGAAAGTACAATGAGACCGGCGCGCTTACCAAGAATACGAAAAGTATTGGTGGCGCCGGAGTTCCCAGAACCAAAGTCTCGCACATCGACACCGTAAAGTGTCTTACCAATCCAGACTGCCGATGGAATTGAACCCATCAGGTAAGCCAAAATCAGAGCAATTATCGCGGTTATCGTCATTTATCTTATTTCGGCTCCGGATCATCGAGGTCGCCCCCGCCTTCTTCGGCCTTGGTTTTTGCTTTCAAAATCAGCGTCCGCTCATTCGGACTTCCGAGGTTGTAACGATACGACTTTTTCCCGTTCCCTCCCTCAACCTTGCGGTCATCGTCCTTAATCTCCTTAATTATGTCGTTAAACTTCGTATTTGAAGAATAAACGAGCATAATTCCGTTCGAATAGCGGAAAGAATACCATTTACTGTTGTCGAGTTCGAGGTAAAGCGAGAAAATATCTCCGCTTTTCTTCCGCTCCACAACCATTGTTCCGGGTACAAATTTATTAATTTGATTCTTACCAATACTACCCAGGCCCAGTTTACCGGTTGACACATAGGATTTTGCCTTTTGAGCCCAAATCATCTTAACATCTGTAAAGAAAAACGTGTATTCCAGCTCATCCGGGAACTTTTTGTACGATCCGTAGAGGCTTAACTGGGAAATTAATTTGTCAGCCTTTTCTTTTCCGACGATCTCGTTCAATGCGCGTTGGAAAGTTGGACGGGCTGCTTCGGTCCCGGCAAGTGAAGTCGAAGCATTGATATCCTCCACCAAAACATCCATGGCTTTGTTGCTCATGAAGAAGTTGATGGCCATCACAAGGTCAAAATCCGTTTGTTGATTTACGGTGTTGTGCGTTGCGTTACCAACCGGAAGCAATGTTACTTGTCCGAGGTCGGAACCAAGGTTCATCTTTCCTTCACCATAAATTGTACACTCTTTGGTTTTGAAGCTGATGTAATTTCCAGGCAACGATTGCTCGATGAGTTTTTCTTTATTGGAAATACGGTATTCACGGGAAGCTTTGTCGAAGAAAAGGAATCCATCTGCTCCGACTACGGTAACATCGGTTCGTGCTTTCTTCGGCGACAGCATTGCACCATAGATGTGTACAGAATCGAGTGTACTCACTATACCCGCAACGATAGGACTGCCTTTTTCGTCAACGAGATTCGCGTCAACAGGAATGTAAATCTGGGAAGGATTAATTTCTCCTTTGAACTTCAATCGCTCTTTTCCAATAGCACAATCGTGTTGCAAACCGGTATTACCATCAAACACGAGGAACTGGTTGTTAGCAGCAAGAATTACTTTTCCCTGGAAATCAAAAGCAGGACTTAATGCAAACTTGGAAGTATCGGCAATGAAACCTTCCGCATACGTTTGACCGGAAGTATCCGGCGCCACTTTCGAGAAGTGAATGATCTGTTCCTTCTTGAGTTCATCAACGTAAGCGTAATCGCCCGACGCCGTATAGCTGCCGCGAGAGAAAACTTCAGTGTGACAATTAAACAGGTTGTGATATTTGGTAACCACGTTCGCTTCGATTTTAGAATTCTCGAGCGGACGCATATAGGCATTGCGCTCAACAACCACTTTTCCGCTGTCTGGCATTATGCGCGCATCGGCAACTTTAATCTCTTTCACTTCTTCGGCTTCGATGATGAAGTTCTGGTAGTCGAACTTCGCACGTTGAGCAAAAAAGCGTAGTGAATCCTGTTTCGGATGTACTGAAATGAACTCCGGACCCGTCAAGTCTACTTTACTTGCCCCGGCAGTTGGTTTGTTGCCACTCAATTCAAGTTGGCTCTTATCCATGAACCACTTAAAGTTTTCCATGTAGCAGATGTACTGATTCACCGGGAACTGAACGACAGACCCTTTTCCATTTGCTTTGAAATCGCCTTCCCGTTTTTCAAAGTCAATATGCGCTTTGAAGTTCTTCGTGGAGAATGCCATGCTTGCCAGATCAGCAGATTTCAGGTTAAAGTCAACCGTATCCGCATCAACCGTATGATGCTTCATTACCATGTTCTTCGAGAACATTTCCGATTTGTTGAAATCCATTTTTCCGTTTGCTGCCAGGCTCTTCGGTCCGAGCGTCAATGTGCCGTTTACTTTTGCCTCGCCGTTGTATGATGTGAATGCAGAATCTTTGTTCGTAGCGAGCATGTAATCCTTCTTCGGCATCCAGTGGATGTAAATTTTCGACCCAGTTACATCCGGGTATTCGGTTTTGCCTTTGATATTTTGTTCACGAACTACAAACGATTCTGCCAATCCATTCGCTGAATCCGGGAAGAACGTAAAGTCTTTCGAACGTGATGTAGACGTGATGTAATCGATCACACCATCTCCATGCAAACCTTTGTTTGAAAGAGACATCGTGTTGGTGAACTTCGCTTTACCTCCGTACAGTGGATATCCACCGGGAGGAGACTGACGAACAAAACCGAGTGAGTAATCCGGTTGAAGCGCTAACGTATCACGAATCGTAGGGAATATTCCTGCCGACTCAAACGTGCCCGTGAAGTGAAGCGATTTGTTCGTGAAGTTATCCAGCGAGTCGATCGTGAATGTATCGAGCTTGAAGTAGAACTTGTCGCGGTTGTACACGCCTTTGTGAATGCTCGGACGATCGTAGTACACATACGAAGGTTTGGCACTTCGGAAAATCGGATAATTCGGAAAGCTCGGACATTTCGGGCAGTTCGGTTTTGGTTGAGACCATACTCCCGATTTATTGGATGGATGATCGACGGCCAATGTTCCATTCAGGTTTTCAATTACACTTCGCACTTTCACCTGCTTGAAACCTCCTTTCGGATCGCGTGGATCTCTTTCCGGCGTGTCTACCCAAATTCGAACGGAGTCAACGTTGTTAAGCTGGATCTGGAATGTTTCGTAATTGAAGGTGAAAAGCTTTCCATAGTAATCGAATCGTCCCGCCATAACTGAACCTTCGAATGTGAACGTACGGTTCTTCTTCAGAATTACTTTATCGCCCGCCGGAAACACAACAACATTCTGAGAATCCGACAAGCCAATTTCTTCAACTCCAAAAATCGTCAAATCATAATTGAGAAGATTCAATTGTGCATTCGAGCTGCCCGGTTGAACTTTTGATTGGAAAAGTAGGTTATCGTAATCCTTCTTCCCTGCTCTTGCGGCAATGTAAGTGTTCGATTTTTCCTTGTAAGTCACCATGTCGGTCACCGGATCGTAAATCAAAAAGCCTTCATTCGACAAGTTCATGATCGTTGGACGCAATTGCTCAATCGGCAATTTCCAGTAGCGTGCGAGATCAACCAAAGGGAATGTTCTGACGCTATCATTTACCTGATAGACAAAATTTCGAATTTTGATAAGCGGGTGAACCATTTCCATTCCCTGCATGCGATCGTAGAGATACTGGCGATAGTAGTCTGCCGATGGGAATTGAGCTTCACCTTGGGTTGTGCCGGGCAAGGTACCCATTGTAATAATCGGAGTTTCTGTATTCCACACAATCTGCTCAACCAGCATGTCCACTTCGTGGAATGAATTTGTGAATGGCGCTTGTGATGCACCGTCATTCGACCGATAAATGATTACGCGGGAACTGTCGACGAAGTATTTGAAATCGACAAGCGGGTGAAAAATGGAATCGGCGTCGAGGAAAAACTTGATGGTGGTATTCGGACTAGTCACTTTGCCATCTGTAATTGCAAAACTCAGCGATGCCGCATACAGGAAGTTTTTTCCGTTTCGTTTGAACATAAAAAACGCAGGAGCTTCTTTCGAACCGGAACCAATGAACTTGGAACCGACTTGTGTAAATCCACCTTCGTAGTCAACGTTCGGATACATGGACTTGATCTGGTAACGACTTGAATACGATTCGAACTTCGGATACTGTGCAAACTTCGCTTGTACGTCGGGAGTCAATCGCTCCGTGAGCTTTCCGATGAGTGGCTTGTCTTTGAAGTAGATTTTGTTGTAGAACGTAACCGTATCTGCAACATAACTCATACTCTTCAGTGTAATGTTGTAATTCTTCAACTCAGCATACACATCGGTTTTGCTCATTCCAGCGCGGGTCCAATCGACCTTTCCGCCTTTTCCAACCCAGGTCTGACGAGCAACGTTGAATGTCCCCGTAGTTCCGTAGATCATCGTACTGTCGTTTTTCCCTGTGCCTTTGAGCGTGATTCCGGTGAAGATAATTTTCGGAACAGTGTCGCACTGGAATTTCCACGAACCACCGATCGCCTGCCATTTACCGGAAGGCTCATCGTAGAATGTATTATCGCGAAACAAACCTTCACTCATCATGATGAAATCAGAGAATGGTTTTTGATTCCGGTTTTCCGATGAGCTGGTGAAACACGCTTGCCACTCATTGAACGTGGTCATGGGAATGCCTTTGTCAACAACCGTCTTAATCGTGTTGAAGTATGCGTAGTACTCCGGCGAAGGTTTGAATTTTTTCTTCGCCATTGCATTGGTATTTTTGTAGATCGCCGCTTTCATTTCGGCAGTGATCTTTCCGGTGATCCAGTATTGTTCGTTGAACTCGTCGATGTATTCTTTTCCCTTTTTCTGATCGTTGCTCTCGAAAAAGTCGCGCATTTCCTCAATAAACTTCACGTTATCTTCCGTGAAAGATTTAGGCATAGTCTGCGCAGCTATTTTCAGGCTTAGCACGGGAGAAAGCGCGAGCAGCAACAACACGATGTTTTTCAATCTCATACTCATATCGATTTTCTTCGGAGATGAAGCATCGCCCACTCTCCTGAATTTTTCAGTTCAACGAATTCAAATCCCGCAGCCGCTTCACGCAACTCATCTGCATCGGTCACAAAAAAACCACTCAGCAACAAATCGCCACCCTCATTCAACGAAGCAGCAAACTGTTTCATTGTCGCCTTAAGAATATTCTTGTTGATGTTGGCGAGAATCATGTCATAGATTTTTCCTTGCATGGCCGAAGCATCGCCCAATGTAAAGACGATTGAATCGGCACTATTGTTACGGGCATTTTCAATGGCATTTTCCACAGCAGGTTTTTCAATATCAACACCTTCAATTTTTCCTGCTCCAAGTTTGGTGGCAAGAATGGCAAGAACCCCGGTTCCGCAACCGAGATCCATGATATAACGCGCAGTGAGGCTTGATGTTAATAACTTTTCAGCCATTAAAGCCGTCGTCGGATGATGTCCCGTTCCAAACGACTGCTGTGGTTGTATGACCAGCTCCATTTCTACTGACGAATCAGCCTCATGAAACGGTGCACGAATAAGTAATTTCTGCCCGATTTTCACTGGTTGATAGCCTGATTCCCAAGCGGCATTCCAGTTTTGACCTTTAATCAGCTTCCACGAATATTTTGCATTGCCCAGCTCTGTATCGAGCTGATTTACAACCGAAAGCATAGACTCCTGAAACGCGTCGGCCGGTATCCATGCCTGAAATCCGGTCTGGGAATCAGCAAAACTTTCGAAGCCCAATTCCGCGAGTTCAGTCACCAGTAAATCCGAACCGGGTTGGCGCGGATTAACGTTTACTTCAACTTCAATATAGTCGTTCATCGTGGAATGTAAGTTTAATTGCAAATGCCGTTCCACCGAGGGTGCCGGCTCGACTTTTTTGAACACCCCGCTCCACCCGACGATCGACGGAATTATTGGAAGATTTGATGGCTGAAGTTTATTTCATCGCCCTTCCATCCTATCGTTCTATCACCCAATAATCCTATCATTGCCGAATGGTACTTAACGACACTTTCTGGAACGAACGCTGGCTCTCCAATGAAACACAGTGGGATATTGGTTATCCGGCACCTGCGATTGTACAATTTGTGAATGAACTTCCGGATAAATCGATTCGCATTCTTATTCCGGGCTGTGGCAACGCGTACGAAGCAGAATATCTTCACCAGCATGGTTTCACCAACGTATTCGTTGTCGATTACGCAGCAGAAGCATTGAAACGATTTGCAGAACGTGTTCCATCTTTTCCGAAAAATCATTTGTTGCAGAGCGATTTCTTTAAGCTCGAAGCGGGAAAATTTGATCTCATCATCGAACAAACTTTTTTCTGTGCAATCGACCCAAAGTTGCGCACGAACTACGAGCAGAAAATGGTTGAAATTCTAAGCGAACACGGCGTTCTCGCAGGACTCCTTTTCACAAGTGTTCCGAATGCAGAAGGTCCGCCTTTTCCTGGTTCTGTGGAAGAATACCAAAACCTCTTCGGCAAACGTTTTACTATTCGAAAGATGAAACCCTGTGAAAATTCGATTAAGCCACGTGAAGGTCGTGAGCTGTGGATTGAGTTCGTGAAAAAATAATGCGATTCGTAATAGTCATATTTTTTCTCTTTTTCATTGGAGAGCTTCGGAGTCAGGATTCACTTCAGAGTGACTCAACTTCGACTAAGGCTGCAATGACGAAGTATTTTCTGCAGTTCGGTTTACATCCCGATTCAGCAACCACCGTGAAACTATTCGAAATGGTTTACGAATGGAAAGGGACGCGTTATCAGCACGCTGGTCATTCGCAAAAAGGTGTCGACTGTTCTGGTTTTGCCAATGAAATTTACAAATCGTGCTACGATACCTGCTTGTTGGGTGGCTGCACAAACATCTACACGCAGGTCGATACGATTACGAAAGACAGCTTGCGTGAAGGTGATCTGGTGTTCTTCAAAATCAGGAAAGGGCAAATCTCACACGTTGGGGTTTATCTCGGCGATTCATACTTCGCACATGCTTCTGTGCACAGTGGAGTTACCGTTAGCTCGTTGAACGAAGACTATTATCGGAGGTACTATTTCACCGGTGGTCGGCTGAAAAAATAGTTCCTGAAAATCTTGCAGGTGAATTACCAGGAACTACAAGAGCACGTTTTGCGATTCGTAACCAATAAAGAAATTGAATTCAGTAATGGAATTATCCATTCGCGCTGTTTAGAGAACCCCCAGCTCGATGAGCTTCACACAGTCTTCGATGCCTTTGTCTTCACCTGTAGGATCGTATTCGCCTTTCAGGTTGTTACCGAAAACGAATGCAACACTTTGCCACATGAACGCTGAGAAAGATCCGCGACGTTCTTTGATGAGCTGGTAAGTTGTAGACCCGGTCTCACGATCGATGAGTTTGAAAAGAATTCGGCCTTGAGTTGCAGTCAGGCTGCGCATATCAGATTCAAACTGATCGGTCAGTTCCTTTTCACACTTCTCGTTATATGCTTTACGCTCTTTCTCGCCTTTGATGTAAACGAGTTGAGAATCCATCTCAGCAAGTTTCATGCGAGCAAGAACTGCGTACGGATAAGCAGCTTTAACGTCACGCTTCAATTTGTCCCACTTCACTTTCTCGCGCTGGTTTTTGAAAACCTTATCGGCAACAATTACACAGGTGTAGTGCGTGATGTGCGGCATAGTATCGCCGTTCTCATCAATTTCGTACTTCACCATTCCTTGCGGATACTCTGAAACGTCTCCAACGTGCAGATCATCGGTAGTCTGGGCAAATAACCCAACCGGAATGCAGAAAAAGAGGATATACAGGGCGTTTTTCATAATACTATGGTTAATCCAAACCACATGCCAATGTACAAGCATAACGCTTTGGATACCATGTTTGTTACGAACAAGTTAGGGAAGTAACCCGAATTCGGAGAATTTAACAGTTCCCGTGCGCGCGCATAAACCTTAAAGGTTTTAAAAACCTTTAAGGTTTGGGTCTAGCTACGGTTAATCTTCCAGGCACTAAATCCCACGGCTTGATTCATGACCTTTTTCCCCTTTTTCTGGGTTCCATGCCACCATCCAGATACCAAAGCAGCGATCTCTTCTTCCTCTTTTCGCGCAGACTTCAGCATCTCAGGTTTGAAGTACTTCTTGATGAAGTGAGTATCGAAGTCACCCGACCTAAATACCTTGTGTTCCAGCGCGAAACGACAAAAAGAAAGTGTTGTTTCAACTCCACTGATATGGTACTCGTCAATGGCACGTATCATTCGGTCAATAGCTTCGTCACGGGTTGCACCCCAGGTAACGAGCTTGGCAATCATCGGATCGTAATAAATGGGAATGTCCATGCCTTCTTCCATTCCATCGTCGACACGCACTCCGGTTCCTTGCGGACGCCGGTAAGTGACTAGTTTGCCGATATCGGGAAGAAAGTTGTTCGTGGGATCTTCTGCATACACCCGAACCTCAACCGAGTGCCCGTTGATCTTGAGATCAGATTGTGCAAAGGAAAGTTTCTCACCGCGGGCAACGCGAATCTGTTCTTTCACCAAATCAACACCGGTGATCATTTCCGTCACAGGATGTTCAACCTGAAGGCGCGTGTTCATTTCCAGGAAATAGAACTTCATATTCTCATCGAGGAGAAACTCAACGGTTCCTGCTCCAGAGTAATTGCAGGCACGGGCAACATCACACGCACATTTCCCCATTGCTTCACGAATCTCCGGAGTCAAAACAGATGACGGAGCTTCTTCGATCACTTTCTGGTGACGGCGTTGAATGGAACACTCGCGCTCGAATAAGTAGCAAATGTTCCCGTGATTATCAGCCATCACCTGAATCTCGATATGGCGTGGTCCTGCAACATATTTCTCAATGAATACTGATCCGTCGCCGAATGCAGAAGTGGCTTCACTCACTGCGAGTTTCATTTGCTCTTCAAACTCTTCGATCTTCTCTACAATGCGCATCCCTTTTCCACCGCCACCGGCGCTTGCTTTGATCAGCAATGGAAATCCGGTTTCGTTTGCAATCTTTTTTCCCTCGGTAACATCAGAAATTGCTCCTTCCGAACCAGGAACCATTGGAATTTTATACGACTTCGCAGCTGCTTTCGCAGAGAGTTTATCGCCCATCATATTCATTGCATGCGGAGACGGTCCAATGAACGTGATCCCTGCTTTTGCAACTGCTGCAGCAAACTCAGCGTTCTCAGAAAGAAATCCGTAACCCGGATGAATACCCTGCACACCAAGTTGTTTCGCAACTTCAATAATCTTGTCGCCTTTGAGGTACGACTGATTCGAAGGTGGTGGTCCAATACAAACTGCTTCATCCGCATACCTTACGAATGGAGCATTACGATCGGCTTCAGAAAAAACGGCAACAGTTTTGATTCCCATTTCTTTACAAGAGCGCATTACACGCAGGGCAATCTCACCACGATTGGCAACGAGAATTTTGTTCATCGGCGGTAAAAATACGGTTTAATTGAGCGAAAAATAAGTGCTTTTGACTGTGACTTATACGGATTTACGGACTTATGACGTTAAAGAACTTGTATGAAACAGGTCGCGGTCGGAAAACAGTTAGCAGTCGCAATGGCAGTTGCATTCAGTCTGCAGTGTGCGAGTCAGAATCTCGTCATCAATCCCGGATTTGATGAGTATGGAAAAGCAACGGATCTGGATTGGCTTTTTGGCGGAGATATGTTTAAATCGTTTGGAGTACGCGGTTGGTCGCAAACAACAACAGGCAGTTCCGATTTCTTCTTTCAGAGTAATTCTGACGGTCGGAAAAATGTTTCCCCGTATGCCGGCGATCATGCCCCCGCGAGCGGAAATGCTTTTGCCGGATTCATTCAATGGGTTCCGGGAAGAGAATATCGTGAATATCTGACCGGTGAATTATCTCAGCCATTACAGAAGGGAAAGAAGTATGTCTTCCGGATGAAAATCTGTACCGGTGATCGCGGGTCCTACCTGGTGAATGATCTCGGCGTTTACTTTTCTGATGCAAGAATTTCTGACTCGACAAAATTTACGTTGCAACGGCAACCGCAGGTTTGGTTGGACGCATCGCTCATGCAAGGCAAGCCGGAAGAATGGACAACCGTTGAAAATGTTTTCGTTGCAACGGGCAACGAGAAATATTTTACAGTCGGAAATTTCTTCGAAGATTCTGCAACAACCGTTGTACGCCGATCAACTACACAACCCCGTGTGGAGTTTGCGTACTACTATGCCGATGACATTGTTGTTGAACCAACCGAAACCGATATACTCCTGCCGGGCAAAGCAACTTCACTGGCCAATGAAGTCAAAGCTGGAAATACGTTCATTGCACGGGGAATCAACTTCGACCTCGACAAAGCAACGTTGCGACCTGAATCGTATTTCCAGTTACACGAAATTCTCTCTGAACTCAAACGCAAACCCGGATTGAAAGTAGAGATTCGCGGTTACACAGATTCTACCGGCAACGAAGCGCACAATATTCAGCTTTCAAAAGCAAGGGCGAAAGCGGTTGCAGATTATCTGATTTCTTCCGGCATTGATAAAAGTAGAATTACGTTTGGCGGATATGGAAGTGCGGAGCCATTACCGGTTGCTGACAAGACCTTGAATCGTAGAGTGGAGTTCGTGTTTAAGTAACTACTCAACGTCCATTCGCACCAACCTACTGTTGATGTACGGGGGCAAATTTCCTGCACGTATGCAGAACCGCAAATAGTACGGACCCGGTTTATCGGGCGTCCGGAATTTCGCAGTGGTACTCCAACCATCCGGAATGTATAGTGAATCCAACTCAAGAATTGGAATCTCGGTATCGTAATCTGCATAATAAAATCGCGCGCATACCAATGAAATCGGATACAGCGAGTCCGGTTTTGTGTTCAGCGGTTCCAAATCTCCGGTTGAGAACTGCAACGGAATTTCTACATCACTCGAATGCGGAAACGTGTACCAGTCTTTGTCCATTTTGATATTCACTTTCGTGAACGGACGGAAACGGTCAATAAACATCACTGTAACTTTTCCGTGAGTTGTTTCCATCTGCTTCAGGGAATCTAGCGATGGATTCCAATTGCGGTACAACGCAATCCGCTTGCCTTCCATTCCATCCACTATGTCCCAGATGTCGTACTGGTTGCGTCGGTATGCAATGTTGTTCAGCGACAATGCTTCCGTATTCGTGTAGAATGAATATTTCGATGCGCGTTGGTAAGAATTCATGATAACTACCGGACATCCTTCTGAATTCTCCTTCAGCGTTTGTGCCCACGATTTCCATCCGTAAAACTCAGGCATGATTTTACTTCCTGTGGCGGGAACAATATCGGTCATCAGATTCACCCGGAAGAATGAAAAAATCAGAATGGAAACAAATGCCATGCGTATCGTCCATGTTCGAAGCTTTTCTATTTGTGTAATGTAGCCGTGTGCAACAATCATCAATGGAATTGTTGCTGCGGCCATCCAGTTCGCTTCGATACGCGAGTTGAACGTGGACAAAAAGAAAAACGCAACGAATCCAATGAAGGTGAAGCGTAAAGCACGCATTGTTTTGTCACCACCCCGCGATTTGAAGAATCCGTACACAAGCAGACCCGCGATCAAAGGTCCGGCAACAGCTAGTGTGCAGGCAATGAATTCGAGCGTGTCTATGAGATCGTATCCGGTTTGAGATTTATTGAGAATGTGATATTGATAAGAAGGATAGTCGTTCTGAACTTGCCACAAGATGTGCGGAAAATAGAACGCTGTAACCAGTGCGATGATGGCGTAACACGATTTTCGTTTGAACAAACTGAGGTTCGAGAGGACAGTAAAGAAAATCACGAGAATTCCATGGTACTTGCTGTACAGAAGAAGTGCGATTACAAGTGCGACGAGTATTGTGTTCTTCCACGCATCGTTGCGTTCGTATTCCCGATACACCAGAAAGAACAACGCAGTAAAAAACAAGAGCGGCGAATCAGGAACTGCGATGAAGCCATACACCTGAAAGGAAGTCCACGCAAGCAAAATGAAAGCAAACAGCTTAAAATCTTTTTTGTCACACAAGGACCACAACACAGGAATACTCAGTGCAGACATCAGAACAGTGAAGAAACGGACTCCGAGTTCGCCGGAGAAGAGCCAGCCACCTACTTTGATCATGATCGCGATCATGGGTGGATGATCGTAGTAACCGAAGTCCAGCTTACGCGCATACATCCAGTAGTACGCTTCATCGTGCGCAAGTTCCGTAAACGCTGCCTGGATGATATTAACGAGGAACCAAACGCCGGTGAAAATCCAGAGATACTTTAGCTGATTCCGTTCAGGGGTGATAGCGGGCATAAACTGAAGTCCGAAGTTAACAGTTTACCCTAAGACGTAATGTTGATTGTACAGTTGTGCGCGCCCAGTGCGTTAACGTGCAATATTAATCACGCACAGCTGCCCGTTCCAGGCGATCGTTGATTGCTAGTCCGAAACCAAATTCAGGGAACCGTTCGGCGAGAATTACATCCGCATTTGTTTTATCTAATCGACGTAACGCGGCGAATAGATTACGGGCTGCTTCTTTGATATCGCGAGCGGGAGACAGTACTTCCTGCGCAACGACATTGGTAGAATGATTGCGCTCAGAGAAAACCAGCAAAGCTATTTTCTTTCCGGAATGGCTTTGAATCAATTGCGAAACATCACCGAACACTAAAGGAATCCGTGGTGCGTAGTGCGACTTGAGTTGGCCCGGGGATTTTGGGTTGGAAGAAAGATTAATTCTCAGTTCAAGTTCGCCGGCAACTTCATGTAAATCCTCCAGAGGAACACCACCGATTCGTAGCACGACAAGTTTGTTGTTTTCAACAGTTACTACTGTCGACTCCAAACCAATCATGCTATGTCCGCCATCGAGTATGTAGGGGATTTTTCCGTCGAGTTGTTCTGCAACGTGTTCTGCTAACACCGGGCTGATGTATCCAAACGGATTAGCGCTGGGTGCTGCTAATGGAAAATCCAATTGAGAAAGCAGTTTGAGCGTTAACGGATGTCCGGGCACGCGTAATGCAACCGTCTCTCCTCCACCCGTTACAATGTCGGGCACAATTGATTTCTTCGGCAACACGTATGTCAGCGGTCCCGGAGAAAACTTCTCAGCGAGTGTTTTGATCAGCGGATGAACTTCACTGGCGTACTTTTCAAATTCGCCGAAGTCATGTACGTGTACAATAAGCGGATTAAATGCGGGGCGCCCTTTCGTTTCGTAAATTTTCAGTACTGCATCCGGATTCAATGCATTAGCCGCAAGACCGTATACCGTTTCGGTGGGAATAGCAACGAGTTCTCCCGCTTTGAGAAGATCTACTGCGTGGTGAATATCGGTACCGGTTTGGGTCTGCATTTCGTTCCAAAGATAAGTTAACTTGGTGGTTGTTAATTTAACCGCCAATCCCGATAACTATCGGGAGCCAAAACGCTACATTGCTGAAAGCGAATTGACAATAATGGGCCTATCAAACATTCTCAGACGCGAATACGAAGTTGCATTTTCAAAGAATGCACAATCAGGATGGGTACGTGCTCTGAAGTATGGAGTGATCGTTGTGTTCGGATATTTTTTCTGGGATTCGAAATGGTATTGGATAATACTGGGAGCTTTATTGTTTCTCTCCTTGTGTATCCACTTTTGGTATCGTTATAAAACCAAGGGATGGACCCAAAGTTTTGGAGGGTGGGATTATGAGAAGAACCTACCGGACAATTCGTGAGAACGGGATTAAGACTTCGTAGTGAGGGCCAGATTTCCATGGTCATTAACCGCAGAGGCGCAAAGTCGCAGAGTACCGCAAAGTTTAGACTAAACCTTTCTCGATTTCCTGCGTCTTAGTAGTAATCATGCAAATTGAGCGCCCGCCTGACCAACTGAGCGGTATTTTAGGTCAGAAACGAAGTCGGGCAGGGATTATGCGTGATCGGCAAACCCAAACTAACTCATGAAAACCATGCAGGAGTTTCAGATTGAAGTATTCAACGCTTACGGACAGCAGCAGGAAGTGAATCTTTCGGAGAATACACCCGACTTGTCAGCGCTTCCTTCCGGAGTATACACCATTCGTTTCCGACAGGGCGATGACACGTACACGGAAGCATTCGTCAAGCAGTAGTAACCGCGATTAACATCCCTTTTCTAGTAAGAGAATAGCCGTTTCTATGCATGCATAAATTCGGCTATTCTTTTCACATGCTCATCGAAGCGAGACTATCCCTTGTCCAAAAAAGGAACATTTCCTCCAATGGTGGCGTACAAGAATCAAAACCCGCTGCCATGGGAAAAACAGCTACACCTTACAGATATGGTACCCGTTCGCACAACACAAAGCAAGCGTTCCTCAAATCGCTGATGAAGTATGCAATGATCATCGGTGGTTTATGTTTGCTCTGGATATATGTGAATGCGTAATACCAGCAAGACCATTCATTTTTCTTCCGGATCTCTGATCCCAGAAGAATTATCCTGAAACTACTGTATTCAAATTCCGGATCAGTAGTCCGCTTTGTTGCGCTATTCCTGCACCAGGCTTAGCCAAACCTGAACAGTATTAGTCACCTGATTTTTGATTTGTACGAGGTAAGCATTTAGTAAAAGGCTTCGCTTAATATCGCAGCCTATACTCTACGCTATGCGCTCTATTGCACTTGTTTCTTTGTTTCTCCTCGCGGGAATTCATGCTGTTGCACAACCGTTCGCTGTTGGTCATACCACCATGAACTTTACTGATCCAACACGAAGCAATCGTAGTATTCCAACCGAAGTATACTATCCAGCCCAAACCGCAGGTAACAATGTGCCGATATCTCCGGGGCAATATCCTGTCGTCTCATTCGGACATGGATTTGTGATGACCGTTAGTGCTTATGATGTTATCTGGGACAGTTTGGTTCCGCATGGATACATTGTAGCATTACCAACGACAGAAGGTTCCTTTTCTCCTTCGCATGCCGATTTCGGACAAGACCTCGCATTCGTGATTGGAGCTATGCGAACGGAATCTACCAATAGTAATTCTATCTTTTTCAATTCCGTTTCTATCACATCTGCTGTGATGGGTCATTCCATGGGTGGAGGCAGCTCATTTCTTGCCATGCAATTCGATAGTACAATCACCACGATGGTAACCTTGGCTGCAGCTGTTACCAATCCATCTTCGGTAAGCGCGGCTGCTTCAATTCAGGTTCCAACCTTAGTTCTGTCGGGTACGAACGATTGTGTTGCACCTCCTGCTCAGCACCAACAGATCATGTATGATTCTTTGGGATCTGTATGCAAGACTCATGTGAGTATCACAGGCGGAGGTCACTGCTATTTTGCGAGTTCAAACTTCAATTGTTCTTTTGGTGAAGGAACGTGTAGTCCTAATCCAACGATTACCCGGGCACAACAACAGGTGATTGCGTTCTCCTACATTATTCCGTGGCTTGACTTCCATCTTAAAAATGATTGCATTGCCGGACAAAATTTTCAATCCCTGGCCACCACTTCTAACGGTGTGAGTGTTCAGCAAACCTGCGCTACGTTATGTACATCAATTGCTGATGGAACTGAAGATTCCATTGAACTCTACCCAAATCCAGCGACGGAAAGCTGCACAATCTCTGGTTATGCAGCGAATTTCAAAACCTATGAAGTTGTTACACTGACCGGACAGATCGTTTCCACGGGTAATCTTCTGGGAAATAATACTGTTGTATCGCTCGTTGGAATTGCACCGGGAATGTACTTCATCACTCTTCGAGGTGAGGAATCATCTTCAACCACGCCATTACAAGTACGGCCTTAAGAAGATTTAAGGGAAGTGATTATTGTCGGACCAGTTCCGTTATTTCCGTCTTATTTCACCACTCTCCATTACCCCGCTAAAATCACCTTTCGCCAATGTTGCCATTTTGTTTGCAACCGCACGCGCGTGAATCAACTTATACTTTCCTGGAATCAAAGGCCAGAACAGCCACATGAAACCTTGTCCAATCCGTTCACCGAAACGGAAATCTTTTCGCGGACCGTATAGCATTGAGGGACGAAGAATCACACATTGCCTGAAACCGAGTGCAGAAACAGCTTTCTCCATTTCGCCTTTGGTGCGATTGTAAAAGATTTTTGAATTTTCGTCGGCACCCATAGAGGAAATAACCAGAAAACGCGGAACCTTATTCTCAGCTGCAGCAACTGCGCTCCAGCGTACGAGTTCGAAATCTACACGGCGAAACGCCTCTTCGGATCCGGCAACATTGATGGTTGTTCCAAGGCAATTGAAAACAACATCACCTTTAACGTGCTTGCGAAGTGAATCGAGGTCTTTGAAGTCGGTGATGACTTCTTCGAGCTTGGCATTGACAATCCCCAATGAACGTCGTGCAAATACAAGGACAACATCATATTCGGGATCAGCGAAGAGCACAGGAAGCAAATAACTACCGATAAGTCCGTTAGCGCCGAATACAATGGCTGTTTTACCTGCTGACACAGATTGAAATTTTGGTTGGTACAAGTATACAGTTAATCTCGGGAGGAGCTCAGTTGCAAACGTAGAGGCGTAAGGTGTATTTCCTTGGTGAACTTATGTGGAATCCTGACGGAAATAGCATCGTTAATGGTGAACTTTAGAAAGAAAAACGTGTATTACCTACAAAAGTATAATTCACCAGTAAATCGACTCATGCGCTTTTCTGTACTTGCCGTTGTTTTCTTGCTTTCCACATTGAGATCAAGTGCCCAACTCTGCGATTTCAATATGTACAACCGTAAGGGCGGGCTATATTACTTTTCGACGTTTTATCAGGATGGCAGCTATCAAACACCGATGCAGGACACCTGTTATCGTGAGTCCAACGCCAAGCCATACCAGTTGCGTGTATTCAAGAACGGTATCCTGCAGCAGGAAGATCTGTATGACCTTGTGCGTACGTTCCCGTATTCAACGTACCGCCGTGTTAGTCACGATTCGGTAATTGCGGAACTCAAAATGTACAATCCGAATCAGCAGTTGACTACAGAGCATATCTATTATCTCAACAAAGAAAAACGAAGATGCTGGAAAGAAATCATTTATCACAATGGCGTGAAATATTCGGAGCGGTCATTCCGCACGGTACATTCCTCAGAACTCGATCCGAAACAATTCGAGCCACGACCGGCACATCTTATCGACAGCGAAGGGTACACGGATATCCATCCGCAATTCGGAGATGAAATTACTTATCATCCAAACGGAAAAATTGCCACGATCGAGAGACATAAATTCATTGTAAGCGATTATCCATCTTACCATCCCTCCAAGAATGGATATGCGGAAGGATACGATGAAAAAGGCAATCTGATTCTGAAAGGCTTTTTTGTGGATGGACGTCCGCACGGAAAACAGCTTCGGTATTTCTCCAATGGAAAAATATCATCAGAAGAAAACTATGTTAATGGTGGTCCGATAGGCTTGTGGACGGAGTATTTTGAGACCGGAAATATTCAATTGAAACGCGAATTTGGCAGTCAATTTTATCCATCGACCTCACACGTTGTCCGTTATTCCGATAAAGGCATTAAGCTATTTGAAAAGAAAATATTGGCGGACGGCAAAGGATTCGAAACGCGATACTATGAAAGCGGAAATGTGATGACTCATACAATCTTCGAGCATGGGCCAAGCGAACAAACGTCGTTCTGGAGTTACTATGAGAGCGGGCAACTCAATCAGAAAAGATACTATCGTGTGCAAAATGATACGCTGTCCGTTGAGTATTTCGAAGATGGAAAGCTTTCTCGCAGCAACATTCAATTCAAATCAGGGTCGCAGGATGTTATTGAATACTATGCGGATGGACAATTGAAACAGGAAAGCCACACGAAGAAGAATGGTGATAAATACGATCAGAACTTTACCTGGTACTATCCGAACGGAACAATTTCACGCAGTATGATCTCGAAGGACGAGCAAAGAACTGAAGTGCACAACTGGCCGAATGGAACACTGAAGACAGAGAAACATTATACGAAACAATTGCTCAATGGGATATGGAAAGAGCAAGACAGTACTGGTCATATTACCAAAAACTGTATTTACGAAAACGGTTTGAGAAAAGGAGTTTGTACGGCGTTTGAATTTCCCAAGATTGGACCGCTTACAAACAAAGAAACCAAGTTGCTGAGAGGAACGGTCTACACCATTTATGCCTGTTCCTTTCACAACTCCACGACCGCTATTACCAAAACTGAAAAAGAAATCAACGAGGAAGTGAAAGTAGTCGAAATGCTATACAGTTATCTCAAACACATCGGTGCTCCGCCTCCACTCGACTCCTCAGTTAAACCAGGCCCATTCAAATACCAGGCAACCATTTCCGAAAGCGATTACCGAAGCCATCAGCGTTCTATTGATAGTTTGTTCAAGACAATGCATTGGCAGACCAAATCACCGATGGAAATACAAGCCGGGTATGCGAACGGCACCTTTATCAGTTCAACGTTCTTCAACTACAAATATGTTGACTCGTTGCTTTCGCCGATTCTTGGAAAAAATAGTGGAACTGTTTCCCTTGTTTCATCGTGTGCAAACGAGGGATTTGAACCTAAAATGTGGAACCAACACCTAACATTCACGATTACGCCAGTCGGCGATGCATGGAAGGTTCAGATGTTTACGGGGATGTACAACAATACTTTTGTTGTGTACAGGAGCGGAGAAGTTGAGCTTTACAATGGCATTGGTGAGCTTCCGACGCCGGCTGTTTATGACCTAAACACGAATTACTACCCGTGGTGAAGTTCAATAGCTGTATAAAAAAAGATCCGATGATTGTCTCATCGGATCTTTGAATCCTTGACTCATTAAATCAACTAGAAAAGCTTCCCCTGTCCAGGAGGTTTGCCCTTCTTAGGGCCTTTCGCTTTCAGCTTCTCGATCGGCGACAATTCTTCAGATTCCATCTCGAGTTCTTCGCGCGACACTTTTGCGAAAGGATCGACCATCTCGATTTCTTTCACTTTCAGGTTGCTCACCTTGTTGCCTTTCGCCTTGATGTTGCGCACCTCAACGAATTCATCCGCATTCAGTTTCTCCGGCTTAGGCTCCTCGCCTTTCACTTTCGCAAACTTGATGGAGATTTTCTGGCTATGGTGATTCGAAATCGCTTCAATATATGAAGCTGTGTCTTCGGTAATGAACTTCGTGATCTTCTCCGTTGGTTCGAAAATGAATCGCTTCACAAAAAACTGGCTCGATTCTCCATCGAAGTACAAGCAAGTTGTGGTTGCTTCCGGATTAAATTTCTCCATCAGGATAATATCCTCATCGAAGTGAACAGATGTTTCAATGCCGGTGAGACGATAGAATCCCTGATGTGTAACGCTGATGATCTTCTCATCGGGCAAGAACACACCGATATACGTTCCGCGTTGTTCGTAGTTGAGACGATGTGTATTTTCATCGAACCACACTTTCTGACGCTTGATTTCTCCTTCTGTACGTTCCGCAAGAACAATTTTACGAACCGGATAACGCGTGAGGATATTCCCCTGCGAATCGCGGCCTTTAATCGCTACGGAAGAGAAATCCATGTCGAACTCGAGCTTGCGTGCACCTGACTTCTCTGTAAGCGAGATATCTATAATTTCATTCTCTCCATTCGGAGACACCGAGAAGTACAGCACTTTCGACTCTTTCGCGCCGCGTGTGAGATTGTATTCCTTATCACGCGTTACACCAGTGACGGAGAAACGCTTGATCATGGAATTACCCCGTAAGCCATCGCGATAAACCATGTTGTACACGGTTTGTGTATCACCTTTTCGGAAAACCGCAAGGTGAATGATGTCTTTACCCACGTAGGTTTTCTCAGCGACTTTCGTCACCATCATTACGCCGTCTCTTCGGAACACAATGATTTCATCGAGGCTGGAGCAATCGAAAGCGAATTCGTCTTTCTTCATGCCGCTGCCAATGAAACCTTCTTCGCGGTTTACGTAGAGCTTCTCGTTGTTGATGATAACCTGGCGCGCTTCGATTACTTCGAACTGACGGATTTCCGTTTTGCGTTCGCGACCTGTTCCGTATTTCTTCTTGAGCTCTTTGAAATACTCGACAGCGTAATCCGTAAGATTGGCGAGGTGATGACGAACAACTTCAATCTTCTTCTCGAGGTCCTTCATCTTCTCATCCGCCTTGATTGTATCGAAGCGGGTGATACGGATCATTGGAATCTGCGTGAGACGATGTAAATCTTCGTCAGTAATATCGCGCAGCAATTTCTTGCGGTGAGGCTTGAAGCGCGTGTGAAGGTATTCGTAAAGTGTTTCGCGGTCCTTGTACTCTTTAAATTCGATGTACATTTCTTCTTTGATGAAGATTTTCTCCAAAGAAGAGAAATGCCATTGCTCCTGAAGCTCACGTAATTCAATCTCGAGCTCGAGTTTCAGCAAATCCATTGTGCGCTTCGCTGAAACTTTCAGCATTTCATTCACGCCCATGAATCGTGGATGCTCGTTCTCAATTACGCATGCGTTCGGAGAAATTGAAATCTCACAATCGGTAAATGCGTAAAGTGCATCAATGGTTTTGTCGGTGTCGGTTCCCGGCTGCAGGTGAATGAGAATCTCAACAAACTCCGCAGTGTTATCTTCAATCTTGCGGATTTTGATTTTTCCCTTCTCATTCGCAGCAATCACAGAGTCGATCAGGCTTCCGGTGGTTGTTCCGAATGGAATCTCCGTAATCACCAGCGACTTTGCATCCTTAACTTTCAGACGTGCGCGAACACGGATTTTCCCGCCACGCAGACCGTCGTTGTAATTCGAGAAATCTGCAAGTCCTCCCGTTGGGAAGTCAGGATAAATATCTGTTTTGCGTCCACGGAGTACTGAAATACAACCGTCGATGAGTTCAATAAAGTTGTGTGGAAGAATTTTGCAGGCAAGACCTACAGCAATACCTTCTACGCCTTGAGCAAGCAACAATGGAAACTTCATCGGAAGCGTTTCCGGTTCGCGGTTTCTTCCGTCGTATGTTGCTAACCACTTTGTTGTCTTCGCATTAAATGCAACATCCAAAGCGAACTTCGACAAACGTGCTTCGATGTAACGGGAAGCCGCTGCGCTATCGCCGGTATAGATATTCCCCCAGTTTCCCTGGCAGTCTACGAGCAAATCTTTTTGCCCGAGCTGCACCAACGCATCACCAATAGAAGCATCACCGTGCGGGTGATATTTCATGGTGTTACCGATAACGTTCGCCACTTTGTTATAGCGACCGTCTTCCATTTCCCACATCGAATGCATCAAACGACGCTGCACGGGTTTTAAACCGTCTTCGATGTATGGAACTGCACGCTCGAGAATTACATACGATGCGTAATCGAGAAACCAATTCTCGAACATGCCATTCACGTGCTTCGCATTGTGCTCGCCGTGATTCACCGGTTCGTTTGGTCCTTCGTTGCCGTCTTTATCTTTTTTGTCTGCCATTAGTCATTTAAGATTTTTGATTTAAGATTTATGATTTGTTGAAATAGCAAATCACAAAAAACAAATCACAAATGTTACGCAGGTACAGCTGCTGTTTCTTCCACAACATCTTTTTCTACGCGCAGGTTGCCAATGATATGATCCTGACGATCCTGTGTGTTCTTACCCATGTAGTAAGAAAGAATTTGTGTGATGTTGCTTCCTTGTCCGAGAATAATCGGCTCAAGGCGAATATCTTTTCCAATGAAGTGCTTGAATTCGTCAGGAGAAATTTCCCCGAGTCCTTTGAAACGTGTGATCTCCGGCTTCGGTCCGAGTTTCGCAATTGCAGCGCGCCGTTCGTCTTCAGAATAACAGTAGATCGTTTCCTTCCGGTTACGAACGCGGAACAACGGCGTCTGCAAAATGTACAGGTGACCGTTCTTCACCAGATCAGGGAAGAACTGAAGGAAGAATGTCATCAGCAATAAGCGGATGTGCATTCCATCAACGTCGGCGTCTGTTGCGATTACTACATTGTTATAACGAAGGTTGTCGAGTCCTTCCTCGATGTCGAGTGCCGACTGAATGAGGTTGAACTCTTCGTTTTCGTAAACAACTTTCTTCGTGAGGCCATACGCGTTGAGCGGTTTTCCTTTCAGAGAGAAAACGCCTTGCGAGTTTACGTCACGCGCTTTGGTGATTGATCCGCTTGCAGAATCACCCTCTGTAATAAAGAGTGTACTCGCCAAACGACGTTCATCACGCATATCTGTTAAGTGAACACGACAATCGCGCAGTTTGCGGTTGTGCAGATTCGCTTTCTTCGCACGATCACGCGCCAGCTTCTGAATTCCGGAAAGTTCCTTGCGTTCTTTCTCGCTTTGAATAATCTTACGGTGAAGAGCGTCGGCAGATTCCGGATTCTTGTGCAGGTAATTATCGAGATTGCTGCGCAGGAAGTCGTAAACAAAAGTTCTCATCGAAGGACCTTTCGGACCGACATCCTGAGAACCAAGTTTTGTTTTAGTCTGCGATTCGAAAACCGGTTCCTGAACTTTCACTGCAATTGCTGCAACGATGGAAGTACGGACGTCGACCGCTTCGTATTCTTTCTTTACGAAGTCGCGGATAACTTTTACAACCGCTTCACGAAATGCAGCCTGGTGCGTTCCGCCTTGCGTAGTGTGCTGACCGTTTACGAATGAGAAATATTCCTCAACGTATTGACTGTCGCTGTGTGTGATTGCAACTTCGATGTCTTCTCCGCGCAGATGAATGATCGGGTAAACAATCGGACCACTCAAATTTTTCTGAAGAAGATCCAAAAGACCATTCTCCGATTTGATGTGCGTTCCATTGTACGTGAGTGTCAAACCCGTGTTGAGGTATGCGTAATTCCACAGCATTTTCTCAACAAATTCGTTGATAAAATGGTAGTTCACGAACATCTTCTCATCGGGAGTGAACGAAACAATTGTTCCTTCCGCTTCAGTAGATGGTTTGATCTTTTCGTCTTTTACAAGCTCTCCACGCTTGAACTCAGCAATTTTTGTTTTGCCTTCGCGAATTGACTGAATGTGAAACCAACCTGCGAGAGCATTCACCGCTTTCGTTCCAACTCCGTTCAGACCAACCGATTTCTTAAATGCTTCTGAATCGTATTTCGCTCCTGTGTTGATTTTTGAAACGCAATCAATCACTTTTCCCAATGGAATTCCACGACCGAAATCGCGAATCGTAACCGTACCTTCTTTAATCGTAACGTCAATTCGCTTTCCATTCCCCATTACGAATTCATCGATACTGTTATCGAGAACCTCTTTTACGAGAATGTAAATTCCATCGTCAGGAGAAGAACCATCACCCAGCTTCCCGATATACATTCCGGGACGCAGACGGATGTGATCTTTCCAGTCGAGCGACTTAATACTATCTTCTGTATAATTCGATTTTGCCATAGTTCAAATCTTATAACATCATTTTCACACCGATGAGAACCAAGTTCTCAAGGAACCAACCCACTAGAGCGCAAAGTAGAAATACGAGGAACCCAAAAAATCGCTGGCCCTTACCCTTTCCGCCTAACCACTTCCACTTTTTCTTCAGTTGTTTAAAGAACAATGATCCTAAAATGTACGGGACCACAAACCACACAACCAGGAAAAATAAAATATATCCCAGTTGTTGCATTACTATACGTTAAAACGGAAATGCATTACATCTCCGTCGGCAACTACATATTCTTTTCCTTCAATGCGGAGTTTTCCATTATCACGACACGCCGCTTCCGATTTAAATGAAACGAAGTCGTCGTATGCAATTACTTCCGCTTTGATAAATCCTTTTTCAAAATCAGTGTGAATCACTCCCGCCGATTGTGGCGCAGTCATTCCTTTCGTAATAGTCCACGCACGAACTTCTTTTACTCCTGCAGTGAAGTACGTCTGCAGATTGAGCAACTGATATGCAGCGTGAATGAGTTTGTTCACTCCTGGCTCTTCCAATCCGATATCAGAAAGGAAAGATTTTCTGTCTTCGTAGCTTTCAAGTGCTGCAATTTCAGCTTCCATAGCTGCTGTGATGACAATCACTTCTGCATTTTCATCTTTCACAGCTTCCTTCACAGCGTCAACGAATTTGTTTCCTGTTTTCACAGAAGCTTCGTCAACGTTGCACACATACATTACTGGTTTGATCGTGAGTAAATGAATATCAGCGATTAACGGAAGATCTTCCTTCGCAATTTTCACGGTGCGTGCCGACATTCCCTTCAATAGATTCGCATGAATTGCAGTCAGAATCTCGTACGTCTTCTTGGCTTCCTTATCTGCACCGGTCTTCGCCTGCTTCTCAATACGCTTCATGCGCTGTTCAACCGACTCCAAATCTTTCAACTGAAGCTCGAGGTCGATTACTTCTTTGTCGTTCACCGGATCTACTTTTCCGCTCACGTGAACGACGTTCGGATCCTCAAAACAACGCAAAACGTGCAAAATTGCGTCAGTTTCGCGAATATTTGCCAAAAACTTGTTCCCAAGTCCCTCGCCTTTGCTGGCACCCGCAACCAGACCGGCAATGTCCACGATTTCCACCGTGGTCGGCAGAATTTTCTCCGGATTAACCAGTTCTGCGAGCTTGTTCAGGCGCTCATCGGGCACAGTTATCACTCCAACGTTAGGCTCAATTGTGCAGAACGGAAAGTTCGCAGCTTGAGCCTTAGCGTTTGATAAACAGTTAAATAGCGTCGATTTTCCGACGTTTGGCAATCCAACAATTCCGCACTTTAATGACATGATTCTGGCTTAAATTCCTTTTCGAAGGTCAATTTCTCTCCGGGGTGCAAAATTACTGGTTCGGGGAAAAATTTGGTGGGCGCAAATGTAACATGACAATCGTAGTTTTCAACATACGGTCATAGTTTTCAACTTGGAAATCTATGGTGGTACTATAAGCTACTTTTGACGCCAAATCGATTAGTTGATATGCTGATTAGTTGAATAGTTGATGGTGTTGCGTGTTATTTTGAAAATATCGCGCTTCTTCTCCAATGAAAATCAGCAGTATAGAAAACAAAGGCATCACTAATCGGTTTAAAAACTAATCAACGACATCGAATATGGCTTCGGGTGAAGAACTGAAAAATCTCTGTATACAAGTACGACGCGACATTCTCAGAATGGTACATGCGGTAAATTCCGGACATCCTGGTGGATCGCTTGGATGCACTGAATATTTCGTGGCGCTATATGGAGAAATCATGAAACATGATCCGAAGAACTGGAACATGGATGGAAAAGGTGAAGACATTTTCTTCCTTTCGAACGGACATATTTCTCCGGTGTTTTACAGCACTCTTGCGCGTCACGGATATTTCGAAGTGAAAGAGCTTGCGACTTTCCGAAAACTGAATACGAGATTGCAGGGACATCCAACGACTCACGACAATCTTCCGGGAGTTCGAATTGCTTCAGGATCATTGGGTCAGGGAATGTCGGTTGCGATTGGCGCGGCTTTGGCAAAGAAATTGAATGGTGATGATAGAACCGTTTACACGCTGCATGGCGATGGTGAACTTCAGGAAGGTCAGATTTGGGAAGCGGCCATGTATGCTGCAGGAAACAAAGTCGATAACCTGATTTGTACCGTTGACGTGAATGGTCAGCAAATTGACGGCGCTACCGACAAAGTATTGCCAATGGGAGATCTCGCAGCGAAATTCAGTGCGTTCGGATGGGATGTATTGAAAATTGCAGATGGAAATGACTTAAATGAAGTTATTTCTACTCTGAAAACTGCGCATTCACATACACGAAAAGGCAAGCCTGTCGTTATACTAATGAAGACAGAGATGGGAGCCGGAGTCGACTTCATGATGGGATCGCACAAGTGGCATGGTGTTGCACCGAATGATGAACAACTTACGTGCGGACTTGATCAGCTCAATTGCTCTGTCGGAGATTACTAACCGACGCCTTATGAAAAAACAGGTACTGATTGCCGCGATTCTTTTACTCAGCATTTTCGCTCCGAGACTTTCGGCGGGTCCTGTGTTTGATCCTACGAACTTTGTAAACAAACATTCCGTTCTCAACGATGGTTCTGTCGTGTCATATGGAGTTACTCCTCCACTCACGCGGATTCTTTTCGTTTTCGATTGCTCTTTTTCCATGTACGGAAGATGGCAAACCGGAATGAAGATGGACATTGCGAAGAATCTTTTCTCGCAGTTTCTCGACAGCCTCAAAGCAACTCCGAATCTTGAATTGGGCCTGCGTTGTTACGGTCACGAATATCCGTTACAACCGCAACGCAATTGTGAAGACACAAAACTCGAAGTTCCCATTGGCAAACCTAGCGTTGCAATTCCTGCGATGAAAAATCGTTTGGTGTCGCTGGTACCGAAAGGAACAACACCAATTGCATACACACTTTCTCAATGCGGAGAAGATTTTCCGAAGGACGGAAAGAATGCGCGTAACATTATCATCCTGATTACGGATGGAATTGAAGAATGCGGCGGCGATCCCTGTGCGGTTTCTTTGATGCTGCAGACGCAAGGTATTACACTGAAACCTTTCGTTCTCGGAATTGGTCTTGAAGGAAACTTCGAAGGTTTGAATTGCATTGGAAAACTCTACGATATTTCTTCGGAGTCGACATTCACGCAAGTGCTGAACATTGTTGTTTCTCAGGCAATGAACAACACTACTTGTCAGGTGAACTTGCTGAACAATCAAGGCAAACCACTGGAGAGCGATGTTGCGATGACATTCTACGATCAGCAAACAGGAGCAATTCGCTACAACTACATGCACACGATGAATCACCGCGGAGTTCCTGACACGGTAATTCTTGATCCGCTGAGCACATACAAACTGGTTGTTCACACCATTCCGCAAGTGGTGAAGGAGAATATTACGATCACTCCGGGCATTCACAACATTATTGCCGTTGATGCGCCACAAGGATTTTTGCACGTGAACATCGCAGGCGCAAATAACTATGGGCGACTATCGTGCATCGTTCGCAAGAAAGGTGAAACGACTACGCTTTGTGTGGTTGAAGTTGGAGCGATAACCAAGATGATTACCGGTAAATACGATTTGGAAATTCTCACGTTGCCGAGAATTAACATGTCGAATGTAGACATCAGCCAAAGCAAGACTACGACGATTACAATTCCCCAGGCAGGGACAGTGAGCATTTTCAAGCCGGCTGTTGGAACAGGACAGGTTTTCTTAGAAGAGAAAAATACATTGACGTGGGTGTGCAATCTCAACGACAAAATCACCAATGAGAATCTGGTTTTGCAGCCGGGGAACTATCGCATTGTTTTCCGCACGCAGTCAGCGAAAGAAACTATTTACACGAAAGAAACGAAGTTTAAGGTAGATCCGGGTGGATCGGCGACGGTTAAGCTGTACTAGGGATGATGTGCAAATTTGAAAATGTGCAGATGTGCAAATTGAATCGCAGAATTATTTCTGTTGCTTTACTTTTATTTGCGCTCTGTATTTCTGTTTGCGCACAGAGTTCAGACGATTTCTGGAAAGAAAGAAAAGCTATTACCGGCAAGATATGTCTGTACCTCGAAGATCAAAAAATCGATAGCATTCTTTGTTCTTTACCTGATCAAGTTCGAACCGACACTGCGTTAAGAAGCAGACTAATGTTGGCTTCACAACAACTGCAGCCCATAAAATCGACTACAAAAAAGTTAGTGCTTCGCGAAGCAGGAAAATCATGTGCTTATTGGTACATTGATGGCGATATTCCAAAAATGTTGGTAGCGGTTTCTTTTGACTTGTCTGGGAATTCCTGCAAAATTAAATCGATAAATACTTTTGATCAACAAGCGATTCAAGCGAAAGGACTTAGTCCATTTCCACCTCCACCTCCGCCACCACCGCCACCGCCACCGCCAAGGAAGTAATCTCCTTCAAACACTATTCACACGACCTATCACAATTGCCCACATGGAAAAGAAATACACCGCCAAAGAAAAGAAAGACACACGTTCCGGATTCGGAGCAGGATTGTCGGAACTCGGAAAGAAAAATCCGAATGTGGTTGCACTCTGCGCTGATCTTACGGGATCGCTGAAGATGGATGCATTCCAGAAAGATCATCCGGATCGTTTTTTCCAGGTGGGAATTGCTGAAGCGAACATGATTGGTATCGCTGCAGGAATGACCATTGGCGGAAAAATTCCTTTCACCGGAACGTTTGCGAATTTCTCTACAGGTCGGGTGTACGATCAGATTCGTCAGTCGGTTGCATACTCCGACAAGAACGTAAAGATCTGTGCTTCGCATGCCGGACTTACGCTTGGAGAAGACGGTGCAACACACCAGATTCTTGAAGACATCGGCTTGATGAAAATGTTGCCGGGAATGACAGTGATCAATCCTTGCGATTACAACCAAACGAAAGCTGCAACAATTGCAATTGCTGAGCATCATGGTCCGGTGTATTTGCGTTTTGGTCGTCCTGCTGTTCCGATTTTCATTCCTGCTGATCAGAAGTTTGAAATCGGAAAAGCGCTGATGCTGGAAGAAGGAACAGACGTTTCGATTTTCGCAACCGGTCATTTGGTGTGGAAAGCCCTCGAAGCATGGGAAATTCTCAAAGAAAAAGGCATTTCGGCTGAAATAATCAATATCCACACGATTAAACCTTTGGACGCTGAAGCCGTCTTAAAGTCAGTCCGAAAGACTAAGTGTGCGGTTTCTGCAGAGGAACATAACCGTTGGGGCGGACTGGGCGAGAGTATCGCATCAGTTTTATCCGGCGACTTCCCTGCTCCGCTTGAAATGGTTGCAGTAAACGATACGTTCGGCGAAAGCGGAACACCGGATGAGCTCATGAAAAAATATGGACTCGATACGGTTGACATCGTAAATGCAACGATGAAAGCAATCTCACGCAAGAAGTAGTTCCCGGTTTCCAGTTCCCGGTTCCCGGTTAGTGTTTCTTGCTAAACCGGTTCACTGTTTATTTGCGACAACACGTGAGTTGATCGTGTGCTTAACTTTTAACTTAGAACAACTGGGAACGGGGAATCCGAAACAGGGAACTGATGAGCGAACCAAGCGATAAAGAACTAGTAAGCATGTTCCGCGACGAGAAGTCGAGGCAGCAGGCTTTTCGCTTGATCGTTACGCGTTACCAGAAAAAACTGTACTGGCACATTCGCCGCATTCTCGTTGACCACGACGATACGGATGATGTTTTGCAGAATACGTTCATCAAAACCTGGAAAGGTCTCGACGGATTCAAAGAGGACGCGCAGTTATACACATGGCTTTATCGCATTGCAACGAATGAGACGATGAGCTTTATCCGTTCGCGCAAAGCAGAATTGTTTGTGCGATTCGGAGATGTTGAACACAGCATTGAAGACAAGCTTCACGACAGCAACACATTCAAGGGCGATGAGATTCAGAAAAAACTTCAGCTTGCGATTCAACAATTGCCGGAGAAACAAAGAATTGTTTTCACGATGAAATATTTTGAAGACATGAAGTACGATGATATGTCGGAGGTGCTGGATACATCGGTAGGAGCACTGAAAGCGTCATACCATCATGCAGTCAAGAAAATAGAAGCGTACATAAGAAGTACAGCAGAAGAAAGAATTCCGTGATTTCGAGATTTCGTAATTCCGACAACAACGAACGGAATCACGGAATTCGAAATCACGGAATATTGAGAAACAAGATGATTGAAGACAACGATATGAACCTGCCTGCTGACTCAGATGATTTGAGCAAGCACGCCCCTGCCCTCTTCGCTTTGAAGGGGACAGAGACTGGGTTTGTTGTGCCTGAGCTCTACTTCGAGGAATTAAGCGAGCTTGTTATAGCTAAGACGTCGATCCCTGAAGATGGTGGGCTGATTGTTCCGGAAAATTATTTTGAGGAATTGTTACCGATTGTTGAAGCGAAAACTTCATTGCCAGCCTTCGACTCCGCTCAGTCTGACAATGAAACTCCAGAAGGATTCGTGGTTCCTGAGAATTACTTCGAAGAGCTTTCTTCCATCATTGAAGCGAAGACGGCGATTCCATCGGAAGACGGACTTGTTGTTCCTGAAAATTACTTCCAAGAGTTCAGTGCAAGTCTCGAATCGCATATCGTGCTTGATAATGTGAAGCAGGATGAAGGATTGGTTGTGCCCGAAGGTTACTTCGAAAATCTTACCCGAAAAGTTCTTGCTTCGTCATCCTTAGAATCCGGTCAGTATGTCCATACCATAAATGACGACGAGGTTCCGAAAGGATACTTTGATTCACTTGGTGATAAAGTTGTTGCCCGACTCGAAAACGAAGGAACAATCGAGAAGAAAGAAGAGCGGGGACGTGTGATTGTTCTTGCTCAGTGGAAAAAGTATGTAGCGGTTACGGCAGTTGCGGCATCGGTTGCCTTGTTAATTGCATTTGCGTGGACATTCTTTGGGAATACTGAGAACGGGGATGGCAAGTTGATGGCAAAGATCAATGACAAAGGTCTTGTGCCAGACAATTTCGTGAAGAAAACTCCTAAATCAACTAGCGATACTTCCTCGATCATTACTGTAGTTTCGGAGGGAATTGTGCGTGAATTGCCTAAAAATCCTAAAGAGATTAAACCAAATCAGGATAATCAAGTCATAATGAACGATGCAATTATTGCGCAGAGTGATTTAATGGATGAGGCATTGGTGATGGACTTTATGACGGAGAATAACATCATTGAAGAAACAGATGAAGTGCTTGATCCGGCGATGATGGAATACCTGATGAATGACAATACAAGTCTGGATGTTTTTGGTCCGACAGAAAAATAGAAATAAAGTGAAAAACGTTTACACCATATTACTTCTCTTGTTTGCGTGGACTGCGCCTCTAATGGCACAGACTCCTGCTGGCGGAGATAAGCCTACACCATCCGGACAGGAGCGCGTGAAGGCGTTGAAGGTGGCGTTCATCACTCAGAAACTGAATCTCACATCGGAAGAAGCTGAAAAGTTCTGGCCGATCTACAACGAGTACCAGGATAAGCGTGATCTTGTTCGTGCTCAGCTTGCAGAAAATCGCAAGAAGATAAACGAGCAGGCAGAAACGCTGACTCCGGAAGAATTTATGAAACTTGCCGATGAAGAAATGACGTTGCGTCAACAGGATCTTGATCTGCAAAAAGAAATGCATGAGAAACTCAAGAAGGTTCTTCCTGCGAAAAAGCTTGCGTTGCTTTATGTTGCCGAAGAAGAGTTCAAGAAGGAGCTTCTCAAAATGCTGAAGGAAGATGATTCCGGTAAAAAAGGCGACAAACCCAATCCGAAGTAAAATGAGTAACCGGCACATCGTGAAACAGTTTCTCGTGAGCTGCTGGATGCTTTTGCTTCCGGCACTTCTCTTTTCTGCGCCTTCGCGAGATTCTCTTCTTGATCGTACACTGAACAGCGAACTCACGCGTATGAAAACGCAACGTGAAATTCGCAACTACATTCGTCCATGTCTGTCGTTTAGTGTTTACAGAACAGGCTCTCGCCCGATTAAAGGCAACGTTCCTGTTCTCAATAATCGTTTAGAAGAGTACAGTTTCGCCCAACGAAGCCTTAGTTTTTATACACCACTTTGGACACGCACGCGATTTACGGGCAAAGACAGCACCGAATCGAATACTTTTCATCTACTCTTTACACTAAATGCAGTGAGCGATCGTCCGGTTTTTCTTGGACTGGAAAAACAGCACGAGCTCTACAAATTCAGCGTTGGTTTACGTGGAATCTGGGCATTCAAGTCGCACTGTGTACTGTTTGCAGACGTAAGCCCTTTCGTAACCGGGGACAAATACAACGAACAATCGACGAAACGGGTTCGTATGGGAACAACCTTCGTTGCAAATTTCATGGTAACACCTAAATTCAGTTTCCGTGTTGGAGCAACCAAAAGCTTCATGTTCGGCAACAGACTTTATCTCCCGATGCTGGGATTCCGTGTAGGTAAGCTCGACGGCAAATGTTATTTCCAGATGCAGTTCCCGCGTCACACGCAACTCGTGATTCAGCCTTCACCAAAATTGTCGATCAACATTTACAGCCGTGCTTATGGTGGATTGTACAACCTCAGCAATGGAGATAGTATCTATTTAGGCAACGATAGCGTGATTCAATTCGGGCATCTCGGTGTTGCAAACGGAATCCGATTCGATTATCGTCCGGGTCCAAATTTCTCCTGCTTCTTCTCTTCTGGTTTCGATATGCAAAACCGTTTTTGGTTTTACTCCTACGAATTCAATCAGTTGAGCAGTCAAGGTCCGCTCACTCCGTTTTATAAAGGACGCCCAGACGGGACGATTTTTCTGAATGCGGGAATTACTTTTCGTTTCGGGAAGTCAAAACGTTCGCAAGGAAATTATCTCATGTATGATGTGTTCGATCTGAACAACACAATGGATCCGGGAGATAACAACAACAATCCGGGCAACGGAGATATTCGTCGCGAAGCTGAATTGCGCGAGATGAAAAACGTGCAATACAAGGATGTAGAAGATCTCGTTGACGAAGTGGATCTGTACTAAGTACAAAACGGCTACCGTCATTGCGAGTCCGATTTTTCATGGGCGAAGCAATCCCATGATGTAAGTACACAGTGACCCAACACTTGATCGAGGAAAGCTGCCAACCGTTTTGGTGGCAACACGCTTCTGTTGATCGCTCAAGTTTCGTGACACCACGTTCCCGTCTCATGGGATCGCTTCGTCGTGCCTCCTCGCGATGACGGTATCGTGTTGCTTCCGTACCTTTGAGCTATGTATCGCACACGCATAGCTCCTACTCCGTCAGGTTATCTGCACATCGGTAATGCATTCTCGTTTCTATTGACTGCTTTACACGCGCGAAAACATAGCGCCAGTATTCTCCTTCGCATTGATGACATTGATGACGAAAGAAAACGTCCGGAATACGTGAACGACATTTTCACTTCCCTCGAATGGCTTGGTATAGAATGGCAGGAAGGTCCAAGTGGTCCTGAAGATTTTGAGCAGAACTGGTCGCAACACAAACGCTTCGACATTTACACTGAAATGCTGAATCGTTTACGGGAAGCGCAGCTACTTTTCGCGTGCGACTGTTCACGAAAGAAACTTGCCAGCCTCGAAGGACATGTATATCCCGGAACCTGTCAGTACAAAAGAATTTCCTTGGACACGCCGGATGTTGCTTTAAGAATCACCGTTGCTGATCGGGAAATTGTTTCATTCACGGATGAGGAAAAAGGAAAAGTTGATTTCCATCTCGGCAGCGAAACGGGAAGCTTTATAGTGCGAAAACGAGATGGACTTCCTTCTTATCAGGTTGCTTCACTGGCAGATGATGTGCACTTTCGGATCAACTACATCGTGCGCGGAGAAGATTTGTTGTCGTCGACTGCAATGCAGATGTATATGGCCGAAAAACTGAAAATTGATTCCTTCCATAATTCGAAGTTCCTTCACCATAAACTCGAGAAAGATGAGCAAGGACATAAACTTTCGAAAACGGCCGGATCAATTTCGTTGCAGTATATGCGGAAGCATAAAATGGAGGTGAGTCACGTATATGGTTTATTTGCCGAGCAATTTCTGAAGGTCAAGGATCAGCGAATAGAAACATTCGACCAGCTTTACCAGATGTTTGAATGATAAGTCTGTACTTCTACCTACAGCTTTCTTTTTAACTACAAAGACGCCAAGCCGCAAAGGCACGCAAAGAAAAATATACATTTGTCTGTGCATCTCTTCTACCAGCCCGACCTGACCTCCGATTTGATTTCTCTTTCCGAAGATGAATCGAAACATGCAATTCGTGTTCTACGTCTCAGCATTGGAGACGAGGTAGAAATTGTGGATGGGAAAGGCGCACGTGCGGTTGCAGAAGTAACCAGCGATCATGCAAAACGTTGCGAGCTTCGTATAGTAAGACGTACACGCGATGAGTCACCCAGAAAGTTTCACGTGCACATCGCTGTTGCCCCAACGAAAAACAACGAACGACTCGAATGGTTTCTTGAGAAAGCAACGGAAATTGGAATTGATGAAATTACGCTGCTTGATTGCGAACACTCTGAACGTTCTTCGGTAAAAAAGGAACGACTCGAGAAAGTAGCGATCTCTGCGATGAAACAATCGCAACAAAGCTGGCTACCGGTCATTAACGAAATTGTTTCATACGATAAGTTTGTGAAAGCCGCGACTGCTGATGTGAAACTCATTGCACATTGCGATGAAGGTTCAAAGAATTCGATTTCAAAGATTTCCTTTTCAGGGAAGAACATTCTCGTCCTGATTGGACCTGAAGGTGACTTTTCACGTGCAGAAATTGACACGGCACTTGGAAATCAATTCACCGCAGTGAGTCTGGGTGAAACGCGATTGAGAACAGAAACTGCGGCACTGTATGCCGTAACGGCGATCAATCTGCTCCAATAAAAAAAACGGGATCGCCTTTCGACAATCCCGTTCCACTAAAAATCTATTATACTACTGACGAATCAATTGCTTTGTAGCAACGTTTCCATCAGCGTAAATGTTCACGAAGTAGATTCCTGATTCCAAAGAAGGATTCATTTCCATTCGTGTCACACCGTTTGCATTCTGAGTGTACACTTCACGTCCTTGAGCATCTGTGATGATGACGTTCACTTCGTTGTATACATGACCAAACAGGAGATTTACATTTCCGTTTGTTGGGTTTGGATACAGTGAAGCATTATCCAGAACCGAATTGCCCAATCCTGTTCCGAGAACCATGATACAAGCCGAAGTGTCAGTACAAGAATTCTCAGTTACAATTACAGCGTAGTTACCGTCAACGAGTGGCATATACGACTGACTTGTTGCACCAGCAATTACGGTCATTCCACTGTCGCAATTGATCCACTGATACATTGCAGCAACCGCGTCTGCAGTCAGAATAACTCCCGACATAGAAACGCCCGTATCTACAGTGTTGATGGTCAGGTTGATTGTAAGAACACTGTCGCAACCGTTCATGTTCGCGATTGTATCCATGTACATTCCGGAAGCAGTCAACACCATTCCTGAAGGAGATACGAATGAATCGCATGACACAGGAGAAATTGACGCTGTTGTTGTTCCGTTGATCGTGAGGTTAATCGTGATCGTACTGTCGCAACCCGACATGTTTGGAATTACGTCTGTGTATGTTCCACTCGAAGTATACGTGTTGCCCTCGGGTGACACATAGGAATAACACGCGCTTGGATTGATTGTAGAAGTTGTCGGCATATTCACCGTTAGGTTAATCGTGATCACACTATCGCAACCTGCAGCATTCACTAGCGTATCCATATAAGTTCCACTCGTGGTGTAGGTGTTTCCTTCCGGAGACAAGTACGAACTGCAAACTACAGGAGACAGCGTGTTTGTTGTAGGCTGAAGAATAGTTACAACCATTGTGTCCATATCGACACAAGACAATGCGTCCGTTACTGTAAGAACGAAAGTTGTTGTCGCTGTTGGCGATGCAACTGGATTAGCTGCAGTTGCATTGTTCAACTCAATAGCATTTGACCAGGAATAAGTCAACAGACCAGTTCCTCCCGTTCCAGATGGTGAGCCGCCGATTGCGCTGCTATCACCTGAACAGAAATTGATATCCAAACCTGCACTTGCAGTAGGCTGAACAACTGTTCCGTAAATGATGAAAGGGAAACCTTGTGCAGGTGTTCCGGTACCACCGTCAAGTGCTGGGTTCCAAACAGAACCGATACGCTGACGTCCGTTGCCGGTTACAGCCTGGTTCGCTGGTGTACGAGCCGGAGCCCATGGACCAGATGCTAATGATCCAAGTGATGCCCAATCAATCCAGAATGTACCAGCCTGTAATGTCAACCCTGGAGTTGTACAAACGTTACGCATTATTGGACGTGTGCTGTTTCCTGTTGTAGTTTCAGTAATGCGATAAGCTCCACTGAATACGGTACGCGTCATGCGGTTTGTGGTGGTATCACCGTACACGACGTTAGATCCAACTACATCAGGAACACTGTCCCAGATGCGGAAATTAACACCCGTAAATGTTGAAGTGACTGGAGAGCCGGTTTGATAACCAAAGAACACAATTGAATCGATCTGCCACACACAATCCGAGTTAACGAAATCGTCGGCAACACGGTTAAACAAAGCGGACTGGTGCCCGAAACCAATGGTACCCATTCCGAAAGTTGTGGTGTAGAGAACGCTTTCGTTAGCGCCGGAAAATCCTGTTCCAACGCTGTTGAAATAAGGACCGTTATCAAATAAGACTTGTGCGTTCATTGTTCCTGCAGCACAAATTGCAGCAATCAAAGCCAATGGCTTCTTAAAAGTGTAGAGTTTCTTCATGTGAGGTTTTTATTTTTCAGCTGCGCGAAGATACTGAATACAAAGGTACGTGGACATGCGTTGAAGACCGATCGTCTAATCGGCCCAAAACCAACTACCAATGAAATAAGGGTCATACCGATGCTCAAATTCGCCGGAAATCCGGTTATTCCAGATCAAACGTTCGGGGTATAGCAAACGTAAATCTTCTGGAGTGAACTGTTTTGGCGCACCTCCGTCATTTGCAATTTTATTGGACAGGTATTGTCTGGCGTCGTCCCGCAAATCGTGTAGCACCGAATAGTGCACTGCAAAGACGTTAAGCAATCTTCCCCAGTTCACAAACTGATCGCCGTCCACGGAAATAAACGCTTTACGCATGGTGCAGAAACTTCCGACTTTATCAAAGATCTCAAGCTTGTTCACAAACTCATTGTATGTTGCTAACTTCTGCGCTGAATCGGACGTTGCTTTGAAATTCACTCCATCCCAGCTTTGTCCTTCGAGCATAAGCATATCAACGGTTTGCTGATTCAACTTTCGCAGGGGAAAACCAACGAAAGAATCATTCGGATTAAACGCATCGTTGTAAAACAAGCGGAAGTACTTGTCACCATCACGTGAAAAGTCGTTGCTCAGATCATTTGCAGTTACGTATTCTTCATTAATGAAAAGCAAATGCGCATCTGATTCGGGAAAATACATCGTGTCGGTAATAGCTGGAAAACGATGCAAGGTGTGAAATGGAATGGCGAGTTCCTGTCCGGTGTTCATTCCAATCAAACGAAGATCTTTTCCCTTGCAGTAAATCTGAATCACCGAATCGATTTCACGCGATACGATACTTGAATCTGCATACACGTTTACAATGTCGGACATTGAAGCGTCATCAAACTCCACCAACAATCCAGGCTGCTTCTGTTCTACTCCAGTTGTGTCTGAATAGTAAAATGTGTTGCGGGCGGAAATGCGCAAAGCAGGAAGCGTTGTATCCACAGCCAATCCTGCTGCGATATTGGGAAGACGTAGGTTGGTGTCGGTGATTGGGGGCTTAGCGGGATTATTTGCTTGCTCTTCCGGTCCACAAGAGAAAAGAAACGAGCAGAAAAAAAGTACGGGCAGAAATCTCATACGCGAATATATCGGAGTTAACTTCAATTAACACAACAAACCGCTCCCTCCAAACGCCATCTTCCTAAATTTATTGGAATGAAGAAGTCACATCGGATTATTCTGTTCCTTTCACTGGCAACTATGTTTGCCTTCTGTCTCGGACCGTTCATTGCATCGGCGTTTGATTCTATGAGCTTCGACAAAGGCAAGAACGAACCGCGACCATTTCACAACGGAGATATCATTTTCCAGACTTCACAGAGCGGACAAAGTCTGGCGGTGAGTTATGCGACTCATTCGAAGTACACTCATTGCGGATTGCTCTTCAACGACGGTGGAAACTGGTACGTGTACGAAGCGGTTGGTCCGGTTAAGAAAACCCCGTTCAAACAATGGATTGAACACGGCGACAGTAATTACTACGTGGTGCGTCGCCTGGTGAAATCAGATTCCATCATGACAGAAGCAACAACGAATAAGATGCGGGCAGCGGTAGACAAACGAATGGGCGTTGGTTACGATTTTTATTTCGGTTGGAATGAAGATCTCGTTTACTGCTCCGAGCTGGTTTGGAAAGCGTACAAAGAATCAACCGGACTTCAGGTCGGAACTCCAAAACCGATGAAAGAATACGATCTCACGCATCCGGTGGTGAAGCAAACGATGACGGAACGCTACGGGGTGAATATGCCGT
>JBEIPA010000040.1:0-40101 GCA_040377305.1 Flavobacteriales bacterium | reverse complement strand
TGCATTGGCGTTCTCGACACTCACTTAGTAGATAATACCGATCTCATATTTCTGATTGACGCAACGGCGAGTATGATGGACGACATCGCTAATGTGAAGAGCGGAGTGGTAACAATTATTGAACACGTTCGCTTGCGTGAGAATGTGCGCGTAGGTATTGCCATCTATCGCGATGTTGCGGATCCGGGTGCGCCGTCGTTTGATTATTTCCAGCTGACTACAAACTTCGATTCGGTGATTGACTTCGTAAATGCAATACATCCTTGTTGCGGAAGCCTTGATTGGGCAGAGTCGGTTTACGATGGTGCTTGTCTCACACTCGACACCATGTCGTGGAGAAAGGAGTCGCCGAAAATGATTTTATTAATTGGAGATGCGCCCGCACTGGTTGGTCCCAAATCGAAAAATACATTGGAAGATGTTGTGACTAAATCGAAAGAGAATGGAGTGCACATGAATTTTTATCCGATCATCATCACAACGGAAATTGCCTTACGGGATCCACTGCAAGCCGCTAAATTGGAACCTTTCTTTGTAAAAATGTATCCGAATCCAACTGCAGGTGAAACCACTATTGAGTTGAATGTCGCTGACAACTATTACTGGAAAGTGTCGGATATGGGAGGGAATGTTTTACAGACCGATCAGGGTTTTACCAAGAGAATCCAACTTGATCTTTCAGGATTGCCAAATGGAGTTTATAACGTACAGGTGACGAGAGACGGTGTGACGGATACGAAAATGATAGTAGTCGCCCATTGAGAATGCTCTTTGCGGACGGAAATGACATTAAAAAAGGGAACCATTTCTGATTCCCTTTTTTAATTTTCAGAATTGGGTTTTTACAAGTGAATCACTTCACCATAAGCAGCTGCGGCAGCTTCCATGATTGCTTCACTCATTGTTGGATGCGGGTGAACAGACTTGATCATTTCGTGTCCTGTTGTTTCGAGTTTACGAGCTACAACAATTTCAGCAATCATCTCCGTAACGTTTGCCCCAATCATGTGCGCACCGAGTAGTTCGCCATATTTTGCGTCGAAAATAAGTTTGATGAATCCGTCTGAATTTCCTCCAGCTTTCGCTTTCCCCGATGCAGAGAATGGAAACTTTCCGACTTTGATTTCAAAGCCAGCTTCTTTTGCTTTCTTTTCTGTGTAACCAACAGAAGCAATTTCCGGTTGGCAATACGTACATCCCGGAATGTTGTTATAGTCGATTGCTTCAACATGCATGCCTGCGATTTTCTCTACGCAGGTAATTCCTTCTGCAGATGCAACGTGAGCGAGAGCTTGTGTTGGAAGAACATCACCAATGGCATAATAGCCCGGGATGTTTGTCTCGTAATATTTTCCAACGAGGATTCTTCCTTTGTCGGTTGCAATTCCAACGTCTTCAAGTCCGATATTTTCAATGTTCGGCGTGATTCCCACAGCTGACAGAACAATATCCGCTTCAATTGTTGATTCGCCTTTTGCTGATTTGATTTTCACTTTGCATCCAGTACCAGAAGCATCAACCGATTCAACAGAAGCTTCGGTCATGATGTCAATTCCGATTTTCTTGAATGAACGTTCGAGTTGTTTTGAAACTTCCTCGTCTTCTACCGGAACAACATTCGGAAGGAATTCCACGATTGTAACTTTCGTTCCCATCGACGCATAGAAGTAAGCGAACTCAACACCGATTGCACCTGAACCAACCACAACCATTGACTTTGGCTGCGAAGGAAGAGTCATTGCCTCACGATATCCGATAACTTTCTTTCCGTCTTGCTTCAGATTAGGAAGCTCACGTGAACGTGCACCAGTTGCAATGATGATGTGTTTCCCTTCAATCATTTGGGTTTTTCCATCAGCACCAGTCACTTCACTTTCTTGCCCGGCTTCACTTTTCCAGTTCCTGCAATAACATCGATCTTATTTTTCTTCATAAGGAATTGAACGCCTTTGCTCATTCCACCAGCAACATCGCGGCTACGTTTTACAACTGCACCGAAATCTGCTTTCGCATCTCCCGCCTGAATTCCGTAGTCACCCGCGTGCTTCAGGTATTCAAATACTTGTGCGCTCTTGAGCAATGCTTTGGTTGGAATACATCCCCAGTTCAGACAAATTCCACCGAGTTCAGCTTTTTCAATTACGGCAGTTTTCAACCCGAGTTGTGAAGCTCGGATTGCGGTTACATATCCACCAGGACCGCTGCCGATAATTACTACATCATATGACATAAAGAGAGAGTTTTTGAGTTAAGAGGTTCATTGGAATGAACGGGACAAATTTAGATAAAATGTAGGCTGAAAAGGTGGGGAATTTGGAGGAATTGGGGGATTTCTGGGGGATGTATTAACCCTGCAAGCGTTTAACTCCTGCTGCAAAGGAGCTCCTTCGGAGCAGGGTTATGCGCGCGCGTACCACAATTTCTCGGTACTAGTCGGTAGCAAACGTTTAAAAACGGATAAGACTAAGAAATGTAGTTTTCTAAGCATCTGGTTTTTAGGCGAAGTAATTTGCGCGAATCAACTTAGATGAACGCTTATGAAAACGAAGAAGAATTTAAAGATTGGAGAGATTGAAATTGTTGTCGTTGACAAAAACAAACAAGACTTTATCTCCCTTACTGACATGGCTCGTTTCAGAGATAAAGAACGAAGCGACTATATCATTCAAAACTGGCTAAGAACAAGAAACGCCATTGAATTCTGCGGAATTTGGGAACAAATGAACAATCCAAATTTTAAACCCATCGATTTCGGGGGATTATCCCTGAAACGCACCCAAAACACTCGGTGACGTACACCTAATTAATCATTCTTAAAAGGATGTTTTATCCACTCAGGTTTCAATATTCCTCTATCAACACACTTCTTGATAAATATCCAAAAATCAGGCTCATTCGAATATCGGCCATCATCTGGTAAGTCCCTTTCTTTAATATCGCGTTGCGTAGCGGTTGAAACGTATACGATTTTATACACTTCCAAAGCTCGAATTACCATTGGAGTTCCGTAGCCTTTTTTTTTGACTTGGTGAGTTCCAATATCATTCATCCATATTCTTCCCGTCTCGTCCTTGAAATATTCAAATTCGCACACAAGGCTATTACCTATTTTACCTATCCATTTCAATTCAGAAATTTGCTCTATTTCTAAATGAACATTCATCTTGTTACTATTTTGATGCTTAAAGTTTTTATTCATATTTCAGTTGAAGGGTAATTACCAGTTCAACGGCTCCACCCAGGTTATCTGAGCAATATCAACTTTACCAGAAAGCGACTTTCGTTTTTCAGGGTCAGATGTCTTTTTAAATTCAATCATGTTCCCCGTTGGTATAAATGTATACTCAGTAGTCATGACACCGTCTGTTCTGAACTGAGCCATATCTACAACTACACCAGATTGGACTGGTCCGTTGTTTACGCTGAATTGAATGTGACGATTGTGGTATGGAATAAAATTGGAATGATTCATTGAGTTTGTTTTTAGAAAATCAAAGTAAAATCGAATTCTCTAACATTCCAAGGACTTCATATGAATGAACACATAAGGATGAACACCCTAAAATGAATGAACGTAAGGGAATAATGTTATAGCTCGACTAAGAAACTTAGCTAGCTGTTAAAAGGCTTGACATCGGCTTTCATCGAAGGGTACATTCACGGCCATGCAGATGATGTACGAAGTGAGACTTCAGCGTTACCTAGATTACGCTATTGGTGAATTTAATCATGCGATTGGGATAATTCCAGCGGCAGTTGTTATTCATGAGAGTTGCGGTTACTATGGCTTTTTATGGCAGCTCGGACAGAATGCGAAGTATTCGTACTACTCCAGAGAACGATATTATGAATGGATAAAAGTCCTCCACGCTCAACATATGCCGCGAAATGAAATCTATCTTCTGTTGTATATAAACCAGCATCGTGTTCACATGCTGAAATACATTATTGAGAATGAAAGAATTCGGCGCGAATCAGAATTGTTGGATGGATTTCGAATGCCAAGGTATCGGGTAAACGAAACTCTCGAAGAGTATAATGTTGCTTTCCGACGGTAACACAGTATGTTGTTAAGTGACGTTTCTATCACCCCACATTGGACCTGAAGCTGGTAAAATCGTATTTCCTGGTCCCAATAGAACAAACATTCCATGTTCAATTTTCTTATTCTTTTTCATGTCGTCGCTCAACTCAAAGAGAACGTCCGTGGTGGTTTTTAACGTTTTGTCTATTAACCACAATGCGGCGAACTTAATACTCAATTCTTGACCTTCATTTCCAATGGTAATTTCAGGAAAATTCTCCTTAAACATTTTAGTTGCTCGAAAACGGGAAGAGAACTTATCTCCACCCACATTGAAGTTTAGAACGAAGTCCCCAGTATCCTTTTGAGTGTGTATCAGCTGAGAGCGATGATGTATTAATGGATAAACGAATTCAGCATCGATTTTTTGGAGTTTGGGAATTAACTCTGCACTGCAGAAACAACTGTCCCGGACATTCTTTTTCTGAATAAGTATGTTCCATTTGGGGTTATCGAGTATCTCCTTTCCATGGCAAAAGTTAATTAAGCGACATAGATAATCGTAAATCGAACACAAATGGTAAACCATGCTATCAAACAGGGAATAAATCTCCTTAATGGATTGGTCCTAAATTCCGGATACTTCGAATCCACCTTGAAATATTTCGGAAGGATTCCTGCTATATAATTCCTGAAATCTTAATTCGACTCGGCCATGGTGTTCTAGTAAAAGTTGAAAATGAAATCGCGCACTATACAATCGATACAAGACATTATCTCTCAAATTGTAAATTTCATGGTCATTTATCTCATCATGGATATAGTGTTTGTAATCCATGGCAATTGCGAGAAATCGGTCATGCAATGATTGAAATCGTTTGGTCAGCTTATTAAATTCTACAGTAGGGTCCCCTATATCTTTTGTTTCCTGATTCACATTTGAAATATTAGTTCATTAAAATTACCCTGATTAATATCAAAGTCAACAGCTAAATAAATCCAAATTGCACAAGAATAGCGGCGTTTTTCCTCGAATTTCTGTGATGTTAATAACGCGGAGACAGCAATCAGAACAAAAGCAGACTGTTCAGCGTATCTTTAATTAAAACAGATACGAAGATGAAAGCTATAAAAGGTGATTATGCTTTGATTTCCAAAAGAGATTGCGTTTCATTTAAGGTGATGTATGCAGATGACGCAAACCTTGTCCAACTGCAGCGGCTTAACGTTATTGAAGGAAATGTAGACGAATTACATGTTTGCATTGCTGTACACAATTGGGGACAAGTGTTGTGGTCAAGCACAATGCCATATAAAAAATTTGAGTCTAACTTTCTCAACGGAAGAAAGCCACACTTGGAATATCCCGAAGGTTGCTTTGTCCACGTACTGTTTGGTGTAATGACCCAGACTGGTTTTGTGAAATTGTGCGAAGAAGGACACAACTTTGACGAAGTGAAAGATTTTAAAGTGGAGTTTTATTATAGTCACTATCGCGTTCCCGCGAAATTGGTTTAAGATGAATCATTAATTACGCAGAACTACTACAACTACACTAAGAATATAAAATGAAGCAGTTTACCCGTTCCGGGTGAGCTGCTTTTTTATTGATTATGGCATCACGAAGACTAATTTTTCATCAGATTCACGCACACCTCCAGAAATTAATTCCGGGACAATCAAACTTTGATTTTTTTCAGGATAACGGAAAGGAGGAAGAAGGAAATAGCATTGGCGAATGGGGTGAACATGAAATAATCAAATGGATTCTTGACGACGAATTTTCAAGGCAGCACATTATTGGAGAAATTGTTGGCAAGTCGAAAAATCATAGAGTTGCAAGACAGATTGCGGAACCGATAATTGAAAAAGGTGAGTTGCCTGGAGATGTTGATATTGTCATTTGGGAAGACGGTGAACATCAACATGCGGTTGCCATTGAATGTAAACGTGTAAAAGTGACTGTGGAAAATACGGGCAAAGAAAAAGTGAACAAGCTTACTCAGATAGAGAAAGGCATAAAGCAAGCCACACAACTTAGACTACACAACTTTCACAAAACATACCTTCTATTTCTAATTCTAACGGATGGAAGGAATAAGACTGGTGTAAATACTCTGTTTCGCCATGCTGATGGTGAAACTCTTGAAGAGGTGTACAACGTGCCTTGGCATGCAGACCTTCACCCAGATGTTGGCGTAATATATGTTCAGATTACTCAACCAACAGGTCGCCATATTTCAGAACACCACGGTCTCGGAATTTGCGTGGACAAACGTGCAACTGAAATTCAACAATCGGAAAAAATCACAAGCAGAATAAAGGAGTTAGAAGCGCACGCGAATAAGCTTGATAAAGAGAAGCGAACATAATTCTACGCTTTCAATTCATTCAACCCTTTCTCCAAATCTATTTTTGCCGTCTGCGTTCTCCGAGCGTACAATAGAAACTGGGTTCGTGTCGTGTGATGCATTCTTACAATTGCATCATAAGCATCCATACAGGCAATCAACCTAGTTAAGAAAAGAACTGCTCTTTCATCAACGATATGTTTTTCACATATATCTTGGGCAGGTCGGATGTAATGTTCAACCATAATATGGATGGCATCTTTATCCTCTCTCTCTTGGAAAGAAATGGTGTGCTGTGTTAATTCATGAAAGAATGGTTCCTCGTCAGTATTTGACTTTTTAGCTGTTAGAATTCCAGATTGTTCAAGCAAAAATGTTTGTAACGCAGTCGCACTCTCAACCCACAACTTTTCATATATCTTCTTTCCTTCGATAAAGTCTGAATATGTATTGAGGTACTGTCCTTCAATACTCTCAAGAACATGGATGCTATCGTGAATTTTTTGGAACGACTTTACTTTGTTTTCGAATTCCAATGTCTTAGCATGATTCACTTTAGATTTTCCTTTCAAAAATATTTGGTACAGATCGAAGTGTTGAACTTGCTTTAGTGTCTCTAAGCTGAAACTTGCAACTGCCGTAAATGCGTATCTACCGCCAGGAGGTTTTTTCAATACGTCACAAAACTCGAGAAAGCCTTTGATTTGCTTATCAATCGGTTCGGAAAGTAACTTAACAAGTATATAGAAGTACTTGCGTATCTCCTCTAGTTCCTGCCTTTTCTTCCAATTTTCATAAATACGGTTAGCTATGTAACCAAGGATGAAAATTCCAATGGCCACGAAAGTGCTAAACATGGTATCTCGCGTGATGCCCATAGCTCAAAGAGAATAATCAGAATGCTTTACGAAAGTCGTATCACGTTGCTCGAATATATTTTCGTCAACGTCAGCGAAAGTAAGGCTTGAGGATTTAAGGATTTTGGTGCTTGATTGTTGTTATCATTATCATCGCATGAACTAGCACTCGAATCATCCTTCGACCATAATACAGCTACAATTACAACAAATATTACAAATAGAAATAGTAAAAAGTTTCTCATATAATCAAATGTACAAAACGGAGCATATTCCAGTCAAGACCTGTTGGTAACTAAGAGTAGCAATTCGACGAATTTTCGATAAGTCGACACTGAAGTGCCTTTTTAAAGCGCAATCACTAACAAACAGAATTTAATTTCTACTAAAGCCCCGTTGAAAGTAATGTCTTTTACTCCGTTGCAACATAGCCCGAACTTCGCCTGGTGATTCAACAACGTTGACCGTCGAGCCATCCATGAAATACAATATTGATGCGCCAACCTCGGCCTCTACAGGCGCAGGTCTTAATTCGCAAACATCACTTATGGAAATGGTGATTGGCGTATCAATTTCAATTTCGACATGCGCAGCTGCCAACTTTGTAACTACGATTTTCATTTTAACTGCAGATCTCCTTTAATTTGTGGTCTAATTCCGCCTTCGACTCGACTAAGAAAATGTTTAGATTCTTATCAATGCAACGGAGTTTGCTCATATTAAACCGAGCCGTTCTAAATATTTTAAGTTTCGCATATCGTATGACTTCTTCATCTTTTTGAAAACCATAGCTAATTCTCACTTTGTAATAATACTGATAGTACATAAATAGCGCGTAAAGGTACAGGAACGGAATATAGGCAAGCCCTAAGAGAACTGGATAGAGGAAATCCCTGAGGTTCTCAAGTGTAGCAAAGTTGTTGTAATCGGAAGCTACTTTATAGATAACCCAACCAAGCAACCCAAATCCTAGTAATGCCAAAGTTCCGTTCAAGAACTTAACTACCCCTTCACTTTTGGGAACTCTGCTACCTACAAGCGAAAGAATACTGAACAGAATAATTACAAAGGAGAGAACCAGCTCCATAGGCAAGCTAAAAACATAGAGATTGATAATAAACTCTAAGTAGATTGTGAACTTAACGTTCTCCCAAATCACTTTTCGGAAATGCTTTGGATTATCAAGTGCCTTGTTAGCAGTCATCAACATGATTAAACCAACTACCACAAACCAAGCAATTGAATCCTTAATCAAACTCGCGTCCCAGAAATTACACTTGTAAAGAACGAATATGATACCAAGAACATAAATAGACATTAACACAATGGAGATTAATATGTCTCTCACCAAGAACGCGCGAAACAGGCCCGGAATACCTTTTCTTACGGGTTTATATGAGAAAGCCCAGAGAACAAATAATGTTAACCAGATTAATCCGGCAAATTCCCTGTTATTTAGTGATGAGAGCATTTAGTTGATTGTGATGATTAAGCACCGATTGGCAAAGTGAAATAAATTCACTGTGCGTGCACCGGCTTTTGCATGAGTTCGTGAGCCAACCACAAATTTTAAAAAGAAAATTATTAGAACCCTCTATAAATTCGTGGTCCACTTGAAAGCTTCCCTTAATTAGTAGCAGTTAAAACTAGTGATTCCCCTCTGCTTTTGAGGTTGTTATCCTGTTGGAATGTGGGGTCGGATTTAAACTTACCTACAGCGCCAACACCCCACCACTCATCTCACTTCCCAACAACGGACTGTTCCTGCTCAAACTTTTCGTCTTCGTATAATTCCACTTCGCTTTCGTATCGAATACAACGAAGTTGCCTTTTAATCCTTCTTCAATCTTGGGTTGATTGAGTCCAAGAATTTTTCGTGGATTAACTGACATTGCTTTCACCAGTTGTTCGGGGGAAAGATTTCCTGCGGCATTTGCAAGAGTAAAACAAGTTTCTAATCCAATCATTCCGAAACCAGCGAGGTCGAATTCAACGACTTTGCTTTCTGCATCTTCAGGTAAGTGTCCGCTGGTGATGCAATCAATTGTTCCGTCGGCAACTCCTGCGAGCAAAGCCTGACGATCCGATTCTCCACGAAAAGGTGGTTGCACTTTGAAGTTGGTGTCGAACTCGGTCAACACTTCGTCGTTCCAGTAGAGATTGTACGCGTGTACTGCGGCTGTGATTGGAAGACCACGGTGTTTTGCATCGCGGATTAATTCTACACTACGAGCTGTACTGATAGCCATGAAGTGAATCGGTGCGTTTGCAAACTCTGCGAGATAAATATTGCGTGCCACCATCAGATCTTCAGACAGAGAAGGGAGGCCCTTCAATCCAAGCATGGTGCTCGTCGGACCTTCATTCATTTGTCCGCCGGAAGAAATTGTTTTGTCGTCGCAACGGGCAAATATTTTTCCGCCGAACTGATGCGCGTACATCATCGCACGTACAAGTAAACCTGCGTGCGTGATGGGTTTATTGCCATCGCAGAAAACCCGTGCGCCAGCAGAATACATGTCGAATAATTCAGCCATGTCTTTGCCTTCGATTCCGGCAGAGAGTGCACCCGCAGGCAGAATGTCGACCGGCAATCCTTGTGAACGACGACGAACATATTCCACCTGTGCTTTGTTGTCGATTACCGGATGTGTGTCGGGCATCGCGAGTATTGCAGAGTAACCGCCCGCTTTCGCGCAAGCAGCCGCAGTCTCTAACGTTTCTTTGTGTTCCATTCCCGGATCGCAAACATGCGCGTGCAGATCGACGAAGGCCGGAGCAATGTGAATATTTTCTGAATTGATTTCTTTCGCTCCATCAGCACGCAACGCAGAACTGATTCGTGTAATGACATTGTCTTCAATGATCACATCAGCTTGTTTCCCGTTGTGCGATGAGTTTGGGTCGGTGATGGTTGCATTGCGGAGTAAAACTTTCATATCAGGCAGCAGGTGTTGGTATGGTGACTGGTGTAGCGTTTTTCCAGAATCGGATAATCAGAATTTCAGCGAGCAGGCAGGCGAGGACAATCCAGATGCAGACTTTCCACAAGCGCACGCCATAATCTTTTTCTGAAAGAATGTCGGTAAGTCCTTGCGGACCTTTTTCAAGAATGGTGAAGTTCTGTAATCCTGCAGCAGCATGTTGTGCAAGCAATTCGTCTTTCACAAGAACCGTCATGTCTGATTCTGTACGATCGTAGTTGAATGAAATTCCGGTGATTTGTTTCGCATCCAGATTCACCAGATAATTTCCGGGTTCAACAACGAGTCGCTGAACATCGAGCAAAGTTTTTCCGTCCTGCACAACGTGAGCCGGAATCACATCGTATTTCTTCTCCATGTCGATGAGATGAAAAGGATTCTCTCCGATCGCACCCACGTTTCCGAGATCAACAGGTTTGCTTTCGCTGATGGTGTAATACAAATCACTTTGTGGCTGTGAGAACAAAGCCATTTGATACAAGGTCGGAACAAAGAGCGCGTGATGCGGGAAGTTGCCGAATCCGCCATACAAACCAACTGCGGAGAGATAAACATTTCCTTTTCCGACACGATAGCTCGCCAGGAATAGATTTCCGTCCTGCAAACGCATCAATTCATCTTCACGCGATTGTGAATTGGTTTTGATCGGAAATGGTTTCGATGTTGCCGGCATGTCCATTCTTCCGTTTGTTGATTCAAACACACCCTGATACAAAGCGTGATTGAAGTTCAGATGTGTAACGGGACGCAAGCCTGTATCAACAACAGCAGGACCGTAACCTGCAAGCCCGAATGGATTCAACAATGCATTGTACGTATCAACTTGCGCGTTTCTTCCCGGCAACACGAGCAAGCTTCCGCCGTTGTCGACAAACTTCTTCAGTTCTGTTGACAGTCCGGATGAAATTGTGGTCAGACTATTCAGGATGATGAACCGGTAATTCGCGAACGCAGCGTAATCAATTTTGCCTTCATCCATCTCCGCAAAAATGAAAGCAGAATCTGTTGCGAAGAGTTTCTTGAGGTAATGATCTTCCGGGAACGTGGGCAGCATGGCATCTGCAGGTTCGATAGACAACACCGGAATGTTTTTGAGAACGGTGAATGAGAAGTAGAAGCGATCGTCGAACGTTACCGGATAATCGTTGATCTCGATCATGCCCTGTTGCAATCCCGGTTCGTGAACAGAGAAGTACAAAATTGTATCTGTTACACCCCCAGCAGGTACAGAGAAACTAGCCGGTGTCTTTGCCGCGCCGTTGATGTATAAACGCATCGGAACGTTCACCATGTCTTCTGTGGAACGGGAACGAATTCGAACGTGCATGGCTTCGGGCTGATCAATTTTCCGAACCGGAGATTCAAACCAAACTGAATCGATGAATAAGTTATTTCGGTTTTGTGCAGAAGCGATAATCTCGCGGAACTGAATGGCCGTGTCGGCGTCAATTCGCCCGAAGTCGGAAATGGTTTTCTGAAAGTCGGAGAGGAGGAAAGCTTCTTTGTTTGCCGGATCAATATCAGCGGTATTGTTCAGCAAGTCCTGCTGGCGACGCACCACTTCAGAAATAGTTCGCACCGACGGAGAAGGTTTTACTTCTTCGAGCAGTTCGAGGAATTCTTCCTTGCTCACTAAGCGTTGATGACGACCTTCGAAATCGTTTGTAAGCAATTGAAAACGATCGGTTGAGTTATACGCGGCTACAATTTCGCGTGCGTCTTTTTTGATTTCGTCGAGCAATGTTCCGTTTGTACCAACGGCATCCATGCTGAATGAATTGTCGATCCAGATGCTGATTGCTTTATCGCCCTTCTTAACCGTTGCGTTGTCCTGAGGAATGAACGGTTGAGCAAACGCAAACACCAGGAATGCAACAGCGAGCAAGCGACAGGCAAGAATCAGTAGATTTTTGAGTTTGTTGCGTGCTTTGGTGTCGTGGCGGACTTCTTTCAGAAAACGCACATTCGTGAACATCACGCGGCGGAATTTCCGGAAGTTGAAGAGGTGAATGAGGATTGGAATCGCCAGTGCTGCGAGAGCAAAGAGGAAGGTTGGATTGGCGAAATTCATTAAACGTCAAAGTTAGAAAAAGACTCCAGACGACAGCCGTAAGACGGGAGTAAACGGGGGTTGTGGAACGAGATTTGTGGGTTATTAACAGAATTGAGACGTTGGTCGTATCTTTTGAGTCTTAACTGGTTATTTCTATATGCGCATTCTGGTATTTATCGTTCTGGCCGTGGGCCTTTTTTCATTCACGCTCAGTGAAGTAACTCCTCTCATTTATAAGCAAGACGGCATTCATGTCGAGTACGTTAAGGAACGCGGCTTGCTGAATGGATCGTACAAGAGCTATTGGCCCAACGGTCAGCTGAAAGCGGATGGAACGATGAGTGGAAATATGCGTTATGGCGTGTGGAATCTTCGTGACTCCACGGGCAAACTCGTGTTGGCGAGGAATTACGAAACAGGTTACGCCTGGACGCAGTTATATCCGATTGAGTTTGTTCAAAGCACTTCTAAAGGTTGGTTTGGCGATAGATTTAGTGTGTATGTTGAGATTAAACCCGACTCCGTAATTCATTCAGCACGACTTTGGAGATTTGTTCCATACCGCGAGTTCAATCCGATTTTCGCGAAGAATGCGTTGTTGGACACTATGCTTGCAATGAAAAATCGCGGAGTAATTGCCTGCGGAGAAGACGATGAGATGAGAGTACTATCCTCGTATTCTGAGTTTGAGACACGGCTGAATAAATGCAATCCGCAGCATCATGTAATCGGTTATCGTCTGAAGGAAGACTGGTATTACGATGCAAAAAAGCAAATGGGACTTTTCGGTATTGTAGCGATTTGTCCGGTGCTCTATGCGAAGAATGAACGCGACTCCATTGATCTGGGTTGGTTTGCGTTTGATAAAACATTGCGCGGGAAAATGGGAACGATGTTTTATGTTCCTCCGGTTCAGACTGGATTTCCAGTGGGTGTAGAACAAACATTTTTTCTGCGATGCTTCGAAGGTGATGTTTACAAATACACGAACATTGGTTATAGAACCATCGCTCAGATGTTTAAAACACCGGAGAACATAGCACGTGAGGTTCAGCGTATGGAAGTTCAACCATTCGAATGGGAGCACGATCACTGGCTGTCGGTATTCAAATAAAAAACGTCCCGACGAGCTTCGCTGTCGGGACGTTTACGCTACGATTATTTCTTAGTGTTGAATGACCACTTTCTCTGTGGAGAGAATACCGTCTGATTCAATCAACATCACGTAAGTTCCCGATTCAACCTGACTGAGATCAATTGATCGGGTGGATCCTGCGGCGCAATTGTTTTCTTTTAGTGTCAAAACAATTCTTCCGGTGAGATCGATAACGTTGATGCTCATTTCCGCTGATGATTTACCAACGGTTAAGTTGAACACACCATCGCCCGGGTTCGGATAAATCGTGTATAGCTGCGCTGAATACTGCGCTACACCTAAACAGAGATCGACAACAATTGATGACGTGTCCATACCGGTACAGCCGAGAGAATCTGTAAAGGAATACGTGAGAATGTGCGTTCCGGGTCCTGCGTTGCTTGGACTGAACATATTTCCAAATACTCCTGTGCCTGTGAACAATCCGCCCGCTGGTGTTGCACTTATTGCGATTGAATCGTCATCTGCACAAGCCATAGTCATTGGCATCGTGAACAACACGGAAGGAGAACCTGTAACAGTAACGGTAATCGTGTCGTAACCATCGCAACCGTTTATATCAATTACGTGAACGAAGTAGGCTCCGCTCGAAGTCACACAACTGCTTTGCGTGGTATCTCCGTTGTTCCATGAATAAGAAGAACCGGGATTGCCTGCATTCAAACAAGCAGTGTCGCAAACTGTTAGGTCGGGACCTAAAGAAACTGTTGGAAGTGTATGGTATGAAAATGCAACTGCATCGGAAGCCGAACATCCTGCTACATCCGTTACAACAACGCTATATGTACCTGCTGCTGAAACTGAAAGCGTTTGGGCTGTTGTATTGTCGCTCCACAAATATGTTGAGCCGGGATTTTGCGCATCGAGCAAATAGTTTCCCGAACAAAGTGCTGTGTCTGGACCAATGTTTACAACAGGAATTGGATTAACGATGATTGTGGTTGAAGATGTATCGGAATTGCAAGGGCCTGCATATATAACTCCGATTGTTCCGCCTGTTGTTCCGGTCACATTTATAGAATTTGTTCCTTGACCTGAATTAATGGTTAAACCACCAGAGACGAACCACGTGTATGTTCCAGGAAGTGATGTAACGCTGTACGTTTCACTTGAACCGGCGCAAAATGAAGCTTGACCCAAGATGCTACCTATTGGAGTTCCCGGCGTGTACTGCAACACAACTTCGCCATTTCCGGTGTGAATACCTTGCTGATGAATGACACTGGTTACAGTTGGAGCTGTATAGCTGCTTCCGCCACCGCCACCACAACCATTGTGCGCTCCACCGCCACCATACCAACCACCACCGCCACCTGAAGTGCGATAAACGGGATATGCATCTCCACCAATTCCGAACGTACCGTCAGTACCGTTCCATGCGCAACTAACGGAAGTTCCTCCAAGTCCGCCAGCGCTCTGCGTTCCTCCGGTTGCATCCGTTGGTGAACTACAACCCCAAACGTTTGTTCCGGGAGAACCTGATCCACCTACGAGACCGCCACCATGACCACCGGGAGCATTTCCTCCGTTTTCTGTTCCGCCACCACCGCCACCAGCGACTACAATTCTATCGTTAAGTGTTGTACCGTTCACGCGAATATCAGAGGCTCCACCACCGCCGCTTCCAGGATTGGCCAAAGTTCCTCCAACTCCTAATCCACCACCGTTGTAACCGGGTGTGCCTGCAGGATCGCCCATGCCGCCAACATAAATGTAAAGTGTCTGACCGGTTGTTACAGGTATTGTCCCCTGAACATATCCGCCTAATCCGCCACCAGCACCAATAGAAGAGTTGCCGCCTCCTTCAGCGCCTCTGCAAACGAAAGAAATAGAATCTACACAAGGAGGAACAACAAAGGTTTGTACAGCGCCTGTATAACTGAAAGTTTGTGTGGTTAACTGTGCCTGCAGTTGAGTGATCATTAAACCAGCAGCACCAATTGAAAGTATAAGTTTCTTCATGACTGGAATATTTGCGGGTTAGAATTCAAGAGCGACGTTACAATCTGCCGGATTGCCATCATTATCGACAGAATAGATCAGGAGTTCAGTCATTTCTCCCGCATTGGAATAATCGATCGTGCTTTTAGGTGCAAGCGTCATTCGGGCGGTTCCGAGCATATCTCCATCCTTGTTTGTGATCGTCCACGTGAAGCTGATTGCCTTGTCGGTTTTGTTTTCAAAACACAGGCTGAACGAATTGTTCTCATTTACGGTTCCTGTAATGTAGGAAACCTTCACACCGCCTGACTCAGTCATCAGAACCGGAACGGGTGGAAGAATTTTTGAAATGAATTTCGGTACTTCTTCTGCGCGTAATGAAGCGCTGAAAATGAAAAGCACGAGAAGGCTAAGTTGTAAAAGTCTGTTCATAGGTTTTCGTTAAGTGTTTGTCCTAACGAATATAAACCAAAACGACTTCCATGTCAATCTTTTTCCTTCGGCAGTATTTCAGGTTAACGCCATTCGCCTTTTACGAGGGTTAATTCCTTCGTTTCCGTTTCAGCAACAGCACCACTTAGTGATTTGTACGTGAATGTGACTGTGTATTTTCCGGGAAGCGGAAGTTTCTTTCCGTTCTCATAAGGCTGAGGTTTGGTTTTGGAATCGCCCAACGAGTTTTCATACGCGGCCACATTCGCGGAATCAATTGCGATTCCAAATTCAAATGTGTTCACACCTTTCTTGCAGGAATCCATTTTCGTCTGGATCACAAGATCATCGCTCGTGGAAATCCGGATTTCTACGGTGCCTGGTTCTTTTGCATACCACGCAAATGGAACGGAAGCAATGTTGTAAACCCGGTAGTCACCATCTTCATTTATTTCAGGACGTGTCATGATTTTCGCGGAGCCCGGCTCGTAGGCGTAGAAAGTTGCATTCGGATCATTGAGTAGCTCCAACGCCTCAATGTCAACCACGTAAATTGAACGACCGTGCGTTCCAACTACAAGTTCATGTTCTCGCGACTGAATCACAACATCGTGAACTGCAACTGCAGGAATTCCATTCGACATACGCATGGAAGTTGTGCCGCGATTGACTGTGCAGTACAATCCGTTGTCTGTTCCAACGAATAGCAGGTTTTCATTTTCGGGATCTTCACGAACAACGTTCACTGCTTCACATGGCAAATCAGTGAAAATCTGTTTCCATGTTGCGCCGTAGTTTTCTGAAACGTACACGTATGGTTTAAAATGATCCCACTGACAACCTGAAAGCGTTGCATACACGCGTCCTTCAACATGAGAAGATGCAATTACGCGACTTACACGCATGTGCTGAGGAAGATTGTCGGAGATTCTTGTCCACGTTGCACCGCCGTCTTTTGTAACGTGAATCAATCCATCGTCGCTGCCGGTGTAGATCAAGCCAAACTTCAATGACGATTCGTTGATGGTGGAAAGACAACCGTATGGAACATCACCAACTCTTCCACCGCGAGTAAGATCACCGGAAATAGGTGTGAACGTAGTTCCCTGATCCATGCTGCGGAATAATCGTTCTGAACCCATGTACAGCACATCCATGTTGTGACTCGACAACCAGATTGGCGTTTGCCAGCTGAAGCGAAGTGGTTTGTCGCCCAATTCCATTTGCGGACGTACATAATTTTCTTCACCGGTTTCAGTATTCAAGCGGTAGTAATGTCCGAACTGGTAACCGGTGTAAACTGTTTTATTGTCGCGTGTGTCAACTTGCACCTGCATGCCATCTCCGCCAAGAATAAACTTCCATGGATATTGACCACTTCCATGCCACTCGGTTGATTCGTAAGCGTTGCTTGGGCCAAACCAAACTCCGTTGTCCTGCAATCCACCGTATACATTGTATGGAGACGCGTTGTCTACGGCAATTCCGTAAAACTGTCCGACTGATGGTGTATTACATTTGATCCAATGCGCTCCATTGTCCCAGCTGATATTCATGCCGCCATCATTGCCGTTGATCAAATGTCCGCGTCGTGTTGGAGAAACCCACATGGCATGATGATCTCCGTGCTGATTATCTCCATCAATTGCTTTCCATGTTTTGCCTGAGTCTTTGCTATTCAGCAATCCAACACCGGCAATAAAAAGTTCATTCTGATCGAAAGGTGAAATCCAGATTTTTCCGAAGTAATAACCGTAGGAATAAAACAGTGAACTGATTTTTTCATCGCTGTTCAGTTTCCAGGTTGCACCACCATCAGTTGAAGCCCAGACTTGCGCGCCAAAAATGGGACGGTTAAACAAATTAGCATTTCCATCTTCCACGAAATCAGCAAGAGCAACGGGTAAATACTTTCCGGCTTGCACATCACTTTTTACCGACGCAGCCGTGTGTTTTTTTGGAAAGTCAAAACCGTTCAGATACTTCTGCAAATCTTCATCGGCCAGTTTCTGGAATTCGGCAGTCGTCATAGAACGGAAATTCTTCGGCGACAATCCTTCATCCGTCTTCTTTACTTCCTTTTGTCCTTGATTATCGACAATAGTGTACATCACATTACTGTTGCCCGGAAAAATAGCGAGGCCAATTCTGCCGATGTTGTCGTTCACAGGGAATCCACTTTCAGCAGTGGTGAGTAGGGTGAAAGTTTCCCCGGCGTTTGTGCTTTTATAAATGCCGGATTTCTTGCCGCCCTCTACGAAATCAAAAATTTTTCGTTCACGATGCCAGGCAATTGCATAGATGATTTTGCTGTCGTTCAGATCCTGCACAACGTCAATTACACCGGTTGATTCGTCAATGAACAGCGTTTGTTTCCATGTTGCACCGCCGTCTGTTGTTTTGTAAAGTCCACGATCGCGGTTAAACGAAAACAAGTGACCGATCACGGCGCAATAAACGGTATTCGGATCATTTTTGTCAATGAGAATCTGCCCGATGTGATGTGATTCCGGAAGACCTTTGTATTCCCAGAATTTTCCACCATTCGTGCTTTTGTAAATTCCGGTTCCCGCATACGATGAACGCGACGAATTACATTCTCCTGTTCCGACCCAGATTGTTGGATTTGGCTTCGCAGACCAGTCCACGGCAATGTCGCCAATGTTTACTTCGTGCATATTATCAAACACCGGCTCAAAGCTTGTTCCATTGTTGTTTGTGAACCAAACTCCTCCGGACGCATAGGCAACATAGAAGTGAGTTGGATCAATTGGATTCACATCAATGTCTACAACACGACCGCTCATAATTGTTGGACCAATGTTGCGGAATTCAAGATCATCAACAATCGATCTCGCTTCCGATTCTTTTTTCACTTTCTGTCCGTTGGTGCGTTCTGCTGCAGTTGTTGCGACAGGTTCCTTCGCCGAGGGCACAGGTTTTTGTGCAATCAATGCTGCGGATAAAAGAATAGAGCAGGAGAGTAGAATGTTCTTCATTGTGTGAAATTACTTTTTGTTTGATGAAATGCCCACGCCAAACAGGGCGAAGTCGTATTTAACCGGGTCGAGCGGATCAAATTGCCGTAGCGTTTTCGTGAGTTCTTCAACCGCCTTTCGGTCGTCTTGTGCTCGGTGTAAAAGCTGAAGTTCGCGTGCAACGTTGCCTACATGCACATCGAGCGGAATCATGAGCGCTGCAGTCGGGATCGATTTCCATATTCCAAAATCAACGCCGTTGGAATCTTTACGCACCATCCATCGCAGAAACATATTGATTCGCTTTGCAGATGAATTCTTCTTCGGATCAGAAACGTGCTTTTCTGTCCGCTGTTCATGTCGTACGGAGAAGAATGCGCGCTTGAATTCTGAAATCGCATCCATCATGTTGTTTTCCTGCTTCAGTGCTTTTGTGAAAACGGATTCCATTCCATCGTGTTTCGTATATAGGTTTCGCAAGCAGCGAATGAAGGTTGTAAAATCCTTGCCGTTGAATGTACGATGTACAAAAGAGGAAATTCTGTTTAAATCTTTTTGTCCGGCATTCATCACAAATTCATAGGGGGAGTGACTCATGGCGTGCATCATGCGCATCCCGTTTTTTACAATGGTCGGACGTTGTCCCCACGCAATGGTCGCTGCGAGAAAACCTGCAATCTCTATATCTTCTTTTCGTGTAAAGAGATGCGGAACGGAAATGGGATCGTCGGCAATAAATTCGGGCCGATTGAATTCAATGGTCTTGCGTTCGAGAAAATCCCGGACGTCATCTGCGTTCAAGCTAGTTCGCTTCGATCCTGGCACGTGTCTGTGCAATTTTATCGTAAAGCAACTTGAAAAATTTCATGCGCTGCTTTTCCGAAACTCCACTAATGAGCATAGACTTGCGCATAATGTTTTTCACCCAGCGATCGTTCTCTTCGTGAAACCCGGGATTCGTTGTTGCCATGGAGTTAAATGTGTTGATAGACAAGTAACACACTTTGCTTGAGCCGGCAGTGATGAGTATCGTGTTGGTTCCAACCATGAGATCGGAATAGTACAATTTGAATTCAACGTTATCGCCTGCAGCGGGAGCTTCTCCGCTGAACTTGACACTCTTTGCAACCTGACGTTCAAGACTCTTGATCATTGCTTCAATTTCGTCAACTACGTCTTTCGCGTCGTGCACAGAAGCAAACAACCCGGATTCGGAATAGTACTCCACTTGTTTCAACGTACTGTTGAGTGTGTCTTCGGTCCAGATTTCGATTGAAGGAATCTTGGTATAGAGCTCGTAAATCTTTTTCACTTTCTCCATAGCCGTAGTCGGCATAAGATTCGGATTGAATTTATGCTCTTCGTATTCCGGTGCATTCAGAATTGATTTTGACCAGTAGAACAATTTGAATGCAGACAATTTCGGAAAACGGAAATGGTGAAAAATCGGAACGTCTTCTGCGCACCAGATAATTTCTTTCGGTTCTGTTTTGCGGATCGCATCCATGTGTGCGATCAATCCGGAGAGATATTCTTCGAAGCGAACAAAATCAGAAGACAAGTGATTGTACTGAAACGTAACAGAACTCTTTCCGCTCTCGCCTTGCGCGAAATGATCAAAAGGAATTCTGTAGTGCGCACACAATCTGCTTACTTCATCAATCGTCAACGCTGTTTCCCCGCGAATACGACGATAAGCACTGTCGTTACTAACCTTTAGAATGTCGGAAAGCTCGTCGACCAGCGATTTGTTGGCTGGCAACGTTTCTTTCAATCTGGTTATAAACTCCTGTTGTACAGTGCGTTCGGGGTTACTCATGGCGATTGATTGATTATGCTAATAGGGTCTCTAATACTTGCAATATGTCCCGTCAGCAAGCGGGCATTTGCGAAAATCGCAAATAACCCCATCATATCCTAATCGCGGAGTACCTGTTTTGGCGTTGCATGCGTGTAAAGGGTGCTATGCCGCAAATTGTCGTTTCACGCCCGCTTTTGATGGGTCTATGTTTGTTCCCGAACCAAATAAATAACTAACACCATGAATAAGTCGAACATCATCAGCAAGGCAGTCTTTACACTCGTGTTGATTCTCACATCGCACGTGTTCTATGCACAAGACACGACAAGTGTAATGGAATCGCAGTTCTGTATTGTGACACTAACTAACGGTACGCGTGTATCCGGAATGTTGACTTCACAGAATGATGAATCCGTTAAAGTGGCTGACCCTGTTTTGGGAGATCTTACAATCCTTAAGTCCAACATTGAAGTGTTGCGTGTAGTTGTTACGGGATTGGAATATCAGTTTACAATGACATCGGGTAAGAAGTACCGCGGTGTAGTTGAAGCGCAGAACACCACTTCAATTGTTGTTCGCACATCTACACTGGGTAACATCACGTTGACGAATGTAAACATCGCCGATTTTTCCAACGGACAAAATGAAGTAATTCTCGCACGTACAGATCACGGTTCACGTTACTTCTTTGCTCCTTCAGCTCTACCATTGAAAAAAGGGGAAGGTTATTATCAGAACGTATACTTCCTGATGAACGGTGCACACTACGGTCTCACAGATCGCTGGTCTATTGGCGGTGGTGTCATTTTTCCGATTGGCATGTACGGCACATTGAAATATGGTCGCGAAATCAGCGATAAAGTTCACGTTGCGGCAGGCGGAATGTTCGTCACTACATTCTTTGATCTTGGACTTGGTGTAGGCTGTGGTTTTGGTTCAATCACATTCGGTGATCGTTACACGAATGCAACAATGACACTTGGGTACGGAGCAGTTTCGAATGATCATAGTTGGGAAGCAACACGTCGACCAATAATCAATTTTAGCGGTATGGCGCGTATCAGCGACAACTTCTCGGTGATCAGTGAGAACTATTTATTCCCGATTCAGAAAACCAACTTATACGCTAACGGAGAATCAACTACAAGCGATTACTATTACCCACAACTTTCACTGGGGATGCGCGTTGGTGGCGGAAAACATTCCTGGGACATTGCCGCAATGACCATGGGCAACATTTCAGAAGGGGATTTCTTTGCAGTTCCATTTCTCGGTTATGCTTACCGCTTTTCAAACACTAAGCTTTAATCATCTCAAAAAGTATCAGGACAGAAAACCATTCACACTAAATAATCAACAAAATGAAAACTACAGACAGAAATACTCAACCTGCTCATCCTTCAGTCAAAATGAAAACAGATGATGGAATCGGTGGTAAGCTAATCGCTATTATACTCGGTTGTTTATTGGTATTTATTTCATTCAATAAGTTGCATGCGCAAGCTCCACAGACTCCTCCACAAGGAAATGTGGCGAAGCAAAAAGCAGTTGTTCTCAATTTCGATGCGAAGAATGTCGGCTATGATCCAACGCAAATGGGAAATCTCGTGCGGCTTGAGCTCGAAAAGCTCGACACTTTTGATGTAATGGATCGCTATGATGTTACTTATCTCCTGCAGAAGAATGGTCTTCAGATCAACAACTGTTACGGAAAGATCTGTCTGGTGGAATTGGGCAAGCAGCTTAGCGCAGATAAAATGCTTACCGGAAGTATCGAAGTATATGGCGATGCAATCATTTACACCATGCGTTGGATTGATGTGAAATCAGAAGTAATTGAGATCACTCAAGTCACTGAGTTCTTAAACATGCAGAATGAAATTCAAACCATGACTTCTGTGATGTTGCGTGAAATGTTTGGTCGTCCCGTTGATGTGAACGTGAAATCGCAACTGATCAAGCCCGATTCGTATGATGCACGTGCACGAGTGCCGGTAACGGAACGTGTTCGTTTGGATGGACCGCGTATGGGTGCGACTGTGTTCACGGACAAAACTGCAGCTATCATCAGTGCACCGAAAAATCAGGGTGGATTTGATGCCGCACCGATTATGTTCCAGTTTGGTTATCAATTCGAGAAGCAATATCTCGCAGCAGGTGACTTCCAGGCTTTGTTCGAATTCATCCCAATGGTAACCGGTCTTGATCAGGGGATTTTCATCCCAAGTTTCACGGTCATGAACGGTATGCGAATGAATCGTCACGGATGGGAAGTTGGATTTGGTCCTACGTTTACGCTCATCACACGCGAAGAAGGATTTTATGTGAACAACGAATGGGTTCGTCGCTCCGATTATGATGCAACCATGCACGGTGCAAATCCAAACTTCATTAATCGGTTAGACAGTCGAGGTGATCTTTATCTAAACTCAGCATTCATTTTTGCAGTCGGAAAAACATTCCGTTCGGGGAACATGAATATTCCTGTTAACGTTTATGGAGTACCGGGACGCGATGGATGGAGAGTTGGAATTTCGTTTGGGTACAATGCGCGGAATTGGTATAAGGCGAAGTAAGAATAATGGTATGGTCAGACCACGACCAAATGGTGGTTCACTCTGGAGCACGTTCTGCCCGGAGGTTATAGAAAGGTCGTATGCCTTTCACGGCCCGACGAGTGGTGTGCTCGTCGGGCTTTACTGAAAAATGATTAGTTGATTTTCGATGACACTAGATATGGAAGTAACGCGGTAGAATGATTTGCTGAATTACAGTTTAGTAACTGATGTCTTTGTCGGACTTTCGATAATGATTGGTTGACTTTGGAATGACACCACTTCTAACGGAGCCGAAAAAATGATTAGCTGATTTGCAGATATGCTGATTTGCAGATTGTGATAGTAAACTATATATGAAGGAAAAAAGAACAAACAAATAGAAAAGATGGATACGAAAAGAGAGAATTTGATTGTACAGTTATCAACTGAATTTGCTGTAAAAGTTGTAGCATTTCACTTTAAGGTGAAGAAGGCAGGAGTTGCACCAATGGCGACACAATTGTTCCGTTCAGGAACTTCGATTGGAGCAAACGTGCGCGAAGCTCAGAATGCGGAAAGTAAAAATGACTTTGTACACAAGATGAAAATTGCTGCCAAGGAGGCTGATGAAACGGAATATTGGCTGCAAATCTGTGAGCGATCTCCATTGTTGCCTGATCCAACAGAACTAAAAAAAGAAATTGCATCTATATGTCGCGTATTAACAAAGATCATTTCTTCTTCGAAGAACAATACAACACATTTCAAATCATCGAATAACTAACAACGGCATCAGCAAATCAACTAATCAGCATATCTGCAAATCAAAAGCCATGATTCCCTTGATGACAACATTGGCCGCAATCTGCAAATCAACTATTCAGCATATCTGCAAATCAAAATCCTCGAGGTCTATGACAAACATAGTTTATTTCACGGTTGTCTGTCTTGCATTTGTCTCCTGCCGATCTCCGCACGACCTAACAAAACGCAAATACACTGCTGGTACTTACCGTGACTTCAATTTTCACCGGGAAAAGTCTGAAAAGCACACCAGTGTTGATTCAATGACAACTTCAGCACCAACGTCTTTGCTTTCTAAGGTGAAAGAATCTCTTCTTCCATCATTGGAAGAGTTGAATATTACAGACATCAGTGCAAATCCATCGGCGATGCTGAGTACAAACTATCCGATGATTGCAGAGAAAATTGATTCGGCATTTGCACGGGAACTTCGGAAAGATTCAACGTGGAGAACCGACAGTCTGCCCGAAGTAATTATTACAGCGCTTTCAAGTCAGGCCATGGTTGGATTGGGCACTGTTGGAGGCCTGGCTACAATTGCAAATCCTGATTTGATTTGGTTTACAATCGTGCCAATGATCGGGATTCCATTTTTTCTCTTGATCTCTTTGATTGCCGCGGCAGTTGCATTTGGCAAAATCAATTCGGGTGAAATTGATGCGCGTTATAAAAAGTGGATGAGGCTGTGGGCTTTGTGTTTGGTGGTGAATATTCTGCTCGGGTCAATTGTGTTAATGCATTTTACAGGACTATAGATGATTCGGACGTGGTTACTTTTTGTTTGTCTCCTACTGGCGTTTGGAGCGAATGCTCAGCGCAAAATTGTGTTTCGTGATGGCGTAAAACGTGCAGTTATAAAACCGGGAAAAGAAATTGGTGTAACGAAGACTGGTGAAGCATATTACTACCGAAACTGGAAGAATATTTGTTCGGGATGTTATCTGGAAGGATGTATCGATTCAACGTATAACCGCAAATTGTATTGGGATAGTTTATATTATTATGATCGCGCTTGTGGCGACTCAGCCTGTTATGCAAATCGATGGGTATTAGACAGCGTAGAACAGAATTACATTGTATTGAGACGCTTTTCTGCTGATTCCACAAAGTATCGGTTTGATACAGTCGACATCAATCGTGTGGGTAAATACTACAAATCGATGAAGAAGAGCACTGACTATTATTACATCGATATGTTACCTTATGAAGATAGCGTGACCGATAATAGCTTGTTGATCTTTGCGGTAGTAATAGACTATGATCGACTGAAAATTCCAATTGACAGCATTGCATCTTTTACTTTTCCGGAAGCCAGCACCTGTTCAACGTTTGATCTCGGAACTCCATTGATGGCTTTGGCCGGAGTTATAGGCGGACCGATTGCAGCCAGCCAAGAGCCAAAATTTTCCTGGTCTGTCTTAATTGGATTTGAGACAATAGGAATCTATCTGACGGTCGCGATGATTACCAATATTCGCGAATTAAAAGTTCGTGAGTACCGGACCTCGGATTGGATAGTGAAAGTTAAATAAGGCGTGACCTTACACCAACTTTTCCAAATTCAACTTCCTCAATTTAGGCGCAAGCACAGCCACCAACCCCACAACCAAAATCGTCATACACCCTCCGAAAATTACGGACGGAACATTTCCCAGATTTCTGGCTGCAACTCCCGATTCATATTCGCCGATTTCATTCGATGAGCCGATGAAAACTCCGTTCACTGCTGCAACCCGTCCACGCATATTATCGGGTGTGAGGAGTTGCAGTATCGTGTGACGTATGATGACACTCACGTTGTCGAACGCTCCACTGAGAAAAAGGATTCCGAATGAGAGCCAAACGTTGCGCGACAACGCGAAAGCAACAATGCACAATCCGAATCCAACAACGGCGAGGATCAGATTTCTGCCGGCGCGCTTTGTTGGTGGATATTTCGCCATGATTAGGCCCATGATTATTGCTCCACCCGCAGGTGCTGCCCGTAAAAGCCCGGTGACAAAATCTGCATCCGCACCGGCTTTCAGAACTTCTGCAGCGAATACCGGAATCATTGCAACAGCACCACCAAACAGCACGGCAAATAAATCGAGTGTGAGTGCGCTCAACATGACCTGGTTGCTGAATACAAACCGGAAGCCTGCAGTGAGTTTTTTAAACATGGATTCGTTCGACAGCTCCCGCGGTGGTAAAGGATGATCTGTGATGAAGAACATCAGCAAAAATCCGAGTAAGATCAGAACCGAACATGTTCCGTAAGCGAATTCTGTACTGATCCATCCAATGAGTATTCCACCGATCGCCGGACCGAGAACCGCAGTTGCATGCCAGGAGTTGCTCTGCCAGGTTGATGCATTCGCATAGAGTTTCCGCGGGACAAGTTGTGCCATGTATGCAGGAAACACCGGACTCAAAAATCCACGTGCGATGCCGGTGCAGAAGATGATTCCGAAAATCGGCCAGGTTCCAGCCTGTTTGAGAAAATCTCCGTTCATCGCAACAGAAAACAATGCCCACGATGCTATTAGAAGAAACAACGTTGCCCAAAGCAATATTTTCTTTCTCCTTACAGTGTCCGCAACTTGTCCGCCGAACAATGCGAGTCCAATGAATGGAATAGCTTCTGCCAGGCCAATCATGCCAATCTGATACGGATCGTGTGTGATTTTGTAAATCTGAATTCCAACAACTACACTCTGAATCTGAACGCCTAGTGAAAGGAAAAAGCGGGCAGAGAGATACACGGTGAAATCCTTCACGCGTAGAGCGGCAAATGTATCTTTAGGTTGGGGAGACAGGTCGCTCACAGGATACACAAAGTTAGCTGTTTCGTGAGAAGGCTTTAAGGTTTTATGTTTTTAAGTAGGCAAGTATGAAAGCACTTGCCTACTTAAAACCTTAATAACTTCTCTAACTTTGTCCAATGAAGCGATATGTTTTTATTTCATTGACTGCACTCGTGTTTGTTTCCTGCAGCGGCACATCCGGATCAGGAGACGATGCCGATTCAGCAAAGATTCCCGATTCAGTTCCGCAACGTGTAGTTCTGGGTAAAGAAGCCAACTGGGCGTACAAGCCAGATACAATGATCAACGATTTGCTGATCGGTGATGCAACTTCTTTAACAAACTGGAAACGTCTTAACGGCAATGAAGGTGCAGAGTCTTCCGGTCGCAGTGAAATGGTTTATGTGAATGCCTTAGAGACTGAGCAGCTTACTGTTTTCCAGATTGTAGGAAAGAGCACTACAGTTGTGTACGGATTTCGCGTGAAGAAAAATGTTCGCGATAAGAATTCTCCTCCCGCTTCCAATTATTCACTCGACAGAAACTTCCTCACCAGCGCAGGAATCTACATTGGCATGCCTCCCGATTACGTGCAAAGTATTTACAAAGGCCAGGCAATGGATCGATGGATCAAGGGTGATACAACCTATCTGAAATTTGTTCCACCGGCCAAAGATAAATCGCATTACAAACGGTATTCGCATACACAGTACTGGGCGCAATACAAATTTGTGGGCGACAAATGTGTCCTCATGGAAACGTTTGTGGAACCTGACGCATTCATCGAGCAATGACCAAACACGCATCATACCTGATTGAAGGAACAGACGGCAGAAAAATTCCTGTCGATCTGCACTTACCCGAAGTTGGGAATGATCGCGTACCTGTAATTATTTTTCTTCACGGATTCAAGGGCTTCAAAGACTGGGGAACATTTCCGCTCGTGTGTGAGCTCATGTCGCGTAGCGGATTCGCAGTTGCGCGATTCAATTTCTCGTGGAACGGCACCAGTCCGGAGAATCCAACTGAAATGTGCGAACCGGAATTGTTCGGGAGAAATACATTCTCGCGCGAGTTGGATGACCTTGATTTAGTCATTGAGAATCTCTGGTGGACCATTTCCATGCAAAGCAGAATCGATCCGGCCCGACTCGGTTTGTTTGGACACAGCAGAGGAGGAGGTACGTCCATTCTCAAAGCATCCAGCGATCCACGCATTAAAGCCGTTGCAACGTGGGGTGCAGTGAGCGATTTCGAAAAGCACATGAATCCACCGACGTTGGAAGAGTGGAAGAAAACCGGTGTTGCCGAAATCGTGAACACGCGCACCGGACAAAAGCTTCCGCTTTACATTGATATTCGCGATGACTTTTATGCGAACAAAGCAAAGCTCGATATACAAGCCGCTGCAAAACTCATTCAGATTCCTCAGTTGATTGTGCATGGCACGGATGACGAACCCGTTCCATTGTTCGAAGCTGAAGCATTGAAAATCTGGAATCCGTTTGCCGAGTTTGTTGAGTTGCACGGCGCCAATCACACATTCGGCGGAAAGCACCCCTGGGAAGAAAAAAGCTTACCGGATGACACCATGAAAGCGGTGGTTGCAACGACTGCATTTTTCCGTCAAAACCTCTGATTTTCATCCGTTCATCGCAGTTACTTCGGCGGTATGTTTGTTTGACTATTTTTGCCGCATCAAACAACAAACCATCCCATGAAAAAACTATTACTCGTTCCGGTACTTTTCCTGCTCACACTTCAGGCAAATGCGCAGTGTGCGTATACCGGACAAATTACCACCGCTGATTCTGTATTGTGCGCCGGCGATTCAACCTTGCTCACGATGAGTTCCGTTCCCGATTCTGTAATTGTTCCAACTCCATTGGTGAATAACAACGGTCAGGATGGCAACATGTTCGATATTACAGCGACCAATGCAATTACAATCCGTTGGTTCGAAGGAAACATTGCAAATACACCGAATGCAACTACGGATTATTATATCTATTACAAAATCGGCACACACGTTGGATCAGAAAACAACGCTGCTGCCTGGACGTTAATAGCCGGTCCGGTTCAATTCAATCCGAATACACCGAACACGCTTACACGCATCCCGGTTCCAATCAACATTACAATTCCGGCAGGACAGACATACGCGTTTTACCTGACGAACACTTCCGCGATATCAAATAACAATCGTTATCACAATGGTACTGCAACAGGAACTCCGCTTGCAACCAATTCAGACCTGACTGTTTTCGAAGGAACAGGTGGAGCTTATCCATTCGGAACGTTCTTTAACGCGCGTCCCTGGGAAGGAAATGTGATTTACGAAAAAGCGCCGTCGTTTTTGTGGAACACGGGTGCAACTTCAAGTGCAATCATGGTAGCACCGGCAACTACAATGGATTACTCATGCCAGGTTACATACACGGCAATGGCATGTGTAGATGAGGATACAATTAGTGTCACCGTAAATCCTCTTCCGGTGATTGCACTCGGCAATGACACCTCTCTTTGTCCCGGGTTTAATACGTTGCTTGATGCAGGATATCCGGGTTCAACCTACATGTGGTGTGGCGGACAAACTACACAAACCGTTGCTGTAAGTTCTGCTGGCATGTATTGTGTTACTGTCACAGACATTAATGGGTGTTCAGATGCAGATTCATTGACGGTCATGATGCACCCACAACCGTTCATTGCTGCTCTCGGAGATACTATTTGTGCAGGCGAAACGGCAAACATGTTCGTTACCGGAACCGCATTCCTGTATAACTGGATGCCGGGTTCACTCACTGGAAATGTCGTTAACGATTCACCCTTAACGACTACTACTTACACCATTGTAGGAACTGACGGGAACGGTTGCACAGATACAACAAATACAGACGTCGTAGTCAATCAACTTCCCGTAATTTCTGTTTCTTCATTCGGAACATGGTGTCTCGATGACAATACCGTTATACTCAGCGGCGCGTCTCCTATTGGCGGAACGTATTCTGGTCCCGGTGTGAATGTAGATTCTTTGTATCCTTCAGTTGCAGGTGCAGGAACGCATGTAATAACGTACACGTTTACAGATTCACTTGGGTGTGCGAACATGGATACTGCTTCAATCACAATCGATTTGTGTTTGGATGTCGCTGCGAACGTTGCTACAAATGCAGTTTCAGTTTATCCGAATCCAATGAACGAAAGTGCAATTCTTCAGATCGACAACAGCGTAATTCTGGTTGATGCTCAGCTATCGTTGTATGATGTAAATGGTGCTTTGGTAAGAAGCATTTCGTCCATTACTTCGAATGTTGTGACTTTAGATCGCGACGGGCTTTCAGCAGGCGTGTATTTCTTCACGTTGATAAATAACGGTGGAGAACTGGCAACCGGGAAATTGGTGATTGAATAATCTTACTCATTAAAAACAAAAGCCCCGATCCCGACTTTTACAGTCGGGATCGGGGCTTTTTTACTTTATGAGTTTCTATCCAGCGATCCGCGCATAGACTCAAACATTTCTCCGAATTTCTTGAGCACTTCACTCTGAAATTGTTCATCCACAATTTTCTGAACGTGTTCCATGCCAGCAACTTTTCCTTGCGAGAGTTTGTACACTTGTTCCATCGGACCGGCTTCGAATTTCACAATGAATTTCTCATTCATGATGAAAACCGTAATCGTCATTTGCGGGTGCGGAATGTTGCCAACAATTTTCATTATACCGGTGATTTGTAGTATCCGCTGAAATCGTCGTTATCGAATTTTTCCCATTCGATTATTGCTGCCGCTAATTCTGCATAAACGATAAAATTGTGTGCGCGCAGCCAGGCCATTGCATCTTTGTCTTTGTTCGCTGCATTAGAAGTGGCAGCCCAGAAAACCGATTTGTTCTGCATCAGCCAACGGAATGCGTTCTTGTCGCCACGCACCGCATTACCGAATGCCGCAACTTCGAAGTGCTGATTCTCGATCATCCACTTGAAAGAAATTTCTTTCCCGTTTTTGATGAACTCCACAACTTCGACCAGTTCGCGGTGACCTTTTTCAATGAGCCAATTAAAATGCTCCGTAGGACGAGGCTGAAAGAGCAACGTCATTCTTCGGATGGCTTCACCGTTATAGACCTTGGAGGACATGAATCAAAGATCGGGAAAAAATGTGCTGGTGTGCTAACGTACCGGTGCAGGGTTCTTCGGCTCATCGTTGCCACGATGGCCGCCCTTAAAAATAATCTGGGGTGGGTAATTTCTTGGAACATGCGACCTCGCTGAGGTCGGATCTACAAACGATTCTAAAAGAATCCGTTCCATGAAATTGACCACTCTAAATAGATCAGTTGAAGAATCATGCACGTTGCGCACAGGCTTTTTGTGTCGGTCGCATCTATTACCTTCGCACCCGTGAAAACCCTCTACGGCTTCGTTCGCGATTACGTCAAGCACCAGATCAACTGGGTTTACTTCGGCATACTCGTCGCACTGCTTGCAAGTGTAACTGCGTGGTTCTATTCGGATAAACAGCATTTCCAGCTCATCGGTGGCGGTGCGAATGATCCGTTTCGGTATTTCACTAATCTCGCGTTGTATGGGGGAATGCTCATTGGTGCAATTCTACTCTACATTCCATTCGCAAAAGACAAATCGTGGATCCGAAAACCTGGTTTCTGGTTCACTGTTCTGTTCGCGGTGTGTTTGTATGCATTTGCGGTTTATTTCTACTGGCACAAAGAACTGCTGAAGCAATGGACTGATGGTCCCGCTGAAATATTCTGGTTACGTTGCGCGCGCGATATCGGCAACATTCTCATTCTCGGAATTCCCGTAAGCGTATTCTGGTTTTTACACGATCGTAACAATCAACCGTTGTACGGATTCAAGCAGACGAATGTAAAACCTTACTTGTGGTTGCTTGCGATTCTCCTGCCGTTCATTTTCATCGCGTCATTCACTCCCGATTTTTTGAAAATGTATCCGCAGGCAACGCGTTGTCTCAATGTGGCGAAAATAGAAGAGGGGCGAATGGGATACGCAGCGCTTTTCGAATTCTTCTACGGCTTGGGTTACGTCAACACCGAATTCTTCTTCCGCGGATTTCTGATTCTTGTTTTGTCGCGCTGGTTGGGATACGGAGCAATTCTTCCTGTAGCCGCATTCTACGTGTCCATTCACTTTGGGAAACCGCTAGGAGAAACCATCAGCTCATTCTTTGGTGGAATTGCAATGGGCGTTCTTGTACTTGAAACCAGATCAATTTGGGGAGGCGTGATTATTCACGTTGGAATTGCATTTGCGATGGAGTTGTTTGCGGCGATTGCACGTGGTGGTTTCTGATCAGCCCTCCGTACATCCATGATTTTCTTGCACGTTGCTCCGCAATCTTAGGCGATTACTCGGTCTGACAAGAAATTGTATTGTCAGACCGAGTAGCCGACAATATCTGCGGAGCAGTGAAGCCAGAAGTACCGGCGTACCGAGGGATGATGAGATCATTCATCCGCCTGACACTTCTTTATCGCATTCACCAGGTTAATCCATTGCTTCATACCATTCTTCTGCAAATACTGCATGGAACGTTCATCGCCAATTACAGCACCGGCCACAGAAGCTAAGCGCGATTGTTTTCCATCGTACAAAGCCTGAACAGCATACGGATCTCCTTCAATAGCGGTTGCAAACAACCCCAGTTCGTCGTGACCGTATTCGTGTAGCCACTCCATTGCGGATTCATCATCAAAGCGGATTGCATCGTGTAACATCACCAGCTCCTGGCGACCTTGACGCTGCAGCCATTCCTGTGCGCGATCGTTTCCATTGAGTGCATCTGCGAGTTGTTGTACGGTTTGGTCGTTTAGGAATGCCATAATAAGTAGCTTATTTTATTATTCGCTGATTGTTTAAAGTTACGCATTCGAACTAATCATCATAGTATTGAAGCATGCTTGCTTTTACACCTGAAAGCCGTTCAATCCATTGTACTGCGTCAAGAAGCTTGTTGCTTTCACGTGTGTCGCGCGCAACCCAGCCTTTGATGTCCAGTTCACGACCACCGGAACCGCGAGCAGGAAGAATTTCAGAAAATTGCGGTGGAGCTTCTTCCTTGTCTTTCACGAATGTCATATCCCACTTGTTAGCGATGAACGTGCTGTGCAATTCTGCAACATGAAAGAGGGCAATTTCATTTTCCGCCAGTGCATTTGCAATTTGATCGGGAGTGGCGAAGTTGTTTCGTTTGTACAACGCAATTCGTGCGCAGCGTAGTTCATGCTGATATTCGGGAGCGCGCGGATCAGTTTTCTTATTGTTGAAATCGAAAAACGGAAACTGAGCATGCGCCAGCGAAAATTTGTGGAGCCCGGAACTTTGGCTAAGCTCCAGCACCTTCGAAACAAATTGCTCCGATTCATGCACCAACGATTTAGCAGCCGAAACTTCGTCTTTCCACTGGATGTAAAGTGTTGCCGCGTGATCGCCAAACTCAGTTTTGCGCGTTCCTCCGAAAACTGAAATTCCAATGTGAACATCGCGCGTGTCCCAGTTGCAGGTAAACACAACTCCGGCAGATGAAATTGCTCCTTTGTAAATATTACTGTTGTAGTAATAGTCTTTCTTCTTCGCCGGACCGAAATGCGTTTCGAGAATCTTCACGTATGCAGAGTGCCATTCTCCTTCCGAAGCGGGTGGAAGTGGAGCGAGGTGATAATGAACCTGCAAAACCGGTCGCTCCGGAAACGGTGCACGAATATCAATTTCACTTACCTGCAATCCGAATTGCATATTGCCGCGCATACGTAGATTCGCCCAACCTGTAGGATACGGATTGAGTTGAGGTTGTGATGCAAGTTGATCTTTGATTGCGGAAAACGGAATTCCCCAGGTGAAGGATTGTGAGTTAATCGGAAAGCCGTTTTCGTGACTCATAATGAATGGTAGTCAATAAAGTTAAGAGGTCTAGTAGAAAATATTGCACATTGGGATGAAATGAAATCGTGTTATCGCCCAATCTGCGATGAATTTGGATCATTCGATTGCGGCACCTAAATTGGTGATAGAGTAAAAACTATACACCTATGGCTAAGAAAGCAGCAAAGCGTGCCCGCAGCACCGCGAAATCCACTGAACGAGCAGCGAAGAAGACAACTCCTACTAACGAAGCCGTAAGAAATCCGGTAGTACATTTTGAGTTTCCGATGAAGAAGCCTAAACGTGCAGCGAAGTTTTATCAGGAAGCATTCGGTTGGAATTTCATTTCGCCCGGAGAAGAGCATGGCGGTTATCTGATTGCACACACGGGTGAAACAGATTCCGAAGGCATGCTCAAAGACAAAGGCGTCATCAACGGAGGATTCTTCACCAAAAAAGCGCGCAAACAACCGAAACATCCTTCTGTGGTAATCGCAGTGATGGACATTATAGAAGCCATGAAGAAGATTGAAAAGGCCGGCGGAAAAATTATCGGCAAACCCGATCCGATTTCTGGTTATGGAACATTTGTGTCGTTCAAAGATTCAGAAGGAAATGTGTCTTCGATCATTGAACCGGATGATGATTGGAAATAGAAAACCGCTTAGTACGCATTTATAATTTCCGGTGGTTCTCTCCGTGGAAACCTGACGCGCACATCAGGGCAATATCGGTTGAATAATGCTCTTACTTCATTATTGCCTCCGTGCGTGTAAACATCAGGTGGATTCTCCAATTGGGCGAGCATGCCCCAGCAACGAATTACTTTAAGATTTTTCAGTTGCATAAACGCGTACTTTCTGTTCTCAATGACATCAACATCGCCGGAAAATTCGAGAATTTCTACATTCGGAACTACTGAAAGATCGAGCGAATCGATCATGTAAGTGGGTTGAGCGAACATCAGCAGTTGTACATTTTCTCCTCTGCCGCGAAGGTATTTCTCCAGGGTATCCTGCAATTTGTCGAGTGGCTGCAATCGGTACGGAATGATGATCGTATCGCCCACGTAAATGCTGTCGTAGTAATGCGAAAATGCAACGGCTACCGGACCTTCCTCTTTGCGGACAAAGCTCCACGACAAAGCAGCATTGAGAACAACAAGGAGAATGATGATTTGCTTCATGGAAGTATAACGCGAAGTTCATTCGGCGTTACACGGTTTTCCATAAGGCAATTGTCGTATTTGTTGAGTGCTCAAGAAAGTAAAAGAGGAAAGAATCATAGACTCTTTCCTCTTTCAAAATTGACTCGTTCTGTTTAGAGCTCGATTGGTTTATTCAGGCTCACCATCCAGGCAATTCCATATTTATCTACGAGCATACCGAATGCTTCACTCCAGAATGTTTTTGCGATAGGCATTGTTTGTTGTCCGCCTGCAGAAAGTCCATTATAGATGCGCGTTGCTTCTTCAACTGTATCCGCGTTCAAAGAAATGGAGAAGTTGGTTCCTTGTTTGAAAGATGCAGCCCATTCACCACCTGTATCGCTACCAAGAAGCATTGTTTCTTTACTGATCGGAAGTGAAATATGCATGATCTTGTTTGCAGAGGCAGCATCAACCGGTGTTTCTCCCGGTGGCATTTCACCAAAGCGACCTACGTACGGAAATTCTCCGCCCAAAACTGATTTATAGAATGTGAATGCCTCTTCACAGTTGCCATTGAATGTGAGGTAGATGTTGACTGTTGTCATGGGTTTGGTTGTTGGGTTTTGGAAAAAAAAGAAATCCGTCGTGAGACGGATTATATATTCAATGTGAAGAAAGTTCGTGAATTACTTCATTGTCTTACGCTTCAATGTACGTGCATAAGCAGTGCTCATGATCATGTACTTGCGCATGATTTGCGGATCGATGAAAACGCTGTCTGGTACGTGTACGTATTCTTTAAGAACAGTTCCGTAACGCTCAGAAAGTTTTGTATCGAAACGTGAAATGAATGTAGCGCGATCGCTTTCTGATAAACGCAATGCAAGCTCACCATTCTCGTTCAGGAAAGAAAACATATTTCCGTTATGCGAAGTGTAAGGCATATCTGCGCCTTTAACTTCGATATCCGGAAAGCCCTTTAAAAGCTCCGAGTAAATCTCCAATTTCTTTGCAGGGATAGATGGCTTTGCTTTCTTTGTTTCCATGACGGCTGATATCTTAGTTTACTTTTCTCTTCTGAGCAGGAATATAAAGATACGGCGATTTTTCGAGCAAAATAGCCAATTTTAGCCCAGCGCGGTATACTAGACGATTGACGAGGTGAAAATGGGGATGGAGATTGGGGATGAACCGCAATCCAGCTTAAAAATCAACTATTGGCCCAATCCATTGAGCCCGGGAGTAATCCTTACTATTTTGGAATGGTCCGCACTGCGCGAATTTTCCCCGTTCCTTTTTCATCCACATAGCCTGTTTCGCCATCCTTGAAATTGAGGAATCCGTAAGAGTCTTTCACCTTCGCGTCATTGTACCAATAAAATTCGGTTCCGAATCCGCCAATGTCACGACGATTACTGAAAACAATATCCATTTCTTCTTTCGTCGGCAATCTCCAACCTTCACCCAGTTTCGTACATGCGCGTGTCGCAACAGTTAAGCTCCATGTTCCCGGAAAATCATTGCGTGCAACTTCCAGGTTACCAATCTTGGCGGTGATGCCAACAATTGAATCTTTGAAATCCTTCAGTTTGTTTTTCAACGGAACTTCCGGTTCTCCTTGAACACATCTTACTGAAAGACCTGCTGATTTGTTTTCGTTCAATTCAAGAGAAAGCTCTTCGCCCGCATCGAGCAATGAAACTGAAGCAGCTTTGCCCAAACCTAAATCGGTTGCAGTCCACCAGAATGCGCTCGAGCCTAAATCAAAGAAACGTCCGTTGCCGTAGTTACGATTTCCACCAGCCTTTGCAGAGAATCCGCTTGCATTAGTTCCCGCTGTTTTCCAACCAGTAGAACTTTTCATTTTAGCAGCAGCATCTTTCCCCTTAATAGATTTATTCAGTGTTGCCCATTCTTCTTTCGTTGCAATGTGCCAACCTTTCGGTGCTAGTCCGCGCGCGTCATTTACTGCATACCAATTGTAAAGCATACCGCAACTGGAGTCAATTCCATTAGGAGTTTGGTAATAACACCAAGCCGGTTCACGAAACAATCCTGCAACAATCCAGTCATCGGCATCCTGTACTTGCGGAATTACAGATCCATTTCTGAACGTAGTCACATTCAGATTTTTCTGATTCCACTTTTGTTTTCCGATGGTTACGTCTTGTGCAGAGGCGGTGTTGCCAAGGAAGAGTAGAAGGAGAGCGGTTGATGCGAAGAGGTGCTTCATTGTGAGTGCATAAAAATGATGTATACAATAACGGAAATTTTCGCCTATTGTGCGAGTGTTTCGTTTACACAAATTCTTTGCCATAATCGACAGCCCTGCAATGCTCCGTTAGGAGCAAAATGTGTGTTGCTTAGAATAAGCAACACACCCCAATTGCCCCGTGGGGCCAAAACCTCCTATCATTCCACCTCGCAGGGATCTTGGAAGATGTATCGCTCATCAAATTCAACGTCATGAGCCTTCAACATATTCACATACTCCTCCCGGAAAGTTTTCTTGCGGTGATGTTCTTCCTGATTGCGTATGTAATTGAATATTTTGTCGTGATCCCATCTGGATACTGAAAAGGCAGCATAGCCTTCCTGCCATTGAAATTTGCCTGCAACGAGCCGATTGCTATTAATGTATTTAGTGGAATGCTCCTTTACTTCTTTTACTAGTTCATCAAGTCGAACATTTGTTTTGCAACCGATAAAAATGTGGACATGATCGACATGCCCGTTTACGATGAGTAATTTTTGTTTCTGATTGGTGATTACTCCAGACATGTATTGAAACAACTTCTCGCGGAATGATTCTTTGAGCAAAGACTGTCTGTTTCTGACTGCGAAAACAAGATGAAAGTAGATTTTGGAATACGTGTTTGCCATGATGCGTGCATATGATAAGGTTAGACTTCTTTCGGCAAACATAAAGCGGGAATCTGAGAATAACCGTTTTTAAACGTTTATAGTCGTTTGTAAGTGTTTGTAAACGTTTGTAAACGGATACTCGGGGTGAATCGAGTGTTCGGTCCACCTGCGGTGGACCGGGAGGGAGGGGTGTGCTGCACTTCGTGCAACACACGTTATGCTCCTAACGGAGCACGAAATCATTTATGGCTGCTATGGAATTACGCCCAAGGAATCATCTCTTCATAAAAACCACCAGTTCCTATGTACGTCACTCTTTTATTCTCACCGATAAGAGTCGCTTCATAAAAACGTACACCAGCATCGGCAATTTCCTGCATGAAACCTGCGTAGTCCGATTTACCTTGTTGGTTATCGCGCACTGCCTGAATTGTTTTCTCTTTATCAAACGATGTTGCAATCTGTCGCTGCGCATTTCCATCCTGAATTACATTTTCCCCTTGAGAAAACCGATAAAGAATGGTGCTCGTTGCTGTGTCGACTGTGTATGACTCCATGCCAATTTTGTGCAGTCGTTGTGCAAGGTCCGGATAGCTCTTTGCCGACTGGTAGCACTCTTTGATTTTACTTGTGTTGTCCATATTCAAGGTTAGCGATTTACTCTTTCAATTCCAATTTCGTAATCGAAGGCATATACGCTTCCACCAGATCATATTCTCCATCGCAACACGGAAAAGATGAAATCTCCCAATTCCAGTATATGACGAACGATTTTCCGAGATACTTGGGATTATCAGTAATGTCTTTGGAACACAAATCATATTCACCGAACTGATTGTTTCCAAAACCGAAATCATAATTCTTCCCGTTGCTGTCTTCGAAGATGAGGTGAAAATAGTCGCCCATATCGCAGCCCTTATAAGTTGCGGTGAATGGGTGTTCAACATTTTTCCATAGTTCAATTTCATTTTCGATGGTACTGCGTACTGAAGCGGAGGATTTATCTTTTTCGTTGATGATGAAGTCGGAGGTTTTCCAATCTCCAATTGCTCGCAATACCGTTAAATCCGGTTCGTCCAATGGTGCAACATTGTTTTCGCGAAGGCTATTCATTCGCAACAGGCTTGTATCGTTAGCCGGCGAGGAGTCTGCAGAATCTTCATCGCCTGAGGTTGCATCTGAGCAGTTTGCGAAAATGAGAACGAGCAAAATCAGAATGGTGCAAATCGAATTATTCATGTAGATGGTTTCGAGGTCCAAAATACAAATTCCCGTTCCCTTGTCTACCCTCGGTTCGGCTAAAACATTTCTGATGAAGCAGTTTTTCTCCTTGTCACCCTTCGACTACGCTCAGTCTGACAATGTACTCGCATTGAAATTCGTAAATGCTGTTCGTGGTAGTTTGTCAGACTGAGCGGAGTCGAAGGCGGACGGACTCGGATCGTTTGTTCAGGCGTACCGAGGGATGGCAACCGAACACAAGCCGCTATTTCAACTCATGCAATACTTTCACCGCGCGCTTTCTAAACTCAGCAGAATATTTATCCATCTCCTCTCCAACACAAATTCTTAACTCCTGCTTCAACTCCGGATACTTCTTGCTCAACTCAACCAACACCCACAACGCCCGTGTCTTGATATAAACCGCCGTCTCTGCCGACAAAAACCATTTGAATAGATAATCAATTGCCTTCGCTTCATTCACTTCTGGTACTCCACAATAATGCCACCAGGACGCAAAGGAAGACAAGCAGGAGGGATGATTCTTCTCCATGAAATCGAACAACGTGGGAAGTTCGGCTAAGAATCTGTTCGGATTCTGAAGGGCGACATCACTTACGAGCCAGAGAAAATGAGAAGCAGTCTTTCCACCGGAAGAAAGTAGCGCAGCGAGAGAAGTGATGGGAATGTTTTGGGAGATGATGGTGAGAGCCCATTTTTTTCTGTCCTCACCTGTGGAGGAGTCGAGGGATGATTTTAGTTCAAGGTAAAAGTCTCGATGCATATCTACTTTCGAAATCTATTTAGCAAACTGCAACTTAGCAATTATATCACCAATGATCAGCAATGGAATAAATAACAGTCTCACTTTATTTGCCGTAGTCCATTCCGCATCAGCATTGCTTCAGGTTGAACCGTTGCCGCAGTGATCAAGTTTCAAGTTTATTTCATTAAATCCAATTACCGAATATCGTCGTTTACTTAACTCATCCATAAAAGCATCTAACACCAACGAAAAAGAAAATCCGCGTTCCCTTGTCACCCATCTCCCGATAGCTATCGGGATACGCTCAGTCTGACAAGGTACCACAGCTAAAGGGCTTATCTCATAAAATCCAATTACCAAATTTTGTCGTTTACCGTAGTCATCCATCGAGCCGCTAGCAAACAACGAAAAAGAAAATCCGCGTTCCCTTGTCACCCTTCTCCCGATAGCTATCGGGATACGCTCAGTCTGACAAGGTACCACAGCTAAC
>JBEIPA010000056.1:0-4642 GCA_040377305.1 Flavobacteriales bacterium | reverse complement strand
TGGAGAAAAGACTAATTCTGTCACATTTGTCGTGTATAACAAGTTCATAATTCGAACACCAAAAACCCAAATAAGATGAATACGACAAGCGACAAATCTATTGCAGATACAATCATAAACGGTTTAAAAAAAGCAGTGGTTGAACTCGAAGAATTTCGCGTTCAGGCTGCTCTCGGAAAGGCAGAAGCTCACGATGCCTTTGATGCTGCCAAGAAGAATCTCCGTCACTTCATGCACGAAACGGAACAACGTTTTGGAGCATCACAACAAACCGTAACGGATGTAGGTAGCGAACTCAAAGCCGCAATTCAGACTCTGCAAGTTCAGCTTGCGCTTGGCAAAGCAGAAACGCGTGATCTTTTTGAAGAACAACGTAAGAAAATCACGGAGGCGCTTCACACCATTGAAACGTTTCTGAAGAACAACAAATTGACAGCTGAATTCAAAGAGTCGATCACCCGCGAGATCCAGAAGTTCAGGATTAAACTGGAAATCCTGAAGTTGCGTTATGAGTTAAACACGATCACTGTTCACGAAGAATTCGAACAGAAGAAAAGAGAATTCTCAACTAAACTGGACATACTCGCAGAAAATCTTCGCAGAAAAGAAAAGACCGCAGAAAAAAACTGGGATCATTTCAAAGAAGACGTTGCAGAAGCTTATGGAGATATGAAAAAAGCTTTTGTCGGGTAATTTATTTTTCATTCATCCATTTCTGCCCGCGTTTTGATCACACTACGCGGGCATTTTCTTAAATGACATGAAAACACTCTTCAATCTTCTCGCGGCAGCCCTTTTACTTTTCAACGGAATCGGTGCCATTTACGGCGGCTATCACCTCATTACACATACCGATGGTAGCAGCTTGCAGATGAGCACAGACTATCTGAAATACTCTCCCTTCGATAACTACCTGATTCCGGGAATTGTACTTCTCGTAATGAATGGTTTGTGCAGCTTCGTTGTTATTGCTGCCATGATCGTGAAATACAAGAACACCTCGCTTCTGATTATTGGACAAGGTGCTATACTCACCGGCTGGATCGCTATTCAGATTGCCATGGTACGGATGATCTACTATCTGCATTTCATACTCGGTGGTGCCGGACTTTTGCTGATATTACTCGGATTCGCGTTATGGCGCATGAATAAAAAAGCACGGAGTTGAAAACAGTAGTCATTACACTGCTCTGTGTTCACGGTCTGATTCACTTATTAGGTACGGCACACGCATTCAGAAGCGGAGGAATAAAACAATTCCGAAAACCTCTTTCGAAAACGACCGGCTCATTCTGGCTGATCTCCAGTCTGCTATTCCTTTTCGCCGCAATACTTTACATTTCCAATCACGCGTACTGGTGGCTTGCAGCGGGTGTTGCAGTTCTACTCTCTCAATTTCTGATTCTCAAAAGCTGGAGAGATGCCAAAGCGGGCTCCGTGTTGAATGTCTTGCTAATCATCAGCGTGGTGATTGGTGCGGCAACCTGGAAATTCCATTCCGCGTTTGTTGCCGACGCAAAACTGCAGGTTCAGCAAACGAATCAATCAGATTCTCTTCTAACAGAAAATGTTATCCGGAATCTCCCTCTTTCCGTGCAAAAATACATACGGTACACCGGCGCCTTAAACCAACCAAAGGTTCAAAGTTTCAAAGTGCAATTCACCGGCCGCATACGCGATTATGAAAAAAAGGAGTGGATGAATTTCGAGTCGGTCCAATACAATTTTCAGGAACCAGCCACACGACTATTTTTCATGAATGCTACAATGATGCATCTCCCGGTAGCGAGCTATCATAGATTCATCAATGGATCAGCATTTATGGATATACGACTGTTGTCGTTGCTCACCGTGCAATATCAATCGGGACGTGAAATGAACATTGCTGAAACCGTTACGTTCTTTAATGATATGTGCGTGATGGCACCTGCAACCTTGATTGATCCACGAATTACCTGGACAGAAATTGACAGTCTTCACACAGATGCTACTTTCTCCAATAATGGCATTACGATCAAGGCTTCCCTCCTATTCAATGAAAAAGGAGAACTGATCAATTTTATTTCGAATGATCGCTATGCCCTCGTGGGTGAACAGATGCAACAACTTCAATGGTCCACGCCCATGAGCAACTACAAAGAAGTAAACGGAAGAAAATTGGCGAATACTGCACAAGCGGTTTATCTGTATCCTTCCGGAGAATTCGCGTATGGTGAGTTCAGCCTGGTGAACATCGTGTACAATCCGTCGGGTTTAGAAGAATAAGAGTTCACCCGAAGGACTGGTAAAATGTGCACCACTCATTTTTCACTTCGGCTCAGCAGAATATTCACCGGCTTCAGTTCAGGAATGTGATCAGAGAATATCTTCAGGATTCCGACAAACGGCACAAAGAGAATCATTCCGGACAAGCCCCACAAAATAGTTCCGGCTATAATGGTGACTAATATCGCCCATGTGCTAACGTTTAATTGCTTGCCCACAATTCTCGGATAAATCACATTCGCTTCGAGGTATTGAACTACGGAGAAAACAATAATCACTCCTGCTGCATACCACCAGGAATCTTTTGTAATTAATGCGATCGCAATAGGCAACGAAGCGCTGATGAGGATTCCTACATACGGAATAATGGTCATGAATGCAGCGATCATTCCGAATAGCACAGCATGTTGTATTCCCAATATCAGCAATCCGGCACTATTCAGTACACCCACGATACAATAGACAAAAAATGTTCCTTTCACAAAACGATAATAGGTTGTGATACTTTCATGCAGGATCTCTGTAAGCCTCGCTTTATATTTTTCTCCGGCTATACTCTCGAAGAATATTACAAACGTATTCCGGTGCAGCAGAAATAGGATTGCGAAAATCGGAATCAGGATAAACGAAATAACAGCTGAACTGGCTGCGTTGATAAAACCATTCAACATGCCCGCACCGTTCGTACTGAAACCTGAGGTAATGCTGTTCAATACGTCATCCTGCGTCTGAAGCTGAACGCCCAGTGCTTCGGTGAGCCAGGTGCGTACTTCAGGAATTGTGGAATTAAGTTTGGCAATAATTTCAGGTTTGTGTGCCGTTAGAATATTCACTTCATAAACCAGCATAACCAGCAAGGCAATCAAAATCAGAGCAACCGTAGAGATGGAAATACCAACCGACAATGAGCGCGCCAATCCTTTGCTCTCCATCCACTTGCAGAGCGGATAACAGACTATCGCAATCAACAATCCAAACGACATTGGAATGAACAGCGGTTTTCCAAAGTACAAAATCAGGAGTCCAAGGCTCACAATTGTGAAGAGCCTTGATACTCCTGATAATTTGTTAGAAGTGTTTGATGTTGGCATAGAATCCTGATTCTCGCTGGTGTTCTCCCTTTGTCCGACTACTGCGTCACAATAATGCGTTGCGAACTCATTTGGTTGTCGTCCGTAATGATGACGATCACGTAGATGCCGGCTTCTTCAATACGCATTGGGTACGCAACTTCAGGTTGCAGATAATGAGTACTCACCAGTTTGCCCTGAACATCATAGATATTTGCATTCGCTAGCTGCGATCCATTGAGCTGAACCGTGAACGTGCCACTGTTCGGATTCGGATACACGTGAAATACATTTGTCTCTACGGATTGAATATCCAGACAAGCATCTACATTCACCGAATCTGTCGTGCTTCCCGTGCAACCGTTCAAATCAGTATACACGTAAGTGATAACGTGCGTTCCTATACCTGCAACTACCGGGACAAAAGCCCCTGCACTTACACCAGGTCCTGAGAAAATTCCTCCAACCGGGCTTTCACCGCTCAATGTAATCGCTCCGTCATCAAAACACACTGTATCCAACGGCAATGACAAGAATACAGTTGGTGCATTCGGATCGACGAGTGTTGCGCCGGTATTTGCAGTACAACCGTTGGTATCAGTGACAACACAAGAATAAACTCCTGCGTCGATTCCGGAAAGATCTTCTGTTGTTGCGGAAGTATTCCACAGGAAGGAGTAACCTGAAGTGCCGCCGGTTACCGTGATATCAATTGCACCATCTGTTCCGCTGCATGTAGTTGGATTTGTAGTTGATGTAACAACCGCAAGCAAAACAGTTGGTTCAGTGATAATGATAGTTCCGGTATTGGTACAACCATTGGCATCCGTGAGCACTCCGGAATAAGTTCCTGCAACGAGTCCACTGATATCTTCGGTTGTGTAAACTCCGTTGTTCCAGTCAAATGTGTATGGCGAAGTTCCACCACTTACCGTGAGATCAATTGAACCATCTGAACCACCATTACAACTTACGTTCACAGAAGTAACCGAAGATAAAATTGCAGTTGGTTCTGTCACCGTACCTGATGTAGACGCCGTGCAACCATTGGCATCTGTAATCGTGTAAGAATATGTTCCAGCTGTAACAGTGAATGTTCCTTCACCTGTGTAAGGAGAAGTTCCACCTGCACCGGTTACAGTAACTGTTGCAGTTCCACCGTTACAAAGCACTGAAGTGGCTGATGAAGTGGCTGAAAGTGCTGTTGGTTCAGAAACAGTAACTGATGTAGTTGCTGTGCAACCATTCGCATCTGTAATCGTGTAAGTATATGTTCCTGCAGTAACAGTGAATGTTCCTTCACCTGT
>JBEIPA010000051.1:0-15307 GCA_040377305.1 Flavobacteriales bacterium | reverse complement strand
TGAATTGGAATCTTTGATCGACTTGCATGGGGCTGAAGAACTGAATGGTCATGTCGCTTTGCAATGTGATGTGTATTCTGTTTCACCCAACATTGAATTAGTTATTGATTTACTTAAGGAGAAGAACATTATTCGATTTAGTGTGGTAACTGACTTGGATCGGTGATTGATCCGAAAGTCACTGCAGATTCGTGAAAGCAAACGGAACGTCATCGCGTGCTTGCGAAAACCCAAAAACGGCGACCGTCATCGCGAGGCACGAAGCGATCCCGTGAAGGGAGCACACAGTTAGACAAATCTAGTTCAAGGAATGGTTTGGTCCGTTTTTGCTTGACTAAGATCTCAAGCGGTAGACGAAAACGTTTGCATCCACACGCTTGTTAGACCGTCACAGCTGCAGTTATACGCTCTTGAGTATTCTCTATGCTGGTTTCGCTACGTGGGATCGCTTCGTGCCTCGCGATGACGTAGCGACGGTCTAAACCTTCTCCACAAAATACATCTTCACCTTCCCTTTATTCTTTGCCTCAATCTCACCGCGATACTCGCACGCAAATTGGTCTTTGATCAACTCGTAAGTCGATTCTGAAACATTGATCTTGTTCGCTATGCCATTGGTTTCCATTCGCGCGGCTACATTCACCGTATCGCCCCAGATGTCGTATGCGAATTTCTTCAAACCAACAACACCGGCAACAAGCGGACCTGTTGAAATTCCGATTCTGATCTTAAAGCAGTTTTCTCCTTTCGCTTCACGCTCGGCAGCCAATTCATTCATGAAGTCGCGGATTTCCATGGCAGCTTTCACCACTTCACCCGGATGTCCGTTGTATCCTTGTGGAATTCCACCGGCGCACATGTACGCATCACCAATGGTTTTCACTTTCTCGATGCGGTATTTCTCGATAATCTTGTCGAATGCACTGAAACAGAAATTGATTTCACGCACCAGTTCTTCCGGCGACAACTGCTCTGCTATTTTTGTGAAGTCAACAAAGTCGGTGAACATCACCGTTGCGCTGTCGTGACTCATTGCCTTTGCGGAACCCGTTTCTTTCAACTCATTCGCAACATACTGCGGCAGGATATTCAGTAACAATTTATCTGATCGCTCCTTCTCGTTGGAGATGATGAGATTCTTCTGGTTAAGTTCCTTGTTTGATGCTGTTTTGATACGATAACGACTGTACAAAACAATAGCTAACAGAAGCACCAGCAGGAACCCGCCGATGAACATATTCCGCTGCAATTTTTGCTCGTTGACAGAAGCTTCATTCTGCGCTTGCAACACCGCGGCTTTTTTGTCGTACTCACTTTGGAATTTGTTCAGCAGAGCAATCTTCTTCGTTTCGTCGTTGAGTACGCTGTCACGCATCTGCATATACAAATCGCTCATCTCCAATGCGACTTTGTAGTTACCGAGCGCGCGATAGACATCCGCAAGAAGTTTTGCCGCATCGCGAATGTCTGAGGGATAACCGAGCAATTGGGCATTCATCAGCGAAAGCTCACCCATGAGGCGTGCTGAATCGAGTTCCTCGTTGCGTAAATAAATCTGACCGAGTAGGAATTGGACTTTCGCCATTCCCCATGAATCTTCGAGTACCGTAAAAAGATTCAGACTTTGCGCGAAACAGGAGGAGGCCATCTTCAGACTGTCTTCATCCGCATACAATTCTCCAATGTATTTCAAGGAGTACGCCATTCCTTGCTGATCATCAATAGCCGCACGCAGGTCAAAACTGAGGCGATAGTGATTCAACGCCTCATCGCGTTTGTTCATCAGCTTATACAGATTGCCCATTACAACGTGTGCGTATCCCTGACTATATAAATCGTGTTTTTTCTCGGCTAAGGTCAACGAACTGTCCACATACAACATCGCAACTTCGTATTCACCTTGATCCTGATATACTGTAGCAAGATTCAGATACGACGTACTTATTCCCTGAATATTACCAAGGGAATCGTCGATTCGTAGGCTTTGGTTATAGTAACTCAACGCCTCGTCAATCTGTCCCTGATTCTGATAAATCAAACCGATGTTGTTGTAGGTGGATGCCAATCCGTGTTTATCTCCGCTTTCTTTTTTCAGCGTGATGCTTTGATCATACATTTCCAATGCTTTTTCGATCAGACCTTTGTCTTTGTAAATCGCAGCAATGTTGTTGATGATCGTGCCTTGTGCATTCAATTGCTCGAGGTCACGCGCAATCACGAGTGCTTCCTGGTAATAGCTCAGAGCAGAATCAACTTTGCCGCGCTGCTCAAGCAAATAGGCAATCCACCCAAGAGCTTCACCAATTCCTTCTTTCCAGTTCGCACGACGTGAAACTTCCAGCGACTTGTTACAATATATTTCTGCCTGATGTGGATCCTCAAACAGGAACTCTCCAGCAAGTCCGATGTACGCTTTCGCACCAAGTGAATCGGCAGGATGCAATTCAATAACGCGTTTCAAAGAATCGATTGTGGGATTGCCCTTCTCCGGCTCGTCAGTATAACCGGGAATTGCTATCAGAAAAAGGATAGCACAAGTACAAATATGTAGCAGAGACTTCAGCACACACAAATGTAACTTCCGGAAATGTGGGTTAGTGTTCGTGCTGATCTATTTGCGGTTAACGCGGACTTTGACGCGGGTAAAGTTTTACCAGATCGAATGGTATGGATCAAGCAGCCAACGTTTGATCACTTTCCACTTACTCACGGCCCACATTATTTTGTCGCTCTCACGCAAAGTTTCATCGTATGACTTCCACGCGATATAGGCGAGGAAGCCAAAAAGCAACGTACCGCTGATTACTCCAATCGTGATCCACATTATTTCCATTCGGTCGGCAGACTGGTCTGTAATAGCCGCACAAACCATGTAATAGCTGAGTACAGAAAGACCGATTGTTCCGAGCGTAAAACTGATGACCCCTGTTCGGATCTTAAAATACTTCGGGCTAAACCTCAGCTTCATACCGGAAACCAATCCTGCGATTTTCTGTAAACTGTTCCTTTGAACAATGCAACAGTGGTATTCGATTGATTGGTCACCACTACTTCATACACGCCAATTTTGTTCGAACAACTCTTTTCAATGGCAACCGCAGTCAGAACATCATTTTCTTTCACCGCAGCAAGATGAGAAATGGAAGTCTCCACACTCACAGCCATTTTTCCGTGGGAGTTCGAAGCAAACGCCAGCGCACTGTCAGAAAGCGAATAGGTAATTCCGCCGTGTGCGATCGCAAAGCCATTGAGCATGTCTTTTTTTACAACACAACGCAGCGTACACGTTCCCGGACGAATGTCGAGCACTTCGATTCCTAACCACTGGGAGAACCAGTCCTGGGACATCATTTTGTTTACGACCGCTTTCGATAGTTCATCTGGACTCATACTCAAATATAGCTGTTCTTTGATTTCACAATCCGTGGGCTGAAGCCGCACGGTTATCATTTAACCGGCGAGGTGGATGGAATGCAAGTGCTTCGCACTTGACGTCCAAAAGTGATGAAATCATTTTTGGATCCTCTCGATAATAGGCCGAAATGATAACCGTCGGGCTTCAGCCCATGGAACCGTAAACTTTTTCATTAAATTGTATGGAATTCCTCTAAACTGCGCATCATACCATTGCTTTGAAAAACATCTACGCCCTCGGCCTCCTACTTCTGACTTCTGTCGCGCTAACTGCCCAGAATAACGTCCCAATCGCTGATATTCAGTACGATTCGCAGAAGAAAATCCACAATCTTCGTTCAACCGGCAAGCCCTATACCGGGCAGGTTTATACCCTGAACTACTACAATCAAAAGGATACTACGAATCTGCAAGGCTATGTGAACGGACGGCTGCAGTTCAACAAGAACTTTCAGAACGGCAAGATGTATTACGCGCAGTACTATTACCATGGAAGGTTTAAGAATGATTCGATCTGCTACGAGTATTTTACATTCGATCCGACGTATGGTGATACAACGTACTACGAATATCACTGGCTCGATAAAAAGAAAACCAAGTGGGCGCGCGTGTACACCTATCACTACCGATACAATACGCAAGGCCAGAAGAAGGCTATAGTTTCAGGTGTAACGAACTACCGTTTCTTCTCGAAAAGTGAAACACGGGACTTCACGGATTACAGTTACAAGCAGGATGTTTATTACGATAGCGCAGGATATCACAGCACGAAGGAGGCAACAGGTTATACTGCGGCTTTCCATAACAACGGAAAGCTACAGACTGAAGGAACCAATTGTGTGTATGAAAATCGCTTGAAGAATAAAGGCGTGTACAATTATTACAATCAGCATTGCGGTGTTTGGAAGACCTACAATCAGGAAGGAATTCTGATTCGTACCGACGAGTATGTGAATGGTGCGTACACAGCGGTGTCAAGTACGTATCATCCGAATGGTGCATTGGCAACGAAAACGAATTACAAGAAGAAAGGTGCTGAGATTAAATTGCCTCCATCTCAAGGTTATAACATCATGCCCTACGAAGAGTATACGGTGACTTCTACGAGTTGGTATGCGAACGGAGCGATTGCCTCAGAACAAGTACGTTCACCGAAAGGCGATATGTTCACGTATGCATTTTACGAGAACGGAAAACCGCAAAGCGTAATGGCTTACAATCCGCAGAACAAGCCATTGGGAATTCACAAGCGTTGGGATGACAAAGGTCGTGTGACAGAATTCATGAACTATTCAGTTGAATTTTCGGACACACTTTGCTACCGAAGTCAGAATGGGAAAATGGTATCGCTGAACTTGCGCGATCGTACAACACCCATGAACTGGGAACAAATGCCTGTTGCTTATTATGGCAATGAGACAAAAGAGTATTTGTATCTGAAGGCTACGGTGTACAAAGAGTATTGGCTCAATGGTCGGCTTAAATCGGAAGTCCATTTGAAAGCGGGCAAGATGGATGGATTGCTCATGAACTACGATTCGACCGGAGGACAAATTCTTCAGGCAACGTTTAAAAACGATTTGCAGGATGGTGCATGGACAGAATGGTTTCCGAATGGTAAAATCAAGAAGTCGTGCTACTATAAAGACGGTTTACGCAACGGAAATTGTGTTGAGTATTATTCGAGTGGAATTGTGAAGTGGGAGAATACGTATAGCAATGGAGTAGGAGGAAAGCCGAAAGCGTATTCTGAAAACGGAACGCTGCTGAATTCTGATACTTATTTGCAGGCTTTTTACGCACCCACTTGTATAGAAACACAAGCGAAAAATGTGCGTGGTCCGGCATTACACTATTATTTTCTGGATACAACGATGAGTAATTCATCGGTTACAATTCCGGATTCTGTCGTTCAGAATTACGTTTACAAAGTAATAGCCATGACGAATGTGCTTACGCCGGGATACGATATGTGCGAGGCGAATTCTACGTACAAGCAGCAGGACGGATTTGATATTTACCATTCTTGCTTTGTGTTGAGCAAATCCCTGTACACTGACGCGAACCTGAACAAGATCAAAGCGTTTTTTGGTCGGCACGGTTTGACGATGGACAAGACAGAGCCTTCAGCAAATCCTGTTCTTGGATTGGAGAAAGAATTCCTGGTTTACTACAGCGGCAAACAGATGCTCAACAAACAGGTAATCATTGATTCGCTTGAAACCATGCTGGCACCACGTGCAATTGACGCGAAGCAAGGTTATATTCTTTCGCTCGATAATAACGTGCCGGAAGGATCAATAACCGGCGCAGGTTCGAAGGCGGTGATCACCAGTGAAACGGGCTATTCGAAGATTGTAGTGGAGTCAGGAAAGAGAAATCCTTCCACACCGGCTTACGATACGTTTAAAAGCACAACGTATATCATTTACGATGATCTTACGGCTGATGAACACAACGCGGTTTATGGCAGGCAGCAGTTGAAATATTGGGCGAATTAATAGGCCCTGAATTAACCACATAGGATCATAGCTTGCGTTTCTTGCTAAGGCGCTGCGCGATCATAGAGCACATGAGTTATATCGCACAGCGATATTCTCTTGTGAACTATGCAATTCTTTCGCCCAACAAGAAAACAAAGGGCTATGATTCTATGTGGTTAAAAATCCCGGGAAAAATTCTCCAGCGGTATAAAGTGATCATCGTGCAGATAGAAATTCTGTATTCCTATTTTCACCTGCTCACCTTCTTTCATTGAACCGAGATTCGTTACATCCTGGTCCCGCGTGTGAATGCTGCCATTCGTAACACGAGCGAGGAACAAATAGTCAGGATTCACTCCGCTTCTTGCGCTGCAGAGAATAACGTGAACAGGTGAGTTGATTTTATCACACTCACTCAGATCGCGGGGCGATGCCCAGTTGTCGGCAATCAACACAAGTTCTCCACCGGGATTAATTTTCTCCGCAACAATCAACGCCTCAACATTGTTCTCCGGGAGATCACCACCGTCTCCGTTCGCCATGCATTTACGCGCTGTGAAATATGCACTGTCGAAACGCATTGCACGTGTCCAATACAAACCACCGGCTTTGAGATCTTTTTTGTCGGCTGTAGGTTTCTTGTCACCATCATTGAAGAACATGAATCCTTTGCAACGACGATTCTCAACTACAGCGGGAAGTACCGCAAAAATTTGTGCCGTGTATGGCGACATACTTCCAGTCACGTCACACACCATCACAAAATTATTCCAGTTGTTGCGTCGGAAAACACTCGTCACCACCGAATCCGGATTGTTGAGGTATTTCTTTCCGAGAAAATCAAACGCCTTTGGATCTTCCCGATGTTCTTCCAGTTTCCATTCGCGTTCTATGCGATGTCCACCGAAATATTCCGTAACAAGAATGGTTGTGCGTGAAGTGTCTTTGTATCTCGCAGTTCCAATCGACGCACCCGGCGTAGAAGGACGTAAGTAGAATCGAAGACTATCTTCCGGAATGTCGTGACGAAGGATGATGGATGTTCCGTCAGGCATGCGCAGCAGATCAAGTTTCGGTGGTGTTCCCTCCACGAATGCTCCTCCGCCAAAACTGGTATCACCCGGTTTGCGCACTTTGATAATGCCCATGAAAGCGGAATCGAGTTTTTTAATTTCCTCTTTCATCAAAGTCGGAGAAGGCGCACTGCGATACGTGATTACAAATCCATGGAAATAATTTTTTCCTTCCTCTGGAGTAGCTGCTCCGGTTTGACCTACGAGCTGCCATTCGGTGAGAGCAGAGGAGAAGGCATCCGGTAAAATCAACTCGAGATTGCGCAAACGATTCTGATTGAGCTTCTGCTGAGAGAATGATTCATCCTGACGGTATGTGGTGTAAACGAGCTGAACTTTTTCAATCACGTAACCTTTTAACCCTTTGGCTGCTTCCGGATTATTAAAAGTGGGTGAGGCAAACGGACAGGAAATGTACACCACTGTTCTTCCGGGAAACGAAGCGTCATTAACATATTGAACGGGTTTGGTGTGATTGGTGTTCAGCAGAAAGAACGCGCGGTTGTAGCCGTTACTTTGAGCGTACACGGTTGCGGTGAGCAATACAAAAACTGAAATCAGGAATGCTCTCATCAGGTCAAGGCTACATGCATAACGCTGTAAGTTGGTAAAGTTACAGGAGCGGGTCCGGAATCAGATTAATAAAATTTATTAATCGATCTTGCCATGCGTTTAAGCAGTACACTTGGACGGTATCGGTCCTCGCCGTACTCAATATACAGGTTGTGCATGTTATGATAAACAAAGCTGGCGCCGAGGTCATCACACCATTTCAGCAGACCTTTTGGATAATTCACGCCCTTCGTCATTGCTGTATCTATATCATCGCGTGTTGCAAGTCCGAGGTAAAGAGAATCGACTGCTTCGTTAATGAGCATCGAAAGAACCCGTTCAAAAATAATATTGCCCAAAATTTTGTCTTCTTTGGGCTGCGGTGGCACAACTCCATCAGCGTAGTTGTAATAGCCGCGACCGGATTTTCTCCCGAAGAATTTTGCTTCGTACAAACGCTTTTGTGTGAACGAAGGCTTGAAACGAGGGTCGTAAAAGAACTGTTCCCAAACAGTTTCGGTCACTTTGTAGTTCACATCATTACCAATGAAATCCATGAGCTCGAAAGGACCCATTTTGAATCCACCGAATGTTTTCATGGCCCAGTCGATCGTTGCAAAATCAGCAAGTCCTTCTTCGTAAATGCGGATAGATTCTCCGTAGTATGAACGCGCAATACGGTTCACAATAAATCCGGGAGTGTCTTTAGCTAGCACAGTAGATTTTCCCCACGAGTCGACGAGCGCTTTCACTTCAGGTACTAAAGCAGCATCGGTCGCCAATCCCGGGATGATTTCAACCAGCGGCATCAGCGGAGCCGGATTGAAGAAATGAATTCCCATCACACGATTCACATGTTTGCAGGCAGATGCAATCGAAGTAATCGAAAGAGAAGATGTATTCGAAGCAAGAACTGCTTTCTCGCTAACAATCATTTCCAACTGAGAGAAAATATCCTGTTTCACCTGGATATTCTCAACGATCGCTTCAATCACCAGTTTGCACGAGGAAAATTCGTCGAGCTTATCCGCATACTGAATTCGGGACACAATCTGATCAGCAGTTTCTCTCGAGAATTTACCTTTCTCCACGAGCTTGTTCATCGTCGACTGCAAACCTGCTTTCGCTTTTTCAAGTTGAGCCGAATTGTTGTCGTAAATAATTACGTTGTGTCCAGCAGTTGCTGCAACCTGAGCGATCCCTGAGCCCATCGCTCCGGAACCGATGACACCAATCACAGCTGAATTATTAAGTGTACTCATAAATCCTTTTTAACAAGTTTAGCATCTGCATATCTGCACATCTGCAAATTTGCATATCGACACTACTTTCCTTTGAAAACTGGTTTCCTCTTCTCTAAAAACGATTGAACGCCTTCTTTGAAATCGTACGACTGTGCTGCTTCAACCTGAATCACCGCTTCACGTTCGAGTTGTTGTTCGAGTGAATTCGTTGTTCCCTCATTGAGCAAGCGCTTCGTCAATCCGAGTCCGATTGTAGGCATCATGGAAAGTCCGATTGTAAATTTCATGGACTCTTCTGCGAATGATGCATCATCGTACACTTTGTAAATCATTCCCATCTGTTGCGCATCGGCAGCCATTACTTTGTCGCCTGTCATCATTAAAGCAGCAGCACGCTGGAATCCTACGAGACGCGGAAGTATAAATGTTCCGCCGCTATCCGGGATCAACGCAATTTTTGAAAACGCCTGGATGAAACTCGCAGAAGCTGTTGCCACAACAATATCACATGCGAGAGCAATGTTCGCACCAGCACCTGCCGCGATTCCATTAACCGCACACACGATTGGTTTTTCAATAGAACGTAAACGTGTGATGATTGGATTGTAGTGTTCTGTTACAATCTGCAGCAAACTCGGTCCTTGCGGATCAATGGCTTCACTGAGATCTTGTCCGGCGCAGAAACCTTTCCCTTCTCCGGTGAGGTAAATGGCGCGAACAGATTCATCGGCAGCTGCAGCATCGAGTGCTTTGTGCAATTGAAGCGACATCTCGCGATTGAACGCGTTGAATTTATCGGGACGGTTGAGTTTGATGATCGCAACACCGTTTGTGTGTTCGGAAAGAATGAATGTAGACATGGTATCGATTAGTTGATTCCCAATTTCCGATTAGTTGATACTAACGGGGAAATAGAATAGACTAAAAGTACCAATTTTTGAGATGCGTTATTCTGCTGCGAGCTCTGCTTTGGGCTTAACTTCCGGCAGGAAAAACAAGCTTAGTGTCGACACAACAGGAAGCAGGAACGCAAGGAAAAACCAGAGCACCGGATTGCGGCCTTGACCTTTTGCCATCATTGCAGTGGCCATTGGAATTCCGAAAATCGCAGGGCAAACAAACGCAAGAATCATCATAGAAATCAAGTTTGTAAAGCAAATTTAGAGCGGTATTTCACACTAAAAAGAGTTCCGCGACGGGTTTCCGATGTTTCACGATGGGTTTCCGTTAATTATATGAAAGATAGAGGGATAAACTTCAAGTGATACAATGGGTTTATTAGGAAAAACGCACGGTTTCCTTAGAGCAGAGATTAATCCCACCATTCAACGAGCTGTATCACTGAGACACGGTACAAAGGCTTCGTAACGTACGGGGCTGAAATTGATTGATTCCGGAACTCCTAGTTCTGTTCGGCCTTTTAGAAAAGCCACGCTGTCCCGATAAAATTTAAATTTCTCAATCGAAGTGTTATTCGATGTTATGATGACAAACCGATTTTTGTATCCCGTCCTTCTACCGATGAGAGATGTTTTATCATAACCCACACTTTCCATATCCTTAAATATTAAAGCCCAGTCTGCTTGAGGGGGATAATTATTAAATGAATCTCTTGGCGAAACGTATTTCAATAACCATAGTCCATTGGTATGTGTCGCTTTATCAGTACCGATGAAATAAATAGGGCCAAGTTGCTGACTCACGCAGAGCAAACTTGAAGTGACACCACATCCTGTCGATAATAAAATCAAGATTAGGAAAGCGGTAAAGCTTTTCATCTTCGATCAGATACACTTAAAATAATCAAACGGCTCCTTACAATCTTCACACTTCCACAAGGCTTTGCACGCCGTAGATCCGAAGTTGGAAATCATGGTTGTGTTCTCCGATTTGCATCGCGGACAACGAACTGCTTTGTGTTCGCCAAACAAAACACTTTTCTCAGCAGTAGAAGTTTGAGGAGGAGCAATGCCGTATTCTTCGAGCTTGCGTTTACCTTCTTCGGTAATCCAATCGGTTGTCCATGCTGGAGAAAGAACCTGCTTGACTACTACATGTAAAAAACCTCGCTGTGATAACGCGCGTTCAATATCCTTCGAAATCGCATCCATTGCCGGACAACCACTGTACGTAGGAGTAATGTAAACTTCAACGGATTCTTTTCCTTCGATCACATCACGTACAATGCCCATGTCAATTACGCTCAGCACAGGAATTTCCGGATCGCTTACACTCTTCAGAATGTCGAGGATCTCATTGGAAACGGTTGGTAGCTTATGAATCTCTCCCATGATAATGTGCTAATATGCTAATGGGATAATGTGCTAAAGAATGTATTTAAAATAGAAAGACGTTTGTTGGTCGTTGACAAAAGCCTCAATCCTGCGTCGCTCAGAGCTTTTAGCAAATTAGCAGATTAACACATTAGCATATTACCACTTCGCCCCAGGGAACGCCCGTGTTACCGATTGCATTTCTCCAACGAGGTAACTCAAATGTTCCGTGTGTTTTCCTTCGCGACTTCCGCTTTGCATGAATGCACTTGCATCCGGCATTGTAAGTGTTGCACGTGTTACAACTTCTTTCACCATGTCGTACCACTTTGATTGAAGTGATGCAACATCAGGAATGATTCCGTCTTTCACGAGTTGCGCATCGCCCGCAGTGGTTGCAAACAAATCTCCGGTGTATGTCCACAGATTATCTAATGCTTTCTGCATGCGCTGTTTGCTCTCGTCCGTTCCATCGCCGAGACGAATAACCCATTCGCTGCAGTGACGCAGGTGGTAAATAGTTTCTTTGATTGCCTTTGTGGCAAACGCAGCCAGTTGCTCGTTCTTGCTATTCTTTAATTCTGTGTAAAGAATGTACGCGAATGAAGAATAGTACAGTTGACGGGCTTGTGTATCGCCGAAGTCACCATTTGGTTGCTGAACGAGCAGTGCGCATTTAAATTCAACGTGATCGCGGAGATAGGCGTAATCGTCTTCTGACTTTCCACCTTCAATTTCTCCGGCGTATGTAAGAAGCAATCGTGCAGCACCCACATGATCGAGTGCAATGTTTGCAGTGGCTATATCTTCTTCGAGAAAAGGGCCATGTGAACACCACTCACTCAATCGGTGACCGAGAATAAGATTGTTATCGCCGAGACGAATTACAAAATCCAGTAAAGCAGAATTGTTGCTCATCGCTTACATGAATTTTACGCCTTCCGGCAATTCGTAAAAAGTCGGGTGACGATACGGCTTATCGTTCGACGGCTCGAAGAAAGGACCGAGATCTTCCGGGCTTGATGCAACGATATTTGCTGCAGGAACAACCCAAATGTTTGTGCCTTCGCTACGGCGCGTGTAAATATCGCGTGCATTCTGCAAGGCCATTTCTTTATCGACTGCGTGAACACTTCCTGCATGTTTATGCGGTGTGCCTGACTTTGCCTGAATGAAAACTTCCCAAAGAGGGAATTGTGAATCGGAACTCATTTATAATTTGCGATTTAATATTTATGATTTTCGTTCATGGTTGTATTGTCAGGCCGAGTAGCAACGACGATATTCTTGAGTCGTGATTTCAGGCGTACCGAGGTCTGACTATGCAACCATCGTTGCTTTCTGTGCTTTTTTCTTCGCGTGTGCTGCCGCCGCTTCACGCACCCATGCACCATTATCGTGCGCAGCTTTGTGATGAGCAAGACGTTGTTTGTTGCACGGACCGTTTCCAGCTACAACAGTATTGAACTCTTCCCAGTTAATTGTTCCGAAGTCGTAATGACCACGTGCTTCGTTCCATTTCAAATCTTTGTCGGGAAGAACAAGTCCGATCAATTCAGCTTGTGCAACGGTGCGATCAATAAATTTCTGACGTAACTCGTCGTTCGTTTCACGTTTGATTTTCCAGCGGATTGAATCAGCAGAATTTTTTGAAACCGAATCGGGCGGACCAAACATCATGATCGAGGGCCACCACCAACGGTTGAGTGACTCCTGCGCCATTTTTTTCTGCTCGGCAGTTCCAGCAGCAAGCACAGCCATAATTTCATAGCCTTGACGCTGGTGAAAACTTTCTTCTTTACAGATGCGAACCATTGCACGTGAATACGGACCATACGAAGTACGTTGCAACATCACCTGGTTTACAATTGCAGCTCCGTCAACGAGCCAGCCGATTGCACCCATATCTGCCCACGTTAATGTTGGGTAGTTAAAGATGCTGGAATATTTTGCTTTGCCTGTGTGAAGCTGATTGATAAGTTCATCGCGACTGATTCCCATTGTTTCGCAAGCAGAGTAGAGGTAAAGTCCGTGTCCGGCTTCATCCTGAACTTTTGCGAGCAACACCGCTTTACGGCGAAGACTTGGGGCGCGTGTAATCCAGTTTCCTTCGGGTTGCTGACCGATAACTTCGGAATGCGCGTGCTGTGAAATCTGGCGGATGAGTGTCTTGCGATACTTCTCCGGCATCCAGTCTTTGGGCTCAATAAAGTCTCCTTTATCGAGTTTTGCGTTGAAATTTTCCTCGAATTGAACCGAATTTTCCATGTTTTGGCTGAAATCTTTTAGAATGAACAAATATAACGATTTGATGCGGGGTTTAAGAATGACAATTGTCAGGGAACTCGGCATTGTGGCGACACCCTTCAAGGGTTAAACCCTTGCGGCGTTGATTTTTGTGGTGACACCCTTCAAGGGTTAAACCCTTGCAGCGTTAGATCCACGTTTTCTTACCCGCATATTCCGTATTTTCGCACCGAATTTCAAAATCATGGCAAAATTTCACCCACTTCAGGTTGCAGAAATCACACAGGAAACCGCTGATTGTGTGTCGGTTGTGTTCGATGTTCCGGCAGAGCTGAAGTCAGAATACCAATATATCCAGGGACAATATCTGACCTTGAAAATGAATATTGACGGAGAAGAAATTCGTCGTTCGTATTCATTGTGCAGTAGCCCTGTTACCGATAAAGAACTCCGTGTTGCCGTGAAAATGGTGACGAACGGAAAAGGTTCGACGTGGATCAACAAGAAGCTGAACATTGGCGAAACGGTTGATGTGATGACACCGATGGGCAATTTTTATTCGAAGCTCGATGCGGGAAATAAAAAGCACTACGTGTTGTTCGCAGGTGGAAGCGGAATCACTCCGATGTTTTCCATTCTGAAAAGCGTTCTCGCAACAGAGCCGAACAGCCGCATCACTTTAATTTACGGAAACCGCGATGAGCAATCGGCGATTTTCAAAAAGCAGATTGATGAGCTTGCGAAAAATAATTCGTCGCGTCTGGTGGTGATTCACGTGATGGAAAACCCACTGGCAGGAACCGATGCGTTGTACACAGGAATGCTATTGCCTGAGAAAGCTCGCGCGATTTTTGACAAGCATGTTGGTCTTGCTGACAACAACGAATATTTCATCTGCGGTCCAACGCCAATGATGGAGAACGTGAAGAAAGTTCTCGCTGATCTGAAAGCACCTGGAGATCGTACACATATCGAATATTTTTCTGCCGTGATTGAAGCGGTTGCTGCAGCCGAGAAAAAATCTCAAGTCACCCCAACAGGAAAGTTCGTGAGTAAAGTGACGATCATTCTTGACGGAGCAGAAGAGAAGTTCGATATTCCGTCTGATGGAGCAACGATTCTCGACACAGCGATCAAAGTGAAAATGGATGTTCCGTTCGCGTGTAAAGGTGCCGTGTGTTGTACTTGTCGCGCGAAAGTCCTCGAAGGCAGTGCGACGATGCAGATGAACTACGCACTCACCGAAGAAGAAGTAGCGCAAGGTTACATTCTCACTTGTCAGGCGCATCCTGCCACGGAAACGTTGGTGGTGAGTTATGATGAGCCGTAGTTTGATTACTGTGCGATCGTTGTAATTACGGGGCCACACCGTGACGGCAAAACCGTCATTTCAAATTTGTCTTTCTAAGTAATGTTTGTAACTTTCTATTTACAGATCGTTATTCGTCGTATGCGTCATCGTCTGTCTCCATGCAGCCTGCCTTATAAATCTCGACTATGAAAACAATATCACGTCTGATTTTCACTCTCCTTGCATTTTCCGGAGTTGTATTATCCGCTCAGTCGTACGAAAAAACACTGAGCGCTTCTTTGTTTGATGTCGTTAGCAGTTCTGTCCTAACTGCAGACGGAGGCCTTATTGTCGCTGGTTCGGTTGAGGGCTTTGGTAGTGGCGGTCAGGATATGATGATCACACGTCTTGATGTTAACGGAAATGTGCTTTGGAGTAAAGCGGTTGGTACAACGGGTAATGACTCTTGCCAATCAATTGTAATTACTGCAGACAGTTTTATTGTCGTTTTAGGAAATACGTATGGTGCTGGATTAGGAAATTCAGATGTGTACATCAATAAACTCGACATGAACGGTCAGCTCATTTGGACTAGTGGAATCGGGGGAACTAATTACGATTGGGGAGTAGAAGCGGTGGCCACCACTGATTCGGGCTTTCTGATTTGTGGCTACATGAATTTCCCCCCTGCATTTTCGCCAGTGATCAGCAACAATACGGTGAGCAACAC
>JBEIPA010000026.1:0-69759 GCA_040377305.1 Flavobacteriales bacterium | reverse complement strand
GTGTCGCCGTGGTGAAACCTGAGCATTTGCGAAGACTCGCAGTTTGTCTGATTTAGCCTACAACTACAGCAGTAGCTTCAATTTCAATGAGGAGATCCGCATCAATCAGTTTACTTACTTCAAGCATGGTTGTAGCCGGACGAATGTGAACGAAGAATTCACCGTGTGCTTTTCCAGCTTCTTCCCAGCGTGAAATATCGGTAACGTACATGCGCGTGCGGACTACGTCGTGCAAATCAGCGCCTGCTTCTTCGAGTGCTTTCTCGATTAGCGCCAGAACGAACTGGGTTTGCTTGTACATGTCGCCTTTGTGCTGCACTACACCATTAAGAACTGCGGTGGTTCCTGAAACTTCAATTACATTTCCTACACGTACTGCACGTGAGTATCCGACTTTCGTTTCCCAGGATGCTCCTGAGAAAATGTTTTTACGCTGCATGAGTTGGTGTTTTTGGCTTTCTGAAGAATTGAACTAACCCAATGGTCATCATTACAGGAAAGACGAACTGCATGGCAAGTATGAACCATCCGGCCTGGTGGTATTTAGTGACAAAATTGGGCACTACATACGAGTATACCAGACAAAAGAGCCACAGCAATTTAATTACGTCCGTACTATTTTTTTGTTTCTTCACGAAGTGAATGATTGCCACTGTAAGCAGTGCCAATAACGCAAGACTGGTTGGATATTGCAAATGATATATATCAACTATTTCGTAGCTGTTCGGAATGTTAAGTCCAATGCAAACTCCAAATACGATCGCAGCAATCCACGCAGCGCGATGAAGCGACTTCCTTGTGTTAAACGTACTGGTCAGTAACAGGAATCCCGGAAAATATATTGCTATATAAAAGTGAACTTCTTTCACCCAACGCGCAGCTTCGAACTTGTCGGCCAAGGCAAAATCCATGACAAGATGGAATGCATAAAAGAGTGTGGCGATTGCGGTAAGAAAGGAGAACGCCTTCATCCATAGCGGAGAAGTGGAGAAGTGCTGGAGATTTTCCTTTTTCACGCAGTAAATGTAGGTATTTGGCAGAATGAGGGCTTCCATAGGTAAGGTATTTAGGTGTGTCCTTAACTAAGCAAACCCAATGCCACTACCTGCCGTTTCGTTCAGCTAACACTTTTTGCGTAGGAAATTTCAGCTTCATTGACCGGAGTGTATCGCGCACTTTGACCGCCACGAGATACTCTTTATACCAGTTCTGGTCGGACGGAATAATTTCCCACGGAATTTCATTGCAATGCTTAAAAATCATCTCGTAGGTTTCCATGTAAGCCACCCACTTGCGACGAGCTTTCCAGTCGTCGTCGTTATGCTTCCAGAATTTTTCGGGATTCGTTTTGCGCTCTCTCAAACGAATAGCTTGTTCTTCACGGGAAACATGCAGGTAGAATTTCAGGATGGTGGTACCTTCATGAGAGAGCATACTTTCGAAGCGATTAATATCTATCATCCGTCTGCGAATTACTTTATCATCGAGCAGTTTATCTACGCGGGGGACGAGAATGTCTTCGTAATGCGACCTGTTGAAGATCTGAATCATTCCTTTTGCAGGACACTCCTGATGTATTCTCCACAGAAAGTCGTGTGAACGTTCTTCTGCGGAAGGAGCTTTGAATGCGGCCACGTTTACGCCGAATGGATTCAGTCCGGAGAAAACATCATTGATCAATCCATCCTTGCCGGAAGCATCGATGCCCTGCAGAACGATCAACAAACTACGTTCACCTTCTGCATACAGAATTTTCTGAAAGTGAGCGATTTCTTCTTTAACTGCGAGTAAGCGTTCTTTGGTCTTCTGTTTATCGATTGAACCAGGCGCGCGTGTAGACTTGGAAAGCTGTTGCATAGTGGTAGTTGTTGTACATTTTTTACGTAAGCCGGGTATTCCTCACATTCTATATCTTTGGAATGCATGAAATCTACAGTCCGTTGGTCAGTATTAGTCGTTGCATTGTTTTTTGCTGCGTCCTGTCAACGGGGTGTGATTACTTACAATACTAATGGAATTGTACTTGAAAACTACGACAACTGCGGCGATTTTATCATTCCTTCTGCTGATACAATCGGAGATTCCTGCTATGTAATCAGAATCAACTACCAGTCAGATCAAACTGCCTTCAACGGTGTGAATGACAACAATACGTATGAACCGGGGAATCTTCCAACGAGTATAGTCATCTATTCACTGCAGCAATTTGATTCCTTGCATCCCGCGGGTTCTTCCTTGAACTCGTACTTCATAGCTGGTCCGGGACTCGGATCAACGGCACAGGATATTGTCACTGAGTTTGCACAAACGCAGGATTTTTATCCAACACACGATCCGGACGATCTCTGGTTGATGAAAGCTCCGGCAACAACAGGTGTTTATTCATTTGTAGTCCGACTGGATTTCAACGATGGTGCTGTCGCAAGTGATACAACAACCGTAATTCTCGACCGATGAGAAAGCTAACGTTGTTTATGCTGTTGATTGTTTCTGGATTACTGTCGGCTCAGGATACGTTGCAGCGGAAAATTTCAATTATTGTTGGTGGAAATATTGGCGCTGGATTCACGTTCACAACTCCACCGCTTGATGATTACTACGGCGGATTGATGCACGAGAATGAAGTGTACGTTCACTATTCAGGCTACATCGCTTTTCTTGCGAAGGAGCAGTTTGGATTCCGTCTGTCAATAGGAAGAATCGGAAGAATGACTTCAACTGCAACGTTCGATGGTTATGCTGCAGTTGCCTATCCCGGCTATCACTACCTTCCAGAGTATAGTGATTTGACTGCAGGCTATTTCTATAACTATTTCACGCCGGAATTCACTTACCGATTAGGTTCCGAACCATTTAACCTGACCGGATCAATTGGAGCGGGTATTGGCAAGCTTCAATCTCCTCAGGGCAATGCAGTACTGCAGGAAGATGGCAGCAACAATTTTACGGTGTTGCATTATTCCAAGGGGGATTCCTGGCAGCGTCATGCAGAAGTGAATCTCGAAGGAGGATACATGCGCCAGCTGTCGCAGCACCTATTTGTGAATGCAGGTTTATATGCGAATGCCTTTGTATTTGGTTACAACCTGGGATACTTCCTTGCTCAATCACAGAATGGAATGCCTACACCGTCTACTTTTGGTCAGGTGAGGCAAGCGAACATGATTCACTTCAATACCGGCATCTTCCTGAACTTTCAGTGGAACAAAAGAGAGAGTGAGCGGGCGTATTATGAGTGATCGGAGATTTGAGATTTGAAGATTCGAATATTTGGTTGAATCCACGTTATTATTTTTCGAAGGGGTTTATAAAAATGAAAACCCGTTGTTCTACTACAACGGGTCTCATCTTATCATCCTATAATTTTATCATCCCATCATCTATGTTTGCATCACACCTACATTATACCGTTTCTTCAACGGAGAATGATCTGCTGCTTCAATGCCCATAGAAATCCATTTGCGTGTATCGAGCGGGTGAATGATTGCGTCGATCCATAAACGTGCCGCTGCGTAATACGGAGTCGTTTGCTTTTCGTAACGCTCCGTAATTTTATCCAGCAATTCTTTTTCTTCTTCCGGAGTAATTTCCGCTTTGCCTTGCGACTTCAGCGTGCTCACCTGGATCTGCAAAAGTGTTTTGGCTGCCTGCGATCCACCCATTACTGCAATCTTTGCTGAAGGCCATCCAACAATTAAACGGGGATCATACGCTTTGCCACACATTGCGTAATTACCTGCACCATAGGAGTTGCCAACGACGATCGTAAACTTCGGAACAACTGAATTACTCATCGCATTCACGAGTTTAGCTCCGTCTTTGATAATTCCGCCTGCTTCTGAACGCGAGCCAACCATGAAACCGGTTACGTCCTGCAGGAATACGAGCGGAATTTTTCGCTGATTGCAATTCATGATGAAACGTGCAGCTTTATCTGCAGAGTCGGAATAAATAACGCCTCCGAATTGCATTTCACCTTTCTTGCTCTTCACCACTTTACGTTGGTTCGCAACAATTCCGACCGACCAACCATCAACGCGAGCTAACCCGCAGATAATCGACTGACCATATAATTCTTTGTATTCCTCGAATGAAGAATCATCCACCAAACGATAGATGATCTCGTGCATGTCGTAGGACTTATCTCGCGCATCCGGAAGAATTCCGAGAATTTCTTTCGGATCAAGTTTCGGTTGCGCTGGTTTCACGCGGTCAAATCCGGCTCTCTCAAAATGCCCGATCTTATCCATGATGTTACGGATGCGTGTGAGTGCATCAGCATCGTCTTTGCATTTTGTATCGGTAACTCCGGAAATTTCACACTGTGTTGTTGCTCCACCGAGTGTTTCGTTGTCGATTGTTTCTCCGATGGCAGCTTTCACGAGATAAGAACCTGCAAGGAAAATAGTTCCGGTTTTATCCACGATCATTGCTTCATCACTCATGATCGGCAAGTATGCTCCACCTGCAACACATGAACCCATGATAGCTGCTATCTGAATAATTCCTTCAGACGACATGATGGCGTTGTTGCGGAAAATTCTTCCGAAGTGTTCTTTGTCAGGAAAAATTTCATCCTGCAAAGGCAAATAAACTCCAGCGCTATCGACGAGATATATAATCGGCAGACGATTCTCCATCGCAATTTCCTGGGCGCGAAGATTTTTCTTGCCTGTGATCGGGAACCACGCTCCGGCTTTCACCGTTGCATCGTTGGCAACAACAATACACTGGCGACCACTCACGTATCCGATCATGACTACAACACCGCCTGCGGGACAACCGCCATGCTCAGCATACATCTCATCTCCAACAAACGCACCGATTTCAATACGTTCTGAATCTTTATCAAGCAGGTAATCGATGCGCTCGCGCGCGGTCATTTTACCCTGTTCGTGCAATTTGTCAATACGACCTTTTCCTCCGCCAAGAGAAACTTTTTCAAAACGCTTCTGCATTGCAGAAAGCATGAGCTTGTTGGCGTCCTCGTTCTTGTTGAAGTCGAGGTCCATTTTCTTGTCTTTAGTCTCTGCCATAATTTTGTGTGGAATGGCAATAAAGATACGCTTTAGACAAGAAAAAAGGGTCGTCAAATGACGACCCTTTGGGTATTGAAAATCAGTTGTTTACTTCTGGATGACAACGCGCTTAACTTCTTTCGAAGTGCCGTTAGTTACACGAACGAAGTATACTCCGTTTGGCTGTGACGAAAGATCAAGCTGTGTGGTTCCTGCTGTATTAATGTTCTTCGCAAGGATTACGTTTCCAAGTACGTCCACAACTTCTACTGTGGAACCAGCTTCTGGTAAATTCAGGTTGAACACGCCAGTTGATGGGTTAGGGAAGAGTGCGAATTCTTCGGTACTAACTTCGTCGATTCCAACACAAGCATTTACCTGAACAGAAGTGTTCGCAAGTCCGGAACATCCGTTTACGTCTGTGTAATTGTAAACGATCGGATATGAACCAACTCCAACAGATGGATCAAAGTTGTTTCCTGTAACAGAAGTTCCAGTGAACGATCCGCCAGCAGGTGATCCGGTCAACACAACGTCTGCGTCATCAATACATACTGTTGCAGGGCTTGCACTCGCAGTTACAGTCGGATTTGCGAATACGGTCATGATCACTGAATCAGCCGATGTACATCCGTTCAAATCGGTGTACGTATACAGTGCAGTGTGAACTCCTGGACCAGCCACAGTTGGTGTGAAAGTATTCATTGTTGTTCCAGGACCGGAGAATGTTCCACCCGTTGGTGTTGCGAACAATGGAACAGGAGGAACGCCGTTGCACATTGAATCCAGCATAGCGGTGAGAGACACAGTTGGGTTACCAAAAATTGTAACGCTAATTGTATCGTTCATTGAACATCCGTTCCCGTCAGTAACTGTTACGGCGCAAATTGTGCTGCTTAAGAATGTCGCGGTTTGCGTAGTTGAACCGTCGCACCACAGAAATGAAGCGCCGGCATTTCCTGCATCAAGAGTTACACCAACGCAGTCTGATGTATCAGGTCCCAGGTTCACAACCGGCAATGGATTTACGTTGACATTGATTGTATCACGATCAGAACAGCCATTCGTGTCTGTGATCATTACATCAAAAGTTCCACTCGACACAACAGTTGTCATCTGCGTTGTATCTCCGGTATTCCATGAATAGGTTGAGCCTGCATTACCTGCATCGAGCTGAGCAGATCCGCAAACGGCTGTATCGTTACCCAGATTCACGACAGGATTTGGAGCCGCGATAACATTGATACCCACTGCAGCAGAATCTCCGCAACTGTTCAGGTTAGACTTGATCATATTGTACCAACCCGGTGTTGTAGTTGTGATTGTATTTGACGTTTCGCCTGGAAGCAGAACTCCGTTCATGTACCACTGACTTGTTCCGCCCGATGAACCAGTGAGTGTTACCGCAGCCCCGGAACAAATTGTGGTAGGTCCGGAAAGAGCAACCGTCGGGATATTGTTAACCTGAAGAATGTAAGAGTAAACCGTATCTCCGCCGAATCCGTTGTACGTTTCAACGTGAATTGTGCGTGCTCCCGGAGTTGGGTATGTATGACTTGCACTAGTCAAGACACCATTTACTGTTGCAAGCGTATCGAATGTGCCGTCTCCCCAGTGGAAAATGAAGTGCGAAAGCAATTGGTGTCCACCGCCGGTTATTGTGATCGATTCAACTTCTTCACAGATTGTATCATCCGAAGCGTTGAAATAAGGAAGCATGATGAGTCCACGAAGATCGTCAGGGTTGTTGCTCAGATTTGCAGCATCATAGGATCCTATTGTGCTAACTCTCTTCAAGCTGCTGCTGATGTTTGAACAGATGAAAGAAGTGGGTCCATTGTAAAGCATTCCGAAGGTTTCGCCACCCGGAGTACCTGTGGTCGGAATATTAGTCGGTGTATAAGTCACGTTATTGACTGGCCATTTTTCCATAACAACCGTGCCGTTCCCGGACCAGTGATACATGTGATCATCGATTCGGTTGTAGCAAATAATTTCCCCGTCGGCCCCATTTCCCATTGCATATTGCAGTGTTTTGGTTGCGGTAAGTTTATCTATTTTATAAAGTGATTCTGGAACGGTTGCTCCGTCGCCGGTTGTTCCCCACATCTGACCTGTTTCATCGAATGTGATGGATGAGAAGTTGTCGCCAAGGTTTCCGATTTGGGTGCACACGCCGGTATTTAAATCAATCAAGCCCAGAACGCGACCCGAAACTGAGGAAACTTTCATAATCACATAGGTAAGGCCGGTTGTAGGATCTTGTGCCAATCCGTTCATGCCGGTAATCGTGAATCCAACAAGTGTTGGTCCCAACCGGCGTACAACCTGCCAGTTTGTAGTATCAATTGCCCAGAGCGAATCCTGGAAGGGACTGCTACCCCAAATCAATGGAGCAGAGAACGATGTGGTTGTTTGAGCGCTCACGTCTTTAGAAAGACCAAAGCAAAGCGCAACTACTAATGCGAGTAGAATTTTTTTCATATTGTTTTTTTTGGACAGCGGCGCTAAGATACCTAGAGTAGGTCTTCTGACGCAACTCCGACAGGGCTCATTAACCTCATTTTTTAACAATTTCGCCTCATGAAAACGTTGAAATGACCAAAATTTAAAGGTTTCGGATCATTAGCTTGTCAAGAGCCAGAATGGTCTTTTTGCCGCGCGAAATCATGGCTTTCGATTCTTCCTGGATTACTTGCTCAGCAACAATCCTTAATTCCGATGCAAGTTCGGGGTACTTTTTCACCACGTTGAATGCGGTGGAAATTGCAAAAGCACGGACGGCTGGAGCGTTGGATGCGTTGAGCACGTATTTGTAGGCAGCATCTAATACGTGTGCGGAATATTTTTCCGGAATTTCAATCACCTGAAGAAAACGAAAAGTGTTTCTGTAGATCGCGGGATGCTGATTAGTATTTTCAAGGTTCGCAAGTAATTTCGGAAACCACTTCTTCACAAGTTTGGGATCATCCTGCACGATGAATCCAATGGGCCATCCTGCTCGACGCGCAAGCTCTTCATCTTTTCCGAGAAAGATATTCATGAGCTCATCGAAGTGCTTTTGATCGTCGCCAACCAGTTTGATAACGCGGGTGACGATGTGACGGGAGTGTTCACTTGCTATAAGTGCTGTAATGGAGTTTCTCGTCTTCATTGGAGAATTCGAAGATTTGAAAATTTGAATATGGACTGGTCTATTTTCTTCACGTAGGGATTTTCGAATTTTCAAATCTTCGAATTACCGAATCGCTGTACAGCTAATCTCAATGTGCATTCCTTTTGGCAGCGCACTCACTTCAACGGTTTCTCTTGCGGGAAAGGGACCATCTCCGAAGTAAGAACCATAAATTTCATTGACGGTTTTGAAGTTGCCGAGATCGGTGAGATAGATTCGAACTTGTGCGATGTCTTTCATCTCCATTTTCGCCGCAAGAAGAATGGCTTTGATATTTTCCATCACGCGTTTCGTTTCTGTGGTGATGTTTGCAGTATCAGCGTTTCCGGTTTTCGGATCGATGGCAACTTGTCCGGAGACGAACAAGGCATTGCCACGGATTACAGCCTGACTGTACGGACCAATGGGCTGGGGAGCGTCTGCAGTTGTAATCGGACCGTTGTGTGCTTCTGTCGTGTCGCGGGCATTGATTGTTATCCACACGAGTGCAATGATTGCGATTACAACTATTCCGTAGAAAGCGGTGTTTTTCATTCGTCCCAAAGTTAAACCTTAAAGGTTTCGAAAACCTTTAAGGTTTACTTTGCAGGTGGACCCGCTGCTGCTATCTCGGTAATCGCTTTCACGAGTACATCAAGTTCCGCGATAGAGGTATACACGCTCGGAGTCACCCGAACGCCGTGGATGTTCTCCCAGTTGATCGCAACAGAATGAATCCTGTATTTCTCCATGAGCTTCACGTCAATTTCTTCGGGCTTGAATCCTTCGATGCAGAAGTTGGTGAGTGAACAGGCAAATTTCGGATTGAGTGAAGTGTACAATTGAAAGCCTTTCACTTTCTGTGCTTTCTCTACCCAATATTTTTTGAGGTAATTCAGTCGGGCTTCTTTACGATCTGCACCAATGAGCAAATGAAAATCAATAGCCGCACTGATTGCCATTTCAGAAGCAAATGAACGCGTGCCAAGCGATTCGAATTTGCGAATGTCGCTGCCATCAGGATCTGTGTGTGAAAGCAAAGACCAGATATTCTTGATCTTGTCTTTTTTGATCCACATCATGCCGCTGCCGAATGGCGCACACAACCATTTATGTAAACTCGTTGCCCAATAATCGCAACCGAGATCGGAAATTTTGAAATTGACCTGAGCGAAGGAGTGCGCGCTATCGCAAATCACTTCAATATTTTTTGCGTGTGCTGCGTCTGCAATTTTCCTGACCGGAAGAAGTTGACCCGTCCAATTTATCATGTGCGTGACATGAACAATTTTTGTTTTGTCTGTGAACGCGTCCGTATATGTTTTGGTGAGCTTTACTTCGTCTTCAGAAGGCAATTCGTGATTGACCCAAACCAATTTGATCCCGTCTCGCTTCTCACGTTGCTTCCACGCATTGAGCATATTCGGATAATCCTGTTTGGATACAATCACTTCATCTCCGGCTTTTAATTGTAAACCGAAAATGATGCTGTTTAATCCTTCTGTAGAATTTCTGTTGATCGCAACTTCTTCTGCATCAACGCCCGCTAAATCTGCAAGACGACGACGCAATGGCTCACGACCTTTATCGAGTTCGCGCCACATGTAATACGACGGACCTTCGTTGCAATACTGGTAGTAGCGTATGTGCGCATCCTGAACAGATTTCGGTTGTGGACTTACACCGCCGTTATTGAGATTGATCAGGTTTGGATTTACTGTGAATTGCATCTTCACCCAATTCCAGAAATCTTCATCCGAAGCAGCAACTGCCGGAGTAACACCGTTTACACGCTCCAGTGCATTTTCAAATCCACCGGCAAGGATTGGTTCGAAAATTCCTGGTAATGCGATTGCGCCAGCGGTGAATCCAGCTTTCTTTAGAAAATCTCTTCGGGATGACATGATGTGTGTTTGGTCGTGCAAATTAACAAAATCCAGCTCCCTTACCACGGAGGCGCGGCGAGCACGGCGAAATATTTAAGAACGTTTGTAAGTGTGGATCGATGATTAGAACTTAGGTGTTACTTGGAAAATCCAGAATGCTGTGCTCGCCGTGTCTCCGTGGTAAAATTTGCCGCAGAGCGGCATGCAACTATCTCCGAAGTAAGTAGAGAAATCGGCGCCCACTTTGCGGATCGCGGCTATAACCTGTTATTAATTGCTGATAATCGTCTACGTAAATTCCGAAACCGGGATCTTCCAGAGACGAACCGAGCCATTGTTTATTCAGCTGAGTTCCGTCTTCATCAATCTCGAGATAGAGTGGGTCCTGCAACGGATCACGACTTGAACTGCGTGCTGCGATGTAAATGGTACCACGATGCAACCGCATGGCTTCTGCGCCATCGTGTTCGTGGTCTCCGTAAGTGAGAAATTCTCCGACGGTGCCATTCCAACTCACATACTGCAGAAAAACATTGTGTGTGTGAATATCGGTTGTTCCTGCGTGACCGGAAATAATCCAGCCATCCAATGTGTATTCAATGCAATGCGGCTCTTCGTAATTTGGTGTACCGAATGGCCAATAGTTTAACATCACACCGAGATCATTCATCACCATCACGTATCCATCGGTGCTTCCGTTACCGGAACTGTTCGTGTAACCTGTAATCGCATACGTACCGTCGTGATTATCGCAAACACTCATTGCTCCGTCGTTCGAATTGCCTCCGTACGTGTACGTCCACAACGTGTCGCCGTTTTCATCGAGGCGAAGTATCCATGAATTTTCATCGGCGTTCTGACCTTTAATTGCAGTAACTACGTAACCGCCATTCACAGACACGATGTCGGTGGAAATGTCGTTGAACGCACCACCGTAGATTTTGCTCCAGAGCTGATTACCTGCTGCGTCTGTTTTCACAATCAACACATCGTTGCTTACGCCGGGAGCATTTACATCCGTCCATCCTGCGAAGATGTAACCACCGTCTTTCGAATTCACAATTCCCCAACACTGATCGTTGCCTGCGGTACCCACAAAGTGACGGGAGATTTCATTGCCCATTGAATCTACCTTCCACAGAAAGAAATCTTCATCACCGTTTGTGTTGTGACCGAATCCGGAAATCACAAAGCCGTTTCCGTTTTTGAGAATGTTGCGACCGGTTAAATCACCGGTGCCGAAATAGGTTTTGTAGAAGGCGTCGCTGATTGGAATGTATTCATCTTTTTTGCATCCTTCGACTATGCCTAGTATGACAAAAAAGAGGGAGCTTGCAAGCCAACCACGTGTGAATTTCATCAATACAAATTTAGATCAAACAGATCAGTATTTGTACGATGCATGGTGAAATATCCGTGTCCGCCTTCCACATTGGAAGGGTAGGTGATGGGTTCTCCGGTTAATTGATTGAAGATGGACGCGGAACGTTTCATCGCAGATAAGAACTCGTAGTAACCTTTCGAGATTTCGGAAACAGTAACCGCAACGGTATCAGTTTGACTGGCAGAAAGCACAGACACGTCTTTTTCCAGCAAACCGTTGGTGAATGCCTGATCGTCGAGCAATTCGAATTCGGTGAGTACTTCATTCGAACCTGCAGCGAAAATCGTATTGATGTCGAATGTAGTATCGCCCTGGACTTTCTTGATGAAATTGACAACGTAGTAATTCTCTGTAGAGGTGTTGTCGTACAAACGGTAGTGAAAAAATACGATCGTGTCGTCGGTAGTTCGATCAATCGAAGGATAAACTGTATCCAGCGCAACTTCAGGACGCATTACGGTAACCGATTGGCAACTTAAATTCATCTCAGGATCGAAGGCGCGCAATGTGTATGTTTCTCCTTCAGTGATTGAAGTTGAAATGTTCGTGTAAATTCCAGGAGCGACTTCGAACAGGGTATCTGTTTGTGCACCGTATGAAATTGTAACTGTTGCACCTGATACAAGAATCTGATCAATCAAATCATCGCTCAGGGAATCCTGATTCGGATCCTGTTGCAGCGGACTGTAACTGCGTGTTAAACCGATTACAATTCCGTTGTTGCCCATCACGACAGATGCAATGCACAATTTTGGTGGTGCTGGCTCCACATCAATGTCGATTGACGGTGGTAAACACGACGCCATGAATAGCGCAATGAAACCGATGAGAAAGAAGATAGCCTTGTTCATTAGAAACGGAAGTTATATGCGATGAATGGGATAAAGCCGAACAAGCCTTTGGAAACGTATTTCACGCTGCCATCGGGATTCGATTCAAGTTCTATACGATAAGGTTGTGCACGATTGTAGAAGTTGTAAGCGCCGATGCTCCATTCTCCCTGCCACTTCAGCCATTTGCGATTGCTCACCGCTTTTGATTTGAATGTTAAACTGATATCGAGTCGATGTGCCGAGGGAAGAATAGTTGAGTTGCGATCTCCGTAAATCGGAAGCGTGTTTACGTTTGTGGTGGATGAATTCGGCATGAGGAAATAGCCGATAACCGGTGTGAAACGTTGCCCGGTTGAGTAAACCCACACTGCAGAAAGTACAAACCGTGGCGTTGCTTCCCAGGTTGCAACAACCGATAAGTCGTGACGACGATCATAACGTGCGTAATACTCTTGGCCGTTGTTCAGTCCTGCGAATGTGCGTGTCGTCCACGAGATCGTGTATCCAATCCACCCGGTGAGCTTTCCGGAATTTCGCTGGAAGAAAAATTCTGCGCCATACGATTCTCCATCGCCGGAAATCAATTCGTTCTCGTAGTTGTCGTTGAGAATGAGAACTGCACCTTCGCGATATTCGATGAGATTGTGCAGGTACTTGTAATACACTTCCACTGACACAATTGATTTCAGTCTCGGGAAATTGTGATTGTAGCCAGCCGCAATCTGATCCGAGTAAATGGGTTTCACGCGTTTCGTTACGGGATACCACAAATCCGTAGGCAATGCTATGGCGGAGCTCGACACGAGGTGTAAGTATTGCGTCATGCGGCTATAGCTGAGCTTGATCGACTGATGATCGTTGATCACATACGTTCCTGCAACCCGCGGCTCAGGAGAAGTATAGAATGCATCTTTCGCGGCGAGGAAAGACTGACGGAATCCGTACGAGATATTCAGATTGTCCAATGCCTGCCATTCGTGCGAGAAGTAAATTCCGGATTCGAAATTCACAACGAGTTCTCCTTCCCGCGAGCGAACAAAATCGGAAATGGTTCCTGCTGTATTTACAACATTCGGACGGAAGCCGTGGAAAGTTCCCATGAATCCATAACGATACGTGTTGCGCGGATCTTTGTAGTAACTGAAATCGTACTTCAACCCGAAGTCGGCGATACGAGATTTCGCCAGGAATGAATTTCCCGGAATGTTCGCTTCAACGTCGTAACGAAAACGCGTGTGAATGAACGACATGTTGGAGAACAGTTTCTGATTGAAGACGTGGTTCCAACGCGCAGTAGTCGTAAAATTTCCGAGACGAAATCCGCCATCGAACAAGCTGCTGTCCATTTTAGGTGGACGCAATACATCATCGCCAACATACGTGCTCACGAAGAAGCGGTTGTTCTGATTGAGCTTGTAGTTTACTTTCAGCGTTGCATCGTAGAAATAATACGGAAGAATGTCCTGTCCGTAGGCGAGACGAAACACCTGATCGATGTACGAACGTCTTCCGGAGAGAATGAATGAGCACGTGTCTTTCTTGATCGGACCCTGAATCGTGAGGTGAGAAGAAAGCAGACCTATTCCACCATCGACGCGATACTTCTGCATGTCTCCGTCTTTCATGCGAATATCCATGACGCTGGAAACACGACCTCCGTACTGGGAAGGAAATCCGCCTTTGTACATGGTGACTTCTTTCAGCGCATCATTATTAAAGACGGAGAAGAATCCGAACAAGTGCGATACATTGTACACGGTTGCTTCGTCAAGAAGAATCAGATTGTCATCACCCGATCCGCCACGAACCAGCATCGTGTTCTGACCTTCACCACCGCGTTTCACACCGGGCATGAGCTGCATTACTTTGATTACATCCGTTTCTCCACCAATTGTAGGCACATAACGAATCTGTTCGACAGGAATGCTGATCGCACTCATTTGCGTGGAAGTAATCTGTTCTGCGTTTTTGTCTTTCTCCGCAGTGATTACTACTTCCTTCATTTGCGATGAAGAATTACTGATCGGAATGTTGAGTTCGGTATTTGCATGGAGGCTCACCACAATTGTTTTCGCCGTGTAGCCCGTGTACTTAACAACTAGTTCATATTCGCCTTCAGGAAGAGTGAGGGAAAAGAACCCGTAAACGTTGGTCGCCATTCCATTCTGGGTTCCCTTGACGGAAACTATGGCGCCGATTAAGCTTTCGTTGCTGGATGAATCAGATACGGTTCCGCTAATGGTGAATTGGGTTTGGGCCCGAAGGAAATGTCCTCCGCTTAGCACTAGGATTAAAATTAAAAGTAGTCTTACGCTCATAACGAGAGGATGTGCCGGTATGCCAATATGCCGATATGCCAATGTGTTGAAGTATGCAGTGGTTCGTTGTCAGACCGAGTAAGCGCGGAAACCTGCGGAGCAATTTGATTCATAAATATCGCTGTACCGAGGAATGACAAGGAATTATCTGAACGTCAGACGAACAAATTACGAAATAGTTACAGGGTGCGGTGCATTATTTCTTTGGTTTCGGGCCCACAACAGAACAGCACGTCCAGAATTGATAATCCCGAATGAAATCCATGCCGTTCCATGAAAACCTGGGTATAAACCGGCTTGGATTCGGGTCTCACTTCAAAGGCAGCTGAACGCAAGTCGACCTGACCGTTTGCCTCAACGTATTCGGTCGATGTTTGAATGTTGAGATTCAGCTTCAGCAGTGAAGTAACTGCGCTCAGACACATATCATTCCACTCGGTCAGATATTCGGGTTGCGTTTCGTAAATGGGCAGAATCTTGTCGGCATAAAATTCAAAGAATGCCGACTTCCCATACGCAGAACGAATGGCGTGTTCATGAACGCGTTGCCAGTCGGTTGCATAGTCGACCTTGATTGCAGCAACAGGTGTGTGATTTCGGTATTGCTCTACTGGCACAACAAGATTCATCAATCCGTTTGCGGTGATGATGGAGCAGCGATTGCGACAGGTTTGTTTGATGTAATGTTCGTGGATATCGATGATTGGATTTTCGCTACGCACAGCAGCGGCTACCCATGGAATGGGAGGGAAGTAGGCCGTTGATAATATCGCTGCAGAATTCACGGTCTAAAGGTAACGCTCAATGCCAAACGCCAAATTTTCAACGTTCAACTTGAAAAGAAAAGATCATACGCAAACTTCGCAATCATTGCCGAAACCACAACCAAAAAAAACACTCTGACAAATTCTCTTCCACGGGTCAAGGCAGTTTTTACGCCGAGCCAGGCACCGGTCATGTTGAATAGCGCAAGTGGAATGGCAATTTCCCAGGCAATGCTACCGCTCCAGATGAAAGCCGCAAGTGCAGCAACATTCGTCGCGCAGTTGATGATTTTCGCACTCACTGATGCGTTCAGAAAATCGAAACCGAAAATGCTGATGTAAATTACAATGAGAAAACTGCCTGTGCCGGGACCGAAGAATCCATCATACAAACCGAGAACGGCGCCAGTGAGTAAAGACCAAACGATGACAGCATTTCCCTGCACACCTTCTTTGGTTTTGATGCCGAAATCTTTTTTGAGGAATGTGTAGATCGCAACGCAAATCAGCAATACGAGAATGACGGGACGAATCATTTCCTTGTCGAGATACTGAACGAGATCAGCGCCGATCCACCCGCAAATGAGTGCAGTGAAAATTGCAGGTCCAACTGCACGCCATTGCACGGGTGTGCTGCGCACGTAACGAATGGCTGCGAGTGATGTACCTGAGAATCCCGCGAACTTGTTTGAACCGAGAACCATTGCCGGAGCGAGATGCGGAAATGCGAGAAAGAATGCAGGAAGCTGAATCAATCCTCCTCCACCTACGATGGAATCAACATAGCCTGCGGTGAAACCGGCGAGCATGAGAAACCAGAAGGTGAGTTCGGAGTAGAATTCGGGCATAATGGTGGCTAAAGTTAAACACATAGGATCATAGTGACGTACTAAGCTTAAAAGTTGATTCGCCGAATCGAATCATACATAGTTCACATGAGAATATCGCTCAGCGATATTGCTTCTTGTGCTCTATGAAGTTCTTTCGCCCAACAAGAAAACAACGGGCTATGATCCTATGTGTTTAAAAGCTAATTGATCGAGGAGAATATCCTGCCTCAACGCACATAGTGACGTACTAAGCTTAAAAGTTGATTCGCCGAAGCGAATCATACATAGTTCACATGAGAATATCGCTCAGCGATATTGCTTCTTGTGCTCTATGAAGTTCTTTCGCCCAACAAGAAAACAACGGGCTATGATCCTATGTGTTTAAAAGCTATTCGATCGAGGAGAATGTTCTGCCCCAACGCACACCGCCATTCTGTTTATCCACCGAAAATAAAATCATCGTGGCAATTCCTACGATGTGATCTTCGGGAACAAATCCCCAGTAGCGGGAGTCCATGGAAAAGTGACGGTTGTCGCCCATCACGAAGAAGTAGTCCATCTGAAACGTGTACGTCTCGGTATATTGACCATTGATGAAAATGGAATCATCTTTCACCACCATTTCATTGTGTTCGTAGTTCACGATAATGCGTTCCCACAAATCGAGTGAATCTACACTCAGGTGAATGGTTGCACCGGCCTTCGGAATGATCAGCGGACCGTAATGGTCAAGATTCCAGGAAAGCTTTTCGGAGTGAGGGAATACCTGTTCATCGAAGCTTCCATTCGGAGAAAGCTCGGGTTCTACGCTGATGATTTTCGGATTCAACCGCAGACTGTCGGCACGTTGCGGCTTCATGGTGATGGTGTAGTAGTTGTATTTTCCTTGCTGACTTTCGCGTACCATTCCTAGCGGAAGTAGATTGACTGAATCGGCTTTTGCGGTGTCGATCTTGATTACGTAATTGTACATGGCATGAACCGGAAATCCGGCATCAGCGCCATTGATGAAAACGTTCTTCGCGGTGATCTGCAATGTATCTCCCGGCAAAGCGATACATCGTTTTATAAAATGTGTGCGGTGATCGATCGGATAATCGTTCGGAAAAGTGTCTAGCGGAAATAATTCCTCAGCAGGAAAGTTGAACACAATTACATCGTTGCGATCAATTCCTCCGAATCCGGGAATGCGCATGTACGGAAGTTGCCATGCATCGGAATACGATTTCATTCCGAAAACGGTTTGATGCGTGAATGGAATGGTGAGTGGTGTAATCGGAATACGCGCGCCGAAGGAAAGTTTATTCACCACAACGTAATCGCCTGCCATCAACGTTCCGCTCATGGAATCGGAGGGAATTGCAAACGGCTCGAAGAAAAATGCTTTGAGAATGATCACACCAACAAAAGCCACGACTACGGCTTCGGACCATTCCCTTAATATGGATTTTTTTTTCTTCGAAGAGGATGAAGGCTCATTCGAAGACTCCGGCGAAGTCGCAGAGGCAATAGCAGTCAGTTCGTAATCGGCAGATGGATCGTCCGAGGCAAATGAATTCTCCTCCGAATTTTCTTCGGGTGAGTTTTCATTGTCAATTACCGTCGGATTTTCTTCCATACGATAAAACTACTTCTTCTTTTTCTGGAAGGCAGGCTTTTTCTTCTCGGCGTCCATCTTCTTCTTGTTGCGGTACCAGCTCCAACCGGAGTAAGCCGCAATTGCGAACAGAACATACCAGAGATACGACTTCGAAAGTCCGTCTTTGCCAACGAATGACATCATACGATCGGGACGGAACCCGGAGAACTCGCCTTTCGACATCCACACGAAAACAGGTTTCCCTACTACATGATCTTCAGGAACATATCCCCAGTAACGCGAGTCCAGTGAATTGTGGCGATTGTCGCCCATCATGAAATAATAGTTCTGCTTGAACGTATATGTTGTTGAAGCTTTATCATTGATGTAAATCGTTCCATTTTTCACTTCGAGTTTGTTGCCTTCGTAAACCCTAATCACACGCTCATACAACACCAGACTGTCTGGTGTAAGATGAACGGTCATACCCTCTTTGGGAATCAACAGTGGTCCATAGTTGTCACGGTTCCATTTGAAGTGAGCAGTGTCGTGAGGGAACACATCGTCCATTAGAAACTTGCCCTTCGCGAAGATTAATGGAGACGCAGTATCAACAATCATTTTAAATTGTGATGCTGCACTTTCTGGCAATGACATCTGCAGATCAAAGATTGAATCACCACCGACATTATAAATTTCACGATTCTGAATTCCGATATCATTAAACTTTTGGAAGTATTCCTCTGACCTCCTCCTCATTTCATCCGAACGGAAATTCCACGCAAACTGCGCATACTGCGGAAGTTTTTCCTGTTTCCCATTAATGAAAATCATTCGGTCACGGATTTCAATCACATCACCCGACGCTGCAACACAACGCTTGACGTAGTTATCTTCTTTATCAACAGGATGAACTATAATGGATTCATTTTCTATGAGCACTCTCCTTACATCATTTTGCGTTCTGCCATTAACAGCTTGTTCACGCAAATACCCGTAGTAACTTCTGTTGCGATCCCCGGTCCAAACCGTATCACCTTCAGGGAAATTGAATACGACAATGTCACCACGTTCTACATCACTCCATCCAGGAAGTCGCATCTCAGGTAATTCAACCCAGTCCACATATGATGGTGTTGTTTCTGAGAACGGAAGTGTGTTGTGTGTGAATGGAAATGTCAGCGGAATAGAGGGAACTTTTGCGCCATAGCTCATCTTGCTCACGAAAAGATAATCGCCCACAAGAAGCGTACTTTCCATTGAGGACGACGGAATGACAAACGCCTCGAAGAAAAATGTCCGGATTAATGTAGCAGCAACCACTGCGAATACACCGGCTTCGCCCCATTCCTTTAACCAGTGGCGTGATTCTTCTTTTGGAGGAACACCTTTCCATTCCTGTTCCTTAGAAAATCCGAGCCAGGGAATGAATGCGAAGAATCCGATTACAGCAAGAACATGTTCACCGAATTTTTTCTTGCCGAAGCAATTCGCAGTAAGAACAACGAGTACCGCCACCATGTAGAATCCAACAGCAGGAATGATCACAAGGAAAACCCACCACCATGGTTTCTGAAGAATCTTGAGCCAGATTACAATGTTATAAACCGGAACTAATGCTTTCCATCCCGCTTCACCAGCTTTTTGAAAAACACCGTAAAGTCCAACGAAAAGGAGAATGAAACAAACTAATAAAACGTATCCCATAATGAGGTTTAATGCTAAGGCGCTGCAAGTTAGTTACAGCATGGCGAATAGACGAAGATGATTTGGATTTAGTATATGTTTTCTGGTTTTTTAACCGGTGTTAACGTTGGTTTTGTGGCGAAAGGTGTGCAATCAACATGAGTGGCTTCGCTGTGTCAGGTCGATCCCGATAGCTATCGGGACATGACACCACGCTACACCAGCAAATCCTTCATGGTGTGCACGCCTTTTTTACCGTTTGTCCATTCTGCAGCAACTACAGCTCCCAATGCAAATCCTTTTCTGTTGAATGCTTCATGTGTGATATCGATACGATCCACATCAGAAATATAAGAAACGGTATGCGTGCCCGGAACTTCTCCTTCGCGAATTGAAACAATAGGAAGCTCTGCATCATTTTCAAAAACCTCCTCATCGTTTTCGTACAATTTCCAGTTTTTCTTTCGGGGAAGTTTCGACATTACTCCGTTTGCAATGGTGAGCGCCGTTCCGCTTGGTGCATCGAGTTTATGAACATGATGGATTTCCTCAACACCCACTTCGTATTCGGGAAATCCGTTCATTAATTCAGCGAGTCGTTCGTTAATCTGGAAAAAGAGGTTAACACCAATGCTGAAATTGGACGCGTGAAATAACGTGCCACCCAACTTTTTACATTCTTCGGAAATCGCTGGTAAATGATCGTACCAACCTGTAGTTCCAACCACAACCGGCACACCCACTGAAAAGCAACGCTGGATATTTGCAATCACCGCATCCGGCCGCGTAAATTCTATGGCAACGTCAGCAGCCTTTAAATCTGCATCTGTGTACGTTTTGGCGTTGTGTTCGTCGACTTTGAGAACCACCGTGTGACCTCGGGAAATAGCTATTTCCTGGATAATTTTGCCCATTTTGCCGTAGCCGAGGAGTGCGATTTTCATGGCTCAAATATAGGCATTGGGGCATTAGGGCATTGAGGCATTTGGGCTAGCATGGTCGGGATAATTCTTACCGGAAGCATTTTCACCAGCCTGAATGCCCCAGTGCCCCAATACCCTAATTCCCATGCAGAATCTTGTTTATCATAAGAAAATCAGTACTTTTGCCGTCCCAATTAAGACTGCCCGATGGATTCGGATGGGATTGGGGAACAAACAATTAAAACAAAAATAGAATGGCTACCAAAATCAGATTACAGCGCCATGGTAAGAAAGCATCTGCATTCTTCCACATCGTTGTAGCGGACGGTCGTGCCCCACGTGATGGGAAGTTTATTGAAAAGATTGGTACTTACAATCCGAACACTAACCCTGCAACAATCGACATCGACACAGATCGTGCATTCGATTGGATCAGAACCGGAGCTCAGCCAACAGACACTTGCCGTGCGATTCTTTCGTACAAAGGTGTGATGATGCGTATTCACCTTTTCCGCGGTGTAGAAAAAGGAGCACTTACACAAGATCAGGCTGATGCTAAGCTTGCAAAATGGCTCGATGACAAGTCTTCTAAAATCGAAGGCAAAGTGACGAACCTTTCAAGTTCTGCGAAGAACGAAGCTGCGGCTCGTTTGAAGGCTGAAACTGCTGCGAAAGAAGCAAAAGCTGCTAAGATTGCTGCTAAGAATGCTGCTCCTGTTGAAGCACCTGCTGCTGAAGAGCCACAAGCTGAAGCGCAAGCAGAAGCACCTGCAGCTGAGAATACAGATAACGCTTAATCTACCTTTCGATTCATTTCGGAATCCCTTTCGGGGGACTATATACCTAGGACCTGAGACAGAAATGTTCTCGGGTCTTTTTTATTATCCACCCGTGTTGAAACCAAGCGACATGTTCAGACCGATGATGAGAAAACGATTTTTCTTTGTAGGCTCATCCAGATCTTCAACAGCCGGCATTGCTTTCTGACCAGGAAGTTGCATGTATTCGATCACCCATTGCAAACCAAGTGGATTGAACGCAACGTGTTTCACGCCAACTCGCCATCCCATATTTTCTATTCCGGGAATGTCGTTGCCTTTGATATCACGTGTGCCCATTTGGCGGTCATCCCAACCTTGATAATCGGCATACATGCTATTCGCTGCATAAATAAAGTCGTAGTAAAAGTCCCATTGTCGAACACGGTAATAATAGTTCCTGCCTTCATTGGCACCAAACGTAATGAATGAAGCACCGGTCGTAATGTTCTTCCAGGTGGTCATTGATCCCGACATATCAACTTTCTTTTTACGCATGATCTTGATTGAAATTCCCGCTGTGAACATGGTTTGTTTTAAGCCGGTGAGATCAAACCGATTCAGTGGCACAATGGAATCAACGATAAAAGGTGGATTCTGTATATACGTTGTGTCCATTCCAACTTGTGGTGCGAGCATTGTCATTCGGGTGTTGTAAAGAAATCCCCCGCGAATTGCCAGTGCTGGTGCCCACTTGTCCATGTCTTCCCAGGGTTTACGAATGACTGCAAAATCAATGTGACCTTCAGCCCATCCTAAGTTCTGGTGATTCATTCCAGCAGGTGGACCACCGCCAGCATTATCGGTGAAGGTTCGTTTCTTTTCACCCATGAGTTTGAACATGGAGAAGCCGCCATAAACCCGATTCCTGATATTCACTGTTGCGTCGAACCCTAAGGCGTTAATTCCATAGTCATCTGAACTGTAATAGAGCTGGCTCATCCATGCTGTACTAAATAGATAGGGAGCAACGGTAACACCCACCTGGGCACGGGAATACAAGGCGGTTCCAAGCCACAAGGCGACAAGTAAACGGAATTTCATAGAATCAGCAGGTTAGGTGGTCAAAAGTAAAATTTAGCTTACGGACATGGAATACTACTTTTGTGTGATATGGATCTCAAAGAATTTTATTCAATCGGATATGTGCGCCGCGTAATCGGAATTAAAGGCGAAATGGGAATTCTGCTTGATGTAGATTCACCTGCGCGTTACAAAGGACTGGATACATTGGTGCTTGTGAAGGACGGGAAACAGAATACGGTGGAACTCACACAGGCCATTGTGCGCGGAACGGAATTGGTGATTAAAGTCAATGGCACAAACAATCCCGAAGACGCTAAAAAGTTCGTGGGTTCAACGTGTATGCTTCCGCTTTCAGCACTTCCAAAACTCACCGCTACGCAATTCTACTTCCACGAAATTCCGGGATTCAAAGTGATCGATGAAGTGCATGGAGAAATTGGGGTTGTGAAGGAAGTGATGGAACGTTCCGTGCAACCGGTTGTGATTATCAAGCAGGGTTACGAAGAAATTCTGATTCCGATCACAGAACACATCATCCAGAAAGTCGACCGCAAGGAGAAGGTTCTCTATGTGAAAGCACCGGAAGGGTTGATTGATATTTATCTAAAGAAATCGGACGAAGAAGAATAACGCGCGTTTATTCCAAAATCTGTCTCGCGTGATGTCCGCACTGCACATCTGAAATCACTTTTGCGATTTTACCTTGCTCGTCAATTACAAAGGTGGTGCGAACCATTCCGGTGAATTTCTTCCAGAGCAGTTTTTTGTTTGCCCACACATCATAGCTTTTGGAAATCCGGAGATCGGTGTCGGCAATCAATGGAAACTGCAGGTGATACTTTTCGCGAAAACGTTTGTGTGATTCGTGATCATCGGGACTAACTCCGATTACAACATAACCCGCTTTCAGAAGCTGTGAGTAGTGATCCCGTAAATCACAGGCTTCAACCGTGCAGCTGATTGTGTCGTCTTTGGGATAGAAGTACAGCACGACTTTTTTGCCCTGAAACTGTTCGGGTGAAATCGACTTCTCATCCTGATCAATGCCGGCGAATGAAGGTGCGGGGTCTCCAACTTTCAGTCGCGATGTATGGTCGGATAAAGAAATATTGGAGAGCAATGCAGAGATGGTCCTTTTCACACTTCAAAGGTAGGCTGGAACGAAGCACTTACGTCTGGAATATTCTTATCTTAGACATAACCCTTCTTTATGCCGCAAAACACTTTTGCGTTCAAACAGTTTTCGATTACACAAGACAAGTGTGCGATGAAAGTCGGTACGGACGCTGTATTGCTGGGTGCCTGGGTAAAGACCTACGGCGTTCGCAAAGCACTCGACATCGGAACCGGAACAGGCGTAATTGCTTTAATGCTTGCTCAGAAAAGCGGAGCTCACATTGATGCAATCGATATTGATCTTGATGCAGCTTGCGAGGCGAAAGAAAACGCCCAGAATTGTCCCTGGAAGGAACGCGTGCATGTGCAGAATATTTCACTGCAGGATTTTGCGAAGATTACAGACGAACAGTACGATCTCATTGTAAGTAATCCGCCATACTTCAAAGATTCACTGCAGTCTACGGAATCCAACAGAACTACCGCACGACATACAGTCTTGTTGTCGTTTGAAGATTTGATTCAGGGTGTAAAGAAACTGTTGAACAAGGAAGGGAAGCTCTATGTGATTCTTCCGGTGCGAGAAGGTGAGCAGTTCGTTCAGCTTGCAGGTGCAAACGGATTACATCTGCGCAGAATAATGCGAGTGAAATCTACTCCGGATAAAATTGAAAAGCGCTGGCTGATGCAATTCGGATTTCAACCGAAGCCGCAGATTTCGGATTCAACGCTGGTGATGGAGAAAGATCCGCAAGTGAGGCATTCATATACCGATGAGTATAAGGGATTGACGAAGGATTATTATTTGCAGTTCTGATTACCTGAACGTTCAGTTTTTGCAGTTGTGGTTGTAGTAGTAGATAAGGTCCCACCATTCGCCGATGGGAAATATTTTCTTGTCGAACTTCGGTTTGACAGCTGCTATCTGCAGATCGAACTGCGGACAAGTTCCTCCGAAATATTTGACTAACTGATCAAGTGCAACCTTAGTTTCTTTGATCTCCAGAACTTCTACATTCTTCTTGGTCATGACGTAGAAATCATTGAACTCCATTCCATCAATGGTTTTAGTAATGCAGGTGAGATAATAGCCTTCATTTTCCATCAGAACCGTATGAATTTTTCCATCTTCAGGAACGAAACTTTTCTGGAAAGTGTCAACCTCTATGGTTGGTTTACCTTCTTCAACTACCGTAACTTTTGAGGGTTCGAGGTAGTGGCTGACTTCAGATGCAAGCAACTTGATTTTTTCCTGGCCCTTGGTTTTGCAGATGATCGTTTTTCCACCTGCATTCACCTGATCGCAGTAAAGTGTGTCACCACTAAACTTCACAACGATTGTTTGGCTTTGTGCAGAAAGGGTGGTTAGGGTGAGCAAGAACATCAATCCAAACAGGAGGTAAGCTTTCATACAGGTGTTTTTTTCAAATATAATATTTTAGGGGAATCAAAAGTTTCCGACTGTGGTGTTAAAAGTGCAAGTGATTTGGAGTGAATTAGGTTATATTTGGTATGCAAACAAAACCAACTTCATGACAAAACTTCTACCTATTGCAGCAGCTTTGCTGTCAACATTTTCTTTGAGTGCGCAGGTGAATCTCTTTACAGAGGATTTCAATGGGAGCTCTCACCAATTTTCGTTAAACACTACGGACATGAGCAGTACCAGTAACGGGGTGAATTCCTGGCTGGTTAACAACTCGTATACCGGAGGTGCAGGAACCATCACTTGTCTTTCATTCGCTGTTCCTTATTCAGTGGGCAACACAGCACAACAACCGAATGGCATTGTTGGAGCACCAACGAGTAATTACATGCATATTAATTCCGACAGCGCGAATGCCGATGGAATTACAGCAGCCTGTTTTACTGCATCTGATGGATTCTGCAATTTCAATGAAATGAACTTCACCCGCATGACATCGGACATCAGCACGGTTGGCTATTCGAACACTACATTGTCGTTCTGGTGGCTGTGCGGCGGTAGCGCGAACAATTACGGTGAGGTGTATTACAGCATTGACGGCGGTATGACATGGACAGCAGGTTCTGGCCAATATCTGAATAATAGCAGCGCATGGCAGCAGCAGTCGTTTTACGATTCGAATTTCGATAACCGCCAAATGATTCGTTTCGGATTTCGTTTTGTGAATAACCAGACTACATCTGCTTCAGATCCTGGATTCTGTATTGATGATGTGATGGTCGACGCACAACTCGGAAACAGCATTGACAATGGTGTAACCCTCGAAACGTTAACTGCATTTCCAAATCCTGCGAACGATGTACTCACGTTGAAGAGCAACTTCACAGGAGCAAACGATCAGTTGTTCGTTACGATCACAGACATCACTGGTGCGGTTGTTCGTCGCGAGTCGTACAACTACGCTACGATGATTGAAATCAGCACAGCAGAACTTTCTGCAGGTTGCTATTTCCTTACTGCGGAATCAGGAGAGAACAAATCAACAGTTCGCTTCTCGGTGACGCATTAGTAAATAGTTCAACGAATAGAATTTGGTCCCGATGTAAGAGTCGGGACTTTTTTTGTGGAAATTCATACCGCTTTTCGTCAATAGAATATGAGAGTTATTGCCTTGCTGATTCTGATGGTTTCGATTGTTGCCTGTCGTGAGAGGAGCCTCGCAGGGACAAGCTATTGCACGAACATGGATTTGGTTGGCAACTGCTACTATTTTAAAACCGACTCCACGTTTGAAACCCGAGGTTGGTCGTGCATGACCGGAGATACAGGTGTTGGCCATTATCAGCTCACGAAAGATTCTTTGATTTTATGGTATGATTCACTGGACATGATGAAGGGGGCGATCATGAGCGCAGACTCTGCAGGTTGTCAAGGCGACACTTGTGTATTTACGGTACAGTGCCTGAATAATTCAGAAGGTCTTCCCTTTGCAGTAGTGACAGGACGAAACTCAGCGGGCTGGAATACTGCAGGTTCTGTTACGGCAATGAATGGTGTTGCAACTCTTCACATAGCCAACACCGATTTTCCTGTCACGATAGAATGTCGATTAACGGGTCTGGTTCCAGTGCGTATCACCTTTAATTCACCTGCAGATTACAATGTGAAAGTGAAAATGAGTAGTTCGATTTTTGTAATTCGAGCTGGAAGCCGCCATGCTTACGCTGTGAAAAAAATATCGAAAAAGGAGATAAGACTTAAGCGCGAATACATTGGTTTGGATTCTGCCCGGCATTCGACCACCGATTATCTGTACAGATCACAATGAAAGGAAGAACTGGATTAATATTTCTTTATGCATGCTTCGTAGTATTCTGCACGTCGTGCAAGACGATCAGCGGCGATTATTACGAATCATTTGGAGAAGGTTGGGGTGGAGCAGACTACCAATTCAGGAAGGATGGATCGTTTACTTACGAATCGCACTACGATGTTGGTGGTGAATACGGGAACGGAACGTATACAATTCGTTTTGGGCGGTTGAAACTGCGTTTTGAATCGGCCAATTCCGAAACATATACATCCGCCGTGTTTTGTTATGCCCGAAGAGACTCTGCTGAGTTGAATAACACATTCACGCTGCTGTTAAGAGATGAAAACAAGATTCCGATTCCCTTCGCTGCGGTTTCTTATTCGGTTGTTGGAGACACAAGCATCAGGAATGTTACAACTGATTTCGATGGCAAACTGCAAATACCTTTTGACGAAGAGGTTGATACGCTAAAATTTCACATTCGATCTCCTGGCTATGATGATTTTCGGAAGCAGATTGAAGTGGACGCGTACGACTCATTAACCGTTTATCTTTTACCTAATCCGAGATCCGGTCATGTAGCGATAGAAGCGGGGTCAGTCAGAAAGTACAGCTTCCGCCAAATCAACAGAAAAGAAATCAGGCTGATTGATCGCCGAATAGACATGGTTGAAACAGGTGATGGCTACACGTATAAGCGCGTGCGTCATCGCAACATCAAGAAGTTGGTGAAGAAAAAGCGTTAAGCTGATGTTTATTAGGGCGTATAACCCCGCAAGCGTTTAACTCCTGCAGGGTTATACGCGCGCGCGTAACCCTTCAAGGGATTAACCCTTGCAGCGTTTGCTTTACCCAACCCTGCAGGAGCTAAACCCTTGCAGGCTTGAATTTCCCTTCATTGTTAATAACTCTAATCGCCACAAAATCAACCATCTAATTCCATTCTTTAGTAATCTTGGCTAAATTTTGTAGTTTTTTCTGCACGGTACTTTTTCCGTGTATATGTTTGCACTGTCGACAATCAAACATTATTAACAAACCACGGTGATTGTGAACTCTCTGACAGATAAGCAGGACACAACACGTAACTTTAAGAATCAAATTTTATCTATCAATTTTTAATTTATCACGCGCTATGAGCAAAGAAGTAAACAAAGAGAAGCTAAAAGCCCTTCAGCTAACGATCGACAAACTCGACAAGACTTACGGAAAAGGCACAATCATGCGACTGGGAGACAGCCCAGTTGAGCAAATGGAAATCATTCCCACCGGATCACTTACCCTCGACATTGCTCTGGGTGTAGGCGGCTACCCAAAAGGGAGAGTAATCGAAATATATGGACCAGAATCATCCGGTAAGACCACATTGGCAATCCACGCGATCGCTGAAGTACAAAAGGCTGGTGGAATTGCAGCTTTCATTGATGCAGAACATGCATTCGACCGCTTCTATGCACAACGCCTGGGTGTCGATATCGACAGCCTGCTTATCTCCCAGCCAGACAATGGAGAACAAGCCCTTGAAATCGCCGACAACCTTATCCGTTCAGGCGCAGTAGACATTCTCGTAATTGACTCTGTGGCGGCTCTTACGCCGAAGGCAGAAATCGAAGGAGAAATGGGTGAATCGAAAATGGGTCTTCAGGCTCGTTTGATGTCACAAGCGCTTCGTAAACTCACAGGTACGATCAGCAAAACAGCGACGTGCTGTATTTTCATCAACCAGCTTCGTGAGAAAATCGGTGTGATGTTCGGTAACCCGGAAACTACTACGGGTGGTAACGCATTGAAGTTCTACGCTTCTGTACGTCTCGATATTCGTCGTGCGGGTCAGATCAAAGATGGTGAAGTGGCTACAGGAAACCGTGCACGTGTGAAAGTGGTGAAGAACAAAGTTGCTCCACCTTTCCGCACAGCAGAATTCGATATTCTCTTCGGTGAAGGAATTTCTAAAGTGGGTGAGATCATCGACATTGGAGTTGAACTCAACATCATCAAGAAAAGCGGAAGCTGGTTCTCTTACGAAGAAACGAAACTTGGACAAGGTCGCGATGCGGTGAAACAACTCTTCGCCGACAATCCGGATCTGATGGAACGCATTGAAGGTCAAATCCGCGAAGGCGTAAAAGCGAAAACGGAGCAGCCGGAAGCTGTTTAAAGATATGGGGTCGGTGGGCTAGAGACGTGAGTTCGACTCTGTGACTCTCAACTAACGACACCCCAGGAATAGTTGCAAGCTTCGGCGGTGTTCAATTTTGCCGTGGTTGGTTTTGAAAACTTGCCGATGCTTGTCAACTGTGATTTTTGGTTAATAACGATGACGGGGGTAAAAGGTCAAACTTTTACTCCCGTCTATCGTCTATCATCTCCCGTCTGACAGTGGTTGGTTTTGTCCCAAGGACTCCTTCGGAGAAAGCTTACTGAGGCTTGTCAACTTGAAATTGGACCCGGGCAATCGGGATTGGTTAACTGCGAAAACAGGAACTGGAGAAATCTGGTTCCTGTTTTTGTTTTTACTTGCCAGGAACCAAGAACCTGGAACGATAACCAAGTATCCCCACTTTGGGTCGAAGCGTCGAATCTTCTCCACACTGCGCGCTTTTTCCTCGTAACCTTAGATATGAAAGATATCACCCGATCTCTGCTGAGTTTCGTACTGATTTATGGAACAAAGGATCGTGATCGATTTGATCGACACCTAACCACGCTTCTTGACCGATATGGACTTGAAGAAAAAGACCAACGCGAACTGCTTGACTTTGCGTACGAGTTCTTTTTCGATCTGGGACAACGTTTCAATCAGATTGATATAATCTCGCGCGGTGTTAACAATGGCGTAAGCGATCTTGAAAAAAAGCTTGAAGCAATTACAGACAAGTTGTCGGCAATTGAAAATAGAATGCAGCCTCCTGAGCGGGAAGCGCAGAAACAGTAATAAGCTCAGACCCCCACTATGCTGTTCGGAAGTATTAAACTCACTATACAAAAGTTTAAGCGACTCGTTGAAATCCTTTGGTTGATTTCAATGGGATTACTCGCTGACTGGTTCACGCGCACGCGTTTTTACAAACTTTTTCATCGCGCTAAAACGCATGAAGAAGCGCAGACCAAAGCAACGCAGTGGAGAATCCGTTCGTTGATCGAAGATCTTGGACCTACATTTATCAAGTTCGGACAAATTCTCGCCGATCGCCCCGATCTCGTTTCAGAAAAATTACGACGCGAGCTCAAAAAGCTACAGACCTCTGCACGTCCTTTCGACGATGAAGAAGCCATGCAGCTGATCGAGGAGGAGTTAGGTGCTCCCTTGCATGTTTACTTCAGCGAATTCGACAGAACGTGTATTGCTTCGGCATCCATCGGACAAGTTTACACCGGTGTTCTTCACAATGGAGAAAAAGTCGTGGTGAAGATTCAACGTCCTGGAATTTTTTCGAAGATCAAAATCGATTTGATACTGATGAAAATTCTTGCCGCACGGATGATCAAACGCTATCCGGAATTGGCTTCCATGAATCTGATTGGATTTGTTGACGAGTTCAGTGGTACGCTCATCAAAGAGCTTAACTACCAGAACGAAGCATCAAACATTCTGCGTTTCACTCAGTTGTTCAGAGAAGATCCAACGTTCTATGCACCGAAAGTGTACACCGATTTCAGCACGAAGCGATTGCTGATCATGGAGCGCATTATAGGTCGTACTCCCGATGAGATTGAGAAAATGAAGGAGGAAGGTTATGATCTCAACATGATAGCGCAGAACGGCTGCAACATTATGCTTACCATGATTCTTCGTCACGGAGTTTTTCACGCCGATCCGCATCCAGGAAATATATTTATACTGCCGGGCAACAGAATTTGTTTTATTGACTACGGAATGGTAGCTGTGCTTCGTCCTGCACACATTCAGTTTATCGCCGATTTTACATTAGGTTTCGCAACGAAGAATCCGAATAAAATTGCAGATGCACTACTCACGTTATCGGACAGGAAATTTTTCGAGTTTGAAGAGGATCTCCGCTTCGAAGTCAGAGAAGTAATCAACAAGTACAGCTACCTGCCGCTAAATAAAACAGACATCTCTGCGGTGATGCTCGATTGTGTAACGTTGATTGTAAAACATCAGTTGCATATACCTTCCAGCATTTACATGTTGCTCAAGGCAATTGCAACCATTCAGAAATTCGCAATGCGTCTCGAACCTGATTTTTCCATGGCAGAAATTCTGGTTCCGTACGCAAAAGATGTTGTGCGCATGAAGTTTTCACCGAAGCGTTTTCTCTCTGCAATGATGGATACGCTTAGTGATTACACCACGTTGGTACGTGAGTTCCCACGAGACGTAAGTGAAATAATGTTCAAACTCAAGCAAGGCAAGCTCATTCACGAGGTGAGCCTTCGTGAAGACAAACAACTTAGGAAAACACTTCGCGTTATTGGCGTGAGTGTTGGATTAGGAATTACAACGGGACTGGTGATGATCAGTTCACTGGTGCTCTATTTTTCAGGCAAAGATCCCGTGGTTGCACGATATGGCTTTATCGCAGGACTTGTCCTTGCAGCGTGGATGTATATACGCTCGGTGCGGCACGGTAAGCCTGGGTAGAGACTTGTCGGTTTATCTGCCAATGATTTTATAGAACGTGTATGTTTCTCCGGTGTTGAAAACCGATTTCTTCAGAACCATTCGCGTTACGGATTTTCCAGTATAAGATTGAACAGAATCAACAGGTACTAATACTGTGTCTATCTGAGCGGGACCGGAAATTATTTCGAAACGCGTGTTTCCAATCTTGATTTTCTTTCCTCTGATAATTTTCGCATCACCCTCGGTTCGTTCTCCGCTTTTACATTCTATAGCAGCACCGCGCACACGATAATTTCCTGTTCCGTCTTCATAGAACTTCAATTGATCCTGACAACTTGCTGTGTTTACCCAATAGCCCACCAGGTCTGGATTTGCTTCGGGCAGAGGTTTCCTGCAAGCATCGCCTCCAATAAGTATAAAGGCTAGAACCGTTGCAGTCAAAAGTCGGTGTACAGAAACCATGTGCTAAAAATAAGGAATGCCTGTGCTTATTAGACGACAAGAGCGAAGGGCGGTTGTGTTTATGACCGACGTATTTTCAACTGGCCGAGTTCGCTTGTCAAGTGGGTGATTTCCTGAGGATTGAAAGTCAGCAATTTCAAATATTTCAATACCTTTGATCACATCCCCGGTCTCGTTTCGTCATCAATGACGAGTCGATATTGGGATTTTTTTTGAAGTATGAAGCATACCCGTCTCCTGTTCCTGCTGATTCTGCCGCTGTTCATCGCGTGCGGACCTACCGACACTCAAGTTGTGAATGATTCAACGCCTGTGAAAGATTCGCTCGCAGTGTTGAACGATTCCATTCGACTCGATCCGAACAATCTGGATTTATATCATCAGCGCGCGTTGTACTACATGAACGCGAAGGATATGAATGCAGCCTTGGCCGATATCAATCGGGTGATTGCAATCGACAGCAGCACTACGAAGTATCTGTTGACTGGTGCCGATATTCATTTCTTCATGAACAAGATTCAGCGTGCAGATCAATTGCTCAAACGAGCAGTGGAAGTGGAACCCACGAATGTGGATGTGTTGCTGAAACTTGCGCAGTTGCATCATTACCTCAAACGTCTCGACGAAGAAATTGCAGTGCTCGACAAAGTAATTGCGCAGGATCGCCGTAATGCACAAGCGTACTTCATGCGTGGAATGGTTGCAAAAGAAAAAGGCGACACTTCAGGTGCAATGCGTGAGATGCAGCTCGCTGTGCAAATGGATCCGGATTACTACAACGCGTATATTCAGATGGGTGTGATCTCCGCGTCACAAGGAAGTCCGATGGCGATTGACTTTTATCGCAATGCGTTGCAGGTGCAGCCTATGAGTATAGAAGCGTTGTATAACCTTGGAATGTATTACCAGGAAAATGGACAGCCGCGATTAGCAGTGAATACGTACTTATCGATTCTGCAGCTGAATCCAATGCACTTCGACGCGCATCACAATCTCGGCTATGTATACACGTACCAGATCGATTCACCGTCTGTGGCGTTGCAGTATTACGATCTGGCAATACGTGACAACCCAACAGAGCCGCGTGGCTACTTTGGTCGTGGTCGTTGTTACGAAGAACTTGGTCAAATTGAAAAAGCTTCAGCAGACTACGTGAAAGCGTTGGAGTTAAATCCGCAATTCTCCGGAGCCGCTGAAGCTTTAGATCGTGTTAAAAAGTAATTACGCGATGTCGAGCGGAGGGCGCTTGTTGATTCGGTCCTCGTAAAAGCGACAAGCATCTTCAACCCTTCTTTGTGCCGCAATAATTTCTTCGGCGTGGTTGAAAATATTATCCGTGTGAACCGGATGAACCACTTCCAGCTTTTGCTGAACACCTTCGAGAAGATGTAGTTCAGTGTTGTCAATGTCGTACATCAGTCGAACTTTCGGTTCATGTGCAGTTTCTACTTCACGTGTCTGTCCCAATGCTGCAATGTTGTTTGCGTTGTGTGCAATCGTCATGATCGTATTCATCTGAATTGTTTTTAAATGAAGCGTTTCTGTCAGTGCAGGGATCAACAGGGATTCAACTCCTGTGCCGCGATACGCTAGTTGGTGTAGTCGGCAACGAATCAGTAGGTTAGGAAATTGACTCTCATCATTTATTTATGCCATTCTCCAATGAATGTGGCGCCAATTCCTCACTTTGTTTCCCTGACTCCATGTGCGGGTTAACTCTTCATGAATGTCCCGACCATTCCACGAATTCCGGATTTCGGGAATAAGTTTCCTCAGTGGACCGACCAGCGAAATCATTTTCAGAAGAGAATAAAAATGGCACTGTTTTTCACTGATAATGTGTATGAAGATTTGCAGAACCACATATCACATCAATACCTACATTCTGCACGATGACGGAAAGTTTCCTAACAACGCGGCGCTCCCTGTAATTCATTACAAAACACTTTTGAAAATGCCATCGTGGTTTGCAGCGAGAAAACTGAAAGGTCATTTTTACGACAATGGTTGGAACAATTCCTGGAAAGGAACTATTTACGATTATCACCACTACCATAGCACAACACACGAAGTGCTTGCAGCATATTCTGGCAGCGCATTTCTCATGCTCGGTGGAGATAGCGGAAGGCAAATTCATTTTGAAACCGGCGATGTACTGATTATCCCGGCCGGTGTTGCTCATCGGAAGCTTCACAAAGACGAAAAACTGAAAGTAGTTGGAGCATATCCCGAAGGAAGAGAGTACGATTTGCTGGTGGGACAAGACGGAGAGCGACCTTACGCTGATAACAGAATCCAGTCAGTACCAATTCCCAAAAAAGATCCGGTTTTCGGAGTGAATGGTGAAATGATGTTCCAGTGGAAGGGATATCGAAAAACGGCGTAAATCAAAATATGTTCTATGTCTGAAAAAATTCTATCAAAACGACTTGGTCTTAAAGCGCTTTGGACTACCGTTAAGAAAACATTGAAGGCCTGGATGGCAGGCGATCCGTTTCGTCAGAGCGCGGTCATTGCATACTACGCTATCTTTTCAATTCCTGCTTTGCTGGTCATTGTTGTCGCACTTGCAGGAATTGCATTCGGCGAAGAAGCAGTTCGTGGAGAAATCTCGAATCAGATCGGTTCCGCAATAGGGGAGGACGCTGCAGAACAGATTGAAGTCATGATCACGAACGCCAGTGAAAAGAAAGCATCTTTCTTCGCAGCAGCGCTCAGCATTCTCACCTTGATTGTTGGTTGCACCGGAGTGTTTGCACAATTGCAGTCGGAACTCAACCAGATTTGGGAAGTGCGTGTCGAAGCAGAAAAGAAATGGCTGAGGGTATTGCGAACGCGATTCTTTTCGTTCGGACTTGTTATCGCCATCGCATTTCTTATGCTCGTGTCATTGATTATCACAGCCGGACTTAGCTTGCTCAATGGTTGGATCAAAGAACATCTGCCCGATGTCATGTTGTATATATTCTATCTCATCAACTTCGCCGTATCGTTCAGTGTAATCACTGTTCTGTTCGCACTTATGTTCAAAGTTCTTCCCGATGCACAAGTCCGTTGGAGAAACGTGTGGATTGGTGCCGGAGTAACCGCGGGATTATTCATTCTCGGAAAGTTTTTGCTTGGAATCTATTTCGGCAAATCCGATCCCGGTTCCACTTACGGAGCAGCAGGTTCTATCGTTCTCATCATGCTCTGGGTTTCTTATACCTGCATGATTGTTTTTCTCGGAGCAGAATTCACGAAGCAATACACGCTTGCGCGTGGCGATGAAATTGTTCCGAGGAAAGACGCTAAGCTCATAGAAGCAGACAAAGAGGAAGCTTTGGTGGAGAAGAAACGTGAAGCGGCAGAGAAGTAATGATTCGAAGATTTGAAGATTTGAAAATAGGACGATGGTGTGACCAAAGTGCATTTCAATCTTCAAATTTTCAAAAGGCGAATACGAATTACTTGCGTAAACGAGCCAACCGCTTATTGAATTTCGTAATTCATCGAAATCATTTTACTTCAACAATTCTGCGAAGTATAATTGTATAGAAATACACAGGAACACAAATAGAGTTTTTGGTTTGGTTCGGACGAATGCAAGCCTGTCTATACCAAATCGTTTAAGTAGTCTGGTCGGGAGAGGAAAAGTTTCCGCCATAAATGGAACACAAATTTCCTGTCCACCAGACGTTAAAAAGGTTGTCAATAGTTTGACAACCTTTTTGTTATCTTAAAGAGTTAAGGTATGTGAAATGGAGCTCCCAACCGATTCATCACCCTCACAATTCGAATCCTTTGGAATTATCAGTTGCACCTGCAAAATCTGATTTCCTTTTTACAACGCTGAGTTCGCCATTACGCTCCATGTACACAGAATCGATTTCCTGGAGCGTATCAACATTTGCCTTCTGGCGAACGGATTCAAGGAGATCAGCTTCGGAGATCATAAAGCGCTTCAGGTTGTTTACGTGTAAGGTGCTGTTTGAATATAGTATCATCCCTTTTCCTTTGACGAGCCGACCAAAAATCCTGCTATGAAATGCGAACAGGGCCGAAAGGCGGTGCACCGCTGCAATTGCCACACATGAACAAACAATGGGAAAGAAAGGTGATGCACCCGTAACTGCCCGACTGAGAATTGAGCCGAGCAAGATCGTCACTACAATATCAAGTGGCATGTTCATTCCAAACGATCGGCGTCCGGACAACCGGATGATGAAGATCGCGATGAAGAATACTAAAATTCCCCGTAGCGTCATCTGAAGCAGCGTGAGGTTGCTTCCGTGTCCGAAGATTTCCCGTAATGTTTCCATGTGAGTGTGTTTGTTTGTCAGGATCGTTTATCCGATCAGGTAATGGTGTGAATCGATTCAGCCTCCCAACTTCTTCAACACCTTCAACAAATCAATTCCCTTCCCAAGCACTTCTTTAAACGCTTCGGGATTTCGCTCGATACGTTTGACTGCATTGTGAATGTTGAAGTCGGTAGGAGTGAGGCCCGGTTTTACTTCGGTCCATTTGAGTGGCATGGAAACGGGTGCGCCTTCTTTCGGACGCAAGCTGTAAACGGATGAAATGGTTTGTCCGCGGCGATTTTGCAAGTGATCGAGATAGATCATTTTGTTGCCGCGCTTTTTGAGATTGCGAATGAGCGTGGTGAAGTCGGGTAATTCTTCCTGCGTGAGTATGCAGATGATGTGCGCGAACTCTTTCAGTTGATCGTACGTGTACTTCTTTCCGGTGGGAATGTAAATGTGCAATCCGGTTGCGCCGGAAGTTTTGCAGTACGAATCGACTCCGGCTTTTTTGAGAATGCCGTGAATGACGCGCGCAGTTTCGATCACCTGGTTGAATGTGTTTCCGTCTGAAGGATCGAGGTCAATAACTAAATAGTCGGGCTTGTCTAGATTCTGTACGGTCGAATGCCAGGGATTGATTTCTATACAACCGAGATTATTCAGATACGTGAGCGTCGGCTGATCGTTGCACAAAATGTAATCAATGTCTTTGTTGCCCGACTCTGAGTGAATTTTCACGCTCTCCACGAACGAAGGAGCTTCGTCACCCGCATCTTTGTGATAGAAACCAGCGTCTTCGATTCCGTTCGGATTGCGCTTGAGCGACTGGGGACGACCTTTCAGAAACGGCAGAATGTATTTCGATACGCTGATGTAGTAATTGATCACATCGCCCTTCGTGATTCCTTCATCGGGCCAGTAAACTTTGTTCAGATTCGTGACACGCACTTTCTTTCTGCCGAATGCAATTTCATTGTCTTTGGAATCGTCCGCAGTTTCACTTTTTTTAGTCGTGCGCTTCTTGCTCGAACTCTTCTTTACGGGTGTCGTTGCAGCCATGGTGATGTCCTTTGCTTTTTTGTCCTCGCGTAAACGCATAAACACCGGATGACGCAAGCTTCCTTCGCGGGTTCGTTCGGTGAATTTCACTTCGCAAACTAAAATAGGTTTTACCCAGGTTGCCGGTGTATTCGTCTTCACGTTTTCTTTGAACGGAGATTTCTTCGTGATGAGAGGAACAAGTTTAGCATATAATTCACGCAAACCTTTCGTGTCGAATCCGGTTCCGGTGTGACCAATGTATTTCAGTTTGTCACCTTCGCGAACGGCGAGGACCAGCGCACCGAAATGTAATCGCGATCCGGTGGGTTGTGTAAAGCCAGCGATAATCACATCTTCCGATTTCGTGTTCTTGATCTTCAGCCATTCCGTAGAACGTCTGCCGATGTGATATTCCGAATCGGCTTTCTTCGCAATTATTCCTTCGAGATTCATTTGTTGTGCAGCACGAAAAAATGCTTCTCCGGTCTCTATGATGTGATCGGAATATTTCACCACATCATTTTTCGGAAGGAGTTTCTGCAATTTCTTCTTGCGCTCTAACAAGGGAAGGTGGGTCAACTCTTTACCGTTGATGGAGATTACATCGAACACGCGATACTCGAGCGGAACAGTGTTGTCGGTTCCATAATACTGCAGCTTCTGAAAATCAGAACGACCATCTGCATCAACAACAATGATTTCACCGTCGAGCACGGCATTGATCTTTAATTGCTTCAAGGCGTCCACGATAATCGGATAGGAGGCATCGAACGTATTTCCATTGCGCGAATACAGACTGACATTTGTCTTACTGATTTCCGCAATGGCGCGATATCCATCCCACTTCATTTCGAAAATCCAATCGGCATCGTTGAAAGGAGCATCGGCTTCCTTCGCCAGCATTGGAGCGAAGAACTTACTGAGCTTTCTTGATTCCGCCGGAAGCGCTCTTACTCTTCTGCGCTTTTCGAGGGGCGCTTCCTTTTCGGCCTGAACTTTTTTTTTAACTCCCTTGGTAGAAGCAGTTTTTTTCGTTGCTGACTTTATTTTCGAATCGGGCTTATGTTTTGCAAGCCACTTATTTATTGGAGAACTTTTTGGCGTTATCAACTCGCTATTATATTCTTCATCCGTCGCATATTCATCGCGATGCTTAATCAGCAACCAGGAATTTTCTCCCGCTTTATGCAAACGGACCAGTGCGAATTCACCCTTCAGTTTCTTGCCGAACAGACGGATTTTCAGATTTCCTTTTTTCAGTCCTGCACGAACACTTTTTTCAGCATCCGCTTTACCGGAGTTGTCGACATCGGAATAAGTTCCCTCATCCCAGATCTCCACAATACCAGCTCCGTAATTTCCTTCCGGAATGGTTCCTGAAAAAGTTCTGTAACTGTATGGATGGTCTTCCACCATCATGGATAAACGTTTATCGCCTGGATTCATGGACGGACCTTTCGGCACTGCCCAGCTTTTTAAAACACCATCCACTTCAATTCGGAAATCGTAGTGTAAACGTGAAGCTTTGTGACGTTGTATAACAAAAGTGAGTTTCGATTTCGAGTGTTCTACCTTTCCTTTCGGTTCGGGAGTCACTCTGAAATTTCTCTTCTGCTGATACGTTTGCAGTCCCATTAGGAAGCTTTTTTATACGACGATTTCTTCGCAGCTGCTTTCGTTCCTTTTTTCGTTCCTGCTTTTTTTCGTTTCGCAGGAGTGAGGCTTTCCTTAAGCTGATCCATGAGATCCTTCGTCTTGCTATGCACTACTTTCATTTTCGGCTCTTTCACTTTCGCACCTTTTGCTTTGGCCTGAATGAATTTCAGAAGTTGCTTCGTATAGTTATCGCGATAACCCGAAACATCGAACTTACCAGTGAGCTGATTAATAAGAGATAATGCCATTTTCAGTTCGGCTGGTTTCACTGCAGTTTTCGGTGGCAGATTCAGTTTTGCAGGATCACGGATTTCTTCCACGAAGCGCATTCTGTTCAACACGATTACTTTTTCGTTTGCACGCAATACTGCCAGTGCTTCTTTATTCCGAAGAACAAAAGTTGCAATTCCGACTTTTCCCGATTTCACTAATGCTTCTCGCAGCAAAGCATAAGCACGGACTCCTGATTTTTCCGGTTCGAGGTAATACGGTGTTTCATAGAACATGCTTTCAATTTCACTTTCGTCAACGAATTCATCAATAGAAATCGTCTTCGTTTTTTCTGCATTCGCACGTTCGAAATCTTTCTTGTCGAGAACTACGTATCGGTCGTTCGGCATTTTGTAGCCCTTCACGATATTCTCCCACGTGACTTCACGTCCTGTGTTTACATTCACACGCTTGAACGCGATGTTTGAATTGTCTCTTTTGTCAAGCATGTCCAAATCAATTCCGCTTGACTCCGTTGCGCTATAAAGTTTGACCGGAATATTCACCAGTCCAAATCCAATGGCGCCTGTCCAAATTGGTCTCATGGTAAGAACAATTCAAAATGTGTTCCGCAGCGAATTCACTGTGAAAACGAAATGCGCACGTCGTGAAATGTAGAATGATTTGCCCATGAAAGGCATGTTATTCACGCACTAGATCTCCGTTAATCCGTCAGATTATCATTCTTCCGTGTTGAAGACACACAAAAAACAGATATTACAAACGTTCACGGATTTTGGATAGAGATAGATTTCAATCCGTTCCTGATCGGATCATTTTATCATCGGAAAATCTATTCGATCTCCCTCGCAACACCTCGCAGCAAAGCTGGCTTCCCATCTTCGAGTACTACAAATCCACGCGACCAAATTCGTTTTTCGCGTCCACTTTTGTTATAACGGTAATTCACGTCGTAGATTCCTCCCTGGGCATAAACGCGTTCAACCTCAATCATCAGCTCCTTGCTGTCTTCCGGGTGAACCCACTGAATGAACTTTTCGAACGTTGTAATATTATCGAACTCGAATATTTTCTGATACTCCGGACTGAAGTAGCTTTTCTCTCGTTCCTTCATATTGATCGTGAACGATCCCATGGCGCTGAGCTCCTGCGCTTCAAGGAGAAGTTGCTTGTGAAATTCCAGTTCCTTATTCGCGAGAATTAGTTTATTCTGCTGGAGATTCAGATAAATCGTGTAGTTATAGAGCTCTTCTTTGCTAGACCATTGATCAACTTCGGCAATGATTAATTTCTGCAGTACGACATTCTTGGTGTAGACATCCAGAAAGTGAGTAAAAATCCGGCGCCGGATGTAGTATCCGATAGTTAGATCTTCTACCATTATTTCGTCCCGCTGGAGATAGCCCAAAGTGTTATCGATCCACTTTTTCGAATTCGCTTCCAGATATTCTGCATATGTGCCGCTGGATAGCGCAAGCAGCATTTGTTTATTGGATTCCAGTCCCAGTTCTACCAGTTGATCTTCTGTGAAACGAGTAAGTTTCTTCAATAACGGAAGTTCTGCTTCACGTGAGAATCGAATACCTACAAGAACGAATTCGCGAAGTTGGTTTTCGCGCAAGTACCTCGCATAGTCGTGGAGGTACGTGAACTTGAAGTCGTTCGGTTTTATAATTGGTGTCATACCCATTAAGCAAATATAGTACGCGGTGGAATGAGAAGTAGAATGCGAACTCAAAAAATACATTCCCATAATTTCTTGATATTAATTAGAAGCGTCGTGCGGAAATGTATAAATATCGAAATGTGGAATATTGTTGTATTAGGTCTGATAATATTGTAGTGACTTGGAGGGTAACGTTCGCACCAACCACATTTTTACAAATAAAAATGGCCCCCATCCGGGAGCCATTCGTTTGATAATTACTGAAGTCTATTCCTCTTCATCAGAAGGAACTACTTCATACAAGCGAAGGAATTCAGCGAGCTCGGAGCTCTTCAGATCCCAACCTTTTACTTTGTAGTTTGCTTTAAGATAATCCGGCTCACGCACCTGAAGAAGTTCGTGAACAAGAGTCCAAAGTTCGTGGCCTTTTTTGCCACCAAGCAAAGGACGTGTTTCGCTTTCCGGCTCGAGACGCTGCACAAGATGATCAGTGCTCATCTTCAGATATATCGTAGTTCCTGATTCGTTCATCTGCTGCATGTTGTCGCCAAAGCAAGGAGTTCCGCCACCTGTTGCCATTACGAAATCATCACCTTCAATTGCTTCCGCAAGTTTTTGTGATTCTGTATCGCGAAAAACATCTTCTCCCTCGCTCGCGAAAATTGCAGCTACATCTTTGCCCAAATGCTTCTCGATCTCTTTATCCAGATCGATGAATTTCAAACCAAGTTCTGCCGCCAATCCCTTACCGAGCTCCGACTTTCCGGCACCCATAAATCCAATCAGAAAAATTCTCATAGTATAATTTTGAAGTTATTTACTTAGTTAGATCCCCGATTGGCGCGCTGTAGTTGACAGAAACAAGAATTCCTTTTTCAAAATAAAAGTCAGCAAAGATGTCGTCGAAGGTGAGGCGTTTCTCGCCCCATTCGTGTTGCTCCTGATCTGAAACAACATGACCTTTTTCTTTCATCGTCGCTGTGAACTCCTGTTCTTTTCTTCCAAAGACAAGATGACCAAACATCTGCAGTGGAAACGTTTCGTCGACTTCCACACAACAGAATTTTGATTCATAAGCCGGGTCAAAGAACAATGAAAACCCACGATCCCAATAATGCCAAACCTCAGAATCTACGCCGTCAAGTCCTTCGAGATTTTCTTTCTCGTCGGGCTCTCCGAAGTGCTTCCGACACTCATCTTGTGAACATCCGAAATCTATCGGACCGAATCCTTGTTTTAACCGAGCTTCCATGGGTTCGACAAATGTTGCAATTAATCCAATCAATTCACATTTTCATCGAAAAGAGATATGCGCAATCTATTGTAAAAATTGTGGATAAACTATTTTGGCAATTCCAATAGGATAGTATCTTTGCACCCGCGTTTCGAAGGAACGTTTGTTGATTCCGTAGCTCAGCTGGTAGAGCATTACACTTTTAATGTAGGGGCCCTGGGTTCGAATCCCAGCGGGATCACTGATAAAATGGCTGTCGAAAGACAGCCATTCTTCATTTACAAGCACTTGGGATTATTCGAACCTCATGTGAGTACTTGCCCGTCCCAATGGACATTGAGAATTGTGCGTTGAGCGTTGAACATTTTATCGCGTTCAAAAAGGGGTGGTTTTAGTTCCATGAGAACGGCACGACCAATGTGAGACTCTATATTCCGCCTTTGTTGTGAGAACCGGAATCTCTTTGGTCGATAAACGATAAAGTCTGCCTTCGACGAAGTTCAAGTCAGGCTCCGACGCAAACGACCGCAAAGGCGTTTAAGTCCCAAACTGAGAACCGAGAACTGAGAACCGGAAACCGACAACTAATCCAGCGTCACCGAGTCTCCCTTGTCATCCAACACCACAGAAATATGCTCCTGAAGTGTGGTGGCGAGAGATAGACCGACGAAATTGGTTTTCACCGGATAACGGTTGTGGTCGCGGTCGACGAGGACCAAAGTGAGAATGGAACGAACCGGGAATTCAAGAAAAGGCTTTACGCCATACATTAGTGTCTTGCCCGAATTGGAAACATCGTCAATCACAAGCACGGTTTTGTCTTCGCATTCGGATGCGTCGACTTCAATCGAAATAGGATGGTCAAGTGGTTGATCCTTATTCAACTCCACGCGAGTAACGCGAACGGAAAGCGGTGAAATTCCTTCTACGAGCTTACCAATTCGTTGTGCCAGCGCAAATCCGTTTTTCCCGATGCCGGCCAGAATAATTTCCTGCTCATCCGAACATTGCTCATAAACCTGCCACGCCAAACGATTGAGTCGCTGGGAGATTTGTTTGGAGTTGAGAATGAGGGTTTGGGTGGACATAGCACTACAAATGTACGATTCGAAAAATTTGAAAATTCGAATATTTGAAAATTCTGTTGGTGTTAGGTTTAACACGCCCAGAATCTTCGAATCTTCAAATATCGAATCTTCGAATTAACGGATCAGACTCACGTGTCCAATGAACTTGTGCTTCTTGTCGAACACATCGGTTACGTTGCACTTCCAGACGTAAACATCGATCTGACACATTTCACCTTGAATTTTTCCATCCCAGGGTTTGTACATGTCGTCGGTGTAGTAAATCATATTACCCCAGCGATCGAATACCCACATCTCATACTTCTTGATGCCTTCACCTACACCAATGAATCCGTCGTTGACAAGATCTTCGTTTGGTGTGAATGCATTCGGGAAGAAGATGGTGAACTCCGGATCGATGCAAACCGTTTGCGTGTCGACTCCCGGACAATTGTTCGCGTTGTTTGCTACAAGCACAATTTCATAGCAACCAGGTTCGTCATTCGGGAAGTCATACATGGGATGCTGCACGTTACTGCTGTCGAGTGTCAGTGGATAACCGAAATACCAGGTCCATTGTGTTGGACTTCCTGTCGACAAATCAGTGAACTGAATGCCTGTATTGAAGATTGTGGTTGGCTGTGGACTTGCGGAGAAGTCAGCAACTACATTCTGATAAACTTCAATGTATGCTGGCATCGTGATTGTGCCTGTGCAGCCGTTTGCGTCAATTACGGTGAGCGTAACGTCGTAGATTCCTGGTGTATCGTAACAGTAAGCCGGATTACAATCTCCGGTTGTGTTACCTCCATCACCAAAGAGCCATGAACAGGTTGTCCAGGTCGGATTATTCGGAGTGGTAAATGTTACACAATGCTCCGCACAACCCGAAGTTCCGCCAGCAAATGCAGGCTGTGGATTCGGATTGACAACCACCGTTACAGTAGCTGTCGCCAGTGGAGTTGTACATCCATCATCGATAGTCACGGTGTAGGTTGTCGTTACAGTTGGAGTTACTACGGCAGTCGGAGTATTTCCAGCTGTACCAACGGGCAACCACGAGTAGGTGTATGGTCCACCGTTTCCGCCACCCGGTGTAGCGGTCAATGTTGCATTTCCTCCGGCACAAATTGGACTTGGAGCTGCAACCAATAGCGCAGTCAAAGCAGGGTTAACGGTCACTGTTACTGTTGCTGGTGGAGATGAACATCCATTGCCATCTGTTACGATTACGGTGTACGTGGTAGTCACTACCGGTGTCACAACCGGACTCTGTGCATTACCACCAACTGGTAGCCAGGCGAACGTATATCCGGCTCCTGAACCACCACCTGGAATGACATTTAGCGTTGAACTTTGACCAATACAAATCGTGGTTGGATTCGCTGAAGCATTCGCTGTAACAGCAGGCGGACCTGTAACAGTAACTGTCGCGCTGTCAGTACATTGATTCGCATCAGTGAAAACTACAGTGTAAGTGCCGGGACAGAGGTTAGAAGCCATTGGTGTAACCTGATTTGCCGCGTTTGGACTCCACAAATAACCATAAGGACCTGTACCTCCGTTGACGTTAACAGTGGCTGTTCCATCGCAATCTCCGGAGCAGGTTTCAGATGTACTTGCAATGGTGTTCGCAAGGTTACCCGGTACGCCCTGAACGATGATGGAAACGTTTGCGAGACATCCATTCGCATCAGTCACCACCACATTGTAAGTGCCGGCGGCGAGGTTGTTCAATGTGTTTGAGCCCGCAACGTTATTCGCAACCTGTAACTGTACGTTATTGATGTCGGTCCACACAAAGTCATACGGACTTACACCACCTTGCGGAGTTGCTGTTGCAGTACCGTTTGTTTGGTTGCATGAAGCCGGAGTTGAGCTGATGAGAACTTGCAACTGAGTTGGTTGCGTGATTGTCACAACCGAAGTTGTAACACAGCCATCGTTGTTATCCGTAACTGTAACAGTGTATGAGCCTGCTGATAATCCGGTTGCAGTACTTGGAGTCATGCTGCCCAAATCCTGGTGAACGGTGTTACCGCCAGCATCTGTCCAAACGAAATCAAACGGGCCAACGCCAACTGCGGTTGCAGTTGCACTTCCATTGTTACCACCGAAGCAAGTAACGTTCGTTTGTATCAATTGTGGAGGTGCACAACAACTGAGTGATGCGTTGAACTGGAAAACAGGATCGCTCACACAAGCGAGGTTCGTCCAGTTTCCTGTTTCTCCATCACCATACGTGTCAATGATAATTCCAAGGTCATCACCTTGTTGTCCCGGAGGACAATCTTTCGCTGTGATTGTCCAACAGAACGTCCAGTTCACAACACCCTGACAGTTATCGCCGAAGTTGTCGGTAGGATTTCCGTTTGGTCCGCCCTGTACAATATCTCCATCGAAGAAAAATCCGGTGAGAATTCCATTTCCGTTCGGAGTGTTCACGTTGTTAAACCAGGACCAAACTCCCGGACCGCCATCACAAGTTGCAGCACCCTGAAGATTGGTGAGTGTAGTTAAATCCCATCCGTTTCCGAATGTTGGAATAACTGCGTGCAACCAATTTGTATTCTGTTGATCCCAACCGGTGATGGTGTAACAGAAAGTAACTGTTGTACCTCCCTGATATGTTCCATTCGTTGGAAGCGGATTCACAGTAAGACTCGACGACAACAAACAATCGCTACAGTTGTTGATGTTCTGCAACGTCATCGTGAAAGTTCCCTGATCTGCAGGATTGCCTCCCGAAACCTGAATGTAATACGTTTGTCCCGGAACCATTTGATCGAAGTTCGCAGTGAGTGAACCGGCAGCACCGATTGCGCAACCACGTCCGATCAATCCTCCGCAACCACCCTGATAAACAGCAATGTTTGGATTCGTGATATTTCCGTTGATCGTAATGTTCAACTCATTACCTGAATTAACAAACGAATACCAAACATCAGTTGCCGGAGAAGCCATCGGGTTATTCGCAGGCTGACAATTGATCAATGTGGTGTATGGCATTTCAGTAACGGAGTTCACATTCGTGAGATTGTTGAATGTTGAAACCGCACCAATTCCACTTGGACATGGAGCAGGAGTGCCTAGCGTTCCTAAAGCTTGTGCACCGAAACAATCGTCGTTAGCAACCTGTGCAAACGAAAATGTACTCAGTGTCGAGAAGGCAATAACCGCAAGTAATCGTGTAAAGTTGTTCATCGGGGGTTACTTTACTTTGGTTCGGGTTTGAACTTCTACTAAGATTCCATCGGGAGTTAGACGATAAACCGGTTTCGTATCGAACGCAGGTTCTTCAGTTCGGATGTGATCTGCTTTGTATGAAATTCCCTGCGCGTCGAGTTCGTTTGCAGAGAGTAATTCAATGTTCAGTCCGTTCTCGAAGTGCATTACATAGCGCTTGTCTTTGTAACGATACTTATCGAGACTTGATTTGGACAATGCTTCTTCGTAAGGAGCAATATCAGTAACTGTTTCGGGATTTACGATTACCCAAGTACGCGTTCCAGTGAACGAGTAACATGCAATCGCAATCAGAAATACTAGAGCCAGTTTGTTCATTATCCTTGAGGGTTGAGGACCAAATATCCAAACAATGTACATATAATATGGTTCCGACTCAGGGCTAATAATCAGATTTACAGGAGGTTCTGGCCGGATTTTGGCGGTATTTCGTCTTCTCAGATTCCCTCTCTTTTCTAACTCTCAATGGAGGGCACGTGGAAATCTGCTAAAATGCGCCTATTTCCCTCTAAAAACGAACCAATTCGACTGGCGATCGGTTTCGCTACGGAGCAAACCTATTGTTGGCTGTTGATGTTGAACCTTTCGGTACCAACCTTCGTCCCAACTTCCCATGTCGACATACAACGCATTCGGAATGCCGCAACTTTCGAGCACATCGGCGAACTTTTGCATGGTACAGCCCGAAACGGATTCTACAACAACTAATTCTCCATGGTACATGCAAAGTGCTCTTCGTTGAAAGCGACTGAACTCCCGTTGGAAACGCAATGCTTTCCCGGCCCGCACCAGTTGTATTTGCTGGAAGAATGATGCCTGCATAGAACAGATAGAATCTTTGAATGTGCTGTCCAGTTTCTCTCCCATATCAGTTCCGAAAATATTCGGTCTGGCGTTGGAAGTTTTTTCCGGAAGTACAATTCCTCCACCGAGGGAGTGATTAACCCATTTCACTTCAATCTTTCCACCGTCAATGAAAAGTCCGTCGATGGCATCATTTTCCAGTAATGTAAATGCAGCTGCGCAAACGAAAACTACACTTGAGTCTGACCTCAACGGACGTGTTGTTGTTAGTGCCGGGTATGCGTTCACAGGAATGTAGAACACCAGCTCGAGTGAATCAACCGTGGCAGAAGAATCGAGCATGTATGATTTAAGAGGAGGATACTTTCCTGGGCCTTCTTGCTCAGTTGTATCTGTTTTCGGACCACATGAAACTCCAAGAGCAAAAAGGACAGCAATCAGAAATCCCGATGCAGTTCTCATTCCGCTCCGGATTCCGTTTCTGCCTGAGCTTCGGCTTGTTCTTTCAGCGATTTTTTCTCGTCTGCCGCAATGAAGTTTGCGAGTCGCTCACAAATGGGTTCCCAGGCATAATAGTCACGCACAAATTTCCAGGCGTCGTCGCTGATTGAAACGGCAAGCTCGGGATGAGAAATTAATTTGATGATTGCCGCAGCGAAATCTTCTTCGGTTTCAGCAACCATAATTTCTTTTCCGGGCTGAGCCTGCAGCGCGTTGTTCGAAAGGGGAGTGGTTACGCATGGAATACGCATGGCCATTCCTTCGAGCAACTTGTTCTGTAATCCTATGCTCGAACGCATCGGAGCAACAAGTATTCTCGAGCGGGCAAAGCTTTCACGGATATCGTCCACCCAACCTGTTACGGTTACGTTCGGACCAGCGAGCGCGCGAACCCGGGCACTTGGATTTGATCCGGAGATCAACACTTTCACTGCGGGATATTTTTCGAGAACAAGCGGCAATACTTTCTTGACAAGGAAAACAGCACCTTCCACGTTCGGCGGATAGTTCATGTTCCCGTTGAAGAGCAGATCGTATTCCTTGTGGCGATGAAGCGGATGAAAGTGATTGATGTCGACTCCATTGGGAATTACAGCAATTTCAGAAGGGCGACGTACCGGCATGAGATCGCGGTCCTGCGTCGAAATAATCGTGTGGCGGTTGAACTCTTTGAAGATGTCGGCTTCGTAGCGCGCAACCCGTTGCATCTCGAAATAAAATGCCGGTTTCTTGAGAATGTTCACTTTGTCTATGCGACGATCCATTCCTTTCGAGAACACGTCCATGTAGTCGACAATGCGAACAATGTTTGTGTGTTTGCGTGCGTATTCGGCCGTGCGAATGAGCTGGCAGTAAATGCGGTCAGGCTGCACTTTCCCGATGAGACGATCAATATTTTCCTGCACCGTTTTCGAATAGAACCACGCAACCTGCATGGGCATTTTCGAAAAAACTCCGGCGAGCATATTCATGAACATTTCTCCACGACTCATGTAGAAGAAATGAACTTCGCTGCAATACTTTTTCAGATTTTGTTCTGCCGCAGGATGAAGTGTTGATTCATTGATGCACGCTAACGTAATGTCGAATCGTTTCGAAAGTTCACGCAACTGGTAATACGCACGTAACTTGTCGCCTTTTTCAAGAGGCCATGGAACACGTGATGTGATGAAAAGTAATTTTTGCTTTTCGCTCATTACCGGAGAATGGTGGTGTAAAAATCCGATAATTTTTTAGTCACGCGGGATAATTCGTGATTTTCCAACGCACATTTTTGAGCATTCTGCCCTAATTCCGATGCCAACCTGGGGTTTCTCAGCAAAGTCACAAGATGTGTAGCAAATTCCACCGCAGTGGTCGCCAATAGAAATTCCTGATTGTCCAGGATTGCAATTCCTTCTGAACCAATTTTTGTCGTTACAATCGCCTTTCCGGCAAACATTCCTTCAATTACTTTCACTTTCACACCGCCGCCGCTTCTGAGTGGAATGGCCATAATGTTGTATTGAGCCATAAACGCTTTCGAATCGTCCACTTCTCCGTGCGAAACAACTCCTGTTTTACCGGAGAACTCCTGCACCTGCATGTTCTTTCCGGCAAGGTGTAATTTTGCTTCCGGAATTTCCTTCAGCACAAGCGGCCAGATTTCATTTACCAGCCAGTGAATTCCGTCGTGATTCGGTTTCCAATCCATTGCTCCAATGTGAAAGACGGACATAGGATCAACAGTCACACTTCCTGATGTAGGAGCATCGTTGTACATCGCAAACGTGCACGTGTGCATCGGAACAGAACGTTTAGCCATCACGCGCAAACGGTGTTCATCATCCAATGTAATCGGTATGATGGCGTCTACTTCGCTTACAATCTGTTCTTCGTAACGCTCCAGCTTACCTGCAAGATCACGAAACCATATTTTCTTAAACGGATCGGTTTCGTCATCTGCATTCTTCTGCCAGATAGCGCTTTCAGTATTGTGTGCCCGAAGTACGATTTTCGCTTTACAAACCCGTCGTATAGTCGCGATATACGGACACATGTACAGGCTTTCGAGTTGCACAATGTCGAATTGACTTCGGGTGAGCAACTCGATCAACCTTGCTTCAAAGCCGAGGTTATAGAAGCGATCGATGTTGTACGACGAAGTTTTGAAGAGGGAAAGAAATGCCGGCAACCATTTAACGCTCGTGTCGATGTACACCGAATCCATTTTGTATTTACGAACGTTTTCTTCTCCGACTTTTTCCGGAGCCCATGGGTGTTTGAGCGTGTGTACACTGAGGATTGAAACTTCATGTCCTTCAGCGGCCAGTCCTTGTGCCATACGCCACATAGCCAACGCACCACCGTCGATTGCCGGTAGTGGTGGTTTGTTACAGAGCTGTAAGATGCGTAGTGCCAAAACCTATTTCGATTTTCGCTTGAAGAACTTCAGTATGGAAGCAAAGATACCGTCAACGTCAAACAGGCTGGCGTCGGCAGTGGCTTTCTTCGTGAGCATAAAGGCAATCGGTATAAACACAACACATCCCATCCACATTCCGATATAAGGTGGAAGTGTGTTTTTGAGGCTGAGCTTCTCGAATGTAATTGACACAATCCAGAAGAGAATAAAGAAGATCACCGCGAACACAACGGGCAAGCCCAATCCACCTTTCCGGATAATTGCGCCCAATGGTGCTCCCACGAAAAACATGATGAGACAAGCGAACGACAGTGAATACTTCTTCCAGAATTCTACTTCGAAACGCACAATGCTTTTCTCTTCCGCCTGAATTTCGTTCACTTTGTATTCCGACGAAGCTTTGCAGTTACGTGCAGTGTTCAGCGCGTTATCGTACACACGCAGTTTTTCTTCTTTGGAGAAAGTTGGGAATATATCGCTGCCCTCTGACTTAATTTTGAGACTATCGGCGAGTTGCCAGTAACTTTTGCTTCGTGAGAAATAAGCGCTTTGTATGGAAGAATAGAACATCATTTTGTCTCTGATGATTTCGTCTTTGACCGTATCAATGTATTCCAGCAGCTGTTCTCCATTCAACATCTGGTGATTGTCTTTGAACAGATCTTCTTCCGTACGTTGCATCTGAAAGCCGGAAAGATCGAGACGCAAAAGCTGAGTTTCAAACTTCGCGCGAATCAAGGGTTTTCGTTGTGCTGCGTTTGCGGTGTTCGTGTACTCTTTGTACGACATTCCATCCTGCAGGCTGATCACGAGGTAACGTTTGTCCTCCGTCATGAACATCTGACCTTTCTTTGCCATAGTCAACGTCGTGTTGCCCATGTGCTCCGTGTGGTCGTAGATCATGACATCCTCGAGATTGATCTTATCGGCGGCAATTTTCTTGATGCGGATACTGTAATCTTCAATCTCATTGTAGAAAATTCCTTCTTTGATATTCAGTGCTGGTTTCTGTTGTCGAATATCGAAGAGTGTGGAATACATCTTCAGGTTTGTGTACGGAAGCACGTAATTCGAGAATAAGAATGCGAGGATTGTGGTCCCAACTACAAGTACAATCAATGGGCGCATGATCTTCATCAACGACAATCCCGATGACTTAAGCGCAGCTAACTCATAGTGTTCCGCCAGATTGCCAAAAGTCATGAGCGAGGATAAGAGTACCGCCATTGGAATGGCCAGCGGTACAACCGACATGGAAGCGTAGAAGAAGAGCTCAGTTACAATGTGCCAATCGAGACCTTTGCCAACGAGTTCGTCCACCCATTTCCAGAGGAACTGCATGAACAGGACGAATACCGAAATCACGAACGTAAGCGCGAAAGGCGGGAGGTAGGACCTGAATATGAAGCGGGTGAGAGTGTTCAATTTAGGTAAAGATAATGTGCTTTCGCGGATGGACTGCGGTTAGAGTCGGGATTCAGATTTTTTAACCGAAAGAGAACGCGGAATTTGAAAATGGAACGCGGAATTTGAAAATGGAACGCGGATTTTAATGCCCTCCGCCGCGGCGGATGGTGTTAGTCGCTCGCACAGACGATTCGGGTAAAAAATCTGAAGGAAAGACTAACACCCCTCGCACATGAAAATCCGCGTTCCAATTCCGCGTTCCAAACCTATCTCATAAGATCCAATTCACAATTGTCATACTCACCACACTGATCTGAAGGAAAGACTAACACCCCTCGCACATGAAAATCCGCGTTCCAATTCCGCGTTCCAAACCTATCTCATAAGATCAGATTCAGAGTCGAAGTAATCACCGCACTGATCCGAGTGGAAAACTAACAACCTTCGTACTTCTAAATCCGCGTTCCAATTCCGCGTTCGAAACCTATCTCATAAGATCAGATTCAGAGTCGAAGTAATCACCGCACAGATCCGAGTGGAAAACTAACAACCTTCGTACTTCTAAATCCGCGTTCCATTCCGTGAAAAAAAATCGCGGCCCCTTTCGGAAGCCGCGATCTGTATTCAGAGGGGGAAATCTATTATTCCTGTTTCACAACACGCTGCGTGTAAACTGCACCGTCTGTCGTTACGCGCATGAAGTATACTCCATTAGCAAACTCAGCCATGTTAATTTCCTGGGTGAAGTTGCCTTGTACATTGCTGTACTGGTTCGAGTATACAGTCTGACCTTCAACTGTTGTGATTTCGATTGTCATTTCTGCGCAATTCATGTCAGCTGCGAAGAAGGTGAACCTGCCTGTGTTCGGGTTAGGGAAGATGTTCATTCCCGCACCAGCGAATGGCTCAGTGATTCCAACACACGCAGTTACTTCAATCGAAGTTGTGTCGGAACCAGGACAACCATTTACATCCGTGAAGTTGTACGTCATCATATAAGTTCCAACACCAACAGATGGATCGAACTGGTTACCCGTAACAGAAGTTCCGGTATAAGTTCCACCATTTGGTGAACCAGTCAGAATTACGTTCGCATCATCTTCACAAACCACGTTGTCTGAAGCAGTAAGAGCTACAGTTGGATTTGCGTTGATGTTCACAGTTGAAACGTCACTCGAGTTACAGCCTGAAGTAGTGTCAGTCACCGTAAGCGTGTAAGTACCGCTCGCAGTTACTGTGATCGATTGTGTTGAATCGAGTGTACTCCAATCGTAATCATAAGATCCCGCAGGTCCGTTGATCGTGAACTGTGTTCCGCAGAACGAAGTATCAGCCAATGTAAATGATGGAGTCGTCGGCACATTCACCATGATGCTGTCTGTAGTAGTACAACCAGTAATGGTATCAAGCACATCAACATAATACAATCCTGTTGTGCCGGCCTGTAAGGTCATACCTGTTGACATATCGTTCCACACATACGAGTGTGTTCCGGCAGGTCCAACGAGTGTAATAGGTCCGTTTGCAGAGCAGAACGTGGTGTCGTTACCAAGGTTTGCAACCGGCGATGAGTTGTATGTAAGGAACATCGTATCTCCAGCAGTACAACTTGTTGCAGTATCAGTAACCACAACAAAGTAGTTACCCGAACTGTTCACAGTGATTGACATCGTTGTGTCTGAAGTATTCCACAGATATTCAAAGTTGCCAGCTGGACCCGATAATGTTACTGATCCATCTGCACTGCAAACGCTGGTATCGCTACCAAGAGCAACAACAGGAACAGGATTCACGCTCAGGTTAACGGTGTCCATCGACGTACAACCATTCACTGTGTCAGTTACTGCGAGGTCATATGAACCTGCAGTTCCGGTTGTGATGCTGATTGTGCTATCGAGTGTGCTCCACGCGTAGTCAAACTGACCACCAGGACCCGAGAATGACACTTGTGTGCCTTGACATACCGTTACGTCAGAGCCAAGTGTGAATGATGGAGCTGCATTGATACCAACAAGAATTGTATCGCGACCAACACATCCGCTTACGTTATCTGTAACTTCTACAGAATAGTTACCGAATGCTGTTACCGTGAGTGTCTGTGCAGTTGAAGCATCCTGCCACAGGTAAGTGTAGCTTGGGCCAAATGATCCATCAAGCGTCAACGAATCATTCGAACAAATCACCGTATCTGCACCGAAGTTCGGATCAGGAGTTGGTAATGTTGTAACCACAGTTGTGTCAGTTGCTGTACATCCAGTTGCAGGATCTGTAACAACTACAGAGTAGGTAGTAGTTGTAGTTGGCATTGCAGTAGGATCAGATGCTGTTGCACTACTCAATGTACCTGCAGGATTCCACAGATAGGTGAGTGCGTTCGACTGCGCGTAAAGTGTTGTCGTAGGACGCATGCTGCTTGTACCATTCGGAGTGGTTTGTGGACAAACACCAGCGGCATCCTGGAAATAATAAACACAAGCAGTATATGGCATTGTTGTTTGTGCCATCACACAGTTCGTAGTGAATGAACCGTTGTTAAAGCATGTCTGAACTACAATGTTGTCGACACCGTTCCACATGAATGGTGTGTTGAAGGTGTGAACGTTTACACCCATTACCGGCGTGTACACAATTGGCGCAAGCACGACTGTAGTACCAGTAGAGAATGTAGTCAACGAAGTAAGCGTTGAATGACCCATACGGATGCTGAAACCTTGCAGTGGTGTTGCAGTCAACGCAAGAACCTCCCAACTTAATCCGTCAATTGGACCTGCAGAAATACCAGCAGCTGTTAATTCAGAAGCAAGGATGAGGTATTCGTTCTTCGCACCCCAGTACCAGTTTCCATAAGGAGCAGGGTACGTGGTGGTCGTATTCTGAGAATCCATTACATCAACTGCAAACGGCACTGTGTTCACGGTTGTGTTAAGTGTTGAAGCTGTATTTGCACAAACCATATTAGGGTTTGCAGATGCAACTACAGATGGACTCTGATTTACGTCGAACGATACTGAATCGAGGTTAGCACAACCTGTGGCTGCATCAAGAGCGTCTACGTAATACGTATACGATCCGGTTGGAGGCACAGACTGAACTGAAGATCCAGTTGTAGTGTTCAAGTATGTTGAAGGTGACCAGGTATAACCATAGTTTGCATTGCTGCTTGTAACAGTCATGGTGATTGTGTCGCCGTCGCAATAAAGCGGAGCAGCAGTAGCAGCAGTAATTGAAGGTGGCGCGGTCACTGTTACAATTGAAGGAACACGTGTTGCTGCACACATGGTGCAAACATTCAATGTGTACTCTTCAACTTCACCGAATGAAAGTCCTGTAGAACAATGGTCGGTTGTAACCGGTACAGTTCCAAAACGACACATGAGACGCATTCTCTTCGGACCAGAAGAAGTGTTAGAAGGTACAGTTACAACACCGGTGAAAACACCTGTGCCGGAAACACCACTGTTCCAAACATCTTCACCTGCGTCAGCGAAATCGCCATCGTTGTTGTAGTCAATCCACAAACGGAAACCTTGTCCCCACGATGCACCAGACTGTGCAGAGATGTTGAATGATGCTCCTGCAGAAACACTCACATTCATCGCTGGGAAGAAAGTAGTGTTTGTAGGAAGCGTTCCATTACATCCTGTACCGTTGTTGGTGATGTTTGTTGTTCCACCAGTGGTAGAGAAATTGTTGATGAAATCGGCAGAGGTACATGAACTGGTGTAAGCAGGGTAGCATGTAGGCGTAACAGGAGCACCTGCTGCACCGCAATCCACGAAACGGTTCTCAACCCAGAAGGTATCACTAACCGTTACTGCGGGCATATATGTAGTACCTGTATTAACTTCTGTTCCGCCCGTCGGTGCAGTGAACCAGTGAAGCGGACCTGATCCGGCAGCAGTAAGAGAAGCTGTACCCAAACCACAAATAGTATCATGCGTTGTTGTTGCAGCAGTTACGGAAATCGTAAACACCGTATCACTTACACTTGTAATTCCACCGCAAATAACAGCGCGATAGAATGTCGTATCAAGTACAGGCGCGTTCATTGTTGGACCAGTTTGTCCGATAATGTTTGTCCACGTGATGTTGTTCGGAGACTCCTGCCACTGAATAGAAGCATTCGATGGAGTTAATCCAACGAGTGAAACGTTTCCTGGTGAACCTGCACATGTTTGTCCGCCTGAAGCGGCGAGTGCTGTTCCGGCTGAGAAAGTGAAGTTTGTAGGACCTACGTTATCATTACCCGGGTTTGGATCACCAACTGTTGTTGCAGTTGCTGAGAAACCATAGGTTCCAGCTGCAGACATGTTGTAAGTTGTAGTGATTACAACGTTCAATGAAGCTGCAATTGGCAGAGTGCCAGTATTTACGACTACAGGAGGGAACACCATCGCGTTCGGGCCTGTAACCGATGCGTTGATTGTGGTTGGGTTCAAGCTGAAATCGTGAACACTTGAACCTTGGTTGCTGATTGTTACTACAACGGAGTCAGCCGATGTATAACATCCTGTAGTAAGCGGACGTGCAAATCCTGTGATCGCAATATCAGTTGGAGGAGCAGCCACGATTGTAACGAGATAATCTTCTGTTTCACCGTAATTGTACGCCATACAGGGTGTAATCGCGTCACCCGAAATACTCTCTGCATTCATTACACGCATTACAGTTGTACCCGGAGTAGAAGCCACCGGAACTGTAATTGATCCTGTAACGTTTGTTGCAGGAACGCAAGTGATGTTTGCCAGTGCACCGTTGGTATAGACCTTCTCGCCTGGATCGGTGAAGTCACCATCAATGTTGTAATCAATAAAGATTGCAAGACCGCTATTGAAGTTTGTAACTCCACACGTGTTCACATTCACGTTGAAGCTGTATGGTATGCCTTGAGTAAGGTTTGGTGCTGCAGGAGCGCCGGGTCCCGATGTGTAGTTTGCATAACGCATCGCTAAAGAACCTGGCCCAGGAGCAACTGTTGCACACGTAGAGTTGTTGTTCAGTGTTCCGAGTGTAACGTTGAAAATTTCTTCGTCACCTGTAAATGCCGGAATTGTCTGGCAATAACAAGATGCCGAGAATCCAACGTTGACAAGAATTGGAGTGGACGTGGCAGATAAGCCAGAGTTAGTACATGTAACGATACACTGATAATAAGTTGCAGTAGTGATTGAGGTAGTGTACAAGGCGTTTGTAGCGCCAACGATATTTGTCCACGTAATTCCATCAGGTGATGACTGCCACTGGAATGTAGTTCCTGTTCCTTGAAGGTTCTGAAGAGATAATGTAAAGTTGGCGTTCGGACATACCGGATTCGCAGAAGAAAGCGTGTTGCCTGGAGTTGGAGTTCCTGCACATGGTGCAACCGGCGCAAATGTTACCGAACCAAGGAATCCACGTGGCGAGTTAGTCGGAGAAGCCAGCGTTCCTCCATAACCTTGGTTTGTTCCGGTTGTAATATCACAACCACCACCGCTGAATGTATACGTTCCAGCAGGGATTGTAGAATAGCGAAGGTTGCCACCGGTAAGCGAGAAACATAATCCATAAGTAGAACCAGCGGGAATGGTGAGGTTAATGCCCGTCAACATTGGCTGGGTTACAGTGGTGGTTGTATTCGCAATAGTTGTCACCGGTGCAGAAATATGCATCGTCCATCCGTTGGGAACACTAATTGCTCCGGGAGGTCCGGCAATAGCTGTAGTTCTGTACCACAACTCGGCAGTGTTCGTTCCGTTAGCACCTGCAATGGACGCCAGGTCCGTAATCTGAACCGGAAACGCGTTGTTGTTTACGAAATTGAATGTCACAACTGAACTTCCGTTATTATTAAGAAAGCCGGTAGTTGAGATTGTTGTTTGCCCTTGAACGGAAAGTCCAATGATCATAACAATCAGAAGTGACATTAAACCTTTTAGGTTTAAGTAACCATTCTTCATGATGTGTGGGTTTGAGTTTGTGTGTTAACTAATGTGTGTTGACCTGATTCGCAAATATATTAAATCAGATACCAGTTAACACAATTTTTGATAACTATCCGGACAATCCCCAGACAATCCTCCGCCAAATTTCGAAGATTTTCGACTTTCCGTCTTAAGCTGCAACCGTGGATAAACGCGCTACTGTTTCTGACACAAGAGCTTGTTTTTCAGGTGATAGTGAATTCGAGGAGAGCATGTTTAGGGCCTCTGCAACTTTCGTAGTATCGGTTAAAACCTGCATTTCATCGATTACAGTAATGGCCTCTAAAGCCACAGGATATCCACAATTAACAACCAAGTTTGTGAAGAAAATCAGATGAGTAGAAAAGTCCAATCCGGTCTCCCAGCACGCCATCACAAGTTCCCGCTGGTGCTTTTCATATTGCGGCAAAGCGATGAGATCAACCAGAAACTGCTGTCCTTTTGAATTGCGGATAATATCAAGTGCATCTGGCCGTAAATCCTTTTTATCCGGATTTGTAAGTAAGTCAATGAAGTTGTTGATCAGCTTTGCGTCGTCAGCAGGATCTTTTGAGCGCGCGAGTTTATCCGGAACCGCTCCGAAATATGCACTGCTGAAATCTTCACTGAGATGAAAAAAAGCTTCGTTCTTTTTTGCTGCTTCGTTTGACATGGCGCAAAGTTACAATTGGCAGGAAGCACTTTGGCAGTAGGTAGTCAAAAAATTATCTAGTCCCGAAAATGCTGCTACCAACTCTCACCATGGTCGAACCGTTCTGAACAGCGAGTTTCCAGTCGGAGCTCATGCCTGTGGAAAGTGTGCTCAGTTCTCTGTGCTCGGTTCTCTGTTTGAAAAAGAATTCGTGGAGCGAGGAGAACTCCTTCGCGACTTGCTGCATGTCTTCAGTATTGGTTGCCATTCCCATGAAGCCAACGATTTTTGTGTTCGGATAAGCGGAGGCATTTCTTAAAGTTGCTTCTGCTTCTTCGAATGAGAATCCGAATTTGGTTTCTTCCCGGGCAATGAAGATCTGGAGCAAGACCGGAATCACACGGTTGCATTTTTCTGCCTGCTTGTTCACTTCAGCGAGAAGTTTTTCACTATCGATGGAGTGAATCATGTGCACAAAAGAGGCAATGTATTTCACTTTGTTGCTCTGCAAATGGCCAATGAGATGCCAGCGAATATCTTTGGGTAATGCTTCATATTTCGGAACGAGTTCCTGAACACGGTTTTCGCCAAAATCGCGCTGACCGGCATTGTATGCTTCGAGAATTTCTTCGATGGATTTTGTTTTGCTGACGGCAATTAGTGTAACACCTTCAGGAATTTGGTGTTTGAGTTGAAGAAAATTCTCCTTGATTGAAGACATGGTTCAAAGATACACTGTGTTTATCTGCCGTCCCGACCTTTACCGTCGGGACAGATTACGCAGATTGGAATTATTTAATCGTTGAGTGAATAAATCACAAGTCCACTTCGCATTTTGGGCTCAACCCACGTAGTTTTCGGCGGCATAATCGAGCCGGTGTCAGCAATGTGCTTCAACTCGTCCATCTGAACCGGATACAATCCGAATGCAACTTTGAACTTCCAGTTGTCGACCTGATTCTTAAGCTCTTCAGCGCCTTTGATTCCGGAAACGAAACCTATGCGTGGATCTGTTTTCAAATCGTGAATGCCGAGAATAGGAGAGAGGATGCGTTGCGTAAGAATATATGCGTCGAGGGTACTCACAGGCTCCGCATTCTTATCATCTTGCTTTTTCAATCGCAACTCGTACCAGTTTGTACCGAGGTACATACTGAAAATGTGCTTCTTCTCCGGACGATAAACGTTGTGGTTGTGTGGAACAATCGTGAAATCATTTTCGAGTTGCTGGATGAATTCTTCGTCGGAAAGACCGTTGAGATCCTTCACCACACGATTGAAATCGAAAATTTTCATTTGTGTCTCAGGAAAGAAGACACCGAGATAAAAGTTCCACGGTTCATTTCCGGTGTAACCCGGATTTTGATCACGCATCGCTTGCCCCATCAAAGCAGATGATGCAGATCGATGATGTCCGTCGGCAATGTACACGGCTGGAATGCTTGCGAAGTGCTGGCGAACGGTTTCAACTTCAGCCGCATCGGAAATTACCCAGAGATGGTGACGAACGCGGTCTGTTGTTGTGAAATCGTACTCTTCCCGTTCCGCAGTTTTTTTTGCGATGATCTTTTCTATTCCCGCATGATCAGGATAACAGAAAAGAACGGGCTCAGCATTGAACTGACAAACGTCGAGGTATTCTTTCAGTTTCTGCTCGCGTTGCGTAAGCGTTTGCTCGTGAATACGAATGACTCCGGTTGTGTAATCGTCAATGGACGTGCAGGCAATTATTCCGGTGAATGTGTTGCCGAGTTTCTCCTGACGATACACGTAATAGCAAGGTTGTGCATCGCGTTCGAAAATTCCTTCATTCCGGAATGCATCGTATTGCGCGCGTACTTTTCGCAACCGTTCCGGTGAACCGGGTTTGGTTCTGCGTCCGTCGTTATAGTCTGGATGAATAACGTGCAGAAACGAAAATGGATTGGTGCGCAACTTCTCATTCAAATCGGAGCGACCGTAGTTGTCTACAGAACGCGAAGCTACCAGCTGAACTTTATCGCGGGTAGGACGGATGCCTTTGAATGGGAGAATTGTAGCCATTATGCCAAATATACCGCAGCCGCGCAGAGACACGGCGATACAGCGAATATTTTTTTAGGAAAGTGCTGCAATTAGTTTCTCCGCCAATTCAATTCCAATGCGCTCTTGTGCCTCTTCAGTTGCTGCACCAATGTGCGGAGTCATTGATATTTTCGGATGGTTCAGAATTTCATTCGAAGGTTTCGGTTCTCCAACGAAAACGTCAAGACAAGCGTGTGCAATCTTTCCGGTATTTAATCCGCTGATCAGGCTGCGCTCATCGATTACGCCGCCACGAGATGCATTCACCAGAATCACATTCTTCTTCATCTTCTCAATTTCTTTCGAAGTGATCACATCTCCACCCGGAACGTGAAGCGTGATGAAATCAGAATGTTGCAGTACTTCATCGAGTTCAACAGTATGAATATTCACACGAACAGGATCTTTTACTCCATCAATATCCAGATTGATCAACGCAGCTTGAATGTATGGATCGTGAGCTTTGATTTTCATTCCCAGACCCAGACCGATTTTCGCAACGGCCTGTCCGATTCTTCCGAGACCTACAATTCCAAGTGTCTTGCCTTTCAACTCGATTCCTTTCGCATATTTCTTCTTCAGTGCGTCGAAGTCAGTAGAACCGTGACCCGGCATCTGTCGGTTTGAATCATACAGAAAACGAACTGCGCCAAACAAATGTGCGAACACCAGTTCTGCAACCGAGTGCGAAGAAGCCGCCGGGGTGTTGATCACTTCAATGCCTTTGCCTTTCGCGTAATCAACATCGATATTGTCCATTCCAACACCACCGCGAGCAATGGCTTTCAGGTCAGGACACGCATCAATCAATTCTTTACGAACTTGCGTTGCAGAACGAACGGTTAGCGCAACATACTTTTCAGCGTTGAGTGCATCTTGCAGTTTATCCTGAGAAACTTTATCGGTGATGACTGTAAATCCGGCTTTCTCTAATATAGATTTACCCGCACTGTCAATGCCATCGTTAGCTAATATCTTCTTTACCATAATTTTTAACCGGGAACTGAGAACCTGAAACTGAGAACCGTTAAGCGAATTTCTTTTCGAACTCCTGCATTACTTCAACCAGCGCATTCACGCTTTCGATCGGCAAAGCATTGTATAGAGACGCACGGTATCCACCTACATCGCGGTGACCACGAATGCCGGAGATGCCAGCTTCTTTCCACATCTTGTCGAATTCAGGCTCGAGTTCAGGTTTGGTCATCACAAAACAAGCATTCATGTTCGAACGATCTGCTTTGTCGACTACAGTGCCGGTGAATAACGTGTTGCGATCAACTTCACCATACATCGCATCTGCTTTAGCCTGATTGATTCCACCAATCCAACTCAGTCCGCCGTTTTTCTTCAACCAACGAAGTGTAAGCAACACAACGTAGATTGGGAACACAGGAGGAGTGTTGTACATCGTACCGCCTTTGATGTGCACCTGATAATCGAGCATGCTTAGCATCTTTCTTCCGGTTTTACCCAGAAGATCTTCGCGAACAGCAACCATGGTTGTTCCTGCAGGGCCCATATTCTTCTGCGCACCTGCATAAATCAATCCGAACTGATTTCCATCGCATGGCTTACTGAAAATATCAGAAGACATATCACACACAACCGGAATCGGTGATTTCGGGAACGACTTCATCTGCGTTCCGTAAATCGTATTGTTGGAAGTGATGTGGAGATAATCCGCATCAGTTGGAATTTCATATCCTTTCGGGATGTAGCCAAACTTCTTGTCTTCTGAAGACGCAATCACTTTTGTATTGCCGATGATCTTCGCTTCCTTGATTGCTTTGCTCGCCCACACACCTGTGTTCACGTAAGCAGCAGTGCCGCCATCGCGTAACAGGTTAATCGGAACCATTCCGAATTGCAGACTCGCTCCGCCACCGAGATAAAGTACCTGCCAGCCATCGCCAATGCCAAGCAACTCTTTTGTGAGTGCGCGAACTTCATCGATTACTGCTTCGTAGTTTTTACTGCGGTGAGAAATCTCAAGCAATGAAAGATTGAGATTATCGAAGTTGATGCAAGACTCTGCAGCTTGCTTCAAAACTTCAGGAGGAAGAATGCCAGGCCCGGCGCTGAAGTTGTGGACCTTTTTGGTAAGTACTGTTGTAGACATCGAGTTGGAAATTGTACTTCAAAATTACGAAATCGCACGCAGGCGCATTCGAAAATTTGATGATTTGAAGATTCGAAAATGAGTTAGTGTAAGAAAAACGAGCGTGAAACGTTGATTAGCTCAAGTTCCACGCTCGTAGGGACGTGATTATATTCAAATCTTCAAATTTTCCAATCTTCAAATCCTGAATCAAGCGACTTTTGCTGCCTTCTTCATCTGGCGACGCACAAAGTAGAAGACCAATCCACCAACCAACCAAAGTGGCCACAGGATTACAAGTCCGGAAAGAATATAGCTGAAGCCTTTCCAGCCTGCGTAAACGGCATTGCCCAAACGTTCTCCGATTCCGATTTCGTAGGGTGGTTGAGGGCGCTCATTGTAAATCATAACCGTAGAAGTTGTTTCCGGCTGATAAAGCTGAAGGTTTACGGTCGCATACGCAACTTGGTCGTTTAAGCGCAGAGACTCGATATAAGCGAGATCTTTCATAGCTTGTTTCGCCAGCATGGCATCAGCCGCATCCATGAGTTTGTCGGGCTTCGAAGTCTGATCAACAACCTTCTCCTGCAGCATGGCATTGTACTTTGCAAGACGCGCCTGCTCGAGTTGAATTGCAATTTGCTCGAGCGTAATGTCGTTCACATTTACCGTGCGATAGTCCATGTACTCCACCAGCGGAACAAGTGCTTTCAATAAACTGTCGAGATTTTTTGCAGGCACACGAATCGTTACGTTGTTCGTCACCACAAACTTCGAAATCTGTTTGAGTGAATCATCACTTACCTGCGTTTGATACTGCCAGGTCTGATTACTTGCAAGCTGCGTGTTACTTACATATCCGCCCAAACCATTCACTACCTTCTCCACAGTGTAAGTTGAGCCTGCTACCTGGTCTACACGACAACGAACATCCGCGGTGCGAATGAACAAGTGCGTACTATCAAGCGCATTCATCGATGCTGCATTCGAAACCAGAACTTTTCCAATAGAGTCGATGTTGCTTTTGAATTGCAACTCGTTTCGCAGTGATTGCTCAGCGTCAGCTACTCCAGGGGGTGTAATGTTATTGCCATTGTAATCTTCAGTTGTAACAGAATAAGAGGAAACCGAATCGTATGCAACTTCATCACTCATTCGTTTGGCGTGATCTTCACTTTCAGAATCAGCGGCGCAAGAGAACATGAAGAAAGCTGCAAAGGCAGAGGGTAGGAGAAGTTTGTAGGTAGACATGGCGTTTTTGTTTTATACCAAGTAACGGCAATCGCTACAGGTAATTTTGCCAAGAAGATGCAAGAGGAGTTAAGATTCCATAATTGCTTTGGCAGTTGTTAACGATTCGCAAAATGGAACGCGGATTTTGATGTCCGTTAGGTGTTAGTTACTTCCCTCAGATGATTCTGCTGAATAGAATAAGCAGGTATTGGATTTTATGAGATAAACTCGAGCTTCTCTCATAAAATCAATTTCAGAAACGTTCAATTTACAAGGATGATCCGAGAATAGACGTAGAAAACATCGGAAGTAAAAATCCGCGTTCCACTCAATTCTTCGGCGGTTCCATCCCATCCGGAGCCTTATAATCTCCGTCGCGCTTATCCTTTTTGTTGCGGATATCGGCATCTTTCACGTATACCCATTTGCCTTTTTTCCACTCATAAGTGTCGTAAGAGCCTGAGTTGACCATGAACTGAGCCATTCCTTCTGCGCCGTGAACTTCAGGAACGAGTACATCAAACACAATTCGTTTCTTCGGCTTGTCTTCGTACTTCAACGTCATCGCCAACTCTGCTTTGAATTCGAAAATGACGCGACGTTTGGTGAGCTTGTTCACCTGAAAAGTTGATTCTTCACCAAACACCGGTTGTCCATCGCGGGCAAAAGTCATAACCTCGATTACTTTTTTCCACGACAACTTTGTGTTTCCATCCCACCCGAAAAGCGTGTAGTAATTTTTGCCTTTGTTCGTGGTGAGAATAATCTTGTAGTACAAACACCCGAACCATTTGTCGCAGTTGAGTGCGCTTAGTTCCGGATTGCGAATGAAATCGGATTGATCCGTTAGCTCATACAGAACATAACGGGACTTGTTTTTCATTCTTGCTTTCTTGATTTTTTTTCCTTCAATCTGATCCTGATCGACAAGAATGAAACCATAGAATTTGTGTGTGCCGTCTTCGAACGGAATGTTCCAATTGAAAATGCGGAATGCGTTGTCGGGTGATTTCAAACGACCAATGAAGTTCAACGAGTCAAATCCGAAATCGAAAGCGCCTTCCATTTCAAGTGCCTGACGCATTAAGTCAGTGAACTTCTGGTTGGCAACGAGTTTATCCTGGTCTTTGCCTTTGAAGACTTTTGGTCCGGTAACCTTCAGGGAATCCTGTAGCGATTGTAGTGTAGGAACAGCCCAACCGCTAAGCGGCGCCAAAAGTAGAAACGCGATGATGATTCGGAGGACTGCTTTCACTGGATTATAACGTAGAATGTAAAGTTATGGTACAGATCACAAAAAAAAATGCCATTCGGAGTGAACCAAATGGCATTTTTGAATTGTTTATGATTGAACTAAGCGTGGAGTGAATCCTTCTTAGCAGTCAATTCTTCTTTTGACTCGCGGTGATTTTCATCATCTACGCAGCAGTCTACCGGGCAAACGGAAGCACATTGTGGTTCGTCATGGAAACCAACACACTCAGTACATTTATCCGGAACGATGTAATAAAGATCCATGCTTACTGGTTCTTGTGCAGATTCAGCATCAGCAGTAAGACCGGTTTTTCCAGTGAAAGTTCCTTTGATAGTTGTTCCATCAGCGAAACGCCATTCAGCGCCACCTTCGTAGATTGCGTTGTTTGGACACTCTGGTTCACATGCACCACAGTTGATGCATTCCTCAGTGATTTTGATTGCCATAAGTTGACGTGCTTAATTGTTAGTTTTGTCCGTCGGACTCCTTCGGAGCAGGCGGTAAAATTAAGACAAAGTATGAAGGCTGGTGAGCGAATTGACGTTTTTAAGCACTTTGCAGGCGAACTTAGACTGATTCTAGATAAGGACGGTCAGCACAGGTATTCGGGTGTATTCCACGACTTAACGAGACGGGCACACGCAGCCAACAATTGGTTTAGTCCAGACAACATTGAACATCGAATTCGTGAAATCGCGGCTCAGTTAGAGGAGAAGACCCTGACGAAATGGTTGTCTGCATACCATTTGCCTGATGATTTCAGTGGCAAAAAGATTGGAGTAATTGCAGCGGGGAACATTCCTGCAGCGGGCTACGACGACTTCGCTCATGTGTTATTGGCCGGTCACGATTATGTCGGCAAGCTTTCAAGCGATGATAACATCCTTCTTCCGTTTTTTGCGGAGATTCTGTGTGATCAGGATGCTCGGCTAAAAGACAGAATCACTTTCGCTCATGGTAAACTCGGTGAAGTGGATGCTGTAATAGCAACGGGCAGCAACAATTCATCACGTTACTTCGAATATTATTTTGCGAAGGTTCCGCATGTCATTCGTAAAAACAGGAATAGTGTTGCGGTGCTCGACGGAAAGGAAAGCGTAGCTGATCTTAAAAATCTTGGTGAAGATGTGTTTCGTTACTATGGATTAGGTTGCAGAAACATTACCAAGTTTTTTGTACCGCAAGGCTATAGGTTCGATTCCTTTTTCGAAGCTATTTTTCCTTGGGGAGATGTGTTGCTCATGAATCGGAAGTACATGAATAACTACGATTACAACCGCACCATTTACATGCTCAATAACGAACCTTTGCTGGACAATAATTTCCTCGTCATCAAACGTGATGTAGGAATTGCATCTCCTCCCGGGGTGTTGTACTTCGAAGAGTATAGTGATATTAAGGAAGTCGGGTTGAGATTGCGTGCCGACCGTGAATTAATTCAATGCGTCGTAACGAATTTGTCGCTTGAAAATTCGGTCTTGCCGGGTAATGCACAGAAGCCACAGCCTTGGGAATATGCCGACGGTGTTGATACGTTGGAATTTCTTCTCAAACAGTGAACAATGCCATGATTGCTTCGTATAAGTTTTTATATTCGGGAAGCAAACTTTGATTTTCATGGTAAAAAAGTTACTCGTTGCAGCTATTCTCATGTTGTCTGCTTTCGCGTTGAATGCACAGGTATTCTGGACAGAAAACTTCAACAACGGCTGTACTTCCGGTTGCGATGCCAGCATTTATGTGGGTCCAAACGGGGCGTGGTCACAAACCATTACGGGTATTGAAGGAGCAGATCCGAATATGTGGTACGTGAGCTGTGCTGAGAACGGACACACAAATAACATTTGCGGAACAGGTTGTGCACCGGCAAGCGCTACGGCTACGGAAGCCACTCTGCATTTGGGTTCGCATCCAAACTCTATGGGAGATGTAGGCGCTGCATACGATGCAGGTGGATTGTGCGGAATAATCACCTGTCCTCAAACGAATCGTCGCATTGAATCACCAACAATCAATTGCACCGGACAAAGCAACATTATACTTGCATTTAATTACATCGAGAATGGACAACCGCCTAACGATGACGCTTCTGTTTGGTATTTCGATGGCGCGACGTGGACATTATTAATCAATTCCGCACAAACGCTGGTGAATTGTCCCGGAGGGCAAGGACGGTGGACTGCGTTCACAGCAACTCTTCCTGCATCTGCGAACAATAATCCGAATGTGAAGATTGGATTTTTGTGGGTAAACAACGATGACGGTGCCGGAGCCGATCCATCTTTCGCGGTTGATGATATCACCCTTGCGACTCCTGTTGCGGGTCCTCCAGTTGCTGCAATTACACCGAGTGCAACTTCGGTTTGCATTGGACAAGCTGTCAATTTTACAGATGCTTCAACCGGAGTTCCAACTTCCTGGGCGTGGACTTTTCCTTCGGGAACTCCAGCCAATGCTGCAACGCAAAACGTAACCGGTGTTACATGGTCTGCTGCAGGGACGTATTCAGTTACTCTTACTGCAACGAATGGCAACGGAAGCAATACGGCAACAGTTGTAATCACAGTGAATCCAAATCCAACAGTGATTGCTTCTGCGAATCCAAGCAGCATTTGTGTTGGACAGCAATCAACGCTTACTGGTGGCGGTGCATCAACGTATGTTTGGAATCCCGGAAATATTTCGGGTTCACCTGTTAATGTGACGCCCGGCGCAACGACAACTTACACTGTGGTTGGCACCGATGCGAACGGCTGTACAAACTCGGCACAAGTCGCAGTGACTGTAGCACCTTGTTTAGTTCCAGTTGCAGATTTTATTGCGAATGATACAACTATTTGCGTTGGCGACTGTATCAACTTCACCGATCTCAGTACGAATAATCCATCCTCGTGGAGCTGGACATTCAGTGGAGCTGTAACACCAACTTCGCTTGTGCAGAATCCAACAAATATCTGTTATAACTCACCAGGGATATTTGCGGTAACCTTAACAGCAACAAACGCGAACGGGAGCGGAACGATTCAGAAGACCGGATACATCACGGTAAATCCACCACCTGCTGCATTTGCCGGAGCCGATGTTACAATCTGCACCGGACAGCAAACAGTATTGAATGGTTCTGGTGGAGTTGGATATCTCTGGCAACCGGGCAATCAACCTACAGCAAGTTATACTGTGACACCGGCAGCAACCACAACATACACATTGCTCGTGACCGATGCGATTGGGTGTACAGCAAGCGATCAGGTAATGGTAACTGTTCAACCGTGTACAGTTCCAACTGCAGCATCGACTGCAAGTCAAACAGCAATCTGTGCTGGGGAATGTATTGACTTCACCGATAACAGCACAGGAGCTCCAACAGGTTGGCAGTGGACATTCACGGGTGCGACTCCTGCGAGTTCTGCTCAACAAAATCCAAATACAATTTGTTACAACACACCGGGAACTTATACCGTTACGCTGATCGTCACGAATGCATTTGGTGCAGACACAACGACACTGGTCATTACTGCAGGAACTCCACCAACTGTTGATGCGGGCGTTGCGGTGAGCATAGCAATCGGAAATCAAACAACATTGACAGCAACCGGTGGAAGTGGAAATTACCAGTGGTCGCCCACGAACGGATTAGATTCGCCGAACAGCGCAAGCACAACTGCAAGTCCGACTGTGACAACCACGTATACCGTGAACTACACGGATGCGAATGGATGTAGCGGTTCTGATACAGTTACGGTGCAGGTTGTTGAAGCTTATGGATTCTTTGTGCCCGGATCATTTTCACCCAATGGAGATGGTGCTAACGATATGTTGTTTGTTTACGGCGCCGGAATTAAAACACTGGAATTTGTGTTGTATGATCGCTACGGAGAAAAAGTTTTTGAAACGCAAAGTGTGAATGATGGCTGGGACGGAACACTCCGGGGTAAAGCGATGAACGGAGGGATCTTCGCGTGGTATTGTAATGTGGAGTACTTCGATGGAAGAACGGAAACGCACAAAGGTGATTTAACTTTAGTTCGATAAGCATCCTTCGACGTAGTTTATGGTGAGCTCGTCGAACCACTCAGTATGACAACGACGATGAAGAAACTAGTATTCGCACTCGGACTCGGTGCTCTCGCATTCACAGCTAATGCGCAGGATTACCATTATTCCATGTTCACGATGGCTCCGTTAACGATTAATCCGGCGTTGACAGGAAACTTCACCGGCGATCTGCGTATCATCAACAACTATCGCATGCAGTGGACGCCCATCAAACCATTCACGACATACACTTTTGGTGGCGATTATGTGATCCGCAAAAACGACAGAAGGAAAACGAGTCCCGACTTTTTCGCTGTTGGATTGAATGTGAATATGGACAAAGCCGGTTCAACAACGCTGAAGAACAACACGTACAACGGCTTGTTCTCTTACAACAAATCGCTCGACGGAATCGGGAATACGTATTTCTCCATGGGTGCTCAACTTGGATTTGCGCAGCGAAGTATTTCACCAGGTGCAAGTTCGTGGGGCATGCAGTGGGACGGATTGCAATACGATTCGCAACTTGCAACAGGAGAGCAGGCCAGCTTCGGTGACGCGTTCACTTATTTTGATTTTGGAGTTGGTGCCGCAATTACAATGACCGGCAACAAACGTTTCAAAATGAGTGGAGGAGTAGCTGCATTGCATGTGAATCGTCCGCGCATTGATTTTCTTGGGCAAAGCGACAAGTTATACATGCGCCTGAATGTGCACTGGAAAGCAGAAATACAACTCGGAGAAGGTGGACAATCATGGCTCGTTCCCCAGTTCATGGTTACACAACACGGTCCCGCGCGCTTGATCAACATCGGTCTCGGCAACAAAATCAAATTCTCAGATCGTTCGCGGTACACGGATTATCGTTCAGAGAAATCCTTCACATTCGGTGCGATGTATCGCTTAGGTGATGCGATGTCTGGATATGTGCGCGTCGATATTGCTGCGATCGGTGTTGCATTCAATTACGATTACAACATCTCCAAACTCAATCAGGCAACCGGAGGAATGGGAGCGATGGAGTTTATGTTGATTTATACCGGGATTTATTCGAATGTGAATTCGAGGAGTGATAATCGGAGTTTTTTCTAGTTGTCCTCCCTCGGTACAGCTGAAAATTACACCAACTTGCTACGCAATTGTTTAAGCTTACTCGGTCTGACAATACGTATGTTGTCAGACCGATTCCTATGACAAAGTCAAGGGAGGAGTGTAAAAAGTTTCTCCTCTTAAAACAGCACATGCCCTCAGCACAATCTTATTTCTGATTGCGTTGATGACCAGCATTTTGTTTTTGCCTTCAGCAACCTTTC
>JBEIPA010000021.1:0-91943 GCA_040377305.1 Flavobacteriales bacterium | reverse complement strand
GAGAAGAAGTGAAGAAAACAACGACGCCCTAAGAATTCCACAGGAAAACGACGGTTTTAGTCATATCAATCGGTATATGATCTAACGGAATTACATTACCATCAACTATTCTTGAGTTTTTTGAAAATAATGCTATCTTGGCTGAGCTAACCAATCAAACTCACCCATGAAAAAAACCATCCTCGTGCTCACGGGCGCTGCTGCCGTTGTTCTATCCACACTATTCCTATCAACATCCGGATGTAGTTCAGGTAATCCCAAGGGCGACTCACTCGCAGGCGATTCATTGCACACGACCGCAATCAATAGCAGCTATGCATTGGCACCAACAGACTTTACGGTGCTCACGCAAGCTTCTGCAGACACATTCTCCTGGCTTTCATTCATTGCCTTGAACTGGCCAGCGGACCAGAACACCTGCGGACCAGACACCACTGCCTCTATTCTCTCCGGAGACGGTCCGGTAGTTTGGGAAACTTACCTAACCGACGATCAGGTTTTTGTTGCACCGGGAAGTCAACCCACAGCATGGTGCACAGGCAATACAGAAGCGGCATTCAAACATGTTCCTGCAAATGTTCTGGCACTCGGAAAGCAGCATGGCATAAATCGCTTCATTCATCAGTCTTCGAAATCGCCCGAAGGTTTGGATCAGGCTTCAGGTGGCCCACTCGTTGATCAAAACGGTCGCTTTGTTCGCTATGAAGTACGAATGAACTATGATGAATACAATTACATCACGACAAATACGCTGTGGAATAAAAGTGGACAGCAAACATTCGCATCGGGTGGCGGCGCATTTGATTTCCCTGCCGGTCCAACTCAATATGGTCCTATGGGAGCAATTGAAATCAAAGCTGCGTGGAAAGTGATCGGTGACAACGATGATCCGTCGCGCTTCTACACGATTCAGGCCATTGTGTACAATGATGACGCTCTTGATCCTAGCCCGGGACCCAATCCTGTTACGCTTGGATTAGTTGGTCTGCATATCGCACACAAAACTGCATCGCAGAAAAATTGGGTATGGTCAACATTCGAGCAAGTTGACAATCTGACCAAATCATTTTTCAATCCTGCCTGTGATACTTGCACGCCGAACGCTCAAATCACCGGCAGCGAAATTGAACTGAATCCAAATGGCTCGCCCGCACACGCACCAACTCAGGTTACACGCGTGAATGCAGTTGCTGATGCAGATGTCACCGGGATCAATACATACTTTCAGGGATTGCTCACGGGCTCTGTTTGGACAAACTATCAGCTCATCAGCACGCAATGGTTATTCTTTGAAGACATGGCACCGCAATTCCTGGCTAACTCTGTACAGGAAACTTATCTCCAGGGACAAAATCCTCCATACTACGGTGGATTCCCTTTGCAGGAAGACCAGCAGTATTATCAGGATTCACTATACCATCCTTTTGCTCCTGGAGTAAGCTCAAGTTGCATGGGTTGTCACTTCATTGCTAAGTCGGCAGGAATCAAATCTGATTTCAGTTTCATTATCAGTAACGCACAGTAGACACTTACTCTTCTAAAACAAAAACAGGACAATCGAAAGACTTGTCCTGTTTTTGTTTTGTAGTAATGACTTACTCTTGTACTTCTCCGCCAAGTGGTCGTTGACCCACGTAGTGTCTCCACTTCTCAATCACCAGGCGCATATCATCCGGCAATTCCGAAGTATACTCTACCCATTTTTTCGTTGTCGGATGAGTCAGTGAAAGTGATCGTGCGTGCAAAGCCTGACGCGGACACAATGCGAAACAGTTTTCTACGAATTGCTTGTACTTCGTAAACACGGGTCCTTTGCGAATTGAATCTCCACCGTATGTAGAATCATTGAACAGCGGATGTCCGATCAGTTTCATGTGAACGCGAATCTGATGCGTGCGACCGGTTTCAAGTTTACACTCCACCAAAGTCACGTAACCAAACCGCTCTACAACTTTCCAGTGCGTTACAGCGTGCTTGCCTTGATCTCCATCGGGAAATACTTCCTGCATGCGACGATCTTTTAAGCTACGTCCGATATTCCCAGTGATCGTTCCTGAATCTTCTGTGAAGTCGCCCCAAACCAATGCGAGATAACGACGATCGTTTGTGCGCTCGAAAAATTGTTTTGCCAAAAATGCGAGTGAATATTCTGTCTTCGCAATCACCATCAATCCCGAAGTGTCTTTATCTAAGCGATGTACTAACCCCGGCCGTTGATCCGAATTCTTAGGCAGATTTTTGAAGTGCCAAAGCAATCCGTTCACCAATGTACCTGTGAAGTTTCCGAATCCCGGATGCACAACCAATCCGGGATGCTTGTTTACGATCAGCAGATCATCATCCTCGTAGTCTATCCTGAACTTGATGTCTTCCGCGATGAGTTCAAACTCACGCTTCGGTTCAGGCAATAGAATTGAAATTACATCGCCACCTTTTACTTTGTAGCTCGACTTAACCGCTTTGTCATTGACAATCAGATTGCCTGCTTCTGCTCCAGCCTGAATCTTGGTACGCGAAATATGTCCACCCAGTTTTAGCTGGAGGAATTTATCGATACGCAACATTTGCTGACCGGCATCAACTACGATGCGGTGGTGTTCAAATAATTCCTGCTCGGAGGAATCGGTAAGTTCTTCGGTATTCACGGTGCAAAGGTAGTTGTTTATGCCTGCGGCGCTTTACACGGAGACGCAGAGATTCGGAGAAACGGCGTAATTGCTTCACACGAGAAACGGAGAATCGCTTCGCGATCATGGTGGCTACAGTTCATGATCGCGAAGCGATTCTCCGAGCCCCGTGGGTGCATTTCAGGAAACAACGGGCTCCGTTTCGTCGCGTCGCCGTGTAAAGCGCCGCAGGCATGTTAGAACAGAACTCTCGTATTGGGTAGTAAAGCCTGAACCACATTCACCTCATACGGATCCATGGGATTTCCGCGCAGGTCGAGCACCACAAGATTTTTCAGGAAACAAATGCTGCTCGTAACCTTCGTAATACGGTTTCCGCGTAGCGACAAATACGTAAGCGCCTCCATCTTTCCGATTGAATGCGGAATGCTTGTAATCGAATTGCTGTCGAGCCATAGTTCGCTCAACTTTGCGAGATTGATTACCGGTTCAGGAATTTCCGTGAGCTTACACTTGTACATCACTAATTTCGATAATGAATGCATCTCGCTGAACTCTGCTGGCAACGTATCTAACAACGTATTGTACAACCGAAGCTCAACGAGTGAACGCTTGAAAAATTTCACTGAACTCGTAAAACAAATCGTGTCTTTGTTATTTCCGATAGTCAGCGACTGCAAACGTGGTAGACCGTAAATGCCTTCCGGAATGGTATCGAAGTTCGCCTGATGCATCTCGAGAAATTTGAGGTTGCCCAACATTCCCAACGAATCGGGTAATGACGTGAATGCATTTCCGCTACTGGATAAATACACCAGTGCATGCAGAGACAACATTGCCGAGGGAAAACTCGTCAATCCGTTGTCCTTCATGCGTAAAGCCATGAGCGATTGAAGTGCAACAACTTTCGATGCAAACTTCTTGTCGAGAAACTGTTCCGGACCTGAAATTTCCATTCGGTATGCCGCCGATGCGTTTTTAGAAGCTTCACGTACATCAGTGAAAATTTGAGAACCATCTGGCGCTACAGACTCCCACGGATTAACAGGAAGAGATGGCTGTGCAAAAACAGCAATTCCAAGTGTGATGAAAATTCCGGTGAGAATTCTGCGCATTACTGTTTGATGAAAGTTGTGACTGCCGGTACACCTCCGCTATTGATCACGAGTGTGTACCGTCCTGCTGCCAATGTTGCGATGTTAATACGGACTGGTGCATTCACGGTGCCGTTTTGTGATGGTTGCAGAGATAATGCCAGTTTTCCGTTTGAGTCATAAATATCGACCTGCTCAATCAATGATGTACCACTTCCGTTCAACACAATTTCATTTTGTGCGGGATTCGGATAAATACTCCAGCTGTTCATTTGCTCAGCTATTCCCATACCTAAATCGGCAACTTGTCCGTCGCTGGTATCAATTGGAGTGATCAAACCAGCGCCGTTCTCCACGCGCAAACTAATGTAATACCATTGTCCCGGTGTGAGAAGTATTGGAACTGCGAACAACGTGTTCAGTCCGTTATTCTGCCATGCGACAAAATCGGAATCACCGGGCGTTGTGCCGATACAGTACCAGTAACTTGCAACATCAGAATTGGTATCAACGGCTGCACTCCAGTTTCCTTCGATCAGCGAAAGATTTGTGGTTGTATCAATGTCTGCTGCATTTCCATCCCATGGCATCGATGCAATTGCATATGTCCAATCGACGTTGAAATATTCTTCATCCAGCGACGAGAATAGCCGGGCACTGTCACGATTGATAGAACGTATCATCCCTGCAGGTAGCGTAGGATTTGTATTCTCGTGACGCACATCGCAACCCGGACAGTTGCCTACTGTAACATTCACAGTTCCGTTTGTAAATCGTGAACGGAATACATTAAATGATGCGACATGCCATGCTGCATCACCACTTCGCAATGAAATACAATTTCCATTGGAATACGGAGTCTGGTCGGTCCATGAGCCAATGAAAACACCGTCCTGATATACCTCCATTGTTCCCGTGATGCGATCATAAATAACCTTCCAATCGTACCACTGCCCTGCATTAATCGTCATTGGAAAAGTTGCCTGAAGCGTGAACACATCATTTGTTACTTCGTAAAACTGCAGCTGACTCTGATCGACACGGAACCACACGAAATATCCATTGCCACGATTCGGTAGTGAAGCGCTATCTGAGAAGAAATGCAATCCGGCTCTGCGATTATTCCCTGTTCCGTCAATTGCACCTTGCCAATTATACAAGTAACGATTTGAAAGATTCTGTACGAGTGGTGCAGACAAACTTGTATTCGCATTCAATTCATCAGTCTGATCGAGCACACCTGCATTCACAGTCCACGTTCCCTGATACGGTGTCCAATCCGGGTGAATGGTAGTTCCAACAAAATCGTCATTGAAAAATCCTCGTGCCGGATTTGCTCTCCATTCTGTTCCGTCGAAATCATCTACCTGGTAATAACTTTTTTCGACGCCCGATCCGATATCCGAATCCGTGAACGATGCCTGAAAATTCTGAGTAACCCATGCAGGCAGCACATTCACAGACGTAGTTGGAGCGATATTGTCAATTGCACAAGACCATATCGCTGTGAAACCGGATGCCACTGTATTACCATCGGTGTGAACCTTTATGGCAAGTGATGGACCAGTCGAAGTAATTGTGCCCGGAGAATTTGTTCCGGTGTATGATCCGATCAAAGGATAAGTATCATCGGGTCCGTCGTAGATATACAACGAATCGTAATTCAGTTCCATATTGAATTGGGAGAACGACAAGGTTACTTGTGTCGCATTGTCCGGAGCAATGGTAGTCACGTAATCTTCATCGTTGTAATAGTTACGCGAAGGTCCGCCCATATCCCAGATTGTATCGGAGCAGGGAACGGTTGCACAATTCGAAAAGCGTTCGCTGATGGCATCCCAGTATTCGGTGTAACCATCATCGTAACCTAATGCCCAGATTCCTATTCCACCGAGGTTACGTTGATTCACAATATCAAATCTCCGTTTCATACTGTACGTATTCTCCCAGAAACATTGGCGCCATGCAGGACCTACCTGGAATGAATAATACGGCGTGAAACTTACAGGATCATATTGCGGAGTGCTATAATATCCATTCGCATTATTCATGATCACGTTGAATGTACGCGACGAAGAAAAATTACCGGTTGTTGCAGAAGGAATTGTACTACCAACGGTCTCCCATTCTCTCCCGTAATAAGGCAGACCAAGTAGTAATTTATTACTCGGCATTCCCTGAGCAAGATAAAATGTGATGGAGCGGGTTAACGTATAATTGTAGCTCGTTTGGAAATTGTACAATGGATCATCCGGACCTGCAGTTGTGCTTCCCGACCAGTAATAATCGTAGCCCATGATGATGAAGATATCTACATACGGCGTGAGATTAGGAATGTCAAACACATTGCTCCAATCAACAGCGTACAGCGCCATACTTAATTCAGATCCCGGAATTGCGGCATGCAGCTGAGTACTCAGGTTCTGAATGAACGCGGTGAAGGGTGCACTGTTTGCAGCACCCATTCCTTCGAAATCAATGTTCACGCCTTTGCCGCCGCGTGTCTGCAAATCGGAAATGATATTATTAATGAACGTTTGCTGAGCGGTTGAACTCGCCAGAAAAGTAGAATGACTCGAAAATAAAGTTGCGCAAATGTGAACATCTACTCCATTGTTGATTGCAGCGGTCACTGCACCACTCGTAAGCCACGCATAACTTGAATTGACGTTGTTGCCAGTATTCGGACTTACATCATAATCGAAGTAGCACAAATCGCTGAGCAGATTCCATTGGTAATTGTTGTACACCGTTCCTACCCAATACGGATGCCAACCAAAAACACGTTTGTTCAGCGTACAAGAACCCTGTACGGTATTCACTGCTTGCACATTCGCCGGAGCACCCTCCGAAATACGAATGCTATCCCAATATGCTTCAGCGTGCGCACCCATTCCACGGTAATGCAACGATTGTTCCTGAATGCCGGATGAATTCTGCGCGAGCGAAAAAACACCAGAGCATACCAAGACGGAAAGAAGAAAAGTTTTCATTGGGAAATTCAACTATGCAATATAAGAATTGACTTGGGAAATCCGCGAACATCCGCTTAATCCGCCCAATCCGCGTACTATTTAGTATATGACCACTGCAAAATCCCTTCGTAATACGCTTCCGCCACCTGCATTACCCGCTTGGAAGTAGTCATCTTCGTCTGCATTTCGGTCACGTTCATGTCCGCAAGCATTCGTCCTTCGTTGATATTATCCTGATAAAGTGTTTCACCGTAAACTATCGGACCGTGTACTAATCGCGTCATTGACAAATTGCGGGCGAAAACACCTTGCTTATATGCCTTCTTACAACTCGTGCTCAGGTAAGTTGCATCAGAAGGACCCGCGAGCGGAACATCCAGTTTCTCTTTGAACTGCATGCCAACAAAGCTGCTCACTTCAATACTCTGTTCAACGTCATTGAGCAATAGTAGGCGGAGAAAATCAAAACGATCTTCTGTTGTTGCCAGTTCATTCGCTTCAAAGCTTCCGGGAACAAATAACATACAGTAGTTCTTTGTGGTTGGTTTGCTCCAGGGTGCATTCGTTTCATCCACGTTGTAGTGAATGACAACAGTAAGATGCGGTCCGAACGCATTGATGATTCCTGAACGTTTTCTCAACTCAGCATCCTTAAACACGAAACGGAAAATCGATCGGTCCTCCTTCATCTTCCCGCTCTTGAGGTCTTTCAGATTCTGATTCGATGGATCGGCAAGCAGCATAGAATCCAAGGTTCGTTTGTAATCGTCCTTCTTCCATTGCTCAAAGGTTTTTCCAAAAGCAGTCATGCCTGCAGTATGCGTGAAGATTACTTCCGCTCCCGCATTACGAAGTTTGTAAGCAAGAAGGTTTGCCGTTTGCCAGGTGAGTTGCCCTTCAGCAAAATTGATCGGAACTGAATCCACCGTTTCATGGAGCGCCGGAACATTCATCTTAATGAATTTTTGCTCAAGCCGTCCGGTTGCAGTGTCGTTCGCAATATGACCCGGATCAATAGCAATTTTCATTCCGGCCAAGGGTTTCAAAGGTGTTCGGAATACAAATCCGGCCTTTGCGATCAATCCATTCCCGTATTGCTTTTGAATCGCAGGAGAAAATCCTCTGCTTCCTTTTTCAAGCATGATAACGACCGCACTCTCCCTTGTTTCAAACGCCATCACATTCTTGTATGTATTCAGTTCCGACCAGTGTACAACAAACTCCGTGGTTTTTGACTCCGGAACTTTACCGTCATTCCGGCTATGCACTTTGATTCCGTAAATATCAATGTCAAAAAGTTTGTACAAGGAAGAATCACCAACCATTAGCTCTTCGGCTTTCGCCTGATAATGTCTTCGGAGTGAGTCGGCACCGTAAATCGGCATTTGCGCAAACCCAAATTGTGTGAGGAATATTCCTGCTATTAGTAATTTGATCTTCATTGTCTCTTTCTGCGCTTCACCACCTGGATGAAATCTACTTGCCCGTTCTTATACTGCTTGTACTTCGATTTGCGTTTGTCACATCGCGACTTCATGTATGAAATCCGATTACCAAACTTATCATAGGTAATTTCCTCATAGAATATTTCATGACACGGTTTCCCGTCTTTACCAATCTTAAAAATACGGGTCCACTCTTTGGTTCTATTCGTGCTGACAGAATCAAATTCAATGACGCATACTTTGGTCTTCTTGTAGAAGTTCAGTGGGTCGATATAAAGCGGTAAAGTTGTTGACGTTTCGGCAATCGACTTTACATTTCCGTTTCCATAAAAGTTCCTGGTGATCTTTTTCGTCGTCCGCGTCTGCCCCTGACCAAACAAAGCAATGTTCAGGCCAAAACACAGAAGTACGACGATCAGCGAACGCATGAATAAATATAGCGAAACTTGGGCTAAATTTGTGCCGATAATTATCCGGATGAAAATTCCAGCAAGTGAATATAAAATTGTAGCCGTTCGCTCGGGCGGTGCAGGCGGTCAGCACGTAAATAAGGTGTCGACCCGCGTGGAATTGTATTTCGATGTGGTGAAGAGTTCAGCACTTTCCGATGAACAAAAGACGCTGGTTCTGCAAAAACTAAGAACGAAAATCACGGAAGAAGGAATTCTTCGGATTACAGAAGATACGTCCAGAAGCCAACACGCCAACCGCGAAGCTATTATCAAGAAACTTTACGCGTTGATTGAGCAAGCTCTCAAGAAACCAAAGAAGCGAATCGCGGTGAAAGTGTCAAAGGCCGCAAAGAAGAAACGGGTTGATAACAAGAAGAAGCTTTCGGAAAAGAAGTCGTTACGACGGAAGTCGTTTGAATGAAATTCGCGAAGGAAAGTATTTCAATTCTTCTCCTCAAAAATAGCCTGAACCTTCTCAATAGTTAACGGCTTTTCAATAAAACCGGTCACTAAAGGGTGTCGGGCGGCACGCTCCTTATCACGAGCGTCAATAGAAGACGACAACATATAAACTGTTAAATTACTTTTTACACTGTCGCTCATTTCCTGTATTGAAGCCAGTACCTCCCAGCCTGACATGTCGGGCATATTAATATCCAGGAAAAGAAATTTTCGTGTTTGTTTACCACGTTCTATATCATTCGCCAGAAAGTCTATGCATTTCCGGGGAAGCCCAAAACTGTGCAGCCTGATGGTGTTACCAAGTGTTAGTCTCAAGATTGCGGACTCAAGCATAATTGATGTGCTATCGTCATCTAGTATTATATGATAATCGTCTTCCCTCATCGTAACTCCTTGCTGAATTCAATTGTAAATTCCGTACCTCTATTCACTTCACTCGAAACTGATATCTGACCACCCAGAGCTTCCACCTGCGTTTTCACCATAAACATTCCCATCCCTTTGCCTTCCACATGGTGGTGAAAACGCTTGTAAAGTCCGAAGACATTCTTTTGGTTGCGTTCTAAGTCAATCCCCATGCCGTTGTCTTTAAAAGTCAACTGTATTCCATTTGGTGTAAGCATACTTTCGATATCAATAATTGGTGGGACACCCGGCTTATGGAACTTGATACTGTTAATGATCAGGTTGTAAAAAATACTGTACAGATAACTTTTTACGGATAACATGCTGTCAATGTTCTTAAAGTTGGTATGAATAATCGCACCCTCCTTCTGAACTATATGATCTACGCTGAGTAAAATATCATCGACCAACCCCTGAAAATACAGCTCCTCTTTAGCCTCTGAAACGAGCATCCTTACTTGTAGTATCTCATTCAGATCCTTCATTACTTTATCCAGGTTATGTGCAGCCGCAGATAAAGCCTTCGTAGCATCAAGATCAAGGCCGGGCTTTGAATCAGTGAGCTGAAGCAATTCAGTAAGGCCAAGAATATTAGCCACCGGAGCCCTTAAGTTGTGCGAAACGATATACGAGAACTGTTCTAAGTTCTTATTACGCTGAATTAGATCAGAAGATATTCTCTCCTTTTCCTGTTCTTCCATTTTCCTATCCGTAACGTCTGTATGCAACGCAATAATCAAACGTTCCTTCCCTTCAAACTTCATGACTCTAATTCCGAACCATCTATTCTCCGTCGGTGAATGACACGGATATTCCAGATAAAATACCTGTTGCCTTTCATTTAATACATCACGCATTCCTTGCAACACGTCAGCTGCCAGAACATCCCCGACCTCGATTGCCTTTTCGCAGGTCTTAAAATAATTTGCTCCAACTCCAATGCGTTCAAGTGTTGCTGCCCCATTCGCAAAACCGAATTGTTCCCATGCACTATTCACAGCTACAATAGTTCCTTGATCGTTCAGAACTGCTATGTGCGCTGTAATAGAATTGATAAGTCCGCGGTTAAATATTTCACTGCGCCGGATTTGTTCTTCCTTCTCACGCATCTCGGTAATATCCCAATTTGCTCCGATCAAACGAACGGCATTCCCCTCGGCATCTCGCTCAAGAATCCCCGTGGCTTTGATATGACGCACCGTTGAATCATCCAAAACAATTCTAAACTCTGTATTATAATCCGTTGTTCCATTAATCGCATTTTGGATATCCCGGGCTACCTTGACACTATCATCTTCATGCAATCTCGACACCCAGCCTTCATAAATTGAACTAACCTCCTTCTCTGCAATACGGTAAAGACCGTACATCCTTTCATCCCAGTGAAGTGTATTGTCCGGGATATTCCAAGCCCAAATACCCATACCCGCACTGCTCGTTGCCAGATGCAAACGATTTGTAAGTTCCTTTGCTTCTTGCTCCGCTTGCCTACTTTTTGTAATATCCTTAAAATTAGAAACAAGTGCATTTATTCCTGGTTCATGAAGCAAGTTAGTTAGCGTTCCCTCGCACCATATCCAGCTACCATTTTTATGCAATAAGCGGTATTGAAATGAAAATGATGCGCCAGCAACTTCAAGGATCTCGCTTCTGTTCTTAAACAAGTGGGGTAGATCATTGGGATGAAAAAAAGTGAATGCTGATTTATTCAAAAACTCCTCATTGGTATATCCAAACACATTGGTTACAGAAGGACTTCCATAAATAAACTCTCCACCAACAGTTGAAAGCATTTTTATATCTGTACTTTTCTCAATGAGGGCACGGAAACGGTTTTCATTTTTTATAATTAACTCCTCGGCCTGTTTTCGTGCCGTAATATCCCGGAAGTTAGACACAATCGCATTCACATGTGGTACGTTCAACAAATTGGTCATTGTTCCTTCGCACCAGATATAATATCCGTTTCTATGTTTCAGCCGGTGCTGAGTATCGAAAGAGCTGCCGTCAGTTTGCATGATCATTTGCACTTTTTCAATAACACTCGCAAAGTCGTCGGGATGAATCATCTCCGTTGCTGGTGTATTCAGAAATTCGTCCAGCGTGTACAGTTTGTGGCGTCTGTCTTTTTCGAAAATATCAAGTGCAAATGATATATCGCTGGCGGCTTCCTGCAGCAGGTTAATCTCTTCAATATCAAAAAAGCCTTTGGACACAGCATGTAAGCTAAAAACGCCAACAACCTGTCCCGACTTATAAATTGGCAAAGCAATGCTGGCGTGAATTCCCAGACGCACAAACTCATCCTTAAACTTCGATAAGGCATTGTCGTTTTGCAAATCATTATTGCAAACATACTTACCCGTTCGAATTACCTCTAAAGTAGTTGCGTTCGTGGTCACAGAATCGCTAAGCACCGTGCTGGATTTCCTGATGATTATTCCGGGACCCGTTGCGTCATCGTGGATACTTTCTACATTCAATTGATCTTGTTCGTCAAGCATCGCAATATATGCCAGCTTGAACTGGCCCACATCGATTGCAATTTTACACGCCCTATCCAATAACTCATGTTCATCTTTTATGTGAACAATGCTTTGATTAATGTGGCTGATGAATTTGTAAAGCCGGTTTGCCTTTTTGATTTTCCCTTCTGCAATGGTGTTACTGTTAATAGAAGCTATCAAACCTGAGAGTAAAAGCTCTAAACATTTTGCGCAGGCGAAACTCAAAAAAATAAGGTTCGAAGAAACGGCAATCCATGCACCCAAATTAGGGCTTCCTACAATAGGCGTTTCAACATTGAAATAAATCAACAGCCCAAAACACAAACATAAAATGGTATTCGCAAGAGCAGAATAATAGGCAGCGGAAGAAGAATAAATGAGGGATGAAAAAATGGTCGCTGTCAGTAAAAACAGTAGTCCTGGGGCGGGGATTGGCAAAAAGTAAAGCAGTGTGACCGATAAGCCGTAAAGCAGAATAATAAAAATCGATTTTCGCACCGCCAGCTTAATCCCTGGAACTAATGTTATGGTTGCGAAAAGAAAAAAGGTGCTCAGATCTGCAATCCCAACCACTGGTAAATCGTGCCGAAAGGACATGAATACGCTTGGAATCAATGCAATTACACTGAGTGGGGTCAGATAAGTCAGTATGTTGCAAAAAACGACGCTTCGCCAATATGAAACGGAGCGCTCATCGTGGTCGACATTGCTCAACACAACATCTGAGACGTATTGTTTATAGCGAAGCCAGTATCCTAATTTCATATTGGGGTTGTTCCATTACCAGATAATACAATAGATTCCAAAACCTTTTCAACCTCGTTAGTAGTTGGTTGAGCAATAATGTCATAATTCAAATGAACGACTCAGTTTCATGCTGAATGATCACTAATGAACATAATCAATACGCTAAAGGAATATTAATAGCCTTTTCCTGCTGTGTGAAAATTAAACCATCTAGCAACAGCTAAAGATAGACGGAGTGTAGAGGAGGGATTAAATACGAGGGGAAGGGGTATTCTTAAGTGTTGATATTCAATTAACAAGCTGATGACAAATATACCGCATTTAAATGGATGGCGGGTTATATCAATTGGGGCACTGACGCGCGAATAGCGACGTTTTATGCATCATTTGGAAATATAATCTATCATATCTGCAAACTGTTCTGGCGCGAACCATTTTATAGAGAGATCTCTCCTCCACCACGTCACTTGCCGTTTCGCATAATTTCTGGAGTGTTGTTTGATAAGTTCTATTGCTTTTTCCAATGAGCTGTTGCCATCGAAGTAATCAAACATCTCGCGATAGCCCACAGTGGCAAGCGCATTGTTGTTTCGATATTCAAGGACGGAACGACCTTCATTCTCCAATCCTGCTGCTATCATCTGATCAACACGTACGTTGATTCGTTCGTACAACAGCCCGCGATCCATTTCCAAACCAATCTTCACCACACGGAACGGAAGTTCCGCTTGTTGACCCAGACGTTGCTCAGAGTATTTCCCGCCGGACAAGATGCAAACTTCAATCGCGCGAATCAGTCGTTTGTGGTTGTTAATGTCAACTTCCTGGTAGTATTCCGGATCTAAAGACTGAAGTTTTTCCTGCAACGCCATTATTCCCTTTTCCTGGAAAAGAGTTTGAAGCTCATTGCGAAGAATATCATCACGTTCCGGCAATTCATCCATTCCGTTCAGAAGTGCATCGATGTATAAGCCGCTGCCACCAACGCAAATCACAACGCTATGTTTCCTGAAGAGTTCATCGAGAACTACACGCGCCTGTTGAGCCCATTGTCCCGCATCACATCGTTCTGAAACAGACAAATTACCAATGAAATGATGCGGAACACCCTGCATTTCATCCTTGGAGGGTGCTGCTGTTCCTATCGGTAATTCACGAAACAACTGACGTGAATCTGCCGAGATAATTTCAGTCTGAAAATGTTTGGCTAGCTGAATGGCAACAGATGTTTTGCCGACTGCAGTAGGTCCTAATACAACTACGAGTAGTGGTGATGACATTAAAATTCTTCCGCGTCGGGTTCTGCAAAGTCGCCACCGTCTTCAACATCCTCTCCTTCACTATCGTCACCACCATCGATTTCCTCTTCCTCAGCAACCGGTGCATCATCACTCTTATCTTCTTCTGCGCCTACAGCTGCGTCTGCATCATAATCTTCTTCCATCTTGAAGAGCTTCTCCCGCTCCCGTGCCTTCTTATCTTCTTCGTCCTCCTCATCGTCGTCCTCATCGATAGGTGGAGCGATTACCTGCTTATACTGCTTCGGGGCCGTACCAGAACTCTTAACGGTTCGCGGATAATTCGTTTTCGGATCGTCGCTCAGGATCTTCACCAGCTCAATAAACAAAGTCCACTTCGCAACCGGATCGAATATGTATACGATCTTCTGGTGCGGGTCATCAATGAAATCTGCGATCTTCGATTTCGACATCGCTTTGGGCGGCGTTACTTTCGGCTTACGATAATCATCGTCGTCGTCGTCATTTGGCGCTACTTTTGCATTCGAAATTTCCTGCCCTTTTCTCCAATAATCGTCACTCATGAAGAAAGAAGCATCCTTCGAGTTGTCGAACCCAATTGCCTCCTGTATGCTGCGATGAAAGTCTTCGAAAGTTTGTTTACCCTGAACCTCAATCTCACGAACAACGTCCTCGTGGTCTTCGAAAATAATCCTGAACTTGTAAACTGCCATAATCCGGTGATGTGGTCCAAAAATAACAATCTGTTCGCTATAGAAAAGCATCAAGACGTAATAGAGTTAAATTTGTTCGATGACTGACCACAATAAGCACATGAAGCGTTGCCTGGAATTGGCTCAAAAAGGCTTCGGGAGCGTCGCACCCAACCCCATGGTAGGCTGTGTAATTGTCCACGACGGTCAGATAATAGCTGAGGGCTATCACCAACAGTACGGCGGTCCTCACGCGGAAGTTGATGCGATCAACAAAGTGCTGAATCTCTCCTTGCTTGAGGAAGCTACCCTTTATGTGAATCTCGAACCCTGTTCGCATCATGGGAAGACTCCACCTTGCGCCGACTTAATTATCGAAAAAAAGATTCCTTACGTAGTTCTCGCCTGCCAGGATCCGAACCCTCTGGTTGCAGGTAAAGGAATTGCGAAATTGCTTCACGCCGGCATTGATGTGAAGATTGGCGTAGAAGAAGAAGCGGCACTGTTTCTCAATCGAAGATTTATTACATCGATGAAGAAGAAGCGACCTTACATTATACTGAAGTGGGCGCAAAGTGAAGACGGATTCATTGATCACGTTCGTTCGGCCGGACACGAAGGTCCCGCTGGAATCAGTTCAGAAGAATCGCTGATACTTTCCCATACGTGGCGCACTCAGGAAGCTGCAATTCTGGTTGGAACAAATACAGTGCTTGCTGATAATCCTCAACTCACGGCGCGTTTGGCAGAAGGCAAGAATCCTGTTCGTGTAACTTTCGATCGCCGTGACCGAATTCCATCAACTGCTAAAATTCTGGATGGCTTAGCTCCGACGATAGTATTCAATGCCGAAAAAAATTACACCACCGAATGGGCAGAGTATGTGAAGATCGATTTTGAATCAGACGCTTTGCACCATGCGATGGCGGAACTACATCACAGAAACCTGCAATCGGTTTTGGTTGAGGGCGGTGCTGCTATCCTGAATCAATTCATAAGCGCCGGGTTGTGGGACGAAGCACGCGTGTTCTGTTCCCCGAAATATCTGGACCAAGGAGTTGCTGCACCTAAATTCAAATATCCTGTTGACCACGAAATCTCCTCAGGCAACGACACCGTGAAAGTATATTACAATTTCACTGTATGATCTGGCTCTTCCTAAGTATCATCACGAACACACTGCTGCTTCTTATTCTGAAAGGATTCGAAAAGTACGGTGTGAATACGTTGCATGGAATTGTTGCTAATTACTTTGTGGCGGCAGCAACCGGCTTGTGCATACATGGAATTCCGGAAGCCGAAACAATAATGCAAGGTGCCGGAGATCTGCTTTGGATTCCCATCTCACTCGGTTTTCTCTTCATCAGTATTTTCTTCACTCTGGCGAAAACAGCTCAGGTTGCCGGCATTTCTGTTGCAACTGTTGCCAACAAAATGTCGGTAGTTATTCCGGTAGTCGCAGCGGTCTGGCTATATAATGAATCTCTATCAACGATAAAAATCATTGGAATTGTTGCGGCTCTTCTGGCAGTATATCTCACTTCGAAAAAATCAGATGGAGGTACTTTCAACTTCAAAATGATTTTGTTGCCGATTGTGATTTTCATTGGAAGCGGAATCATTGATGCCATGATCAATCATCTGGAAAAACAAATTACAGTCGAGTCACTGATGCCGTTCCTGCTGAGCCTTGCGTTCATGAGCGCATTCTGCATTGGTGTAGTGACTGTGAGCTACCGTGTATACATATATAAGGAACGAATTACCGGAAGAAGTATTCTCGGTGGTATCATTCTGGGAATTCCAAACTATTTCTCCATCTACGCAATCACAAAAGCGTTGAACGCAGATATTATGGAGTCATCACAACTGTACCCGGTGAACAACATGGGAATTGTAATTTGTTCCGCAATTGGTGCGTTGATTGTTTACAAAGAGAAACTATCTGCCATGAACTGGATTGGTATCCTGATTTCTATTGGTGCCATTTCCCTTGTTGCTTTCGCATAATGCTTTTCGACGATACATATAAGACATTCGAATCTTCCTGCGAAGGCTTATTCCGCGATCGCGGCAGCAAGTTCATGGCCTTCGGATTTTCCGTTTACACGCTTGAGGAAATTTCAGAAATACTCCAGCGACTGAAGAAAGAACATCCCGGTGCGAATCATCATTGCTACGCATGGAGGCTTGGTGTTTCCGGTGATTCCTATCGCGCAAATGACGACGGAGAACCTGCGGGCACAGCAGGAAAACCCATTTATAATCAGATGCTTTCTGCAGGAATTACCAATGCACTCATTGTGGTGGTTCGCTATTTCGGAGGCACATTACTCGGCGTCCCCGGATTGATCAACGCTTACAAGGCGTCAGCAGCAGATTGCATTTCTCAAGCGAAGATCGTGGAGAAACACATCACCGAAATTTACAAACTTGAATTTCAGTATGATGCGATGCCCGCTGTTATGAAGATTCTCAAAGACTCCGATCTGAAACAATCGAACCAAAAGTTTGAACTGGAGTGCGAGTTGGAATTTGCAGTTAGAAAGTCGGAAGCGGATTCTGTAGTTTCTGCTCTCAACTCAATTTCTTCAGTAAAAACGTCCTGGATCAGAACAGTGTAATTCCGAAATTTCGTATTCCGCTATTCCGGTAATCTGGACTTGTACAATCGGAATCACGAAATCCGGAATCACGGAATTCTTAGAAGTATGGCTTCAGTGCGTCCAGAAAACCTTTTGGTGCTCCACAAGGTTTCTTCGTAGAGGCTGAAACAAACACCAGCGTAGTTTCCCCTTCATTCAACTTCTCCCCTTTCTCGTTGTACATCTCGTATTCAAACTTAATTCGTGTGGAAGGCATTTCTTTGATCATCGTTTTTATCACGAGCAGATCATCGTAAAACGAAGGCTTGAAATACTTTATCGAGAACGTATATACCGGTAGAAGAATGCCGCCGTCTTCCATTTCCTTGTAATTCCATCCCAGCTTACGCAGTGCTTCTACACGTCCAACTTCATAGTACTCTGCATAGTTACCATAGTATGCATATCCCATGCGGTCAGTCTCGCCGTAGCGCACGCGTATTGTTGTTTCTGCAATAAACATAACATGAATTTAATCCGAAGGTAGGTAAAATCATTTCGAAAATTTAACGTTGGTTCTCCAATGAAAATTCCAATCTTGCAGCAAGTATTCTAAGCATGAAATCCTGACGTTTACAGTCGGGATTCACGGATTCAGACAGAGAAATATAGTTCGCATGAGTAAACGTCTCCTTCTCCCAATAGGAATTCTCGTTTTTTTAATTGCAGCGTGTAATCACAAATCGCACGTCACAGGAATTACTCCGGGTTATTCTGAAATGAATTCCACGGTAGAACAAAGTGATTCTGCAGTACACGCAATCCTGTTCCCATACAAACTTCAGCTCGACAGTGTGATGAATGCTGTTGTGGGACAAACTGCATTTGCGATGCCGAAGGAACCCGGAAAAACGGAAACGCTCCTGGGAAATTTCGTTGCTGATGCGTGTTTGGCCAAGGGAAATTCAGTGTACAAACCAGCAGATGGAAAACCAGCACAGGTGTGTATACTGAATAACGGCGGATTGCGCGCTTCCCTTCCTGCAGGAAATATTACGAAAGGAAATGTATTCGAGCTCATGCCTTTTGACAATGAAATAGTTGTGGTTACGATTAGCGGTCCGAAGATGTGGGATCTCGTAAAATTCGCTGCTGCATCAGGTGGCGTGCCGATTGCAGGCATGAGCATTGGAATGAAACCTGACAAAACCCCGGGCAAAGTTTTCATTGGTGGAGTACCTTTTGATTCCACACAAACGTATAAGGTACTAACCTCCGATTACCTTGCGAACGGGGGCGACAAAATGGCATTTCTGAAAAATCCGATCAGCAGCGAAAAAACCGGTTATCTGATCCGCAATGCAATTCTGGACACATTCACTGAAGCGCAAAAAGCCGGAAAGGTGATTGCACCCGTAACAGACAGGAGGATGCACTATGAAAATTAACCGCCGCGAATTCCTGCAAACCGTTACTGGCGGAGGAGCTTTACTTGGACTCGGCTTTCTCACGAGCGGATTCACTGTTGCGAAAAAATCGAAGGTGAAGATTGTGCTCCTGCACACAAATGACGTTCACAGCCATTTAGAGCCCTTCCCTGCGAATGATCCGAAATATGCAGGACTTGGAGGCATAGAACGTCGTGCGGCGCTCATACGCGGCATTAGAGCGAAAGAGCCGAATGTAATTTTACTTGACGCCGGCGACATTTTTCAAGGGACGCCTTATTTCAATATGTTCGGTGGCGAAGTAGAAATCAAAGCCATGTCGGCAATGGGCTACGATGCCACTGCAATCGGAAACCACGACTTTGACGGAGGCCTCGATAACCTGGCGAAACAGTTGCAACATGCCACGTTCCCAATGCTCGTAGCCAATTACGATTTCACGGGAACGCCGATGGAAGGCAAAACTGTTCCTTATAAAATCTTCGAACACGAAGGAATCAAGACCGGCGTTTTCGGACTTGGAATTGAAATGGCCGGACTTGTGGATAGCCGCATGTATGGCAAAACAGTTTATCTCGACCCGATTGTAAAGGCTGCTGAAATGGTGAGCCTTTTGCGCGATCAGAAAAAATGCGACGTGGTCGTATGTTTGTCGCATCTCGGATTTAAATACGAAAACGATAAAGTGAGCGATATGGTTCTCGCCAAAAAATCCAGAGGCATTGATGTTATCATCGGTGGACACACACATACTTTTTTGGACAAAGCCACCACCGTAAAAAATCGCGAAGAGAAGGATGTTGTGATCGCGCAAGTTGGTTGGGCTGGAATCCGTCTTGGGAAAATTGAAATTTTCACCGACAAGAATTCGAAGGAAAAATCAATTGAATCTGCATCTGTAAATATTGAACACGATGCACGGCTGTGATGTAAATATTTCTGAAAATAAATTTGCATAAGTGGATATTCAGGTTTCCCCTCCAACAGAAAACCTCTGAAACGCACAACTGTAGCAGCAATCAATTTTGCAAACCCTCTCAGAATTTTTTCTTAGATTTATTTTGTTGAAAAGATTGGTGGGATGGGCATTAATAATAATTTTGGGAACCGTTAGCGACACACACTAACGGAAATACACAGTAACCCTTTACGCTGGAGAGTAAATAATGGAGAAAACACACGATAGGATCTGGGAAAGTTGTTTGAATATTATCCGTGACAACGTAAGCGCGCAAAGTTTCAAAACTTGGTTCGAACCAATTAAGCCGCTTAAAGTCAACGCGAACATTCTAACGATTCAGGTCCCTAGCCAGTTCTTTTACGAATGGCTTGAAGAACACTACATCACGCTTCTTAAGAAAACAATCCGTAAGGAACTTGGTGCTGAAGGAAAGCTCGAATATTCTATCATCATGGAGAATTCGTTCAGCAGCACGAAACCTTACACAGTAAAGATTCCCACATCGAACAGAAAAGATGTGAAGAATCCCGCAGTGTCAATGCCGATTGATCTTAATAAGAACACCATCCGCAACCCATTCATCATTCCCGGTCTTAAGAAGGTGAATGTTGAATCACAGCTTAACGCAAACTACTCATTCGAGAATTTTGTAGAAGGCGATTGTAACCGCCTTGCTCGTTCAGCCGGTTTTGCTGTCTCTCAGAAACCAGGAGGAACTGCTTTCAACCCATTGTTGATTTACGGTGGTGTTGGTCTTGGTAAAACTCACCTTGCTCACGCGATCGGTCTGCAGATCAAAAATCTTCACCCTGCTAAAACGGTGTTGTATGTCTCTTCGGAGAAGTTCACACACCAGTTCATTGATGCAGTGAAGAACAACAACCAGAACGACTTCATTCACTTCTACCAGATGATCGACGTACTCATCATTGATGACGTACAGTTCTTCGCTGGTAAAGACAAAACTCAGGACGTATTCTTCCACATCTTCAACCACCTTCACCAAACAGGCAAGCAGCTCGTGTTGACTGCCGATAAGCCGCCGGTTGAAATGCAGGGAATGGAACAGCGACTACTCTCCCGCTTCAAGTGGGGATTGTCTGCTGATCTACAGATCCCAAGCCTCGAAACACGTATCGCAATTCTTGAGAAGAAGCTTTACATCGACGGAATTGAATTGCCTCGCGAAGTAATTGAGTACCTCGCCTACAGCATCACAACAAACATCCGTGAACTCGAAGGCGCATACATTTCATTGCTTGCCCAGGCATCACTGAACAAGAAAGCAATTACGCTTGACCTTGCGAAGCAGATGATCGACAAGTTCGTGAAGAACACTGCACGTGAAGTTTCTATCGACTACATCCAGAAAGTGGTCTGCGATTACTTCGACTTGCCAATCGAACTCCTCAAGAGCAAGACACGCAAACGCGAAGTTGTTCAGGCCCGTCAGATCGCTATGTATTTCGCAAAGAGCATGACGAAGTCTTCTCTCGCTACAATCGGAATGCACTGCGGCGGAAAAGATCACGCAACAGTTCTACACGCTTGCCGTACGGTGAACAACCTGATGGATACAGACAAACGTTTCAGAGCGTACATCGATGAGCTTGAAAAGAAATTGAGCATACAGTAAATGATTCGATGATACAATGATTCGATGATACGATTAAGCAGAAACCCGGAACGAAAAGTCCGGGTTTCTGCTTTTGTAAAGTTGTTGTGGGTACCAATCTAATTCAGATTGGATCATTGCATCATCTAATCATCGGATCATTTGCCGGCAGTCGGTTCGCTCCCTAGAACCGCTCCTTCACCTCTTCCTTAAACACAATCTTGTAGTGTGTTCCTTTTTCCGAGTTCATAGTCACGTTGCCGTTGAGTTGTTCTGTAAGCATGCGAATCAACATCATCCCTAAAGATTCTGTTGTGGTGAACTGAATTCCTTCCGGTACACCTGAGCCATTGTCCCCTACTTCCAGCGAGAACATATTGGTTCCGATCTTCTTCATGGAAATACTGATCTCTCCATCATCACGTCCACCGAATGCGTACTTCAATGAATTGGAAACGATTTCGCTGAGAATTAATCCGAGCGGAACGATGGTATCAATCTTGAATTCAATTTGCCCGATGTCTGTTTTGAGTCGAATGCTCTTATTCGAATCGTACGCATCAATGAGTGTACGAATCAACTCATCAATGTAACCGGCGATATCAATGTTCACCAGATTCTTACTCTGGTACATCTTCTCGTGAATCAGTGCCATTGAATTCACACGGTGACGGAGATCTTCAAACAACGACAACACGCGCTGGTCCTGAATCGTATCGGCATGAAGATTCAGTAACGATGAAATGATCTGCAGGTTGTTCTTCACCCGGTGGTGGATTTCTTTCAGCATCAGAGATTTCTCCTCGTTCTGACGCGAAATCTCCTGTGTACGTAAACGAATTTCTTCTTCCAGCGCCTCTCGTTGCTTCTTCACAATACGGTTGCGGAGTACAGTGATGTAATATAGTATTCCTCCAACTGCAGCAATAACCAGCAATACAAACCACCAGGTAGCCCAGAACGGAACCGGTGGAGGAAGGATTGTAATAAGACCACTTTCTGCAGGAGTCACGTTCCAAACATTCTGTCCATTACTGGCTACAACGCGAAACTTGTATTGACCCGGAGGGAGATTCGTATACGTGAATTCTGTCTGAGAAGTAATCGGCTGCCAGATGGAATCGAATCCCGCGAGCATGAATTTGTAGTGTATGCTCGACGGACTCTGCAAGTGTATTCCTTCATACAGGAATGTGAGCTGATTGTGATCGTGTTCGAGTGTGAGCTCAGAAGGCAACTGAAACCATCCGCCTTGTGCACCACCCGACCAGGTCCAATCTGTTTTCTCGAGAAACAACCGGATACCAGTGAGATGAACATTCGGTTCAATAATATCAGCCTGATCATTAGCCGGATTGTAACTGATAACACCTTTCACAGTTCCGAACCACAACTCCTCATTGCGCCTCAGGCAAACCGCACGTGAATTACATTCTATTCCCCGGAAGCCTTCGTTCTTTCCGTAGTTCCGCACCGAAGTGATATTCGATTGATCATTGAGCGTAACGCAGTCAAGTCCTTTGTTCGTTCCAATCCACAATCGTCCTTCGGCATCGAACTCAATGAGAAATACGGTGTTCGACGCGAGTCCATCATCCTGATCAAATGAAGTATAGGTTGCACCATCATAACGCATCACACACAAATCCGTATAGAACCAGATTCTTCCGTTACGGTCTTCCCGTATGGCACCGATGTACGAGTTACAGAAGTCCTTGTTCATGAAAGTCTGAAACCTATAGCTGTCATACTTCACCAATCCTGCACCGGTGCCAAGCCAGATATTTCCCTTGCTGTCCTCAAAAATATCATGAATGTAATCCTGCGGAAGATCCCCGGATTTCACGGTGTAATTCGTCAGTGTCTTTCCGTCGTCTTTGTACAATCCGCTTCCCCAGGTTCCAATCCAAAGATTGCCTTTGCTGTCTGCACAAAATGCGCGTACCCGAATTCCGTTGAGAATTGTCTTAACCGGACGTTCATTCACCAGACATGTTGCACCGTTAAAGTGTCCAACCCAAATTCTCTTTGAAGAATCTTCGCAAAGTGCCACTGGTTGTTTGAACGGCACTCCACCATTCAGAACTGCATGTGATGCGCCACTGGAATTTTCTTCGCCGGGAACATACGTGTATAATCCATCATCATTCGAACCTACCCACATTTTCCCGCTGTGATCTTCAAGTATCCGAAACACAGTCGTCGAACCTAATCCGTCAATGTCGTCGTAATAGTTGAACGCCTCACTTCTCAGTTTCAACAGACTTTGTTCCTTCGTCGCCATCCAGATGTGTCGCGTATCGTCTTCCACGATCATGTAGATATTGTCTGCAACTAATCCGTTCGAGCTATTGTACATCGTCATGTGTCCATCAGTCTCTGCACGAATAACAAGATTGTTAAGCGTTGCAATCCAGATAGAGCCGAGATGATCGCGTGTGATATGCGAGATCTTCTTCAGACTGAGTGCAGTTGTAACAGCATTGTCGGACCACAACTTCGTTGCGTGTTTATACAACATCAACCCGTTGTCGCATCCCACATACAGCAAACCTGCATCGTCGCTACCCAATGTGGTGATGTGCTTTTGTCCCGACGAGTTTGGAAATGAAATGATTTGCAACTGCCCACTCTCATAGCGATACAAAATGGTGTCGGCTCCTACAAAAAGATCACCAGCTCTGGTACTGTGCAGCGCGGTAATGTTTCTTACACTTGTGATTCGACGAAGCTGTTCAAGTTCAACATCAAATTCGTAAAGTCCTTCACTTGTGCCGATGTATACGCGATCCTTCGAACAGGAAATAGCAGTTACGTTATTTGAGCCGAGTCCTTTTTTGTAATCATACCGCACAAATGACTTTCCATCATAACGTGAAGCCCCGGCATTGCTCGTACCAAACCACATGTTACCCAGCGAATCTTCAGCAATCTGATTGATAAAGGTTCCCTCGAGTCCTTGTTTGTGACTGTACTCAGTGAATTCATTTCCATCAAACTTACATACTCCACCACCTGCGGTTCCAACCCAGAGATAACCGCGGCTATCCTGATAAACAGAACGCGCTTCCGATTGAGACAAACCTTCTTCAACAGTGTACGAAACAAAGTCCAGCTTCTGCGCATTCAGAAAAATGCACGAACAAAACAGCGCAATGAAGAGAAAGCAGGAATAGGGGGTAATCTTGCTCAACACTGTGGGGCTAGGGTTTCATTGCTAAAATACTCTATTTTTCTGAGGTGGCTGATGGACAAAATCAGGACCAAATCAACTAACCGATTTGCTACTTTTGACTTACGATATGAAGATATTAATGGTTTGCCTCGGAAACATCTGCCGTTCACCACTGGCAGAAGGAGTATTACGGCACAAATTAAATGAAGCAGGAATAACACATGTATCGGTGGACTCTGCTGGTACATCCGGACAGCATTCGGGAGAGAATCCTGATGCACGATCGGTTCGGAATGCGAAGAAAAATGGTGTGGATATTTCGACACTTGTATCCAGAAAATTCACGGCAGCCGATTTTGGAAAATTCGATCGCATCTATGTGATGGACCAATCGAATTACCGCGACGTTATGAATCTCGCTCATACAGATGAAGACCGCACCAAAGTGGAATTGTTTCTGAATATTTCAGCTCCAGGAAAGAACAAAGCAGTTCCTGATCCATGGTACGGAGGTGAAGAAGGATTTCAGCACGTGTTCGATCTTGTGCAGGAAACCTGTGATATACTTGTAAATGAAATGAAATCAAAAAAATGAGCAGAGGCACATTATATCTTATTCCCGTACCGATGGGAGAAGAAGGAAAACCACACGACGTGCTTCCTGTTCAGGTGATGGAAATCACACGCACGTTGCGATTTTTCATTGCGGAAAATCCGAAAACATGCCGTGCATTTCTGAAGCAGGTTGAAATGCCTGTTCCCATGATGGAAATTGCAGTTGAATCATACGACAAACACGATCGTAAAGAAGCTACTGCATCGCATTTTCTGAAACCGCTACTCGATGGACACAACGTTGGTCTCGTGTCCGAAGCCGGTTGTCCTGCTGTTGCAGATCCGGGATCTGAAGTTGTTCGCGCTGCACATGCAAAAGGAATTAAAGTTGTTCCGCTTGTTGGTCCCTCTTCTCTCCTACTCTCCTTAATGGCAAGTGGATTTAACGGACAACAATTTCGTTTTCACGGCTATCTTCCCATTGACAAAGCAGAACGCGCGCAATGGATCAGCGACATGGAATACGATGCAAACAAACATCGGATCACTCAGATTTTCATTGAGACTCCATTCAGAAACAACCAACTGTTCGAAGCTTTGATGAATACACTTCGTCCGGAAACTGCGCTATGCATTGCGAGTGATCTTACCATGCCCGGAGAAAATGCAGTAACGAAAACAGTCGCTGCGTGGAAAAAATCGGAGGCTCCGGAATTGCATAAGATTCCGGCGGTGTTTTTAATTGGACGATAGTCAATGTGCTAATGTGATAATGTGATAATGTGCTAAACGCAACAATCGTTTCAGCCATTTTGCATTCATCTAGAAATGATTGCGGACTGTATTTTCTTAATCTCTATAATTTGGTTTTGAAAAATTTGGCTTCAAATGTATAAACGCCAAAAACTCAATTCCAAATATTTTTCTGACCCAAATGAGTCTTACCTGCAGTAATGTTTTTTTCAACACCCGGTTAACACATTAACCCATTAGCACATTAGCACATTATTTCAGCAGTTTCAACCCCGCTGCATACAGCTCATCAAATCTCGTTTCGAGAATACGATGCGTGCCGCGAATTTTATCAACCACGGCTTTTGCCCAATGGAGATAATCCATTCTGCGGATCATGTCCCAATCTCCGGGAGGAGCGTAGAGAATGTCGTACACATTACAAATCTTATCGCAGAGACGAAGCAATTTTCCTTCTTCAGAAAGTGCATGGACTTCTGAAAGCTGAATTCGTTTGCGTTCCTCTTTCGAGAGTGTTTTATCGTCGGTGAGTTCTGCAACAAGTTTCGCGACTTGCGCTCCGAACATGTGTTTGATTTCCGAGGAAGTAACACTGGTGTCTTCCACAACATCATGCAACACGGCTGCAATCAAAACATCGTGGTGAGGACTTTCAACATGCGTCACAACCAGGTTCATTACCTCGAGCGGATGATTGATATACGGAGTCTTACCGTCTTTGCGGTACTGACCCGAATGACACTGCGCCGCGAAAACAATCGCCTTGGAAATCTGTTTCATATCACCCGTTAATCACGACCTCCCTGATAATGTCGGCACCACACTCCGCATTAAGTTGCTGAGCAATTTCAGTGCGACGATAAGACAATTCCTGTTTCACTGCTGCTGATGTGAGTGTAATGTATAATACGCCGTCGCGCACGCGAACCTCTTTCGTGTATTTGGCAATCACGGCACCCATCACCTTTTCCCAGGCGTTTATAACTTTGGTTTCGCCAAGTTTCGTGTCGAGACGATATGTCTTCAACATTTCATTCAGCGCTTCCTTCATGGTGTATTCGTTACCCTTCTTTGCTCTCATCACTTGTAAATATTAACGAACCATCAATGGTTGCGATACGCGATAATTGTTGGTCATAAGCACGAGCTGATAAGCACCGGCTTCCAATGTTTCTGTATTGAGGAAATAATTCTTCTCGCCTTGAACAAACGTTCCCTGATGAACGACCATTACTTCGCGACCAGTCATATCAATCAACACCATACGACCTTCATCCTGGCCTGGCATGTTCAATGGAACACAAGTCAAACCATGTGATGGATTTGGAAACGCGTGACTGAACACAGGCTCCATGATTTCTTCCACAGCCAACGGACCAGTTACTTCGAAAGGAAAGTATGCATCTGGCGCAGGCATTGGACGAACCTGTGACTTACCGGAATTTGCAGTTGCTGCAATGTAGTAGTAAACATGCGTGCCCACAGGCTGCGCAGGAATGTAACCCGTCCAGGTGTTTAATGCAGCATTGGTTAATGCCATTGAAACCGCAGTATAAGGCTGCAGCGTATCGAACGTGTAATACAATGTTGCAGCCTGAATTCCTGATCGGTGCTGAATGCGCGCATCAACCTGATAAGGTGTAATCGTATTGGTTGTATTCGGTAATCCGAAGTGCGATATCAAAAGCGGATCGTCGGTTCCCACGCAATGTGTGATGCAATGCAGTGAACCACTCGCACTGATTGTCGTGTTCGAATTGATTCCAACCACATTGTATCCAGGACATGCTTCGCGCCAGATTCTCAATGCAGTTGTGTCGTACTGCATATAGTATTGAGGAACAATGATTGTTTTGTTGATGAAAGTTGCATTCGCATACGTCAGATAATCTCCACCCTGATCCGGATAATCTCCGCTCGCTTGTTCTGGTGGCATTGGAATGCGTACAATACGATATGGTGTTCCATTCGGTGTCAGGAAATTCGACAACACGTATTGCAGATTCGCTTCGATCTGCGGACCATCAGCAACACCAACCGGATATTGTCCAACAAGAAGTGTTTGTTCGTCCAGCAATTTGATGTGCATATCAATGTGGTGAATGCCATCGTACGGAAGCGTTTCCATTTTCACATAGCGATTGATTCCCATGAAATGCGCATGAATAGAATCGATTTCTGCCTGCGTGTGATTCTGATTTTCATCGAGTACGAGTTCTGATGAAAATGCCGTTCCCAATCCGTCAGACATCCAGTTGCCTCCCGTGTGCACAATGTCATTCGGTGATTGTGTTGTTTCGTAAATCGGAATGTTGAATGCACGTGCAACACTACGCGGAACGGTGTCGTCGCGCGGACGAGGACGATTGTAAATCCAGTCTACCAGTATGAGAGAGTCGACATCGTTTGTATAAACCGTGTTCTGGCCGTAATCACGAATCCAGACACTATTATATGGTGCGATGATGTAACAAACGTTTGTGAGTGGAATACTATTCGCATTCAGGTTATTCTTAACGGTGTTCGAGTCGCTGCAGATGATATATACTTTACACTCTTGCTGCGCCGCAAGAATAATCTGACGCAGAACCGAAGTATAGGAAGTCCACGTAATGGTGATTGCCTGAATTTCTTCCCATTCAGCTGCGGTGCGAACCGGAGAAGCAGGAGGAGTTGTGATTCCGTTAGGTTCAATATTATTCAGATAACCTTGCATCATCGCAGGTTCTCCGGGTGCCATTGTTGCCGGTAATACAGGCTGTTGAGCCAGCCCCTGAATGGTAAATAAGGTACAGAAAAAGAGTAAAAAATGTCTCATTCGGTGGTTTTGAACGCGTAAGACCTGAGTAAATTTGACAGGAAAAAGGTAAGCAAAAATCCGCCCTCTTAATATTACATCTGTATCTTTATTACGGCAAATCGTTATACAAACGGCAAACACAGCCTCTAATTGCTAATTGACGGAATAGTAGTACTTTAGCATTTCAGGCATATTAAACATTCGTATGAAAAAATCTTTACTGACAATCCTGTCTTCTTGTTTCATTGTGACCGTTTTATCGGCACAAACGACAACTCAAACTCAACCGTCTCGTACAGATTCTCTTGTAGGATTTAATGCAGACAGTATTTCAGCAATCGCATTTCAGGCAAATCTGCCACAATGGGAAGCTGCGAAGTTTATGAAGGCGAACGAAGATCGGTTCCTACGATCTAAGTATGGTACTGAGCGTCTAGGGAATCCTTCCCCGGTTGTACCGATGACTCCTTGTACTAACATGGGCTTCGAAACCGGAGATTTCACTGGTTGGAGCGGTTACGTGGGTGATAATACGGTTAGTTCACTAGGTCCTCTGCAGAACATCGTCCCAGGAATAGCTACAGGTGCACTTAATCCGGCTGAAAACGATGCTTCGGCGCGTCATTCTATTATGTCAGCACCTGGTGGTAATGATGCTTGCGGAGGATTTTCTGTGTGCCCTGCTGGTTTTGGAACCTTTACGGCGCGTCTTGGAAATACGACTGCAGGTTATCAGGGAGAAGCTATCGAACAAACATTTGTTGTGGATCCTGCTAACACGCAATTCACCTACCGTTATGCTGTAGTACTTGACGATGGAGGTCACTCCGCATCTGAACAACCCTATTTCCAGATTTCTGTATTTGATTCACTAGGCAATGCGGTGAATGGATGTGCGCAGTATTATGTTTCTGCAGGAGTAAATAACGTAGGCTTCACGAATTGCGGCGGTAGTATCTATTACCGTCCTTGGACTACGGTATCTTTCGACTTATCTGCGTTCGTGAACCAGAGCATTACAGTTCGGTTCCTTGCTGCAGGTTGTATTTTTAGCGGACACTACGCAATGGCATACGTTGACGCATCTTGCTCTAGTATTGCCGATGCAGTATCAGCTACATTCTGCCCAGGTTCGCCAGGAGCATTCCTCGTAGGTCCTCCAGGATTCGGTGACTACCAGTGGTACTATCCAAACGGTTCACCTATTATTGGCGCAACCAACGATTCACTTTTCGTTCCTAACGCTGTTCAGGGTGATACGTTCTCAGTAGTAATGCACGCGATTGCAGATACTTCATGCGTAACAGTATTGAACGTTGTAATCAACCTTACACTTCTTCAGACTTCAATCAGTGGTGTTGATCCGATTTGTTATGGTCAGAATAATGGTAGCGCCGCACAATCTTGCGCAAACTGTATTCCACCTGAAACCTATATCTGGAACACTTTCCCTCCGCAGATCGGACCAAATGCAACCGGACTAACTGCCGGAACTTATGAAGTTATTACCATCGATTCCATTGGTTGTAGGGATACAGCGCAGGTCACACTTATTAATCCGCCACTATTAGATACTGCTGCGATTACCACGCAGTTCTGCTTCGGTGATGATGAGATTACGCTCTTCGGAATCCCGGGACAACCAAGTTACCAGTGGATGGATGCTCAAGGAAATCCAATCCCGGGTGCAACTTCACAATCGTATCTGGTATCCAACCCGCAGCTCGGTGACGTTTACTACTGCGAATATGGAACATCACCATGTCCGATAACAGATTCTATTATCATCTCCTATATTCCTCCTGTGAATTCGTTCCTGGCAGATACGCTCGTGAACATCTTCACTCCAAACGGTGATGGCAAAAACGATTTCTTCTATCCGTTCTACGATGAAACAGTAGCGTTCCAAACGGGCGGTACTTCACAGCCAGCTTACGATTTTGAGTTGATGTACATCGGTTACTTCGAGATGTGGGTGTACGACCGTTGGGGCGTAGAAATTTTCTATACGAATGACCACAAGTATGGTTGGGACGGAAAAATTGACAAGAAAGAAGGAAACGTAGGTGTCTACTACTACATAGTGAAGTATACATCACGTTGCCACCTCGACATGGAGCCGATTACAAAAACAGGTTTCGTTCACTTGCAGCGATAAGGGAATCACACGATATTAAAAAAGGGATCACGAGTTGATCCCTTTTTTTGTGCCCTTCCCTGAGTACACGCCCGGATTCCAGACAAGTTCCACCGCCATGCGACTCATGCTCTCCGGAATGATGCAATCCGAAGAACAAATTTCATCTAAAATATTTTTTAGGCATATCTAAAATCTATTTACCTTTGTTCAAATTCCGGTTATGCCAACACATTCCGAAGAGAACTATCTCAAAGCCATCTGGAAGCTTCATGAAGCGGGAATCGCCAACGTGAGCACCAACAGCATTGCGGCCGAAGTAAAGACGCGCGCTGCATCTGTTACTGATATGCTGAAGAAACTTGCTGATAAGAAGTTGATTCAGTACCAGAAATACCAGGGCGTTAAACTGACTGCTGAGGGGCGCAGAGTGGCTTTAAGTATCGTTCGCAAACATAGATTATGGGAAGTGTTCCTTGTGGAAAAACTCGATTACCGTTGGGATGAAGTACACGAAATTGCAGAACAGCTGGAACATATCTTCTCGGAGAATCTGACAGACAGGCTCGACAAGTTTTTGGATTTCCCGAAGTTCGATCCGCATGGTGATCCTATTCCCGACAAAACAGGAAAGCTTACTGATGCCGCGAGTGTTTCACTTTCACTAGTGAAAGCAGGTCAGGCTGTAGTCATGACCGGTGTATCTGAACACTCCGCAATATTTCTTCGATATCTCGATGAGCATGGAATTGGTTTGGGCTCGGCAATCACAATCGAACAGGTCATCGAGTTCGATCAGTCGCTGAAGATCAAAGTGAACAACAAAGCTGCAATCACGATTTCGCAAAACGCAGCGAAGAACATCTTAGTGAAGCTGTCCAAAGTACTCCAATCGGAGAAAAAGAAATAGAGACGTATGCGTAATACATCGATGCAGGAAATCAACCAGTCAGTTCCAACCGGTAAACACAAAACCGGATGGAGGCGGATGCTTGCATTCATTGGGCCCGCATATCTGGTGAGTATCGGTTATATGGATCCGGGAAACTGGGCGACCGATATTGCAGGTGGTAGCCACTTTGGTTATGCGCTGATCTGGGTTCTTGTTATGTCGAACCTGATTGCGTTGTTGCTTCAAAGCCTGAGTGCTCGTTTAGGAATTGTTGCCGGACTTGATCTCGCCCAGGCATCGCGAATGCATTATCCGAAAGGAGTGAATTTCTTCCTGTGGATTCTGGCTGAGATTGCAATTGCAGCTACAGATCTTGCAGAGGTAATCGGTATGGCCATTGGATTTCAGTTGCTCACCGGATTGCCGCTGCTGGCTGGTGTTACGATCACTGTTCTTGATACTTTCCTCCTCCTCTGGCTTCAGAAATTCGGGATCCGGAAAATTGAGGCGTTCATTATTCTACTCATCAGCATAATCGGTTTATCGTTTCTTGCCGAATTGATTTTTGCGAATCCGGATTTCCGTGCAATTGCTGAAGGAATTATTCCAAGCATTCCTAACACAGATGCTTTGTATATCGCTATCGGTATCATCGGAGCAACCGTAATGCCGCACAATCTCTATTTACATTCTTCATTGGTACAATCACGGCAGATAGAACGAACAGAAATCGGAATACGGCAAGCAATTAAATACAATACAATTGATTCTGCAATTGCGTTGAACCTTGCGTTGTTCGTGAATGCCGCAATTTTGATTCTCGCTGCTGCATCATTCAGTACGAATCATCAGGAAGTTGATTCCATACAGGAAGCCCATGCCTTGTTAGGAGAGACACTCGGATATTCGATCGCACCGGTTCTATTTGCGATAGCATTGATTGCAGCAGGACAAAGTTCTACGCTCACCGGAACGCTCAGCGGACAGATTGTAATGGAAGGATATCTCAATATCCGATTACAACCGTGGATAAGAAGACTCATAACGCGACTTATCGCAATTGTTCCGGCGGTGATTGTAATTCTCATTGCAGGAGAAAGCAAATCCGAAGCCCTGCTCATACTTAGTCAGGTCATATTGAGCCTGCAGTTGGGATTTGCAGTCATACCGCTCATTCACTTCGTTGGCGACAAAGCGCTCATGGGTAAATTCCGTGCGGGGCCGTGGCTCATTTATCCTGCCTGGATCAGTGCCATCATCATCGTTGCACTGAATGTGAAACTGGTGATTGCCACGCTCACAGAATGGGTGAATGAATCTTCATCTCCGTTAGCTCTTATGTTGATTGTGATTCCGATTTGCGTAATCACTGGTGGATTGCTGTTATTCGTAACCTTCGCGCCCTTCTTCCGGAGGATACGCAACAAGCGCTCACAACTGCACGGAGCACCTGCCGAACTCGAACTCACTGCAAGTAAATCGTACAAGCGTATTGCAGTTTGTGTGGACTTCTCTCCTACCGACTCTGATGCAATTTCAGCAGCACTTCAACAGGGAGGCAAGAATGCTTCGTACGTATTGATTCACATTACTGAAACTGCAATTGCACGTGTGCTCGAGGAGGAAACAGGAGATCAGGAAACGGAATACGATCATGCCGCATTGAAACTATATTCTGAACGACTCGGGAAGGAAGGATACACCAATGAAATCGTACTTGGTTTCGGAAATCCTAAGCTTGCTATCCCGAAATTCGTAGAAGACAAAAAATGCGACTTCGTGGTGATGGGAGCTCACGGTCATCAAATGCTGAAGGATCTTTTCTTTGGCGCTACGATCAACAGTGTGCGACATAGCATTAAGGTGCCGTTGCTTGTTGTACGGAAACCAAAGTAACCTTGCCATGACATCAGCATTTACCAATGGGTTAATTCGCTAGTGGTGATTTGCAACGGGATTTTAGGACTAGATGCCGACCCATACACCTTTAGCACATTACCAAATTAACCCATTAGCAAATTAACCCATTAGCACATTACCTTTGTGCCAATGTCAACATCACCAATTCCAGGCTGGCTTCAGATTTTCATTCCTACGAAGGACGTGAAAGTAACACCGATCATATTGTCGGCGAATGTAATCATGTGGCTAATCATGATTGGTAGCGGAGTGAGCCCTCTATTGCCAACAGCAGATGACATGCGTGCCTGGGGCGGAACGAGTTCTACAGACGTGCTCAATGGCGATTACTGGCGTTTGTTTACGAGCAATTATCTGCACTATGGAATCATTCACTTAGCGGCGAATATGTTTTCGTTCAATAATCTTGGACGGATGGTTGAACAGTTTATTGGCTGGTGGAGATTTGCATTGCTGTACACATTCGCAGGAATAGCAGGAAGCGCAGTGAGTATCTGGTGGAATCCATTCGGATTAGGTGCCGGTGCTTCCGGAGCAATTCTCGGTGTAGTTGGAATTCTTCTGGCTCTGCTCACAACCAATCTCATTGAGAAAAGTGTGAGAATGAAAATGCTTCGGTCTATGGCCATTTCAGCCGGACTGATGATACTTATCGGCATGCAGGCGAACATCGACAATGCAGCTCACCTTGGTGGACTCGGAGCGGGAATGCTTGGTGGTTACTTCATTTTTCCGGAACTCAAAGCACACTTTTATCAGAAGAAAAAACAATTCATCGGTTGTGTAGCTGCTTGCCTCGTTATTCTTGGTGCAACCGGTTGGTTTGTGATGAATGCAGAGTCGCCACTTGCGTACGTGCGCACAATTGAAGTCATGATGAATGATTTCAGCCAGCGAGAATCAAGTGCCGAAAATAATTTTGAGCAAGGCATGTACAAGACACCCGAGGCTATCGACAAAAACGTACTTGAAGTATATCGTTACGGTTTGAGTCAGATGGATACGATAGACGGATTTGATCTGAACGAACAAGGCAAGCAGTACTTTGAGAATTTGCAAGCTTACATGGTTGCAAGGATGCACTATTATGAATTCCAGTCGAAATCAATTCAGTCAGGAGGAGATACTCACAAGGACAGCCTTGAATACTGGCGTACCCAAAGCGAAGCTGCGCTTAAGGTTGTGAATTCACGGTAACTTTTGCTGCCCGGTGCATTATACCAGCAGTTTCCTGCATATCCTTTTTAGAGTTATTCCGAATGATGCAATTGAACCGTACCTGAGAGCTGATATAAAGTCAAAACTACAGTTCAAGTAACTTTTTAACGATATGCTGTTATACCTGTAATGCGGCGAATTTCCATTACGTTTTTACTGCTGGTGATTGTTTCGAATTTTCTTTCGGCACAACAACCTGTCATTGTAAAAGACTACAACAATTGTACGGTTGGGTTACAGGACGGTAACGGCAATTGGATTGGTCAACCTATTTACGATGACATTCAACCACTGGTTGGTGGAGTTGGGATTGTTATTCGTGGCGGAAAGCGCGGATTGATTAATTCAAAAGGCAAGGAAGTTATTCCTGCCATCTATCAGACGCTGAATTTTGTACGCGAAAACGGCGTGAATGGCAACTTTCCATCGCGCCGGTTTCTTAAAATTTTCGACGGCAGGAAATATGGAGTGGTTGACACCAGTGGACAGGTTATAATATCATCGCAGTACAATGGAATTAGTGAGCTGTACAACGATGTCTTCAAAGTTTTTGACAATGAATCTTACTGGTGCTTCTATCATTTGGATGGAAAAATCTATCCGACAGGACTTAGTACAGAACCGGAAATGGTCGGCTTTCACTTGTATACTTTTAGAAAAACAGAATCAACTCCCGATCCGAAAAAGCCCGGCAAAAAAATATATACTGTTGGAAAAGGTTTGATTAACGATAGTGCGGTGGTGCTTATTCCTGCAGTATATGATGATGTGAAAATTTCCGAAAGTCAGTTTAGGGTATACGAAGTTACACGTAAAGGGAAGTTTGGATATTATGATGCTCACTTCAAACAAATTCTCGCGTGCGAATACGACGTCTGGCGTACACCGGCGTTTTACGGTGGTAAAGTTGACTCCTACATGTTTCTCTTTGGTGTTACTGCAATAACTAAAGAGGGCAAGTCGGGCGTCATGTCGTACACCGGCGACACACTACTTCCTATTATTTTCGATAGTGTTTGTCATCCGGAACATTACTTTCTGCAAACGCTTGAATTTCCGGTTTGGGAAGTTGTGCTGAATCAGAAATGGGGATTGACTGATTCCGTTGGGAATTGGATCATACAACCTGTTCTGGATACTGGCGACTTGTGCATCTCCTCAAAATACGATCGTTTCCGTTCTCTGGTCGAACCTAAAACCAGCTACTATGTTTGTCAAATTGGTGGTAAACATGGGGCCATTAATCTGCTTGGTGACACGATTGTTCCGTTTGTATATGACACGAGCTGGACAAACAAAACGACTACAATTTTCTGGTCGCCAAATGATGCTATCCGGATTCAGAATACAGGTGTTGCTGATAATGCCATAGCATTGAGTTACCGCACCGCATTGAAATGGTTTGGAAGCGATACCAGCATAATCAGACACATGCGTGGTTGGTGGGGCGATGAAGGCTACTATCCGATTTATCCGGATACCGCAATTCGATACAACGAAGAGGTTTGGGTAAAAGTGGAGGATAAAGACTACGGTAAGATTCCTGCTGAAGCGAAGAAATCCAAATATCCGTTTTACTATATGTGCGCTGCAGAACCTGCATTGACGATTGAACATCTCACGAGGGTATATGCAAATGTGCCGGGATACTCTTCTTATGTAGATCATGGTCTGCATAAATATTATCCGTATGAATACCGTGAGGAGGATGATTATACGACAGGCGAGAAAATCGAACTGGTTTACGATTCACTATCAGGCAGAATGTGGAGATATGCAACGAAGGAAGAATCAAGTGGCAACATTGTTTTCGGAGACGTTAAAAGTGGTTTCGGTATTCTGTCGTCTTCAGGCCATGTTATTGTTCCACCTGGTTCTTATCGTTACGTACACCATAACCAGAATTATAAGAAACAAAAAGTGTACTTACTCCACACCTTTACGGGGAAATTCGGATTGATCGATTCAACAGGCAAGTTCATTCTTGACACCGTGTGGACAGAAATTTCATTATCGAATTCAGACACCGCTTGGTTGGAAAAAACCGGAACATCCCTGCAACGGAGCGACTTTAATTGCCGGCCACTGTGGAGCGCGATGAAACTGACCACCGGCGAAATGATTGTGGACAGCTCGCTACGCCTTACACAACCGTTTACATTCGGCAGAGGAATGAGAATCATCCATACGCAAAGTGGAATGGGAATGATTGATGCGACAACATTGTATACGCTTTTACCGGCCATATACAGTGAAATTATTGAGCTCGACGATTCACTAAAATATTTTGCGATGATCGATTGCAATGGGAACGCAGGTGTTGCAGATCACCAGGGACAAGTTATTGTGGACTGCAAGTACAAACGTATCCACATGACTGAATGCCGCTTTGGAAATGTAAATGGTAAAAGACAGGCCATTGAAACTTATATTTTTTCGAACACCGAAAAAGACTATACAGTCTTCTCCGCGAATTCGGGGCTCGCGTCTACAGATACAGGTGCATACAAAAATGTTGTCCAGATGATGCTCAGCCAACCTGCAGAACTGTCTTATCAAAGCGGACTTTCGCAACGACAGCGCAACATGAAATTTGTCAGCATTTCTAAGCCGGTTTCGAGGTCGTTGAATGCATGGCAGTCGTTGTGGATATTCAACGCAACACTGACGTCAACAAATTTCCACGACTACAGAAATTATTGTTCCGGACAGTCCAGCCCGTGTGCTTGCAATAGTTCGTCGCGCATTCACTACGATTCGCGTGCAAACCAATCGGAATACATCATCGTGTTCCTTTCCGATTCCTTTATGTCTGTTCAGACCAAACGCAATTATGGTTGGGGAAATTATCGTTCGCCCTGGACCGGATACAGCCTAACAACTTCTAATGTTTTGCAGACTCCGAAAGGTCCGGTTACTCAGGATTTGTTCTCCCTGTTTGCAGATACTGCCTGGAAACAAATCATCATAGACTCGGTAATGAATTATCTGAAAGCTCATCCTGGAATCGATGCTGATTGCAGCAAACCTGGTTTGATTCCAAATCTATTAAGCGACAGCTACGCCGTAGACGCAAGAGGAACTATGCTCTACCCGGCGTGGAGAAAAAATACGAACGATGAGGTACTTCCTGATCGTCCTGTAGTGTTCGTACCGTGGACGGGTTTGCGCGCCCACCTCAAACCTGAGATGGAGCGCAAAATATTTCCTCATTAGTTTCGGATCACCTTCTCCACTACTCTACCCTGTTCTGTTTGCACGGTTACCAAGTAAGTGCCGCGAGCAAGTTCTGCAAGATTCAGCTGTACACTTGAACCATTGATCGCTTCCGTGATCACAACCTGGCCAGTAAGCGTTGTAACAATAATGGTTCCGGTAATTTCATTGTTGCAGGAAACCGTAATGAAATCCTGAGCCGGATTCGGATAGAATGAAATCGCAGAGTTATCAAACACTTGTGCAACACCAGTCGATAAGATCACAAAGCAACTGCTCGTATCAGTACACCCATTCTCAGTAACCGCAAGCGCGTAGCTTCCGTTAACAGTTGCCGTGAATGTAGAATTCGTTTCTCCTGCGATCGGTGCCATGCTGTTGTTGCAATCGAGCCATTGGTAAATCGCTCCGCTGGCACTCGCAGTCAACGTTTCATTCAGCATGGTTACTGCAGTGTCTACACTGATGATACCGACATGCGTATCGAATATGCTATCGCAACCGTTGAGCGTTGCAAGCTGACTTAAATGCGACGTCGGTGAAGTAATTCCGGTTAGTGTTGAACCGTCGTGGAATGTGTAAGTGCCACCGAAGCAAATCCACGCAGTATCCATTACGGCATAAACAGGATGCAAATCAAGATAAGTTGTTACAACACTGTCACACGTGTTGATTGAACTTAACGCGCTGGTATGTGACATGGGTGCTGTGATTGCAACGAAAGAGGTTCCGTCAGGAAAAGTATAATCCATGCCGTAACAAATCCATGCCGTGTCATTCACTGCATATACGGGATTTACATTCACCGTAGTCGTAATGACACTGTCGCAACCGGCAACATTCATCAGTGTGCTCACATAAACAACCTGCGATGTAATGTTCGTCGTTGTATTTCCGTCAGGGAATGTGTAGCTATTTCCACTGCAAACCGCATTCGTTTCTGCAAAAGTTGTTGATTGAAGCACGTTCACGGTGGAATTGATGATACTGTCGCATCCGGTTACCGTAGTGAGCGTGCTCGTATGTGTTGCAGTAGAAGTGATGTTCGTTTGCGTTGTTCCGTCAGGGAAAGTAAATGAACCGCCGCTGCATACACTTGCCGTTTGAGTAGTCATTATACCACCGAGAGGATTTCCTTGTGTCGTTACTGTTGCAGTGGATGCAATCCAATTGGATGTAGCAGCAGTAAGTGTAAAATTAGATAGTGTACCGTTGTAACCATTGCCTGAATTGTCTGGTAATGTGATGACACCCGTGTTATTTCCTGCAGGTACACCTTGATTAAAATCGTAATTCATCACCAGGTTTGGCTGAACTCCTGTTATGCTGTGCATATAATTGTTGCTGATCTCGCATTGTGTTCTTGCTTCAGACCACAAACGAACTTCATCCATAGAACCTGGAAAATACTGCGCTCCGCCAGGACGACTCCCAAGTACGGTGAGACCGCTGGTACCCGTACTAGACGTTCCGCCGTTTATACCAGTCTGCAAAACACCGTTATAAAACACTTGAGGTGTTAATGTTGATGCAGTCCATCTCGCGGTAACATGTGTCCATTGGTTGAGCGGCATGTTTGCAGAAGTGGCAACACTATAAGTAGTGCCATTCACGATCACGTAGAAATAAATATTCGCTGTTCCGCCCGTAGAAACCGTGGCAAAATTATTCGTCGCAAACTGCGCGTAGAAAATACGACTGAATACAGCTGTCCTTGGATAAACCCACGCTTCTACAGTGAAGTCGCTGCTTCCTAGTGTACCAAAAAGTGCAGGCACAGAGGGCACCACAACCATATCATTTGCACCGTCGAAGTCGAGTGCATTTCCTGAGAACTGCGAATAAACCGGCATTGTGCAGAACAAGAGTCCTGCTAGTAGTAAACGTTTCATCATTGGTCGAATTTTGCTGGTCAAATATAGTCTATTCGGCGGTTCAATCCCCTGGTTTTATTACCTTCGGGAACCTCAAAAATGAGGCGTTTTACCAATGAAACCTTCAAAGAATAAAAGGAGTCAACGGTGCAGTTCACGAATTCAGGATTGAAAAATATTAACGCATGAATAAACTAGTATTTACAGCGCTTTGCGCAATGTCGTTGGTTGTTTCTGTCAATGCTCAGGAACGCACGAACAAAAAAGATTCACAGATTAAGTTTAGTGCTGTGAAAGAAGCGAAAGGTACTTCTGTGAAAGATCAATACCACTCTTCAACGTGTTGGGTATTTTCAACGCATTCGTTCCTTGAATCTGAATTTATTCGACAGGGAAAAGGAGAAGTTGATCTGTCGGAAATGTGGATCGTTCGCGTGGGATATATTGAGAAAGCAAAGCACTACATGCGCCTGATGGGCAAATCGCAATTCGGTCCGGGTGGAGAACCTATAGATGTAATTAATCTGGCAGCGACCTACGGATTGATGCCACAATATGCTTACGTCGGATTGCCATTGGGCGAAGAGAAAGTGCGTCACGCTGAAATGGACGCGGTGCTGAAAGCAATTCTGGATGCGCAGTTAAAACTCGATGAAGGAAAGCTTAGTCCGAACTGGTTGAACGCTTACATCGGAGCACTCGACGGTTATCTCGGAGTGCCGCCAGCAACTTTCCAGATTGGCACTAAAACGTACGATCCGAAAACGTACGCTGCTTCCTTAGGATTTAATGCAGCAGATTACATTTCTGTGACATCATTCACGCATCATCCGTTCTACACACGTTTCGCACTGGAGATTCCGGACAACTGGGCGTGGGAATCTTCTTACAATGTGTCGATCGAAGAAATGAGTTCAATTACTGACAATGCCACTGCAAACGGTTATACGGTAGAATGGGGAACTGATGTATCTGAGAAATATTTCTCACACAAAAACGGAATTGCGGTTGTGCCTGAAAAAGATTGGGACAAAATGCGCGCCGGGGAAAAAGATTCGTTGTGGATGTTTCCCTGCAAGGAACGTATGATTACACAGCTCGCGCGTCAGGAAGCTTTTGATAATCTCAGCACACAAGACGATCACGGAATGCAGATTACCGGACAGTGTCTTGATCAGACCGGAAAGAAATATCTTATCGTGAAGAATTCCTGGGGAACGGAAGCAAATGAAACAGGTGGTTACATTTACGTTTCAATGCCGTATTTCCAGTATAAGACAACGAGTATTCTGGTGCACAAGAGTGCGGTCCCGAAAGACATCGCGACTAAAATGGGGTTGAAATAATATCGGCAATGGGGCATTAGGGCACTCAGGTTTTCTGAATTCTTTAATGCCCAAATGCCTTAATGCCTTACTGCCAATTCTATGTCAGAATATTTTTCATACGATCACCTCAAACAACTCAAAGCAGCGGAAGGGCGTGTGCTGAAGAACGTGTTGTATCATCTTTGGATCAACAAAACCGATTCTAACGAGCGATTTGAATTTCTCGATAAACTCGAGTTGCAGTTCGAAGGTCACAATCTTATAATCACCGCTTCTGAAACCGATGAAGCCGGTTTAACGCTTGCTGATGATTTCGACGGAGAGAAGTATCGGCTGATGTTGCTTCATGAGTTCGGTGGTAAGATTGATATACAATCGGAGAGCATGAACACCAATGCACTTTGGGAAAATGCAGTAAACAAAAAACTGATTAAGCTCGGTGTTGCTCACGAAGGTGATAATATATACAGCAACAAAGCGATCATGCTCGACTTTGGTGATACGCAGTTGGAAATAACTCCGGGTATCGATGGAGTAATGGTTGATTATTACGAGGAATGAGGAAACTGCTTACCGTTTTCCTTTTGACGCTGATTGCGATTCCCGGTTCTTCGCAATTTCTTCTGCGTTATCCGGTTATTCCGAAACCACAAACACTTCTTGCATTGTCTGGTGACTTCAACCTGAACAATGAAGTTGCTTTCTTCGTGGAAGACCGCTCAAGCGTTTCTGCAGTGAAGAAAGAAACGCAACAGTTTCGTGATAAAGTCCAGAAGTACTACGGACTCGATATTCGTCATACGAAATCAGAGGGCTACAGGAGCTGCATTTACATCTGGCTCGACTCGGCTTCCATACCTCCGGAAGGATACATGATGTTCATCAACAAGAATGACATCAACATTTACGGATCAAAGGCTGGAGTTTTCTATGCCCTTGAATCGCTATTTCAACTCATTCAACCCGGAGTGAATCAGGGCGAATGGATTATTCCTTCGTGTAATATCATTGATTATCCGCGCTTCTCGTGGAGAGGAATGCATCTCGATGTAGCCAGACATTTCTTTCAGAAAGACTATGTCAAGCAATATCTCCGTTACATGGCCATGTACAAGCTGAATACTTTTCATTGGCATTTGACGGATGATCAGGGCTGGAGAATTGAAATTAAAAAGTACCCCTTGCTTACTTCGATTGGAGGCTGGCGAGATTCGACTTTGCTTGGACATTTCAGCGAGCCCGTAGACAGGTATGATCGCACCCGCTACGGTGGATATTATACGCAGGAAGAAATCAAAGAAGTGGTTCGTTTTGCCGATTCATTGCACATCACCGTTGTTCCTGAAATTGAAATGCCGGGACACGCAAGAGCATTGCTTTCTGCTTATCCCGAACTTGGATCGGGTGCGAAACAAAATGCGGCAGGTACATGGGGTGTATTCACCGAAGTGATGTGGCCGAGGGAAGAAACCTTCTCTACGCTGAAAGGAATTCTTGATGAAGTCTGCCTGTTGTTCCCCGGAAAGTACATTCATATCGGAGGCGATGAATGTCCGAAAGAAGAATGGAGCAAATCCGAATTCTGTCAGAACTTCATGAAAGATAACCATCTGAAAGACGAAGATGAACTGCAGAGCTATTTCATTCAGCGTATTGTTACTTATCTCGGCACAAAGAATAAGAAAGCAATTGGCTGGGATGAAATTCTCGAAGGCGGATTAGCTGATGGTGCTGCTGTAATGTCGTGGCGTGGTGAAGATGGTGGAATTGCTGCAGCGAAATCGCATCACGATGTAGTGATGACACCGGTGAGTCACTGTTACTTCGATTATTATCAGTCGAAAAATCCGGGTGAGCCGTTAGCCATTGGAGGTTATCTTCCATTAAACAAGGTGTATAGCTACGATCCGGTTCCTGCGTCACTCACTGAAACTGAAAAGAAGCACATCTTAGGCGTGCAGGCAAATTTGTGGACTGAATACATTCCAACATTTGCACAGGTAGAATACATGATTTTTCCCCGCATGGCTGCACTTTCGGAAGTAGCGTGGAGTCGGAAAGAAATCAAGAATTACGACGAGTTTTTATCCCGTGCAATTCGGCACATGGATTTTTACAGCAACATGCGTGCAAATTACTCACGCGCGATTTACGACATCGATGCAACGTATTCGCCGGCGCCCAATGGAAACGGTATTTTACTTTCGCTAAGTACAATTGCTCCATACGGCGACATTCGATACAACTACGGAGGAATGGTTAACCTCGGCGATTCTGCGTACTACGAACCTATTCTGATTACAAGTTCGCGTAGTTTACGTGCATGCATTTTCACTGGGGAAGAGCGCATGGGCAATGATTTCACGCAATCGTTTCGTTACCACAAAGCGATGGGCAAAACGGTTACGCTGAGAAAGCAACCGGCTCCTGCATACAACACAGGCGGCGCGTTTTCATTGGTTGATGGAATCACAGGCAGAACACCGTGGACAGGCAGTGAATGGCTCGGCTGGTGGGGCGATACACTGGATGTTGTGATTGATTTGGGAAAGGTCGATTCTATTCGGCGCGTTGGAATTTACAGTCTGCACGACGAAGGCAGCTGGATTTGGAGACCTTCAATTACCAATGTTTACACTTCTGTAGATGGAATTCACTATGAGAGAATGACCGGATTGCCTGTTATTCTTTCGGCGAGTGGAGAACCCGATATCGAAGTTGACACCAGGGAACGATTCCCTGCACGCTATGTGAAAGTTATAGTGCAAGGCAGGGGAATAATACCTATGGGAAGTCCCGGTTCAGGTTATCCCGCGTGGCTATTCGTTTCAGAAATAATTGTGGAGTAAAGTCGTTTACTTCTTCTTCGACTTTTTCTTCGATTTCTTCTTCGATTTCTTCTTCTCCGCTTTCTTCTTCTCGGCCTTTGTGTCCTCTTCCTCTTCCAACATCACTTCCCAATAATCGCCAGAGTAATCTACAAAGATCTCAGCGCCTGCTCCAATCGTTTTTGCAGCCACGATATACGGCCGGCTCTTGATTACCTCGTAGTGTGAGTTGTTCTTGAAACGCGGCTTCTTCTTTCCGATAGGAGCTTCGGCATCGTTAGCGTAACGGGCAAGTTCCTCAGGCGTGAACTGGGCATCAATTGTATTCTTGTCAGTAATGTGAAAGATATAGCGAGCGGCTTTGACATCACCCTTGTACTTTTTCATCGCCTTATCCCAGGTTGACTTTACGCCTTTGTACTCGACAATGACATCACCCTTCCGGATTTTACTGGTAGTGAAGAGCCCCATACCAGCTCCTTTGATTCTAGACTTCTTTACAACCAACATACGATGCGTTCTTTTTTTTACGGTGAGAAGTCGGAAAGCCGACACCACCAATTAACAATTGGGTGCGCAAAAGTAGTATCATTTAAGGAATTTCCGAACTCATGCATACTCTAATTTAGCAATCGTGGTTCTTAGTCAATGACTGAGCAGCCACCTACAACCTTGAGTAAAGTATTAGAAATAGCGGTCTTCAGTCCCGAAGGTGCTTTGATAGCAGCCGAATGTGGTGCCGACCGTATTGAATTGTGCAGCGGGTATGTAGAAGGTGGCCTCACTCCCACCGCAGCCACCATCCAGTATGTAAAGTCCAACGTTGGGATTCCTGTGCAGGTCATGGTGCGCCCACGAGGCGGCAACTTTGCATTCTCTGAAGGTGAGAAAGAGATCATGTTCCACGACATGACCTTGAGTATTGCAGCCGGAGCCGATGGTATTGTAACTGGTGCGCTCATGTCGAACGGCATGATTGATGAGAAATTTATGGAAGAAGTGATGCACATTGCTGAAGGTCGACCCGTAACGTTCCACAGAGCATTTGACGTGTGCATTCACCCACAGATAGAGATCAAGAAGCTGATTAATCTTGGCGTAAAGCGTGTACTGACCTCGGCGCAGGAGAAATCTGCAGCAATGGGCATTCCGTTGCTTCGTAAACTTCATGAGAATTTCGGGAATGAGATTACCATACTGGTTGCCGGGGGACTCAATCCGGCGAACATTACGGCCATTGCGTCTCAAACAACCTGCAACGAATTCCATGCATCAGCGCGGAAGAAGTTCATGGCGCCCGATTCAGGATTTGGCATACACGTTCTACCCGATCCTGATTTCATCCGCGATATGAAATCCAAGCTGAAACCTTAGATTTGTTGATGCGGAATCTGTTCCTCCGATTTCTTTTTCTCACAACATTACTTCCTTGTTCTGCTTACGCCGATTTTACCTTGCCCCTGGAATCGGGCTGGACATTTGAACGCGGAACAATTCTGGCACCCAATTATCCTGCTACTGTTCCGGGCACCATTCACACCGACCTTTTCACCAACAAGCTTATTGAAGATCCATTCATTGGCACCAATGAATCAAAGTTGCAATGGATTGACAGCGTAACCTGGATTTACGAGGTGAACTTCGAATGCTCACGAACCATGCGCAGAGAGAAGCATATCGAATTGCAGTTCGATGGACTCGATACCTATTGTTCGGTCTACCTGAATGGAGAATATTTGTTCACCGGCGAAGACATGTTTCTGTCTTACAAGATTGACGTAAAAAGTCTCATCAAGGCGAACAACAAACTGGTCGTCCGCTTCGAACCGGCTTCTAAACTCATTGAGAGAAACAAAGCACTTTCGTCAATCAAGAAATATCCCGGTGGTGATCGTGTTTTCATTCGCAAAGCACAATATCAGTTCGGTTGGGATTGGGGTCCGCGATTTGTAACCTGCGGAATCTGGAAACCGGTTCGTATTGTTGGATGGAGTGAAATGCGAATCACTGATGTCGTTTACAAAACCGATTTCATTGACAAAGACACAGCTTTCGTAACGGTAGATTTTACATTCGAAGCCGACAAAGCAGGTAAATACCAGTTCCTTGTTTTTCAGAACGACAGCGGAATCTATTCTGATTTCTATTCCGTGAAGAAAAATAAACCGCAGCATCTTAAGATTACGTTCCGCGTTGCGCATCCAAAACTTTGGTGGTGTAACGGAATGGGTGAACAGAATCTGTACAAATTCACTGTGGCAACATTCCGAAGGAGGAAAGTTGTGGCGGTTGCAACGGTAACCGGAATCCGCAAGATCGAGCTGACCACAGATATGCTCAACAGCAACGGCAGCTTTGCATTTGTGCTCAACGACAAACTGGTGTATGCCATGGGCTCGAACTGGATTCCATCGGATAATTTTCTTCCGCGCGTGCTGAATTCAAAAGTATCAGCGCAATTAACGGATATGCGTGATCTGAACATGAACATGGTTCGGGTGTGGGGTGGCGGAATTTATGAGTCGGACCATTTCTATTCCCAGTGTGATTCGCTTGGATTGATGGTTTGGCAGGATCTTCCTTTTGCATGCAGCATGTATCCGTATCAAACGCTCGACAAGGACAATCTGCTCACGAAAGAAGTCACGCAGAACGTAAGACGAATTGCATCACATCCTTCCATTGCACTTTGGTGTGGCGACAATGAAAACAAAGAAGGATGGTTTAATTGGGGTTGGCAGCGCGAGTTCGGATATAGCAAGGAAGATTCTGCGAAAATCTACAACGATTACTTCAACTACAGTCTGAAGTTCATGGGCTGCGTCGCACAACACGATCCGTTCTTTCCTTACGTAATGAGTTCACCACAGAATGGCTGGGGACGAGAAGTAGCGTACACGCAAGGTGATGTTCACTACTGGGGCGTTTGGTGGGGCAATGAGCCATTCTCGTCTTACGAAGATCACACCGGAAGATTTGTTTCTGAATTTGGATTTCAGAGTGCGCCATCCATTCACACCTTCAAAGAAATGGGTGCCAATATAAAGTTCTGGTTCCAGGATAGTACAATCAATGCTCATCAGAAACATCCAACCGGCTTTCAAACAATTTCGGAATACATGAAGCGTGATTATGGATTGACACCGAATTCGTTTGAGCAGTATGTGTATCTCACTCAAAGCATGCAGAAAGATGCACTCTCCACTGCAATTGAGGCACAACGCAGAAATTTCCCGACGTGTATGGGTTCTTTGTTCTGGCAGTATAATGATTGCTGGCCGGCGACTTCGTGGTCGGTGCAGGATTATTATGGACGGAAGAAACTGGCGTGGTATGAATTGGCCAGACTTTACCAGCCGTTACTGGTGAGCCTGGAACAAACGGAAGATTCGGTGTACGTTTGGGTGGTCAATAATTCATCGGCTTCGTACACGGGAACATTGTTGGTCAATTGGCGGAACTTTAAAGGAATGAGTCAACTTGAGTTCAAGCAGGATATTGCAGTTAATGAAAATTCATCTGTGCGCTATGGTGCTATGAAGAAAACAGCCATGTTGGTTTCACTCAGGGCTGAAGATGGGTTTCTGACAGCGTCGTTCGTTGCCACCAATAGTGCAACACCAATTGCGCCGGTTTACGATCATACAAGTATTGGAAAAGAAATTGACCACAACTACCCTGATGTTCAACCAAAGTATTCATTCGTCCGATACATCAAAGAAGGACCGATGGCGATTACGCTTTCTTCGAACGACTATATCCGAAATGTAATGATCGTGTGCGATGACCCGAACACAACTTTCTCTTCCAATGGGTTTGATCTCCTTCCTGGCATGTCGGTCAAAGTGGAAATTACAACGACGAAAACCGAATCTGAGTTAAAAGAATCGCTTCGTTTCATTTCCATGAATACGCTGGTGAATCAGGATAAGCTCGAAAAACAAACTGAGCTCGAAGATTAACTGTCTTTGGGGAATTCCCTCTACGATTCCCGTATCATGTAAGCTATCAGTGAATTATGTACAAGTTCCCGCAGCAAGTACATGTATCTTCACCATAGGGTTGTAACACATACATCTACTAAAACTGTGTCACGTATGAATATGTGATCTGTTTGACAACCTATTCTTCCAGTCCCTATCTACTGCTTTTGATAGGTGACTTTTTCCAGCTAATCGCAGAGACATTGATCTTCTCAACTTGAGAAAATCTCAGGTTAACAGATACGTACGACTGACCCTTTGGTTGAACGTGTTAAACTATTTTATTCGTCATTTTATGCCCCTACACGTATCGAAAAGTAACCCACCTGATCCGAAGAAAAACTCCAAGGAAGCCAAAGGGCAGAAGCCTCATGGTGAATTGATCATTGATCGAAATGAATATGCTTTTCAGAATGAAGAAAAGGCAAAGAGAGCGGCGGAACTAACGATTGCCCACGAAGAATTAGCGTTTCAGCAGACAGAGAAGGAAAAGCGGGCAGATGAACTGGTAATTGCCAATCGAGAACTTGCATTTCAGAATAAGGAAAAAGAAAAACGCGCTGCGGAACTGATCATTGCCAATCGGGAACTTGCATTTCAGAATCACGAGAAAGAGGAGCGTGCTGCTGAGTTGCTAATTGCCAACAAGGAACTTGCTTTTCAAAATGCAAGGAAAGAGAAGCGAGCGGCTGAATTAGTCATTGCAAATAAAGAACTCAGTTTTCAGAACAAGGAGAAAGAAAAGAGAGCAGCCGAATTGCACCTTGCAAACATTGAGCTCATTTTTCAAAATGAGGAGAAAGAAAAGCGGGCCGCAGAACTGGCAATTGCCAATACGGAACTTCTGTTTCAAAATACCGAGAAAGAAAAACGTAGCGGTGAATTGGGAATTGCCAATAAAGAACTTGCTTTTCAGAATAAAGAAAAAGAGAAGCGCGCGGCAGAACTTAGCATTGCAAACATAGAGCTCGTTTTTCAAAATAAAGAGAAGGAAAAAAGAGCCGCAGAACTAAGTACTGCCAATGCAGACTTGGCCATTCAAAATGAAGAGAACGCGAAAAAAGCGATTGAACTGATCGCCGCAAACAAGAAACTTGCTTACCAAAATAAGGAAAAAGAAAAGCGGGAAGCAGAACTACTCATTGCAAATATTGAGCTTGCTTTTCAGAATGAAGAGAAAGAGAAAAGAGCCGCAGAACTATTAATTGCTAACAAAGAACTTGCAGTTCAGAATCAGGAAAAAATAGATCGTACGGCAAAGCTAGAAGCTGCTAATAAGGAACTGGAAGCTTTTTCTTATTCGGTATCTCATGATCTGCGTGCACCTCTTCGCGCCGTTCATGGTTACGCCCGCATGCTCAAAGAAATAGAAGTTCAACAGGTCGATCCGGAAATCCATCGTCTCGTAGGCAACATCATTAACAACGCCAAGAAAATGGGTCAATTGATTGATGATCTGCTTACATTTTCACGACTCGGAAGAAAAGAACTTGTGAAAGTGCAGATTTCCATGAACGATCTCGTGACCAATCTCTGCGATGAACTTAAAAACGTATTTGACAGCAGGAACATTGAAATCAGAATATCACCACTTCTTGCAGCCAGTGCAGATACAGTTGCCATGAAACAAGTCTGGACAAATCTGGTTTCAAATGCTATCAAATACACGAGCCAAAGGGAACAAGCAATTATTGAAATCGATTCAGAATCAAAAGGTGAAGAAATCATCTATTCAATAAAAGATAATGGCGCCGGTTTCGATATGCGCTATGTGAAAAAGTTGTTCGGAGTTTTCCAGCGTCTGCATTCAGAAGATGAATTTGAGGGTACTGGTGTTGGTCTCGCAATTGTTCAAAGGATTATTGCCAAACACGATGGACGCGTATGGGCCGAAGCCAAAGTCGACGCAGGTGCTACGTTTTATTTCACATTGCCAAATTCATAATCCTATGATACATTCTGTAGATATCCTGTTGGTTGAAGACAGTGCCAGCGACGCCGAAATGACGATCTCCGCTTTGAAAGAAAACAATCTTTCAAATAAACTTCTGCACGTTCGAGATGGCGCAGAAGCGCTGGATTTCATTTTCGCCCAAGGTGAATTCTCGGCCAGAAGTGTTGAAGATAAGCCAAGGGTCATCTTGTTGGATCTAAAAATGCCGAAAGTGAATGGCATCGAAGTGCTGGAAGCAGTTCGCGCAGATGAAAGAACCAAAACAATTCCAATTGTAATTCTTACTTCATCAAAAGAAGACCCCGATATTAAAAAATGCTATGCCCTCGGTGCGAATAGCTACGTTGTAAAACCCGTTGAATTCGACGAATTTCAAAAGGCAATTTCACGCCTGGGCTTGTTCTGGACGATCACTAATCAGAAATCGAGCTAATCATGACTAGAAACGTCATCAAAATTCTGATTGTTGAGCACAGCCAAAGCGATGTTGACCTGATTATTCACGTGCTACACAGGAGTGGTCTCAACTATCTCTCACTTGTTGTATACACCGAAAGCACTTACGTAAATGCGCTTAAAGAATTCTCTCCAGACATTATCTTGTCCGACTACACCTTTCCATCCTTTGACGGTAAACGGGCATTTAAGCTCAAGCAAGACATGGCGCCCGACACTCCATTTATTTTTGTGACGGGTACAGTTGGAGAAGAAAAGGCAGCTCAATTAATCAGGAATGGAGCGAACGATTACGTATTGAAAGACTCGCTTTATACACTTCCGGATAAAATCAACAGGGCATTACAGGAAGCTGATGACCAGATGGAGAAAGTGATCACCGCTGAGAAACTGAACAAAGCCAATCACCTATATGCCTTCATCAGTCAGGTCAATCAGAACATTGTACGCGTTCCGAATGAAACATCTCTTTTCCGTAACTCGTGCCGATTAGCAATTGAGTTTGGCAAATTTAAGATGGCTTGGATTGGAATATTCAACCCGGAAAATCAAACCATAACACTTGCTGAACAATCGGGAGTACCCTTTGAGGACATTAAACTTTTCACTGACGCTTCATACACAACAGATGAACCTCAATTTACAGTACTGAACACCGGAAAATATTATATCTGTAACGATGTACTCCATTCGGAGATCAAAGGTGGTTTGCAAGAATACGCGCTTCAACGAAACATTAATTCCTTTCTGGTTCTTCCGATCAGAAAGTCGGGAAAAATCATTGGTACTTTCAATCTGTTTTCAAGTGAAATAAACTTTGCGGGTGCGGATGAAATAAAATTACTCATTGAGCTAACCAATGATATTTCCTTTGCGCTGGAACTTTTCGAGAAAGAATCTCAACAAAAGGAGACGGACTTCAAATTACAAGTCAATGAAACGAGATTTCGGGTCCTGGTCGAAAAGGGAACAGACATAAAAACGTTTAGTACACAGGAAGGAAACTTCACTTATGCCAGTCCTTCTGCATCACATACCATGGGGTATGAACCACTGGAGATACTTCGTATGAATGTTTTCGACATACTTCATCCGGATGAGAAGGAGGAATATGCAAAGAAAAGAGTTCATCTTCTTAATACCAGAGGAATGCCTTTTGAACTTAAGATGAGATTGAAGCATAAGAACGGTACATGGAAATGGTGTGAAGGTACCATCACCAATATGCTCGATGAACCAGGTATCAATTCCTTAGTATCCAACTTCAGGGATGTTTCAGACCGCAAGCACGCTGAACAACAAAAAGAATTTGACCAAAACAATTTAAGTGCGCTGATCAATAACACGGACGATCTGATGTGGAGTGTAGATCGGGAGTTTAACCTGATTACATCCAATTTGTCATTCGACGAGATGAGTAAGGTCAACTTTGGTTACGTCCTTCAAAAAGGAGAAAGCATTCTTAACGTTTCGTATACCCCTGAAATGTATACCCATTTTCAGCATCTGTATGAGCGGGCATTCGCCGGTGAATCGTACCGGGAAATAAGTCACTTTCAGCAACCTTTTGAATTCTGGACGGAAATCTCTTATTCGCCAATTCGCAAAGGTGAAGAGATAGTTGGAGCTGCCTGTCACTCCAGAGATATTACAAAGTCGAAAATCGCCGAAGAGAAACTCAGACAAAGTGAAGCGTTTACCAATGGTGTACTCAATTCCTTGAGTTCTCACATTGCTGTTATAGATTCAACAGGAACCATTGTAGCGGTTAATGCTTCCTGGGACCGATTCTCCAACGAGAACGGAGACAGTACATTGCTGAGCACAGGTGTAGGCTCGAATTATTTCGAGGTCTGCGAAAAATCCATCCTCGCGAATTCCAAGGGTGCCGCCGAAGCACTGTTCGGAATTAAGGAAGTTATGAATGGTGACAAGAGCGACTACTACATGGAATACCCATGTAATTCACCGCGTGTGAAAAGATGGTTTGGGCTGACTATTCTCAAATTGGAAAGCAACGTACCTATGGTTGTCGTGTCGCACCAGGATATATCAGAACGTAAACTTGCCGAAGAAAATCTCCGGAAAAGTGAGTCGCTTCTGAAAGAAGCGCAGGCTATTTCTCATGTGGGAAACTGGGAGATAGATTTCGCTACGAATGTTCACACCTGGTCCGAGGAAATGTTCTCTTTGTTTGGAATAGACGATCCGAATCCGATACCGTCACAGGAGCTTTTCCTGTCTTTCATTCATCCAGATGACATTGAGAAGGTGACCTCAGATGTTGGGATTGCTTTTACGTCGTACGATGCCATTTCATACAACTTCAGATTTATCCGAAAAGACGGAGAATTAAGATATGGCTATACCGAACGAAAATTTGAGTTTGATAGTAATAAGAAACCCGTTCGACTTCTCGGCGTTATGCATGATGTTACTGAGAGAAAATTGGTCGAAGCAGAACGCGAGAAAATGATAAGTAATCTGGTTCAGCATACCAAGAATCTGGAACAGTTCACGGCAATCATCTCTCACAACCTGCGTTCGCCCGTAGCACATATCCTCGGACTATCAAATGTGATGAAGAATAAACTGTCGGAACAAGAAAGAACACAAACTCAAGAATACTTGTTTAGCGCAGCAGCACAGCTGGATATAATGCTTAAAGATCTCAACGTTATTCTCCAGGCTAAAGCCGAGATTAATGAATATAAGGAAACGGTTCATTTTAACGAGCTTGTAGAAACTATCAAGTCAAGCATTCAAACTGTAATGGAGAACAAAGATGTTCGAATTGCAACTGACTTCAGTCAACAAGACGGCATATTCGCAATACGCAGCTATCTGTACAGTATATTTTACAACCTGATATCGAATAGTATCAAATACCAGCAGCGCGGAATTCCTCCGAACATTACTATCCGAAGTGAGTCGGACGATTCTAACGTCAGAATATACTTCGCAGACAATGGAATCGGGATCGACCTTTCAAAACACGCTTCCCAGGTTTTTGGACTTTACAAGCGCTTTCACGATCACACAGAAGGAAAAGGACTTGGCCTTTTTATGGTGAAAACACAAGTTGAAACACTCGGTGGGACCATACGCATTGCAAGTGAATTAAACGTTGGAACAGAATTTATTATCGAACTTCCCTATGAAAAACGATAGCGAACTACAGCCTCTCCTTTCCATTCCGGTCAGCGGACAGCACAAGTATAAAGTGACCCTACTCGTTGATGACAACTATATCGACAACTTCATAAGCGAAAAGATGTTGGCTGCCTCCAACTTTTCGGAAGTTATGCACTTTGCAATCAACGGGCAACTCGCACTCGATCTTATTTTGGAGCTGCATTCAAGAGAACCCGATGCCAACCACTTGTCACCTGACATCATTTTTGTTGATCTCAATATGCCCGTCATGAACGGAATGCAGTTTATACGGGAATTCCGAAAGTGGGAAAATAGTGTCGTAAAAAAATCCAAGATTATTGTTCTAACATCGTCTATTCACGATGCCGATCAATCAGAAGTTCGGGAATTTGATAGTTCCATCTTATTTATAAGGAAACCTCTTACAGCGGAAATGCTGAATAACATTTAGAAACAGGGTATTCTAAACACGCACACTGATTACTTCCCTGTAGCGTATTCAATCTTCTCGTGACTACCAATGATCGTAACTACCGGAACACCATTGTAGTCAAAGTGCGAAGCAGCCTGAATCACATCTGCCGGAAGTAAATTCTCCTGTAGCGATTTAACAGGATACAAAAATCTTCCGCGCAACTCCGTTGAAGAAGGAAATTCATCCTTTGTTTCTCCTGGCAAAACGTTCAGCAACTTACTGGCATAGTTCGATGTCACGAGTGAATCAGCCCATTCGCTTCCGGCATAAACCCGTATGGAATATGGCCGCACTTTATCATCCTGCACTTCTACGCTGCGCTGTGTGCGCAAATAGTACGCTCGCTCCATGTATGGCCCGTTCGTTTGACGTACAAATACAATTGCATCACATTCGCTGTTATTCACCAGAGTGAGGCTTGTCTGATCGGCGAAATAAATCTCCCGACCAATTTTGAGCCATTCAGAATACATCAACTCTCCGTTATCTATGTGAGCCGCGCCGGCAGCTGCAGGCGGAACACCACCTTGCGGATTAGAATTGTATGCGTCCCAAAGTTCATTCGCAATCTGCTCGTTCAAATCAATACTCTCCATGCGCAGGCGAATCTTCTCCTTCTCTTCGTCCAAAGCAGCTTGTTCAATGGCGAGTGCTTCCTGATGTTCCTCAATGATGGCATCATCCGATTTGCCCATGTCTGTTTGTCTCCAGATTACAAACGCAACGATTAACACCGCAGGAACAATCCAGATGAGATGATTGAGCGAAAATTTCTCTTTCGTAATTGCATCCTTTTCCTGCTCCCACTTTGCCATTTGAATGCTACGTTGCGCGTGGATATCTGCACTGACATTGAGCAATTTCAAACGCGTCATTAGTCCGTTTGGCTGCGTGTAAACTTTCATGTCTTCGCGAAGCCAAACCGCGAAATCAATCACAACCAAGGCAAACTGATCGCGTTTGTCCTGACGGCGATCCGGCAAACGATTTAACAGTTGCATTAGAGCTGGACTCACGCGGCCGTATAAGTCAAATGACAATGACTTTCGGTTGAGTTTAACTGCATGAAGTTCTTTCACTATTTCATCTGCTGTAAACTCGACCATGTGATAGAACGCATCACGAAACAACGTACCGAAAGGTTCAATCCATTGTTCAAGCAGCTTCACCGCATTCAGATTTTCCGATTCAATTGCAAGCGCCATCTTCCTGAGAATAGCCGTGTGAATGAACGGAAAAACGAATGCATAAAATTCTGCATCGTGATAAATGGCGCCAACAGGATGAACTTTCGGGTGAATGTAACCTTCGGAAACCAGCCGGTACAAAACTTCATCTCGCAGAATTCGCTGATGAAAGTGCCAATGAACCGCGTCGATTTTGTATTCTGAAAAATAGGACACGGCTTCGTCTGCACCACGCACTTCATCGCCGATTCTCGCCTGATAATAGGCTGCTTCAAGCGCTTTCGCGTCAAATGGTTTGTCGCGAAAGTTCTTTAGAAACGTGGGGTAGTACTGCTTCTTCGGGCTCAAGTGTTACTGTTTCTTCTTTAAGTATTTTCCAGCATCAAGGTACCAAATCAACTTCACAGAAATGCTGTTGCTCTCTGGTCCGTCGAACATGTGTCCAAGATCTTCGGAATAACTTCCCAACAGAACATTCGAAGAAGACAGAATAGAATTCTTGTAGGTCACGATCAGTTCACTCCCCGGTTGAAAAACCCAGGTGTAGATGAGGTCAATATTGAAAGCATTGAAGCTGATGTTCGCATTACCGGGATAATCATAGTGCTCCAGTGTTCCGTTTGGCTGCAGATCAAAATATTCCTTGTAAGAAACTTCTGACCAGTAGTGACGCACACGGAGCGACAATCCCATTTTCGGAGTGAAGATGTACGTAGTTGTAAGCGTACTTGTAACCGTATTCATATCACGCAAGCCAAAAACGATGATCGGTGAACTAGCACCGTATACATATCCTATGTTATCATGTTTCAGTTCATGATCCCATCGGTATACAATGAAGAGATTGTCGCTTGCCCGGTATCGCGGAGCTATGTAATATTTGAAAATCGTTCTGCTGCGTTCAAGAAAGATGCGATAGGAAGCGCCAGCATCGAGAGCGATAATCTTTCTGTAATCAGAAGACATCCAGCCTCCGAGCTCATAGTTCTCCGGATAAATCAAATAACGCTTCTGTGTACGTGTCTCGAAAAAGTCATTTGCCTTCGCCGGATTCGCGAGCCAATTGATTCCAACGGTCATAAAATTCCGGTACGTAATAATGTGCCGACCCGCAACCGTGAAAAACGTTCTCCAGTTTACATCGTACATGTATGAAACGTCCGTATTCACTTCATTGATTGTCCAGAGAACTCTTCTGAAAGGAGTGAACACGTTGTAACCAATCGTAGTACCGTGATTGTAATAGTTGTTACGGTCCAGATAACCCATATCGTTTGAGTCGAACGTGTTGCTGACCAGATGATGGCGGTATTTCAGAATGAGTGGTCCTTTCACTTTGCCACCTTCGATGTGATATCGAAAACCGGAAATTCCATTGGACGAAATTTCATTGGTGAGGCTGTTATCGAAATATCCTTCCACTGCATATTTGTTATTCCCGGTCGCGGCCCGAAACTGCACACTGTTCACCATCGCATCTTCTCCGTGGTTCGAGCGAAGAACCGTGGTATTCATGTAACCGATGTAAGAATACCGGCCGAGAATCTGCTCCACCACGAAACAATTGAAATTTGTCAAGGGAGATGTTTCAATTTCCCGCTGCTGAAGAGTTACACTGTTCTCAACAATTGCATTCGACTCCGATGAAACAGCGTTGAAGAATCCTATTCCGGTTTTCTTTCTCGTGCGACCTGATATTTTAAGTGCATTATACAATCTGGTGCTCGCAGGATTGCTCACTACATATTCATTCGAATCAAGTTGACTCTGCACAGCTGAATATCCTGCCGGCCTACCTCCTATTCGTCTGGTGTAAAGCAAGTCGTTCCGATTGAAGAGCTCTGTTCCTTCAGTAAAAAAATATCTCCGTTCGTCGTAACGCACTTCGAAAGGAGATAAATTCAATACCAGATTGTCGCTTAACGTTTGTCCGAAATCCGGAATCAGCGTTAAGTCGAGCGTAAAGCCATCCGACAGACCATACTTCACATCCATTCCACCATTGAATGAGGTGGTAGATTCTCCATCATAAAGTTCGTAATAACCGGATGCGTATGGAAACAATGCAAGTCGTACCGGAGGATCAATGTTCTTAATGCCGGTTAGGTCCCCGCACTGATTCACCACCCCGCTTACGTTCGGATCAACATTGTTCCACCACGATTGTTCTCTGTATCGGCGGATTATACGGGTGTAGTTAATTCCCCATAATTGCTCTTCTGCTTTTGGAAAACGGATTGCCTGGTATGGAATCTTCATCTCCACGTGCCAGCCTCTTGAGTTGATTGTTACCGCGCTGTACCAGACAGCATTTAAAGACACATCGGATTTATCAAAGATGAATCTTGAATCTGTTTGTACTCCGGCTGCAGTTACTGCAAAAAGAAATGCGTTACGGCGATCGTGGTACGGATCAATCATCAATGCAAAAGCATCCGTATTGTTTTGCCATTCGTCGCGCGGGCCTAGTTGCTGCAATATTGAATCCGGTGCTGAATCAAACATGGAAGCTGCGACATAAATCGCTTCGTTCGTGTAGAGAATTTTGACCCCGGTTTGCTGACGTGAAGGCTCACCGGGATTGGGCGCTTGCTGAACGAAGTCGTTTACAACATCTCCATACTGCCATGCGAGATCATTAAATTCCCCATCGATTATCGGAACATCAACATCCTTCGGAACCGACCACGCCGTATGCTTGCGTATTCCGTCCGTTTCAATGGGACGCGGCTGTACCTGCGCAGTGGTAGAAATGCAAACAGCAAATGATATTGAAAAGAGGAGAAAGCGCACCAGGACTAAATTAAGCATTAGGTGAGAATCAACCGCATAGTAGAAATCACCGTATCGGTTTCTTTCCTCAGGAGCGCTTCGCCTTTGCAGGAAACACCGGTTAAAAGCAACAATTCTTTTCCGGGAAGACTGTATTTCTCCAGCGAAAAGTGAAGATGTTCCAGATCGGGAACCGCACCTTCGATAAAGAACGTATCGATTTTTCCAACTTCCTTTTCGAGGATATAAAACGATCCGCTCACATTTTTAACGACGGGCATTTCGTCCAGCTGAAAATCGCACAAAGGGAAAAGTGTTTCTGCTAAAAACAGTTCTTCGAGAATATGTGTCTTTCGCTTTTTCCCTTCTGAACGGATTTCCATCCACGATAAGCGGTTGACCGAGCTACCACGCGTCACTTGTATGGTGATGTCCTTCCAGGATTTCAATCCCTGCTCTGCAAACGGTTCGTAGAATTCCAGATCAAGAATTGCGCGATCGATTTCCAGTTTCATTTCCATTGCTCGCTGTTCGATCTCCCGAAACGGCAATCGGTTTTCATCGAAGCGCAGGAGGTTGTATCCTTCGCCGAAGAAGTTGAGGGTGATTCCGGGTTTGAGTTTTGCTTTAGCGTTCACTTTTCAGTTGGCAGTCAGCAGTTGGGCGGTATACAGTCGAAGAACTGCTTGCACAAGGGCGAACTTTGCCATGGTGAAAAATTACAGTGAAAGTTGGCAGAGGATTTTTCGGGGCGGGAAACTTATGCACGTAGGAGTTTGTATAACCCCGCAAGCGTTTAACTCCTGCAGGGTTATGCGCGCGCGTAGTTTAAGAAATTCTAATGGGAATAGGCGTTTTCAAACGTTTAATCTGGGATAGATTGACACCCTGCAGGAGTTAAACGCTTGCAGGGTTGATTTGCTACTACACCCTGGAGGATTTAAATCCCTGCAACGTTCGCCACCACCTTCTTCCTGAAAATCAAATCAAAATACCGTGCAACCGCTGCCCCAAATACCGGCGCCGAGAAAAATAACCAATGATACTCAGTCCTACCCTCAATCAATGCCGGTCCAAATGAGCGTGCCGGATTCATGGATGCACCCGAATACATTCCTGCAAAATAGATTTCGAAGAATACGATCAAGCCAATTAACGGAGCAAGAAATTTGTCCATTTTAGGTCGCGCCGGATCAATGCATCGGAAAATAGCTAACACGAGAATAAAAGTCAACGCCGCTTCAAGTATCCAGGCTTGACCTTCAGTAAGTGAAGGCACAGTCATTCCCATCACATAAGCCTGATCGCGATGAGTGAAATCAATAACCCATGCCGCAGCAGCCGATGCGAACAACTGAACCGCAAAATAACCGAGATAAACTTTTGTAGTGAGCTGATTGTCGAGCCACATTGCTGTACTCACTGCAGGATTCATGTGTGCCCCTGAATGTTTCCGGAATCCGTAAATGAGAATCGTAACACCTGCACCGGCTACAAATGAAACGATCACCAGTCCGTACGATGATCCTGTTGTTAAAATAATTGCTTCAAGAATTGCCAGGAGCAATGTGAATGTTGCAATGAACTCCGAAACGTATTTGCTCATGTTAGGAATCAGAAAAAGGATTCGGAAAAATGTTTCTACAAATTGCTATTTACAAATTCAGCGCAATATACTTTTATCATCTCACGTGTACGCCGGAAAGCAGCTGCAATTTCATCGGCTGTTCCTGATACTTTCGATGGGTCCGGAAAATCCTGATGGAACTTCTTTGCCTTCGAAGGAAAAACAGGACAACGTTCCTTCGCACTATCGCAGACTGTAATCACGAAATCGAAATCAATTCCGATGTATTCGTCAACGAGATTAGACGTGTGCGAGGAAATATCAATTCCATCTTCCTTCATGAAGTGAATTGCCTTCGGATTTACGCCGTGTTTTTCCACGCCGGCGCTATAGATTTCAGCTTTGGATCCGGCGAAATGACGCAGGTAACCTTCCGCCATTTGCGATCGGCAACTGTTGCCCGTGCATAGGACTAATATGCTTTTCATACTTACAGTGTTTGTAGTTTTCTGTTGCGCCTTTGGCACCTTACCACAGATTCGCTGATTACGCTGATTTCACAGATTAATAATTAAACTAAAAATAATTTGCGTCATCTGAGAAATCTGCGAATCTGTGGCAAAGACGGCAGCGCCGGCTAAAGCTGATGTTTAAGAGTTAACAACATTTTGAGTTCGGTCCGCAACACGCATCTGATTCACCCGCTGGAGTTAACGAAGACAAACTTACTTTCAACTTTTCCGGTGGAATTCCGCACTTATCGGTTGCCAGGCAGTTGGTTGTTTTCGCTTCAAGAATGAAGTTTCCGTTGCTGAAGTTCAGACCATACTTTCCGATTGTGTTTGACTGATACTCTACTTCCACTTCGAGATCTTCGAGGCCGAGTACACGTTCAGAAAGTGCAATAATGTCAATAAGCTTTTGCGGCTTCAGACGATGATCGAAATCATTCGCTTCCCACAATTGGAAATTCACAACGTTCTCTTTGCGAACCGTGCCGCCACAGTCGATAAAGTGTTTTGAAATTGCACCCACTTCCGTAACGTGAAAATGTTCAGGAACTTTTGTTCCATCGGGTAAAAGGAAATTCACTTCGGAAAGTCCTGTCAATGCTGTTTTTACGTCAGATAATTTCATGGTAACTAAATATTAATGATTTAATGGAGTGGAAATGGTCAACGGTACTCCCGTCTCCCATCTCCCAACTCCGAACTATTTAGCAGCAACCTGTTGAGTTACCACCGCAGCATCCTGGCAGGCAAACTGTAGTGCCGCAGGAGCAATCTTGATTTTGAGTGTTCATTTTATCGGTTTTTTACGATTGTTATACTTAACTACCGGCAACAACTGCTGCCGGCTTTGTAAGAATCAAAGAGCACTTTAAACGATTCTTTCGCTTCGGTCCATCCTTCTTCGTTGATGCAATAACACACTTTCACGCCTTCAGTGTCCCCCTGAATTAAACCAGCTTCTTTTAATTCCTTGAGATGTTGAGAGACGGTACTCTGTGAAAGTGGCAGAACGTCGACAATGTCGCCACAAATGCATGCTTGCTTTTTGAGAAGGATGTTCAGGATCGCAACGCGTGCAGGGTGAGCAAGCGCCTTTGCATAGCGTGCAATCCTGTTTTCTCTAAGCGTAAAATCGTCTGTTTTGGAAATGCCCATTGATATAGATATCTATCGCAATATTACGATAGATATTTCTAGTCACCTAATTTTCGGGCTGAAAAATATTCGAAACGTAAAATTTGCCGCAAATTCGAAGATTTCGAGCTTTAAAAGTAGAACTCGTATTCGTATTTGATTACAACCTGATTCTTCTTCGGATTTCCATCAACCCACTTTTCCTCGACCAGTTGATTCTTGTCGTTATAGGTGTAGTAAATCTGATACGATGGTTTTCCCTTCTTACTTTTCTCCAGAAAAAAATTCATTTCCATTTTGTCGCTGTACGTCAGCCGCTTGAAATCAAATCGCTTCACACGATAATTGAAGTAATCGACCTGAGAAACTTTGCCACCCATAACACGATGCTCCGTATAGCTAACCAAAGCCTCGTCCTTCTCGTTGAAATAAGTCACCGTTGCGGCTCCGTCCTTATCATGCATAACGGCTTTTCGTGCAAATGAACCTGCGTTTGCATAATCCCAAAAATCATCCCGGTTAAAATACGTGAAAGGCTTCTTCGCTCTGAATAACGTGTCTCCGGAGTTGATCATCTTCTCTTGCATTGAATCGCCACGATATTCATAAAGCGCATGAATTTTATTCTCCTTGAAGAAATAATAGTTAGCCCGTGATCCATTCACAACTATTGAGTCAATAAGAAATCCTTGACGGAATTCTCTTTTCGTCCAGGCATCTTCAGCGGTGTAAGCGATTTTCTCCTGATAATCATACCGCGGATTCTTTTGCATCACCATAGAAAAATCGTGGTGCACCAGCAATCCATCCTGATTATACAGATGGGATTCTTTGATACAGGTATCGAGCTTATTCCCTTCTTTCGGTAACGTGAAGAAAGTGGTGGTCTTCACCAACTTTACTCCAGCATATGGAGCTTCTTGCCGTATGCGTGGATCTGTGTGACGACCAAACAATGTAAACGGCAGGAGAGTCAGTACGAGTAACGCGTGTTTCATGACGACGAATTTAAAGCTATAACGCCAATTTGTATAATAGTGACACCTACCTATTAGATGCAAAAAACGGCCGGAAATCACTTTCCGACCGCTAGCAAGGGGGTTACACTCGCATTACTGAACAATAAGTCTTCGTGAGCTGGTTCCCTGGTCGGTGATGAATCGCACAACATACATGCCGGCGCTAAGTACTTCCGTATTGATTGTATTCTTTCCTGCAAATACATTTTGGGCAAGTACTACGTCACCAGTTGTCGAGTAAATCTGAATTACACCTCCGGAAGGAACGTTAATCGTCATCTGCTCATCGACCGGATTCGGATACATAGAAATCTGAACATCGTTGTTCTCTCCTATTCCAACATTCTGAACCGAATAACATCCGCTCGTGTCAGTACAGCTATTCTGCGTGACAACAACTGCGTATGTTCCGTTTGCTGATGGTATAAACGTTTGAGCTGTTGCTCCACTCACCGGAGTATTTCCGTTTCCGCAATCAATCCATTGATAACCTGCTCCGCTTGCATTTGCGGTGAAGCTTCCGAAACCGGGCGTTATTGAAGTGTCTACATTGTTGATCACGACGTTGATCGTGTCACTTGCCGAGCAACCATTAACAGCTGCAACCTGAACATTGTATGAACCTGATGTTGTAACCGTAATAGTTTGGGATGTTGCGTTCGTACTCCAAACAAATGTTGATCCGGCGTTCTGTGCATCAAGCATCACCGAACCGCCGCACTGATTGATGTCGGCTCCCAATGTCACAACCGGAAGCGCTAAACTCGTTACATCAATTGCGTCGGTTCCTGTGCAACCGTTGACCGTAGTCACAACCACGCTATAAGTTCCGCTTATCGAAGCCGCGAGTGTTTGTCCGGAAGAATTATCACTCCACAGATACGTACTACCGCTGTTGCCGGCATTTAATGTCAATGGTCCGCACAAGGTGGTGTCATTTCCAAGAGCAACTGTTGGTACCGCATAAATGTCGACGTTGATTGCATCGGTACCGGTGCATCCGTTCGCATCAGTTACCTGTACGCTGTAGTTTCCATTTGCCGAAACAACAATGGTCTGAGTTGCTTCACTCGTATTCCATAAATAAGTTGAACCTGCATTCTGTGCGTCGAGCGTTACCGTACCACCGCATTGTGCAATATTACTACCAAGACCAACAATAGGTAAAGAATGACTCGTGACGTTAATTACATCGCCCGAAGTGCAACCATTAACTGTGGTTACTACGACACTATAAGTACCGGATGTTGTTGTTGTCAACGTCTGACTTGTTGAATTATCGCTCCACAGATAAGTGCTTCCTACGTTGCCTGCGTCGATTGTAACCGCACCGCATTGTGTAATATCGTTTCCGAGATTGACTACGGGAAACGGATTGATTGTAACGTTAACCGTATCGCGACCAACGCAACCATTTCCACTCGTGGAGGCAACAGAATAAACACCGGATGTGGTAACAGTAATCGTTTGACTGGTTGCACCTGTGCTCCAGGCGTACGTGTCACCGGTTGTACCTGCATCAAGCGTTACGTTCCCGCCGCATTGTGTTATGTCACTTCCAAGACTAACAACCGGAAGTGGATTTACCGTCACAACAATCGGCAGACGAGGACTTGTTCCGCACGATGTTATTTGCTGCACATAAAAAGTATCAGTAACTGTGAGTACTGGTGTCGTATAGTTGTTTCCGCTATGAAGGAAAGTACCACCTGAACTTGCATCGTACCATTTTCGTGTACCAATTCCATTTGTAAATAATGTGGTCGTATTGCCACTGCAGATCGTAAGATTTTGTGCTGGAGTGAGATTCGATGGTAAGGCTGGTGAGCCAATCACTCCCGTATTACAAACGTTCTGAATATACAGATCGAAGTTGCCGTTTCTGCGATCGTTGAATGCCATAATTGCTCCGGTTGGTGTTGTGGTCATCGTAATTCCACCTTGAACTCCCGTTGCGTCAGAAATTGCAACACCGTTCGCAACCCACTGCACAGTTCCGGCATTGTCTACATTCTGCGCATAAATGTCTGCAGGACTTCCGACACGGTAATCCGACCACGAGATTATTACATTCAAACCATACGGAACTAAAACTGCACCCGACTGATCACCTGTCGCATTGCAAACTACAACTCCATTCGCTGTCCACGTTGCACTTCCTGCCGGCCCGATTAACTGCGTATAAATATCGTAGTTGGTTCCGCTCCGGTAATCATGCCATACAATCGTTGCTCCATTCGAAACTGCCGGCAGAATATCACTTACAATTTGAGCGTTTGTAGCATTACACACGGCTACGCCGTCAGTAGTCCACTGTGCTGTGCCGTTGGTTATAATGCGCTGTGCATACACGTCTGCATTTCCTGCTCCGTTCCTGTAGTCTGTCCATGTGAGCACTGCTCCACCTCCGCTTTGTGTAACCAGGCGCGGTGCAGACTGATTCGCTGTTGCGGCACAAACTGCAACACCGTCTGTCGTCCACAACACGGCTCCGGTTGCATCGATACGCTGAGAATAAATATCCGTATTGGTAGCACCATTGCGTGCGTCCTGCCAGGCAACAATTGCTCCGCCAGCCCCATCACTTACAATATTGGCAGCTGTTTGATTGTCGATCGCGCCACAAATGGAAACACCGTTTGCAGTCCATTGCACAACCCCGTTCGCATTCACACGCTGACAATACAAATCATCATTACCAACTCCGTTACGTGAGTCGCGCCAGGTGATTATTGCACCACCATTGGCATCAGAAGTCGCTTTCGGAATAATCTGACTTTGTACTGCAGTACAGACTGCAACTCCGTTTACGGCCCACTGAACAACTCCTGCTGCATTCACCCGCTGCGCGTAAATATCTTCGTTGTTTCCGCTGCGACGATCATCCCAGGCAACTATAATTCCACCGGCACCATCTGAAACCATAGTTGGATTCATTTGGTCCATTCCCGCACTGCAGATCTGCAAACCATTTGTTGTCCACAGCGCAGTACCCGTTGAGTCAAAATGCTGGACAAAAATATCATACTGCATGACGCCCAAACGCAAATCCTGCCAGGCTACATAAGCTCCCTTCTGTCCATCTGAAATGATTACCTGACTGGTCTGTGTATTAGTCGCTGTACAAATCGGCGTGTTCACGGAAGATACATCGCTCCATTGAGCCGAAGCGTTACCTGCAACAAAGAGGGTCGAGAATAAGAGGAGGTGGAATTTCATAGTGTCGTCTTTAAATTTTACTTCTTAACAGAAGCAATTCTAAAGACATTCGTTCACTATATGCCAGTACCTTTTACAGTGATGTACCCTAAACTTGATAAGTGATGGCTTTCATTCCACCGCCGGTAATCAATCGGACGAAGAAATGAACAACTTTCGTGTTACGACAAAACCCACTCCCGAAAACGTTGCAAAATAAGTACCGCTGCAGAGATGACGCAAATCCAGGTACTGTATATGATCGTCTCTCATCTCTTCGACTACTCTGCCCTGCAAGTCGTGTATGATCACAGATGTCACAATTCTGTTTCCCGCATTCAGTTGAAATATGCCGTCTGATGGATTCGGCATGATCGTTAACTCAACGTCTGCCCGATTCTCAATTACTCCAACTGGAATTTCATACTGACTGAAAAATCGCCACAACTCGGCAGTTGCATCAAAATCCATATTCGTGTTTCCATTGAATGTAAACACATAATGTCCAGGCCAGGTGTGACCTCCGTTTGTTACTTTGAAAAATTCAACGGTGTTACCATTCACGCCACTACTGTACAGGAATCGTTCGGCGGTACAACTATCTGCCGGATCGATATTAGGAATCTGGAAAATAACTGGTGTTGTATCACACGAATTCTGATTCACCCAGAAACGTGTCACATCTTCCACCGCCTGCATGGTCGATGTTCCTATATATGGATTGATGTTATCGTCCGTTCCGTGGACATGAATTGTTGGTGTTGGGCGTTGAGGATTGCACGAGTTGTACATTGCAGTAGACATGGATCCCGTAACTCCGCCAACTGCAGCAAAACGATTCGATTGACATGCCATGTAGTAACTCATGAAACTCCCATTCGACATTCCGGAGCAGTAGACCCGATTCTGATTGATAGAATAGTGTGCGGAGATAGAATCAATCAGCGCTTCAAGAAAACCTACGTCATCAACATTCGAGGAAAGTGACGGACCATAATTCCAGAAACGCAATTGAGTGAAAGGCTCACGTGTTCCATCGGGATATGCAACAATGAAGTTCGCGGTGTCTGCAATCGACATGAAATCTGTACGCAGGGCGTGTGCAGCACCGTTACTTCCGGTGCCATGCAAATCAATGACCAGCGGAACAGGTTGTCCTGGAACGTAAGAAGCCGGAACATAAAACTGAAACGTGCGGGTGATGCTGTTGTGCTGAATCGAATCGATGATCGTGGTTTGCGCGTAAGAAACGCTACAGAGAAGAAGAAGTGCGATTGTAAATCTAAAGTTTCTCATACAAGCACTTTTACTTCTGACAGACTACTCGTTAATTCCCATTGGTATTAAACCAATACCACGAATCCTTCTTAGGCGCGAGATCTTCCTGTCTCCAATACGCAGCAGTTACAATCACCTTGTCTTTCGCTTTCAATTCGCGATTGAACACCGCATTCATCACACTGAATGATAAATCAGTTACACCAACAGTAAATGTCGTTGGAGCTGGTGGTGGCTCTGGCGGCGGCGCAGGTGCTTCTCCCTCTTTTGGTGCAGGAGCCGGTTTCGCTTTTGGTGGAGGCGTTCCCGTAACAACAACGGTGTAACCATTGTGCTCAAGAAGTTCCTTCAGGAACTCAACGCGCGCAGGAGGAACAAGCTTCTCTACGATGGAGCATTTTACGCCATCTAGCTCTTCGAAAGTATGAGTTGAATTGAGCGCCATCTTAGTTCATGAAAAATCCTGAAATGTATTCGAAAACGTCCCCGCTGAATCCGATGATGAGGATACCCGCACAACAAATTGCCATCGTAGTCGCATTCAGAGTACCGACTTTGATTTTTTCAATCGGAGTTTCACTCTTGTCAATGAAAATGGCTTTCACAACGCGCAGGTAATAGTAAAGCGACACAATCATGTTCAGACATGCTACTGCAAGCAGATAATAATCGCCACGTGCTGCGCCTGCTGTAAGCAAGAAATACTTTCCGAAGAAACCTGCTGTTGGTGGAATTCCTGCGAGGGAGAATAACGCAATTGCAACTACCCAACTCAACAGTTTGTTATTCTGGTAGAAACCTTTGTAGTCAGAAATGTCGTCTTTACCTGTACGATCAAACACGAGCGCAACTACCGCGAACATGGCGAGTGACGAGAATACGTAAATCACCATGAAGTAAACGATGGCTGTTGGTCCCGACGCGTAATCTGGCCCACCCATCATACCCATGAGGAGATAACCCATTTGAGCGATAGACGAGAACGCCAGAAGTCGTTTCAGATTGTTCTGACGCACCGCCATGAAGTTTCCGAACGAAATCGTAATCATGATCGAGATCATCAGCATGCGTTCCCAGCCTCCGAAGAATACAGGAAACACCGTGAACAGCGTTGATGCGAAAACGAAAATGAACGTTCCTTTCGAAAGAACCGCTAGTGCTGCAGTAACCGGAACAGGTGAACCTTCATAAACGTCGGCCGTCCACAAGTGGAACGGTACGAGTGAAAGTTTAAACGCGAGTCCTACGAAGATGAACACAAAGCCCATGATCTGCAGAGGCGATCCCGGCATGAGGTTGTTTATTACATCAGAGAACGCAATGGCTCCGGTTGTTCCATAAATCAATGTGATACCGAACAACATGATTGCCGATGCGAATGCGGATGACATGATGCTCTTGAAAGCGGCTTCCGGTGACTTCGGACGATCGAGGTCGAAATTCGAAAGTGCTGCGAGCGGAATTGTTGCAAGTTCCATCGACAGGAAGAACATCAGGAAGTTGCCCGACGACAAGAGAAAGAACATTCCCAATTGCGAAGACAACAACAGCATGTAGAACTCAGAAGTATTCTTTCCGCGATTTAACCAGTCGTACGACAGGAAGGAAATGAGAACCAAGGCGAAATTCAGAATATTCTTTTCGAGAATAAGTGTAGGAGTAGTATGATACATGTTATCGAAAAGAACGCCTTGCATAAGCCCTTTACTCCAGTCCGGAGTCCAGACGAAGCCTGCGACACAATTGAGAATGAGTAAGATGTTTGCGAACAACAGAAACTTCTTATTGTCTTCGGCACGATTCGCGATTTTCGCTATAAGGAAGATGAAGATCAGACCCGTCAAGATCAGCTCTGGTTTCATCATCTGGAAAAACATCTTATCCATATTCAGCGAAAACTATCGTGCGGTTATTTGGTTCATGATTTCCTGAGAGCCCGGATTCAAAAGATCAGTCAGCCAGAAAGGTGCTGTACCGATTGCAAGAATCGCGACCAGAAGAAGTATTGCTGCAAGGCGCTCATTCCACTTTGCATCCGTAATGTGTTTGTGATGTTCATCTGTAATCGGACCCATGATCACCTTACCAGAAGCGCGGAGAATGTAAACTGCAGTTACTACGATTGATGCACAACCTAAAACCGTTGCGAGACGCGCATACGTTTCAGGACGCTGCCATGCTCCCTGGAATACGGTCATCTCTGCTGCAAATCCGCTCAAGCCCGGAAGACCGAGTGAACACAAACCTGCGATAATGAAAATGGTCGACAAGAAAGGAATGACTTTCAGGAGTCCGCCCATCTTCGCGACATCACGTGTATGCGTACGTTCGTATATCATACCGATTGCAGCGAAGAATAAAGCGGTCATCAATCCGTGTGAAACCATTTGCATGACTGCTCCGGTGATTGCTGTCTTCGTGAGCATACCGATACCGAGAATTACAAATCCGCAGTGACTCACCGAAGAGTAAGCGTTAATGTATTTCAAATCCTTCTGCATCATCGTTGCGAATGAACCGTAGAAGATTGCAATTGCTGCAAGCAGAATGATGATCCACGAATAATGTTGTGCCGCATCCGGCAGAAGATAAACTGCAACGCGCAGACAACCGTAACCACCAAGTTTCATGGAAATTCCTGCGAGGAACATGGATGCCGCTGTTGGTGCTGATGAGTGACCATCAGGTGCCCACGTATGGAACGGGAACATAGCAGTGAATACTCCGAATCCTGCGAAGAGGAACGGGAATGCAATTAATTGTGTCTGCCAGTCGACTTTGTTTTGTGAGAGCGCAATCAGATCATACGTATGCTGACCATTCACGTTTGAGTTGAAGTAAACAATGATCAAACCAATCAGCACGAGCGCAGATCCGCCCATGAGCATGAGTGCGAGCTTCATCGCGCTGTATTCCTTTCTGCCACTTCCCCATATTCCGATCAACAGGAACTTCGGGATAACTGCAAGTTCGAGGAAGAAGAACATGGTGAACAGATCAAGCGAAATAAAGAATCCGTATGCGCCAGTACTAAGCAACACGAGTAATAAGAAGAACTCTTTGGTGTGATGCTCTACTTTCCATGAAACAAGAACGCCGGCAACAACAACGAGTGCGGTGAGCAAGATCATCGCAATGGCAATTCCATCTACACCAATGTGATAGTTGATGTTCATGCTCTTAAACCACACGTGATTCTCTTCGTACAGGAATTGCAGATTCTGTCCCGCTTTACGCAGCATCGTGTAATCGAAGAACATGAATAACGCTGTTCCCAATTGTGCAACGGAACCGATAAACGCCGTCCACTTCACCTGCTCATTCGTGCGACAGAAGATCACGAACAGTGCGGTGAGGAATGGAATAAGGACGAGAAGCGTTAGACTCATTTCGATTAGTTGATTTTCGATTTCCGATTAGTTAATTACCGCCATAAGAAGACCATCAAAATGACAAAACCAAGTAGTCCACTAAAAACGTAGACCGCGTAGTTCTGCACTTTTCCGTTTTGCATCAGGCGTAATGTATCTGAAATATTTTCGGAGGCCATTCCTAAGAAATTCACAATTCCGTCCACTATATTCTTGTCAATCCATGCGGCGATAGGTCCAAAGAATCCGAACAGAATTCTCTTAGTGATGAACATATAAATCTCGTCGATGTAGAATTTGTTCAATGCGCCGCGGTAAAGTCCACGCGCGGTTGTTGCAATTCGTGAAGGCATTGTATTCGCTTTGCCATACATCAACAGGGCAATTGCAATGGCTACGAATGCAAGTCCAACAGGCAATGCGGCAGCACTTAAGTGAAATTCTGTGTGCATCGGACTTCCATCGCTTGAAACGAAACTGCCGAATGAAATCCATCCAGACGCGACGGAAAGAATCGCGAGTATAATCAGAGGAATTTTCATTGACCATGGTGCTTCACCGTGGTGTGCATGATCGTCGGCGTGATGATCGTCCTTCTTGTGCGCGTGATACGTCTTGCCCCAGAAAATGCTGAAGTACAAACGGAACATATAGAATGCAGTTAAACCAGCCGTTGCAAGCGCGCACCAGTAGATAACCGGATTACTTTCGTGTGCTGCAGTGAGAATTTCTTCTTTCGAGAAGAATCCGGCGAAGCCCGGGAAACCGGAAATTGCCAGACAAGCGATAAGAAACACGATATGTGTCACCGGCATGTGTTTACGGAGTCCACCCATGTCTTTCATATCATTACTGTGCACATAATGAATTACAGCGCCAGCTCCGAGGAACAACAACGCTTTGAACATGGCGTGCGTGAACAAGTGGAAGAACGAAGCGGTGAATCCAAGTCCGTTTTCTCCATAGCCGGAAACACCAAGTGCAAACATCATGTATCCGATTTGCGACATGGTTGAATACGCGAGTACTCGTTTAATATCTGTCTGTGTACAGGCGACGACTGCAGCGAACATGGATGAGAAAACTCCAATGTACGCGACGACATCGAGCGCAACCGGACACGACATGGCGAAAATCGGGAACAATCTTCCAACGAGATAAACGCCCGCAACCACCATCGTTGCCGCGTGAATGAGTGCAGAAACCGGCGTCGGTCCTTCCATCGCATCCGGAAGCCAGATGTGTAACGGGAACATTGCGCTCTTCCCTGCTCCACCCATGAATACGAGAAGTAGTCCCCAGGTGAGTGCAGAAATTCCGAGGAAGCCGGCTGTTGTGATCGCAGTTAATTCAGCACCCGGCATCGTGAGTTTCTGGATCATCAGATCAAAATCCATTGTGCCGGTGTAATAAGAGAGCGTGAGAATTCCGATGAGGAATCCTGCATCTGCAAAACGTGTAACGATGAATGCTTTTTTCGATGCTGCCACTGCAGATGGTTTGTCGAAGTAATATCCGATGAGCAAGAACGACGACACACCAACTAATTCCCAGAAGATGTAAATCTGAAAGATGTTGGTTGCGAGAACAAGTCCAAGCATGGAGAACGTGAAGAGTCCGAGGTATGAATAGTAAATCGCGAAACGCTCTTCGCCTTTCATATAACCGAGGCTGTAAATGTGAACCATCAACGACACGAACGTTACAACCACGATCATGAGCATTGAAATCGGATCCATCATTGCACCCATATCGATGGACAATGTATCCGTGAACGGCAGCCACACATATTTATAGGCATGAATGTGCTGGTACACACCGTCCACGCTTTTTCCGGTGACGAAGAAATAGTTGTACACCGTAATCACTGCAATGGCACACGTTGCGAACATGAGCAACGTTCCTACCATGCCGCTCTGTTTCGGGAAATACCGCTTGCCGACAATAGACAGCAAGAGGAATCCGAAAAACGGAAGTCCTGGAACGAGTAAGAGTGCTAATGAATCGGTCATATATCAGTAGGCAGTATGCAGTTGGTCAGTTGGCAGTCGTACAGTGTTTACTTATTACTTATTGACTTATTTACTTAATCACTTTTTCTATAATCTCATTGAATCAGCGTCTTCGGCATCAATCGACTTACGTTGTCGGTATAGATTGATGATAATTGCGATAGCTACAGCGGCTTCTGCGGCGGCAATGGCAATGTTGAAGAGCGTGAAAAATGTTCCGTCAAGTTTATGCGGGAATAGGTATTTGTTGAATGCAATGAAGTTGATGTTACACGCGTTGAGAATTAACTCGATTGACATCAGCATCGTGATCATGTTCCTGCGCGTGAGGAAACCGTACACGCCGATGAAGAACAGCATGGTGCTGACAATCAGGAAATGCGAAAGTCCTATATCCTTCATTTTGTGGTACGCGTTTTAATGGCAATTACGATAGCACTGATCATCGCGGCAAGAAGAAGCATTGACACTACTTCGAATGGCAACAAATATCCATGCTCTGTTGTACTCAACATCTGTGCACCGATTGTTTTTACTTCACTGCCAATCGATGGTTGATTTACCGCAACAAATTCTGAACGCTGAATCACATAATACACGAGACAATAACCCGCGAGACACGCAAGTCCGGCGAAGAGCGACCGCACTTTAATCGGATCTTTCATATCGCCACCAGCGCCTGCGGTGAGGAAAATCGAGAAGATGATGAGCACCACAATTCCACCCACGTAAACAACAACCTGCACTGCTGCGATGAATTCATAATTGAGCCAGAAGTACAAGCCCGCAATTCCGATCAGTGAGAACAACAGATAAATAGCCGAACGGAAAATCTTAGGTGATGTCACCGCAAGAATTGCCCCGCCCAGCGTTATCGCCGCAAGAATGTAAAATATGATAGTTGATGCACTCATTATTCTACTCCGGCTTTCACTTGTGAACCGGGCTCATTCAAAATTTTCTTCAGTTTCTTCTTATCGAATACGCTGTGCTCAAATTCCTGTCCCATGATAATTGCCTGAGTAGGACAAGCTTCGATACACAAATTGCAGAACGTACACATATCTAAGTGATACACCCACGTATCAATTGCTTTCTTCTTCTTTCCGTCGGGCTGCAACGCTTGTTTCGTAATGATCTTGATACTTCCGTTCGGACAAGAAAGCTCACACGACTGACAACCTGTGCAGCGGTGTTCGTTGTTCTCATCGTGCGGCATTATTACTTCTCCGCGAAAACGTTCCGGCAAAATCAATTCGCCTTTCGCTTTGTTCTCCGGATACTGCTGCGTTACAATTTCTTTGTGATGGGTGAAATAATAACCAGTCAGCTTCATCCCACTCATCAAAGAGCGGACAGAAGTGAATATCGTTTTAAAGTAGCTGCCTATTCCCATGTCGTTAGAAGTGCCATCCCATTATGGCGATTAAGGTTGCAAGCAGAATATTCACCATGCTGATCGGCAGCAGGTATTTCCATTCGAGGTTCAGAAGCTGATCGATACGCAAACGCGGGAACGTCCAGCGGAACCACATGATAATAAAGATGAGGAAGAATGTTTTGCCGAAGAACCAAACGAATCCCGGAATGTAATCCATGACGTGATTAAATCCGTTATCCACTCCGAAGTGCAATGGCATCCATCCGCCGAGGAACAAGGTTGCGCCCATTGCAGCAACGATGAACAGGTTGATGTATTCTGCGAGCAGGAACATCGCGAACTTCATTCCTGAATATTCTGTGTGGAAACCTGCTGTTAATTCTGATTCAGCTTCAGCTAAGTCGAATGGAGCACGGTTAATTTCTGCTGTTGATGCAATGATGAAGATGACGAACGCGATAATCACCGGAATGTGTCCTTTGAAAAGCCACCATCCGTTTGCCTGGCTTTCTACAATTCCTGAGATCGATAATTCTCCGGTGAGAACGACAATCGTAATCAATGAAAGCCCGATAGACAATTCGTAACTCACAATTTGTGCTCCGCAACGCATTGCACCGAGAAGAGAATACTTGTTGTTGCTCGACCATCCTGCCATGAGGATTCCGATAACAGACATCGACGAAATCGATGATACATATAAGACACCGATGTTGATGTCCCATATCTGCATTCCTTTTGTATACGCAATTGGCGCAATCACCAACATCGTTGTCACAACCATGATGTACGGCGCGAGATTGAAAAGGAATTTGTCGGATGACGTTGGCGTGAGACCTTCTTTGAAGAGAAGTTTGATTGTATCTGCAACAATCTGCAATGAACCTTTTGGTCCAACACGGTTTGGTCCGAGACGAATCTGCATGAATGCCGCAACTTTACGTTCCATGTAACCAAGGAAGAAGCTGAGACACACCAGACTTCCGAGCAAAGTGATTCCGACGAGCGCCATCTCGGTAATAGCCAACAACATTTCATTCGTGATCGCTCCTGCGAGCCCCACGTGAATGCTATGGAGTATTTCGTTAGCGGTGATCATCTGTCAACATCAGGAATTACAAGGTCAAGTGTTGCCATCATTGCAACGAGGTCGCCAATCTTTGAACCTTTCGCCATGTGGCCAAGTGCTGAAAGATTACTGAAACCCGGTGAGCGGAATTTGCAACGGTACGGATTTGCTGTGCCGTCGCTCACGAGCAGAACACCCAGTTCTCCGCGTGCAGTTTCCACTTTCGAATAGAATTCTCCTTTGGGAAGTTTCACCACAGCTTTTGTTTTGCCAACGATGTCGCCTTCCGGAATATTATCGATGAGCTGCTCAATGATGGAGAAGCTTTCTTTCATTTCTTCAATGCGAACGAGATAACGTGCCCATGAATCGCAGCCGTTGGAAATAATTTCTTTGAACTGAACGCGATCGTAAGCATCGTACGGATATTGCTTACGGATATCGCAGCTCACACCCGATGCACGTGCAACAGGTCCGCTGGTTCCAAAAGAAATTGCATCTGCTTTGGAAAGCACGCCTACTCCTTCTGTGCGCTCACGGAAAATTACGTTACCGGTTAAAAGTTGGTCGTACTCCGGCAGATTCTGGCGAAACATTTTCACCAGTTCTTTCGTCTTCGCAACGAAATTCGGATGCACATCCATCATCAATCCACCCGGAACAATAAAGTTCTGTGTCAAACGCGCACCACAGGATTCCTCCATGATGTCGTTGATCATTTCACGCTCACGGAATGCATAGAAGAAAGGAGTAACTGCACCGAGATCGAGACCCATACATCCCCACCACAATGCATGTGATGCGAGACGGGTGAGCTCTGCCAGAATTGTACGAATTACTTTCGCGCGCTCCGGAACTTCCACTTGCAATCCGGCTTCCACTGCAAGAGCGCAAGCCTGGTTGTTGATGTGTGCCGATAGATAATCCATGCGGCTCGTTGAGAAAATGAACTGGCGATAAGACAAGCTTTCGCACATTTTCTCAATGGAGCGGTGAATATATCCGAGGTGAGGCTGAACGTGTTTAACAGTTTCGCCATCGAGCCACACTTTCAGATGCAACACGCCGTGCGTCGACGGGTGTTGAGGTCCGATGTTGATGACGAATTCGCCATCCTCTGTCAAATGATCCGGTTCTAATAAGTTATTCATCAGAGCTCGATCATGTTTGGATCCTCATACGATTTCCTCAATGGGAAACCTGGCCACTGTTCATCTAAGAAAATGCGGCGAAGATCAGGATGGTTATAGAATTTCACTCCGAAAAGATCCCATACTTCTCGCTCGTGGAAATTTGCTGTTTGCCAGAGGTGAGTTACAGAATCAAGTGCAGGAGCCTTGATATCGTCAAGTTTTACTTTGATCACCACTTCATCCAGCGTAGAAAGATTACGCAAGTGATACATCATGGTGAAATGTGTTTTCCAATCGACACAGGTCAAACAGAACAGGTAATCGAAACCGAGTTCATCGCGCAGTTTCTTCATTACCGAAGCAATGTTCGTGCGATCAACATTTCCGTTGAGGAATTGTCCGCCCTCATCGAAAGTGATTAAAGATGGAGCATCGGTTGCCGGAGTTTCCGCAGACTGCACTACTGCTGACTGCCCTACTGCCGACTGGATTGCTGCCTGAAGTTCTTCCCTTGTCATAGAGCGAGTTTCGGCTTGCGGAAATAAGGTTCATTCTTGATTTTCTCCTGGAGCGTGATCATCGCGTGCAGCAATGCTTCTGGTCGCGGAGGACAACCCGGAATGTAAACGTCAACCGGAATAACGTGGTCGACACCTTTTACAACGGAGTATGTATTGTAGAAGAATGGTCCGCCCGAAATTGTGCAGGCGCCCATTGCAATTACATATTTAGGATCGGCCATCTGATCGTACAAACGTTTCAGTACCGGTGCCATTTTCATTACGATTGTTCCTGCAACGATAATAAGGTCGGCCTGACGTGGAGTTGCACGGGCAACCTCAAATCCGAATCGCGACCAATCGTGTTTTGCAGAAGCCGCCGACATCATTTCGATTGCACAGCAGGATGTTCCGAATACGAGCGGCCATAAAGAATTCGCGCGCGCCCAGTTAATTGCATCATCGAGTTTCGTTACGAGAATGCCGCCATCCGCAGTAGGATCTACCGTTCCAGGGAATGGATCGCCCATCTTCTTAATATCATAATCCATTGCACCCTCCCTTTCTATCTAAAGCAGTGACGTAGTACGAACTGCGTACTGCGCACTGCAAACTGCGAACTGTAAATCCTACATCCATTTGAGCGCTCCTTTCCTATATGCGTACAGCAATCCCATAAACAGAATGAACATGAATACGACGATCTCAACGAAAGCAACGATTCCAACACCTTTCGCTGCGACAGCCCAAGGATAAAGGAAAACAAGCTCCACGTCGAATATGAGGAAGATCAAAGCAAAGAGGTAATATCCAACGTTAAACTGAATCCACGATGTTCCTGTAGTAGGGATTCCGCACTCATAGGCTTCGCCCTTCACCACGTTCTTCGACGACTTCGCGAGCACTTTTGACAGTAGGATTCCTCCTCCGGCAAATGCGACTCCGCAAATGATAAGCATGATTAGTGCAGCTGAGCTCATCGGGTAAAAGTAGTGTTTGTTGGCAGGTGGTAAATATCAGGATTTTGGTGGATTTTCAACACCTCTGTACACAAAATAATGGACACGTTTTGCACAACAGAACTATCTGAAAATTAATGGAGAACGATTAATAATTCGTATCAATCTCCGTTTAGCGGACACAAAAAAAGTGCGCCATCGTCACTATGACTCAAACTCCGTTTCCTGAAAAGTGATAGGACTTGATGTAGTTGGCATGCAATCAAAGGTTAAAACCTGGCAAATCACCTGATAATGTGATGTCTTGCCTTTTCAAGGCAAGACATGCCAAATTACAACACATAAACACACTATAATATGATTTTACTTGCATATTTTATTCAGGTGACCTATATTTGACTAACTAAATCACACTATGATGTTAGTCAGTCAAATAGGTTCCGTCATCCGACTTAGAAGAAAGTCCCTGAAAATCACACAACCCCATTTAGCCGGATTGGCTGGCATTAGTACTAACACGCTCTACAAACTTGAACGCGGACAAGGAAATCCTTCACTGGAAGTGCTTGAAAAAGTAGTGAGCGTTTTGGGTATGGAAGTAACTCTGAACGTGAAGAAAACAGGATAATAAATGAGAGAGTTGGAAGTATATCGCAATGGAATACTAGCTGGTGTGCTGAAAGAACTAAACCGACGCCATTACGTATTTCGGTACGACGACCGGTATTTTGTGGACAGTACACAATCGGCGATCAGCCTTACGCTTCCCAAATCGCATCAGGAATACAATAGCAAGATGCTGTTCCCATTTTTCAGCAACATGATTGCAGAAGGTGAGAACAAGAAGCTACAAAGTCGCCTGCTGAAAATTGACGAAGACGATCAATTCGGTATATTAATGATGACTGCAACAATTGATACAATCGGATGTGTTACTGTTAAAGTAAAGAGTGAAGAATGAGCTTACCACAACTGAAATATTGTCCCGGAACATTGGCTGCAGGTTATGAAACATACAGCCCGTCTTTCCTGCGTAAAATGTACGGAGGCAAGTCGGTGAGTCATGTGCTTGATATGAGTTCTCCGTCGGATGATGAAAATACGATGGCTGACTTTCTTGAGAATGTAAAGAGAATTTCTCTGTCGGGATTCCAGACCAAGCACAGCGTACTGCTTGAGAAGAAAAAACTTCGACTCACTCGTGAAGGTGAACAGGGAACATATATTCTAAAACCTGTTCCGTCTTCGCTAAAAAAAAGATCAGAAGTTCCCGCCAATGAACATCTCACGATGCAGATTGCACGGCAGGTTTACGGAATACAGACAGCAGAAAATGGTCTCGTATTTTTTAAGGATGGAGAGCCTGCGTACATCACAAAAAGATTTGATGTACGTGACTCAGTGTCCGGCACAAAATGGGGACAAGAAGATTTTGCGTCGTTGGCAGGTAAAACAACAATGTCTTCAGGCGATAAATACAAATACAGCTATGAAGAGACAGCTATGCTGCTGCGTCATTATGTTCCCGCCTGGAGAGTGGAAATAGAAAAATTCTTTTCGTTGGTTCTGTTCAATTTTCTGTTCTCCAACGGAGACGCTCACCTGAAGAATTTCTCATTGCTCGAGTCGTCGGGTGGTGATTACCTGCTCAGTCCGGCATATGATCTGATCAATACAAAGCTGCATGTAGATGATTCAGATTTCGCCTTGGAAAGGGGCTTGTTTGCTGATGGTTTTAAAAGCGGTAAATACAAATTGAATGGTCATCCGACACAAGCCGACTTTGTTGAATTTGGAAGGAGAATCGGAGTTGCCGAAAACAGAATTGACAAAGTATTGGCACTTTATCTGGAAAGACATCCGTTCATGGAAACATTGATCGAGCGCTCTTTTCTCAAAACAGATAACAAACGAGGTTACCTGATGATGTACAACAAGAAACGGAACTTCCTGTTGAAGTAGTCTTTCTGAGCATATAGAGATAGCCTCTTTAAACCGTGCTATAGCCGATCGGGTACATATTCGCTTCTTCACCCCCATCCCCACCTTCCCCGACCCGTCAGGACTAAAAGCCTGTTTTGAACGACGATTCCCCGATTCCGGAACCTCGATAATGCCCCTATTCTTTGGTTATCCATGCCCTATTTTGCATATTTGTCGGATTTATTTTTGACCAAATCCGCTGAATAATGGCAATTAAGATTACTGATGAGTGCATCAACTGTGGAGCGTGCGAACCGGAGTGTCCGAATGGCGCGATTTATGAGCCAAATGCTGAATGGAGCTTTTCGTACAAGACATCTGTAACAGGATCTTTTACTTCCAAAAGCGGTATTACGGGCGACGCTGAAGCATCACATGAACCTGTTTCACCTGAGTTTTATTACATCGTGACTGATAAATGCACAGAATGCGTAGGCTTTCACGACGAGCCGCAGTGCGCTTCTGTTTGCCCTGTAGATTGCTGCGTTCCCGATCCGGACAACGTGGAGTCGAAAGAAGAATTGACTGCGAAGAAAGATGCTTTACACGTTTGATATCACCAATAACTAATCATGGACACAATTGAGAAGAAAGCGGGCAAAACCGTTGAGGTTAAGCACGCGGAAAATGTGGTTGTACGTTTCTCCGGAGACTCGGGAGATGGTATGCAGCTGACGGGTTCACAGTTCACCGATACGTCGGCGTTCTTTGGTCAGGACCTGAGTACTTTCCCTGAATTCCCTGCGGAGATCCGCGCCCCGGCTGGCACAGTTGCGGGTGTGTCTGGTTTCCAGGTGAACTTCGGAAGTAAAGAAATTTTTACACCGGGTGATGAGTACGATGTACTTGTTGCGATGAACTCCGCTGGATTGAAGAGCGATCTTCACAAAGTAAAAAAAGGCGGAATCATTCTCGTGAACACGGCTGGTTTCGATAAGAAGAATCTCAATCTTGCAAAATATCCTGAAGGTGCTGATCCGTTGAATGATGGATCACTCGACGGATTCACAGTATACAAGATCGATGTAACGAGGCTCGTGAAAGAAGCTTTGAAAGAAACCGGTCTTGGCATGAAAGAAATTGAACGCTCGAAGAACATGTTCGTTCTCGGATTTCTTTTCTGGATGTTCGATAAGTCGATGGATTATACCATGGGCTTCATCACTGAGAAATTCGGAAAGAAACCGGAAATCATGGACGCCAACATCAAGGCGCTCAAAGCTGGATACAACTACGGAGATACAACCGAAACGTTCACAACGCGCTGGAAAGTTGACTCTGCGAAAATGCCTGCGGGTGTTTATCGTCAGATCACCGGTAACCATGCCACTTCCATTGGATTGATTTGCGCTGCAGAAAAAGCAGGATTGGATTTGTTCCTTGGTTCATATCCTATCACTCCTGCGTCTGACATTCTTCACGAGCTTTCAAAGTATCGCGCGAATGGCGTGAAAACTTTCCAGGCGGAAGATGAAATTGCTGCGATCTGTTCTGCTATCGGAGCATCGTATGCGGGTGCACTCGGCGTAACAACATCTTCAGGTCCCGGTATCGCTTTGAAAATGGAGGCGATGGGTCTTGCGGTTATTACAGAAATTCCACTCGTTGTTATTAACGTACAGCGTGGCGGACCTTCAACCGGTCTTCCTACAAAAACAGAGCAAGCAGATTTGCTGCAAGCGATCCACGGTCGTCACGGTGAAGCACCACTTCCTGTAATTGCTGCATCAACGCCTGCTGATTGTTTTGAATGTGCTTACGAAGCAGCACGCATTGCATTGGAGCACATGACTCCGGTAATGTTGTTGACTGATGGATACATCGCAAACGGATCTGAGCCATGGAAGTTTCCAAATGCTGCAGACCTGAAACCGATCACAGCAACGTTTGTTACTGAGAACAATAATCCGGGAGGAAAATTCCTTCCCTACAAACGCGATGAGCGCGGAGTTCGTCCACGTACGAAACCGGGAACTGCAGGTCTTGAACACCGCATTGGTGGTCTTGAGAAGCAGGATGAAACCGGAAACGTATCTTACGATTCTGCGAACCACGAGAAAATGGTTCACTTGCGTCAGGAAAAAATTGAGAAGATCGCGAACTACATTCCACTTGCACATGTTGACAGTGGAAAAGAAAAAGCAAAATTGTGTGTTCTCGGTTGGGGCTCAACAGCAGGTGCTATTAAGACTGCAGTTCTTGAACTGATCGCAGAAGGTCACGACGTTGCACACGTTCATCTTCGTTATGTGAATCCGTTCCCGAAAAATCTCGGAGAAGTTCTTGCCGGATTTGATAAAGTCCTCATTCCGGAAATGAACCTCGGACAGCTTCGTCAGTTGATTCGTGCGAAGTATCTGATTCCTGCAACAGGATTCAACAAAGTACAAGGATTGCCGTTCACAGTTGATGAACTGAAAGTGAAAATCGTTGAAACTCTTAACAGCAAATAATTATGAGCACAGAAACAACAGTTCCAGCTAAGAAGACCGCGAAAGATTTTGCTTCCGACCAGGACGTAAAATGGTGTCCCGGTTGTGGCGACTACGCAATTCTTGCTCAGGTGCAGCGTGTATTTCCTGATCTGAATGTTCCGAAAGAGAACTACGTGTTCGTTTCGGGAATCGGATGTTCATCACGTTTCACATATTACATGGATACTTACGGTGTTCATTCTATCCACGGACGTGCAGCTTCTGTTGCAAGTGGTGTTCGTGCAACTAACCGCGATCTGGATGTATGGCTGATTTCCGGCGACGGAGATTCACTGTCAATTGGTGGTAACCACTTCATCCATTTGATGCGTCGTAATTTCGAGATCAAGTATCTGATGTTCAATAACCAGATTTACGGTTTGACGAAAGGTCAGTACTCTCCGGCATCACAAAAAGGAATTCAGACGAAGTCGGCTCCAATGGGATCGGTTGATGAACCGTTCAATCCGTTAGAACTTGCGATTGGTGCGAAGTCAACTTTCGTTGCTCGTTCACTCGATCGTGATCCGAAACACCAGCAGTATGTAATCAAACGCGCGCATGAGCACAAAGGCACAGCGTTCGTTGAGATCTATCAGAACTGTCCGGTATTTAACGACGGCGCTTTCTTCACGTATACCGAGAAAGAAACCAAAATGGAAGAGTGTTTGTTCGTTGAACACGGCAAACCGATGATCTACGGTAAGAACAACGACAAAGGAATCAAGCTTGACGGCATGAAGCCTGTAATCGTTGATCTCGCTGGTGGTGCATCACCAGATGGTCTTTGGATTCATGATGAAACAGATCGCATGAAGGCAATGGTGTTGGCAGGAATGTTTGACAATCCTGCACATGCTGGTCACATGCCACGTCCGTTCGGTGTATTCTACAAAGAGAACCGCGCGACCTACGAAGATGATTTGTACGCACAAATTGAACTTGCGAAATCTAAAAAAGGTCCTGTTTCACTTGATAAGATTTTGTCAGGTGATAAGACCTGGACGATCGCTGGATAATTTGCTAATGAGATAATGTGCTAATAAGCATGAGAGCCTTCTGAAGAAATTCGGGAGGCTTTTTTCGTGAGTCATCTCTCGGTAAGGCTAAACCTGGGTGATGAACCAGATTTATGCGCCTACTCGATCTGACAAATTCAAGTGAGCTTGAGATTCGTATATTGTTAGAATGTTCGAATCTATTGATCGTTACGTTCGCCATTGCATTGACGTTACAGATGCGGAACTGAATTTGTTTCATGGATATCTGCAGCACAGAGAAGCGCCGAAGAAAACCATCTTGCTGCGCGCGGGAGACGTGTGCGATTTCGAAGCTTTCGTACTGAAGGGATGTGCGCGTGTCTACTTTGTCAATGATTCCGGGAAGGAAGTGGATGTTTATTTCCCCGTGGAGGACTGGTGGATGAGCGACCTCCCCAGTTTTACGTTTCAGACACCTGCAGCGCTCACGATAGAAACAATTGAACCGTGTGAACTCCTGCTGATCAATCATGCGGATAAAGAAAAACTGTTTCGTGAAGTGCCCAAGTTTGAGCGCATGTTCCGCCTGATGGTGCAGCGTGCCTATGAAGAAATGATGAACCGGTTTATTTCATCGGTAGCACAGCCAGCGGATGAACGCTATCGCGAGTTTCTGAAAAAGTATCCATCGTTACCGAATCGTGTGCCGCAACATCTCATTGCGGCGTACCTGGGAATCTCGGCAGAATTTTTGAGCAAAATCAGATCGAAGCATAAGTAGTAACGGACATTCTGCATTTTGGGTCTTGGTCAATTTCTTGAACTAGTTCAATGTTTCATTGCCTCATCTATCGCACCTTTGTAAAAGAAACTAAAGCTATGGATCGCAAAAACTTTCTTAAAAAGAGCCTCATCGGTGGTGCAGGTATCCTAGTTGCTGGATCGGCAGTGGCATCGATCACAAAAAACAACAACGACGAACTGCAACCGGTAAACCTCGTTGGATTCAATCACATTCCCAATACAAGCTCAGCAGTTATGGCAAACAGTATCCTTCACAAAGCGGAAACACGCGGCAACGCTAATCACGGTTGGCTGCAGAGTTATCATACTTTTAGCTTCGCGAATTACTATAATCCCGAGCGTATGCACTTTGGTGTTCTACGTGTATTGAACGACGACACCGTTTCTGCGGGGATGGGTTTCGGAACACATCCGCACGACAACATGGAAATTATTTCCATTCCGCTCGAAGGAGATCTGGAACACAAAGACAGTATGGGCAATACCACCGTGATTAAGAATGGCGACATTCAGGTGATGAGTGCAGGGACAGGAGTTAAACACTCTGAGTACAATAAGAACAGCGATAAGTCGGTAAAATTTCTGCAGATCTGGGTATTCCCGAATAAGAAGGATGTTGCACCGCGCTATGATCAGATTACGCTGACTAAGGAAGATCGTGTGAACAAGCTGCAACAGATTTTATCACCCAATGCGAACGATGCAGGTGTGTGGATTCATCAGGATGCCTGGTTTCACCTCGGAGAATTTGACGCAGGGAAGAGCGAAAAATATACTATTAAACGCAAAGGAAACGGCGCATACATTTTCGTGCTTTCCGGAAAACTAAAAGTGAATGATCAGGAATTGGGTGCGCGCGATGGTTACGGCATTTGGGACACAGAGAACCTTACAATCAGTGCCAGTGAAAAAGCAGAAGTACTGTTGATGGATGTACCGATGGTGTGATTGGATGATTGGAGTCAAAAGTAAATGGTTAAGTGCAGTAAATTGAGTGGAGCCTTCTGAAGAAATTCGGGAGGCTTTTTTTGTTGTGAGTCATCTCTTGGTACGGCGATATTCTTGTGACAAACCAGATTGATGAGCCTACTCGATCTGACCATATTTCGTGAGCTTATCATTCCGAGTAAGCACTACAATTAAAGTACGCGGATTGAGCGGATGAAGCGGATCAAAATGGATATTTACTTCCTGAAAACCATGGATTGTCTCTTCTCCATCTCACCTGCAATCACCTGTCCGCTTTCTCCCTGTTCACGAAGTTTCACGATGATGTTCTCGTAACTCTTCTCGTCTCTGTCCTGGCTCAATTTGAAAACGCTGTCGAGTTCGGTGACTTCGATTTCAAAAACGACGATCATGTGCATCAGTCGTTTGATGAGTTCAGGTGGTAAGTTATCGTAAGCGGTTGCAGAAGCGGGATTGTTGTTTTCGAAATGCAGAGAGATTTTGCGGAGTGCGTCAATCAGTTCTTCATCGCCGAGAAAACGAATGATGCCTCGTGCATGTACGCTCATGTAGTTCCATGTAGACGGTGTATGCGGATTGGTGTACCATGTTCCGCTCACGTACGTGTGATGGCCGGAAAAAACAACGAGCACATTTTCGTTTTGAGAGAATGCTTTGTGATGATCATTGCCTTTCATGATGTGACCACTCAGGAATTTCTTCCCATCCCGCTCTTCATAAAATACCGGAATCTGTGTAGCAACAGGATGTCCGTTTGCATCGCAGCCTGTAATGAAAGCGAAAGGATACTTGCCGATGAATTCAACGATGTCGGCTTGATCTTTTGCTTTGTGGTGAGGGAGGTTGTACATAACACTACAATATTTGATTCGAAAATTAGTCAATATACTTCGACAACGAGATCGTGGCTTTTATTTTGCCGCAGATTCGCAGATTGCGCAGATTAAACAACAATCCACATTCCGTAGTTGACACACATTTAGAATTAACATCATGCAGTTTTGGTGATTGTCTAAGTTTGAGTATACAATCCTACTCATGCGCAACTTTCATCTTGTTTTGTTATCGCTACTCCTCTGCCCTGTTTTGTTCGGTCAGCGCGGAATTGAATCACCTAATTTTTTTCTTGAGACGTGTCCGGATCAGGAAGTCGGTTTGAATAAATTTCTGAGTCTCGACAAAATTCGTCGTGCGGATTTTATTCCTGCACTTTACGAGGCACAGCCGGACAAGAAGACCATATCGCGAGTGGATCCGGGTTCGACTGGACATCTTACGCTTGCATTGCGGGATAACATTTCACTACACGGCTATACCGATTCACTGAATGCATTGCTTGAAACACCGGGTGCGTTGGTGTATACATTTGAGAATACCGACCTTATTGACTCGACCGGATTTCTCAAACTCATTGAAGATTCTTCAACCGGTTCGCGATTCATTACCAAAGTGCTGAAGATTCGTAAGCGTGAATGGGAATTATTTCGGATGACGATCCGCAGAAAGGGCAGCGATAAGAAGTTTCAGATTTTTCTTCGATACACAAAGAGCTTGCTAACCGTAAATCTACCTGACAAATCAAATCGTGAATCGATCCAGATAAATTCCATTGCTCCTGCTATTCCGGTTATACATCTTGGTGAAATAGATTACGACACCTACAAACCAGGGCCAGGAATTGCATTTAACATCGGATTGATTCCGCGTCGTCCTCTACCGCGCTTGATTTCAGATATGATTGGTCCGATCAGTTGTGAATTGATGCTTACTCCGATTGGTGGTCTAAATGAAATATTAGCCACACGAATTTCAGGGGTTGGATTTTTCTTCAACTCGTTTTACGGGCTGCTGCATTGGGGTGTGGCATTTTATGAGATCGATTTCGTGAGAGCGGAGGCGTATATCGGAATCAATCTGGCGCCGGCGATTAATATCTTCAATGGGGGAAGAAAGCAGAGATACCGCTGGTAACTGAAAGTTCCGCATTCTCCGTATACGTTTACCGTTAATCGCTGTATAATACCAACTGTCTTGTTTTTACGTAAAGACGCAGATGTTACAGTGAAAAATCAGACAATTCTTAACAAATGTAGCTACACTGAATGGTTATCTTTGCGCGGTATGACAAGAACGAACCTGCTTACCCTTTTTCTTCTTTCAGCAGTTCCGACTTTTTTGGTCTCGTGCGGAGGAAATGAACCGGAGGAAGCACCAAAAAAGCAAGCGCCTGTGGTTGATGGTTACATTGTAAAGCCACAACACCTCTCTGATCTCATTGAAGTTTCAGGAACACTGCTGGCTCAAGATGAAACGGTGTTGATGCCTGAAGTGTCGGGACGAATTACGATGCTCAATATCACCGAAGGAACATTTGTGCAGAAAGGGACTTTGCTTGTGAAATTATTTGACGCCGATTTACAGGCTCAGGCAGCTAAAATTAAAGCACAGCTTACCACTGCTAAACAAACAGCACAACGCCTCAAAGAGCTTTACGAAATACAAGGAGTTAGTCAGCAGGAGTATGATATTGCGAATACACAAGTTGCGACATTCGAAGCTGAAGCATCATTAATTGCTGCACAAATTTCACGAACAGAAATACGTGCTCCATTTAGCGGAACACTCGGTTTGAGAAAAGTAAGTGAGGGTGCTTATGTAACAGCAGGAACTCCGATTGCCGTTTTACGCGCAGAGGATGAGTTAAAGCTTGACTTTAGTGTACCCGAGAGTTATGCATCGACCATTGATAAATCTATGCGTGTTACATTTACTGTAAGTGGAGACACAACAGTGCATCAGGCAACCGTTATTGCGACAGAACAACAAGTCAGTCAGAGTACATTGAACCTGCAAGTACGTGCAGTTGTTAACAGTAAATCGAAGTCTTTGGTTCCAGGTGCATCTGCACACGTGCATTTGCAATTAGGTGCAACAGACAGTGCGTTGATGGTTCCTACTTCTGCAATTATTCCTGATGTGCGATACAAGAAAGTTATGGCTGTCCGCAATGGCAAAGTAGAATACGTTCAGGTTGAAACCGGAATTCGCGGAGAGAGCAATGTGCAGATTGTTTCAGGATTAAATGCGGGTGACACGGTTGTTACAAGCGGTATTCAGTTTTTACGTCCGGGCTCCCCTGCGAAATTTTCTTCGATTAAATAGCGTATGAATATTTCCGATATAGCGTTGAAGAGACCGGTTGGGTCTATTGTGTTGAGCATGCTCATCATGATATTTGGTGCAGTTGGCTACAGCTTTCTCGGTGTGCGGGAATATCCTGCGATTGACCCTCCAAAAATTACGGTGCGCACAAATTACACAGGTGCGAATGCGGAAATCATAGAATCACAGGTTACCGAACCGCTGGAGAAAGCAATTAACGGAGTGGAAGGTGTTAAGTCGGTAAGTTCATCCTCCGCATTGGGCTCGAGCAACATTACCGTTGAATTCGATCTGGACATGGACCTGGAACGTGCGGCAAATGATGTGCGGGACAAAGTTTCACAGGCGGCGAAAAATCTCCCACAGGATATTGATGCGCCACCAACCGTAACGAAGTCTGACGCGAACAGCGATCCCATCATTTTCATGCCGGTGCAAAGCAGCAAGATGAACGACCTTGAGCTGAGCAAGTACGTAGAGAACGTAATGCAGGAAAAACTGCAGACGATTCCCGGTGTGAGTGAAGTACGTATTTTCGGTCAGCGTCGTCCTGCCATGCGATTGTGGATAGATCCTCTTAAGCTCGCAGCGCGGAATCTAACGGTACAAGATGTTTATGCTGCACTTCTGCGCGAGAACGTCGAGTTACCCGGAGGAAAAATCAGTGGCAATGAAACTGAACTTACGATCAAAACATACGGCAGACTTACTACGGAAGAAGATTTTGAGAACCTCATCATTTCAAGCGACGCTAATGGAACGATCCTGTTCGGACATGTTGGTGAAGCGGTTTTAGGTCCGGAGAATCCCGAAACAATTTCCCGCCTGAGCAATGTAACCTCTGTATCGGTTTCCATTATTCCGCAACCCGGCGCCAATTACATATCAATTGCAGACGAATTCTACAAACGATTTGAAGAGATTCAGAAAAACGTTCCCGATGGAATGACGATCAGCGTTGGAATGGACAAGTCAAAGTTTGTCCGCAAATCCATTTCGGAAGTAAAAGAAACTCTGCTGATCGCAATTGTGCTGGTGATCCTGATCATTTACCTGTTCTTCCGTGACTGGAGTATTGCGCTGCGACCGTTAATTGATATTCCGGTATCGCTCATTGGCGCCTTCTTCATCATGTACATTTTCGGCTTCACGATTAATGTACTCACACTCCTCGCCATTGTATTGGCAACCGGGCTGGTGGTAGACGACGGCATTGTGGTCACGGAAAACATTTACAAGCGCATTGAAAAAGGTATGGGTGCTTTACAGGCTGCCCGTGAAGGCACGAGGGAAATTTTTGCTGCAGTAATTTCCACTTCAATTACGCTGACCATTGTTTTCATTCCGGTTATATTTCTCGAAGGCTTTACCGGACGGTTGTTCCGCGAATTCGGTGTGGTCGTCGCCGGGGCTGTGTTGATCTCTGCATTGGTTTCATTAACGCTCACACCAGTCCTCAATGTCAAGCTGAGCCGGAAAGTTCAGCGTCATTCACGTTTCTACACATGGTCTGAACCTTTCTTCCGCAGAATGGAAAACGGATACAGAAACTCGCTTGAAAAATTCATGCGCAGAAGATGGATTGCAGTAGCCGGATTGCTGGCTTCAATTGCGGCCGGAACTTTTCTGTACGTAATAATTCCACAGGAAACAGCACCGCTGGAAGACCGGAGTGCCGTTCGTATTCCCATCACCGGACCGGAAGGAACATCCTTCGATCGCATGGATCAGATGATCTACGATGTAACCAGCGTGATTATCGACAGTATTCCGGAAGCAAATATGATTTTCAGCAACACGTCTCCATCCTGGGGTTCAGGCGCAGTAAATTCCGGAATGATCATCATCAGGCTTATTGATCCGGAAAACCGCGATGCATCACAGGACGATGTAGCGGATCGTCTCAACCGAATTACCGATCGGTTTCCGGGCGCGAAAATGTTCACGACCCAGGAACCCACCATCAGTACGTCGCTCGGAGGAAATTCCCAGATGCCGGTGCAGTTTGTAATACAAACACTCGACTTCGATAAACTGCGCAATGTAATTCCGCTATTTCTCGAAGCCGTTCAAAAGGACTCTACGTTTGCAAAATCCGATGTCAACCTGAAATTCAACAAGCCTGAACTGGAAATCACCATCGACCGGATCAAAGCAGCTTCATTGGGAATTTCTGTCTCTGACATTTCTGAAACCATGCAACTGCTCTACAGCGGCCGTCGCTTCGGTTATTACCAGGAACAGGGAAGACAATACCAGGTCATTGGACAGGTTGATCGTTTGAGCCGCAATGCTCCCGCCGATCTCAGCCTGATTTATGTCCGGAGCCGGACAGGTGCAATGGTGCCCCTGAGCACAGTGATACGAATAGAGGAGTCGAGCAATCCCCCTACTCTATTTCACTACAACCGTTATAAATCGGCAACAATCTCTGCATCTCTGGCGGAAGAAAAAACGCTAGGAGATGGTATTGCAGCCATGGAGCGAATTGCGGGAGAACTGCTGGACGATTCCTTCCAGACAGCGTATAGCGGACAGTCTCTTGATTTCAAGGAAAGTTCCTCCAACACCATGTTCGCCTTGATCCTGGCTATTGTTTTGATATTTATGGTGCTGGCAATTCAATTCGAAAGCTTCCTCGATCCGCTGGTCATCATGCTGACGATTCCGCTAGCTTTCGCAGGAGCGTTTATTTCACTCTGGATCTTTGATCAGACCTGGAATATTTTCAGCCAGATCGGTAGCATAATGCTTATCGGGCTCGTTGTAAAAAACGGAATCCTGATTGTTGAATTCACGAATAAACTGAGAGAAAAAGGTCAATCCCGATTGTCGGCTGTTACAGATGCTGCTGTTGCACGTATGCGTCCTATCCTGATGACAACGCTGGCCACTGTGCTCGGTGCTTTACCGATAGCTTTGGCTCTGGGTGCAGGAGCGAAGAGCCGTATGCCACTTGGAATTGTTATTACCGGCGGACTGTTGTTCTCATTGCTTTTGACACTTTATATCATTCCTGTCATGTACAGTTTCATTGCACATCGCGACAAGAAACGAGAAGAACCTGTTCAATTAAATACGAATGATGAATAAGCTTGTACTTGCTTTACTCTTCGTTGCGTCTGCAGCGCACGCACAAAACGTGCTGACCGCAGAAGATGCAGTGATGCTAAGCCTGCAGAACAATTACAGCATCCGCATTGCAGCAAACAATGCGAAAGAAGATTCTATCCGCAACAGTGCAGGAGCTGCAGGAATGCTTCCGTCGGTTTATCTGCTTGGAGGAATTTCGAAAACACAGAATAACCTGCGCCAGCAATTCACAAACGGAAATGAAATTGTATCACCGAATGCAGGCGGCACAAACGTGAATGCCGGAGTTGCACTCGACTGGACTCTATTCGATGGAACAAAGATGTTTGTGACTAAAGACAAGCTCGAACAGATTCAGTTGATCGGTGGATACATGTTCCGTGTGCAAGTGATCAATACTTCAGCAGATGTATTGATTGCTTATTACGATGCGGTTCGTCTGCAAGCACAGATTGATGCAACCGATGAAATCATTCGGTACAATGAAGAACGCGTGAAAATTACCGACTCCCGTTTCAAGGGCGGGCTTGGACCGAAAACCGATTTGTTGCAGGCAAAAATTGATCTCAACAACCAGAAGCAAATACGTCTTGAACTTGTACTGGCGCTGAACAATTCGAAACAATATCTCAACACGCTGCTTGCCCGCGATGTGCTGACACCGTTCGAAGTTTCAGACAGCATTCCGATTACACCATTGGAGAATCGCGCAGAGCTGGAGAATAAAATGTACAGTAACAATCCTTCGCTGTTGGTTTTCGACGCACAACGCAAAGTTGCAGCGCTCACCTATCGTGAAAACCGAACGCAGTATTCACCGCAAGTCGTTGGACACGCCGGATACAACTACAATCGTAATCAAAACACAGCTGGCTTTACCTTGTTTAGTCAGATGTATGGGTGGAATGCAGGATTGACTTTAAGTATGCCGATTTATTCAGGTGGAGCATTACGCAGACAGGATCAGATCAATCGTATCGAAATGCAAACTGCAGATTACAACTTTGAAAGTGCGAAACTGAATGCGAAACTGGTTTTGATTCAGTCGCTAGGGATTTTTGATTCGTATATGCTTTCACTCGCATTGGAACAGGAAAACGAAACACTCGCGAAAGAAAATATGAACCTTACGCTTGAACGCCTGCGTCTGGGTCAGGGAACAGCACTTGAAGTTGGACAGGCACAAGCAACACTATCCGGTGTGCTTTATCAATTAGCAGGATTGCAGTTTGACGTGAAGACTGCGGAGATTGATATTCACAGACAAGCTGCCGACCTGTGATGATAGGATGATAGGATGATAGGATGATAGGATGATAGGATGATAGGATGATAGGATGATAGGATGATAGGATGATAGGATGATAGGATGATAGGATGATAGGATGATAG
>JBEIPA010000023.1:0-77583 GCA_040377305.1 Flavobacteriales bacterium | reverse complement strand
TCAATCGCTGGGGCGAGCAGGTCTATCATTCCGATGACCCCGGAGAACTGAACAATCTTTCTGACGGCTGGGACGGCACACACAAAGGCAAAATGCAAAACACCGCCACCTTTGTGTATTATGTTAAAGCCACCGATGCCAATAATATTACCGTAGAAAAGAAAGGTAATGTTACTTTAATCAGGTAATTAAATTTCTGAGAGAGGAAAAGTAGCGTGGGGGAGACTCGAACTCCCGACCTCAGCATTATGAGTGCTGCGCTCTAACCAGCTGAGCTACCTCGCCAAACTATTCCTCTTCACTTAAGTTAGCCATCCAGACCGTAAGCGTCAGGATGAGCTACCTCGCCATTTTATTAACACCCAGCGGATTACTCCTTTGAGCCCCGTTTCCGAAAACCTGCGATATCTGGTTAAAAAACCGCTTTCAGTTTGGGACGGCAAATATAGCATTTTCTAAATCTCAAATATCAGCGGTTTAAAACCTCTTGTAATTATTTGGGCTTGCGTGTCTCAGATTTTTAGTTACTTTTCCGCCGATTTTAAGAGTAAGTAAAGACGCGTATGGCAAAGAGCAAACCGACTAAAGTGGTGAAGAAATCAGCCCCAAAATCAAAGGGGAAAGCGAAGCCTGCGTCCAAATCAACCAAGAAAGCGGCGGTGAAGAAGAATGTGAAGCCGGCGGGTAAATCGAAGGGTAAAGTGATTGCAAAGAAAACAGTAAAAGCAGCAAAGCCTGCTACAAAGAATACGAAGCCTCAACCGAAGAAAAGTGCAGCTCCCGTTAAAGGAAAAGTTGCTAAAGTTGATGCTAAAGAAAAAGCTCCGGCAAAACCAGCAGTTAAACCTGTTGTTGCTCCTGCGAAACCTGTAGTTCCTGTAAAAGGACCTCCTGCAGTTCCGGGTGCGAAAGTTCCACGTGCTCCGAAAGTGAAAGAACGTCCTGTGCTCACTCCTGAGCAAATGGCGCTTCCAAAGCTTCCATCGAACATTACGTATAAACGCTCTAAGCAAAAGCTTGCTCCGGGAGAGAAACGTCTCGTGAAAACTGAAGTGATCACGCATCACGTCATTCACGAAAAACCGCTCGAACCGGAGAAGGTGAAAAAAACAGAACCAAAAGGGAAATACGAGATGGAATACATCATCCGTTGCCCGGTTACTCTGCTTTACGATTTCCTTACAACTCCAAGCGGTTTGCAGGAATGGTTTGCCGACGACGTTTTGCTGAAAGACGACTTGTACACGTTCAACTGGGATGGTCAGCAGCAGAAAGCACAAATGCTGAATGCGAAAATCGACAACTACCTGCGTTTCCGTTGGCTGGATAAACCGGAAGGAACGTATGTTGAATTCCGCATCACACAAGACGAGCTTACAGGTGAAGTTTCTCTCACGGTTACCGATTTCGGTGAAAACGAAGAAGACATCATCACGAACCGTCGTTTGTGGGACACGCAGATTCAGCGCCTCGTCAAAGTGATGGGTGCGTACTAATTTTCTGAATGCATCGTAATTTAGTTGTGATGCAACCATACGTCAATCTTATTTCCAAAACGAGGTATTTCCTGATACCGTGGATAGCTTTTATCCTCGTTGCTGGAATTACGCTGCTCACGTGTACCGTTTCAGAAATTCACCTGGCAATTAACGCGCGCAACAATGGCTTGCTCGATTTTCTCATGCCGTTGATAACACTGGGTGCAGATGGCTGGACAATTGTGATTGCCTGTCTACTCCTATTCGCATGGCACCGCAGAGCGGCAGTATTCGTTGGAGTTTCATGCTTATTCACTTCTGCAATTACCTGGGCATTAAAGTCAACCATCTTCTGGGGAACGCCACGACCGAAATACTATTTCACCATTGTTGAAAAAGCAGAACTGCACTACGTACCTGGAGTAGAGAATTGGTTGTACGACAGCTTTCCTTCCGGTCACACAACGGTTGCGTTCGCATTCTTCTTCGCAATCGCACTTTGTTTGCGGCCAAAGAAAATTGCGATGCTCTTTTTCGTTTGCGCCCTTGCAGTCGGGTATTCAAGAATTTACTTGTCGCAGCATTTCCTCCTCGATGTATTCTTCGGTTCCATCATCGGTACACTTGGTACGCTGATTGTTTTCGCTGAAGCAACTCGTTTCAAGTGGATCACAATTCCGGTAATACGAAGTGAAAATCCGTGATCAACATATTCCGTATTTTATTTTCGCCGGAGCACTCCTGCTCTTTCTTCCGTTTTTAGGATCTGCACATCTCTTCGATTGGGATGAAATCAATTTCGCGGAATGCGCGCGGGAAATGATTGTCACCGGCGACTACAACAACGTGCAGATCGACTTTCTTCCGTTCTGGGAAAAGCCGCCGCTATTCATCTGGATGCAGGCTGTGTGCATGAAGATTTTCGGAGTCAACGAATTTGCCGCACGACTACCGAATGCAATCGCAGGTGCAGTTACACTTTCAACTTTGTTTCTGCTCGGATCCAGAATCTCCGGAAAGAAATTCGCGTGGTACTGGGTGCTGTTTTATGCCGGCTCACTCCTGCCCCACTTCTATTTCCGTTCAGGTGTGATTGATCCCTGGTTCAACTTCTTCATTCTGCTTGCGTTCTATCACTTCATCATTTATACGAACCAGTACATTCCCGGACAAAAACAGAAGCTGCTCGACAAACGAATTATCCTTTCCGGTTTGTTTCTTTCGCTCGCAGTACTGACCAAAGGTCCTGCGGCTGTTGCCATTTTCGGAATATGTTTCGTAGTCGCACGTTTCATGAAGAAGAAACCGCTGATGACCTGGAAACACTTCTGGGTGTATGTGGGCGCAACCGCTTTGCCTGCAGGAATCTGGTTTCTCAGTCTCATCTTCCAGGGAAAAGGAATTGTGATTCTTGAATTTATCGAATATCAGATTCGTCTTTTCTCCACAGAAGATGCAGGTCACGGTCACAACTTCTTCTATCACTGGATTGTCTTGCTGATCGGCTGTTTTCCGGTTTCTGTATTCGCCTTGCATGGAATTTTTCAGAACGGAAATACAATTCCTTTCGAGCAACATTCCCTGCGGTGGATGCGCATTCTGTTTTTCGTCGTGCTGATTTTGTTCTCCATCGTGAAAACAAAAATCATCCACTACTCGTCCTTGTGCTATTTCCCACTCACATTCCTGGGCGCACACGCTGTTGTTCAGCTCGAGGCAGGAACATTCCTTCCGAAGAAATGGATTGCAGGTCTGTTGCTCGGAATAGGTTTCATCATCAGCCTTGGATTATTCATCGTTCCTTTCTTCGACGATTTTGTTCCGTGGATGGTGCACCGCGGTTGGATCAACGACCCATTTGCTGAAGCGAGTTTCAAAGCAGGCGCAAACTGGTTTGGTTGGGAATGGATTATCGGCGTGATGATGTTCGCGTTGACTATTTACGGAATGTGGTCGTACCGAAAGCAAAAAATCAGGAAGTCAATTTACTCCATGACCATTGGTGGCGCAGTTGTTATCGCCCTTGCCTGCTTCCTGATTGTTCCGCGTGTGGAGAACTACACACAAAATGCGGCCATAGAATTCTGGAAATCGAAAGCCGGACAACATGTGTATGTCGAAACACTTGGCTACAAGAGCTACGCGCATTTCTTTTATGCGGAAACCAAATCAGACCATGCAGCTGATATCATGTTCTACGATTACCTGAGAACCAAAGATGAAGTGCTCAAAGGAACCCGTATCAGCGCCGAACAAATGCGAATGTGGAAACACGACTGGATATGTCAGGGAGAAATTGATCGTCCTGCATACTACATCAGCAAGAACACGTTCGAATCTGAAGTTGTGAAATATTATCCCGGGATGACGAAGATTGGTGAGAAGAACGGATTTGTTTTCTGGGAGCGATTGCCGAAAACGAAGTAACATGAGTTCACAAAAAGGCACTTTAATTTATTCAACAACTGGCGCTACAACCTCTGGAGCAGGAATTTATCTCTCCGTATTCGGTGTTCTGATAGGAGTTACACTGTTGATCGTCTCCACCTTTGCCGGCAAGACGGTTGGTCCCTGGTGGATGTGGTTGTTGATCGTCGGTGGATTTATTGCATTAGGTTGGTGGAGCGTAAAGACAGGAAACACGATCATTGAACTTTATCGCGTGAACGACCAACACATGCATCTGTCAATAAAAGGATCCTCGGCTAATGTGGACATGACATTTGAAACCTGGCGTGTTGCGAATTGGTTTACCTACGAGTATATGCGTGCGAAACATGGGGGAGCAATTCTTGTTGTTTACTTTATCGTTATCGAAGGAGTTAACAAGGAGAAAATCATGTTTAAGCAAATGATCGGTGGCAAAGGTTCAGAGGCTTATGGCTGGACTTATAACGACAATATGATTTCTGAAAGTGAAGAAGGATTGTATCATCTTACCGATGTCGTTGGGTTCATAAACGCAATCAGACGGGCTCCATAATAAAAAAACGCCCTCCACTTTCGCAGAAGGCGTTTCATTCAATTCTAAATCTTTTAGCGTACTACATTCAGTTTCGAAGTTGAACGCTGCTCGCCTGCAATCATTTCAAGCGTGTACATCCCGTTCGCAAGCATCTCTACATTGATTTCCATTTGCTGGTTACCGATTCCGTACAGTCCGCGTTTCTGAGTGAGAACCAGATCGCCTGTGATTGAGTAGATGTTGATTGAAACTTCATTGGCCTGTTCAAGATTGAAGTTCAGTTTCACAACGGTGTTTGCCGGATTAGGAAACAAAGTAATGTCTGACGGATCAACAGCGTAATCGTGTACTCCAACCGGGCTGATGCTGTACGCCGCCTGAAGAACATCTTTTGTTCCGTTGTCTTGTACGAATCCAACTACAGCAAGCTGGTTGATGTCGTAGATGTAAGATGGAACCGGAACTTTCATGGTGATTGTAGTGTCATCACCAACATTCCATGCGAGTGGCAATGAAGTGCCCGTCTGGCTTGGGAACATACGACGGCAAACCATGTAGAAATCTGTTTCTCCATTCGATCCCGGAGGAGTTGTGAAGTCGATGTGTTTCTCAACCAGAACGAGGTGCATACGCAGGTAATTCGTGGCAGTCAATGCCTGCGTGCACGAGACATACGCCGTTACGTAAATTGAATCGAGATCGTTTGTGAGGTAATGCGACACCTGCATATCGAATGACGAGGGAATTGCATGCTCTGCATTGATCTTTGCTGTAGTAAGGTTAGACGGTGCACCAGCATAGTTTGAACCGGTGATTGCAGTTCCATCCATCACAGCAAACGGAACCGAGTTGCAGCTGTAATAATTTACGCGTGCAGAAACTGCTGCGGGATATTGCGCGTTCATCGGATCAACACCCGGCCAGCTGGTCTGGTACTTGATGGAAACACATTTCGCCGCGTTGTTGTTCAACAGTGCATTGAAGGATGGATTTGCAGCCGCACAGGGACCGCATGAAGCTTGCGTGAATTCTTCCACCAGAACTAAACGCTGCGACTGCGCGTTAGCCGTGAAAGCAGTTAAACCACAAACAAGTATAGTATAGATTTTCTTCATCGCTTTCGGATTAAGTTGAGAATGGGTTGAGTAGAATTTAGGTTCAATTTACGTCAAATTCGGCAAAGTGTATATACGTCCCTATTTCTGCTTCAGATTCCGCAGTTGGCTTGCAGCCGTTTCACCGGTCGCCATGGTACGCGTCGCAGACAGCCCAATATGCTAAATGAAAAAGGCTCCGATATTTCTACCGGAGCCTTTAACTTAAAAACTTCTGTACTTAGTGACTCACATTCATGCGGGAAACTGTCTTAGTCTCACCAGCAACAAGTTCTACCATGTACATTCCGTTAGAGAAATTCTCAGTGTTGATAGAGATGATGTTCTCACCAACCAATGTGCCTTTATTCTCAGTGTAAACAACTTCTCCAAGCGTGTTGTAAACGTTTACAGTTACTTCTGAACGATCAACGAGGTTGAAGCTCATGTTAACAAAAGAGTTAGCAGGGTTCGGGTATACGTTGAGGTTAGTCGTGTTGTCCAGGTCATTAACTCCTGTAGGACAAACTGAAGTTGTAACAGAGATATCGTCAACATAAATGTTGTTACCGTAACCGTTCACCGAACGGAACATAACGAACACTTTGTTGTTCCCTACGTATGGAGTAAGGTCGATACACTCAGCACGCCACTGATTTGCAGTTGGAGTGAATGCAGCAGTTGTGTTAGCAGCTGTTGCAAGTGTAGTTCCAGACTTAGACCAAACTGAAGTCCATGTAGCACCGCAATCGCTTGATACCAATACTTCGAGAGCATCTGTATAAGCATTGCTGTAACGTGCGTGAGCAACGCTAAACGATACTGAACCTGCAGAAGCTGTAGACAAATCGATTGGCTCAACTGTGAACTCATCGATCTCACCTAGTGAACCATAGTTGAAGCAATCAAGTTTCAATGAACCACCGTTAGTCGATACACGAGTCCAGGTAGTGCTGTTGTCAGCATTGTTCAGGTTCCAGTTTGCATATGGGAATCCGGTTGACGAACAGTTGTTCGAGTACGGAGCAGGAGTTCCAGCAGCAGTCATCACCGTGAACGCAAAGTCCTGTGAGTTGTTGATGTTGTTGTTATCTGTTCCGCCATTCGGGTTAGAAGTAGCAACATGTGCAACGTGAGCACCACCAGTGAAAGTTGCGCTAGGCAAAGTCACGTTTGCAGATGCACCTGCTGCCAATGAACCAGTCCAGTTGTAAACTGTTGGTGAACCAGCATCATAAGAGTAAGTGATGTCAACAGAAGTCATTGTAGACTGTCCATTGTTTGTGATCTCAACAACTGGCGAGAAAGTAGTTGCGCAGCTCATTGACGGACCAGCACTTGGGAAAGCGTCAGTTGCGAATGTGCATCCGTTGATTGAGTTCAACAAAGCCTGTGCATTGATCTGACCTACTTCGTAGATCTTGTTATCAGGACATACTTTGTAAACTGTAGGGAAGTAACCAATCGCATAGTTCGAGTTGAACGTGTTGGTCTGGTTGCCTGGATCGATGATAGGATACGTTGTGCCAGTAACCCAATCGCCCTGTGTGTTTGAACCTGTTCCGTTCAAATCAGCAATTGTAGTTGCAGCATCTCCTTCAATGAAGAAAACCATCAATTGGTTCGGCAGGATTGTTCCTGTTGGTCCGTACTCATCATAAACATCACGAAGTGCGTGTGTGTTATGATAGTTCCAGCAAGGTCCACACCATGTTGCAGAGACGTCAATAAAAACTGTTTGTCCTTGTGCTGTAAGCGTGTAAAGATCCCACGTGTTACCGTTAAGATCCTGGAAAGTCCAGTTCGGTGCAGTGCTACCAGGCGTCAATTGCGCGAACAATGAAGCTGAAAGACATACACCAGCGAATAGAGATAAAACTTTCTTCATGTAGATAGTTTTTGGCGTGTTGGTGATACTTGTTTGTTTGACTAATCAGTAATTGACATCTATTTTCGGAATTATTCCTTTATCAGTCAATAGCAGGTCAATTTACGACAATAAACTGGTAGAAACGGTGTGGTTGGCCCTTTTTCGTGACTACAACTTTTCGATGTTCAGGAATTCGAATTAAGCTTATTGCGATTGCTAAACGGAAATTCTCGAGCACCAGTTTCGGCCAACCGGAAACCGGAATTACGGCTTTTGGTAGATTTCAGATTTAAGCAATCCCCATTTGTTAAAGCGATGCTTAAACGACACGGACATACACCCGAGACCGTATTTCAGGCTACGGCGAAAGTTGATGGAAGAAGCTTCCGGGAAGTATTTCGTAGGACACGTAATTTCTGCAATCTCGAAATTCGCGTAAACGATCTGAGACAACATCTGGTTGTCAAATACGAAATCATCGGAATTCGAATTGTATTTGATGCCTTCGAGCACTTCTTTAGAAAAGGCGCGGTAACCTGTGTGATATTCAGAGAGTTTCTGGCTGATCAGAACGTTCTGTGCAAAGGTCAGACAGCGGTTGAAAATGTATTTGTACAATGGCATTCCACCGCGTAAAGCCCCTTTGCCCAGAATACGCGAACCAAGTACAACCGGGAAAACGCCATTCGCAATAAGGTAGGCCATGGAGTGAATCAGCTTGGGCGTGTACTGGTAATCCGGGTGAAGCATGATTACAATGTCAGCCCCTATTTCGAGCGCTTTGTTGTAACAGGTCTTCTGGTTACCACCGTAGCCTTTATTCTGTTCATGGCGAATAATGTGGTGAATACCCAGCTCCTTGCCCACATCAATGGTTCGATCTTTACTTGCATCGTCTACAAGTACAACTTCATCCACAATTTCGAATGGAATTTCCTCATACGTTTTGCGAAGCGTTAAAGCCGCGTTGTATGCCGGGAGTACGATGACGAGTTTTTTGCCGAGAATCACGGGGCAAAGATAATAGCCTTGCTCAAACCTTAAAGGTTTTTAAAACCTTTAAGGTTTACGCGCGCGCGAGGTTATCTTTGCAGTATGGAATTCAAGCTCATCTCCGAATATGTGCCAACCGGCGATCAGCCAACAGCCATAGAACACCTCGTAAAGGGGTTGAAGAATGGAGACAAGTATCAAACGCTGCTTGGAGTTACGGGTTCCGGTAAGACTTTTACCATCGCGAATGTGATCCAGCAGATCAATCGCCCAACGTTAGTGCTGAGTCACAACAAAACACTGGCGGCACAGTTATACAGCGAGTTCAAGTTGTTCTTCCCGGAAAATGCCGTGGAATATTTCGTTTCGTATTACGATTACTACCAGCCGGAAGCATACATCGCGACGTCGGACACTTATATAGAGAAGGATCTCTCGGTGAATGACGAAATCGAGAAGCTGCGTTTGAGTGCAACCTCTTCCCTACTCTCGGGACGAAAGGATATTGTCGTGATTTCTTCTGTGTCGTGTATTTATGGCATCGGTAATCCGGAAGAGTTCAACGAGAATATCATTCGTATACATAAGGGACAGAAAATCAGCCGCAATAAGTTCCTGCATCAGTTAGTGATTTCACTCTATTCCCGATCAGAAGGCGATTTCTTTCGCGGAAACTTTCGGGTAAAAGGGGATACGGTTGATGTCAACCTCGCTTATGCCGATTACGTTGTGCGTGTTTTCTTTTTCGGCGACGAAATTGAAGAAATCGAAACGTTCGAAACGACGACCGGACAAGTCATCGGTAAGTACGAGGAAATGAATATCTATCCTGCGAACATTTTCGTGACTTCGCCAGACACGCTGAAAGGCGCAATCAACCAGATCGGAGAAGACATGGTGAAGCAGGTTGATTTCCTGAAATCGATAGACAAGCACATCGAAGCGAAACGGCTCGAGGATCGTGTTACTTACGACCTGGAAATGATGCGTGAACTGGGTTACTGCTCCGGCATTGAGAACTACTCCCGCTATTTCGACGGAAGGCAACCGGGAAGTCGCCCTTTCTGTTTGCTCGATTATTTTCCGGATGATTTTCTGATGGTCATCGACGAAAGTCACGTTACGCTTCCGCAAGTACGCGCGATGTGGGGCGGCGATCGTTCGCGCAAAGAAGCTTTGGTTGAACACGGATTCCGATTGCCATCTGCTTTGGATAACCGTCCGCTGAAGTTCGATGAGTTCGAAAGCATGCTGAACAGCGTGATCTATGTGAGCGCAACTCCTGCTGATTATGAACTCGCAAAGAGCGAAGGTGTAGTCGCTGAACAAGTAATTCGTCCAACCGGCCTACTTGATCCAATTATAGAAATTCGCCCGAGCAAAGGACAGGTCGATGATCTCCTCGATGAGATTACGAAAGTAACAGCGAGGGATGAACGAATTCTCGTCACTACACTGACCAAGCGTATGGCCGAAGAACTTTCCAAATACCTGGCGAATGTTGGTGTGCGTACACGTTACATTCACTCGGACGTAGATACACTCGAGCGCGTGGAGATTATGCAGGATCTTCGGAAAGGAATTTTCGACGTACTTGTTGGTATCAATCTTCTTCGGGAAGGATTGGATTTGCCCGAAGTTTCTCTCGTGGCAATTCTAGATGCAGACAAAGAAGGATTCCTTCGTTCAGAACGTTCGCTCGTTCAAACTGTAGGTCGTGCTGCTCGAAACGTGAATGGAAAAGTGATTATGTACGCCGACAAGATCACGGACTCTATGCGTAAGACGATGGATGAAACTGATCGTCGCCGCAAGAAACAGATTCAGTACAACTTTGAACACAACCAAAGTCCACGTCAGATTACGAAGTCGAAAGACTCGATGAATTCGATTCTTGCGCAAACCCGCGGTACTTCGACTTATAAAACCGGTCGTGCTTATTCTGAAGTTCCGGATTCTGAATTGAGCATTGCAGCCGAGCCGGTATTCGCATACATGACAGCGGATCAGCTCGAGAAGGCTATTGCCAAAACCAAAAAGCAAATGGAATCTGCAGCGAAAGAAATGGATTTCATTGAAGCGGCGAGACTGCGCGATGAAATGTTTGCGCTTGAACGGTTGAGAAAAGAGAAGCAATAAGAAAGTCCCGGCCGCACAAAAAGCCGGGACTTCTCATTGACTCCCACTCTACTTCCAACCACCTCCCAATGCACGGTAGATATTCACCTTTGCACTGAGCTGCTTCATTTTGATTTCAATTAGTTCCATTTTCGAATCCATCGCTTCTCTTTGCGTTAATAGCACTTCAGAATAATCCGCGCGTGCCGAATTGAACAGGTTGTTCGCAATTTCAACCGACTGCATCAGAATTTGCACTTCCTGCTTTTTGGTTGAATAGCTTTTCGAAAAGTTGCTGAGACGCGATACCTCATTTAGAACCTCGACATACGAATTCAGAATTGTTTGCTGATACTTATACACCGCTTGTACTTGTTTCGCATTCGCCGAAGCATATGCTGCCTGAATACCGTTTCGGTTGATGAGTGGAGCTACGAGATCTCCTGCGAGACTGTACATCATTGATTCCGGGTTGAGTAGGAATGCGGGATTAAACGCATTGAATCCCACCCCCGCAGTAATGCGGAGTGAAGGATAAAAATTGGCCCGGGCAATTTTGACATCAAGCTTTGATGCTGCCAGTTCTTGTTCCGCCATCCGCAAATCCGGCCGATTCACAAGCAACTGTGTAGGAACTCCGGCTTCAATGGAGTCCAGACGCAATTCAATAAATCCTACCGAATTTCTTTTGACCGGCTGCGGAAATCGGCCAATTAAATAGTTGATCCGGTTCTCAACTTCAAAAATCGCCTGTTGCACTTCGAACTGCTGGTTTTGCGTATTTAAAAGCTGGGCTTCAAACCGATTAACTGCAAGTTGTGTGACTTTCGCGGCCTCTTTTTGTTGTTTCGCAACGGCAAGCGCGTTCGATTGAATGATGATGTTCTGCTGGATATTGTCAAGTTTGCTGTCCAGCGCCATTAATTCGTAGTACGACTCTGCAATTTCTGCAACGAGATTAGTAATCATGAAGTTCTTGCCTTCAATGCTCGCGAGATAACGCTTGTTTGCTGCATCTTTTCCGTTTCTGAGCTTTTTCCAGATATCAACTTCCCATGAAGCAGATGCACCGAACATTAAATCAGGCAATGGTTCCGGAAATGGTGTCCCATCATCAATTTCCAGAGCGTGTTCTGTTGCTCCGTTTCTGGTGAATCGTCCTGCTTTTTCAACGCCCCCTGCTGCTCCCAAGTCTACAGTCGGGAGATATTCACCCCGCTTTGCCCGGATTTCATTCTTGCTGATTTCAATCTCCTGAAGCATAATGTTAAGCTCCTGGTTATTCTTCAGTGCAGAATCTATGAGCGAGATCAGATCGGTATCGGTGAAGTACTCCCTCCAATTCAGATTTGCAATGGTTGTTGAATCGGCCGAATTGAAGTATGCAGAAGGAACATATGTGTTTTCCTTAAGTGCTGTTCCTTTCGGTATACCGCAACTCATCGCAAGAAGGAGAATCAGCCCCATGATCGCGACTTTATTTCTTGTTTTGCTTTTCATTTTCGTTTCTTAATGTTTTGAGAATCTTTTTGATGATGGATTCATCCGAGCCCGTCTCAACAAAATCTTCGCTTAGCGGATTTTCATCTTCGTCTTTGATTAGCTTTCTTCCGGATGCGAGTGTTCCGAAAATGAAATAGAGTCCAGGAACTATTATCACACCGAATATGGTTCCGAACAGCATTCCACCAAGTGCAGAAGCTCCGATTGTTCGGTTGCCAACTGCGCCCGGACCAGTAGCAATTACCAACGGAATCAATCCTGCAATAAATGCGAATGAAGTCATCAGAATGGGACGGAAACGAACCCGAGCTCCTTCAATCGCCGCTTCGTATACTGAAGAACCTTGATTGTGTTTCTGGATTGCGAACTCAACAATCAAAACGGCGTTCTTACCAAGAAGTCCGACGAGCATAATAATTCCGATTTGTGCATAGACATCATTCGAAAGTCCCATCATCTTCAGCAAAAGAAATGAACCAAAAATTCCGGCGGGCAATGACAAGATTACAGCGAACGGAATAATGAAGCTTTCATATTGTGCGGCCAGAATGAGATATACAAACAACATCACAACAATGAAAATCCAGACAGCTTCATTACCTCTCTTCGCTTCATCATACGACAAACCTTCCCATGCGATGTCATAACCCTGAGGAAGTGTTTTGTCTGATACTTCTCTGATCGCTGCAATTGCATCTCCTGTTGTGTATCCTTTCGCGGGAACACCTTTAATCGAAGAAGACGCATACAGATTGAATCGCGTGATTTCATTCGGGCCCTGCGTCTTGTGCATGGTCATGAATGAAGAATAGGGCACCATCTCATCACGATTGTTCTTGATGTACAGCTTCAGAATGTCGGAGGGTAACTTGCGGTATTCATTGCCTGCCTGAGTGTATACTTTGTAAAACGTATTGAAGCGCACAAAACCCTGTTCGTAGGTGCTTCCAATCAGAATGTCGAGATTGTCCATTGCTTTTCCGATGGATACTCCCTTCTGCATGGCAAGCTCGTTGTCAATGATCAGTTCGTACTGCGGATAATTCGCAGCATAAAAAGTGAACAGACCTGAAAGTTCCGGGCGTTTTCGAAGCTCCTCCATGAAGTCAGAATTTACCTTGTCGAAATCCTGATAGTCGACAGTGCTACTCTTGTTCAGCAGGCGAAGGGAAAAGCCATCAGAGCTTCCGTATCCAGGAACAGCTGGTGGTTCGAAGAATTCAATGACAGCACCAATATCTTTTGTGTGCTCTTCCAGTTCTTCGATGATCTCGTGAACAGATTGTTCTCTGTCCGACCAGTCTTTCAGGTTGATCAAACAGGTTCCTGCGTTAGAACCACGTCCTTCCGTGAGAATTTCATATCCAGCCAACGAGGAAACGGATTGAATGCCTTCAACTTCTTCTGCAATTTCCTGCAGCTTTCTGGAGACATCGTTGGTTCTTTCCAGTGTAGTTCCAGGCGGAGTCTGAATGATTGCATAAATCTGCCCCTGATCTTCGTTCGGGATAAATCCTGCGGGCACAGTTTTGTTCATGAAAAATATTCCAAGTGCGAATGCTGCGAAGATTCCGTAGGTCACAACGCGACGATTTACAATTCGCTTGAGAAAGTTGGTGTAGCGTCCGGTAATCCTGTCAAACCGTTTGTTGAACCATGTTAAGAACATCTGAACCGGCGTCTTACGTTTCGGTTTTCCGTGCGTGTTTTTCAGAATCATAGCACACAAAACTGGTGTTAGAGTGAGTGCAACAAGTCCGGAGAGAACAATAGCACTGGCCATGGTTATGGAGAACTGTTTATAAAAGATCCCGACAGGTCCAGGCATGAATGCAACCGGAATGAAAACCGCAGTCATAATGAGCGTAATCGCAATAATAGCACCGCTGATTTCTCCTAATACTTTCTTCGAAGCATTGTAAGGAGAAATGTTCTCCTCTTCCATTTTCACGTGAACAGCCTCAACAACAACAATTGCGTTGTCGACTACAATACCGATCGCCAGTACCAAAGCAAACAGCGTGATGAGGTTGATTGTCAACCCGAACATCTGCATGAAAATGAAGGCGCCGATCAACGAAACCGGAACTGCCAGTGTCGGAATGAGTGTCGATCGCCAGTCACCAAGGAAGATGAATACGACCAACGCGACGAGAATAAATGCTTCAAGTAGCGTATGTAATACTTTCTCAATCGAAGCATCCACGAATTTCGAAACGTCATAATTGATTTCGTAATTCATTCCCGGAGGAAAGTCGCCCTTCATTTCTTCAAGCTTCACTTTTACTTTATCAATGACCTCGCTTGCGTTACTGCCGAAATTCTGCTTGAGGACAATGGACGCCGCGGGATTCCCATCCTTGTTGGAATAGATATCGAAGAACTCGCTCCCAAGTTCAACTTCTGCAATATCTTTCAGTTTAAGGATTTCGCCTTCAGGTGTAGCCCGAACAATAATCTCTTCGTATTCCTCGGGTTTGTTGAACCGACCTTTGTAGGTCAACACATACTCGAGCGATTGTGCTGATTTGCCCGAGCTCTGTCCCAACCTACCGGGACGTCCAATTACGCTTTGCTCGTTAATTGCTTCCATCACTTCCTCGGTGGAAAGATTGTACGCCATCATCCTGTCCGGCTTTAACCAGATGCGCATGGCATACTGACGACTTCCAAGAATTTGTGCGCGGCCCATTCCGCTGATGCGTTGAAGCTCCGGCAGAATATGAACGCTTGCATAGTTGTACAGGAATTTTTCGTCGGTGTTTTTATCCGTGCTGAACAGGTTCACATACATGAGCATGCTTGGCTGAATCGGAGTGATTACTACACCTTCTCTCTGTACCAGTGGAGGAAGGTTGTTCATGATTTGATCAACCCGGGTTTTTACATTCACAACTGCAGCGTTCGGATCCACACCGGGCTCAAACACAATCTGAATTGTAGCTTCTCCCGCGCAGGTTGCATCCGATATAATGTATTGCATGCCCTGTACGCCATTCAGAGCGCGTTCAAGAGGAACTAAGGTTGAGTTCACCAACACATCCGCGCTTGCACCCGGATAGGCGATGAAAATATTTACACGGGGCGGAGCAATCTCAGGAAACTGAGAAACTGGACGCGTGTAAATGGCGATAATGCCAATAAAAATAATGGCAAGTGAAATAGCTATAGCCAGAACCGGCCGCTTGATGAATTTGCTGAACATAGTTTTTACGTTTTACGTTCTGCTTATTCAGCGTGGAGTGAATTCAGATCGGCAATAATCTGTACCTGATTCTCAAACTCGTAATGAATTTCCTGCTGGTCTTTCACTTTCCGCAAGCCTTCCACCAGAATTTTATCGCCTTCAGATAAACCGCTCACGACTTCGTAAACATGTGGTATTTCGGTTCCCACGGTAATTTCCCGTGTGTGTACAATGTTCTTTTCATCCACGACATACACATACTTTTTATCGAGAATTTCAAATGTTGCTTTTTGCGGGATGAGTAAAGCATTATCCAGATGGATGGGCATCATTATATTTCCTGTTTCGCCATGACGTAGGATTCTATCCGGATTAGGAAAGGTTGCCCGAAACGCAATGTTGCCCGTTTCATTGTTGAAATCTGCTTCAATGGTTTCAACAATCCCATGCTGACCGAACAATTGATGGTTCGCCATTTGAAGTTCGACTTTCAGCAAGCTATCTGAATGCTTAGCCGTAACGTAATCGAGGTATTCAGATTCAGGAACGTTGAAATACACCCACATTTTATTGTTATCGGACAATGAAGTGAGCAGCTCACCTTCATCAACGAGACTACCTAAGCGAACGTGAAAGCGATCCACTATTCCATCGAACGGCGCCCGTATTTGAGTAAAAGCCAAATGTGCTTCCGCAAGGCTTAGCTCAGCCTTTGCCTGCTGCATGCGAGCGCGGACAAGTGCGAGTTCGTTTTTGGAAACGATATTACTATCTGCAAGTGATTTAGTATTCTGATATTCGATCTCGGCAAAACTCAACTCTGCAGCAGCCTTCTCCATTTCTGCCTGATAGATAGTCGGCATAATCTGGAACAACAGGTCGCCGGCTTTTACCGTCTGTCCTTCGTCAACATAAATCTTTTGTATATAACCTTTCTCCAGCGCACGCAGTTCAATGTGTTGAATTGAATGTATCTGGCAAACATATTCGCGGTAAATTAAGGTGTCCTTACGTAGCGGACTTGTAGCTATGAATTTTGTTTCTTCTGTTGTTTCATGTTCATCATGATTGCACGAACAAAAAGCAAGTGCTGCCACAACAAGAATTATTGTTGTTCTCATTTGTCTGAGTTGAATAAATGAATTGTTGGAATATGCACGGAGAAATCCGCAGCATATACAAACCGACACAGGAAGTGCCGGCGTTAATTATTCAATCAGGCTAAATCGCTCTTCCAGGAATGATGAAGAACAATCAAAGAAACCGTACGCCGGTTTAAAATGAGAGAAATAAAACTGGATGAAGCACTTTTGCGTGCGCCATTCAGATACGATTCTACATTGGTGGAACGAATGAACAGAACGTCGAGTTCATAGTCATTCCCGGAACCTGATTCCGTTTCCGAATCTTCTGTATCAGGCTCACTGAATAGAGGAAAGTCAAACGGGTTTGCAAGCTTCTGGTGTGAATCGGGTGCGGTGAACTGAATCCCATTCTTTACGTTCTCATTGCAATAATCAGAACTAAGGGAGAACGCGTAAGCATACTGACCCAACATGGAAATGCTGAACAGGATTAGGTAAAACCTACTCCCGAACCCGTTTCGTAAAACGTTACGATTCAAAGCATTTCTCAGAATGATGTTCAGTTGATACATTCGGCATCGAAGCTACGGACATTTTTAATGCTAGACTGAAAGGAAATCGATAGCGGCGCAATCACATGTTAAGTTCTTCAGTTATACCTTCTGACAAAATCAAAACAAAAAAACCGGTGGTCCCGACATTTTCAGTCAGGACAACCGGTTTAAGATATTCTTCAGAATTATTTTGTGCTAACCTCTACAGGCTGCTCGAATGCATTGAAACCAGCCATGAAGTTGGTGTTCTTCTTGATACGCTTGTGACGCGCACGCTTTTGGTGTTTAGTACCGCATGCATGTTTGTTTCCGCAAGACTCAGCTACGAAAGCAACTGAACCAAGTGCGAGCATCGCGAGAATCATTTTTGCTGAAATGAACTTTTTCATGGAGTGTTTTGTGTTAGGTGTTTGCCTTAATGTTTTACAAGTATACGCACAAAACGGGGTTTCTACAAGCCTGTTAATAAGCTCCTTGCCTCTTTCTTATGAACCATTCCAATGTTAATAAACCCATCAGAATGGCGAAAATCCACCACATTTGAACCAATTCAATGAGTTTTTTGGGGTTATACACAACCGGCTTGATGTCTTCACGGGCCTGAATGATGCTGGCGAGAGACTGAATTGCATCCGGATAGACCAACTTTCCGTTGTGAGCTTCCGCAAGATTGAATAGAACGCGATGATTCGCCGTAGTCACCGATCGCTCGGCCATCAATTGGGTAACGACAAACTTGCCCTTCTTTGTATACGTTTCGTTACCCACTTTTGTGGTTGCTTCCCAGCTGTATTCTCCGGAAGCTTTCATTCCAGTGTTCAGATGATAAGCGCGTACTGATTTGGAGAAAGTATACCTGTACTCGGTTCCTTTATCATCCGTGATCTTCAGAAAAACATCCGGTGTCTGTATCAACTCATAACTCTGGTTATAGACTTCCGCGTCAAACATAATTTCTTCATTCTCCGGTTTCGACGTGGGAGATGAAACACGCAGGAAGCTTCTCTCTTCCTGCAACGACAAATACTGGATGGTCTTACCGATGATCTCGTCAAATATCTCGTGCGAACCATGCGCTGCATAATCGGTCATCTTCCATTTCCACAATCCTTCGCCGGCAAAAACCGACATTTTTCTTCCCTGTTTCTCCATGAAAACCCACAGCGGAAAATCAGTAGTGAGGTTTCCGATTTTCTGTTTCATGAATGGAGAAACTCCGGCGGCTGTGTTGAAAGCTGCAAACGGTGTTGAAACGATCGGAAGGTTCGGAATGAAATTCACAACGTCATCAGAAAGTGAAAACAGCGGAAAGTCTTTTACGAGGACGGGCTGACATTCATTCGCACGTGAACCGTTGATTTCGATCTCAAGGCCGGTTGCCAGCGCATTGAATTGCGTGTACCTCGATTGCGCTCCTGTGATATACCATACAGGAACTCCTGCAGCTGAAAGATCGCCGAGGATTTTCTGTCCCTGCGCCGTTTCAGAAGGAATGCCGTGAAGAATGGCGAGGTTGAATTTGTTTACCGGTTCATTCAGCTCTCCAAGGATTGCTGTGGTAACCTGGTAGTTGTCATTGCCTTCAATAGATAACTTCAATGCTGCAATGTCCGGATGTGGTGCAGCAGCAACTATCAGAACTTTCTGGCGTGAATCCAGAACTTCCACGAAGAAGTCAAAACGGTTGTTGACCGTGTTTTCTTCTCCTTCTATTATTGAAACTACTGCCGTGTATTTCTGAATGCCTACTGATGTTGCTTCGAGTTCGACCGGAACTGTTGTTGTATAGCTTTCCTTGTCCGGACTGATGCGTTGTGTGGAGATCGTCTGGCCACCTTTACTCAAGGTCACCACTGCATTCTCTCCGATGGCTTTGTTTGCATTGACAACAATTTCAACCGGGAATTTATTGCCAAGGAATGCGATTGAATTGTGATTGACATCCGGAATGAGAATGTCTTTCTTCACCGTGGTATCGCCCAATGCAATTGCAAACAACGGCGACTTGAGCCAGGTTGAACTGTACACCGGACTCATTCCGCGATTGAAGATTCCATCGCTGGCAAGTATGACAGCACCGAGATTCCGGTTGCTGTAACGGGTTTCGAGCTCATCAAACACGGTAGAGAAATCCGTTTCCTTGTGTGTGAATGCGGAATCTTCTCCTTCCGAGAAATGATCACCAAACGAATAGCGAACAACTGTGTATTTCTCACTCAGTGCTTCTTCCAGCTTGTCGAGTTGAGGGATGAATTGAGTCTGGTAGTACGCCGAATCTTTTCCGGCAACAATTGATTCTGAATGGTCAGTTGCAATGACAATCACAGGTTTCTCCACTTCTCTGAAAACTGTTTTCAGTAAAGGGGACAATAAAAGGAATGCGAGAATACTAATCGAAAGAAATCGCAGGAACGACAAAAAGTACAAAAGCTTCTTCGCAATGCCATCGTACTTCCGATCCCGGTAATACAAGATAGCAGCGTAGAGCCCGCCTGTCAGCAGACAAAGCAGGATAAACCACGAAGGAGCTTCTGTGACTACGCTTAGTTTCAAGAGGGATTTTTTACTTCTTGCTGATTAGGTCAGCATTCCACCACATACACTCAACACTTGTCCTGTTACATACGACGAAAGATCGCTCGCAAGGAACAGCGTTGCTTTTGCTACATCTTCAGGAGTTCCGCCACGCTTCAGTGGAATTCCATCGCGCCACGACTGAACAACTTTCTCGTCCAGGGCAGCCGTCATTTCTGTTTCAATAAATCCGGGAGCAATTACGTTGCAACGGATATTTCGTGAACCAAGTTCCAACGCTACTGATTTGCTGAAACCGATGATCCCGGCTTTAGATGCTGCGTAGTTTGATTGGCCGGCATTGCCTTTCAATCCTACCACAGAACTCATGTTGATAATAGATCCGTTACGTTGTTTTAACATTGGACGCTGAACAGCCTTCGTCAGGTTGAAAACAGATTTTAGATTTGCATTCATTACTTCATCCCACTGTAACTCAGACATTCGCATGAGCAACGTATCGCGTGTGATGCCGGCGTTGTTCACCAGGATATCAATTGTACCGAATTCGGTAGTAACCGCGTTTACTAATTCTTCTGCTGCTTTGAAATCGCCAGCATCAGACTTGTAGCCTTTCACTTTCACGCCATTAGCAGCGAGTTCAGCTTCCATCGCGCGTGCTTTTTCTTCAGATGAAACATATGTGAATGCTACGTTCGCACCATTCTTCGCGAACAATTCGGCGATTCCTTTTCCGATTCCGCGTGTTGCGCCGGTGATCAGCGCAGTTTTTCCTTGAAGTAAATTCATAGACCGATTAAATTTTCTTGATGACCAAAGATAGCAGATTGTCCGATGAGAACGCTTAGATTTTCGACATTCACGTGTATTCGGATGACGAGTTTTCTCACAACATTTTGTAAAATTTCTCAGAGTATTTTTCATCTACTCATCGTGAAAAACAAATTTCAATTTTCGGAGGTCGGCGTGCATTTCCGAAGCATTCTCCATTATATTTGTCTTGTTCTGCCGCCCGGCAGGACATGCACAAGAAGAGCAGCGCTTTTGGGGTTAAGCGTTGCTCTTCGTTTTTTTGTCCCTTGGTTTGGCGGAGATGCAGAGATGCTGAAACTTGTTCAAATCACGCTACCCTACCGCCAACCTTACAAGACTTTCACAATCAGCTATCAATTTTAAGCGATCATTTTTGCCTCGTTGAGGAATTCGGACTATTTTCACCACCCCAATTAAAATCCCAAATTAAACCCTATACCCTATGTCAGGACCTTCATTCAAAGAAAAGATGCGTTACTCGTTTGAGAACACGTTGTCTTCTGGACCAGTTGCTATTATCGGATGGCTCGCTATTGTTTCACTTGTAATCGTACTTGTTGCCGGAACGGTTGTATTTATTACGGGCACCTCTTATGATGGCAGTGACAGTTGGGTTGAGGCAGCATGGAATTCTCTAATGCGTACGTTCGATGCGGGGAATATGGCCGGAGATGGTGCTCCGGGCGAAACTACCGGCGCAGACTGGATCATTCGTGGGGTTGCATTGACGGTTACAGTTGGAGGTATTTTCATTGTCTCTACACTTATCGGTACAATCACTTCTGGTATGGAAGGTGCAATTGATGAAATGCGTAAAGGAAAGTCAAAAGTCCTCGAGTCAAATCACACACTCATTCTGGGATGGTCTCCGAAAATTTTCACGATCATTTCTGAATTGTTAATTGCGAATGAGAATAAGAAAAAGCCTCGCATTGTAATTATGGCTGATCGCGATAAAGTTGAAATGGAAGATGAAATCCGTTCCAAGTTTCCGAACACAAAAAACACAAAAGTGATTTGCCGTACTGGTAGCCCACTCGATCTTGATGACCTGAAAGTGGCTAACCCGCACGAAGCGAAATCAATTATCATCGTTTCTCCGGAAGAAGCTGATCAGCCGGATGTATACGTAATCAAGTCTATTCTTGCGTTGACGAACAACCCTGATCGCCACAAGGAAGATTACCACATCGTTGCAGAGTTGCGTGAAGAGAAGAATATGGAAGCCGGAGAATTGGTTGGCGGACACGAAACTTCTCTCATCCTCTCTTCTGACCTGATTGCACGTGTGACGGCACAAACTTGTCGTCAGTCCGGACTTTCAGTGGTTTACACCGAGCTCATGGACTTCGACGGTGCAGAAATCTACTTTAAGGAAGAGACAAAACTCACAGGGAAAACGTACCGTGAGGTTATTGATGCTTACGAAGATTCCGCTGTGATGGGCTTTATGGCTGCCGATGGTACCGTGATGATCAATCCACCAATGGACACAATAATTAAGAAAGGCGATCAGATCATTGCAATTACGGAAGACGATGAGTCATTGATTCCAAGCACAACTGCTGCTCCTAAAGCTGATGTGGCGAACATCCGTAATGGTCAGCGTGCTGTTGCCGGTAAAGAAAAGACAATCGTGTTGGGTTGGAACGAAAAAGGTTCGATGATCATCAACGAGTTGGATAACTACGTTGGTATGGGATCAGAGATTCTTGTGGTATCTGACGTTTCTACTTCTGAAGCCGAAGCGAACGCCTTGAAAGCAGGATTGAGTAAACAGAAGCTGACCTATTTGAACGCAGCTATTACTGAACGTAACATTTTGGATGGCGTAGATGTAAAATCATACGACCACATTATTATTCTCTGCTCGAACGAAAAGCCAGTGCAGGAAGCTGATGCAGAAGTATTGATTACTCTCCTCCACTTGCGCAACATTGCAGAACAGAACGATGTTAACCTCAGCATTGTCAGCGAAATGCGAGATGTGCGTAACAGAGCTCTTGCAGAGATCGCGAAGGCAGACGACTTTATTGTGAGCGACAAGTTGGTGTCTCTCCTGCTCTCTCAGATATCGGAGAACAAACATCTCGAGAAAGTGTTCAAAGATCTATTCCGTTCTGAAGGATCTGAAATTTACATTCGTGACATGAAAGACTACGTTCAGGTGGGCAAACCAGTTGATTTCTACACCGTAATTGAAGCGGCAGCAAATCGTGGAGAAACGGCAATCGGATATCGTGTAGTTGAACACGCTCAGAATGCTGACAAGGCATACGGTGTGGTTGTGAATCCGAAGAAATCGGCGAAGGTTGCTTACAAAGAGGTCGACAAGATTATTGTTCTCGCGGAAGACTAAGACGACATTTGAAAATTTGAAGATTCTAAAATTCGAATATAGTTACTGGTTAAACGAAAAGCCTCTCCAAATCTGGAGAGGCTTTTTCTTGACTTCATATCGAATCTTCAAATTTTCGAATCTCGAATTGAGCGTGTGCTAGTTTTTCAGCAAGATGTCCTGTTCAATCTCCGGCTTGAAAGAACTCTTATCGAGAATGTTAATCGTTTGTGTCACCACTTCGCAGCCCGGCGCTTCAATCGTCATGCTGTAATTTCCGGGAGGCAGAATGATCACGTAATTGCCGGTGTTGCTATTCGGGATGTAAGTTCCCATCAATTCTCCGGTCTTTGTTTCGTTCACCGTAATAAAGACTTCATTGTAACCGGGCTTGCTCGCATCGTTGGAAAACTTGATCGGTCCGTGAATGACAGTGTAGTTTGGCACAACGTCGTTAAACGTAACGCGATAAATATCGATGTCACCTAAACCATCATCACGCAATGCAGCGAGATAACCAAAACGACCATTCTCTGAAATACGGAAGTTGCTGTTGTCCTCTGGCGTGTTAATTGGAAACCCCATGTTCGTTACGCTGCTGAATTTGGATGAATCTGCATTGAACGCAGCTTTGAATATGTCGTAGCCTCCCATGCTGGTGTGACCTTTCGAACTGAAGAAAAGTGTTTTTGTATCACCGGAAATACTTGGATAATCTTCGTCGTAAGGCGTGTTCACTCCGGGACCGAGATTCACCGCTGGGCCGAATTTTCCGTTAGGCAAACGCTTCGACATGTACAGATCCATGCCACCGTATCCGCCAGGACGGTTACTCGCGAAATAAATAACACTGCCGTCGTTAGTGATTGTAGCGGCAATTTCAAAGTACTTCGAGTTGATTGATTCATCGAGCTTAACCGCACGCTTGTAAGATCCTTTTACCTTATCCATTTCAGATAAGTACAAATCTCCAGTTCCTGCAGCGTCATCATAATACAGTATCATGTAATCGCCGTTTGGTGACATGCCTGCGCACTCTGCGTTGCCATCTGTTGTGCTCAATGGCGCTCCGATATTTTTCGACTTGAGAAATCCACCGTCATTCACACGTGAAATACTCACTGTAGAAAAATACGATCCGTCGTTCTGGCGCAGATTGCCGTTGTCGTTGCGTTTGGTGTTGTACACAATGAAAGATTCATCTGCAGGCACGAACGGAGAATAATCCGGGAACGGAGAATTGATACTGCTTCCGAGATTTTCAAACGTTACGTTCGACTGGAACTTCATAATCTGTTCGGCGTTGTAACAGTTCTGAATTTCGCGATCGACATCGGCAAGGTTCTCAGCTTTTCCTTTTCCGGCAGTCTTGAATTTGTTGTAAGCCTCAATGGCGTCGTTGAAACGGTACGCGAAATGGTAAGCACGTCCGAGCAGGTACATTGCATCCGGTTCGTAGTTTGGTTGACGTGTAACCAATTCGAGATACGGAATTGCTTTCGCCTTATTGATGTTCGTGTTCAGATAACAAACGCCGATCCGGTAATTGTAAAGCATGTTACGCGGATCTTCCGTCAATAGATCGAGGTAAATCGTGAGTGCTTCTTCGTAGTTCTCTGATTTGAAATTATCGTCAGCAGTTTTTACATCCGATTCTGCGATATCCGTTTGGGCGATAGCAGGAAGAATAGAAAAGACGAGAAGGAAAGATAGAATGAGCTTATTCATGGGTTACGGTTGAGGCGGCAAATGTAAGGAATTAGGGATTAGGGGATTAAGGAATTAAGGGATTTGGGTGTGATGCATTTAGCCCAAATCCCTTAATTCCCCAATACCTCAATTCCCTTACCGTAAAGTAATTTTAAGGAAGAATCAACTTCACTTCTCTTCCCTCCGTTGTCCCTTCTATCGCCAGCGGAAAATGCTTCGAGTCGAAATTTCCCATCAACCATTTACGACCAGTCTTCACGAGCAGCAACAATCCGTGATCGTCGCCCATTGCAGAAAAGTCATCCGTGTTTTGCTGACGCGAAAAAGGCGGCACTCCGTGTGTGATATTCAACCACTCGCGGAAGTATGCCACATCCTCAGTCACAATTCCGATTTCACTTACACCAATAATGGAATGCGCAGAAAACTTAGGTGTATTTCCTGCAGGACCGAGTCCACCGCGCGCGATGAGCTCAACAATATTTCCTGCGGCATCATAGAAGTAAACCGACTTTGCCCACCAGTTCGGAAAATCGATGAGAAATCCTTTATGTTCTGAACTGTGAACCAACTCAATTTTCTTGGCCTGCAGCCATTCAATTGCATCAGGTAATTTATCGGGATGAATATTGAATGCAAAATGATACTTCGCATCGCGATCGCCAGGGACGAAATTTACACGGGTATGTCCGCATTGAAACGAAAATCCATCGCTATCGGTGGCTGCTTCAATTTCATCGAAACCGAGTTCAGCCCAATAGAACTTTTTTAGTTCTGCCGGATCGGGAGCGGACATGGTGAGTTGGGTAATTTTCATGGTGGAGTAAATATCGGAAAATAGTTACACCTTAAGCAGATTGCTACTTGCCATTGATATTTGATGGAGTGAATCTGGTCAAAATCTTCCGCGTCATTTCTTGAGTTATCTCGGGCATGAGCATCTGCCTAATTCAGGAACCGGAAAAGCAATATTTATACCTGGCTATTAACTGAGATTGACGAACTACCTATCGATGATCGCGTTATTATAAACGAAACTTGATTGTGACAAGATTTTATGACTCGTTAACATCGTCTCACTCGACAAGTAGTTTGGTAACATAATAAATTAAGCGTAGATGAGTTATTAATATGAGTTCTATTTATATATTTGAATTCACCTGAATCAAACATCACTTATGAGAATGCGAACTGCAGCAACCGTGCTTGCACTTGTATTTGTTAACATTGTCAATGCACAAATCAATTCTTCCCAGATAAAGACTTCGGTAAAGAAGACGATCGTTAATTCAGACGATTCATATTTGCCGAAGGGTTGTATTCTTGATTCCACTAACTCATATGCCTTGCACTATGATGATCGCGCTGTGTTAAACCTCAACACGTCTGCCTCAGAATGGGTTATAAGCAATAGCAACACGTGGCATCCGGTATTCTGGGATCGACGCTGGGGAACTAGGGCGAAGTCAATTGATAAAATCAATGAAGAAACTATTCTTAGTTTTGATTACAAAGCAACGGATCACAAAATAGATGCAATCAAAAGCGTAGTTGAGCTCTCAATTAAGGCTGAGAGTCCTGGAGCACGAGAACTTTTTGGAAAGAAGATATTCTTATTTGGTGTAAATGAAATCGTAGCGGAGGGTCATTACGATATATTTTATGACTTAAACAATGACAACATTTCAGATATCAATGTTCATATCTCGGCCGATTATCGTGATACTATTTTAGATGGTTACAACACGTTGAATGGGAATTGCGATTTGAATTATTCTGAACGTACTATGCGCCCATTCAATTGTACTCCAGCATTTGCCATTCGGCGTAATGCAAAAGTTGCTACTTACTCAATTGAAGTCAAATTTTATCAGAACAAACCTTTATTTTTTTCGTTTCTCCCAAGTCAATCTTCACTAGGGTGCTTCATGCACTTTAACAAATATTTCACGCCAACATTTAATTTCAACGGGAGATATGTTCTAGGAAAATGGGAGATTGGTTGTGACCACATGAGTTTCGCGCCAAAAATTGAATTCAGCCCTATTCAGGAGAATTTCTATTTTATCATGGACGATGACTTGTTCGATACTTGTGCTTTTCATATGAATTGCGTTGTTGGCGGAAAATCATATCGAAGTTTTTTCTCCCTTCTTCCTTATTATGAGGCAGGTTATACCGGCTGTCCTTCTTTTAGTTTGGATTCAACATACATTACAATTGAAGGCGGCGTAAAAACACTTAGTATAACCGGCACAATTGATAATATCGACGCGAACGAAGATATTGCGGGATCGGTTAATGATAAGCCCTGCCAGATCAATTCGCGATTGGGAAAGAAAGTAAAACGCTCAAAAACCGTGAAGATCGATGTGCCATTGACCGATGAACCTACTAACCTTAAACTAGTGTTTGAGATTAATGAGGATCCGTTGCCTGAGTTTATCGTTACAGGTACTTATCAGCAAGACCTACTTGATCACCTAGCACCGAATAATACAATTGAACACGAAACCGCCACGATTAAATGGCTAAATCCCTCTTCATTAACTGCCACGAGTGATGTACCCGAATTTTCGCTGGTCGCTCGGATATACACTACTGAAGAAATAAAATCAGTTGCAATTGTACCTATAGATAACAGCAAGCTCACAGTTGAGTATCAAACTAGAGATAGCTTGAGTTGGAGTTCGTTAAATGGTGAAGGTTATGTGGATGTTTATGCCTTTGTTAAATTGCAAACCAACATGAACAAACTAAAGTTGTTGGTTACATTTAATAGTGGCAATGTAGTAGAGAGTCGTCAAGTGCAAATTGATTATAGACGAAATCATTTTTTACAACCTCCAGACAGCACGCGAAATTTATTTGTAATCTCAGTAGGTATCAACCAATATCGAGATAATAGTTTTCGTGATTTACGTTTTGCAAGTAAAGATGCATGGCAAATTGACAGCGCCTTTGGAAGGCAGGAATTATTACCATCTGGACAAAGACTTTGGGATAACGTTTATACAACTCTTCTGACAGATTCGCAGGCTACTACCAATGGTATCCTGAAAGCAATACGGGAATTAGAATGTGAAGCGAATGATGTTATAGTTTTTTTCTTTTCAGGACATGGTAAACCAATGTATGATCCCGTAACAGGAAAGTCTGCATTTTGTATGATTACCCACGATTGCATTGCTAATAGCGCAGAGTTGACTGGTATAACGTACGATCGTTTGTTGAGTGAGATCAATCAAAAAGGCTGCAATTCCGTTATACTTTTGGATGCATGTTTCTCGGGAACGGCATTAAACTCGAAAGCAGCAGAAGTTGATATTAAAACAGCAATACAGGAGAATATGGTGTCAACGGGATATATTAACCCATCCTGTTTAACTATTTCCTCATGTTCATCCAATGAACTCGCGGCTGATGATACCGGCTTGCAAAATGGAATTTTAGCGCGGACATTGTTAATGGCGTTTGGAAATAAAGAACTACCGCATAGTTCTGCGGGACGAGATACTCTTTCTCCAGATTTTATCCGAAAAAATGAAATTCTTGATACCGATGAACTATCTTTTTATTGCCGGGATGGCGTGTTCTACCTGTCGTCGCGAAAACAGAAGTCCGGATCATCACGAAGAAATTCATACGATCCGATTAACCTATTTGTATTACCCACAAAAAAATAAAGTGTATGAAAATCAAACAAACCACTTTCCTCCTACTTATTTCGATAGTCATTTCGGGAGTTATCTTTTGTTTTACAAATCCAGCCAAAGCAAAACCTATTGGCAAAAAAGTGACGTTTGAGGACGTTATCATTATCGTTAACAATTTACCCAAAATTGTGGGTTACAGAGACACACTTAAACCTGGAATAGAAAGACAGATATCGGAGTTTGGAAATAATGACAAGGTGAGTGCAGAAGATAGGCTTGCCCTGAGGAATGGATACGAAATCACTTCACAAAAATTTAATGCATGGGTCGACATGATTAAAGCTGACCTGCTTTGCCTTGATTCTCTCAAACGCATGAAATCGTCCGTAGACTCCTCTACGTATTTTGCAAAGAAATATGCGTTTGGTTATATAGGAGCTATTGAAGCTTACGAGACGAACCTGAAACCTGTTACAGATCGCATCCAGCTTAACCAAAGACCAGTTGATCCGGAAATGATCAAGATGGGTTTCGAAGTCACGCTCGCGATTGTCAATATCATTAAAACATGGAATGAACATAACCAGTTTGAAAACCTCAGTATACTCAATGCGAGTATTAATACTTTATTCGCCAATCAACTACATATGAAACCGTGGAACAGCCTTGTTCAGTTGCCTATCCCGGTTAATACCAGAATTAGTGCTCCAGTAAGCTTACCAATTCAAACAACGACCACTATTCAACCTTTGCCAACTCACTACTACGTTGGGTCTGACCAAATCAGAGTTGGGAAATCTACGTTGAGTTGCCCGTTGAGTGGAAGCTTTCAGCTTATGAAGTATTCCAACAGTCAAGTGGTCCCAGTTTCATTGACCATCGGTGCATCGCGTTTAACCGTGGAGTATGATGATTTTGTAAGCGGTCATGTTCAACCAGTCGAAGTGAAAACAACCAATTTTGAAGCACCAATGCATTCTGGTGATTTCTTTAGAATGCATATAACGACAAGCTGTTATGTTTACGTTTTTGCTTTAAATAATGACGGTACCTGCGAGCCCGTTTATCCTTTCAATGATTTGTTGGGTCAGGTTACAAATCCATTAATGGATCGAGATCTCACTAATACTTTTGTAGTGCCACATCAGGATCCGGCAAGTGGGAATGGCGTTAGTATGAAAATCTGCGCAAACTGTAGTCAGGAAAATCTTGCAATTATTTTTTCCAGAGCAGAATTCGACATAAATGAACTGATGTTTAAAGTCAGTAGACTGCCAGGATCTCTGGATCAACGGCTGGCAGGACTTTTCACCAATCAGAATTTAAACCCAACGGATGGTATATTGAAAGTTCAGATGAGTGAAAAGGTAAACTTTTTTACTTCAAATCCACCTTCTGAATCTGTAGTTGCATTTGCGCTTCATATGCCAGTGAGCAAGTGACGTGCAGTTAGAATGGCTTTCAAGGAATTATCAGAGATAGAATTTAGGAGAGTGTTAATAAAAGATCTTCCCCGGATTCAAAATCATCTTCGGATCAAACAACTCTTTCATTCCACGCATCAGCTCCACACGCTTCGCGTCAATCGCAATTGGAATGTAAGGTTGTTGAACTAAACCGATTCCGTGCTCACCAGAGATAGTTCCACCGAGCTTGACGCACAACTCGAAGATTTCCGTAACGCCTTTCGGCAATTCCGCATTCCAGAATTCATCACTCAATTCTCCTTTGATGATGTTGACGTGCAGATTTCCATCTCCGGCGTGGCCGTAACAGACCGACTTGAATCCGTACTTGGCTCCTATCGCTTTCACCCCTTTGAGTAAAGCCGGTAATTCTGCCCGCGGAACAACTGTGTCTTCTTCTTTATAAACACTGTTCGACTTAACCGCTTCTGCAACTTTACGACGCATTTTCCAGATCATGTCTTTCTGATCGGCTGTATCTGCGAAAAGAACTTCACCGCATTCGTATTGAGAAACGACGGAGTTTATTTTTTCAGCATCAATGTACAACGCGTCCATATCATTCCCGTCGACTTCGATGAGCAAGTGAGCCTGAACGTCATCACCCACAACTACTTTGATATTTTCCGCGAAATTTCTTACCCAATCAATGGCATCACGCTCCATGAATTCCATTCCGGATGGAGTAATTCCAGCACGAAATACGGCACTCACGGCTTCACAGGCTTTCTCGGCAGAATTGAACGGAACCAGCATCACCAGATTATTCTTCGGATATGGAATCAAACGGAAAACAATCTTCGTGATAATTCCGAGTGTTCCTTCACTGCCAATCATGAGATGTGTGAGATTGTATCCGGTGGAATACTTCAGCACATTCGCGCCGGTCCAGATGATTTCACCGGTGGGCAGAACCATTTCGAGATTCAATACATAATCACGCGTGGTTCCATACTTCACCGCTTTCGGTCCACCGGAACTGTGTGCAATGTTACCTCCGAGAAAACAACTTCCCTTCGAAGCCGGATCGGGCGGATAAAACAATCCTTTCTCCCGCACGGCCTCCTGAAATACTTCGTTGATTACACCGGGCTCAACAGTAGCCTGCAAATTCCGCTCATCGATTTCCAGAATGCGATTGAACTTCTCCATCGACAAAACAATGCCACCGAAAACGGGAAGCGCTCCCCCACTCAGTCCGGTTCCTGCTCCACGTGGCGTTAGTGCAATCAACTTCTCATTGCACAGCAGCACCACTTTGCTGATCTGTTCCGCATTCAACGGACGCACAACAGCAGCAGGTTTGTACAACAAGTCTTCCGTTTCATCCTGACCGTATTTCTCCAGCGATTCTTCGTCTACAAACACATGTTCAGCACCACAAATCGCTTTGAGTGCTTCAACATCAGCTGGTGAAGGTTGATTGTATTTCATCCTTGAAATCGTCCTTTGGTAATACCTCATCGCCATCGGGAAGAATGCACTGTTTGCAGCCCGAATAAATGAGTATTTTCACCGGTAAATTTATCGCAATCCATCACATCTCATGAAGAAATTTGCAGTCGTTTTCGGTTTGTTGTTCACAGCATCATCAACAGTGTTTGGCGGTGTAGTGAAGGATATCACTAATGAAGACATTTTCGTTAAAGGAACTTTCCGCCAGGACGTTGTTTATGGTATGGATTGGCTGAATAGCGGTGAACACTACGCTGCTTTCGGCTCTGGAGTTGAAGGCACGAAATTGTTCCGTTATGAAATCAAGTCGGGCAAGAAACTCGATATGATTTTCGACGGCGATGATCTGGTACCTGCAGGACAAAGCAAACCCATCGAATGCAGCTCCTATACATTTAGTCCCGACGAGTCGAAAATTCTGTTTGCAACCGATATAGAGTATATCTATCGTTATTCTACACGGGAAGCAAATTACGTGTACGACGTAAAGACGAAGCAGCTTACTCCACTTTCCACAAACGGCAAACAGCGTCTGGCTCAGTTTTCTCCCGATGGTAAGAAGATTGCTTTCGTTCGCGACAACAACATTTTCGTAGTTGATCTTGCCACGAATAAGGAAACGCAAGTCACAACCGATGGAGAGTGGAACAAGATCATCAACGGCGGAACTGATTGGGTGTATGAAGAAGAATTTGCTCTACCGAATGGACTTGCATGGTCGCCCGACAGCAAAAAGATTGCATTCTATCGCTTTGATGAAAGTCTGGTGAAAGAATACCAGATGACGATGTACAACACCGGTTTGTATCCCGAACCATCGACGTTCAAGTATCCGAAGGCTGGCGAGAAGAATTCTACCGTTACGCTTCACGTTTACGATCTGGCAACGATGAAAACCATTCCGGTTGATGTTGGGAAAGAAACTGATCAGTACATCCCTCGCATGCAATGGACGAAAGACGCGAATAAGCTTTCTTTCATTCGCATGAATCGTTTGCAGAACAAGCAAGAGCTCTTGTTTGCTGATGCTACCACAGGAACCGCAATGGTGATGTTGACTGAAAACAGCAGCACGTATATGGAAGTATGTGATCATTTGACATTCCTCGCAGACGGTAAATCGTTTTTGTGGAGCAATGATCTGGATGGCCGTACACATTTGTACCACTACAACATGGATGGAACGCTTGTTCGGCAGATTACAAAAGGTTGGTGGGATGTAATCAATTATTACGGTTACGATGAGAAATCCAAAACCATTTTCTATTCAGGCAACGAAGGCACACCGTACACCACCAGTGCATACAGCATCAAGCTGGATGGAACGGGTAAGAAAAAACTTACTCCGAAAGTGGGATCGAACAAGGTTACTTTCAGTAAAGGCATGAAGTATTTCGTGAATTACTATTCTACTGCGAATACGCCGAACTACATCACGATGAATTCATCAGACGGAAAAGAACTCATGACTCTCCGCACGAATGAAGGACTTTCGAACAAAACGAAGGAATACGGCTTCCAGAAGAAGGTGTTCTTCAACTTTAAGAACGAGTCCGGGGATACTTTGTACGGCTGGATGATCAAGCCGGAAGGTTTTGATCCAAACAACAAGAAGTATCCGGTGCTCATGGTTGTGTATGGCGGTCCCGGACACAACATGGTTGCGGATCAGTGGGAACGTGATTTGCCTTGGCACCAGATGCTCGCTCAGAAAGGATATGTTGTTGCATGTGTTGACAATCGCGGAACAGAATACCGCGGATCGAAATTCAAGAAGTGTACGTACGGACAAATGGGGAAACTGGAAAGTCAGGATCAGATTGCAGCTGCGCGTTACATTGGGGATATGCCGGGAATGGACAAAGAAAGAATCGGAATCTGGGGTTGGAGTTATGGTGGTTACATGGCGAGCTTGTGTCTTGCCGTTGGATCTGATGTTTTCAAAACCGCGATTTCTATTGCACCCGTAAGTAACTGGAGATTCTACGATTCGATTTACACCGAACGTTACATGGGTCTTCCGCAAGACAACGCGAAAGGTTACGATGCGTATTCCCCAACAGAGAACATGGATAAAGTTCGCGGCAAGCTTTTGCTCGTTCACGGAACAGCAGACGATAACGTACACTTCCAGAATTCAGTTGCGCTGGTAAATGCGCTGGTGAAAGCCAACAAGCAGTTCGATTTTTTCATGTACCCCGACCAGAATCACGGAATGGGTAGCGGTCGTTATCACTTGTACGTGAAAATGACGGCTTTTCTTGAGGAGAATCTTTAGACAATTGCGGCTAGTCAACGTTTGACGCCTCCGCCGCGGCGGACAGTCTGACAATCTTAAGCGGCTAAAATGCAACCACTTATAGCCATTCTTGTCCACGTGCCAATCGAATGGGGTTTGGCTGCGTCTTTAGCAGGTAAATCTGTTATCTTCGCAAGCATCCAAAAAATCAAAAAAACGAACATATAATGTCAGAACCAACCAAAGGACACCCGAAAGGCTTATACGTGCTTTTTGTGACGGAAATGTGGGAGCGCTTCAGCTATTATGGCATGCGCGCGATTTTCGTGCTCTTTCTTACCAAAGCCTTGTTGTTTGATAAAGCACTCGGCAGTGATATTTACGGAAGCTACACGGGATTGGTGTACCTCACTCCACTGATCGGTGGATACATGGCAGATCGTTACTGGGGTAACCGCAAGTCGATTATTGTAGGGGGTATTATGATGGCGATCGGACAGTTCTTTATGTTCCTCGCCGGTTCGTTTTATGATAATGCAGGTCTTGCTCCTATTCTGATGATGGGTGGATTGACCATGCTTATTCTTGGTAACGGATTCTTCAAGCCAAACATTTCGACGATGGTTGGTCAGCTTTACCCGAAAGGAGACAGTCGTATCGATTCCGCGTTCACGATTTTCTACATGGGTATTAACCTTGGGGCATTCTTCTCTCCACTCGTTTGCGGATTCCTTGGCGACACTGGAAATCCTGCTGACTTCAAATGGGGCTTCCTTGCGGCGTGTATCGGGATGTGCGTGAGTACAATCATCTTCGTTTGGTTGAAAGATCACTACATCGTAACTCCGACTGGTGAACCAATTGGTACAAAACCAAACAGCAAGCGCGAAACTGCGGATGTTGACACGGCTAAAGAAGTAAAATCTGAATTCACTCAAGCGCAGATTTTCACATGGATTGGAATTGAAGCCGCATTATTTACACTTTTCTATTTCCTCGGACAAGGCATTATCGGTTCGTTCATCTTCTCTTTATCTATTGCCGCACCAGGATTTATTATTTCTGATAAGTCGCTTACGAAAATAGAGAAGCAGCGAATCTGGGTAATCTACATTGTTGCATTCTTCGTAATCTTCTTCTGGGCAGCATTCGAACAAGCGGGTGCGTCCTTGACATTCTTCGCAGAAGAGCAAACGAATCGGGATGTTGGCTTGCACATCAGCAAGGGCATCATGATAACACTTTATTCTATTGTTGCTGCGATCCTCGGTTACTACCTGTACAAGGTGATAACGAAGATGAAGAATGAACAAAAAGGAATTCGTGAAGTACTCGCGATACTGCTTGGAGCTGGTGTTTTGTTAATGATCTGGCTGATTGCCGGTCTGGCTCCGGAAGGAGTTTCAATCGACACAATTCCTGCCAGTTACTTCCAGTCTATTAACGCAATTGCAATTGTGATCTTCGCTCCATTATTCTCTATGATGTGGATAGGACTTGGGAAACGCAGAATGGAACCAGCATCACCATACAAACAGTCGATCGGTCTTTTCCTCCTTGCAATTGGATATGTAGTAATTGCATTTGGTGTTAAAGGACTTGACGCTTCTACCAAAGTGAGCATGATGTGGTTGTTCAGTTTATACCTCATTCACACGTTTGGTGAATTGTGCTTGTCGCCGATCGGACTTTCAATGGTAAACAAACTTGCACCTGTAAAGTTCGCTTCTTTGTTGATGGGCGTTTGGTTCCTTTCAACGGCAGCTGCGAACAAGTTTGCAGGAACGCTAAGCTCATATTATCCGGAGACCATGCTTCAGGTCCAGGTGATCGAGGAGCAGCAGACGAAGACAGGAATTACCATGGTTGCGAACGCGGAGAAAGTTGATACCATTGCTGGCACCCGTTACTACAGCATCGATAACCTGAGCTTTGGTGATGTTGCAAAAGCGGATAAAGAGGCCGTAGTAAAAAGCGCTTTCCAAGGGTCAATTGTTAAAGAGAAATCTTTCCTGGGATATAAGATCAATGACCTCTATTCGTTTTTCATGCTTTTCGTCTTTATGGCGGGAGTTGCGTCCGTGATTCTCTTCTTCCTGAGCGGAATGTTGTTAAAAATGATGCACGGCGTCAGATAATAGTTTTGGCATAAAATATGTGAACCCTGGCCTCGAAAGATCGTCAGGGTTTTTTTCGTAAATTCGTATACCATGAAGAAGAAAATTTACTTCGGATTAGCACTTGTTTCTGCAATCTTTTTTACCGTGTTCACAGCATCGAAATCCGAAGCTGGTGGAACTGAAACAAAGCCGGAAGCCATCAAATGGTACAACATTGAAGAAGCACAGAAGCTAAGCGATTCAATTCCAAAGCGCATCTTCATCGACTTCAGCACAAGCTGGTGCGGTTGGTGCAAGAAAATGGACGCAGAAACTTTTGCGAATCCTATCATCGCGAAATACATGAACACGAATTACTACTGCGTCAAGTTTGATGCAGAGTCGCGCGATACGGTAACGTTCAACGGACAGAAGTTCTTCAATCGCGGTGCCGTTAATACCCGCAGTGCACACGATTTTGCAGTGACTGTTCTTCATGGTCAACTTTCTTACCCTTCTTACGCCATCTTCGACAAGCCACGAACGCATATTACCATTATGCAGGGTTATATGACGGCTGACAAATTCGAGCCTTATCTGCATTACTATGCAGAAGAAAAGGAAGCAACGATGACGTATGAAGATTTCCTGAAGACGTTTAAGAGTGAATTACCAAAACCAGAAGCGCCGAAAAAGCCACTGGGACCTACCCCTTATTAATTTCCCCGAATGAGCGAGTTAGATCTTCAGCATACCGTGCCGAATCTTAAAGAGCGTATCGTTGCCGTTTTGGCTGCGCGAAATCTCACGTACAAACAGCTTACAGATTATCTCGGAGTAAGCGAGCAGCAACTTGATCACGCTCTCGAACAGAATACGATTGAGATTCGTACGCTCGAACAAATCTCGAAAGAGCTTCGCATTCCGCTGTACAGTTTCTTCCGCGGACCGGATGATTCTGTAGATGATGACACAAAACCATTCTACAATGTGAACATCTGGGCGCCTGATGAAATGCAGGTTCGCGTAGAGAATGATAATCTCAGAGCAGAGATCGAACGTTTGCGTTTGGAAGTTGCGCGAAAAGAGTTGCTGATCCAGGCGCTCGAAGAGCAGCTTAAGAAGCAAGTATAATTTCTTCACCACATAGAACCATAGGAAATTCATTGGTTGCTAAGCGTGCCGAGCAAGCTCGTCCGTCATAGAACACACGAGTAATATCTCGAAGAGATATTCTCTTGTGAGCTATGTAATACTTTCGCCCAACAAGAAAACAACGGGACTATGATTCTATGTGTTTAAGTAAGGCCAAGAAGTTGTAATACCTCTGTCTTTCTGCGCCGGGAAATCTCAACCTGCGATCCATCTTTCATCTCGAGATAACCACCATCGGTTTTGATCAGCTTCACCACGTGATCGAGATTCACAAGATGTGTTTTGTGTACACGGAAAAAATTCTTCTGTCCGGTGAGCAACTCTTCGAAGTCACCCAGTGTGCGTGAGGAGTGAATCTTCTCTCCTCCATCCACATAAATGAATGAATAGTTGCTATCGCCTTCGATACGGATGATCTCGTTTACTTTCACGAAGCGAACATCCTGCATGCCGGGAATGGCAATCTTCTGCAAGGGTGCGCTTTGTCCGAGATTTTCTTTGAGAATATTGATATTGCTTGATGCCTTGCTGCGTTTACGTTCTGCAACGCGTTCAACAGCCGCACGAAGTTCATCGACTTCAATAGGTTTGAGAAGATAATCGACAGCACTCAAACGCAAAGCTGGAATTGCATAATGTGCGTAAGATGTTACGAAGATCACTTCCGCGTTTCCGGTTGCACCTGACTCCAGCAGTTGCAATCCATTGCCACCGGGCATTTCAATATCAAGGAAAAGTAATTCGGGATTGAACTGCCTGATCAATTCTTTCGCTTCAGAAATTGAACCTGCTTGTGCCAGAATATCTACATCCGGACAAAAACGATTGAGCAGCGTTTTAAGTACATCGCGACTCTTCGGTTCATCATCAACAATTAGTGCAGTAATCATAGTGTTAATCAGTCCTCGAAGTTAGCTAAGCCAATGGTTATTTCAACACGCGTGCCTGTTGGTTTATCAGATTCATCGCGCAAGTCGGTGATTGCAACACTATTCACATTGAAGTCTGTTCGACCCATAAGCTTCAGTCGCTCACTGGTGATAAGCATTCCATACGAGCGCCGTTCCGGATCTTTCTGGTATCCATCGGAAGCAGCCCGTCCTACTCCATTGTCTTCAATCGCGATGGTAAGATTCTCTCCTTCTTCGGTGATGTTGATGGTCAGAACCCCGTCGCGGTCCTGTAACGGCAACAAGCCATGCCAGATTGCATTCTCTACATAAGGCTGAATCAACATTCCCGGTAAACGAATTCCGGATTGATCGATATCGCCAGGAACATTTACTGACACCGTTATCGGTTTCTCAAAACGAAGTTTCTCCAGTTCGAGATACAGTCCGAGAATTTCAAGCTCCTGCTTAAGTGTAATTGTTTTCGATTGCGATTGATCCAATACCAGCCGGATTAGTTTCGAAAACTTCGCGAGATACCCGTAAGCTTTATCACTGTCCTTGTTGAGAATGTAGTGCTGAATAGAATTAATCGCATTGAAGATAAAGTGAGGATTCATCTGAGCACGCAAGGCAGATAAACGCAGCTCGGACATGCGTTGTTCTTCTTCACTTTTCGCAGCCGCTTTTTTACGGATGATATTCGCCCGGTAACGCGCGATGATAAACAACACGATGAGAATGCCTAATACAATTAACGTATAGAACCACCACGTTTGTGTGAACGGCGTGTTAACGTGAATCTGTATTACCGCAGGTTCCAGACTGGGAATTCCATTTCCATTCAGTGCATACAGGATAAATGTGTAATCTCCCGGCGCGAGGTTGCTGAAGGTTATCTCACGGATTTCTGTTGTGATCCAGTAGTCGATACTTCCAACAAGTTTATATCGGAAGGACACCTTCGATGCATTACGCAAACTCACTCCTTCACAGATAATCCGGATACGTTCATCGGCATAATCGAGAACGATGGAATCTGAAACAGGCAATGTATCGTTCGCTATGATAATCGAATTGATGTAGACTGGTGGCGGCGTTAAATTGATCAGAAGTTTATTTGTAGGAACCCAACAAATTCCTTCGGGCCCCGCCATCCACACTGTGCTTTCCTTCACTTCGATAAAGTTGACCTCATCAGAGAGCAGTCCGTCTGTAATGTCGAATCGATTGATGTTTGCTGTGCCAAGAAAACGATTGTAATCGGAAATCACGGAAATGCCATGGTTCGATGCAACCCAAATATTATCCTTCTCATCGCGCGCTATGCTTCTGCAGGTGTTGGAACTCAGTCCCGCATTCTTGTCGAAGTGATGAACGGTATCGTTATCGAGAACGAAAACTCCATCACCGCGCGTTGAAATCCACAAGCGTCCGTCTCCATCAGTAACCATGTCGTCAATACGTGCGTCTAGTCCTGCGTATTGATCTCCGAAATAAACGATGGTTGTATCAATGCATCTCCACAATCCTGTAAGCCCACCGAGCCACAATACATTGCCCTGGTAACACGCAGAAACGATTCGTTCGGGTGCTAAACAAGTCTTGATAATCTTAAGATTCTTGTCCATCCACACCACGGACGAATGCGAAAAACCAAGTAAGGTATCTCCACCTGGATGTAATGCGCTCCCTTTCAGATGTCGTTGTGCACCGTCAACAATAGGTCTGAGTGAAGTGTCGTTGTAATAAGTAAGATCTGTATTACTGTAGAGCTTTCCGTTAAACACACCTAAAGCTTCAACGGATATTTCATCATACTTACCAATTACACCCGACCTAACTGCGAACGTTCCACCTGTTCGCGCAGAGATCAACGTAATCGTACAGAACGCCTGTCCAAGAAACACACGATCTTTTCCAAGCGGCATCATGGAACCAATTGCATAAGGCGGCAATCCTTCACTCACCGTGCAATAACTGAATTCCAATCCGGCGCGATAGAACACTCCTTTGCCAACTGTAGTAAACCAGTAACCACGTTCAGCATCCTGTAAGACGTAACTCACGGAGTAACCTTTGAGATAATTTATACCTGGATTACTCAGATTACCGTCCGCGAAGCGAATCGTTCCCTCCTGCATCATGGTCACCCAAATATCACCTGACAAATCCTGAACTATTCCAATGATCGGTCCCGGAAATTCATGCTCTTTCACATTGCCGGCAGTGTCAACTTCATAAACCGTTTCCCGGTGAGAGAAATAGAGGTGATTGTCTTTGCTTCTTAGCACACGCATATTAATTCCTACCGACATGGAATAGCCCACAGGAACTTTTACATGATGTCCGTTGTGCAGAACTTCAGCATAAGGATCATTGGCATACAATCCTTCCCCTATTGCATACCAATTTCCTTTATCGTCGGTCCAGAGTTGTCGCGCCGCTGGAAGTGCAAACGGTGCCTCAACCTGTTTCAATGAACCGTAGTTATCCTTTTTCAAAATGGAATAACAGCCGCCTACGTAAAGTCCGCCAACGATAATATCGTCGTTTTCGTTCACAAAAAAAGTATACTGCGTTTTTTGTCCGTTGCCATACAACTGCATCAGACTTGGATTCGCGTCGATTGCCCAGAAACGGTTATCCTTGAAATATGAAATCTCTCCGGTGAAAGTCTGCACCCAGATTTTTCCTTCTGAATCTTCCCGAATGTGAAACACGGTATTGTCGGGTAGTCCGTTCAGTGTTGTGTATGTTGTGAATGTAACCCCGTTGTAGCGACAAATACCAGCATCAGTTGCGAGCCACAAGTATCCCGCTTTGTCCTGATAAGATTCATAAACCTCACTACTGGGAATTCCATCGGTTACCAGCATGCGACGGAAGCCACCGGGAATGAGGGAAGTTGGAGTTTGGGAAGCAACGCCAGCACAAATCAGAAGAAATAGGAAACAAAATATTCTACGCATCAAAGTCCGGCAGGATGGGGAGTTGAAAATAGCTATTTCTTCGGTGACTGACGGGATTAGCTACGTTGATCCACACAAGGGGGCGACTCAACATTTTTGAAGCCGTCGCGCTAAGGCGCTCTCGTCTTTTTTATTCTGCCGAGTCCTCGAACGGAGTTCGGTACTCTGCAAACAAAAAAGCCGCCCTTTCGGGAGGCTTCAAAAATGTTGGGTGACTGACGGGATTCGAACCCGCGACCCTCGGTACCACAAACCGATGCTCTAACCAGCTGAACTACAGTCACCGTATGCCTTCCTTGTTCAGGAAGCGGCTGCAAAGATAGCGATTGAACGTGTTTCTGCAAGTCCACCCTCTTCAAAAACCGTAACTTTATCACACTGTATGGGCCAAGAAGATTCTCTTCGAATCAACCTGAAGGTGGAAGGCATGGATTGCGCCAACTGCGCTCAGGGAATCACACGGAAATTGATCCGTAGCGGAGACCACGACGTACACGTAGACTTTACCACCGGAGAGGCTAGTTTACAGCTCGCTCAGCATCGGAAAGAAGAAGATGTAATTAAGGATATTGAATCGCTCGGCTACAAAGTAGTTGATGAGCACGGACATTCACAGTCGGGCGGACTTTCGCTCACGTTCAAGTTTTATATCAGTCTGGCGTTTTCTTTGCCATTGATGCTCACCCATTTTATTCCGGGTTTACCGCACATTTTTCACAATCCCTATTTCCAGCTTGCATTGGCTAGTCCGGTTTTCCTTCTGGGAACCTGGCATTTCGGAAAGAGTGCCTGGAATTCTTTACGATCCGGAGTCCCGAATATGGATGTATTGATTGTCACCGGTATTCTTGCTTCGTTTGGTTACAGCGTTGCTGGAATGTTACTGTACACCACGCCTGAGCTTGTTCACGAATTCATGTTTTTCGAAACAACTGGCAGTATTACAACACTTGTACTCCTGGGGAATTTGCTTGAACAACGTTCGGTAAGAAAAACAAGTTCTGCCATTGGGGAATTGGCTTCGCTACTACCCGAGAAAGCACGACGGATTGTGACCATTGGAAAATCGGAACGGGAAGAAATTATTACGCCCGAGTTATTGCATCTGGGTGATATTGTTCAGGTAAATGCTGGTGAAAGTTTTCCGGCAGATGGAGTTGTTGTTTCCGGCGCTGGCAATGCGAATGAATCCATGATCAGTGGAGAAAGTACTCCTGTTGGTAAACCGGAAGGCGCTAGTGTCATTGGCGGATCAATATTAATTGATGGTCCGATTCGCTTTCGTGTAACCGGAATCGGGCAGCAAAGTACACTGGCGCAGATTATCGAGATGGTGAAAGCTGCACAACGCGAAAAGCCTCCGGTGCAAAAGCTGGCTGACAAAATCAGCGCGTGGTTTGTTCCGATTGTACTCGCAATATCAGCAGGAACATTCCTCATCGAATATTTCGCACTTGATTTTACTTTAAAGAGTTCCATCCTGAATGCGATTGCCGTATTGGTGATTTCGTGTCCGTGCGCAATGGGACTTGCAACTCCAACGGCAGTAATGGTTGGCGTTGGTCGTGCCGCTAAAAAGGGAATACTCATTCGCAGCGGAAAAGCGTTGGAGGAACTCGGCAACGTGAAGACCGTCGTGTTCGATAAAACAGGAACACTCACCACCGGCAAGTTTACGAAGCTGAATATCGGCTTCATGAATCAAGCGAACGAAGCCGAAATAAAGCGTGCGCTGTGGTCACTGGAAAAACAGTCTTCACATCCCATTGCGCGATCCATTCTGGCACTGATGAAGGAACAGGAATTGATTCCAATGAAATCGGTTCGGGAAGAAATGGGCATTGGTATTTTCGGTGTTGATGATAGCAACAACGAATGGAGAATCGGATCGTGGCGCGTAGCTCCGAATGAAGTTGTGAAACACGATTTCTTCGTAGTGAAAAACGGAATTGCTGTAGCTTCTGTGGATTTGCAGGATGAAATCAAACCAGGTTCGAAAGAAACAATCGATTACCTGCTTTCCAAAGACATTCACGTGGTACTCCTGAGCGGAGATCGTAAGGAGAAATGCGATAGCGTGGCGGCACAGCTCGGAATCAGGAATGTTTTCGCGGAACAATTGCCGGAGCAAAAACTCAAACGAATTTCTGATTACGCGTCTGCGGGAACAACCGTAATGGTCGGCGATGGAATCAACGATGCGCCTTCACTTTCAAGAGCGAATGTGGGCATATCACTTTCCGATGCTTCGAAAGCTGCAATCAACTCGGCACAGGTTATTGTTCCGGGAGAAAATAATCTGCTCGTAGTCAAAACAGCTATTCAGATCGGGAAGAAAAGTATGATCACCATCCGACAGAACTTGTTCTGGGCCTTCTTCTACAATGTGGTTGCAATTCCAATTGCTGCTGCCGGATTCCTCACACCGATGATTGCTGCACTTGCGATGTCATTTTCCGACGTGATTGTAATCGGAAATTCACTACTCTTGCGCACGAAAAAACTGAACTAAGTGGGACTACTTCGTCAAATGCTAAAACCTCTGTACCGATACTTAAAAGATCCGGAGTATCGTGCGTATTTACGGGTACAGAAAGGTTGCCGGCACGAGAAGGGGAAGCACGTCACTATCTGGCTAGATGGTTTTGTGGTTGAAGGCAATGACGGTCCTTCCCTGCTCCATCAGTACGAAGAAATTGTTCAACGCAAATCGTTCGACTTCAAGTCCAATTCTGAATCACCGATTATTTATTGTTGTGGCGCGAATATCGGACTCGAAGTTCTGCATCTCGAACAGTTGTATCCGAATGCGCGGATCAAAGCGTTTGAACCCGATCCGGATTTGTTTGCCGTCTTGCAGAGCAATATCGACCGCAATGAATCGCGTGCGGAGGCTTTCAATGTAGCGCTGCACACTGCTGACGGAAGATTAAAGTTCCAGCCCGACGGAAAACTGGGCGGGAAAATCGGATTTGGTCCTACAGATGTTGAATGCAAACGACTTCGTACCCTCATTGCAGAAGAAAAGCGCATAGATCTGCTGATTATGGACATTGAAGGAGCCGAAAACGAAGTCCTGCCCGATTGTGCCGATCAGTTGTTCAAGGTGGAAAATATTTTTGTGGAATGGCACAGTGCAGAGAATACGCCACAGCAGTTATCAGAACTTCTGAACTTGCTGAAACTATCGGGATTTCGTTACCGTTTGAACAATAATCTAGGCAGCGGACCGTTTGTGAATCCGGTATCAGAGAACGGGTTCGACGCAATGGTTGAAATCTATGCTAGTCGGGCGCGATCATGAGCGAAAAAAAGCTGCATATCCTATTCGTTGCAAGCTGGTACCCGAACCGCAATCAACCCGTTTTGGGAAATTTCATACAACGTCACGCATATGCCGTTGCTGCATTACATAATGTGAGCGTTGTTGCTGCATTCTCTTCCGCCGAGCACAATTGTATAGATGAACATCACGACGGAAATCTTTCAGAGTTCATTGCGCATTATCCCAAGCTTAAAGAAGGCGATCTCGTACTCAGCAAAGTTCGCAAAGTAAAAGCATACCGTAAAGCCATGCGCGAAGTCATTGCACGCAGCATAGCTCAACACGGACCACCTGATATCATTCACGTTCACGTGGCGTGGCCTGCTGCATTAGTTGTTCTTCCAATGGCGAAAGAATTGGGCAAGCCTATCGTGCTTACAGAACATTGGTCCGGCTATTTACCGGAAGATGGAAATTATACCGGCTTCTTTCTGAAACATTACACACGTGCTTTAATTCAAAAATCGAAAGTTGTTACCGTGGTTTCAGAAAAGATGAAAGCTGCGATGCATCTGCACGGACTTGAGGCGGAGTTTCATCACTTACCCAATGCTGCCGATACGGGTGTATTTGCACATTCTCCACGTGAGATGAAATCAGAACCATTTCGTTTTCTTCATGTGTCTATGCTTGTTGACCGTGAGAAAAATATCACCGGTATGTTGACTGCATTCGCGGAGGCCTCCAAGCACAGTAGCTTTCATCTTACCATTGTTGGAGATGGTCCGGAAAGAAAGATGCACGAAGAAACTTCACGCAAGCTGAACATTGGCGATAAGGTTTTGTTCGTGGGAATGAAATCACCTGCCGAAATTGCAGTGCTCATGAACGATCACGACGCATTGTTGATGTTCAGTAACTTCGAAGGCATGCCGGTAACAATCATCGAAGCACAATGTTGCGGAATGCCTGTTCTTGCAACCAACACCGGCGCGATTCGTGAAATGCTGACGAACCCGAAAGACATTATGGTTAATCCGGGAGATACCCAGCAGCTAAGCAAAGCCATGTTGCTTATGAAGCGTAGTCTTACCGACGAGAGAGATATTTCCGGATTAAGAAAATCCATTAGTGAACGGGCACAGCAGCGATATAGTTATCGTGCAGTAGCGGATCAACTCAATTCCATCTACCAGAAAGTGATCGCATAACGGTGAGTGCTGAAAACAAAATCCGTGTTGCGGTTCTTACGCGTGGCGATTCTCTGGAAGCGTGGGAAGTTGCTGCGTTGGAAGCAGTGAGGAAGTTGGAGTTTGTGGAGATTGTGTTGGAGATTCATGATGGTTCATCTTTGTCCGCCTTCGACTCCCCACCGCGGCGGTCAGGCGCTCAGTCTGACAGTGTACCACGATCAAGTGTACTGAAACGAATTCGGAGATATAATTGGAAGAGACTCTTCTGGAACCGCTGGTTTAAGAAGTACGGAAAAGTAAATGCGACGAAAGAGCTTTCGACCTCAGCTATTTTTCAGGGCATTCCACGCATTGATGTTGTTCCGGAGCTGAAAGGAAAACACTCCCAGTACTTTTCTGCGACCGATATTGAAAAAGTAAAAGCGCATCAGGCAGATGTAATCATTCGGTTCGGATTCAATATTCTTCGCGGAGAAATTCTGAACGTTGCGAAACACGGAGTGTGGTCGTATCACCATGCCGATCCGATGGTTATCCGTGGTGGTCCCGCAGGTTTCTGGGAATACATCCTCAAGGAAAATACAACTGGAGCAATCCTTCAAAGGCTCACGGAGAAACTTGATAACGGAATTGTCTTGCGCGCAGGAACCTGGTCGCTTGTAAAACACTCTTTCCGGGAAAATCTGGATTCACTTTTAATGAATTCTTCGTGTTGGATGGCCAATGCGTTGACCGAACTACATCACAATGGAAAGATTGCTCCACCGGTTATTCCGGTTTCAGTAACGGAGAAAGTATTTTCCTATCCCGGCAATTTCCGGATGATTCAGTTCGGGTGCATGCTGCTTGGCAATAAGTTTGCTTTTCACTGGAAGAATCTATTTTGTCCGGAAACCTGGCAAATCGGAATTGTTGATCAGCCAATTGAAAGTGTGATCAGCAATGGTATTCAGAAGGACATCACATGGATGCGTGCTAAGCAAAACGATTCTTATCTGGCTGATCCGTTTAACATGTCGGTTAACGGGAAGTCAACCATTGTAGCAGAATATTTCAGCGGCTCGAAGCAAATGAGCCACATCGTCAATGCAGAGACCGAAGAAATTATCCTGGCGCGTGATTATCATATTTCGTTTCCATTACCGGTTGAAATTAACGGACAACACTATTTATGTCCGGAAATGTCAGCATCAGGCACACATTCCTTGTTCTTGATGAATGGCGTAAGAGAAACGTTGCAGTTGGTTGATGCACCATTGGTTGATCCGGTAATGCTTGAACACAATAAGCGATGGTGGATTTTCACGCACCGTCAAGATGACCAGAACAATGCCGCACTATTCATTTATCATTCAGAACATCCCGACAAAGAGTTTCAACCTCATGCATTGAATCCGGTGAAGACCAACGTTCGCAATTCCCGATCTGCCGGAGCAATTCTCAACATCAAAGGAAAGCTGATCCGACCCGCGCAGGATTCTGCAATTACGTACGGAAATGCTATTGTGTTCAATGAAATTCTTGAACTTACTCCAACGTCATTTGTAGAAAAACCTTTCAAACGTGTTGAAGCGAATGAGCATTGGGACTATAACAAAGGCATTCACACCATTAATGCTTATGGTGACAAAACCCTCATCGACGCCAAATCCTTCCGCTTTAATTTTGCTAATTTCAAGGCGCAATTCTCACGCAAGGCAAGGAGGATTTCCCGTAAATGATCAGAAGCATCTTCGTAAACTTCTCGGCACGACTCGCAATGCAGGTCATGTACTTCTGTACGCTACTGCTTACCACGCATTTGCTCGGAAGTGAAGTTCGCGGAGAAATCAGTCTGATACAGATTGCAATCAATATCATTCATCTGGTGAGTGACATTATCGGCGGACCTGCTCTTGTATATATGGCTCCGCGCGCGAAACTCAGGACGTTGTTGCTTACGGGTTGGTCATGGACATTATTTTCCTCTGGCATTACCTGGGGCGTACTCGTTTGGTACAACGCAATTCCTGAAGGTTATGCCATTCCGGTTCTGATTTCTGCTGTGCTATTGTCGCTCAACTCAATCAGCATGAATATCTTGCTCGGTCAGGAGCGATTGAAGCAATACAACCTCCTACTCTATTTACAAGGTGCGCTCATGCTTGGTTCAATGGCGGCAAGCATTTTGTTGCTGAATCATTCTGCGGCTGTTCCGTATATGGATGCAACATACATCGCGTATGGCGGATGTGCAGCACTTGGATTATACTTTGTGCTCAGCAAGTCCCACGTTCCAAAGCTCCGCGACAATCGCCCGGTTTTGTTGGTGATGTTTGCCAATGGAATCTTCACACAGCTGGCCAATCTTTCCTTCCAGCTTAGCATTCGCTTCGGGTATTACAAACTCGAAGATCAGATGCACGATGACCGGCACTCCGTTGGAATTTACTCGACTGCAATTTCTCTGGGAGAAGCAATTCTGCTATTTGCTGCGAGTGTTGCATCTGTTTTGGCTGCCAGAATTTCCAACGAAAAGCTTGCATCGATTTCCCGTCAACGCACATTGCAACTGAGCAAATTGAGCATTGGACTTACCATTCCTGCTGTACTTTTCTTCGCCATGATGCCAGCTTCGTTTTATAGTTGGTTGCTGGGAGATTCATTCGGCGGGGTAAGCGATTCATTCAGAAGTATCACACCGGGAATTATTGCTGTGAGCTTCGGAACAGTTTTTGGACACTACTTCACCGGCATTGGAAAGCCTTACATGAATTTCATGAGCGGATCATTTGCTTTCATTCTTACCATTCTCACGGCAAGCACTATAATTACAACTTATGGAGTAATTGGTGCCGGAATCACTGCGTCCATCGCTTACACCGGATTGACTATCTTCATTTTCACAATGTTCATGCTCACCGGAAGAAATTTCCGGGAAGAAATTAAGGAGCTCATCCCAAGAAAAAGCGATGTCACAGCATTGCTCAATGTCTTCAGGCAACCAAAAGACGATAAAACGTCAACAGATTAACCATGTGTGGAATCAGCGGCATAGCATCTTTGAAAGGTCCAACCGATTTGGTTGTGCCTGCAACTGTGCTTATGAATTCCAAAATCCGTCACCGTGGACCTGATGGTGAAGGCTTACTCGCGTGGAACGGACATGATGCGCCTGTACCGATGTTTACCATCGACACGCCTTCAAAAATTATTGATTCTGATCTCAGTTGGGCACCACATACTTCTACGCGACAGTTTCAGAGTTATGCGCAACTTGCTTTTGGACATCGTCGCCTGGCCATTATTGATCTCGAGCCTACAGGTCATCAGCCGCTGAGTTATTCGAACGGAGAATTGTGGCTCACGTACAATGGTGAGATCTACAATTACATCGAGTTACGTGCTGAGCTCGAAGCGAAAGGACATACTTTTCGTACGCAAACGGACAATGAAGTAATTCTCGCCGCTTACAAGCAATGGGGACAAGCGTGCACCGAGCACTTCAATGGCATGTGGGCTTTTGTGATTTGGGACCGCATTGAAAATATGCTGTTCTGTTCACGGGATCGTTTTGGTGTAAAACCATTCTACTATTATCGCGATAAGAACTACTTCGCATTTGCTTCTGAAATAAAAGCGCTTGCCGTTTGTCCGATCGTTCATACATCGCTCAATCATTCCGCTGTCGCAGACTATTTTGTCGACGGTGAAATCGAATATGAGCCTACTGGATTTTTCAAAAACATCCTTGAACTTTTCCCGGGAACCAATCTGCTCGTTCATCTCGACGGAGGTAAAATTGAATTACGTCAGTGGTATACACTCACATTCAATGACGGTCCGGGCGAATTTACCGGCAATCGTTTAGAGAAGGAAATTGTCAAAGTACGTGAGTTACTAACAGAAGCAATTCGCATCCGTTTGCGTTCGGATGTTCCGGTTGGTGCATGCCTGAGTGGCGGTATCGATAGTTCTGCCATCAGTGGAATCATGGCGCATCTTGTAAAGCAAGATAAGAGTATCAACATTGGCGATCGACTGAAACTGTTTACTGCAACTTTCGATGATAAGTCGCTCGACGAAAGTCACTGGGCAAAACTGGTTGCAGATCAAACTTCAGCCGACTGGTTGAAAGTCACACCGCGTCCGGAAGAAATGATGGAGGATATTGAAAGCCTCATCTATTCACAAGACGTTCCGATCTGGAGCACGAGTACGTACGCGCAACATCGCGTAATGAAACTGGCTTCAGATAATGGCGTTCGTGTTCTTCTCGACGGACAAGGTGGCGATGAACTATTTGCCGGTTACATGCCTTACTATATTCCGTTCTGGAAGGAACTGAAGAAGAATGGCCACTCGCTCAGACGGAAAGCAGAAATGCATGCCTGGGGAAGCGAAGTTGTGACGCATCATCGCAAGGAAACATTGAAGCAATACATTGTGCCTTCATTGCCGGTGAACATGCAGATGTATCTGCAGAAAAAGTATTTCCCGGATTTAGCTTACCTCTCACCGGATCTTATTTCAGAATACAAATCGGGATATACTTCACTTCATTCTCCGCAAACTTTGAATGAAATGTTGCACCGGGAATTCGTGAACACACGACTCAAAGGTTATCTCAAATGTGAGGATCGTAGTTCTATGTGGCATTCTGTGGAGTCGCGCACACCATTTGCCGACGATCATAAAATGATTGAACACGTGTTCAGCATTCCAGGCACAATGAAAATCCGCGGTGGCGTTTCGAAATACATTTTGCGCGAAGCTGCTGCTCCGTTTATTCCGGATGCAATTCGCAAGCGCAAGGATAAAATGGGATACGTGACGCCGAACAATCTGTGGATCTCCAACATGAAAGATCAGTTCCGTCCCTACTTCGAGCAGGATTTTCACGGAATCATTCGCAAAGAAAAGTTAATGCGTGAGTTCGATTCTTTCTTCGACATCAAGGGAAAACCCGAGAATGGCAGAATTTTCAAGTTCATGGCATTTGCCGTGTGGAAGAAGGTGTTTAAGATGTAATCGCTGAATGTGCAGATTTGCAGATGTGAAGATGTGCAAATGCTGAAATCGGGTTGCTCCTTACCATTAGTGTTTTCGTTAACTTTGGGGTATGAAACAAGTGACATTTCTTTTAGTGTCTTCGCTAATGTTTTTCGCATCATGCGCATCTGATGAGAAAACCGGAATCGTGGACAGCAACGTTGCACAGTTCGACTCTTTGATTACTGCTTCGAACAACGAACAGATTCTTGACGTTCGTACACCCGAAGAATTTGCAGCTGGACACATGCAGGGTGCACAAAATATCGATTGGAAGAATTCGGATTTCTCCATCAACGTTGGTGCACTGGATAAGACAAAACCTGTGTTGGTGTATTGCCAATCCGGCAATCGTAGTCAGGAAGCTGCGGAATATCTTGCGAAGAACGGTTTCACTGCCGTCTACGAACTTGATGGTGGATATGGCGCCTGGGAATCTGCTGGCAAGCCAGTTGAGAAGGCTGAAGTAAGCAACGATCTTGAAAATGGTGTTTCACTCGACCAATACAAACAGTTCATTGCCGACAATAAAATTGTGCTCGTTGATTTCACGGCAACCTGGTGCGGACCTTGTAAAATTCTTGCTCCCTCATTGCATGAATTGGAGACCGAAATTCCGGAGAAGTTTAAGTTGATCAAAGTCGACGTCGATCGCGATCGTCCGGTAGCAGAATTCATGAACATTGCTGCAATGCCAACACTTGTTCTTTACAAAGACGGGCAGATTCAGTGGCGGAATGAAGGATTAGTGCCGAAGGATATGGTGCTCGAGAAGATTAATTCGGTACAATAACAATTCGAAAATTTGAAGATTTGAAAATTTGACCTGATCGTAGTAAAAGAAAAGACCTGACTAGTAAATCAGGTCCTTTTTTATCTCGAATTTCGAATCTTCAAATTTTCGAATTACTTCTTCTTCTGTTTCAACGATCCCACAAAGCTGTAATTCTTCTTCTCTTTATCTTTCTTGGAAAGAATTACGCTTCCTTCAATTCCGTATCCGTCAACTGTTCCGGTAACTTTTACCTGTTCGTCGAGTTTGTTCACGAATTCTCCTTCGAATTCCACGTAAGGAAGTTCTTCCCCGTTTTCTTCGAATGATGAATCGACACTGAATTCAATCGGGATGAATTTCGCTCCCATTTCTTTGTCGATGAGCTTGCACTGAAATTTTCCGCTTTTAAACGTGATTTCCTCAGATTCCGGAGGACCCGTTTTTCCGCCTTTCTTGTTAAGCGTCATTGTCACTTTATAGACTTTTCCTTCCAGCGCAGTAGTGTCGCCGCCAACAAGGGCAAACGAACACATAAAGAAAAACATGCATGCGGCGAGGATGATACTTCCAGACTTCTTCATTTTTTGGTCAGCTGTTGAGTTTATCAAAAATAGCGTTTTGATTCCCATCTGAGAAATAGAATACAATTATCATTCCAATGGTATTGAACACGATACTAACACCGCCTTCCAACCTTATCTTTGTCTAAGTAGAGTCAGTTCCGAACACTGTTACCATGGAAAGTCAACATGCTCCTCTTGCAGAACGCATGCGTCCGAAGTCACTGGACACGTACGTAGGACAGCGCCATCTCGTTGGAGAAGATGCGGTGTTGAGAAAGTCTGTGCTGAACGGGAACATCCACTCCATGATATTCTGGGGGCCGCCGGGTGTGGGTAAAACTACACTGGCGCAGATCATTGCGACTCACCTCAAGCGACCGTTCTTTCAGCTCAGTGCAATTAATGCCGGCGTGAAAGACATTCGTGAAGTAATTGAAAAGGCGAAGTCGCAGGCATTCTTCGGAACTAATCTACCAGTGTTGTTCATTGACGAGATTCACCGTTTCAGCAAGTCGCAACAGGATTCTCTCCTTGGTGCGGTTGAAAAGGGAATTGTAACGCTGGTTGGTGCAACAACAGAGAATCCATCTTTCGAAGTCATTCCCGCTTTGCTTTCGAGAAGTCAGGTGTACATCATGAAACCACTTGAACGGGAAGATCTTGAACAGCTTCTCAACGACGCCATTACCAAAGATGAGGTTCTCAAAACGCGCAATCTGGTAATTGACGAAACAGAAGCGCTCCTTCGCATATCAGGTGGAGATGCGCGTAAACTTTTGAATGCACTTGAAGTTGTTGCCGATGCACTACCGGAAGGTGAACATCACATCAAAAATGATTTTGTACTTAAAGTCATTCAGAAGAATCTGGCGTTGTATGATAAGAGCGGCGAACAGCACTACGATATCATTTCTGCGTTCATCAAATCCATTCGCGGAAGTGATCCGAATGCCGGTGTATACTGGTTGGCGAGAATGCTCGAAGGCGGAGAAGATCCCTTGTTCATAGCACGCCGATTACTCATTTTGGCGAGTGAAGACATCGGCAATGCAAATCCGAATGCTTTGTTGTTGGCGCAGGCTTCATTCAATGCTGTGCACACAATCGGGATGCCGGAGTCGCGGATTATTCTTTCTCAGTGTGTGACCTATCTCGCGTCTTCAGCAAAGAGTAATGCCTCTTACATGGCCATCAATACGGCTGAAGAGTTGGTTCGGTCAACCGGCGATCTTCCCGTTCCGATTCATCTGCGAAATGCTCCTACTAAACTGATGAAAGATATCGGCTATGGAAAGGAATACGATTACAGTCACAGTAACGAAGGGAACTTCGGCGAACAGGAATACATGCCTGATATGGTTAGCGGAAATAGATTATATAATCCGGGGAATAATCCGCGCGAGAATGATCTGAGAATGTACCTGAGAAAGTGCTGGAGTGAGAAGTACGGGTATTGACCAATGCGCAATTGTCAATGTCCAATGCCCAATACGCAATTAGTAAACTCTAAAGATAATTTCGAAGACACAGTTGGTGCGTATTGCGCATTGACTATTGCGCATTGCCACTTTCATCTTCCATCGGTTGAGGAATGAACTCAAACACGAGTAAATACACCAGTCCAACTACAAGTCCACCAACGGTTTGCTCAACAACTTGCCAGATGAAATCCATTAGTAGGAACTTCGGATCGGCTATGCTCGAGAATGAAACGCCGAACACAAGTGTTGACATGAACACAATTACACCCAAACCGATTCCGGTGAACAGTCCCCGAACCACCGCCTTTTCAGAATAGCGATCGAGAAATTCTGCAATGAAAATCCGGCTCATCAGGAACCCGATCACGAGATAAACTACTCCTGCAGAAATGAGGTAAACTTCGAACGGGTAAGAAATGCGTTCAAAATCGTTGAGTACGATTCCGTGCCACAGGTATGAAACTGCGAACATAAGGATGGATGAGAAGATCCAACCTAGCATAAATCTCTTTCCGTACTTCTTCATTTGTAATCCGAGGACAAATATACGAAGTACTGTGCAAAAGGTTTGCCGTTAACTCAATGAACAAGTAAGAATGAGGGTCTTATAACGCAGGAACTACCTGTATTTCAATTATCTTCGTACAGTATGAAAAGGCTGAAATCTGCGTTTTTTGCCGGTATTCTCGGACTCCTCTTTGTGGTTTCCTGTCGCCGGGATGACCCAAGTTGGGATCTTGATCTCACCGCACCTATTGCATATGGTTCACTGTCGATTAATGATATACTCGATGATTCGATAACCTGTGAGGGTGCCGACGGTTCCTTGCGTGTGTGTTATCGGGCAACTGTTCCGGGAATTAATGCGGATACGCTGTTCAATATTCCGGATACGACATTGCGAAACGCATATGCATGGCCATTTATTCCTGGCACTCTTAGTCCGAATCAAACTCTGATTTCGAATCAACCGACACAGACTACGTATCAATTGCAATCTGCTCAATTATTATACGGTATTCTTGAACGTGGAAGGGCTAAAGTTCACTTCAAGAATGACATGATGTGTCCGATGTTGGTCACATACGTTTTGCAGAGTGCAACAATTAACAATGTTCCCGCCACTATCAGCTATGTAGTTCCAGCAGCACCAAGCAATACTGTACCTTCTACAATGGACGTTGAACTTGATCTCACCGGATATGAAATCGACTTCACTGGTCTTAATGGTGATCGTGTGAATACGCTTGTCACAATATTCTCTATTAGCGTAGACAACAGCGCGCCTGGTTCGACTCCTGTTAACAATCAGGACAGCGTAGTAGTTGATATCACCTTCGAAGACATCCGCCCTTCCTACGTTCGCGGTTACTTCGGTAGTGAAACAATTGAAATCGGTCCGGAAGAAACGTATGTTGACTTCTTCTCGAAAGTGCAATCGGGTTCACTGGGACTTGATTCAATCACCATGACATTCACGTTGGAGAACTACGCCGGAATCGACGCACGTTTTACAGTGAACAATCTCTGGTCGCGCCGTGCAGCAACTTCACAAACAGTAAATCTGAATCACTCGTTAATTGGTCAACCGGTGAACATTAACCGCGCGGCATATAGTTTCAGTTATCCGCCTTCCATTCCGTCAATTTACTCTTGGACCTTCAACAACGCGAATTCGAATATTGTAGACATGTTCGAAGTCATGCCCGATTTTCTTGGCTACGATTTCTCGTTATGGACAAATCCGCTCGGCAATGTTTCCGGTAACAACGATTTCATCTACACGCAGTTTGGCATCAACGCCTACATCGATGTAGACATGCCGGTGAATTTTTACGCCGATCAGATTTTACTCGTTGATACGTTGGATGTCGACTTCGGATTGGACAATCACCACGACGTGAAAGAAGCTAATCTGAAATTGTTCATAGGCAACAGCTTTCCGTTCTCGGCAAACATTGAGTTGTACTTCCTTGATGAGAATAATAACTTACTCGATCAGGTTGTTGCATCACCAGGATTGGTTGCTTCTGCCCCACTCACATTCCTGAACGGATATTATTTCTCGAATGGCGCAACACAATCCTTGCTCACCATTCCGTTGAATGAATCGCAGACCGGTCAGATGTTTCACTCACATCACATTGTCATGAAAGCACGTTTCGACACGGGTGCTTCAACGAATCCGAATTTCGTAAAGATTTTCACCACCAATCGGTTAGATTTCAATCTTACTGCCGATTTCGAATACAACGTGAACTAATATGAGAAAGCTTCTCGCAACGTTGTTAGTGGTAATAGTTTGTCCGGCCTTGTTCGCGCAGAACTTCTGGTATGATTACCCGTATGTGAATGGTCAAATGCGCGACAGTACCTGGGCGAAGCGATTCGTAATGGGTGAAGGAAGCTTTGCTTACGGTTGCGACGGTGTGAGTAACGAGTTCATGACCAATCTTTATCAGGGTGGTTACATGGATTCTGCGTTCATGGAGAAATCTGCGGCAACACTACTTCCGAAGAATCGTTTTGGTGTGCAAACAACCCTGGGGATTATGTATTCACAACACGTGAAAGACACCAGTGGTGAATCGTGGAGCTTAGCGTTAAAGAGCAAGAACAATATCACCGGCACATTCAGTGATGATGCATTTCGTCTGGCGTTTCAAGGCAACACACGCTTTAAAGGAGAAGAAGCCGATTTCAGTCGCACCCGATTTACTTCCATGAGCTGGACGCAATTGCAATTCGGTTACACAACACCGCAACCAAATGGAACCGTTTCATTTGCATTCTCGTTGCTTGCCGGACATCGTTACAATCAGGCCGACATAGAATACGGAAAGCTATATACCGATTCGCAAGGATTGAATCTGACAAGTTCTGTCTCCGCCGATTATTGGTCATCAGACACCGCGAACACTTCTGCATTTGCTTTGAACGGAATCGGAACTTCGGTCGACATTTCCTGGATCTGGTGGGATTTATTGCCGCGAGGAAATTTCCACATGGTTCGCTTTGATCTGATTGATTTCGGATTCATCAATTGGAACAACAAAACCATTCACCAGTATGTCGACACCTCTTTCGAATGGTCCGGCGTTGATGTAACTCCCTATTTCCTCGATCCGAATTACGTTGCTGAACTTCCGGAAGAAAACGATTTCATCAAGAGCGACACAACCGAATTTCACCGCAGCATTTTCCTTCCTTCTGTTGCGCGCGCCATGTACACGCGTTGGTTTTGTGTTTCCCGCGTCATGCTGAAAGCGCAAGTTGCAGTACCGATGTGGTCAGAAGCAATTCCTTACGGTGCACTCACCACGGGTTGGCGGGCAGATGAATTCATGGTTAGCGGAGGAATTGCATACGGCGGTTACGGAAGATTACAAGTTCCGCTCAAAGCAGAAATTTATGCGTTGCGTCAAACCTGTTTGGAGGTTGGAACAACCAATGCACTTTCACTGTTCAATCCGTCGGCTCTTGCTGCCGGAGGAGCTTTTGTAAAATTTAGCTACGCGTTCTGATGAAGAAGATAATACTCATGTTACAAGCCCTCGTATTAAGCACAGTTGCTAACTCCCAGACCGCTGAGCAATGGCAGCAAGTGTACGGGAGTATAGGGGTTGAAGCTGGTTATGGTGTTAAGTCTTGTCTCGATCAAGGTTACATTGTTGCCGGCACTACTTCTGTTTCAGGACCAGCGGATGCATATCTCGTGCGCACTGATAGTCTAGGTTTGGTAATGTGGAGCAAGTATTATGGTGGAGTTAACGTCGATATCATCCGGTCCATTGAATTACTGAGTGATTCAGGATTTATTGCTGCGGGTTACTCAAACTCATTTGGGAATGGAGGCTACGATGGCTGGGTGCTTCGTCTTGACAAAAACGGAGATACACTTTGGACTTATACGTTTGAAACAATTGAATGGGACTTCTTTTATGATGTAGCCGTGACATCCGACAGCGGCTTCGTCTTAGCTGGCGGAACTTATGGAGCGGGTCAAGGAGATGAAGATATGCTTTTTCTTAAACTGGACTCACTTGGGAACTTAGTATGGATGCGCACCTACGGTGGATTGAAACAAGACGAAGCGAGAAGCATTTGTGTTATGCCAGACTCTACGTTTGCGGCTTGTGGATGGACTTATAGTTTAGGAGATACACTTGGCGACAGTTGGATATTGAATATTGATGATATCAATGGAGATACACTCTGGTCGACAACCGCACATTTTAATAATGAAGCGGACAAAGCTTATGGAATTACAAGTTCAACGCCATTTGGAATACTGTATTTCTGTGGTAACCGTGAAACTTCCCCTGGGAATGACGATCCCTATTTTAGTCTCTGGGCATTTAATGGAGATAGCATACTGAACTCCACTTTTGGTGGTGGTGACGATGAATACTTCTACGATATTGTAACTCGCCCGGAAGGTACTGCGGCAGCAGTTGGGAGCAATTTTACCATTGGAGCTGGAGCTGGTGACATGATGATGTTTCATACAGTAACTTGGGCCAGTTATAGTTATGGTACTGCCTCGCTTGATGAAGGATTTGGAATCGATGTTTCTCATGATGGTGGTTATATAATGTGTGGTTCTACAAATGGCTATGGTGCTTTTCAATCTAATGTATACTTGGTGAAAACGGATACGTTTGGTGTCACCACCATTGTACTTGCTGTTCGGGAACCTGTTGTATCTAACTTCACGGCAACGGCATATCCCAACCCTTCATCAGACAACATCGTATTTACGCTTGATAGTAAGAACAACTTATCTAACAATTTGGATGTGAATATTTATGACGCGTCCGGAAGACTTGTGAATGCATCTGAAGGTTTCACAAGAAATCAAATCAGTTCAAATTGTGTTCAATTAACCTGCGATGTTTCGCAACTTGAGAGTGGCATTTATCATTATCAAGTAATTGATCAAACTGGGATGAGTTCAGGTGGTACATTTGTAGTATCACATTGATTGATTGCTGAATGGACCACGAAGTCGGCACATCTTCACGTTTGAATTTTGTGGGGTTCCACAAAATTTTCGGACACGTATTCTTTTTAGGCATGCTCGCATTTTCGATTGTGTATGCAGCCGAAAGAATAACTTATGTCGACTCTGCGTGGCTTTCATTCGAGCGAATCAATGGTGAACAGCTTACTTTCCCCGGGAATCGATATTCTGCGTTTTTTTCGGAACTATTGTTGTGGTTTGCAACCAAAATGCACCTGCCGTTTAAAACGCTCGTTTATATATTTTCGACCAGTTACATACTTCTCTACTACGTTGTTTGGCGGATTTGCACATATAAACTGAAGAGTCCTGTGGCAGGGTTGGTCATAATTTTAGGGATGGTAGTTGGAGTGCGTGAAGCATTTCTGCACACGGTCTCTGAAACGCACCAGTGTTTTGTATATAGTGCACTACTTTACGCTGTACTGATGTTTGAATTCAAAAACAATAGATTGAAACTGATCATCATTACGTTTGTAACGCTATTAGTTTTGTATGCGCACCCCCTTGGAATTTTCTCTGCGGCATTTGTAATTGCATATTTCGCCATCCACATTCGGCAATTGAATAATCCCTCAATTTATCTTGTTGCAGGCATTATTGTATTGGTTATTCTGCTGAATTTGTTTTTTCCGGCCAACCCTTACGATGAAGCACAGTTTCAAAAATTGTCTTCAACTTCCGGGTCAGAATCACTTTTTTCAAGTGGTGCATTAAACTTTCTGAAAATTCATTTCACGCACTTTTATTGGTTGCCCGAACTTGCAGCATTGGTAGCTGGAGTTTGGTTGGTGATCAAGAAGGATTACCTCAGGTTAGTTTGTCTTGTTATTGGTGCAATAGGATACACAGCGATAGCATCTGTAACATTTCGTAGTGGAGATTCCAGTATAATGATCGAGAGAATTTTCCTGCCCACTTTTTTTATGATTAATCTGGTATTGGCTGATCTCTTGTTTAAACACAACAAAAACCAGAAGTGGATTCCGATTGTGTTTGTTTTGTTTTTTGTTTTTAACGGCATCCGCTACATCAATGCTGGCTGTCTCATGTACAAGAAACGCGTAGCCTATCTCGATGAATTGGTGCAGAAAGCAATGGCTGGTCCGGGCGATAAATACATTCTCGATGAATCTGTTGCGAACAAGGAAATTATTCTTGTTCCATGGGCGCTGGGAGTTGAAACGCTAATCTATTCCAAATTCAAGTACGACAAGTGTGTAACAATCACGCTCGACAAAGAAGGATGTGACCCAACAAGCGCACGTGTAACCACTTCAATTTGTTTGCCGGTTTCAGAATTGAACCCAGAGTATTTTCAATTGTCCACCAACCCCTACCAACCCCTACCCAATGAGTAAAACCACCACAATCAAACAATCCACCACCATTCCTGCTTCTCCGAAAGAAGTTTACTCCGCACTTATGTCGTCTGCAAAACATTCAAAGTTTACAGGAGCACAAGCAAAAATGGGTAAGAAAGTTGGTGATGCATATTATACTTACGACGGCTACATCATTGGCAGAAACGTTGAACTCAAGCCGGGCAAGTCGATCGTGCAGACGTGGATTGCGATGGAAGACAAATGGCCTGCAGGACACGAATCGAAAATTACCTTCGAGTTAAGGGAAGTAAAAGGCGGCACGAAAATTAATTTTCTTCACGAAGAAGTTCCGGTTGCGATTGCAAAGAATTTTGTGACGGGATGGAAGGATTTCTATTGGACACCATTAAAAAAGTACTTCTCCACTAAGAAGTAATTCGAAGATTCGAGATTTGAAGATTTGAAAATCGGGGGACTATTGGAAAACCTTGGTCATCTCAAATTTTCGAATATTCAAATTTTCAAATCATTTCTGGTTGTGTTGATGATAACGAATCAAACCTCCCATTGGCGATTGCTCTACTGTGCCCGGTACATATCCATTCCATCGCAGAAGTCCGAACATCTCTTCTGAAAAGTGATGCGCTACTGAACCGGTGAAGTGAATGGGATATTCTTTTGCATTTGTATAGCGAGACAGATGCGATCTAATGAATGAGTTGAAATTCTCCCGGATGATTTCGTTGATAGCCGCCTGATGTTTGTACTGTGCTATGAATTCGGCAAATGTTGCCAGGAACCGATTCGGGTAAGCCTCCCGGTAAACACGAGCGATGATCGCATCCTTATCAATCGGGAACTCTTCGTAAAACTTTTCGGTCATTTCTTTCGGAAGTTCACCGTATAATAATTTGCGGATGAACATTTTTCCGAGAACAGCTCCGCTCCCTTCATCGCCCAGAATGAATCCGAGTGAAGGACGTTGCTCCACAATCTTTACTCCATCGTACAAACACGAAGAAGAGCCCGTACCCATAATAGCAACTATTCCTTTTTCTGAACCGCACAATGCGCGGGCCGCAGCAAACAAATCGGATTCAATGGTTATTTGTGCAGAAGTGAAAATTGCATCGAACGCACTTTTTACAATCGCCTTACCTCCTGCACTACCGCATCCAGAACCATAAAAGTGAATGTGTGTGGGTGCCCAACTACGCAATTCTGTTTTGAGCAGCATCTTCGCAATCACTTCGTCTTTCGCCTGATTGGGATTGATGCCTTCTGTGTAAAGAGACTTCACAACCAGGTTATCTTCGAGAAGAGTCCATTCGGTCTTTGTTGAACCGCTATCGGCAATCAGGATTTTACTCATTCGATTTTATTTTCAGTATGGCAATCGTGAATCCTGACTAAACGCCCGGATTACTCACCCTGAAAAGTACCGAATAGCTGAAAGCCGACGTTTTGATCGCCAGAACGTTATCCATACACAAATGTTGAAATGATTAATTGCCGCTGAAAAGGAAGTGGTTCGGCGTTACAATGCTGTTACGGATTGCAAACAACACCAGTCCTGCCGTGTTATTTACGCCAAGCTTCGCCATAATATTCTTGCGATGCGTGGTAACTGTGTGCGCACTCAGGAACAAACGATCTGCGATTTCTTTGTTCGTCAATCCTTCTGCAACAAGACGTATGATCTCTGATTCGCGTGAAGAAATTTTGATACCGTCGCATACAAATTCAGAAGCTGGAATAGCCTCGTCTTGCGACTGCATGACTTGAGAAAGAATCTTTCCGCAGAAGAATTGTTCACCTGCAGCCGTTGCCTTAAGCGACTCCGTAATTTCCTCGCTGTCACAATCAGGAAGCAGGAAACTCAGTACACCTTTGGTCAATCCTTCAGTCACTTCGAAGCGTGAAGGCATGTATGAAATCGAAAGGAACTTTGCATTTGGAAACAAGGACTGATACTTCGGCATGTTCACAATCCCGGTTTCGAGATCCTTGAAATTGAACACGACCACATCCACATTCTTCGCCTTACAGCCGGAAACCTGCTCAACACTTTCCAACTCTCCTGCAAATTCAAGCTCAGCATTACCCGAAATCAGGTTTTTGAGTCCCGCGCGAACCAGAAAGTGGTTGTGAATCAATAGAATGCGAATCGCCATGTTTATTTAGACTAAATATAAATAACGGTACAAAACTAGTGTTCAGATCGGGAATTCCAAATGATACTTGTCGATTTTTTTGAACTATGCCCAGTTACCAACTGAGATCGTCATGCCTTCTTCAGAAAGTTGAGTTTCAGGGAACTCTGAACGCGCTTCAGTAAGCAAAGGTTCCAGGTCATTATATCTGACTGAATAATGCCCAATCAGCAGCTTACCAACTTTGGCCATCGCGGCAATCTTGCCGGCTTCGAGTGCAGTTGAGTGTGCTGTCTTCTCCGCCCTGTCGATCAACGCATGCAGAAAGGTTGCTTCATGATACAGTAAGTCGACTTCCTTCACCGCTTCTGCAACTTTCAGATTGTAGCGCGTATCCGAGCAATAGGCGTAGCTGCGAGGCTTGGCACGTTCGCGTGTAAGTTCTTTATTCTGTAAAACGCGGCCATCTTCAAGGGTTATATCTTCACCGCGTTTTAGTGCGTGATATAATACTACCGGAACGCCATACTCCTGGAGTTTCTCTTTAATGAGAGACAATGGTCTTTCCTTTTCACGGAACAGGAATCCGCAACACGCAATGCGGTGATGGAGAATGATGGTGCTCACTTCAACCTGCGAATCTTCGTAGATCAACTTCGGTTTATTTGTATCGAGCTCGACCCAATCAATCTGGTAGCTCAGAACTGTGCCGGTGTAATTCAGTTGCAGTTCTACAATCTCGCGCAATCCTTTCGGAGAATAGATGGTGAGGTTCTTTTGTCGGCCAAGAAGGTGTAAGGAAGAAATCAGACCCATCAATCCGAAGAAATGATCTCCGTGCAAGTGACTGATGAAAATATGATTGATTCGCTGGAACCGCACGTGGTAGCGACGCAACTGAATCTGAGCTCCTTCTCCGCAGTCGATCAAAAAAAGACGCTCAGATACATTGAGTACCTGAGCTGTCGGAAATCTTTTTGAAGTGGGAGTAGCGGAACTCGTTCCGAGGATAGTAAGCTCGAAACGTGATGCCATTAGTGCGACACAGTCATCCTGCGTGTAACTGTTGAAGTACCTGAACGGAATGTATACAGGTAAACTCCTGCAGGAAGATCAGAAGTGTTCAGTGAGTAGCGGTTTTCGCCTTTTGTAGCGCTCAATGTTGTTGAACGTACATTCTCACCAAGGATGTTATACAAAGTGAACTGCACATTTCCGTTTGATGGGTTCATGTACACAAAATCTGCTTTTGAATCTGCAGGGTTCGGTGCGCTCTGGCTAACTGTGAAGTTTACACCAGTTACAGATGGAACGTTGTTCGCAGCCTGAATGTGTAGAATGTAACCTGTTTTTGTTGCAGGAAACTCCTGAGGTACACTGAACACGTTCACAGTTGCTGTGAAATGAATCACGACTGGATATGCACCGTCAGAATTTGGTCCGCCCAATTCCTGTCCTGCAGTTGCAAGGCCGGTAAAGTTCGCGCAACCATAGCTTCCACCAGGGAAGGTTCCATTTACTGGATTCGTAGAGTACGAGAAACCTGCCGGAATGCCAACGATGCTGTCGATTTGTACCTGCACAATTGGGAAAGTTCCAAGCGGAGTTACTGTATCGGGATCAACGTGAAACTGAAGGTCAGTTGAATAAGGTACAGTCACTGTTGCCCATGGTATGTTAGTTACTGTGTCCGGAAGAATACGGTAATCGTTCGGGCCTGAAAATACACTTTGGTTGATCACACACTGTGCACCAGCGGCGATAGAAGACAGCGCAAGAATGGAAATGAAGTAAAGTTTTTTCATGAAAAAATGTTGGGAGTTAATCAGCGTTATTCTCAACATCAGCAGCTACGATCGCATCAATGGCGGCAGCTACACCCGATGTAATTTTTAATATAGAATCCAACTGAGAAATTGCAATCAGTTTTTTAACAGGATCCTGTAGTCCGGAAAGTACCAGAGTTCCGTTGGCGTTTTTGCAAAGACGATTTGCAACGAGAATGGAGCTCAATCCGGAAGAATCGCAATAGCGTGTTTCTCCGAGATCAATAATCAGGTTACGAACGCCATCAGCATTCAGCACCACGAGCTCAGATTTCAACGCTGGCGCAACCAGTGTGTCCAGTTTATCTGCCGACACTTTGATTAAAGTGTAGCGATCTCCACGTTCAACGGTAAAAGGTTGATTCATACTTAGCAAAAATAGTACTTTTTCTAGACAAAAATGGCGAATTACACTGTTCAGTAATAATAAGGCGGGGGCTTATTGCGAAAAAATCAAATTTGCCTAGGTACCAGGATTCTCCTCTGTCTGCTGGATACGCAAAGGCCTGGTATAGGTCCGAAATGTTCAGTAATAGTTCATCTTTTGGAAATCAGGATTATCGGAGTTTACCGGGATTCTCATCGATACGAAAATGGTTTTGAGTTTTGCTTCTGCATGGGAATGAAATTCGCCTTGAAGTCACACGAATTGGCTATTCTCCACACCAATATAATTTTTCATCTTTATCCGAATCAACTTAATACCTGGATATGAAAATTCAAAGGACACTTCTTGGTTTCGTCTTCTTTCTTGCCGTGATCAGTGCCAGAGCACAAGTTAATGACGGTGCGTCACTGAACATAGGTTTCGCTATCGGTTCCGGCGAATGGACAGGGTATAAGAATTTGTTTTCAGAGTTTAATGAATTACGCCCATGGCTTACACAGAAAGCAGATGTGATTCCACGGCGGTACGGAGCCTCAATTGGCATTGGTGTCAGTTCGGAGCGTTTGATTTTACAATACAATCTTTCAGGATTTAAAACCAATGTGCACGTTGAAGGAACAGATTCGGCAGGTAATACTCTTGATTTAAGCTATATCATTAAGAATCGCGGGTTCGAACTAATGATGGGAACTTATCTGGTGAATAGTGAGAAATTCCGTTTCGGTATAATCGGTGGTCTTACGATCAATTCTGTGGTTTTGCGATCCACGACTGAAAGTGCTGCTGAACGAGCAGCTGCAACCGCATGGAGAATGCTCTTTCTCATTCCTTTCGGACAAACTACTTCCGGAATACAAGATCACTTTTACCTCGGAGGTAAAGTTGCATTACCGATTGCAATTGGCCAGAGTAAAGCAATTTGCATTGAACCATTTTATGCACTTTCGTTCTGGAAAGTTTCTGTTGCAGATGATCGTGAAAGTTTGAATCCGAATAATCCCTCGACTTATTCAAAAGACTATTTCAAAGGTGGAATCAATAGCTGGGGAGTCCGCGCAAGTTTCTGCTTCGGACTCTAGTTTTCTGTCCGGGAGGCAAGCAGATACAAAACAGCCATCCTTACCGCTACTCCATTTTCAACCTGATCCAGAATAATTGCCTGTTTGGAATCGGCAACTTCACTCGTGATTTCTACACCACGGTTAATAGGCCCCGGGTGCATGACAATGATTTCTTTGTCCAGACTCCTGAGGTGATCCATCGTCAAACCATACTGCATGGTATACTCGCGAAGTGATGGGAAATATTTGATATCCTGACGTTCTAATTGAATGCGCAACATGTTTGCTACATCACACCATTTCAATGCTTTGCGAAGATCATGTTCAACCTTTACACCAAGGCTTGAAATGTAGCGCGGAATGAGTGTTGTTGGTCCGCAAACCATGACCTCTGCTCCCATTTTTTTGAGCAGATAGATGTTTGACAAGGCAACCCGCGAGTGCAGAATGTCGCCTATGATCGCCACTTTCTTGCCTTCCAGATCGCCCAATCTTTCGCGGATTGAAAACGCATCGAGCAGTGCTTGTGTTGGATGTTCATGCGCTCCGTCACCTGCGTTTACAATACTTGCCTTAATGTGTCGCGACAGGAAAATGCAGGCTCCCGGATTGGGGTGACGCATCACTACCATGTCGACTTTCATCGCAAGGATGTTGTTTACGGTATCAATGAGCGTCTCCCCTTTCTTGACTGATGAAGTGGAAGCCGAGAAGTTTACCGTATCCGCAGAAAGCCGTTTTTGTGCGAGCTCGAACGACACACGGGTGCGCGTTGAGTTTTCAAAAAAGAGGTTGGCAATTGTAATGTCACGTAGTGAGGGAACTTTTTTGATCGGACGATTGATCACGTCTTTGAATTGAACCGCCGTATCGAGAATGAGCTGAATATCATCCCGCGTTACCTGGCGAATTCCTAAAAGGTGATTTACACTTAATCGTTTCGACATTCTCTATTGTGTAATTAACCAAACGTGATCTTCACCACCGGTTTCTTTCCAATCTACTTTTACATTTTCAGTTGAAATCGTGTCAACCGTTCTTCCGGCATACTTAGCCTGTATAGGAAGGTTGCGGCTAAAACGGCGATCAATCAGAACCAATAACTCAACATCTTTCGGGCGACCAAATGCCATCATTGCATCGAGGCCGGAACGAATGGTGCGTCCGGTATACAGAACATCGTCGATCAGGACCACGTTCTTGTCTTCAATTATAAAATCAATCTGGGTTTTATTCGGAACAAGATCTTTCTTACGGAAGTCGTCCCGATAAAAGGTAACATCGAGTTGGCCAAACCGCACATCATTCTTTTGAAGAATGCTCTGCAGTGTTTCGTGAATACGACGCGCTAAAAACACACCTCTCGGCTGTAAACCAATGATTACGGAGTTAGAAAAGTCATCGTGAATCTCGATCAACTGATGACAAAGTCGATTGATCGTAATATTGAGCTGCTGCGGAGTGAAGAGGAGTCTAGGTGCCATTGCCTAGACGCCAAAGGTAATTGATTTAACCCTCAGCTAACGAACAATTTTTCCACTGCTTTCATTCACCCAAACCGTGTCGCGTTTGTTTTTCTTGCCTTTGATAGGCATATCATAAAAACAGGCCGTGTTGGTATACAAGATCGGTCTCTCAAACTGCTTGAACCTTAATGAAATTGGGTCGAACAGCGAATCATGCTGCCACTTCAATGTTCCAGTGGCGATATCAACTTTGCCAACCATGCCCAAAGTAGAAATGTATACGTCAGATGAATCGATCACCGGCTGCCCGGGTGAATGCGCTTTGATCGACCGCTTCCAGGCTGGAGTATCTTTCCCCCTGTTGTATACCGCGAAATGTGAAAATACTCCTTTGTGATCGGTCTCCTGCCATGCTACAAAAAACTGATTATCCGATAGCGGCATAAAATAGACGAGATCAATCAGGTAACCGGCTTTGAGATCAAACAGTCTTGATTTACGGTTGCCCAAAGTATCGGCACTTTGAAACAAACCTTTGTAATTGCAGAAGTATGCAGAGTCTTCAACCCGGACGTAAAAATCATCGTAAGCGGTTTTGCGTACTACAGACATGACTTTTGGGTAAGTCAATTTCTTACGCAAAGAATCAATTTTCACGGGAACTTTCACTCCAGAATCTTTCTTCACCGTATCACTAACCGTTTCGGGTTTTGATCCGCATGAATAAACAAGTACAAGTAGAAACAGGAAATACAACTTCTTCATCCGCAACAAATGTAAGCGTTGCCGGATCAACTTCAGATATTACTTCTGATTCTGGTTGTGCAGATTCTTAGCGTACATGAACTGGTCATATCGCTGTTTAATGGTAACAGCGAGCTGATAGTCTGATGCCGATTTCAGATACCACTCCGGCATCGCGAGATACAGAATAAAGGAATCGAATTCTGTTTCCGGTAGATTCATTACCCCTGCCCGATTGTAGGTACGGAACAGATCCTTCAATACTGCATGGTAACGATCCTGGTTTTCTAGCTGGGCTACTAAAGCTTTTGATCTTCCTTCCTGACTGAACCGCTCGTACAAATACGTAATCGGACTTGACATAGCGTCGGCTGCACCTTGGGTAGTATTTGTTTGTGCAACCCCAAGATTCTGTCTATCCTGTTTGATAGTCTGCAAGTCTTTAACAGGGAAAATAGTAACCGCGTTTAACTGATTCATTTTGAGCGTTAATCCCACACGCTCATAATAACCTGAGCGCGACATAGAATCGTTAAAGCAAAAACGGACAAACTCATAGCCACCAGCTGTTACAAGGAACGTATCAGTCTTCCATCCTTGAATGGAGAAAACTGCACCGGGCATAAACGCATGACCAGTTCCGGTCCTTTTGTTTACTACAATCGGCGCGGGCTGTGACAATGAATCATTTATGTCATAACAGGTTCCTGTGAAAGTGATAATAGGCACAGCACTCGTTTGTGCAAAAGCATTCGCTCCGCAAAACAGTAAAACTGCCATTCCTATTTTCTTCAGGATCATGATCTGTCTTTCACCCATTTGTAAACTCTACGCTTCTTGTCGTGTTTCGTTTTACGTTTTCCGTTACCATCTTTCCCTTTCACTGATTCCTTTTGCTCTCTCGCTATGGAATAACGTAAGCCGAAGTGAAATTGTGTATCGCGGATCGAAAACATCACCCTCGGATCAGCAGCGAACTTTAAACGAAAGTCGCCAAAACCTTCAAGTCGTTGCCTGCAGAAGTAATGAGAAAAGCCCCAGCCTATGTTTGCTGTCCAGAATCTATCGTTCAGCAGTTTTCCAATGTAGTAGTGATTCTGATCGTTCAGGTTCGGACCAACGTAATAACCTTTCCAGTCCACGTACCCAACACCAGAAACCATTCGGAAGTATAAATCACTTTCGGATATGCGCATGGAAAGCTGTCCGTCGATATCAAAATTCCATGCCTGACAATTGTCGAGCGAACGCACATCATGAGTCTGGAACTTAGTGAGCACAGCACTCAAAGAAAACCATTGTCCGCTGCGGTAAACCAATCCCACTCCTACTCCCGATTTGTACTGTCGTTCGACTTCGTAACGGTTATTGATCACCGCGTAAACGTAATCGGCGTGCAGATTAATGCCTTTGCCTGGAACCGGACGCGTGTATTCAACACCCGTAGCCATAGAATTGACTTCGCCCTGTTGCTGTGCAGAAATTCCTGCAGAAACCAGAAGGCATATTCCAACGAAAATGCGGCGAAAAGAATTCATACTCCGAAGGTAGTTAATAGACCGGAGACGACAGACAGGAGACCGGTGAAAGTCGGCATCACTTTGTTAATGGTTGTTCAAAAGCCGTAAATGGCACTTTTAGGTGATGAATGATTTCCTATTTTCACCACATGGCTGTTGTCAACATTCCAAACCCCTGTCCGCTGAAACTGAATCAGCTCTCACCAGTTGACGGTGGATTCTTCTGTAGTCAATGTTCCAAAGTCGTAATCGATTTTCGGGAACGAGCGGATGAGGAGATCATTTCTGCACTGAAAAATTCAGAAAAAGGAAGAGTTTGCGGAGTCTATCAGCATCACCAGGTAAACAACAAGAGCAAACCGACCTTTGAGGTTATGCGGTTTGTTGCTTCTCTCCTGCTCGCTTTTGGCGTTACGCTTTTTGCGTCGTGTGGGAGTGATGAAACATATAAAATTGGAGATTCCTTGGCTATGGGTGATTCCGTTTCAATGTTCGAACTGGAAGCGCAGATGAAAGCGGATTCAACACGTCTTGCAGATTCCGTTGCAAAGACAAATAGGACCAAATGAGAGCAATTTCGATTCCAAACCCTTGTATGCGTAAATCGACTTCCATGGAAAAGGTTGCCACTGGATTCTATTGTGACGAATGCAGCAAAGTGGTGATAGATTTCAGAGGAAAAAGCACTGAAGAAATTCTGAACTCAATAAGAACAAGCACCGAACAACCTTGTGGTGTTTTCAGCAGATCCCATGTGTCAACTTCGAGAAGATATTCGGTTCAGATTATTCGATTTGCAGCAGCATTATTACTGGTTTTCGGAACAGTACTATTTCAATCCTGTGGGGATGATGAAATCGTCGGAAGGCTTTGTGACACGAGTGCTCAAAGCAGATACGCGGATTCGTTAGCGAAGAACTATTTAGATTCTATCCAAAATGCAGATTCAGAACGAATAGCGGATTCTGCTGCAAAAGCGGAGACGATCCCGTAACCCTGCAAGGGTTAAACGCTTGCAGGGTTACACGAGCGCGCGCGCGAACCCTGCAGGAGTTCCAACTGCCATTTTTTCAGCCTAAACTGCCCCACTTGTCGAAAAAAAGCTATTTTTGCTGATACTCATTACTTATCCTCGTATGAAGAAACTTATGTTTCAAAGTGTTGCATTGGCAGCGCTCACTTTCTCCCTCACTGCAACATCTTGCGGCGATCCTGGAACTGATACTCCTCAAGATAGCGTACCGGTTGACACACTGGGCGGTTTTGAGACTACTACAACGGAAGATGTAGTTCGTGTTCCTTCTCCAAGTGACATCTTCGAATTCATGAAGACACTCGGTCCGAAGAAAGGAGACGGCAACCTGCTGAATCCGGTTTCGAACGAGAAGAACTATACAAGCAAAAAATCACAAGCGCTGAATCTGGGTGTGTACTCTGCCGATTTGCTGTACGCTTCTACTTTTGAAGTAACAGACAAAGTAGGTTCATATTTCGGTATCTGCATGCGCATGGGAACAACGCTACAAGTTGCAACCGGACTTTCTGAAAAAGATCAGGAACGCATCAACAAAGCAAACGGTAATGCTGATTCGCTTGTTGCAGTTGGTAATGATTTGTACCTCGCTACGTTCTCCAACCTCGAAGCAAATGATCGCGGTCCGGAACTCGCAATCATGTTAGCTGGCGGATGGATTGAATCTATGTACTTGTCTGCTGCGATGGTGAACGATTTTGAGAAAGACAAAGAAGCTGCAAACAAGATTGCAGAGCAGGATTTGTCTTTGCACAACCTAATCGAATTCATGACGAAATACGAAAGCAACGAAGATGTGGCATCGGTTTTGTTACAGGTGAAAGAACTTGATGTTTTATTCGATGCTGTAGGAACAACCGCGAAGGAAGATCCTACACAAGAAGATGGGAAGCGTATGAAAATTGGTGGCGGTGAAAAGAAAGACATCACGAAAGACCAATTTGATGCCATTCAAAAGAAAATCGGAGAAATCCGTAAATCATTTGTAGAAGCTAAATAACCCAAAGAACAGAGAGATCCTGCTATGAAAAAAGTGTTTTCAATCGTGATGATCGCAGTGCTCATGAGCCTGCACATTAACCTCGCTTCGCAGCTACCGTGCAGCAATTACCACCGTCAGGCTGGATGCAGCTTAGCTTCTGAAGATGGATTCCGTTATAACTCACAGTCACGAAGCGGACTTTTCGCTCGCGGCACTACATCTAAACTGAAAGCAATATTCTATTCAGGTTTCGATTACTGTATCAGCATTTGTCCGGATGCGTCTTTGGGAACTGACATTCAGTTCACTTTAAGTGACGCAGCTGACGGATCAATTATTTATGATAATGCAACAGATAGCAAAGCGCTAAGCATGGAGTTTTCATGCGAAACTACACGTAACATGTTCATCACGGTGATCATCCCTGGAGGTGCTGCAAAAGGCCAATCACAGGATGGTGCTTGCCTCGGTATCCTTATCGAGCAAATGGTGACACCTAAAGTGGGCTTCTAAAAAATAAAAACGGCCCATCCAGACCAACGCGTTGGGATAGGCTTCTAAGCGAAAAATTACCGCTTATCATATTTCATTGAGAAACCCCCGACTTGCTCAGCTAAGTCGGGGGTTTTTCGTTTTCTTTGTCCCTCCTGAATCAAATATATTATGACTAAGAAAATTCGCATTGCGCTGCCCTTAATTGCGGCAGCAGCTCTCTTCATTGCAGCCGGAGATGGCAAACCTAAAAAGTGGGATGTAAATAATCCTGCGATGGGTGATTACAAAGAAGTTTCCTTCACGGTGAACGAAGGAACATGGATGTGCCTCGACGTTAGTCCCGATGGCAAGAACATCGTGTTTGACCTTCTTGGTGACATCTATACCATGCCAATTGCTGGCGGAACAGCAACACCACTTCAAACGGGTCACGCCTGGACGGTACAACCACGCTATAGTCCCGACGGATCGAAAATTTCTTTCACCAGCGATGGTGGCGGCGGAGATAACATCTGGTACATGAAGAGTGATGGAACCGATGCGAAACAAATTACTACGGAGAATTTTCGCTTGTGCAATAACGCTTGCTGGTCTGCAGATGGTCAATATGTGATCGCGAAGAAGCACTTCTCCTCTACCCGTTCATTGGGTGCTGGTGAAATGTGGATGTATCACCTGACAGGCGGAGACGGCGTTCAGTTAACGCAGAAGAAAAACAAACAGCAGGACGTTAACGAACCTTCAGCATCGCTCGACGGAAAATATCTTTACTACAGTGAGGATATGTATCCGGGTGGATATTTCCAGTATAACAAGGACGCGAACAGTCAGATCTACGTGATCTACCGTTACGATATGACGACCGGAGAAATTGAATACGTTACAGGTGGACCTGGAAGCGCTTGTCGTCCGCAGGTTTCTCGTGATGGAAAGATGCTTGCCTTTGTTCGTCGTGTGCGCACACAGTCTGTTTTGTTTCTGCGTGATCTTGCAACAGGAGAAGAATGGCCGATTTTCGATAAGCTCAGCAAAGATCAGATGGAAGCATGGTGTCTCTTTGGTGCTTACACCGGTTTCAGCTGGACGCCCGATAATAAGAACATCGTAATCTGGGCTGGCGGAAAGATTGTAAAGATTGATGTTGCGACACAAGCTACCAGCGAAATTCCTTTCACTGTTGACAGCAAACACAAAATTTACAATGCACTTCGCTTTGAACAGAATCCTGCACCGGAAGAATTCACGGCAAAAATGATTCGTCACGCCGTAACTTCTCCGGATGGAAAAACGATGGTGTTTAACGCGGCGGGTTATCTCTGGAAAAAATCATTGCCGAATGGAACACCAACTCGTTTAACAAAAGGAACTGATCTGGAATTCGAACCATCGTATTCAAAAGACGGAAGCAAGATCACCTATGTAACATGGAACGATGAAGAGACCGGTGCAATCATGACTATTCCTGCTGCTGGCGGAACAGGTACGAAAGTTACCCGTGAAAAAGGAATTTTCCGTACACCTGCATTCTCACCTGATGGAAAAACAATTGTGTTCGACAAGGAAGATGGTAATGATGCACAAGGTGGAGCTTTCTGTGTGAAACCAGGAATCTACACTGTTCCATCATCTGGTGGAGATGCCACATTCTGGTTTTACAATGGAGCAGAAGTGCCGCGATACAGTGCTGATGGAAAAAGCATTCACTATTTCCTCGACATGGGTGATGCGAAAGAATTGCATGAATATAATCTCACCGACAGAAAAGACAAAGTTGTTGCGAATTCAACGTATGCGTGGGAAATTGTTCCATCGCCAGACAACAAATGGATTGCATTCCGTGAGCTTTTTAAAGTGTACGTATGTGCCTGGCCTGCTTCCGGAAAAACGCTGGAGCTGAGCAAAGACATGGGTCAGGTTCCGATGAATTGTGTCACTCGTGATGCAGGTCAGTCGCTGCATTGGAGCGCAGATTCTAAAAAACTTAACTGGACCATGGGCGATGAATATTTCTCGCGTGAAATCAAAACCACTTTCGGTTATGTTGATGGCGCTCCGGATTCTATTCCGGGACCTGATACCGTAGGAACTAAGATTGGTCTCGTGATGAAGAGTGATAAGCCGAAAGGTAAAATCGCGTTGACAAATGCACGTATCATCACGGTTGACGCAAACAATTCCGTAATTGAGAACGGCACAATTCTGATTGAAGACAACAAAATTGTAGCTGTCGGGCAATCTGCAACAATGAAACTTGCTTCTGATGTGAAAGTAATTGACTGCAGCGGCAAAACGATTATGCCCGGAATTGTCGATGTACACGCTCACCTGGGCACGTTCCGTCATGGAATCAGTCCGCAAAAGCAGTGGAGTTATTACACGAATCTTTCTTTTGGTGTAACAACTACACATGATCCTTCTTCGAACACCGAAATGGTTTTCTCTCAATCGGAGATGGTGAAGAACGGAACCATGGTTGGTCCACGTATATTCTCAACCGGCTGGATTCTTTACGGTGCTGAAGGCGACTTCAAAGCAACGATCAACAATTATGACGATGCACGCTCGGCAGTTCAACGCACACAGGCATGTGGTGCATTCTCGGTGAAGAGCTACAATCAACCACGTCGTGATCAGCGTCAGCAGGTGATTGCAGCATCACGCAAATTGCAGATGATGGTTGTGCCTGAGGGCGGATCAACGTACTCGCACAACATGACGGAGATTCTTGATGGACACACAACCATTGAACACAACATTCCGATTGCTCCGGTGTATGACGACGTTGTGAAACTCTGGTCGAATAGCGGTACAGCATACACTCCTACTCTTATTGTTGCTTACGGCGCGAAAAACGGAGAGAACTATTGGTATCAGCACACGAATGTCTGGGAGAACAAACGCCTTCTTGATTTCTATCCTCGTGGCATGATTGACTCACGCGCACGCAACCGTGAAATGGCTCCGGAAGAAGAGTATGATAACGGGCACATTCTCATTGCGAAATCGTGTAAGAAGCTTTATGATGCAGGTGTGAAAGTAAACCTCGGTGCACACGGACAAATCCACGGCATTGGTGCTCATTGGGAAATGTGGATGTTCACACAGGGTGGATTCACTAATCAGGAAGCCATTCGTTGCGCAACAATGAACGGTGCGTGGACTATCGGAATGGATAAGTATATCGGTTCGATCGAAGCAGGGAAGCTTGCAGATCTTGTTGTGATGGACAAGAATCCCTTGGAGAATATCCGCAATTCGGAATTCATTAGCTACACCATGGTGAACGGACGTTTGTATGATGCAGCAACGATGAATGAAATCGGAAATTCGCCGAAGACACGTACGAAGTTCTGGTGGGAAAATGCGAAGTACAACGCGAACTATGAATTCCACGAAGAAACTCATTCCTTCATGCATGATGCGTGTGGGCTTGATGAATAATATGCTCATGTGCTAGTGGGTTGATGTGCTAAAGAATTGACCCGGATTAACCCTCAGATTTTTCGTTCCCGGAGAATCTGAGGGTTTCTTATTTGCTCCATTTCACATATTAGCAATCAAACACATTAGCACACTTGTCCTGCGCTAGTTGAAGGGTTATATTTGTGTAATCACAATAGCCAATGGAAGAAGTTGTTCAGCAAGTATCAGTTTATCACGGGAAAATTGTTCCGTATTATCCACCGCATTCTACTCAGCTCACCAGTGCACCGGTTGGAACCCGAATCAAGAAGTTTTTTCAGATGTTGTTCGCTGCTCTGCTTGTAGGTGGAATTATTGCTGCAATCGGACAAGGTCTAGGTTGGTCATGGCTTACATGGACTGGTGTTGGGATTGGCGTCCTTGTATTTGGAGGTGGCATTTTAACGACCGCTACCCTTCGCATCGGAAAGTGTCCGTATTGTCACCAGGAATTTGGACGAGCAATGGAAAGCAATCTAACTTCCGCAGATGAGAACGAACTCGCAGAATGTACGGTTTGCACATCGTGGCTCATTTCCCACAAAGGCGAATTGAGAGCGTTCACAAAAGCAGATGTGAAAGACGATACCGACTTCAAATGTAAAGTGATGGAACGCGCAACATGGGCAAATGAATGCCTCGTTTGTGGCGCACCGGCTACCCGATTCATTGAATTAAAGAATACTAAGCTGAATGCGGCGTCGTTGTTGGTCGGAAGAATTTCAGTTTCATGGGGCAGTTTGAAAAATGCGCCCTATTGCAATCTGCATGAAGACGCCGTGCAACTCAAAATTGAAGACAAAGAAATGTTCCTCAAGTTTCCTGATTTTGAGATGATGCGTCGCTATCAGCACGTTAATTATCACTTATTCATGACCGGGAAGCATCTGTAAGGCATAGAAATTGCATCTTAGTAGACATAATGAACCCCTTTATGAAAAGCATCTTTACTGTAATTCTTCTTCTCATCACTGGTTCTGTTTTCTCGCAGGACACAATTCCTGTGCAAACAACCTACAAAGACGGTGGAAAAAATGAAGTTTATTCCACGAACAAAGACGGAATCAAAATTGGCAAGTACGTTCGCTACACACGCTACGGCAAAGTGTACGTTGAAGGTCAATACAACAATGGCAATCCGGTTGGAATCTGGAATTACTATTCTGCGGATACAGTTGGCTTCCTCGTACAAACCTTAAACTTCGATACGCACAAAGAAACTTTCGTTGATTCGGTTCACGTTCCTTCGCTGGTATGTGGTCCGCGCTATTTTGGTGGGAATGCAGGCAAGCAGGAATATATTCAACTGCACATCAATACTGATTTCACCGAACAGGAGAAAGCGATGATGAAAGGTAAAGCGGTGATGGTGGTGTTTGAAGTCGACGACAAATCATTTACCACTTTTGCAGTCACCGTTGAAGACAACGCACTTCCGCTCGACATCCGGACGAAGATTCATAAAATCGTTACGGATATGCCAGCGTGGCTTCCTCCTGTTTGCGACAAGGGCGATCATCCCGTGTGGCGTCAATCTGTAGTGTTTGTATTCTAAATTATATTCGATTTGAAATCACCGGAAGAAATACTCAAAGAATACTGGGGCTTCCGTGAATTCCGTCCGCTTCAGCGCGACATTATCGGTAATATTCTCGAAGGAAGAGACACGCTTGCGCTCCTTCCCACAGGTGGTGGCAAATCGTTGTGCTTCCAGGTTCCTGCTATGTGCATGGATGGAATCTGCATTGTCATTTCTCCGCTCATTGCTTTGATGTTCGATCAGGTTAACCGTCTGAAGGAAATGAATATTCCAGCGGTTGCGATAACATCGACCATGGGAAAACGCGAGATCGATGTTGCGTTCGATAATTGCGTTTACGGAAAAACTAAATTTCTCTATCTCTCTCCGGAAAGACTGATCACCGAACTTGCACGTGTGCGCATAGGGAAAATGCCAATCAGTTTTTTTGCAGTCGATGAAGCACATTGCATTTCTCAATGGGGCTACGATTTTCGCCCTCCGTATTTGGAAATTGCGGAAATACGGGAAACGCATCCGAATGTTCCGGTTCTTGCACTCACTGCAACAGCCACACCACAAGTTGCTCTGGACATTCAGGAAAAACTGAACTTCAAAAATCAGAAAGTATTTTCTCAGAGTTTTGCACGACATAACATCGCTTATGTTGTCCGCAAGACAGAAGATAAAAACGGACAGCTATTTAAGCTTGCTGAACGCATACAAGCACCGGGAATTGTTTACGTGCGTAATCGCAGGAAGACACAGGAGCTTGCCTTGCTCTTGCAGTCATCCGGAATCTCTGCGACGTTTTATCACGCAGGATTGAACGCACAGGAACGTGCAACCCGTCAGCAAATGTGGCTGGAGAACAAAGCACGTGTGATGGTTGCAACAAACGCGTTCGGAATGGGAATCGATAAACCCGATGTTCGTTTTGTCGTTCACATGGATTTACCGGATAGTCCAGAAGCGTATTTCCAGGAAGCAGGTCGTGCAGGCCGTGATGGTGTTGAATCGGGTGCAATTATGTTCTGGAATGATTCTGATATCTCAAATCTTGAATCGCAGTTCAGACAATCGTTTCCTGAGCTGAAAGACATTCGCAAGTGTTGGCAGGCCGTTGCAAATTTCTATCAGCTTCCGGTAGGTACCAGCGAAGGTCAGACGTATGTTTTCGATCTGAAGAAGATCTGTACAACGTACAACCTTGATCAGCTGCAGGTTTATCACAGCATGAAAACCATGGAACGCGAAGGATATCTCGTGCTTTCGGATGCGATCATGCAGCCATCGCGCGTGTATATCAAAGTTTCCAATGAAGATTTGTACAAGTACGAAGTACAAAACATGGCTGACGAAACTTTGATCAAAGCGATGTTGCGTATGTACGGTGGTTTGTTCGATACGTATGTTCGCATCAACGAAATGGATTTAGCTCGTCGCACCGGCAAAAGCGGAGAAGTTGTTGCTGCCGATCTTAAGCGATTCGACAAACTTGGTCTGATGAGTTACATTCCGAGAACGGATCAGCCCCTATTTACATTGCTGCAACCACGACCTGATGCGTATTCACTTTACATTTCACCGGAAAATCTGATCGAGCGCAAGAAGACTGCAGGAAACCGAATCAATGCGATGAAGGAATTTGTGAAGAATCAGGAAGTATGCAGACAAGTATTGCTTCTGAAGTTTTTCGGTGAAGAGAATGCTCCCATTTGCGGAAAGTGTGATAATTGCAAGCGGAAATCGGCAAGTTCGAAGGCGCAGGTCCGTCTGGATATTGAAGATGAAATTCTTGCGGTGCTGAAAATTGAGCAGAAAGATATTCGGGAATTGCTGGCGATGTTCCCGAGTGAATTGCATGCCGAGGTAAATACGGCGTTGAGGAAGTTGTTGGATCGGGAGGTGTTGGTGTTTGATAAGACGAGGAAGCTGAAAATCAAATAACCCTGCAAGCGTTTAACTCCTGCAGGGTGTCAAGTTGTAAATCCAAACCGTTTTCAAACGTTTGCTCCCGACTAGTTCCAAATTATTAACATAACAAAACAGACCAAAACACACAAACGGAAAAACCCTTTTACCTTTTTAAAATGGATTGCC
>JBEIPA010000049.1:0-19979 GCA_040377305.1 Flavobacteriales bacterium | reverse complement strand
CGACTCGATCACTTGCTATCGGGTGTACGCGCACAGGTTGCCATTAAGCTATCCTGAAACGATCTCGCCTTACTAAGAAGTTCTTCCACAGACATTAAAAATACGATAGAAGAAATCGAAGGCGTTGTAGATGTTCAAGTCGAGAAGCAGGTGATGGTTCCCGAGTTGCTCATCCGAATTGATCGCGAAGCGCTGAAGCGGTATGGATTGCAATCCGGTAAAGTGGCTGAAGACCTCGAAGTGTTTTACAACGGAAAAGTTACCGGACAAATCATTGACGGGCAACAAACATTTGATATTCTTCTGCGGGCTACCGATGCTGAACGAACTAATATTGAAAACATCCGCAACACTCAAATTCACACTGGCGATGGTACACTCATTCCACTGGAGCAGATTGCCGACATTGATACGACAACAACAATTAACACGATCTCTCATGAGAATGCGCAGCGGCGTATTGTGATTTCGTGTAACGTCCAGGATCGCGACTTAGGAAGTGCGGTGAAAGAAATTCAGGAGAGGATCGCGAAAGATGTATCACTGCCACAAGGGTATTTCGTGGAATACGGTGGACAATTCGAAAGTCAACAGAGCGCTTCGCGTATGATTATGTTTCTTGGTTTGTTTGCGGTCGCAGGAATTTTCGTCGTGTTGTTCAGTCATTTCCGCTCCTGGAGAATTGTAACTCAGATTATGCTGAACATTCCGCTGGCATTAATTGGTAGTGTAATCGCGGTGACACTTACAGGCGGAACCTTCTCGGTTGCGACGCTCGTTGGATTTGTCACGCTCACCGGAATTGCATCCCGCAACGGAATCATGATGATCTCGCACTACATCCATCTTGTAGAACACGAAGGAGAAACATTTAATCGTCAGATGATCATTCGCGGTTCACTCGAACGTCTCGTTCCCGTATTAATGACTGCACTTGTTGCGGCGCTGGCGTTGATTCCGCTTACACTCGACGCACAGGCTTCAGGAAAAGAAATTCTGTATCCGGTTGCTGTTGTTATCCTCGGCGGCTTGATCAGCAGCACACTCATGGATATGATCGTAACTCCGGTTGTATTTCATACGTTCGGAAAGAAAGCGATTGAAGAGTATGTGGAGCGGAAGAAGAAGACGTGGTGATAATTTTGTGATTGACTATAAAAGGGAGGCTTAAAGCCTCCCTTTTATAGTTTAGTTCGCGCAAGCTTCCGCACACTCTTTGCAAGCCTCAGCACAAGCTTTGCAACTCTCATGATGAGCTGCATGCTTAGCGCATTCTTCAGCACACTCGTTACACACTTTTGCACATAAAGTTCTCAAGTCATTTGAATATTGTGAATCTCTGGCACAAAGTCTTGCACACAACGCACAAATGTCTGCGCAATCGCGGCAGAGTGCAGCACATTCCTTACGACCATCGTTGATGCAACTTGTCAAACATGTTTCACAAATTGCAACGCATGCTAAACAAGCGTCAATACATTTTTGGTTGTCCATTCGTGTAGTTTTTAAGAGTGAATGAAGTTTCACACATCAGACAGAGATTATATAATCATGCCTAAGTGGTGTGTAGGGCCAAAAGAGTTCACTGTACCAACGCCCTCCTATTCAACGAAAGTATTGCAGGTTCAAGAGCAGGAACAGATTTCCGCTTATGGGGAAGTTTCGTTACAACGAAGTCAACAATTAGAATGTGTTTAATGCTGTCTGGAACCGAAGTGATCTTGTTATGAATGTCTACTCGCCATTGAGCATACGGAAAAACTCAACTGTGTAATTGACGTGGCTGCAGTTGCGAGGAGGTGAGGAATAATAATGCGTAATAAAATCAAATGATGATCGTTAAACAGAACTCCTTGATTACGCATCTATTGCATTTAACAAGACCGCTGACGAATGAATGATAACCTGCTGAAAATCAGCTTTAATGTAGACCCGCATCACAGAATACATCGTAAATTTGAATCACTCAATATTCCAAACCAAAATGAAAAAACAACTACTTGCTCTATTCTCTTTTGTTCTCGGAATAGTTTCCCTGAATGGACAAACTACTGCTATGCAGATGAGCGGACTTGACTGCAATGGCAATGCCATGGACGTGTTCGCGGACCTGAATGCAGGAAAAGCTGTCGTGCTATTTTATTATATGCCGAACTGTGGTTCATGCCCGCCGCATGCCTTGCGAATTCAATCGATGGTCAACAACGTGATGAGCACGTATCCGGGAATGGTAACAGGTTACGCTTTCCCATTTCAGAATACAACCACTTGCGCTTACTCTCAGTCTTGGGTAACCAACAACAATTTAAATTTCTACGCACCAATGGATAGCGGTGCCGCTTCCGTTGCCTATTATGGCGGTTTCGGTATGCCAACTGTCGTTTTGTTAGGTGGACTTGATCATCGTGTTATGTTCTCTACACAAAACATCACCGTGAGCGACACTACAATTATGCGCGATTCCATTCTGAATCTTTTTGCAACCGGAGTCAATACATTGCCTGGATTCATTTCTTCATTTAAGGCTTTCCCAAATCCGGCAAATGCAAGCGTGCAGATCGAATTGGATGTTACGAAAGCAGCAATGATTAAACTGGAAGTTGTAAATATACTCGGAGAGATCGTTGAGGTAGTTTACAATGCTCAAACTGCTCCGGGTCTTTTCAGAAAAGAAATTGTAACTGATGGTTATCCGAATGGTAGATATTTTATTCGCGTAACATCAGACGGTGAAGTATCCAATCAAAGCTTTTCAGTAGTCCATTAATTTAAGTTTTTATTGTGCACCAGTTGTGCCGCTAAGCTTGTGCCGCTCACAATTCTTAGCGGCACTTCAATTTTAGAAATATGATCACACGCTGTATATTCCTTTTGACTCTGTTTGCTGTGCAGTTTGTACATGCGCAGAATCCCTTGTTCATTCCCGATACACTCAACGGAACGAATTTCAACCTAACCGTCCAGAACGGAACAACGCAGTTTTTTCCACCGTCTAACACACCAACTTACGGAATCAACGGTGCATTCCTGTCGCCAACGCTATTCGTAAACAAATGGGATTGGGTGACGATGAACGTAAACAATACGCTTACGGGTAACGGCAATTCCACCACTATGCATTGGCACGGATTGCATCTGCCTGCGATGGATGATGGTGGTCCGCATCAACTCATCCTGCAGAATACAACATGGAGTCCTTCATTTCAGATTCTGAACAATGCAGGAACGTATTGGTATCATCCGCATGGTGAAGGCAAGACTGATCTGCATGTGTCCAGAGGATTGGCTGGACTGATCATCATACGCGACAGTGCTGAACGTGCTTTGAATTTACCGCGCACGTATGGTGTTGATGATTTCCCATTGATCGTTCAGACGAAAAGTTTCGATATACTCAACCAGATTGCGATTTCCACAGCTTACGACACCGTGCCAATGGTCAATGGAACCATCGATCCTTATGTAACCATGCCTGCGCAAGTTGTGCGATTACGTTTGCTCGATGGTGCATCTGATCGCAGCTTCATGTTTGGATTTTCCAACAACATGCCGTTCTACCAGATTGCAACAGATGGCGGTTTGATCGACACTGCACTTGCAATGAATCGTCTTCGTTTGTCTAACGGAGAGCGCGCTGAAGTCTTGATTGATCTTTCCGGAATGCAAGGCGACACCGTTTACCTGATGAATTACGGTTCTGAACTTGCACATGGAATTATGGGCGCTGATTCGGTAGGCGATGCGAATAATCAAATGCCCGATTATTACAGCAATTATTTGAATGGGGCCGACTTCAATCTGCTCATGATTATCGTTGGAGCACAAACAGCCAATCCGGTGACAAGCATTCCTACAGCGCTGGTGCCTGTTCCACAAATCAACATTGCATCTGCAACAGTGAACCGCACGATTGTGTTCGATACGCTCTCTGAACAGTTCACACAACCGAATCTTGCAGAAGGACCATTCGCATTTGATCGTGAATTTTTCCACATGGATTCTATCAACCAGACTGTGTATCTCAACGACACGGAGATCTGGACTCTGATTAATCTGACGCAAGTGTCACATCCGTTTCATATTCACGACATACAATTTCAAATCGTAGATATTAATGGCGGACCTGTTCCTGCAAATCAACAAGGGTGGAAAGATGTAGTACTTGTTCCGGCAGAAGACACGGTGAGGTTCATTACAACTTTCTCGGACTTCGCTGATGCTTCTGTTCCCTACATGTACCACTGTCATTTGCTGCATCATGAGGATGATGGAATGATGGCGTCGTTTATCGTGATTGACACGCTGACGTCAGTAATGGAAAACTATTCCGGAGTTGATTACACGATTTATCCAAATCCGTCTTCAGATCAGTTCATCATCGGATTTGATCAATCACCCGAAGAGAATGTTTTGATCGAGATGATTGATTTGAGCGGAAGAGTTGTTCTTCAACAGATCTGTAGCGGTGGCAATACACAGGTGACACTTACACCTACTGTTGAATCAGGAACGTACATGATCAGGATTTCAAGCGCAACCGGAAGCAGTACGAAGCGTGTTCAATTTATTGATCAGAATTAAAACTTTTGGTTTGGGTTAATCGGGTCGGTTCGAAAGGGTCGGCCCTACTCAAAAATAAAATTGTATTTCATTCATGAAGGTTAAATGCCAAAGCATCGCCAACGATCAATTCCAATTCAACTGTACACAATGATGGGAATATTAAGAAGAACAGTGGCGACGATACCTAAACTTCATTCAGTGAGCCAGGCAGTGGCGATTTAAAGGCTTGAAGCTGATTCCCGTTCTATTCAATGTTCTTGACCACGAGTTTCTGTTCTCCGATTTCGCGGTCTCCGCTCATCAAACGAAGAAAATAAAATCCATCGGCTTCGTCAGATAGATCGATTTTAATTTCTCCAACTTCCATTTCAATTTCCCGGACTAATGCTCCTGAGGAATTGTAGATGAATGCCATGCAGTTCGGCTCGGAGCACGACACACTAAATATTCCAGCTGATGGATTTGGGAATACCGACACTTCAACTTCCTTATGCTCATCAATGCCAACAGGACATCCGGTATATTCCAACGTTAACGGATGTAATGCACCAACAGATTGAACAGTCATACATGTATCTCCACCCAACACAAGGGTTGATCCTGTGGTGGCCACGAAAGGATTTGCCACAGTCGCTGTTAAGGGCATATTCGTCGAGAAACAATTCAGATTTCCATTCACACTGAAGTAATACAGATGGGCATCGGAGCCAAATCCGGTAATAATATCCGACGAACCGCAAGCGACCAGACCACCCGCATTAAGTTCGATTGAATTAAAGAACCCTGATGCGACAGTCGTCTTCCATACAATACTTCCATTCTGTTTATCAACACAAAGTAACAGTCCATGCCACTGGGTTACTCCTGTGATTACAAATCCCTGAGAATCTTCCACCACATCCGTGAACATTTCAACTGTTGACGGTCCGGTATATGATTGCGACCATTCGTATCCACCGGTGCTGTCGAATTTTATCACAACACCATTTGTAAAATAGGCCGTATCACCAACCATCAGGTAACCGTTATCGCTGGTGCAAATCAACTTTCCATATCTCATGAAGGGAAATTGACTTTTGGTGTGATACCTGCTCCACACAATTGTTCCGGCAGAATCAAAATGATGCAGAACACAAGCATTATCCGAAAGCGCGTCGCCAATAACCGTATAACCACCGTCACCGCTAGCTGTAATATTATAGAAACAATCAAAACTTCCTGAATCATACGCGCGCGACGAAACGAGATTGCCATCAATGTCAAGATTCTCAATCCATCCACGTTGCGCCCATACCGTTGCAGGTTGAGTAATGCCGCAAACGACAATGCGGTCTCCCGGAAGGACCGTCATATCCCAACCAAAGTTGTTGTAACCGACTGCTGTGATGGTTGTGTCTTTCATTTCTCTTCTCCAGATAATTGTTCCGCTCTGAGAAATTCTGACGATAAGAGCTGTGCCTGTGAGAAGAGCCACTACACTTCCGTCGGACAATTCGTGAAGTACCACTGGATCCAACACTCCCGTATACCACGATGGGGTCCTGATTTTAGTGGACCACACTGCACTCTGATTTTCGTCCACCTTGGTGAAAAGCATAAACGTATCGCATATCCAGACACTACCTATAAGAACACTACCATCACTTAGCCTGATATGATTACTGCCTGCAATCTGATCGTCGCCAAATGCTGCAATGGTACTGCTCTGCGCATTCAGAGAATTACAATGAATTGTAATAAACAGAACCCAAATAAGTAAACTTATGTTCTTCATGCTCAGTTAAAATTACGCATCTAAATGTGGTAGAAGGCCTTATACCGCTCAACTATAACGTCGAATACCCGAATAGTCACGCTTAATACTGTGTTTTGAAGAAATTTCTTCGAAAAATGCAGAAAATCATGATTAAATCCTTTGAGAAGTGGTCACGAGTCGTATTTTTGTCGTCCCAAAGAAAACGTTCTTTTTAGCGGAAGTAGCTCATCCCGATAGTTATCGAGAGGTAGAGCGTAATCCGACGATTGATTTGAATAATAGCGGAAGTAGCTCAGTTGGTAGAGCGTAACCTTGCCAAGGTTAAGGTCGCCGGTTCGAGACCGGTCTTCCGCTCATTTTTTTCCTCTCCTCGGAGAGGTTTTTTTTTGTTCACATGACATTGCCTGGGTGGTGGAATGGTAGACACGAGGGACTTAAAATCCCTTGGCGGTAACGCTGTACGGGTTCAAGTCCCGTCCCGGGTACTTATGAATGGAAAGGGGATGAAGCTTTAGCTGAATCCCCTTTTGTATTTGCACCGGAATGCTGCGCTTGCGCAAGTAATCGGGTGCAAATACAAAAGGTAAATCGCCCTGCGATTTGACCTTTCCATTTTGACGAAGACACAAGAGGGACTCGCTAAAGGCAAGTCCCGTCCCGGGTACAAAGAGCAGCAGAATTGCTGCTCTTTTCATTTTTTGCCACAATATTTCACCCATCCGACACGACTCTTACACGTATAACACTTTCCTCTGCTAATTTTGCGTCTGTGATGACAACGCGTAAACTCAACAAGCCACTGGCTGGATATCATCTGCTACTCATGCTGAGCGAAGTAGATGGCGAATTTCCGGAATCGGAAGGAAAAATTATCGTTCGTTACCTCGAAGAAAATTTTCCGTTTCATGTAAACCTCGACGAAGAAGTTCAATTCCTTTCCACTCTCCCGCGTGAAAATTACATGGAACACTTCACAAAAGCCATGAACGATTTCTACGAAGATTCTACGCCCGATGAGCGCGATGATTTTCTGAATTTCGCTGTGAAACTGGTGAAAGCGGATGACGTAATTACGAAGGAAGAAAATACATTTCTCAACGCGTTGTATTCTGCGTGGGCACCGGAGTTTGAGTAATTCACTCTGCTGATTTTCATAATGCCGATATGCCGATTGAGTTCGGTACATCGGCACTTTTATTTGAGAGATACCGGACTGTGACTTTCCCATAATTCCCGTCCAATCCGCCCAATAATTGTTGTCTGCCCGGTCTATGTTCTATCTGACATCTGCCTTTCTTCCGCACGACAGTTTCACTATATTTACTTGCTAACCCCGTTGAAACTCCGTTAGTGAGCTTTAAGAATTCCATCCTTTTTTCGCCAGGCACACTGGCCGGACTAACGTTTATTGTTGTGGTCAGCCTCACCGTTTACGTTGCGCAGGAACAACAAAAACGGGCGGAACAGGAAGACCGGGAACAGCTTGCAACAGAACTTGCACACGCGAAGGATCACTTAAGGGATATTCTCTACTCAGATATTACCGTCGCAAATTCCATGGCCGTAATTTATCGGGAATACGGATTTCAGAACAACTTCGATAGTATTGCAAGTGCAGTCTTGAGTCAGAGTGAATATGCACAAGTGGTTCAACTTACCGTCGATGGAATTATCACGAACGTATATCCTTTGACAGGCTACGAGAACACGATTGGAATGAATCTTCGGAATGATTCACTACGTGGACCGGAATACGAACGCGCTACAGAAAAAAAAGAAATATTTTTTGCGGGACCCCGACCGTTGCGGGGAGGCGGAACCGGAATACTTGGCAAGGTTCCGGTAATCGTGGATGATACTGCGAAAGGACTGATCGTTGTGCTCACGAAGATTGATCTGATTCAACAAAATATGAACAGGTCAGACAACCTGAACTTGTTTGCGTATGAACTGATCAAAAAAACACCAGGTCTGGATACTTCACGCTATTTTCTTTCTGTTACGCGACCATCCATGGAGAGTCCTTCCGCGGAGATAGAAATTCCTGAAGGCGATTGGATTCTACGTGTTGCATATTCTGAAGGATATTCTCCGAAAGAATTGCCCTTATTCCCCATGCTCGCCGGACTCGTCATTGGCGCGCTCGCCTTTATTCTTGTATTCAGAATAGCCAACCGGAACTCTGTGTTGGGCAAAGTCATTTCGAAGAAAGAACAGGAATTAATTGAACGAGTAAAAGAACTAACTACAATTTACACGATCAGCACTATCCTGCAAGACGAGGATTCTGAAATTGCTGTAATCGCACAACGTATTGTTGATGTACTTCCTGCTGGTTGGCAACATCAGGAATTCGCTGCTGCAAAAATCAGTTATGATGGTCTTTCAATCAAATCGGCAAATTATTCTCCATCTGATATTTCGCAGCGCGCATCGTTCTCCACCTCGGATGGCAAGTCCGGTGAGTTTGAGATTGTGTACGTTCAAGGTATTCAGGAAACGGATGGTGACCCGTTCCTGAATGAAGAACGGGAGTTGTTGCAAACAATCGCCAGCAGATTCAAAGCATACGTTGACAAGCGAATAGAAGAGGAATCGCGCCAGCGCTCTGAAGCACGGTTTACGGCGGGATTTGAACACGCCGCAATCGGAATGGCGTTGGTATCTCTGGAAGGAAGATGGATTTCAGTCAATCGAGCTTTGTGCGATATGATTGGCTACACAGCCGACGAATTGATCGGTCGCGCTGTTGCAGACTTTTCACATCCCGACGATCTTCTAAGCGATCGTGAAGATATTCAGCGCGCCATGTCGGGTGAGGTTGACTATTACCGTAAAGAAAAACGGTACCTGCATAAAGACGGCACACATGTCTGGATCAAACTAAATGTGGCCTTGATTCGCGACGGTGGTGTTCCACTCTACTTCGTAGGACAGGTGGAAAACATAACGGATAAACTGGAATCCGACATGAAGTTCCGCAACCTCGTCGAGAAATCGATGGTAGGTGTTTACATCATTCAGAACAACCGGTTCGCGTACGTCAACCCGAAGATCATAGAACAATCCGAATACTCCGAAACGGAATTGGCGCACATGCCGGTCGAGCGATTCGTACATCCGGATGACGTTAAACGCGTAAAAGAAAATATCCGCACCAGAATCAGTGGCGAAGTAGAAGGGGTGCGCTATGACGTACGTGCCTTCACGAAAAGCGGCACTATGCTTTGGCTCGAAATGTTCGGCAGCACGACAATGTATCAGGGAAAACCCGCGATCATCGGAACTATGGTCAACATCACTGATAAGAAAAATGCTTTTAACGATCTTGTCAAGTCAGAAGCGAATCTGAAAACCGTTTTCAATACTTCCAAAATCGGGTACATGCTGCTGGATACGCGACTTAATGTTTTAGCTGCGAATGAATATTTCCGGGATGGTTATTTCAAACAAACCGGATTCCAACTGAAAAACGGAGACAACTTTATCAACTCCGTACTTCCCGAAAGACGAGAAACGATCCGTGACCTTTGTAATCGCGCGCTGGCAAGTGGTAAAGTTGTATTATCAGAAACATCGTATCCGAATCCCGATGGCAGTATGAACTATTACGAGTCGACATACGCACCGGTAATAACCGATGGGAAAGTAATCGGACTTTGCTATACCGGGATAGAAGTTACTTCGCGTAAACGATCAGAACTCGAACGGCAAAAACTGCATGAGGAACGATTAGCGATCATCGAAGATCTTACAAAACGGAATCGTGATCTCGAACAGTTTTCATATATCATTTCACATAATGTTCGGGGACCATTGGCTACCATTCTTGGTTTGTCGAACATGGTAACCAGCGAGATATATACACCTGAGGTAAAACTGAATGCGATTCAGGGTATCCAGAAATCGGCGAACAATCTTGATGCCGTATTGTTTGACATGAATGATATATTGTCGCTCCGCAAAAACAACACAGAGCAACGTATTGATGTAAATCTGGATGAAATATTTGAAACCGCGAAACAAATGGCTGCAGCGGCAATCGATGTAAATGGCTGCTCATTCTCGCAAAACTTTACAGCCGCACCAACTGTCTACGGTTTAAAATCCTATTTACAGAATGTGTTTTACAACATGATCACCAACGCAGTGAAATATGCCAAGCCGGCATCAGTTCCTGAGCTCGAAATCTGGAGCGAGCTAACACCGACGCACGTGGTCCTGCATTTTAAAGACAAAGGAATTGGAATTGATCTGAACAAACACGGAGAGTATATGTTCGGACTCTACAAGCGTTTCCACCTCGCTGCTGAAGGCAAAGGAATGGGATTGTTTATGGTAAAGACCCAGGTTGAAGCGCTGGAAGGATCAATCAAAGTAGAAAGCACTCCGAATGAAGGAACACACTTCATCATTCACCTGAAAAAACAAGCTGTGAATTAAATTCCACTCAGCATTTCTAATGTGAGTGGCTTGTTGAAGAATGTAATATCTCCTCCAATGGCTTTTGCCTTTTCACGGTCTTCGGAAAACACAGACGATGTAAGGATCACAAGCTTGCTTGCTTCGAATTTATTCCCCGCAAGTGCCCTGAGGTTTTCAATGAACTGAAACCCATCCATAATCGGCATGTTAATGTCAATGAAGATTACTTCCGGATAAATTACATCAGGGCTGACACCCGAAACGGCAAGATTCTTCAGAAATTCGAATGCGCTCACTCCGCTCGAGTTCACATAAATCTTCTCCGAAAAATGACCGGCTTCAATCATTTTTTCATTGACGAAATTATCGAGTTCGTTGTCGTCAATCAGCATCACAAACTGATACTTAAACGTGGGGTCTTTACGCTTCATTGGGGGTTGTATTTTGAATTCAGGGTTGGCAGTAAATGCTGCAGCACGGCGTGTGTGCCTTTGTTCCTCGCTGCAAATAATGTGAATTGATCGCTGTGCTTCGCACTGTGTTTATCTTCCAGTATGAAATTATACAGCTTAATCAGTTCAAGAACATGGTCGTACTCTCTCAGCTCTTCCGATTTTATCTTTCTGTAGACACTCTTGATCAATCCTTCGGCCAGATCTGTTTCACCCATCTGCAGGTAATAAAAAACCTGTGTAAGCTTTATCTCAAGATTAATGTGGAAGAAATCCTTGAAGCTGTTTTCATTCATTACATCGTTAAGTGATCCCGTCGCTTCCTTCAACTGATTGTTCGAAAAAGAAAGTACCGAGCGGTAAATTCCCAGTATCACTTTCGAATAAACATCGTGCGGATCGCTCAGGAACTGTTTGCCTGCGTCACTGGAAATATCTTCTCCCGCCTTCGTTGCAAATACAGCTTTCGATAAAAAGAAGTTTGCCGCCGGGCACACATCACTGAATAAAAGCAAACGATCGCTATGTGAATTCACCTGCACATAAAACTGTTTTGCTTTAGTAGAATTATGTGAACGATAGTATTCAAAGTGAAGGTAATCGATCACCACATCCCAATTCTTCTGCCAGGCAAAGTCTGCAAGTCCCTCAAGATTTTTACGCGCATTGCTCAACGTTTCCTCGATGTCAATTTCTAAACTATCGCTTCCGCAGAAGATATACATTTCAGCTTCGAGAATGTTCCTTATCAGCTCAATCTGTTTCGAAGAGTTTAATCTTGCATGATTTAGAATTTCACGATGCAGAAACTTGAGCCTATCCAGCAACGGCGTGCTTTTTGAACACAGGTATTGTGTAAGAATGAGATTAAAATCGCCCAGAATGCTTTCCGACTTTTCCACCGAAAGGAGAAACGCCGTATGCTTATTGTACAGTTGCGAGTAATGAAAAAACTTCTCCGTACGAACGTGCATTTTTTTCAGGATACTGTACACCAGCAAAAGCTCATGGTGCAAATCCTGCTTGATGAGATCCTTCTCCAGCTTCTCGAGATGTGCTATCGAAACATGCCGCGGACCCGAGTAACAAACTTTACCTATAGAACGAAGTACTTCGAGAACATCACTTTTAGAATCCGACGTGGTGGAACTGGATGAAATATGCGCCTGTATTTTCTCGTACAAGCGCGATTTAAGCACATAGAACGAATTGGAATTCAATCCAAGTGCCTCAACAATTTCTTCATCGCCTGTATTCGCACGATATGATTTCATCAGCGACAAATATTTATCGCCTTTGCTCTTCCTGAATTTTTCTTCCAGCGATGCATAAGTTGCCGCATCGAGCTGGCTTACTACTTCCTTAATATTAATCACGAAATCGGGGGTTATAGATTGCTGTAAAACTAGGAAAATAGAGTCCTGATGCCAACATCGGGCTTTCCTATTTCCATCAAAACCTTACACATGTGGATGTAGGGTCAATTCGCGATTATTGGGGCAAAAAAGGCGCCCTATGTTTGCATCATCAAACTAACAAGAACCCCAATGACCACTGCTTTACACCATCAAAACCCTGTTGCTGCACAAACAAACAGCACAGAAACTCAAAATCCACTGGCTATCATGGAAAGTGTAACCTACGCACGCCGTATTCAGGAGGCATTGCTCCCTGCAGAAATGCTGTTCACCACCTCGTTCAAAGATTCCTTTGTGATCTACCAACCGAAAGACATTGTGAGCGGCGACTTTTATTGTTATGCACGACTTGGCAGCAAAGTAGTTGTTGCAGTAGCCGATTGCACAGGACATGGAATACCAGGTGCAATGGTTTCAATCATGGGCTACACTATTCTTGAAGATATCGTGAAGTGCAATGGTATCACGAATCCGGCGCAAGTACTCCAGCGTCTTGACAAAGCAGTGCGCAAATTGTTCAAACAAGGACGAGAAGGTCATGGCATCGACGATGGCATGGACATCGCGGTTTGCACGGTTGATTACGATGCACAAACCTTAGAATTTGCCGGGGCAAACCGCCCGTTGCTCCACTTCACGAATGGCTCATTGAATATCGTGCAAGGAACCAAGAACAGTATCGGTGGCATTGCAAATCCAAATGTCAGCTACTTCGATTCAGTGTCGGTACCGTTTCAATCCGGAGATATGATCTATATGTTTTCCGATGGATACACGGACCAATTCGGAGGTGCAGACAACAAGAAATTCATGCGTAAACATTTCATCTCCTTGCTGCAATCAATTCAGCATCTGGACATGAAAGATCAGAAGACGCATATAGAGCTGGAGCATCAGTTGTGGAAAGGGAAACAGACACAAACTGATGATATTACAGTGATGGGACTAAAACTCCAGTAATAGTCCCATCGTTTGTTACTTCTGTAAATAATTCTCCAGCGACTTCCCAACAATTCCACTCCACCCCGCTTCAAAATTCTTCCTCGCCAGATCCGGATTCGATTTCGGAAATGTTTCGAGTCCGGCATGTGTGAGCTTCAGCCGGGTTGTGTTTCCGTCGGGGAATAACTCCCAGGTAACGTAGGAAATTCCCTCGTAACCATCATACCTCCAGCTATACACCAGTTTCTTTTCTTTCTCCACTTCTGTTACTTCGCAGAGATGACGGTACTGAATTCCACTGGGCGTTCCTCCCATGAATTCGAACTGATAACCAACTTCCGCTTTGAAGCCCGGTAATTTAAAATACCAGTTCTTAAATTCTTCAGGATCAATCAGCGCATTCCACAAGCGGGAAACTGAAACCGGAAATGTTCTTTCAATTTCAAATGGCTTGTCCATGGAGTTGATCTTTTTTGACGTGGAAATAATATGCACCTAAAGCAAGTAATACGTAAATCAACAACGGCCAGCTCTCGCCTGAGAATCCCATCGCCTTTCCGATTGAATACAACGCAAGAAACAGATCGATGAATAATCCGGCGTACGCCCATTCTTTAATCCGCGATCTGATCGGAAGAAGAATGATAATACATCCAATCACTTTCATCCAACCAGTAAGTGGTATAATATATTCCGGATACCCAAGTATATCGTGAATGATCATGATACTTTGCTCATCAACCATAATACTGCCAATACAGGTAAACAACATCGCAACAGCGAAGAGTCCGTTCAATATCCAGTAGAGTATTTTAATTTGTTTCGCTGTCATATCAATTACGGATGAAGTGTTGCAAGATATTGATCGAGCTGATCGAATGTTCCGTTAAATCCGCCCTGCATACTCGCAAAGTTGTCGTAGTATATCTGTGCTTCATCATCCGTACAGTTGATCGGATGACCTGTGAGCTTCACGGTGGTCATTCCGTTCTCCTCACTGAACTCCGTAATGTTCATCATCTCTGCGGGCCAGTTGGGTGCCATCGGGTGACGCGTAATTCCACCGTCTTTGTCTGAGAACGAAACCACAAATGTGAGTCGGCTGATCGGATCAATTTCCTTGTAAACAAATCGTCCCCACATTTCTGATCCGTCTGGTGAATCCATGCCGTATAGAAACATTCCTCCCGGTTTCAGATCAACAGTTGCGTGTTTCATCTTCAATCCTTTCGGTCCCCACCAGTGCATCAGGTGTTCGGGTTTTGTGTAAACTTCCCACACCAGCGCTTGTGGAGCTTTGAATGTTCTTGAAATCGTAAATGGTGCTTTGCTCATATTTCTATTATTAACAATTAACTAATTAACCAATTCGCACATTAACTAATTGAGCTTCTCAACATACTCCGCAAGTTTTCCAATCGTCTGCTCTCCACCTTCCCTCGCGTGATGTTCTCGCAACACAAACTCCACAGCTTCTTTTGAAAGAAAGAGTGTAGTCATCGTTACTGTGGTTTTCCCTTCACCCGTCTCTTCAAATGTGACTGTCGTACTAAAATTCAAATGCTCCGGATGATCCTTTCCGCTCACCGCGTAACGCAGTTTCGTTGTCGGTGTCACTTCATGATACACCACATCAGTTGGATAATCCACTCCATTAGGACCGTGCATCGTAAACTTCCAGTATCCTCCTGCACTGATATTCGCCTCACGCGTCGTGATTGAAAATCCATTCGGACCCCACCAATTTTGAAGATGTTCCGGCTTCGTCCACACTTCGAATACAAGTGCTTGCGGTGCATTCACTACGCGCGAAATAACAATCTCGCGATCTGCAGTTGGTGATGTTGTGTTGCTCATGGTTAGATGAATGTGTAGTACTTGAGATGAGTGATCTTTGCCTTACCAAATTACTTTTTCTTTCCTTTTTTTAGGGAAGACGATCTCGTTTTGCCCGAAGTTCTGTGTGACTTCAGAAAGTCGCTACCTTGGTTTAGAGTTTTAGATTTTGATTGTAATTCCTGCAAATACAACTCCAACGCATCAAACTTCTCCTCCCAAAACTTCTTGTACTGCGCAACCCATTCATTCACTTCATTCAACTTCTCCAATCTCGCTTCACAGTAATGTTCGCGTCCCTGCACATTGATCGTCACCAATCCACATTCCGTCAAAATCTTAATGTGCTTCGAAATCGCCGGACGACTGATATCAAACCGCTCCGCAACCGCATTCAGATTCATGCTCTCGTTCGCAATCATATTGATAATCGCTCTGCGTGTCGGATCTGCAATCGCCTGAAATACGTCTCGTCTCATTTTGTTCCGTCAATTATTATGTAACTGATCGGTTACAAATATATGTAACCCTTTGGTTACGGAACACTGTGGGACTTAAAATCAACCGCAAGTGGCTAATTTCCAAAACATTAAAATCCAATTAAATCCGCTTGATCCGCTGAATCCGCGTACTATTTGCCTAACAACTTCTTAATCTCATTCAGCTTCATCAACGCTTCAACAGGTGTGAGATTGTTGATGTCTGTATTCAGTATTTCCTCACGAATGTTCTCGAGAACAGGATCATCCAGCTTGAAGAAACTCAATTGCATTTCCTCATCAGAATTGTCAGACCGGGTAGACTTCTTAAACAGCGGAGCAGCTTGTCCAGAAGATTCAGTCGTACCGAGGGATGACTGCAATTCAGCCGCATGACTCTTCTCCAACTGCTTCAACACATCTTCCGCTCTCTCCACAACACGCTTCGGCATTCCGGCCAAACGCGCTACGTGAATACCAAAGCTGTGCTCGCTTCCACCAGGAGAAAGTTTGCGAAGGAAAACGATCTTGTTGCCCACTTCCTTCACACTCACATTGAAGTTGCGGATGCGCGGAAACTGTTCCGACATCTCATTCAACTCGTGATAGTGTGTTGCAAACAAAGTTTTTGCTCTTGCCTTCGGTTGTTCGTGAATGAATTCTGCAATCGACCACGCAATGGAAATACCGTCGTACGTACTTGTACCGCGACCGATTTCATCGAGAAGAATCAAACTGCGCTCTGTGAGATTGTTCAGAATACTCGCCGTTTCATTCATCTCTACCATGAACGTAGATTCACCGGAAGAAATATTATCGCTCGCTCCTACCCGCGTGAAAATCTTGTCGACCATTCCGATTTCTGCGTGTGTTGCAGGAACGAAACAACCGATCTGCGCAAGCAATACAATCAAAGCAGTCTGACGCAGCAACGCCGATTTACCCGACATGTTCGGACCGGTTATCATCAAAACCTGTTGACCTGCGGGATCGAGGTAAATATCATTGGCGATGTACGAATCTCCTTCGGGCAATTGCTGTTCAATCACCGGGTGCCGTCCTGCTTTGATATTGATGATCAACGAATCGTTCACATGCGGACGAACATAACTCTGTCTCTTCGCAAGACGTGAGAATCCAAGCAGACAATCCAATTTCGCCAGCTGTGCAGCATTCACCTGAATCTTCACAACCCATTCTCCCAGTGAAGCAACGAGTTCGTTGTATAAACGAAATTCAATCGACGCGATTTTTTCTTCGGCGCCAAGAATTTTCTCTTCGTATTCCTTCAGCTCCGGAGTAATGTAACGCTCCGCATTCACGAGCGTCTGCTTGCGAATCCATTCAACCGGAACTTTGTCTTTGTGCGCATTCGAAACTTCGAGATAATATCCGAACACGTTGTTGAATGCGACTTTCAATGAAGGAATTTTCGTCCGCTCAATTTCGCGTTGTTGTAACTGCAGCAGATAATCCTTTCCGGCATAAGCAAGACTGCGAAGCTCATCGAGATCAGCATTCACACCTTCAGCAATTACATTTCCCTTGTTCAGCAATGCCGGAGCATCTTCATTCACTTCGCGACCGATTCGTTCACGCAAGGCAACACACAAATCGAGTTTTTCTCCGATGTGTATGAGTCCTTGCTTTCCTGTGCTCAGACACATTTCCTTCACAGGCTCAGCCGCATCAAGTGCACGTTTGAGCTGAACAATTTCACGAGGAGAAATTCTTCCCGCGGCAGCTTTTGCAACAATACGCTCAAGGTCACCAATGTTGCGTAGCTGCGTGTAAAGCGCATCAGCAAGAATTGCATTGTCCGAGTGAGCTGAGTCGAATGCGCACAATGCTTCCACAGCATCTAGTCGCTCATTGATCTGCGAAATATCTTTCAAAGGCAATGCCACCCATCGCTTGAGCAATCGTGCGCCCATTGCAGTGGTGGTGTGATCAATTACATCAATCAATGTTCTTGCACGCTCATTCGCAGAGCCAAATAACTCGAGGTTGCGAATGGTGAAACGATCCAACCACACGTAGGAATCTTCTTCCAGTCGTGAAAGCGTAGTGATGTGCTGAACTTTATCGTGTTGCGTATCGGCGAGGTAGTGAATCGCTGCACCAGCTGCAATAATTCCGCACGTGAAATGATCAACGCCAAATCCTTTTAGAGAAAGCACATTGAAGTGGCGCAATATTTTTTCGTTGGCGTAATCCGTTGTGAACACCCAATCTTCTAATCCGAAGAAATGAAGCTGTGTTCCAAATGAAGAATTGATTTCCGTTTTTCTGCTCTTCTGAAAAAGAACTTCTGCCGGACGAAAATTCTGCAATAATTTTTCTACGTAAACATGTGTTCCTTCCGCACAGAGAAACTCTCCTGTCGAAACATCGAGGAAGGCCACGCCCGCAACATTTCCTTCGGTGTAAACCGACGCAAGGAAATTATTCGAACGGTGATCGAGTACTTTGTCGTTGAAGGAAACGCCGGGAGTCACCAGTTCTGTTACTCCGCGCTTCACAATTCCCTTCACCATTTTCGGATCTTCGAGCTGATCGCAAATAGCAACACGCAATCCGGCACGAACTAATTTCGGCAAGTACGTATCCAAAGAGTGATGCGGAAATCCGGCGAGTTCAATATATGCTGCAGCGCCATTTGCCCGCTTCGTCAACACGATTCCCAAAATCGCAGCAGCACGAATAGCATCTTCACCAAACGTCTCGTAGAAGTCACCCACACGAAACAATAAACACGCGTCAGGATATTTCGCCTTGATTGCGTTGTACTGCTTCATCAGCGGTGTTTCTACTACACCGTTTACCACTGCTTTTCCCTTAGCCATTGAGGTTCAAAAATACTTCTGAAAATGGGGTTTTTACCTGCGAGTTTTGAACAGGGAGGAGGGAGGAGTTGGGAGGGAGAAGATGAAAACCAGTCTTCATTAGCCTACAAATCAACGATTTGTGGCAACGAAACCAAATTGATTGATACGTGAGTGCTGTAGATTTTTAGCGCTTCTTCTTTTCCTTCCTCCAACTCCTCCCTCCTCCCTACTTTTGCCTCATGAAAGTCAGCATCATCGGTTGTGGAAACATGGGCCTCGTGTACGCCCGCGCATTTCTCCGTTACAACATCGTAAGCACAGAAAATCTCCTCCTCGCAGAAAAAAACGAATCACGTCGCGATGAACTCGCACGCATGAATACCGGTCGCGTTTGCGTAGTGACTGATCCTGCGATTAAAGAAAGTGATCTCATCATCATCGCCGTAAAACCTCAGGATTTTTCAGAACTCGCCCCGAAAATCAAAGACCTCATCAAACCCGATGCAGTTGTCGTTTCCATCATGGCCGGAATTACCATTGAGAGAATGGTGAATGAACTTTCACATGTCTTCATCATTCGTGCCATGCCAAATTCTCCGGTAGAAGTTGGAATGGGCATGACGGGTTTTTCTGCGCATACATCAGTGACGGTAGAACAAATTCGTCGCGTGGAAAATCTGTTATCGACAACAGGTCGCACCGTATTCTTCGAAGATGAGAACATGCTGAATGCAGTTACTGCCTTGAGCGGAAGTGGTCCTGCGTATTTCTATTATATCGTTCGCGCAATGGTTGCTGCGGGCAAAGAAATGGGAATGACGGAGGCTGTTGCTTCTACACTCGTGAAACAAACTATGCTCGGTGCATTTCAATTGATCAGTAATCAGGCAAAGCCATTGGATGAACTGATCAAAACCGTAGCATCGAAAGGTGGAACTACAGAAGCGGCACTAAGTGTTTTTGCTGACGGGAAGATGCACGAGACGATGGTGCAGGGAATAATTCGGGCTGGTGAGCGGTCAAAGGAGTTGTCGGGTGGGTAACCAACCACGCAAGCGCTTAACTCCTGCAGGGTTATGCGCGCGCGTATGCTATGTAAAAATATCCAAACTAGTCGGGAACAAACGTTTGAAAACGGCTCGGAGTTGCAATTGACACCGTGCAAGGGTTAAGCCCTTGGAGGGTTATGCGCGCGCGTATGCTATGTAAAAATATCCAAACTAGTCGGGAACAAACGTTTGAAAACGGCTCGGAGTTGCAATTGACACCGTGCAAGGGTT
>JBEIPA010000037.1:0-42271 GCA_040377305.1 Flavobacteriales bacterium | reverse complement strand
GGGGTCGCTAAGCGTGGCGAGAGTGCAGGAGACTTGTCTCGACCCTGGGGGGTCGCATAGTCCTTTGTAAGGAATATGCGACTCCATAGAGTAGCGAAGGGGCACAAAAAAAACCGTCCACAAGTGAACGGTTTTCAATATAATTCTAGACTTTTCTTAGTGACTGTGTCCGTCGTGTGCTTCTTCAGCAGGTTTCACTGAATCTGATTTCGCCACACTATCTCCCATTGGAGTCGGTGCAGTAGCCGCAACTGAATCCTGATTGTGATCAGAAGTTGGAGTTCCGTGTGCATCTCCGTGCTCAGCTTTGCAGTGATCACACGTTCCATCAGCGCAGCACGCTTTCTCGTGATCCATTCCGCAGTGGCCGTCACAATTTTCTGTGTGACACACTTCGTGTTTGCCCCACTTGTCTGTTCCTGAAATTCCGAGAAGCGATCCTCCGCCCAATGCGAAGAAGAATGCAACTACAAATAATCCTACAAGAGGTAAGTACCAGCCTTGTGGATAATACTGGCGGTTTCCTTCCGTGGTATCGTGTCCGTGATCGTCGTGAGATTCGTGGTGTGCCATAGTTTGGATTGATATGGGCACAAATATAATATCCACGGAGACGCGGTGTATGCGTATACGCGGCGAAATTGGGATATTTTCAACAGTTCAATGTCACTTTTCTGCGCGGAACCTTAAATGTTAGCCACCATCCGCCTGTTGAGCAACATTACTCGCCGGCTTATCGTCAGGTCGAAATGACTGATCCAACGGAAGCTGCAGATCGGACTTCGACCGCTTGAATCGCTAATTGGTCGTGATTATTCGATCCCTAATCAGAACTTCTGCGTTGCTTTTACGTACTTATAGTCGCCCCCTTCAAATGCCCGAGACACGGGTTAATACTTCATTGTATGGGGGAACCGAAACTTTCGTTGGCTTTTTTGGCGTGGATATGCTTCTCGGTATTGAACCCACCTGATGTTCACGCGCAGGAAATTGTTCCCGTGGTTTACTTCACGTTTAATGACGGAAATGCTTCCGATGAATTCGGTGGTGCTTCTGCGAAAGCAGTGGGCATTTCATATGGCGATGACCGTTTCGGGAATCATCAATCGGCATGTTTTCTCAATGGAACGGCAAACAGCTATCTCAATCTCGGCACTGATCCGAAACTCAAACCGCGTGAAGGAACCATCTCGTTCTGGACCAAGATGATTGGAGAAGTATATTCCGGAGACGGCTATTTGTGCAATCCGTTTATACTGACTAAGAATAGCGAAGGCGACGATTTCTTCGAAGCCTATTCGGTTTGTTACGATCTCAACAATAAAAGGATCGCCGCAGCCTCCACACTTTCATCACAAGATCAGGTTTGCGCACGTTCAGTGGGAAATTTTGTACTCAATGAATGGCAACACGTTGTGATGACTTACAGCGATTCGTCTGTTTGTCTTTACATCAATGGCCGTTTGGAAAGTTGCGCGGTGAAGAATTTTCAGACCCGTTTTCTGAATACCGATTCGGTAATGATGGGCTATAGTGCCAATATAAAGAACCGCCGTTTTCTTTCGGGCTATGTCGACGATATTGCCATCTACAATTCAGTGTTGTCTGCAGATGCTGTTGCACAATTGTATGAAGTAGGTGATCCGAATCGTTTTAGGAACCTCGTCTTGATTATTCTCGGATCAGTCATCCTGCTTGGATTGCTCATTGCCATCATGGTGTGGCGATTTCGAAAGGCGCTTCAACGCGAGCGGGAAAAGAACAGAATTCAGAGGCAGGTTTTTGAAATGGAAACACGCGTGATCAAAGCACAGATGAATCCGCATTTCATTTTCAATTCCATGAACTCGATTCAGCAGTTTATTCTCGTTGATGATACCGGGAATGCGAATACCTATCTCGTGAAGTTTGCGAAACTGTTGCGAAAAATTCTGGAGAGCAGTACGGAGGAAAATATTACGTTGGATAACGAGCTCGACATCCTGAACAAATACATTGAGATTGAATCGCTGCGGTTCGAGAGTGCATTTACGTACCAGATTGTTGTAGATGGCAAGCTCAATGCTCCGGAAACCCGGATTCCGCACATGTTGATTCAGCCATTTGTCGAGAACGCCATCTGGCATGGCTTGCTTAAAAAGGAAAGTGACAAGAACCTGAACATCAGCTTTAAATATCTCAACGAACAAGCATTGTGTTGTATCATCGATGACAATGGCGCAGGTCGGAATCTAAACAAAGTGTCGCCTGATGTGATTAAAAAGAAATCACTTGGTGTTCAGTTCACCGCACAACGTCTGGAACTGATGCGCAAAGAATGGGGAGCCGATTACGGAATAGAAATTACCGACAAGACCAGCGCAAGCGGAACAAGTGAAGGAACGTGTGTAAAAATTACCATTCCAATTTTAAAAAACTAAATCATGCTAAGAGCCGTAATGATTGACGACGAACGTTCCGGGTTGAATTCACTTCAGCTTATGATCGACAAGCATGTCAATAATGTTAAAGTTGTTGGTGCAACTACGAATGCGAACGATGGTATTCACGCCATTGAAGACTACCGGCCGGAAATTGTCTTTCTCGATATTAGTATGCCGCAGATGAACGGCTTCGCTTTGCTTGAACAACTGCAGTATCGCGATTTCAATCTCGTATTCACGACAGCGCATCAGCAATACGCTTTGCAGGCAATCAAGCATCACGCGTTCGATTACCTGCTCAAACCAATTGACGTGAATGAATTGCAAAGCTGCGTTGAGAAAATTGTGTCGGAGCGTAATAAAGTCGGAGCACGTATACAAGCCACGCACCCACGCACGATAGGACTTGCTGTGAAGGATGGAATTATTTTCATTCGCCATTCTGAAATCATCAGGTTGGAAGCATCAGGAAGTTATACGGTCTTTTACCTTGATAATAAGGTCAAACATATTGCATCGAAAAGCCTGAAGGAATACGAAGCGCAACTTGATCCTGATGTTTTTTATCGCTGTCACAATTCACATGTGGTAAACCTCAGGAAGGTGAGCAAGTTTGTGAGCCACGATGGATTGTTTGCAGAAATGCATGATGGATCTGCGGCAGAGATTGCGAGAAAGAATAAGGAACAGTTTCTGGAAAGACTGAAGAATGTCAGTTTGTGAGATTGGAACGCGGTTCTGAGATAATTGGAACGCGGATTTTTATGTAGGGCACTTGTTAGACTTTCATTCGGATCACTGCGGTGAATAGACAAATCGAGAATCAGATTTTATGAGATAGGTTTGAGTTTATCTCATAATATCGTATCGGAGAATTTGAGTTTACCCTCGTCATCCGAAGGGACCGTAGAAAACTACGGACAACAAAATCCGCGTTCCAAATCCGCGTTCCCATTTCCACCAACTCAACACCGCATTCCACAAACCAATTCCGACATATTGCAAATTCCCGCAGTTTTTGATGTTATGCTGAAATAGCTTCGATACCGATTCGAATCACAATTCACAATTCAGCATTCATCTAAAAACTTAAACCCATGAAAAAATTACTTCTCCTACTGAGCACTTTCACTGGTGCACAATTATTCGCGCAGGATTCTCCCTGCCAGGTAGTAGCAGATCCGTATCAGGATTGCCGTCAGGGAATAACCTATCTCAACGCAACTCCGGGATTTGATACGTATCAATGGTCGCCGGCCGGACTAGTCAGCAATCCAAACATTGCTAATCCTACAACAACCACTCCTGCGAGTTACACCGTTACAGCATCCACAGTAATAGGGCCGGAACTCGTTGTGAATGGCGACTTCAGCGCGGGTGCAACGGGATTCATCAGCGGACAAACATTGGCTGCAGTGTACAGTCCATGTAACTACTTTGTAGGTCCAGGTTGGTTCAGTACAACACTCGATCCGAATTTTCCGGACAATACGCCAACTGCAGACAACATGTTTATGGCGATTGATGGATGTTCACCTGCAACATTGCTCTGGGAAGAAACGATGAGTGTAACCTCATTCACGAATTACACATTCTCGTTTCATGGATCGCGTGCCGATCAGGTGCAACCGATTTATGAGATTCACTTCATCGGTGATGTAAGCGGCGATGTTATTGTGTCTACGCAGAACGGAGTTCCTTATACCGGCACGTGGGCATGGGACAAACATGCAGTGTCTTGTTGGAATTCGGAAGAGAACCGCACGGTCACAATTCAGGTGATCAATCTCGAAACAAACAGCTACGGGAACGATTTCGGCATGGACGATTTCTCATTCCGTGAGTGCTGCACGTCGAGCTTCACGGTGTGGGCTCCTGCAATGATGGGCATGAACCTCTTTACCAATGGAGATTTCAGCCTTGGCAACACCGGGTTCACAAGCGGACACACCTATTCGAGCGTTTATACACCGGGAAATTATTTCGTAGGTCCGGGTTGGTTCAGCAGCACGTATGATCCGACTACACCGGATCACACACTGACTTCAGATAACATGTATATGTCAGTGGACGGTGCATCTCCGGCAACAGTTCTGTGGGAGCAAACTGTCAATGTGAATCAATTCACGATTTACAATTTTAATTTCTGGGCAACAGATGCAGATCAGGTGCAACCGATTTATGAAATTCACTTTATCGGAAATGTTACCGGTGATGTAATTGTGTCGACGCAAGTAGGAAATCCATATTTCGGTGCGTGGAACTGGAGTCAGTATTCCGTGCCTTGCTGGTGGTCGGACAAGAACACCACCATGACAGTACGCATCGTCAATCTCGAAACGAACAGCTTCGGAAACGATTTCGGTATGGATGATTTTTCAATCCGCGAGTGCTGCTATCCTGATGAGTGTTGTCACGGAGGACCAAATCCAAACCGTCAAGCTCCGAAGGTGACGGGAAATTCATTCGAAGTATTCCCGAATCCGAATAGCGGCGTGTTCACGATTCAATACGCACAGGAAGTGGAGAACGTACAAGTTGAATTGATGAATGTACTCGGAGAAAAAGTGGATGCGTTTACGTTCAGCGGAACAACTTACACCTACACTCCGAAGGTATCCATCAAGCCGGGAGTTTACATGTTGCGTGTGACGAATGGAGGAGAGCAGAGGAATGAAGAGATAATCATAGAATAATGATTAGCACTTGAATAAAAGCGCGGTAGAATCTTCTGCCGCGCTTTTTGTTTCGTTGAGAATTGAGCATTTGGCGTTTGACATTTAGTGTTTAACTGCACTAGCGGTCTTCGGATCACCGCAATGTTCAACGCCAAACGCGCAATGTTGAACATCCAACAAAAAGCGAAGAGCCGAGGCTGCGAAACCCGGCTCTTCTTGGTCCGAAGGACCTCCTTCGGAGCACACCAATTGCACGAAATGGAACTCCTTAGTCTTTCATTGAACATTGAAAATTTGGCGTTTTACATTTGGTGTTCAACTGCACTCGTGGTCTTCGGATCACAGCAATGTTCAACGCCAAACGCGCAATGTTCAACATCCAATAAAAAAAGCGAAGAGCCGAGGCTGCGAAACCCGGCTCTTCTTGCACACCAATTGCACGAAACAGAACCCCCTAGTCTTACCTTGACCTAACCAGTCCAAGGGGATGATTCAATAGTAAGACGTGGCTAACCCCTGTTTGTTACTGCAATTGTGATGGAATTGAGGAATTTTAACATGAACGGTTTAAATCGACTGAGGATCAGAGAAATTGACTGAGATTCGCATTCACTGTTTTCATCTTTTCTTTCTCCTCTTCGTTCAGAAATCGAAAACCGCTAAACTCAAATCCGGGTGCTACTGTACAACCAACCAGCGAAAACTTTCCCGTTGTTCGCGCGGCCTGCCACCAACCTGCGGGCACAATATGAATCGGCTTCTTGTTATCCCGAACTTCTCCCAGAGCTATAATTTCGATCCGGGAAAAGTCGGGTGGAGCCACCAATAACTCCAGTGTGTCGCCTTCATAAAAATGCCACGCTTCGTCTGCATCCACGCAATGCCAGCGACTGACTTTTTCCTCAGCAAGAAGAAAATAGATGCTGGTCATTGCGCTGCGCGATTGTGTACCCGAAACAACTAACTGCTGCGAGCGATAGATTTCCGAGTACCAACCACCTTCAGGATGTGGCTGCAGATTTAATTTGTTGATGATGTCTTGTGCGTTTGTCATATACAATATCTACCAGCGGTTCACAATGATGGTGTCGTCTGTAATGATTGTGTCGTCTTCTGAATCCGGATTTGGATCGGGTTGTCCCCATTTACGGATTCCAAGGTCAGCGCAGTCAATGCATTTCAGTCCGTATGAAGTCATGATCCAGCGGCGGTTCACCATATCCTCATCGTATGTCTTAGAAACGTTTTCCACATCATCGAGCAGGTATTGACAACTTGCATCAATCATGATCACTGTTCCGATCGGAATCCGAAGTTCTACTCCAACTTCCTGCGCTTTCCAGGCTTGTCCACCAATAGTGAAGTGCGAAGGGAAAGTAATGCCATTTGAGTCTTGTTCGATTGGATAATTGATTGACTTCACACGGTTCTGCGCTTCAACCTTCGTACGTCCCTGTGCTTTCTTGTAAACAAACATTTCAATACTGTCGCCAATCGCTGGTACGATATTCAATCCTGCGTAACCAAATTTCAAATCGTTCTCATCACCACTCACCATTTTCCAACGATGATTGTAACCGTTTCCATTATTGCCATCCCACTCATCTATATACGATGGACCAAGCATGCCTTCGTCAATATTAACCTTGATAGTGAGGGTTGAGTCATGCGGATTCAATACTGCAATGCGCTCAGCTGAATCAGATCCCTGAGAGAAACCACTTGCGATGTTGATAATGGAAAGGATTCCCATCACAACTCCAATGATCCAGATTCCCAGTGCAGAGAAGCCAATCACTTTGTTACTGCGTTTCAAACGGAAGAGGATTGTGATTCCGGAATAGATCATCATGATAATCGGAATACCGAATACAATTATTCCACCGATTACGCCAACGTAATAGCTCGATGAATCATCAAACAAACTCTTCACGTGTGCTCCGATCTGATCAGGACCAAAATCAGTGATGAAGAAAGTTCCTGTGAACAAACCGATGAGCATCAATACACCGAAGAATACAAGAGCAACCGCAACAATTTTTCCGATTACTTTCCCAACTCCGCGCAATATATCTTCCGCTGCATTGCTTCTCCTATGATAGCGGGAGCGGTACCGGTTATCATAGTCACCTTTTCCCCATTCAGCTTTCGTTTGCTTACCGAACTCTTTCACCCGTTCGCCAAACTCTTCGAATTCTTCTTTAATGCTGCGACGAATGTTGTTCACGTCAACCGGTTCTCCGTGCATTTCCAGTTTCTCTGCAGTTGTTTCAGCACGCGGAATAATGACCATCAGCAACAGATAGAAAAATATTCCTGTTCCCACTGTAATACACGTGAATAGTACGTAGATCAAACGCATCCACACCGGATCAAGATCGAAGTAGTGTGCAAGTCCTGCGCAAACTCCACCTACAACACGCTCATCCGGATCGCGGAATAATCTGCGACGCGTACGACGGTGACGATCATCTTCTGGTTCTTCTTTGTTCGATTGAGAAGATGCCTGTTCCGAATTTTGCGTGTTGCTTTCTTCGGAAATGGTTTCCGGTTCGCCCATAGTTGATATGACATCTTCAATATCAGACATGATTACAACTTCACGCGCCGGACCTTTTTTCGCGGTGAGAATTTCTGCAATGCGTGATTCAATGTCGGCGAGAATTTCATCGCGACCTTCTTCGCCACTGAATTTATGTCGCAGTGAATCGAGGTACGATTTCAATCTGTCGAATGCATCTTCCTCAATATGGAAAACCATTCCTGAAATGTTTATAGTTACGGTCTTGTTCATGTCCGGTTGTTATAGAGCGTTATGGGTGTCTTTTTTTGTAACCTGGGCAACTGATTGAACGAGTTCTTCCCAGGATGTAGAAAGCTCATTGAGAAATGCGGTTCCACTTTCGGTAAGTCGGTAATATTTACGCGGCGGACCTGATGTTGATTCTTCCCAGCGATAGGTGAGAAGTCCGAAATTTTTTAATCGCGTGAGCAAAGGATAAAGCGTTCCTTCCACCACCACCAGCTTAGCTGTTTTCATGCGCTCGATGATCTCGGTCGGATATGCATCACCATCGGCAAGGATGGAGAGGATGCAAAACTCGAGCACTCCTTTACGCATTTGGGCTTTCGTGTTTTCAGTATTCATTTTTGTTTTTTGACGGTTTAAAAACAGCCGCAGCTACCGTTTTGATTTCACTAACGTATGACGCAAAGATATATGTATTAGTTACTATCATGCAATACATAGTACTAAATATGTGCGTATATTACTGATTATCAGACTATATTTTTGAAAGACTGTCGATTTTTGGGCTAAGGAATTGGGGATTGAGGGATTTTAACTTGATTTTAAAGGCTCATAATTTGCTCAATTTCCCTAGTCCGCCAATTCCTTAATCGCCAAATCCATACCTACCTTTGCACTCAATTATGGACTTCAGCACTCAGTTTGCTCACTTATTTTCTTTCGACGGTTTAATCAGTCTCTTCACTCTGGCTTTGCTCGAGATCGTGTTGGGAATCGACAACATCATTTTCGTTTCCATCATTGCCAGTAAGCTACCCGATAAACAAGACCAGCGCAAAGCAAGAATCTGGGGATTACTCGCCGCTTTGCTTATGCGTATAGGATTGCTGTTCGGGATCACATGGATCATCGGCATGCAGGCTGATCTGTTCACGCTATTCGGAAAAGGATTCAGTGGTCGTGACATTATTCTCTTCTGTGGAGGTGTTTTCCTTTTCGCGAAAACCATTTCGGAAATTCACGAGAAGATGGATATGGCGGATGATACAGAAGAAGAACTCACCGAGAAGAAGAAGTCATTCAGCGTTCGAGCAATCGTTTTGCAGATCGTACTCATCGATGTTGTTTTTTCTTTCGATTCTATTCTTACCGCGGTCGGAATTGTTGACGAAGTCATTATTATGATTGCTGCCGTCATCATTTCTATGGTGATTATGCTTCTCTTCGCCGGAAAAGTAAGTGCGTTTATCGACAAACATCCAACGGTAAAAATGCTTGCGCTTGCATTCCTCCTGATGATCGGTTTCCTCCTCGTATTGGAAAGTTTCGATGTGGAGGTTCCAAAACCATACGTGTACAGCTCAATGGCATTCGCATTCATTGTTGAATTGCTCAACATGCGCATGCGGAAAAAGAAAGTTCCGAAAGGTCCTACGGAGCCGCCCAAAACGGTCTGATATCTATTTCTTTTCGTAATTTAGAAACCATCCCCGGTTAAAGAATTATCAAACGAAACTTGTTGCGCTATGCAATTAAGATCACTCCTGTTTGTACTTTTTTTTCTGACGAGGATGTTTGTATTCGCCCAGGATGCTTTCGTACCTAATCAGGGACAATGGAATTCTGAAATCTTGTTTCAGGCGGATATTAAATCGGGCCGCGCTTTTTTGAAAGAGAACGGAGTCCGGTATTCATTCTTCGATGCGAATACCGTTGCTGCAACCCATGAGCGAATTGATTCGGCTTTCAGCTTAGAAGCTGAAGATGAACTGAAGAAAGCGCGGGTCGAGTGTTATGCTTACGAAATGAATTTTGTGAATGGGAATTCAGTGATGCAAGATGGCATGGGTAAACAGAAATCGGCTGCGGGTTATTTCTTAGGCAGCGATGCATCCAAATGGCGGGGTGGACTTCCAATGTTTAACACTGTAAAGTACAGTTCCCTTTACGATGGCATCGATGTGATTTATCACAACAAACGTTCATCGCTTAAGTATGATTTCATCGTGGCGCCCAATGCTGATGTTTCCGAAATCCAAATGCAGTATACCGGACAACGTTCACTTGCTATCCGGAACAATGCGTTGGTGATTGATGCAGGATTTTTGCAGGTTACTGAAATCATCCCTGCAGCTTTTCAGTTCATTCACGGGAAGAAAACGAATGTGCGTTGCGAGTATGTGCTTACAGGTAACATTGTGAGCTTTCGGTTTCCCGATGGTTACGATACTACTGCAGAGCTGATCATCGATCCTGAAGTTGTTGCATCAACCTATAGCGGTGGAACTGCGATGTGCTTTGGCTTCACGTCGACGCCAGGTGATGCAGGAGAAATTTACGTAGCTGGTGTTGTCTATGCGCAAGGTTACCCGGTGACTTTAGGCGCTTATGATCTTGCATTTGATAGCATGCACGACATTGCAATCAGCAAGTTTGATGCAACCGGGAGCAACCTGCTTAATTGCACATACGTCGGCGGGTCAGGAGAAGAGTTTCCGTTCAGCACATTCGTTCACAACGGAAATCTTTATGTGTATGGAAAAACAAACGGACAGGATTTCCCTACAACAGTTGGCGCGTTTGATCAAACACACAACGGACAGGAAGACATTGTGGTGTTTTACCTCTCCGGAGATTTATCCACTCTCATTGCGTCCACATTTGTAGGTAGCACTGGTCACGATGGTGTGAACTACATTAACCTTGGATTAGGCGATGGCAACCGCGGTGAAATTGTAGTGGATGCATCGGGAAATGTTTACATCGCCAGTGGATCAACGTCGCAGAATTTTCCGGTTACACCTGGTGCTTATGTCACAACATACTCCGGTGGAGTGGATGTGGTTGCATTTAAACTGAATCCATCATTGAGTACAATGATCTGGTGTAGTTTTCTCGGTGCTTCACTGAATGATGCGGGAATGGGAATACGTGTCGATGACGCAGGTTATGTCTATGTATGCGGAACTTACCGCGGTCTCTTCGGAGGATTTCAAATGGTACCGGGCGGATATCAAACAACATTTGCCGGTGGTGGAACTGATGTGTTCGTCGCGAAGTTCGACCCCACCGGATCGACTTTGGTGGCGTGTACATTTTACGGCGGACCCAATCAGGATGTCGGCTACTTCATCGATCTGGATTCCGATGGAGACGTATACGTAACCGGTCTCCGTCCGCTGGATGCTCCTGTAACACCCGGTGTTTATTCGAATCCTGGTAGCATCAATTTCATCGCGAAGTTCGATCCCTCACTGGCCACTTTAAAATTCTCCACTGTTATTGGTGATGGAACGACGGCAGGAAAAGTTCTGCCCACTGCTTTTATGGTCGACAATTGTAAGCGAATTTATCTCGGCGGTTTTGGAGGAAGCCAGAATTGGCCACTGACGGGAGATGCACTTTTTACCACCTGGGATGCGCACACGCAATGGTATCTTGCTTGTCTCACCGACAATGCAGGATCGCTCTTGTTTGGTTCGCTTTACGGATCGTGGCACTGCGACGGTGGTACAAGCAGATTCGACAAGGACGGTATCGTTTATCAGGCAGTGTGCGCCGATTCGGCAGAGTTTCCGATCACACCTTGGGCGTACGCGGATGGAACTAACACACATATGTGGGATATCTGCGTTTTCAAAATTGATTTTCAGATAGAGCGTGATTCAGCAAATCTTCCGAATGTGTTTACACCGAATGGTGATGGGATTAATGACGTGTATGAAGTTGGTCTGAACACCGCACACTTCTTCGAAGTTAAAATCTTCAATCGTTGGGGAGTTCAGGTGTTCTCCTCGACAAATCTTACTGAACATTGGGACGGCACTTATCGAAAAAACGAGTGTGAAGAAGGCGTATATTACGTCGAATGCAAGCACGGCTACTGTCTCGAAGATCCGCATGTAACGACCGGATTTGTCCATCTCATTCGAGGCAATTAAGACTTTCAATTAACCTTACAAGTCGCTATTTATTTGCGACCTTTAGAGTTCGGCAATGATTGTACGCACTTCTATACTTACTTTTTTGGCACTGATTTTATTTTCAGTCGCTGGTGCACAAATCACATTCGTTCCGAATAAGAATCAATGGAATGAGCGCGTGTTGTATCGTGCAGAAATCCATTCCGGCGTCGCATTCTTCGAAGAAAATAAAATCACCTACACGTATTATTCATGCGACGATGTGAAGCGTGTGCATGAAGAGAACGAATCACTGAGCGATTCTGTTGTCGCAACCGGACCGGAGAATATCCGTTGTTTTGCTTTTGAAGTTGAGTTTGTAAATGCACAAACGCCCGCTGTTGTACCTGGATGCAAACAAAAGCATGAGGTAAACTATTTCCTTGGTAAGGATGAATCGAAATGGGCGAACAATGTTTCTGTTTATCAAAACATTGAATACAATGAAATTTATCCGGGCGTTGATATACAATATTACTCCGCCGGCAATCAGTTGAAGTATGACTTCATCGTTGAGCCGGGAAGTAATCCTGCGCAGATTGTGATGAAGTACAACGGACAGAATTCAATTCGTCTTGATCGGGGATCGTTGATGATTGATATTGGTTTCGCGAAGATCGAAGAAGTAATTCCGGTTGCTTACCAGTTAGTCAATGGCGTGAAGCGTGAAGTTCCTTGCGGGTTTGTGCTGACCGGAAATGAAGTTCAGTTTTATTTTCCGTCGGGTTACAACGAAGAATTACCCTTGATCATCGACCCGCTTGTTGTTGCATCTACCTATAGCGGTGGAGTAGGCGTTACCGGTGGATTCAGCGCAACGTATGATGATGCAGGAAATATTTATTCTGCAGGTGACGCATTTTCACTTGGTCTTCCGGTTTCACTGGGGGCGTACAATGTGAACTTCAGCGGCGCAACTGATCTGGCCATTTTTAAATTCAATCCCGATGGAAGCAATTTATTGTATTGTACTTACATCGGTGGCGGTGGATATGATTTTCCACAGAACCTTGCCGTAAGCGAAGGAAAACTCTACATCTACGGCGCAACATTCTCCTGGGATTTTCCAACACTGTCAACAGCATTCGATACGGTGATGAATGGCATTTGTGATCTGTACATCTGTTATCTCGACAACACCGGATCGAATTTACTGGGTGCAACAGTTGTGGGCGGTACCTGGGGAGAAGCGTCCAGTCTGCTCACTCCCTATTATCCCGATCGCTTGCGTGGTTGTATTGAGATTGCAAAAAATGGAGATGTGCTGGTAAGCAGTTCAACAACTTCAAATAATTTTCCGGCAACTCCGGGCGCATACAGAACAACAACCAGCGGAGGTCAGGATGCCGTTGTACTGCGCATGAATAGCGCACTCACCACAATGGTGTGGGCAACTTATCTCGGAAGCGGCGTGCACGATATAGCACTTGGATTGAAAGAAGCAGCGGACGGGTCGATTTATGTTTGCGGCGGAACAAATAATATGTTCTCTCCATTTCCAACGGTGGCAGGCTGCTGGAATACAACACCCGGTGGCGGTACCGACGTTTTCGTTGTGAATCTCAGTTCAGATGGAAGTACATTGAACGCAGGCACGCTTTATGGGGGATCACTTCTCGATTGTGCGTTCTACATTGACCTCGACAAAGACGGTGACGTTTACATCTGTGGAATATCACGACAAGGAACTCCGGTAACAGATGGCGTGTGGTTCATGGAAAACGCGCCTCAGTTTATTGCCAAGTTCAATTCCTCGCTTACAGAACTGATGTATTCAACAACCATCGGTCAACCTGCGCCTGCAAACTTACAGGTAACCGGTGTTGGAGGACCAACTTCTCCCGGACCTCCATCTTTAGTCGGTCCGGATCCGCTACGTCCAAACAACAATGCCATCACAGCGTTCATGGTCGATGAATGTGAACGCGTTTACATTGCTGCATACGTTGGAATTTCCCGTTGGCCAACAACCGATGATACATTGTTCACATATTCATTCGACAATCAATTCTTCATTGGAGTAATCGAAGAAGATGCGACGGCATTGCTCTCGTCAACTTATTATACGGGTCAGCACATTGATGGTGGCAGCGGACATTTCGATGACAACGGAGTTCTGTATCAGGCTGCGTGTATTGGCGGTTCGTATTTTTCAACTACACCGTGGGCGTATTCGAACGGTAGCGTCGCGGGTCCTTACGACATCTGTACGTTCAAGGTGAATATGCGTGTCGATCTGGTTGATACAATTTCTCTTCCCAACGTGTTCAGTCCAAACAACGACGGCATCAACGATGTATTCTTGCTAGGTGACATTGTGAGCAAAGCATACGATCTGACTATTTACGATCGCAACGGAACGAAAGTGTATCACACCACTGAACCCGAGATAGGTTGGGATGGATCGTTCAACGGGAATCCTTGCGCCGATGGAGTTTACTATTACGCAGTGAACTATTGGTTCTGCACACAACTCAGAGAGAAAAGTGGATTTGTGCATTTGGTGAGAGGACAGTAAACTGCCAACGAATCACTTCACACGTCCTAATGGCTCCGGTGGTCCCGGGAACTTGGGAGTGGTGCCCAACAAATGAACATCGAGTACGGCATTCACGCGTGCAAGATATTCTCTCAGCGCAGTAGCCCAACCGTAATTTCCGGGAACATCTTTTGCATTTAGAGCGACTGCATTAATTCCGAATTGTTCAGCGATATAGATTGCACGTTCGTTGTGAAATTCCTGCGACACGATCACAATATTATTTTGTCCGAATACCCAATATGCACGGACTACAGAGTCCAATGTTCTGAATCCGGCATAGTCGAGTGTGATTACAGAATCCGGCACTCCGAGCTCTTTCAGCGTATTGCGCATAAACGTGGCTTCGTCGTACTGCACGGTAGAATTATCTCCGCTCACGATAATGTATTTCACTTTTCCGGCTTTCCACAACGCAGCAGCCGCTTCCATCCGATATTGATAGTAGAGATTTACTTTTCCCTTCGACATTGGACTCGTGCCGAGAACTAAAGCTGCAGAAACCTGAGGAACATCTTCCGCGCGCGTATAGATTTTTCCGTTCGCAGAATTTTCTACGAGCAAATGGCAGGTGAAGATGAAAGCGACGAGGAGTAGTGGAAGGTAGATGAATATCCACCTTTTCAGTCTTGAATTAATAAACCACATCGCAATTTTCCGGAGTACCACATCCAAAGGTAGAAAGAAACAAGGGCACAGAAAGTGATCTTCTGTGCCCTTGCTGGTTTATTTTGAATTAGCGTTTACTTCGAAATAATCTTAAACTCCACTCTTCGGTTCATCTGCATATTCTCTTCTGTCGTATTCGGCCGAACCGGTTTATCAAAGCCGTATCCCGCATACGTCATGCGATTGGCTGCAACACCTTTTGAAATCAGATAATCAACAACTGCGTGTGCGCGATCGTTCGAAAGCTTCTTGTTGTACTCCGATGTTCCGCGATTATCCGTGTGACCGGAAATTTCAATGACCAGCGTTGGATTTTCTTCCATCAGTTTCAAAAGGTTATTCAGCTCTGCATACGATTCAGAACGCAAGGTTGCCTTGTTGTAATCGAAGAAGATATTGTTCAGCACAATACTGCTTCCCACTTCCAGCTTCTGTAATTCAATGTCACGGTGGATTTCTTTGTACGAAGAACTATCGGGTACAACGAAATTGTCGGAGTGAAAAAGATATCCCGGGGCTGTTGCTGTGATGTTGTAGTTTTTTCCTGCAGGAAGAGAAACTAAGTAAGCACCTGTCGCGCTATTCGAATGCAACGAGGTCACGAGTTCGTTTTTCTCGTTGTCGTAAATGTCAATACGCGCAGCAAGTGGTTTGTGCGTGAGTGAATCCATCACAATCCCTTTCAGCAGTGTGAGCTTCGGACCTTTGTCTTTCGCTTTTTCGATCGCAGTGTAAGTGATTTCGTAAATATCTTTCTCACCCACACTTCCGGGCTGACCTGAAGAACTGTAGTAGGCTTTCTTACCATCTGCAGTGAGCTGGTAGAAGAGTTCATCACCAGGAGTATTCACGGGCGCGTTGAGATTTTCTGCGGTTGTCCACATTCCGTTTACGCGCGTTGTTTTGTAAACATCATAACCGCCTAAACCTTTGTGACCCTGGGAAGAGAAATACAACGTCACGCCATCCGGGTGAATGAACACACCTTCTTCATTGTCTTTGGTGTTAATTGCAGAACCGGGATTGATCGGCGTTCCCCAATTTCCACTCGCATCTTTCGTACAGATCCAGATGTCGCGCCCACCCAATCCACCGGGACGATCACTTACAAAGTAAATCGTATTTCCATCGGGAGCTAAGCTCGCAGATGATTCATGACTGGTTGAGTTAATCGGAGACGGAAGTAAAACGGGTTCAGACCACGTCATGCCTTCCAGATCCGTTTCCCAGATGTTTCCGTTGCCCGCATCGTCATCGCGATAGATCATCATGCGCTGACCATCATTCGAAAGACCGAGAACAACATTGTTGCGACCGGGAATATTCACGGGAGATGGGGCAGGAGAAGGAACATTCCACGCCGAACCTTTTGCGTTCGATACGTAAATCATCTCCATACTCTGCTTGTTCTTCTTGATGTCTTTCTCGTTGTTCGGCTTGCGCGAAGTGAACAACATGATAGCACCATCAGCCGAAATCACCGGTGAATACTCCGCATACGGCGAGTTTACATCCGTCCCGAGATTCTTGATTTCGATTTTCACAGAATCGTTCTGTGCGAAACTCGTTCCGGTAATAAAAGCAGCTGCAATAAAAACAGAAATCTTCATCGTTCTTAAATCATTGATTTGCTGGAAGGAGCTCCAAACGGATTCGGGAATACGAAACGCAGAAACACTTCGAATCCACCACGCTTTTGGCTCACTACTCGTAGTGAGGAAACGTTTACATCATAGCTGAATCCAACAGCATAACTGCTGAATTCAAACATGGTTGTTGCAATGAATGCATCTTTCGCGCGGAGATAACCTCCAAGTGAAAATGCAGAAGCTTTTTTACGTCCGGTGTATTTCGATGCTTCGCTGAGAATGTACTTGAAGTTTACACCTGGTGTAAATTCCTGCTGACTTCCCTGTCTGAAGTAAACGAAAGATGGTTCGATGCACAGATTGCTGTTTCCAGTTCCGAAGGAAGCCCAACCATGCGCGACAAACTTCGCATATAATTTTTCCGTTGCATCCATGTAGTACGAATACTTCGGTCCGTGTGGGTGAAATAATGCAACACCGATGTTCATTTTCACTCCGTCGTTAGCCGACAGATATTTCTCTCCTTTGCCGAAGTAATAATTTACACCGACACCAAGATCAACAAGGTTGTGATTCTGAAGCGTTGAAGATTCTCCACTCCCAAGTGACGAGTTCCACTGTGTTCCATCGTACTGCTCGCCCCATTGCTGGTTGCCGCTTCCGATTCCGCGCTGAACGAATCCGGTCATCAATCCAGCAGAAAGCAAACTGTTGTCACTCACTTTCAGAACTCCGGAAATGGAAAGTCCAACTTGTGTTGTTTTCATTCCTACGTCACCGGCTTTGTCGTTGTAGAATGTAAGACCAAGTCCCATGTAGGCTTTCTTGTTCTTCTTCTTGAACAGAGCCAGGTCGCCACTGAAAGCAACTGTTTTGTAGGGCTCAGCAACTGTCGACCACTGACTCTTGTAGTTCAGGATAGCGCGTGCATCGAACGGAACACCCGCGCGTGCGGGATTCAGCAACACGGGCGTTTCGTTGAACATGGAATGGTGAATGTCTTGTGCCTGCAGTGTGAACGCACCGAGTGCGAGACCTGCAATTGATAAAGTATATTTCAATGAGTTTTTCATGATCTTTTCTTTTTGCAGGATTTACTTAACCAACGTTACGTTTCCGTGTGCTTCTTTCGCCTCACCGGTTGTGAGTTCATTGTACGTCAAACGATAAACGAACACAGCAGGATCAAGCATTTTCCCTTTGTATGTTCCGTCCCATTTCTGATTCGGGTCTGTTGTTTCGAAAACGAGTTCGCCCCAACGATCGTAAATTGCCCAATGGAAATTCTCTACGCAGAGTGTTCCGTAAACCTGCAACTCATCATTGTGCTGGTCGAAGTTCGGAGAGAAGATGTTTGGAACGAAAATCGTTCCGCAATCGAAATCAACATAAACTGTCATCGAGTCAATTGCAGTACAACCGTTCGCATCTGTTACAATAACTGTATAAGTTGTCGTCACCGTTGGAGTTGCTACTGGATTCGCTGCTGTGGCATCATCCAATGTACCCGAAGGCGACCATGCATAAGTTCCGCCACCGGATCCGTTGATCTGTGCAGAACCACCGTAGTTGATTGTAGTATCAGCACCGGCGTTAGCAGCAGGACCTGTTCCGACTGTTACAGTGATTGATGCTGTATCCGTACAAGTACCGTTTGAAACCACAACAGAATAAGTCGTCGATGCTGATGGAGTCACAATCTCTGTTGATGAAGTTCCACCTGTTGGCAACCACACGTATGTACCACCACCGGAAGCCGTTAGTGTTACTGGTGATCCCGGACATGCAACGGTGTTTCCTGTTACACCTGCTGTTGGAGGCGGAACAACGGTTACAGAGTAAGTTGTGCTGTTCGTGCAACCATTCACGTCTGTTCCAACTACTGAATACGTTTGAGACGCGGTTGGATTCACCGTGATCGAGGTCGATGTTGCAGAAGTGCTCCACACATAACTAACACCGCCGCTTGCTGTGAGTGTTGATGTGCTTCCGTTGCAGATTGTATTCGTTCCTGTAACAATTACTGCAGCAGGAATGTTTACTGTTACAGAGAACGTTGCAGTGGTTGAACAACCGTTTGCATCAGTTCCTGTTACCGTATACGTTGCGCTTGCGGATGGAGAAACAGTTTCACTTGCGTTTGTTCCTCCGCTCGACCAAGCATAGGTAACAGCGCCGCTAGCGGTCATTGTGCTTGAACTTCCCTGACAGATTGTGTCATTGCCGGAAGAAACGCTGATTGTTGGTCCTGGTGTAACGGCAATATCAACTGTTGCTGTATCGGCACACACGCCATTCAAGCCGATAACGGTATACGTTGTGTTCACCGTAGGATTCACAACGACTGAGTTTCCTGTTAACGGACCTGGTGTCCAGTTGTATGTACTTGCACCTGTACCTGTAAGTGTTACAGGAGCACCTGTGCAAGATGTATCCGTACTTGCACTTGCTGTGATCGAAGGTGTAGAGTTCACAACGACTGTAACAGTTGTTGTGTCTGAGCAACCTAAAGCATCAGTTCCGATGATGGTGTATGTAGTTGTCGCTGTTGGGTATTCAGTGATCACAGCAGTTGTTTGATTGCCCGGCAACCACAAGTATGTACTTGCACCACCAGCACCAATCTGCACGCTGTCGCCCTGACAAATTGAAGCAGGGTTTGCCACAACGGCAACTGTTGGAGTAGGATTTACGTTAACAAGGAATGTCGTTGTATCTGCGCAATTTGTACCGTCTGTTCCGATCAACGTATAGGTTGTTGAAGAAGATGGCGTAACAACAATTGTATTTGTGGTCTGACCACCGGGCTGCCAGTTGTAGTTCGTTGCGCCGCTTGCGGTGAGTGTAGTCGTAGTTCCTGCGCAAACCGTAGATGAAGTTGCAGAAACACCAACTGTAATTGGAGTACCGAGTGTAATTGACGCTGACGTTGAAGTTGTACATCCATTCGCATCAGTTATTACACACGAGTATGTTCCCACTCCAAGGTTGTTTTCCGTTTGCGCTGTTCCTCCGGATGGTGACCAAACATACGTGTATGATCCGGCACCTCCACTTGGATTCGCAGTAGCGCTTCCGGTGTTCGTACAGCTTGTTTGCGCTGATGAAGCAGTTGCTGTAAGGAGTGAAGGCTCTGTTATCGCAACGGTTTGTGTCGTTACGCAACCAGCCTGATCTGTAATTGTACACGTATAGTTTCCTGCGGTAAGATTTGTGCCTGTCGCAGTTGTTCCTCCTGATGGAGCCCATGAATACGTGTATCCCGGAGAACCACCACTCACATTCACAGTTGCACTACCGTTGTTTCCACCGAAACATAAAACATCAGTTGGTGCACCAAGCAAGGATGCAGTCGGTCCGGACGTTGTTGAAACAGTTACGTTCGCAGTTGTTGTACAACCATTCGCGTCAGTCACGGTAACAACATAAGCTCCCGGAGCCAGATTCGTTGCAGTTGCAGTTGTTTGTCCTGATGGACTCCAGCTGTACGTGTATCCGCCTGCACCACCACTCGGAGATGCTGTTGCACTTCCGGTGTTACCGGCGCAACTGGATGGAGTAGAAGTAGCTGTCGCGGTAACCGCAGTAGGTTGTGTGATGTTCGCAGTTTGCGTCGTTGTACAGTTGTTGGCATCAGTTATGGTTACGGTGTAAACACCAGCGCACAAGTTCGATGCAGTTGTTCCTGTTCCTCCCGATGGAGCCCAGGCATACGTGTAGCCTGCAGTACCACCAGACGCACTCACTGTTGCTGCTCCGCTGCAGACAGCGTTACAGGCCAGGTTGGTTTGAGAAGATATGTTCGCACTCAAAGCTGCTGCAGGTTGTGTAATGTTTACAGTAGTCGTGGTCGTTGCGCCCACGTTATCTGTAATAGTACACGTATAGTTCCCGGGACATAATCCGGTAGCAGTTGCCGTTGTTTGCACGGGTGCAGAGTTCCATGAATAAGTATATGGAGCAGTTCCACCAACAGGAGTAGCGGTTGCTGTTCCGTTACATGCGCCAAAACAAGTAACGTTTGTGCGTGTTGATGTTGCAGAAAGAATCGCCGGAATATTCAAACAATGTTGCGTGCGCGTCGGAGTCTGGTTATTGACGGTAAACGTGGCGGTGGAAGAAGTTAGTAAGTTGAAATCCCCGCTGGTAGGTGTGCTCCACGTTACGGTTTGTCCCGCAAGCGCCGGACTGAAAGCTGTACCCTGACAACCTGCTGCAGTACTTACCTGACCGGTTGGATCAGTTCGGATGATATTCGCATTGAAACCTGCTAATTGCTGATCGGTAATAGAGATGTAGTATCCCTGATCACTGCACAATCCACCTTCCGGAAGAATTCCACTCAGTCCGATTGGTGCGTAATATCTTCCAAACATCAGAGCACCTGTTGTGCTGTTGATTTTTACGATCATTGTGGTTAATGCAACAGAAAGGAACTGCAATCGTGTTCCGATGATTGAATAGTTACCGTCGGAGTTCTCCACGATGTCGTTGAGCATATAAATACTCGTGAAAAGTCCGCCAGTAAGACGTCGGTTAAAAGCAACAACAGGGGTTGAGCTTCCTGTTCCGTTAATGGAGAACATCATGGCATGCTCTGCATCGAATCCTCCGCAGAGCATATTGCCTGTCGAAAGACGAATAATGCAATTCAATCCTTGCGATGATCCTCCTGCTCCGAACCGACGCACGAATTGTGTTGTGCCTGCAATGTTTGTTTTGATCAGCAACCCCTGGCTTGGATAATCTCCGTTACTACTAAGTGTTCCTGTTCCTTCAGAAGACTGACCAGCGAAGTAGTATCCGTCCGCTGATTCTGCAACATCACTGATATAATGTTCATCGGGGTTGGTAACAGTAATTGGCCAAACATGACTCCACAAGAGTGTGCCGGTTGAGTTTACTTTGAAACCGAGTGCGCTTGTCGTGTCAACAGTTGTTCCGCTAACGCCGTCCCAGAAATAATCTACACCACCACCAACGAGAAATCCACCGTCGGAAGTTTCAATAACGGCTGAACCATATTCGCTTGAAGCATTACCTGAAGGAATGTTCGGAAGCTGATAACGGAACGACCACACGATGTTGCCTGTTGCATCGAGACGAACAAGAATTGCACCACCACCGCTACTGGTAGATTGTCCGGTAACAATGTATCCTCCTGTGCTCACGTTCTTGATGTCGGAAAAGCTACTCGCAAATCCTGCAGTGTAAGACTTCGCCCAAACAACTTGTCCTTGTGCGTCAATTTGCATTGCGTTTCCGTAATACGGACCGAAGGAGTTGTTCAAGCCTGCGTAAGTAAATTCTCCGGTTGGAGTCTGCACCATTCCTCCGGCAATATCGAATGCGCCTATGTCATACGAAAAGCGGAACGTGGGTGCTTGCGCGTTCATGAGAGCCGGTACAGCCAGCAATGCAAACGCCATCATTCTTAAAATGATCTTCTTCATCAGCAATTGGTTTTGTAAGTGTGGACCCTTCGACTGCACTCAAGGTGGCAATGGAAGGAAATTGTGTGTGCGCAATTCTGTCCGAAGAATTCGGTAGGGAACAATGCCGGAGCATTGCGATTCACGTGCTTATCCTGGGGGAACAGGATCCGGGCAGCTGAGTTCATCGGGCGGGTTTTGCGATGGCAAATGTAACCGCTCAGCACGTGCAAGGCAACTGCTCAATAAAAACGCTGATTTTTGTATAAGGCGTCAGAATACGTTATTCGTCCAAAAAAGACAGATTTAAGTCTTTTTTTAAGCGAATTTCGACAAAGATAATAAGGTGTCAAATTGCTCCTCAGTCTGCGATCAAATATCAGACGATCAGAAGTAGGTGAAAATTCTCCAGCCAAAAACAAGATCGGTGATCACAAAGCTGGCAAAAACCACACTCGCGATACCATTGGTGGTGAAGAACGCACGATTGACTTTCGACAAGTCATTTGGCTTTACCAATGTGTGTTGGTAGATGAGCAGTCCGGTGAAGAACAAAGCACCGATAAAATAAAGCGTTCCGAATTTTCCGTAGAAGCCCGCAATCCAAATGCAGGTTGCAGAACACACGTGCAAAAACTTGGAGAGGTTCAGCGCTTTTTGTTTTCCGAGCCATGCAGGAATTGAATGTAGCTTTTGCAGTTCATCAAATTCTGCATCCTGCAAAGCGTAAATGATATCGAATCCGCTCACCCAAAACAAAACAGCAAAAGAAAACCAAAGTGGACCCATGTCGAAGCGACCCATTACAGCGAGATAGGCTCCGATTGGTGCGAGTGCTAATCCTAATCCGAGAATGATGTGACAAAGAGCCGTGAATCGTTTCGTGATGCTGTAACCGAGAACAACGATCAAGGCAACAGGAGAAAGGTAAAAGCAAATTGTATTGATGAAATAAGTTGTTGCGATGAACAGCAAGGAATTTGCAATTACAAACCACAGCGCTGACGTTGCGGAGATTTTTCCCGCAGGAATTTCACGGGTGGCCGTTCGGGCATTCTTTGCATCGATGTTTCTGTCGGCATAGCGATTGAAACCCATAGCTGCATTACGTGCGAAGATCATACAGAGAATAACGAGTCCGAAAAGCTTCCAGGAAAATTCAATATGATCGAAACGCAGAAAACCGTACATGTAACCGATGATCGCAAACGGCATTGCGAAAATGGTGTGACTAAACGTTACCAGCGAAAAGAAATCTTTGACTCCGGATTTATGTTCAGCGCTACTTTCCACTTGTTACGAAGAAGAAAATGAAAAGCAAAAGTGGAGTGGAAGAGAGTGCCATCCCAATGTAACCGGGATTAATCCGTGGCGTTTCAACTTCGTAACGTGTGGCGAACATCACATACAAGCTACTGAGTAGAAATCCGGGGACCATAACAATCATGGAAATGAAAACACCTATTCCCGGAAGAAAAGCTGATAACGTACAAATGATTCCGCAAACCAATCCGGCGATGCCAAAAAACGGAATGTATTTCTTCATGCGGCAAAGTTAGCCACAGAATCGACAAGACCAACTCAGAGGACTTACTTCATGACCTCCAGGTGAACCTTCGTGCTCTTCGTGGTAACAAGGAACTACTACTTAGTTTACCACAAACCTGGTTGAGGAGTTGCCGGTTTCTGTTTGCACCGAAGCAACATACATTCCCGCAGTCAATCCGTTCACAACAACTTTTCCGGTATTGTCGGTGTAGCCAACGAAAATCAATTCACCAAGTGCGTTGTAAATATTCACAGGCGTTGCCGAAGAAGTATTTGCGAGTTGAATGGTAACGCCGGTATTTTCATCGGACGGATTCGGATAAACCGAAATTCCATTGGAGACCGTTGGTTCTTCTACACTCATGCTGGTTGCGCAATTCACGAACATGCTCCACGCGTCAATTTTTCCGTAGCCCCAATCTGCATTGGGCAAATTGGTTCCGGTGAACGTGTCTTGTTTTGCGCACCACCACACTGCAGAACGGAATTCACTCCACGTTGCATTCGGGTATCGCTCGAGCCACATCGCACCAACTCCCGCTACAACAGGAGAAGCAGCTGATGTTCCGCCACCGCGTATATGCCATCCGTCGACCGTGCATTCTGTGGGTGCACCCGCGAGAACGGCCGCCTGATTTTGAGTGAGTATACACGAAAAATTATTCGCGCCCGGCGCTGCAATTTCCGGTTTGATTCTTCCGTCGCGCGTTGGTCCTACACTGGAGTTGTACATCAATTCGCCAGCGGTTACAGTGGTGTCGTAACTGATTCCACCTGTGTAATCCGGCCACTCATCGCGATTTACATAGTTCGCAACGCAGATCACACGATCCGAACACTGGAATCCTCCAACGATGTTGTGCGTGAGATCCGGATACTTGTAATCAACGATTGGCGGATACTGTCCTGCTGTGGGATATGACCCACTATAAAAATCAAAACTCCAGCAGTGGAACAATCCGGCACCGGTCATGTACAATCCGAAATTGTAAGCTTGCGAATCGGGATAGATCACAAACTCCATGCTGTATGCATTACCTTGCGTGGAGCCGAGTCGTTCAATTCTTGCGAGTCGTTGTCCGCTACCGTTGCGCAGTGTATCGAAGCCATTCACAGAAAGATTCGCCAGAATATTGGTGAAGTTCGTTCGATCAAGATCTGCCCAATCCGAAGGACGTGTGCATCCAATTGCAAATTCTGCTGCACCGAAATTTCCTTGATCAGCCCACAGCTGAACGTAAATCGGACCGCTTCCGGTATTGAACCATGTTAGATTCGTGTCGACGTTTGAAATCGGATACGAAACGTGAATCGGTAATCCACCTGCATTTCCTGCAGCACTTACAAATAATCTTCCTGGCGTATTCAGCAAGGAGTCAATCATCAACGATTGCAGATCCTGTCCGTCGTGCGAACCGTAATAGTCGCCCACACTCGCATTGATCACACAAGGCATTCCTAACGCCTGTGCTTCTCCGTAAATAAATTTCGCAGCATCTGCAATTGCTGTCGGACTCATGTTACCGGAGAAATCCAGGGCGACCGCAATGATCACAACATCAGGAGCAACTCCACTCATGTCGAGTATCGTTGCGCTGTTTCCATTACCGGCAGCAATTCCGCTCACGTGTGTTCCATGTCCGTAATATTGCAAATCGTTGTGCTGACAAGTCTGGTTATTGATAGACATACTGTCCCACAGAGTTCCGTAATTCCAGGGCATTGCAGCAGGACCTTGCTGATCGCGCTGATCCCAGATTTTATAAATGCGTGTATTTCCGGAAGTGTCTTTGAAATCGGGGTGATTAAAGTCAATACCCGAGTCAATGATTCCCATCACAATTCCTGCACCGGTATAACCTTGCGGAAGTGGAGCCAATCCGTTGCGCACATCGAGCACGCCGGTTTGTTTTTTCATTGTATCGTTCAGCACCTGCATGTGAATCGGCGCATTTCCGACACGGATCACGCATTCTTCATTCGCAAATGCATGCATTTCTCCACACGGAAGTTGTATCGAACAGATGTTTCCTTCGTTATGCATCAGGAATCCACCGTGAGTTTTCACAGTTGCCGCAATTTGTTGCGGATTACCTTCAACGAGAAGACTGATGAATTGTCCAGGCGCATAACCTGCCGTTTTAAGTTCAACAGAAAGCGGAACTTTTGCAGATCGCTGTGAAAATGCAGAACCGGAAATGAGCAATGCAAATGCAAGTAGAAGTGAACGCATGCGGCATGATATATGTGAAGTATAAAGTTCGTGAATTAACGGTGAATTTCCACGATATTTGAATCAAATGAGAGCAGGAACATTAGGATTGTTATTGTGTTTAACGATGGTTGCATCAGCACAGAGCGATTCTATACAATACACACAAGGATTTTCTTTCAATTCTGGCATCTATCTCTCCTTCGAGCAGTTCCGGAATAATTCCCCGCTTCCGAAAAGCGCACTCGTTTTTGAAGGTGATACAAGCAAGCTTGACTTTCTTCGTCTGCTATTAACAAAGACGAGTTTTCAGTGGCGCGACACGGCAGGAGTTCTTCACACCACAAAAACTGTTTCCACGTGGGGATATTGTGAAAACAAAACGGTTTACATACGTTACAATTACACATTCAATCGTGTAGTGGTAATTGGTACCATTTGTCACTTCACTGCGTACGTTACGAATTACATGTATACCGGACCGGGAAGTGCACCAACACAGCAGTATGGAACGCCGGTTGAATCCTTGCAGCAATATGTGCTCGATACAAAAACAGGAAGCGTTTACGATTTCAATCCGCAAACAATCTCCTACATTTTGCAACGCGATCCGGTTTTAGGTGCAGAGTACGATGCATTGAAAAAGCGTCAGAAGAAAGATCAGGCGTTTATTTACTTGCGGAAATACAACGAGAAACATCCGTTGTATTTTTCGAAGTAAACTACTTATTCTTCGCTTTCATGATCGAGTCGAGTATGTTAATCGTGCTCATCATCTTTGCCGAATCCATGTCTGTTGTGTCTGCGTTGGTAGGCTGAACAGCCATTGAATCAGCAGCCATCATCGAGTCATATTGATATTGGTTTTCTGCAGCTTCCGCGCTGTCTAATCCAACTTTTCCAATTGGTTCCTCGTGTTCTGTTGGTCCGCAGGAAGAGAAAAGCAATGAACCGAACGCGAGATAAATTGCCGCTGCGAAGAGCTTTATTCCTTTTGATACGCGTACAGGAACCAAAGCAGGCTTTCTAAGTTTTCCGCAAATATCATCGCCCTTTCGCGCTGTCAAAAAGTCCACAATTTCCTGGGTTGTCTTCTTCGTAAAATCAAACACGATTTTGGAGCACTTTCCGCAAAAACGTCCTTGTTCGTCGGGAGTCATTCCTTCCCATTTTTCCGGACAAGGGTTTTGGATTATCGGATTCGCCATAGTTGTGCTGTTTTTCGAAATATACGGACACTTTTCTAGCATTATACTCGACTTTTCCCAACAGGGAACCGGAAACTGAGAACTGGGAACGCGTATATTTGTACCCCAAATTCTCCCAATAAAAAATACCCATGTCAGAAGGAAGACAAATTATATTCTCGATGGTGAATGTTTCAAAAATTCACCCTCCACAGAAACAGGTTCTAAAAGATATTTATCTCTCGTTTTATTACGGCGCGAAAATCGGTGTAATCGGTTTGAACGGTTCCGGTAAATCGTCGTTGTTGCGCATCATTGCTGGTGTCGACAAGGATTACATTGGTGATATTCACTTCTCTCCGGGATATTCCATCGGAATGCTCGAGCAGGAGCCGAAGTTCGATGAAACGAAAACGGTAATGGACATCGTCAAAGAAGGTGTTCAGGAAATTACAGATGTGCTCACTGAATTCGAAGAAGTGAACAACAAGTTCGCTGATCCGGATGCGGATATGGACAAGCTCATCGCGCGTCAGGCGTATCTGCAGGAGAAAATTGATCAGCTCGATGCATGGAATATCGAGAACAAACTCGAGCGCTCTATGGATGCGTTACAGTGTCCGGAAGGCGATACTCCGATTTCAGTTTGCTCCGGTGGTGAACGTCGTCGCGTTGCATTATGTCGTTTGCTTCTGAAGCAACCGGATATTCTTCTCCTTGATGAGCCGACTAACCACTTAGATGCTGAATCAGTACAGTGGTTGGAGAATCACCTGGCAACTTATCCGGGAACAATTATCTCTGTAACACACGATAGATATTTCCTCGACAACGTTGCAGGATGGATTCTTGAATTGGATCGCGGTGAAGGAATTCCGTGGAAAGGAAATTACTCCGATTGGCTGGACCAGAAATCGAAACGACTCGCACAGGAAGAGAAAACGGAGAGCAAGCGTCGTAAAACACTCGAGCGCGAGTTGGAATGGGTGCGCAAAGGACCGAAAGGCCGTCAGTCGAAATCCAAAGCACGTATTGCGAATTACGAGAAGATGCTCGGTGAAGATGTGAAATCGAAAGAAGAAACATTGGAGCTCTTCATTCCGAACGGTCCGCGTTTGGGTAATGAGGTTATTGAAGCGATCGGTGTATCCAAAGCATTCGGCGATAAGGTCCTGTATGAAGGAATGAATTTCAAATTACCTCCTGCAGGAATTGTAGGGATCATAGGACCAAACGGTGCGGGTAAAACGACCTTGTTCCGTATGATTATGGGTGAGCAGAATCCCGATGCTGGTGAGTTCAAAGTGGGACCAACTGTGAAAGTTGCTTACGTTGATCAGGCGCACTCAGATATTAATCAGGAGCATACCGTATTCGAAGCCATCACTGGTGGAACAGAATACGTTGAGCTGGGCGGAATGAAATTGAATTCACGCGCTTACGTTTCCAAGTTCAACTTCGCCGGACAAGATCAGGGCAAGAAAGTGAAAGTGCTTTCGGGTGGTGAACGCAATCGTTTGCATCTGGCATTGACTTTGCGTGGAGGAGCGAACGTGTTGCTGCTCGATGAGCCGACCAACGATATTGATGTGAACACGATGCGTGCACTCGAAGAAGCTTTGGAAAACTTCGCCGGATGTGCCGTAATCATTTCTCACGACCGTTGGTTCCTCGATCGCGTGTGTACCCACATTCTCGCATTCGAAGGAAATTCTTCTGTGTATTTCTTCGAAGGAACATACACCGAATACGAAGAGAACAAGAAGAAACGTTTGGGTGATAGTGAGCCGAAACGATTCCGTTATAAAAAGTTGACCGTTTAACCATTACGTTGTGATTCGCAGTTTATTTCTGAGTGGTGTATTGATACTATTTGTTCTACTGACTTCGGCTGTGGGAGAAGACTTATGTAGCTGTGAATTCGCTGAAGGGACGCAGTTAGTTTGGACAAATCACGATGAAAAGAATGGAACAATTACGAGTACAGAGTTTGTGGTGAAGACATTTGTAACTGATCCAACAGGATTTAATGCGAAAATTGAAACGACGGCCCGTGATAAGGATGGTGTAGCAGGTTCTCCTACAATTTCGGACTGGAAATGTAATATGGGTACATTCTCAATTGACCCTCGACATTTTTTAGCTGGTAGCAGTAAATCACTCGGTGGCGATGCGGATAAAAGTTATGCAGGTGATCCGCTTGTCTATCCAAAGGATATGAAGATCGGTGATACGTTGCAGGATGCGAAAGCGTCAGTCACCATCAAGTTGAAAGCTGGGCCGAACCCACTCGCTGGTCCTAATGGTGGAGGTGGTTCTGTGACTTATCTTACAATCATGAAATGGAAGGATCGTATCTGTGATTCCATTCATGCGGTGACAACTCCTGCAGGAACGTGGACTTGTTTTAAGATCAGATATAAGAACCAGTTAACGGTAAAAACGCCTGAAGGAAAAGCCGACGTCATCATAATGGATTGCATTGAATGGTTCAGTCCCAGGATTGGTACCGTTCGTTGTGAAGCATACGTAGAAGGAAAGCTTACAAACTACTCGGAGCTGACAAAAATCAATGCTCCAAAATAAACTCTAACCCATGAAAAGGACATCACTCATTTTCTCTGCGACAGTTTTGCTTCTCACAGCGAGTAGCTTCGTTGCCTCCGACTGCGCTTTGTTCAACGAGTTCGTAAAAGGAACGCAGTACACTACTACCAGCTACGATGCATCAGGCAAAGTGCAGGGAAGTACCGACGCAACTGTAAAAGCGATTACTGTTGAAGCCACGAAGACCACTGCTGCCATTGATGCAATTTCGAAAGATGCTGCAGGTGTTGCAAAAGACACTATGGCGTTCAATTTTATCTGTGAGAACGGATTGATGCGCATGGATCTTTCAGCATTGGCTAAGCAGCAGGCGAGTTCACAGGGAGCAGGAAAGGATGCAGAAGTATCAGTTGAAGCAGATATGCTTGATTTTCCTGCAGCAATGACAGTGGGTCAAGCCCTTCCCGGCGGAAATATTAAGGTGACTGTAAAAACAAAAGACAGTCCGCTCGTGGTGGTTACAAACATTGCGGTGAAGGATCGTAAGTGTGTAGCTATCGAGTCGAGAACAACACCGGCTGGCACCTGGGAGTGCTATAAAATTACGGCTACTCTTGAAGGATCAACGCGAATGGGAACTTTCAATATGCCGATGCCACCCACACAAACAACAGAGTGGTTCAGTAACAAGGTGGGATCAGTACGATCAGAATCGTATCAGAAAGGCAAGCTTCAGGGATACACTGAGCTCACCGCCTTCACGAAAGGTCAATAGTCGTCATGAAGATCTTCGCGGGCATTGCGCTTTCTCTGTCTGCACTTCTAAGTTCAGAAGAAATCAACCGTCCGGAATCAGTTTTTAGGGTGGGAGCGGAGTTTTCCTTCACGGGAGATTTCGATTTCACCGATATGAAAAAGCAGAAGTACGCTTCTTCATTCCAAATAACCGAAGTGAAGAAGGATGGTTCGCATTGGTCCTGTAATGCCACAATGACTTACGGTTTCGATGGAGTTCCTAAAAACAAAACTTTCCTGTTTCAGTTTGCATGCGATTCACTCAACTATTACGTACACGCGCAGAATTTTCTTAATCGTGACATTGAAACCATAAAGAAAGGTGAAGACGAAACTTCCGGAGATAGCCTGATCTATCCCCTTCAGATGAAAGTTGGTGACACACTTCCCGACGCATGGTGTAAAATAATGTTGACCAATCGCGGAGAAACCACAAGCGGGTTGATGGAGTTTACGAGACGTTCTGTTGAAGCACTGGATACATTGAGTCTTCCCTGCGGCAAAGTTGCTGCATATCGTGTAGTAGCACTGAGAGTGATTAGTTCGAAAGGAAATTCACAGTATTCCGGCAAGACAGAGGTGCAGGACTATGTAACCATGACAGAGTGGTTTTCTCCTCAGCTTGGCATAGTGAAGGCACAGGAAAAAGGAGTACGCTATTTCAGCATCATTTCACTGGACAAATACAGCACGGAGTAGTTCTTTTTGGATTTTGTAAATTGATCTATGCAACGCAGTTTTCTCTTTCCGGTTATGCTGCTTGTGACTCCGGTCTTGCTCGGTTTTTCATGGGTAGCGATTGACTGGCCCACGCACTTTTTTAATGAGAAAAATGTTCTCTTGTTCAGTCAGGTGGAATTTCCAAAAGGGGGAGGCGGGAACAAAAGCCGGATTGAAGTGACTATTAATTCCGTAACAGACAAGCAACTTGCTGCGCATTCAACAGCAGAGTTGGTAAAATATAATCGTAACGGCGCACTTTATGGGCGATATCCTCTGCAGTTTGCTTATGATTCAGTGAACTTCTATGCACATGCAGCCAACTATGCTTTCATCGTGATGAATCACGTCAACTCCACTGGTGATTATGCGGGTGATAGTCTATGGTATCCCTTAAGCATGAAAATCGGGGACACATTAACCGGAGCATGGGCTAGCAACACGCAACACTTCCGGTATTACGATGAGCGTGTTCGTGTTGACTACGTCAACAGAGTGGTAACCGCAGCGGATTCGTTAACTACACCGGCAGGAACAAAGCTGGCGTACAAAATACAAATGAAGTGCAATCGCGTAGAGAACAGCTCGACAGACTTGAATGAGAAGTACATCAGAAAGCGAACGATTGCGATTACCGAATGGTTTGTCCCTGAAATCGGAGTGGTGAAAGCCGAATTCAATGATAGTAATGGATTAACCCGTGTTACATTGGATGGTTATAAATAGGTGAGGTGTTGGAGACTGAGCCGCCACATTTTTGTAAATTGCTGTATGCGAAAAACTGAATTTTCCTTTTTGATTTTCCTTTCTGTTTTTGCGATAAGCTTCATCGTTCCTTACTTCATCCGACCACAGCAGTATTTCACGAAGGATAACATCGTCAAGTTTACTATCACTGCAGAGAACGGAGCAATCAGTTATGCGGAAGTGAAGATCAAGGATGTTCTAACGAGAGGAAGCGGTACGTCCATCTTCGCTCATGATAATCGTCTGAATGATCAGCATAAAAGCACGTTTCAGTACAGGTTGCACTTTTATAATGACACGATTAACTGGTGCGTAGACGCACTCAATCACTTAAACATACCTGTGGCGTATTCATCAAACTTTATCGTGAGTCTCCGGACAGATTCTCTGGTATATCCCTACACCATGGAAATCGGCGATACTTTACCTTCTGCTTCTGCCAGTGAGTTGATTTATGGTACCGGAAACAACGAACGTTTTGTAATTGTGAACCACCGTAAAGTAGTGGCGATCGAGAATGTTGTGGTCGGGACAGAAACCTTCCAGGCCGTCCGGATTGCAGCCACAATGAGAAAAGGAAGTGTTACGGATTACGGCGCACTGGGAAAAATTCCATCCGAGCAGACTTACGATTTTATTGAATGGTTTGTGCCGTCGAAAGGCGTAGTGAAGAGTGAGTTAAAATCGAAGACGGGAGTGATGACAACTATTCTTCAGTAATCCGCGAAAATCCGCTTAATCCGCTCAATCCGCGTCCTATTAAGCCTCGCATTTGCGTAGATTTGTGCCTGATTTATGGCCTCCCAAAAACCATCCACTCCCAAAGGCACCCGCGACTTTTCTCCCGATGAAATGATGCGCCGGAATTTCATTTTCGACACCATCCGTTCTGTTTTCAAAAAGTATGGCTACCAGCCGATTGAAACACCGGCGATGGAGAATATCGAAACGTTGACGGGAAAGTATGGAGATGAAGGAGATCAACTTCTGTTCAAAATTCTGAATTCACGTCCTTTCGATGCAAAAGACGAGAAGAAACAGAAAATGCGTGATGCATTCGAACTTTCATTGCAGAAGAGCATTAATAGCGATGAGATAACAGAGAAGGCATTACGCTACGACCTAACCGTTCCCTTCGCGCGCTACGTCGTTCAACACCAAAACGAAATTACTTTTCCATTCAAGCGTTACCAGATTCAACCCGTGTGGCGCGCAGATCGTCCGCAGAAAGGTCGCTACCGAGAATTTTTTCAGTGCGACGCAGACGTAATCGGAAGTACTTCGCTGATCAATGAAGTTGAATTGGTGCAGATGATTGATGAAGTGTTCACCGGCTTCAAAGTTCCGGTGCTTATCAAAATCAACAACCGCAAGATACTTTCCGGAATTGCAGAAGTAGTAGGAGAGAAGGAGCGCATTGTCGATATCACAGTCGCAATCGATAAACTCGACAAGATAGGTGTTGACGGTGTGAACAAGGAACTCGCCGAAAAAGGTGTGAGCGAAACTGCGATTGAAAAACTGCAACCGTTGATTTCGTTCTCTGGTGATTTTGCAGCGAAGATCTCCTTGCTTAAAAATCTGATCGGTTCTTCAACAATTGGAACGAAGGGAATTGAAGAAATCGAATGGATGTTCAATTCGATTGCAGAACTGAGCACCGAGAACCGAGCACCAAGCGCGACTGTCGAACTGGACATCACACTTGCTCGCGGTCTCAACTACTATACCGGCGCAATCTTCGAAGTAAAAGCAAACACCGGAACACTAACAAGTTCTATCTGCGGTGGCGGTCGTTACGACGATCTCACAGGTATTTTCGGTTTGCCCAATGTTTCGGGCGTTGGAATTTCATTCGGTATCGATCGGATTTTTGATGTGCTGAATGAAGTTGGATATCCGGAAGACGTTACGGCGAAAGAAGGAACACGTGTTTTGTTCGCCAACTTCGGTGGAGAAGACGAAAGATATTCTTTGAAATTGCTGAAGCAAGTGCGTGATGCCGGAATCGCTGCGGAGATTTATCTCGATGCCGTGAAGATGGCCAAGCAGTTCAAGTACGCTGATGCAAAGAAGATTCCGTTTGTTGCCATTGTGGGTGAGAACGAAAGAAAGACGAATACGATAACACTGAAGAATATGCAGAGCGGCGAACAGTTCGCTGTTGGATTTGCAGAGCTTCTGGAAAAAATAATTTGACCACGAAGTACACCAAGGCACAAAGAATTTAAACTTTGTGTCTTTGTGATCTTAGTGGTAAGAATAAAGCTATGGAACTCTGTCCAACAAAACCTCTTTCACTCGCCAGCATCCGCAAAACACTGCGTGAGCTTCCACAGCTTTCGCTTTCCGCTGAAGCCATAAAACGCGTGGAGACTTCGCACACAAAGTTGCAGGAAGTTATTGCCGCTGCACAGAATCCGATTTACGGTGTGAATACCGGATTCGGTGATCTGAAAAACACGCGTGTGTCGGACGAACAACTTGGCCAATTACAAGCGAATCTCGTAATGTCTCACGCATGCGGAACCGGCGATGCTGTTCCGGTTGATGTAGTGCGACTCATGATTCTGTTCAAGATTCAGGGACTCATTCACGGAAATTCCGGTGTGCAGATCGCAACAGTGAATATGTTGCTTGCACTATGGAACAATCATATTCTTCCGGTTGTGTACGAGCAAGGTTCTCTTGGTGCTTCCGGAGATCTTGCGCCGCTTGCACATCTTGCCTTGCCCATGATCGGCAGAGGCGAAGTGAATTACTACGGAACAATTCGTCCGGCAGCTGAAGTGCTTGCAGAGTTTTCATTGACACCAGTAAGCCTTCGTGCAAAAGAAGGACTCGCAATTCTGAACGGAACACAATTCATGAGCGCCTGGGGAATTTACTCCTTGCTCACTGCGAAGGATCTCGCCGATGCTGCCGATATGATTGGAGCCTTGTCGCTTGATGCTTTCGACGGACTTCGTGAGCCATTCGATCCGCGCTTGCATGACATTCGTCCGCACCCGGGACAAATTCACGTTGCAGGTCGCGTCGATTCTTTCCTGGAACATTCTCCGATCGCAAACAAACCGAAGAACAAGAAACAAGACGTTCAGGATCCGTATTCATTCCGCTGCATTCCGCAAGTACACGGTGCGTCACGCGACGCAATTGATTACGCAGAACGCGTGTTGCTCACGGAGATTAATTCGGTGACAGATAATCCGACTTTGTTTCCGAAACAAGGCGATATCCTCTCCGGCGGAAATTTTCACGGACAACCATTGGCATTGGCGCTCGACTTTCTGGCCATTGCTGTTGCTGAGCTTGCAAATATATCGGAACGTAGAACCTATCTGCTCATCAGTGGTAAGCGCGGACTTCCTTCCATGCTCATTGACAACGCCGGACTGAATTCAGGTTTCATGATTCCGCAATACACAGCTGCTTCTATCGTAAGTCAGAATAAGCAATTGTGTACACCGGCTTCCGTTGATTCAATTGTTTCTTCAAACGGACAGGAAGATCACGTGAGCATGGGAGCAAATGCAGCAACGAAATGTTTCCGTGTAGTTCGTAACGTGAAACAGGTTTTGGCGATTGAATTGCTGAACGCTGCGCAAGCACTCGATTTCAGAATGAAAATTGAAAATCTGAAATCATCGGATACACTCATGAAATTGCATGCGGCATTCCGCTCGAAAGTTTCTCACATGAGTGAGGACCGGGAGTTGTACGTAGATATTTCCCTGGCAAACGTGTTCGTTTCCTCTTACAATTTTTCAGAATGAAGCGTATCTTCTCTATAGTGCTGTTGATGTTGTTGGGCTTGCCCGCATTTGCATGTGTGTGCAACGATCTCGGGAAACTTTCTAAGAAAGCAACTGAAAAGTACGATGTGATATTCACCGGAAAAGTACTTGCAACATCCGGCGATGAGACAGAACAACGAGTGCAGTTTACCATTGTTGAGTTGTACAAAGGAGCAGCATTCGGAGCCATCGAGCTTCAACACGATCCTTCTGCCGACTGTAGTTTGTCTTTTATGCCGGGTGAAGTCTGGACGATCTATGGTAAGTGGATGGAATACGATATTGAAAAACGTCGCGGTATTGCAACTTCCAATTTCTGCACATTCAGTCGCATACAACCTGCCCACGATTCATTGAACACACCACTTCAGGATCGCGGAACTTATACGGAAGAACTCAAATTCCTTCGGGATAGTTTGGGTATTCAGGAGTTTCTCGATCCAACCGAAGTCAAAGACAATCTTCACCAGAATAAATTGCCTGGGGCAGGAACCGCATTCGGATATCTTACTGCCGGCTTACTCGGACTCGCAATTATTTTCTACTTCGTACGCAGAATGTTTAAACGCGATGGCAAATAAATTTCCTCAGCAGAAAGCACATCCATGGCATGGAATTTCCCCGGGGGAAAATTGTCCGGAAGAAGTAACGTGTTTCATTGAGATTGTTCCCGGTGATACCATCAAGTATGAGATCGACAAGGAAAGTGGCTATCTGAAAATTGATCGTCCGCAATTGTATTCGAATGTTGCACCATTACTTTACGGATTCATACCACAAACGTTTTGTGGATCCGGGATTGCAAAACTCGCGGGCGTTGAGAATGGGGATGGGGATCCGCTTGATATTGTTGTGCTCACAGAACACACTATTTCTCATGGCGACATCGTACTCAAAGCAATTCCCATTGGCGGTTTGCGTATGATCGACAAAGGAGAAGCCGACGACAAGATTGTTGCTGTTCTCGTGAACGACGCTGTCTATGGAAATCTCACAGATTTATCTCAGGTTCCTGCGAAAGTCCTCAACCGTCTGAAGCACTATTTCATGACGTATAAATTGTCGCCGGATAGTGGCAGTACTCCAGTGGAAATTGCAGCGGAATATGGTAGCGAGAAGGCGCGCGAAGTGATTTTGGCTAGTCTCGCTGACTATAAAAAACTGAAGGGGAATTGAGGAAATAGGGAATTAGGGCATAAGAGATTCAGTGCCTAAAAGTGTCCCTCATTCTCCAGTCCCTCAATTCCGATTTTCCTCTTGGTATTTCCTTATCTTTAAGGAGTAGGCATTTCTATGAATTTCTTCCGCTGCTCACTGCGTTTTACGTTGGTACTTCTTCTGTGCTTTATCGCATCGGGAACGCTATTGTCTCAACAATACAACTTTCGTCACTACTCCGTGAGCGATGGACTTCCTGTGTCGCGTGTTAATGCTGCGTATCAGGACGTAACGGGTTTTATGTGGATTGGTACAGAATCCGGACTCGCCCGGTACGACGGAGATGAATTCGAGTTCTTCGATCCGAACACTGGTTTTCCAGGGAGTGTTGTTTATGCAATTTCGGAATCAACAGAAGACGGCGTTTTATTTTCTACCGACAGCGGACTTGTTGTATACAAATACGCGCAGTTTTTTCGGATTACCTATCCGCCGAATACGTTCACGCACATTACTGCTTTCACACGCGGTCTCAATAACGAGCTGATTCTTGCAACCGACAAAGGATTGTATGAATTCAAGAATGCGAAGATTACCAAAGTATCGACGGGTACTGCGGTCGACAATTTGTTTGTTACAGCAATCACTGTTGATTCGAGAATGCGAATGTGGGTTGGAACTGATCGCAATGGTTTGTTCCAGCTTCAACTTGTGAACGGCAAATACACCAATGAAACATATTCTGATCAGGAACGCCTGGTCAGTGCACGAATTCGTGGCGTTGAAGAAATTCTGAATGGAGAATTGTGGATTGCCACTTCCGGAAACGGACTTTTTTCTCTCGGTGCGGGTTCGCTTACCAACCTGAAGTTGCCGGATGAGATGGGTGATCCGGCGTACACGTGTTTGCATAAAGATTACAATGGTGATGTTTGGCTCGGAACGTGGGGCGGTGGATTGGTTCATTACAGTCAAGGTGTATTCCGGAATTATTCGAAGCAGAATGGACTTAACGAAGATGTGATCACGTGTGTGAGTTCGGATCGCGATGGAAACACGTGGATAGGTTCCTACAACAACGGATTATTCTTCTACGCAGGATCGCACTTCACATCTATTACGACCAGTGATGGACTGGGTGATAACAACATCACAGGAATTGTGCAGGACGCACAAGGCAATACATGGATTTCAACCGTAGGCGGTTTGTCGATGTACGATGGTGCGGGAGTTGTGACGTGGAGGGAGAAAGACGGATTGTCTAATGATCGTCTTGGCGCAATTTGTACCGATGGCGAAGTGATTTACACGGGATCAATGGACGGTTGTGTTAATGAAGTGCGCGATGGTAGAATCGTTGTGCATTGTCCGTCTGATTCACTGAATGTGGGTGAGATTATCAGCATGATTTGTGCCGATGACGGATCTGTTTGGATTGGTACTGTTGCCAACGGACTTTTCAAAATGAAAGATGGGAAGTTTGAAGCGATTAACGCGGGCAACGTACTCAAGAGAAATCCAATCTGGTCTTTGTATGTAGATGTGGAAGGAACATTGTGGTTGGGTACATCACATGGTTTGTTGCGCATCGATGGAGGTAATGCTGTGCGTCCTACCGCTGCTGATGGTCGCGGGACAGACAAGATGCTGATTTACGACGTTGATGGTGATGAGACCTTTATCTATTTCGCGACGCAGAAGTCGGGCATATTCCGTTACGATCGTGAAAAGGGCAGATTCGAAATCTTCAACACGCAGGAAGGATTAGCGAGTGAATACACGGAGTCGATTCTGTGGACCAATCAGAATTCCATGTACGTGGCTACGATGACCGGGCTTGATAAAGTTTCATTCACAAACGATACTAACTCTGTTCGTCACTTCTTCTTCAGTGATGGAATCGGAACAGAGAATTTTGCGCCCGGAGTTATTCTTCTGGGCAAAGAAGGTAATATCTGGCTCGGAAGTAATACAGGTGTAATTATTTACTCGCCAATCGGAGAACGCACGAGAAACAAACCACCTTCTGTTGAGATCAAACGTGCACTGCTGTTCAATTCGGTTACTGATTGGGCACAGTATGCCGATTCACTGCTCGACAATGGCTTACCTTATGATGTTGAACTGGACTACGACAAGAACAGCATCACATTCTACCTCGCAGGAATTCAATACGGAACCGGTTCAAACGTAACGTTCGAATATCAACTTATCGGCTTGTCTGAAGATTGGATTCCATTAGTGAATGCGTCTTCGATCAGCTTTACCAATCTGGAGCCCGGCGATTACACATTCAATGTACGCGCGCGCAATGCAAACAATTTGTGGAGCACAACAAAAACGTTCAGGTTTGCAATTACACCGCCGTTCTGGAGATCGTGGTGGTTCTTCCTGCTTGTTCTTGGGGTAATGACCGGACTGAGTATCTTGATGCTGACAACGTATCGCAGTTTCAAAACAGAATTTGTTCGTACGCACCGCTCATTCTATGATCATCATCTCACGACTTCGCGATTAGTGTTACTTTTTGGTGGCGTCGTTTATCCGGTTTCTGGTGTGTTGTGCAAATTATTCATTCCTGATCTGGAGGTCAATGGTTTCGTTCAGCTGATTATTGGCGCATGCATGTTGCTGGTCGGCCTCGGAACCTATATCAATGAATTCGTTCGGAAGTATTCTACTACACTGGCTTATGTTGGGTTCAGTTTTGTAAGCGTCCACGTTTTCTATCTCACTCACATTAACAATTTGCATCCGGTTCTTGTGATGACGCTGCTTGTTGTGATGGCGGCATCTTCACTTTTGCTTGATCACATTCGCGCCGTAGTTGCATACTCGATTGCTATCCTCATCGCAACGGCATTGCTCATGTTCATGTCGTCGCAAACGGCTGAGTACAACACGTGGTTGTTACTTCTCGGTGTAGTGATTTCACTCATCATCACTTTCGTTACGGTCGTGTCGCGACTTAACATCTTCAACCGATTGATTTTCGCTGATACAACGCTTAACAACTCCCGCAGTCTTGTCATTGCGACTGACGCAACCGGAAATATTGTTTACGTGAGCCGGAGTATCAAAGCAGTTCTCGGTTACCAGCCTGAAGAATTGATGGGTGACGGATGGTGGAAAGTACGTTCGCAAGATGAAGAAGAGAACGCGAAGATGCGAGAGAAGGTTTCAACGTTCAAGGGAACTACGGCACCTTATGTTTCTATCGTTACAGCGAAAAACGGAACCAAGAAATGGATTCAGTGGGTAGACACCGAACTGCCGGGAGAGATCCGCGTAGGAATCGGTATGGACGTTTCTGATCGTAAGGAAATTGAGGAACGCTACAAACACATTGTTGAAGCTGCAACCGACCTCATTTATACCGCCGATTACCGCGGAAACTTTACGTTCATTAATGGCGAGGTAACGAAAATTACCGGTTACAAGAATGAGGATCTCATCGGCCGCCATTTCACCACTACAATTGCTCCGGACTGGATTGATGAAGTAAGAACATTTTACGCGCGACAGTTCCGTAAGAAAACGTTGAGTACGTATCTCGAGTTTCCAATTATTACCGTGGAAGGAGAGAAGCGTTGGCTCGGTCAGACGGTTCGTATCATTTACGACGCATTCCGTCCTACGCTTATCGCTGGATTCCAGGCGATCGCTCGTGACATCACAGATAAGAAACTGTACGAAGAAGAACTCGAAAAACTTTCTCTGGTTGCTTCGGAAACAATTAACGCGGTACTCATTTGTGATCCGCAAGGACGAATTGAGTGGGTGAATACAGGTTTCTCCCGCATCACAGGTTATGATCTGCAGGAAGTAAAAGGAAAACTTCCTGGAGACGTACTTGCAGGAGATCGTACAGACAGAAGGCTTATTTCAGTTGTACGTCAAACCTCTGCAGAAGCGGAAGGATTCCGTAAGGAGTTTCTTGTATACCACAAAGAGGGCTATGAAATATGGATTGATGTAGCGAACTCACCAATTGTAGACGAGAACGGAACTGTGTTGAAGCAGATCGAGATCTTCACAGACATCACCGAGAAGAAACGTTACGAAGTACAGCTCAACATGTATTCAGCGCGACTTGAAACGCTGAACATGGCGAAACACGAGTTGCTGAATTCGCACAACGTAAAAGAAATTGCGCAGAATGTTTTGGGCCGACTTGCAACACGCATGAGTTATGTGAAGCGTGTGTCGCTCGCGATATTTGATGAACGCAATCAGGAAGTTGAATTGCATTACGTAGTAAAAGACAACGCTGCCGTTCCGGGAATGTTGTTGTATCCACTGCGTTCGTTCAAGAGCTTCCAGTCGTTGAAAGAAAATAAAGTATTCCGTGTTGATGACATTGAGGCAGAAGCAGAGATCTCCGAATCGGATAAGGAGCAATTGTCGGTTGGAATCCGTTCTTATCTGATGATGCCGGTGTATTCTCAGAATCAACTTTTGGGTACAGTGAACATCGCTTCATCGAAACCGAATGCAATTTCCGACGAGGATATCGACATGGTACGGGAAGTTGCTGATGCAATTGCGATTGCGTTGCAGCAGCAGCAGTATCTGGAAATCATCGAGCAGAAGAACGCTGATATTGAAGCGTCGATTCTTTACGCACGCCGTATTCAGGAAGCGATTCTTCCGCCGGAAAGTATGCTCAAGGATCAGTTCGATGACTTGTTTGTGCTCTACAGACCGAAAGATGTTCTCTCCGGAGATTTCTTCTGGGCAGAGCAACGGGATAATCTAACTTATCTCGCTGTATGCGATTCAACGGGTCATGGAGTTCCGGGAGCCTTGCTGAGTTTGATGGGCAACAACTTGCTGAATCAGGCGGTGCATGAGAGAAACTTGTCGCGCCCATCTTCCATACTTGATTACCTCAACGCGGGAGTTCAGCACACACTTAACCAGTACAAGTCAGCCAGTGAATTGCGTGACGGTATGGATATTTCTCTGTGCGTATTCGACCACTCGCGATATAAAGTTCAGTTTGCAGCAGCAATCAATCCGATGTATATCATCCGCGATGGTATGTTGATACAGTCAAAAGGAAATCGTTTCTCGATCGGAAGTTATTTCGACAACAAGATGCGTCCGTTCACCAATCAGGAAATGGAGTTGCAGAGTGGAGATATGATTTATCTTTTCACCGACGGCTACCCGGATCAGTTTGGTGGTGAGGATGATCGCAAAATGTCGCATCGTCGTTTCCGCGAGTTGCTCATGAGTATTCACCACTTGCCTGTCGACGATCAGAAGAAGATGCTGGAAGAACAGCTCAACGCCTGGATGGGCGATTCGAAGCAGACCGATGATATTTGTGTGATAGGCGTCCGTATCCGTTAGGAATGTGCGGGCACCGAAATGGTGATTGCAACGTACACTCAAGCGGAAGGCTTTGCCTTTTTTATGAATTCCTATCGGGAAAACAACTTAACTTTATCTCTGCAATGAAACGAGTATTGAAACGTCCAACTGTAATTGTGACCCTAATGGTTGCAGTGATC